>NZ_CAMFKM010000009.1 GCF_945957355.1 uncultured Reyranella sp. | reverse complement strand
CGCCGCCGGCGCCGCCTCCGCCGAAGCCGATCAAGCTCGCCGCCGCGGCACCACCGCCGCCGCCGCCCATGTCCGCCGACATCGCGAAGGCCACGCCACCCGCGCCGCCTCCGCCGAAGCCGATCAAGCTCGCCGCCGCGGCACCACCGCCGACCCCACCCACATCGGCCGACATCCTAAGGGCAGCCCCCGTGGATCCCGATGCGTGGCCAACGACATCAGCGGCGCAGGTTAGCGCCGTCCAGGCGCTGCTGCGCGAGATGAGGTTCTACGAGAAGGCGCCCGATGGCCGTATGGGGCCGGCAACGCGCGCGGCAATCCGCGAGTACGAGGGACTGGCCGGTCTCAAGGTCACGGGCCAGGCCAATCGAGAGCTGTTCGACTCGCTGAAGGAGATGCAGCTTCTGATGAAGCCCAAGCCCCGGGACGGCTCAAACTAGACGGCCGGCGTGCCACCACCACGACGCAGGAAGAAGCGACGCCGCGCGCTGCGCTTCCTCGATGGTTCCATACAGAGCAAAGCAGGTCGCCCCGCTGCCGCTCATTGCGGCATGGGCGGCGCCGTCGCTGCGTTGCAGCCGCGCGAGTACATCGGCGACTTCCGGCCGCAGCGAAATGGCAGCCTCGGTCAGGTCGTTGCCGCGTCGCGCGAGGTCGCGCGCGAAATCGCCAAGGTCCTGCCAGCCGTCGCCGATCGGCAGGGCCGCGGAGAAGCTTCCCTGTCGCGCGCCGAAGACAGCCGGCGTCGGCAGCGCAACGCCGGGGTTGACCAGCAGGATGGCGCAGGCCGGCAAGGCCGGCGCCGGCGCAAGACGCTCGCCGATGCCGGAGGCCAGCGCAGGCCGGCCGACGAGGCACATAGGCACGTCGGCGCCAAGCGTCGCCGCGAGATCGAACAGCTCCTCCTGGGGCATCGCGATACGCCACAGCTCGATCAGGGCGAGAAGCGCCGCGGCGGCATCGGCCGACCCGCCACCCAGACCGGCTGCCACGGGAATGCGCTTGGTGAGACGAAGCGCGGCGCGCGGCGCCACGCCGGCGCGCCCTGCCAGCAGGCGCGCCGCCTTCAGCACCAGATTGTCGGAATCGCCTTCGAGCGACGCAGCGCCGGGTCCGACGATCTGGAGGGACAAGTCCGACGCAGGCGCAACCTCGATCTCGTCGGCGAGATCCGTGAAGGCGACCAGCGAATCGAGCAGGTGGAAGCCGTCAGGGCGACGTCCGACGACCTTCAGCCAGAGATTAACCTTGGCTCGCGCGGGCAGCACGCCGCCTGTCCTCGATCAGCCGTCCTTCGATCAGCCGCCCTGCTTGGAGTCGGCGGCCTTCTCGTAGACGGTCGGCTTGTCGTTCGACGGATTCAGACCGTTGGCAATCTTGTCCTGGATGATCGGCAGACGATCCTTGTCGGGCTTCTGATGCAGCGCGCGCTCCCACTGGAAGCGGGCCTCACGGCGGCGGCCGACATGCCAGTAGGCGTCGCCGAGATGATCGGTGATGGTCGAGTCGTCGCCCTTCTGTTCGGTCGCGCGCTCAAGCCACTCCACCGCCTTCTCGTACTGGCCGAGCCGGTAGTAGGCCCAACCCACGCTGTCGGTGATGGAACCGTCGTCCGGCCGCAGCTCGGTCGCGCGCTCCAGCATCTTCATGCCTTCCTGGAGGTGCAGGCCCTGGTCGATCCAGCTGTAGCCGAGGTAATTCAGCACGTAGGGCTGCTCGGGCGAGAGCTCGAGCGCCTTCTTCATGTCGGCTTCGGCCTTCGGCCAGTTCTTGGTGCGCTCGAGCACGATGCCGCGTCCGAAATAGACCTGCCAGTGCCGCTCGTCGGGAGTGCCCAGTCGCGAGATCGCCGTATCGTAGGCGGCAACCGCCTCGGCAAAGAGGTCCTTACTGCGCAAAAGGTCCGCCAGCGTCAGGGCCGCGTCGATGCGATCGGGCTTTTCTGCGACCAGCGTCCTGAGGCGGGCGACCGCCTGGTCGAACTTGTCCTCCTGAGCGTCGAGCGCCGCCGTCCGCAGCCTCGCCTGCCAGTAGAGCGGCGAAGTCGGTCCGATCCTGCCCAGGGCAGCGATCGCCTTGGGGATCTGGTGGAACTGCTCGTAGAGGCCCGCGATCATCAGCCAGGCGAAGTCCTGTTCCGGCTTCAGCGCGGTCGCGAGCTGGTAGAAGATCAGCGCGAGATCGGTGCGCTGGTTGCGCGGATCGGAGGCCAGGATGCCGCCGATGTCGAACAGGATCTCGGCAATGCCCGAGGCCGGAGTCGGTGGCTTGGGCATCGGCGCATTGGGGCCCATCAGCCCATCCATCACGACGGAGTCGCCGTAGCGCGCGCCATAGGTCTTCAGGATCTCGCGCGCTTCGGCATCCTTGCCGAGACGCCGCATCCCTTCGGCAACCGAGATCGTGGTGCGCAGCCCGTTGCGGTCGATCGACATGGCGCGCCGGTACTTCGCCTCGGCGGCGGCCTTGTCGCCCGCCATCTCGTCGATCTGTCCTTCGATCACCAGCGAGGGGGCCTCGGCGCGCTCGCCGGCCGCGGGCTTCAGGCGCACCAGCAGGGCCCGCGCCGCCGAGTAGTCCTTTTCGCCGGCCTTCAGCCACGCCATCACGTAGTCGCGCAGCGCGCCCAGCTGATTCTCGGCACCGATCTTGTTGAGCTGCTGTTCGGCGGCCTTGTATTCACCCTTCTTGATGGCCTGGATCGCCATCACGAGATTGGCGAAGCCATCGCCCGGCCGCGTGGCCAGCACGGCTGGCGCCAGCTCGGCAGCAGAGTCGATCCGGCCGGCATACATGCGCAGGCGAAAGACGGCATAGATCAGCTCGGGATCGAGCGGCGTCAGCGCCAGGGCCTGATCCATCTGGTCGGCGGCGGCGTCGTAATCGTGATCCTGCTCGCCGACCCGGGCGGCGAGATAGCGCCCCTGCAGGGAGATCGGCGCCAGTCGCTGGCCGGGCTGGACGGCCGGCGGCCGCGTGGCCGGCGGCCGGGCGCCGCCCTGGGGTGCCGGGCCCTGCTGGGCCTGGCCGGAGAGGGGAAGAGCGAACAGCAGCGCGGCGGAAAGCAGCGCAAAGGGGGTGCGGTTCATGCGTCTCACATGTTGGGGTAATTGGGACCGCCGCCGCCTTCGGGAACGGTCCAATCGATGTTCTGTGCGGGATCCTTGATGTCGCACGTCTTGCAGTGCACGCAGTTCTGCGCGTTGATCTGGAAACGCGGCTGGCCGTTGTCGGCCGTCACGACTTCATAGACGCCGGCCGGACAATAGCGCTGCGCCGGCTCGGCATAGAGCGGCAGGTTCACCGCGATCGGAATCGACGGATCGCGCAGCTTCAGGTGGGGCGGCTGATCCTCCTCGTGGTTGGTGTTCGACAGGAACACCGAGGAGAGCTTGTCGAAGGAGATCACGCCGTCGGGCTTGGGATACTGGATGGGCTGGAACTCGCTGGCCGGCCGTAGCGTCTCGTGGTCGGCCTTGTGATGGCGCAGGGTCCACGGCACGCGCAGACCGAGATCGTGCAGCCACATGTCCATGCCGCCGTAGAGCGTGCCGAGCGTGGTGCCCCACTTCAGCGCCGGCTTCACGTTGCGCACCTTGTCGAGGTCTTTCCAGATCCACGACGCCTTCAGCTTCACGGGATAGGCGATCAGTTCGTCGCCGCCGGTCTTGCCGCCGGCGAGGGCTTCGAACGCCGCCTCGGCGGCGAGCATGCCGCTCTTCACCGCATTGTGGCTGCCCTTGATGCGCGGCACGTTGACGAAGCCCGCCGAGCAGCCGATTAGCGCGCCACCCGGGAAGGTCAGCTTGGGCACCGACTGGATGCCGCCTTCGTTGATCGCGCGCGAACCATAGACCAGACGCTTGCCGCCCTTGAGATACTTGGCGACGTCGGGGTGCGTCTTGAAGCGCTGGAATTCGTCGAACGGCGAGAGGTACGGATTCTCGTAGCTGAGATGCACCACGAGACCGATGGCAACCAGGTTGTCGCCGAAGTGATACATGAACGAACCGCCCGAACTGCCGGTCTCCGACAACGGCCAGCCCTGCGAATGCACGACCAGGCCCTTGCGGAAATTGGCCGGATCGACCTGCCACAATTCCTTGATGCCGATGCCGAACTTCTGCGGATCGACGCCGTCGCGCAGGTCGAACTTGGCCATGAGCTGCTTGGCGAGCGAGCCGCGCACGCCTTCGCCGATCAGCGTGTACTTGGCATGCAGCTCCATGCCGGGCGTGTAGCTGTCCTTGTGCGTGCCGTCCTTGGCGATGCCCATGTCGCCGGTCGCGACGCCCTTCACCGAGCCATCCTCGTTGTAGAGCACCTCGGCGGCGGCGAAGCCCGGATAGATCTCGACCCCCAGTGCCTCAGCCTGCTGGCCGAGCCAGCGGCAGACCTCGCCGAGGCTCACGATGTAGTTGCCGTGGTTGTTCATCAGCCGCGGCAGCAGGAAGTTGGGGAAGCGGTAGGAGCCGCCCTTGGTGAGGAATAGGAACTGGTCGTCGGTGACCTGGGTCTCGAGCGGTGCGCCCTTTTCCTTCCAGTCCGGGATGAGCTCGTTGAGACCGATCGGATCGACGACGGCACCCGACAGGATGTGGGCGCCCAGCTCCGAGCCCTTCTCGATCAGACAGACGGAGACCTCGTGGTTGCGCTCGGCAGCAAGCTGCTTCAGGCGGATCGCCGCCGACAGCCCAGCCGGACCACCACCCACGATCACCACGTCGTATTCCATCGCCTCGCGCGTCATGCCCATCTCGCTCTGCAATTCCATTTTCCCGATGGACGCGCGCCTGTCGGACGGCAATCCTTTGATTTAGATAGCGTGTCGGGGGCAGGATCGCCACCCGCTGAAAAGGGGATTCCTGTGCCAGCGTTGATCGATATCGAGAGCAAGACCTTCTCTGCACGGGATTTCAGGCTGGAAAGTGGCAAGACGCTACCCATCCTCGAACTCGCCTATGAAACCTACGGCACGCTGTCCCCGGCCAAGGACAACGCCATCCTGGTCGTGCACGGCTACACCTCGTCCCATCACGCAGCAGGCAAGAATGCACTCGGCAAGCAGGGGCGTGGCGTCACCGAGGGGGCGGCCGGCTGGTTCGACGGGCTGATCGGGCCGGGCAAGGCCATGGACACCGACCGGTATTTCGTCGTGTCGGTGAACGCGCTGGGTTCCGCCCACGGCAGTTCCGGACCCAATTCGACCGATCCCGGCACCGGCAAGCCCTACGGACCGACCTTTCCGGAAATCACCCTGCGCGACATGGTCGCCAGCCAGAAGCTGCTGGTCGATTCGCTGGGGCTGAAGAGCCTCGTTGCCGTGGTTGGCCCGTCGATGGGCGGCTTCCAGTCGTTCCAGTGGGCCGCCTCCTTCCCCGGCTTCATGAAGGGTATCGCCGCCTCCGTCACCGCGCCGCGCGCGCCCGGTCGCCTCGGCGGCCTGGAGGCGCTGCAGGCCCGCCTCGCCAGCGATCCGAACTGGAACGGCGGCTGGTATTACGAGAATGGCGGCATTCCCGGCACGCTCGAACAGATCCGCTACGAGACACTGTTGAACTACGGCCAGGGCGAGGCCGAGGCCAAGGTCGCCGCCAAGAGCTGGGCGAAGATCTACGACGGACATTCGCTGGTGACCCTGCGCCGCGCCATCGACGGCTTCGACATCACAGGTCAGTACGACCAGCTGAAGAAGACCAAGGTCCTCTACGTCATCTCCAAGACCGACAAGCTGTTCGACCTCACCGACTGCGCGGCCCACGCCCTCGCCATGCGCAAGGCGGGCGTCGACCTCACCTATGTGGAGATGCCGTCGGACAAGGGGCACATGGCCAGCCACGCCGACGCCGCGATGTGGGCGCCGATCCTGGGCGCCTTCATCAAGAGCCTGGCATGAACGAAGCGGCGTTCGCCCCGCAGGACGCCGCCGCGCTGCTGCGCTGGTATGTCGACCACGGACTCGACGAGGCCATCGGCGAGGAAGCGATCGATCGCTTCGCGCTTCCGCCGCCGGCTGCCGTTGCCGCCGCCCTCCCCCCGGCGGCTACTGCGCCCGCCGCGCCGACACCGATCCGCGCGCCCATCGCAGCGCCGGTCGTGCGCCCGCCCGTGCCGCTGGAATCGCCCCAGCTCGCCGAGGACGCCCGCGCGGTCGCGCAACAGGCAAACACCATCGCCGAGCTCGAGGAGGCGGTTCGCGCCTTCGAGGGCTGCGCGCTGAAGCGCACCGCCAAGAACACCGTGTTCTCCGACGGCGTCGCCGGCGCGCCGGTGATGATCGTGGGCGAAGCGCCGGGCGCCGACGAGGACCGGCTGGGCAAGCCGTTCGTCGGCGTGAGCGGCCAGCTGATGGACCGCATGTTCTCGGCCATCGGCATGAGCCGCGAGCGCGACCTCTACATCACCAACATTCTCTTCTGGCGCCCGCCCGGCAACCGCACGCCGACCCTCGCCGAGCAGGCCATCTGCCTCGCCTTCACGCGCCGCCACATCGAACTGGCAAAACCGAAGATCGTGGTGCTGGCCGGCGGCACGGCGGTGAAGGCCGTACTGAACACGACCGAGGGCATCACCCGCCTGCGCGGCAAATGGACGAGCCTGACACTCGACGATGGCAGCGAAGTCCCGGCGCTCCCGACCTTCCACCCGGCCTACCTGCTGCGCACCCCCGCCAGCAAGCGCCAGAGCTGGGTCGACCTCCTGTCGCTCGACAAGCGGCTGAAGGAGTTGGGCGTTCGCTGACGCGAGGGCTGGGCCGGCTGCGCTCCTGTCATCCCGAGCGCGCGAGGGATGCAGGACTCGCCGAACGGGACTCTGGTGGATTCGCCAGGTCCTTCGCGGCGCCACGCCGACAAGGAACCAACAACCCATCGGAATAGGTCTCCCAGAAGCCCCGGTGCGCAATATTGTTGCGCCGACGGCCGCCGCGACCCAAATCGGGGAGGGTGCGACATCGGCTTCGTTTGTTTCGCTTAATTCGTTTGTTTCGTTTAGCGCCGGGACTCGGGCGTTCAAATGGCCTGCTGGAGGCTCTTCCTCAGGAAGAACTTCTGATGGCCCGGCGGGAAGTTGTCGAGGGTGGCGAAGACCTCGTAGCCGCGTTTTTCGTAGAACGGGCGAGCCTGCCAGGTGTGGGTGTCGAGATGCGCCGAGTGGCAGCCGCGCTGGCGGGCATAGTCCTCGGCGGCGTCCATCAGGCGCGTGGCGTGGCCCTGGCCGCGCAGCGCCTCGTCGACCCAGAGGATCGAGACGAACAGCCAGTCCGACCAGAGGTAGCCCAGCAGGCCCCCCAGGGTTTCGCCCTTCTCGCCCTTCAGGAAGATCTTACAGGGATAGTAATCGGACCGGCCCGTCCGGCTCGCATTGAACATCCCCAGACGTTTGCCGACATAGTCCGCGGCGCGCGTATTGTCGGGATCGAAGACGAGCTCGACCTTTTCCATCAGCGCCCAGCCCCCTCAGCGCATCGCGGCGCGCTGGCGGACCAGGGCCAGCACGCTGCGGCCGATCGGCATGTCGATGCCGACCCATTCCGCCATCTCGACGACGGCGCCCAGCAGCGCCTCGATCTCGAGCGGCCGGCCACGTTCAAGGTCCTGCAGCATCGAGGTCTTGTGGGCGCCGACCTCGGCGCCGCCGGCGATGCGCTTGTCGACGTTGATGGCGAACTTCACGCCGAGCTTCTCGGCGACGGCCTGTCCCTCGACCATGAGCGCGCGGCAGACCGCGTGCGTCCCCGGATCGCCGATCACCTTGTCGAGTGTCGCGCCGGTCAGCGCACTGATCGGGTTGAAGGCCATGTTGCCCCAGAGCTTGACCCACAGCTCGTCGCGGATGCGCGGCCGCACCGGCGCCTTGAGGCCGGCCTTGATCAGCAGCTCGGAGAGCTTCGCCGCGCGCTCGCTGCGGCTGCCGTCCGGCTCGCCCAGGGTGAAGCGATCGCCATAGGTGTGGTGGATCACGCCGGGCTCGACCACGTCGGCCGCGGGATAGACGATGCTGCCCAGGACCTGCGCAGGCGGCAGCGCGGCCGTCAGCGCCCCGCCGGGATCGACCGACTCGATGCGCTTGCCCTCGAATTCGCCCCCGAGCTTGTAGGTGTACCACCAGGGCACGCCGTTGATCGCCGCGACGATGGTGGTGTGCGGCCCGATCAGCGGCTTGAGCTGCTCCATCGCCGGCAAGAGCGAATGCGCCTTCAGGGTGAGCACGAGATAATCCTGCGGGCCGATCTCCTTCGGATCGGACGCGACGCGGGGTTCCGTCACCGTCTCCTTGCCTTCGCTCAGCAGGACGAGGCCCCTCGTGCGCAACGCCTCGCCATGAGGGCCGCGCGCCACCACGGTGACGGGCGTGCCGGCCATTTCGAGCTTGGCCGCCATCAGGCCGCCGATCGCACCGGCGCCGAAAACGCAGATCGATGTCACGTCGTTTTCCTCAGGCCTTCGCCTCGCCGAGACCGAGCTTGGCCGCAAGTCCGATGCGCTGCAGCTTGCCGGTGGCACCCTTGGGGATCTCGCTCACGAACACGACCTTGCGCGGCACCTTGAAGTCGGCGGCCTGCTTGGCCACGAAGTCGCGCAGCTCGCGCTCCGTCGCTTCCTGGCCCGCCCGCAGCACGACGACCGCGCCGACATCCTCGCCCAGCATCGGATGCGGGATCGCGAAGGTCACGACCTGCTCGACCGCCGGATGATCCATCAGGATCGTGTCGACCTCGATCGGGCTGATCTTCTCGCCGCCACGGTTGATGATCTCCTTGAGGCGGCCGGTGAGGAACAGATAGCCGTCCTCGTCGAAGCGGCCCTGGTCGCCAGTGCGGAACCAGCCGTCGGCGAAGGCTTTCAGGTTGGCATCCGGATTGTTGTCGTAGCCCGCCGTGACGTTGGGTCCCTGGATCACGACCTCGCCGATCGTGCCCTGCGGCAGGAAGTGACCGGCCTCGTCCATGATGGCGATCTTCGGACCCGCGGGCAGGCCGACGGCACCCGGCTTGCGCTTGCCGGGAGGCAGCGCGTTCGATGCCATCTGATGGCTGGCCTCGGTCATGCCGTAGGCCTCGATCACGGGGCAATCGAACGCGGACTCGAGCTCGAGCATGACCTGCGGCGGCAGCGAGGCCGAGGAGGAGCGGATGAAGCGCAGCTTGGCGGCCTTCGCCGCGTCGGCATGGCTGCGCAGGCGTGTCAGGATCGCCTGGTGCATGGTCGGCACGGCCGTGTACCAGGTGGGCTTCACCTCCTCGAGCTGAGCGAAGAAACGCAGCGCGTTGAAGCCCGGCGTGCACGAGACCGACGCACCGGCGCCCAGCGACGAGAGCGTCGCGGCGATCAGCCCGTGGATGTGGAACAGCGGCATGATGTTCATGCAGCGGTCGGCCGGCGTCAGCGCCAGCGAGGTCGCGATGTGGCGCGCCGACGCTGCCAGGTTCGCGGTCGACAACGGCACGATCTTGGGCCGCGCGGTCGTGCCCGACGTGTGCAGCACCAGCGCGATCTCGCCATCCACGGACGTGCCGGGCCTGGCGGCCTGCGCGGGCTTCAGCGCGGAGACGTCGAGCGTGAAGCTGCCCGCCGGACCGTCTTCCGTCGGCACCAGCTCGATGATCGGCACGCCGACCTTCTCCGCCATCGCGCGCACGGGGCTGTCCATGCCTTTCTGCACGATCACGGCCTTGGGCTTCAGGTCGTCGAGATAGAACTCGAACTCGTCGGCGCGATAGGCCGGGTTCAGCGGTGCCGAGCTGGTGCCCGAGGCAACGGCGATGAACGAGGACGCCATTTCCGGCCCGTTCGGCGCGACCATGGCGACCCTGTCGCCGCGGCCGATGCCGACCGCGTTGAGCGCGGCCAGCGTGTCGTCCGTCAGCTTCTTCAGGCCGGCATAGGTGAGCCAGGGGCGGCCCGGCGCGCCGATCGCCGGAGCATCGGGCTTGCCCGCGGACGTGACGTCATAAACGGTCTTGATCATCTTATGTCCCTCAGGCCGCCGCCTTCTCGTCGGCCATGATGCGGTCGTAGGCCGGCAGGGTCAGGAACTCGTAGAACTGCGGCTGCTCGACCAGGTCGATCATCAGCTGCGCGGCATCCTCGTAGCGCCCCTTGTTGTAGGCCTCCTCGCCGATCTGCGCCTTCACCTTGTCGTTCTCCTCGCGCACGATCTCGCGGACCAGTTCCTTGGTGATGGCGCGCCCGTCGTCGAGCTTCTGGTTGTGGCGCACCCACTGCCAGACCTGCGCGCGGCTGATCTCGGCGGTGGCGGCGTCTTCCATGAGGTTGAACAGCGGCACGCAGCCGATGCCGCGCAGCCAGGCTTCCACGTAGCCGATACCCACGGCCACGTTCTGGCGCAGGCCGGCCTCGGTCTTGGGACCGGTCGGGATCTGGATCAGGTCAGCGGCCGTGACGTGCACGTCCTGGCGCTTGCGCGCGATCTGGTTGGCTTCCTTCATGACCGCGTCGAACTCGGCCTTGGCGATCGGCACCAGGCCCGGATGCGCGACCCAGGTGCCGTCGTGGCCGTCACCGGCCTCACGCTTCTTGTCGGCATGGACGCGGGCCATCGCCTCCTCGTTGGCCTTGGTGTCGTTCTTGATCGGAATCTGCGCGGCCATGCCGCCCATCGCGTGGACCTCGCGGCGGTGGCAGGTCTTGATCACGAGCTGGCTGTAGGAACGCAGGAAGTGCGAGGTCATGCCGACCGTGCCGCGATCCGGCAGCACCGCCCACTCCTGCTCGCGGAACTTCTTGATGAAGGAGAAGATGTAGTCCCAGCGGCCGCAATTGAGGCCGGCCGAGTGATCCTTCAGCTCCCACAGGATCTCGTCCATCTCGAAGGTGGCGACGATCGTCTCGATCAGCACCGTGGCCTTGATCGACTTCTGCGGCACGCCGAGCGCGTCCTGCGCTGCCACGAACACGTCGTTCCACAGCCGGGCCTCGAGATGGCTCTCCAGCTTCGGCAGGTAAAAGTAGGGGCCGGTGCCGCGCGACAGCGCTTCCTTGGCATTGTGGAAGAAGTAGAGGCCGAAATCGAACAGCGAGCCCGACATCGGCTTGCCGTCGACCGTCATGTGCTTCTCGAGCAGATGCCAGCCGCGCGGTCGCACGAACAGCACCGCGGTCTTTTCGTTCAGCTTGTAGGACTTGCCGCTGACCGGATCGACATAGTCGATCTGGCGGCGCACCGCGTCGGCCAGGTTGTACTGGCCTTCGACCATGTTGGCCCAGGTCGGGGTCGAGGCATCCTCGAAGTCGGCCATGAAGACGTTGGCGCCGCAGTTCAGCGCGTTGATGATCATCTTGCGGTCGACCGGACCGGTGATCTCGACCCGGCGGTCGAGGATGTCCTTGGGCAGCGGCGCGACGGTCCAGTCGCTCTCGCGGATCTTGGCGGTCTCGGGCAGGAAGTCCGGCTTCTCGCCGGCATCGAGGCGCTTCTGGCGCTCGACGCGCAGGGCCAGGAGTTCCTCACGGCGGGCGTTGAACTTGCGCTGAAGGTCGGCAACAAAAGCGACTGCCTCTTTCGTGAGCACCTTTTCGAAGCCGGGCTTGAGGGCACCGTCGATCGCAACGCCCGCCGGAAGGTCCAAAGCCGCCATTCTCGTTCCCCTCGAATTTCTTTCGGATACAGTCGAAAGGGCGATTTACCGCCGTCCACTTCCTTAGGCGAGTCTCAATTGGCGTTTCCGCCGGGGGGCTCGGCGGTGGCGACCCCAGGAGCGAAGCGAACCGGGGAAGCGGTGGACATCGCTCGGGGGGGAGGAAGATCGATGCCTGACCGCACCGTGCAGCCGGTGGACGAGAAGCCGCCTTTGGCAAAGCTGCTTCCGCTCGGCCTGCAACACGTCCTCGTGATGTATGCCGGCTCCGTCGCCGTTCCCCTGATCCTGGGCAGCGCGATGAAGCTTCCCAAGGACCAGGTGGCGATCCTCATCAATGCCGACCTGTTCGCCTGCGGAATTGCCACCTTGATCCAGAGCATCGGCTTTCGCGGCTTCGGCATTCGGATGCCGGTGATGATGGGGGTCACCTTCGCAGCAGTCGGCCCGATGCTGGCGATCGCCGCCGATCCACGGCTCGGCCTGCTCGGCATCTACGGTGCGGTGATCGGCGCCGGCCTCTTCGGCATTCTGGTGGCGCCGTTCATCAGCCGGCTTTTGCCCCTTTTTCCGCCCGTGGTCACCGGCACCATCATAACGGTCGTGGGTGTCTCCCTGCTGGGCGTCGGCGTCAACTGGGCGGCGGGAGGTGCCGGCAACCCGCACTTCGGCGACCCGCTCTACCTCGCCGTGTCGCTCATGGTGCTCCTGGTCATCCTCGGCGCCACGAAGTACTGCACGGGCTTCTTCGCCAACATTGCCGTGCTCCTGGGCCTGATCGCCGGATTGATCGTGGCATTCGCGCTAGGCGAGGTGAGTTTTGCCGGCGTCGCGCAGGCCAGCTGGGTCCAGCTCGTCCACCCGTTCCAGTTCGGCTGGCCGACGTTCGACCCGCTGGCGATCCTCACCATGTGCCTGGTCCTGGTCGTGGTGATGATCGAATCGACCGGCGTCTTTCTGGCCCTGGGCGAGGTGACCGACCAAACGATCGGGCGGAACGAGATGACGCGGGGCCTGCGGGCCGACGGCCTGGGCACCGTGATCGGCGGCATCTTCAATACGTTCCCCTACACCTCGTTCTCGCAGAATGTCGGCCTGGTCGGCGTCACCGGCGTGCGCTCGCGCTGGGTCACGGCGACCGGCGGCGTCGTCATGCTGATGCTCGGCCTTTTCCCCAAGATCGCCACGATCGTCGCCTCGGTCCCGCAGTTCGTCCTGGGCGGCGCTGGCATCGTCATGTTCGGCATGATCTGCGCCACCGGCATTCGGGTGCTGTCGCGCGTCGACTTCCGCGGCAATCCGGGCAACACCTACGTCGTTGCCGTCAGCATCGGCCTCGGTATGATCCCCCTTGTCTCGGAGCACTTCTTCAGCCAGATGCCGAAGGCGCTGGGTCCGCTGCTCCACAGCGGCATCCTGCTGGCCTCGATATCGGCTGTCCTGCTCAACGCCTATTTCAACGGGATGAGGGGCAGTGCCGACGCCGCGGCCGAGGCGACGGCAGCCGGGCGGGAGGCCGAAGCGGCGCACTGAGGGAGATGGGATGGACGCCGCTTTCTTCGTCGACTGGCTGAACCTGCTGCTGCGCTGGGCCCACATGATCGTGGGCATCGCCTGGATCGGCGCCTCCTTCTATTTCATCTGGCTGGACAACCACCTGCACCAGCCGCTCGACCCGGCCGACGTCGCCAAGGGGATCGGCGGCGAGGTCTGGGCGGTCCATGGCGGCGGCTTCTACACGGCCAAGAAGTTCAAGGTGGCGCCGGAGCGGCTGCCGCCCGAACTGCACTGGTTCAAGTGGGAAGCCTACACGACCCTGGTCACCGGCTTCTTCCTGCTCTGCCTCGTCTACTACTATGGTGCCGAAGTCGCGCTGATCGATCCGTCGGTCCTGCCGCTGACCAGGCTGCAGGCGATCGCCATCGGGCTCGGGTTCCTCGTCCTGGGATGGCTGGTCTACGACTGGCTCTGCCGCTCGACCCTGGGCCAGGACGATGTCGTGCTGGGCGGCCTCGTCTTCCTCTACTGCGTGGCCGCCGCCTGGGCGCTTTGCCACATCTTCTCCGGCCGCGGCGCCTATATCCATTTCGGCGCGATGCTCGGCACCATCATGGTGCTGAACGTCTACTTCGTGATCATTCCCGGCCAGCGCGAACTGGTGAAGGCCAAGGAAGAAGGCCGCATCCCCGACCCGATCCACGGGCTGCGCGGCCGCCAGCGCTCGGTCCACAATACCTATTTCACACTCCCGGTGCTGTTCACGATGATCAGCAACCATTACGCCGGCCTCTACGGCCACGAATGGAACTGGGTGCTGCTGCTGACGATCTCGATCGCCGGCGCCCTGATCCGCGTCTGGTTCGTCCAGCGCCACAAGGGCAATGCCAATCCGCTGGTGCTGGCGGCGGGCTTCGTCTTCATCGCCTTCACCGCACTTCTTTCGCTGCCGAGGCCGAGCGCCGACGGCGGCGAACCGGTGGCCTTCGCCGAGGTCCAGCCCATCATCCAGGCGCGTTGCACGCCCTGCCATGCCGCAAAGCCGACGCAGGAAGGCTTCCTGGCGCCGCCCAAGGGGCTCGTGCTCGAGACCCCCGCACAAATTCGCGCCATGGCCGCGGCCATCAACCAGCAGGCCGCCGCCTCGCGCGTCATGCCGCCCGGCAACATGACGAACATCACCGACGCCGAGCGCCGCATGATTGCGCGCTGGTTCAAAGGCGGCGCACAATAGAGGCATGAACGTCCGCTCCCGCGGCTTGCTGTGGCGCCGTCTGCTTTCGGCGGCCTTGGCGGCGGTCGCGATCTTCCTCTTCTGGTCCCAGGTTTCCGAACGCGGACAGCGCGAGGTCGCGCGCGGGCCCGCGATCTCCGCCGAGGCACGCGAGGCGGGCCAGGGCTGGGGCGCGAGCGTGGGCTTCGCCGACCAGCGCCGCCTCGACGATCACTACGAAAAGCATGGCAGCGAGTTCGGTCGCATCACGAAGCAGGACTATCTCCGGCAGGCGCAACTGCTGCGCGACGCGAAGGCCGGCGGACCGATCCTCGAGACGGTGCGGCGGGATGGCGTCGTCACACGTTTCGACCGTGACACCGGCGCCTTCATCGCGTTCAATCCCAACGGCGTCATAAGAACCTTCTTCAAGCCCAACGACGGCGAGCGCTACTACCGTCGGCAGTCCGAACGAGGAAGCAATTGAAGCCGCCACCGCCGCCCGGCCCACCCGACGTCGCAGAGCTGCAGGAGCTGATCGACCAGTGGGCCGGCTTTGCCCGGGACCTCGAGCGGCAGGACTACAGTTTCGACCTCGACAACTGGCTGAACGATGTCGATGTGCGCGAGCTCATCCTCGAGGCGCTGCCAATGTTCAGCCGCGAGGAGATGGGTGATCATGCCCTGAAGCTCGACGAGGCCGACCGGGCCTTCATGGCTTCGACACGCGACTTCAAGCGCTGCGTCTGGGGCCATGGCACCGCGCGGAAGGAGAAATGGACCCCCCAGGATAACTGGTGGTACTTCCGCACACCGACCCGCTCCAACGCCCAGCTTGAAGACGAGCTTGCCACGGTTCGCTAAGACGATGGCATGAGCACGCCGAAAATTCTGGTCGAGGCCCAGGGGCCGGTGACCACCATCATTATCAACCGGCCACAAGCCAGGAATGCCCTCGACAACGAGGCCGCGCACGGGCTTGCCGACGCGCTGCGCGCCTTCGAGGCCGATCCCGAGGCGCGTGTCGCCGTGCTGACCGGCGCGGGCGGCGCCTTCTGCGCCGGCGCCGATCTCAAGGAGCTGGGCTCGGGAACGGACTATTTTCCCTGGGCCGGCAGCGACGAGGGCCCTCTGCGCGCGCCGCTGTCCAAGCCGGTGATCGGCGCCATCGAAGGCCATGCCTGCGCCGGGGGCCTGGGGGTCGCGCTGTTCTGCGACATCCGGATCGTCGACGACACGGCGACCTTCGGGGTGTTCTCGCGCCGCTGGGGTGTCCCGATGAGCGACGGCACGACCGTGCGCCTGCCGCGCATCGTGGGCCAGGGACGCGCCATGGACATGCTGCTGACCGGCCGCGCCGTCGGCGCCGACGAGGCGATCGCGATCGGACTGGCCACCCGCAAGGTTGCGCGTGGCACGACGCGGGCCGAGGCCGAGACGCTGGCGCGCCAGATTGCCGGCTTCCCGCCGATCGCCATGACGTCGGACCGCCAGTCCGCCTACGAGAGCTTCGATCGGGATGAGGCGTCGGCGATCCGGCGGGAGATGGAGCTGTCGCTGGAAGCGAGGCGGCAGGAATCGCAGAGCGGCGCCGCACGCTTCGCCCAGGGCGAAGGCCGGCACGGCGCCTTCAGGAAATAGAGTCCAAGAAGTAATCCGGGAGATAGCGATATGCGGGCACTGGTTTGTCATGCCTATGGTCCGATCGACAGCCTGAAGGTCGAGGACATTCCGCAGCCCGTGCCGAAGGCCGGCGAGGTGCTGGTCAAGGTCCGTGCCGCGGGCGTGAGCTTCGCCGCCATGCTGGGCGTGCAGGGCAAGCACCAGAACAAGCCCGCCCTGCCCTACGTGCCCGGCAACGAGCTGGCCGGCCATGTGGTGGCGCTGGGCGACGGCGTGACCAACGTGGCGGTCGGCGACCGCATCGCGACGGGCGTCAGCCAGGGCGCCTTCGCCGAATACGCGACGGCCGCTGCCGCGAACCTCGTGCCGATCCCCGAGATCATGCCCTACGCCGAGGCGACGAATTTTCCGACGCTCTATCCCACGGCCTACGGCGCCCTGAAGTGGAAGGCCAACCTGCAGCCCGGCGAAGTGCTGCTGGTGCACGGCGCGGGCGGCGGCTCGGGCCTCACCGCCATCGAGGTCGGCAAGGCGATGGGCGCAATCGTCATTGCCAGCGCCGGCGGCGCCGACAAGCTCAAGGCGGCGCGCGAGGCCGGCGCCGATCATCTGATCGACTATCGTGCGGAGGATTTGCGCACGCGGGTGCTGGAAATCACCGGGGGACGCGGCGCCGAAGTCATCTACGATCCGGTCGGCGGATCGGCTTTCGATGCCTCGCTGCGCTGCGTGGCGCCCGAGGGGCGCATCATCCCTATGGGCTTCGCCAGCGGCACCGTCCCGCAAATCCCCGCCAATATCCTGCTGGTCAAGAACGTGACGGTGATCGGCTTCTACTACGGCTACTGGAACGGCTGGGGCGGCAAGGGTGTGCCGTCCCCGAAGGAAGCGGAGGCGCTCGTGAAGCGTCGTGCGCTGGTGGCTGAGGCCCAGAAGGACCTCACGCGCTGGTTCACCGAGGGCAAGCTCAAGGCGACGGTGGCCGCGACCTACGACCTTGCAGATTGGGTGAAGGCATTTCGCCTGATCGAGGAGCGCACCGTCGTCGGCAAGGCCGTCCTGGTTCCGTAACACTCGGACGCTTGTCGGTTCTGCGGTCGTTCCGGCATAGTGTGCTCACATGCCGGTCCAATGGACGATCTCCAAGCCGCACCGCCTCGTGATCGCCGTCGCGCGCGATGAGCTGCGGCTCAAGGATATCGCAACCTATCTCGACGGCGTGGCCGTCGCCGACGTCTTGTCCTACCGCAAGATCTTCGACATGACGCACGCCACGGTGATGTTGAGCGACGCCGACATGATGATGCTCGGCGCCCGCATCCGCGCCTACATGCAGGTCGCCAGGCTCGGCCCCCTCGCCATCGTCGCGGTCACGGAAGAGGCCTACCGGCAGGCAAGCCTGTTCGAGGTGCTGGCCCAGGGCGATCGCCCGGTGAGGATCTTCCGCGAGCTGCACCATGCCCGCGAGTGGCTGGACGGGTTCGACGCGGGCTCATAGGAGCGCCTGCCTCCGGCCCCGCTCGCCCGACTAAGCCGGCCACACCTTTGGAAAGGTCTCGCATTCCAGCCGGTCGCCCGGCTTCAGCCCGTGGCCCTCGATGGGTGGCGAGATCTGGCCGACGCGGGCGCCATAGCGCGCGTCATCACCGCACCAGCGTGTCGCCCAGGCGCGACGGCGGCGCGACGACGAACGGTTGCCCGAGGCGCCGTGGAGCGTGAGCGCGTGGAAGGCGATGACGTCGCCCGGCTCCATGTCCCAGGCAAGGAATTCGTGTCGGCCGCGTTCGGCATCGAGATCGGGCAGCGGCTCGAAGCGGCTGTCCTGGACCTGCAGGTCGACGCCGCCCTGCTTGAAGAATTTAGGCTGGAACCAGCGGCCCCAGCGCTGCGAGCCCTTCACGTATTCGACGCAGGTCTCGCGGTCGACCGGATCGAGCGGCGTCCACAGCGAGATCACCTGCTCGCCGTCGATCGGATAGTAGGGCTGGTCGTGATGCCAGGGCGTGCGCTCCTGCGTGCCCGGCTCCTTCACCAGGAGATGGTCGTGATAGTAGACGACCTCCCTCGAACCCATGAGCTTCGCCACGATCTCGCGCGCGGGCGATTCATGGACGAAGGCGCGTGCCGCCGGATGGCGCTGCCAGAGCTGGAAGTCGACGAAGAAGAGGCCGGGCGCGCCCTGCGGCGTGTTGATCCGCACCATGGGGCCCGGGCTGGCCATGTCGTCGTCCACCGCCGCGCGCATGCGCTCGATCCACTCCATCGGAATGGCGTTGCGCAGGCAGATCGCGCCATCTTCCCGGTAGCGGGCGATCTCTGCGTCGGTCGGCATCGGCATCGACGTCAGCTGCCCTGCATCATGCGCAACGGCGTGTAGATCAGCACCGTCTCGCCCTTCTGGTTCTTGACCAGGTTGGTGGTCCGCACCAGGGCGCGCATCGGATCCTTGGAGGTCGGCTTGATCTCGGTGAGCTCGATCTCGACATGGATCGTGTCGTTCACATAGGTCGGGCCCTTGATGTCGAAGCCCATCGACAGGAAGGCGAGACCCGTGCCCTGCAACGTGGTCGGAATCACCAGGCCTTCCGCCATCGAATAGACCAGGGCGCCCGGCACGGGATGGCCGCCGCGCATGGGCGCATGCTCGCGAATGTACTCCCTGTTCGTGAACAGCTCCTCGGAAAAGCCGCAAAGGGTCACGAAATTCAGGAGATCGGCCTCGAAGATCGTTCGGCCATAGGTGACGAACTTGTCGCCGACCTTCAGGTCGCGCCAGTTCCAGCCTTCCCCGAGCTGTTTCATGGGGCCGTTCCCTCAGTGAGCGTGGGCGAGAGTTGCGCCTTCGCGCAGCTTGTAGAGCCTGCTGCAGTAGGGACACTCGACGTGTCCTTCCGGGCCCAGGTTGAGGTACACTTTGGGATGGCCCAACGCGCCGCCACCGCCATCGCAGGCGACGCGGTCAGTATCGACAGTGATGACTTCAAACGGCTCCGTCACGATCCCACTCCTGTTACGCCGGCGAATGATAGCGGCCTCCGCGGCCGCGGTCATGCTCTCCGCCTGCGCCCCGACGGTCGTTCCGGCGGGCGGCACGGTGCAGACGCCTCGGCTGACCGAGGACCGTTATGTCGCGGCGGACGGAACTTCGCTACCGCTGACGGTCTGGCCTGCGGCAAACGGCGCCCCCAGGGCGGTGATCCTGGCCCTGCACGGCTTCGGTGATTACCGCATGGCCTGGGAGGAGCCGGCCGGGACCTGGTCCGGTGCCGGCATCACCACCTACGCCTACGACCAGCGCGGCTTCGGCGGCAGCCCGACCCGCGGCCGCTGGCCGGGTACGGACACGCTGGTGGACGATGCAAAAGCCGTGGCCGCCCTGGTGCGTGACCGCCATCCCGGCGTGCCTTTCTACCTGGCTGGTGAGAGCATGGGCGGGGCGGTGGTCCTGGTGGCAGCCGATCGCGGGACCGAGTCCGACGGACTGGTCCTGTCGGCCGCGGCCGTGCGCTCACGCGACACGTTCGGCCCGCTCGCCAGTGCCGGCCTTTGGTTCTTCGCCCATACCATCCCGTGGATGCCCGCCGGGCCGACCTCGATCGACTACAAGCCGACCGACAATCCCAAGACCATCGACAAGCTGCGCAACGACCCGATGATGCTGCGCCAGCCGCGCCTCGACATGGCCTACGGGCTGGTCGACCTGATGGACGACGCCCGCGCGTCCGCGGCGCGGGTCAAGGAGCCCTATCTCATGATGTACGGGCTGGGCGATCGCATCGTGCCGCAGCAGCCGGTGAAGGCGGCCATCGAAATCATGCCGCCGCGGCCGGACTCGAAGCTCGCCTTCTACAAGGAGGGCTACCACCTGCTGATGCGCGACAAGGCCGGCCCGGCCGTGACGGCCGATGTCGTTGCCTGGATCTCGGATCACGAGGCCCAACTCCCGTCGGGCGCGGACGCCTCCAAATCCCAACCTGAAATTTCCAGCCTCTGGGGATCGAAACGCAGCGGTCAGGCCAGCGTCAGGCCCCGCAGCGAATGATGACCGACGCGGCGCCGCGCACCTCCGACATGTCGCCGCGCGTCGGCATGTTTTCCATCTTCAACGTCGCGTAGGCGCCGCCCGTGCTGTTGCACATCGCGACCGCGCGAGTCTGGCACGCGCCCGGCTCCTTGCAGGTGATCGCGATAGCGGGCTTGCCGTCGGTCCAGGTCACTTGAGTTGCATTGGTTTCCGTCCGCGGATCTTGGCCCGGCGTGCTCTTCGCCATGCTGCAGGCCGCGACCAGACCTGCGATGCCCACCGCGAACATCCACTTCATCGTCGATCGCGTCGTCATCTGCTCTCCCCCTCGCCCCCTGAGAGGAGGCTGTCGACAGTACCTCGCAGCGCTGGACAGGTGCAAGATCGCGCGATCCATGGCCTACTGCGATGCATGAAAATCCACCTCGAACCTTTGGTTTCGTGCGCTCTCGCCGTGCTCCTGCTGATCCCCGCCTCGGCGCACGCCCAACCGTCCAACGAGCAGTTGGCGGCGCGCTGCGCCCAGCTCGGGGCGCTTTACGATCGGTACAACACCCGGCGCGGCGAAGGCTCTGGCGGCCCGGACATGACCCGTCTCGGGGCCGGCATCGATTGCCAGAAGGGCCGATACGAGCAAGGCATCAAGGCGCTGGAGGAGCTCCTGCAGCGCAGCCGCATTCCTTATCCGCCGGCCGGCTGAAGGACTACTTGCCCTTCAGCTTGAACTCGCGCCACAGCACGATGCCGCTGGCATTGTCGAGCGCCATGCCGTCGAGCTGCTTCTTCAGCTCGTAAGCCGTCGGGCGCCAGATGAGGGTGCTTTCCCCGCTCGCACCCTCGAAGCGGCCCGTGCCGCCCGTCAGCCTGAACGTGCCGCGGCAGCCGACGAGCTCGTAGCCGGCGCAGTCCCATTCACCCCAGGCGGTGGCGCCATCGTGGGCCGTGAAGGTGCAGGCGCCGCTCGCGCTGGTCTTGCGGCTCGCCTGGTCGATCTTCGACGACAGCGCGCAGCCGACGCGACCGGCCTGCTGGGGGCCTTCGTCGGTCTCGATGAACATGGGTCCGGCGAGATTTCCCGCCACGACGAGCTGCTTCTCGCCGGCCCGCACGACCGAGCCGTTGGCGAGCACCACCGCGAAAGCGTTGAAGGTCTGCGTCTCGTCCTGCGCGACGGCCGGAGCGGCGGCCAGGAAAACGAGGGCGCCCGCGAGGGCGCGGCTGAACATTGTCATGGGCCGCCTCACTTGAAGTCGATGATGACGGCGTCGGCGCCGAGTGAAACAGCGAGGCCCTGCCGGCGCGTTTTCAGGTCGATAATCACCCCGTTGGCGTTTTCCAGCCACATCTCGCCCTTGCCCTGGTCGCCATAGGCCGCCCCATAGCGCGCCTGGCCGTAGGCGCCGGGAAACTGGCGCAGCGTCTTCAGATTGTAGACGTCGCCATAGGCTTCCATCTTGGAGACGCCGAAGCCGCCGACCCCCAGGCCACCGACCGAGAAGCGGTAGCTCTTCCCTTCATAGTGGAGCGTGCCGCTACCGACGTTGCCGCTGCCGAAGAAGGCAACCTGGACCTGCTCGATGTTGACGGTCCCCGATTTGACCCGCTGCTGGGCGATCGCCGGCGCCGCCAGCATCGTTCCCACCGCTCCCACGGACCCGACCAGGGCCTGCCGGCGCCCCAGCAGGCGTACTCTCTTCCCACTCATGAAACTCTCCCCGATCAACCGTCGTCCCTCATCACTCATTGACGACGGCCGTGGCTTCAATTTCGACCAGCAGGCCGGGCACGGCAAGGGCGCTCACCGCCACCAGCGTCGATGTGACGACCGCGCCCTTGAGCGACTTGCCCAGCGCCGTCGTCACCGCTCCCATGTCGCGGATGTCGGTCACGTAGATCGTCGTCCGCACGAGGTCGCCGAGCTTCGCGCCCGCCGACTTCAGTCCGGCCTCGATCTTGCGCATGGTGATGGTCGTCTGCTGGGCCGCGTCCTTGCCCTGCACCCGCCCCTTGGGATCGAGCGAGGTCGTGCCCGACACGAAGACGAACGGCCCGCTCCTGATGGTCCGGACGTAGAATCCCGCCACCTCGGTGCCGTCCGGAAAGACTTTCTTGGCCATGCCTCGCTCCAGCTTTCGATGCGCTATGGTGGCACTCTAGGCGGCCGTTCGCGCCGGGCAAAGGAGGAAGCCGTGTCACTCGATCGCTATCGTACCGCCATCGTCACCGGTGCGAGCCGCGGCATCGGCGCGGCGATCGTCCGCGAACTGCGGATCGGCGGACTCGACGTCTATGCCGTCGCCCGCTCGGCCGATGACCTCACCGCGCTGGCACAGGAGACGGGCTGCCGGCCGATGGCGCTCGACATCGCCCATCGTGACGTGGTGCTGAGCGCGCTGGGTTCGCTCGACGCCGACGTGCTGGTCAACAACGCCTCGGCACCCGTACGCGGCGGTGTGTCGTGGGAGGCGTCACCCGACGACATCGACGTGCTGATGGACGTGAACCTGCGCGGCACCCTGAATTGCCTCGCCGCCGTCATCCCCGGCATGAAGGCGCGCGGGCTGGGACACATCGTCAACCTCGGCTCGACCTCGGGGACAGGCCCCCTGCCCGGCATGCCGGTCTATGCCATGACCAAGGCGGCCATCCACAATCTCAGCCAGACCCTGCGCCTCGACCTGCACGGATCGGGCGTGCGGGTGAGCGAGATCTCGCCGGGCCGGGTCGAGACCGGCGCCCATCTCGGCCTGATGGAAGATCGCGAGGAGGGACGACGGCGCTTCTACGACGGCTTCGAGACGCTGCAGCCCGCCGACATCGCCGAGGCGGTGATGTTCGTACTGGGCGCCCCGCAGCGCATGGATGTGAGCTTCATGGAGATCGTGCCCACAGATCAATCGTACGGCGGCTCGCAATTCCATCGACGTCGCTGATTGCCCGGCACGTCCCTTGCAGCGCTCTCGTCCATTGATCGATCAGGGAACCATGGATCTCAAGAACCTCGCTGCCATCCTCGACCCGCAGGCGCCGGCCGACCGGCCCTTCATCATCCAGGTTTCGCCCGACGGCGACGAACAGTTGCGTCTGAGTTACGGCCAGGCGCGCGCCCGCATCGCAGCCCTGGCCCGTGGCCTGCTGAAGCGCGGGCTCGGGCGCGGCGAGGCCGTGGCCATCGTCGCGGCCAACAGCGCCGACTATCTCGTGCTCTACATGGCGACCATGGCGGCGGGACTCGTGTCGGTCTGCGTCAATCACAAGCTGCCGCGCGAGACGGTAGCCCACATCATGAAGGACTCTTCGGTCAAGCTGGCGATCGCCGACGCCGAGCGCGCGCCGCTGGTCAGCTCCCTGGTCCCGACGGTCGCCATGGAAGAGCTCGCCAGCCTGCTCGACGCGGGACCGTTCGAGCCGGTCGACATGGCGCCCGAAGAGGTCGCGATGATCCTCTACACGTCGGGTTCGACCGGCCTGCCCAAGGGCGTGCCGCTGACCCATGGCGGCTACATCTGGGCGACCGGCGCCACGCCAGAGCAGCGGCCGAGCATCGAAGGGCAGAAGATCATCATCGCCGCACCGCTGTTCCACATGAACGGCCTGTTCAGCGCCAAGCTGGCGATGATCAACGGCGGGACGATCGTGCTGATGACGAACTTCACGGCCCGCGGCTTCATCCGCGCAATCGACCGCAATCGCGTCGCCATGATCACCTCGGTGCCGACCATGCTGGCGCTGGTGATGCGCGAAACCGAGGAGCTGGCGAAGGCGGACCTGGGCTGCGTCACCACGGCGGTCACGGGCTCGGCGCCGTCGACGGCGGAATTCTTCGAGCAGATGCACCGGATGTTCCCCAATGCCGAGACGGCCAACAGCTGGGGCACGACGGAGTCGGGGCCGATTGGCTTCGGGCCGCACCCCGACGGCATCCCCAAGCCCATGGGAGCGCTGGGCTATCCGCGCACCGGCATCGAGGTGAAGTTCGTCGGCGGAGCCGAGACCGGCCCCACGCAGGGCGTTCTGCACATCCGCACCCCCGCCCTCATGAGCGGCTACCTCAACCGCGAGGCCGACACGAGGAAGCGCCTGATCGACGGCTGGTACGACACCGGCGACGTGATGCGCCGCGACGAAAACGGCTTCGTCTTCTTCGTCGGCCGGGCCGACGACATGTTCCAGTGTGGCGGCGAGAACGTCTATCCCGGCGAGGTCGAGAAGCTGCTGGGCCGGCATCCCGACGTGGCGCAGGCCTGCGTCGTGCCGGTGCCCGACGAGATCAAGTACCAACTCCCGGTCGCCTTCGTCGTCACGAAGCCCGGTGCGTCACCGACCGAGGAAGCCCTGCGCCGCTTCGCTCTCGACAACGGCCCGGCCTACGCCCACCCGCGCGCCGTCTGGTTCGTCGACGAGCTGCCGCTCGCGGGCACCAACAAGATCGACCGCAAGACACTGGTCGACCGCGCCGTCGCGACCTATGCGAGAGACGACGCGAAGCGGGTTTGATTTGTCATCTCACGACCCGTAGCTCAGTCGGGTAGACTGCCCTCCGCCCCGAAGGCAGAGATCGGGAGTTCAAATCTCGCCGGGACCCGCCATACGCGGAGGCGCATGGCTATCGGCCTGCATCGGTTCCAGCAGGAAATCTAATCCAGTCAAGACACCCAGCTTGCTGCCGTCACACTCCCGTGGACATGCTTTGGGTCGTGGCTGGGGTAGCTCTCGCCAAGGCATTCGCAAAGAGGCTAGAGTTTGCTGTCCCGGGAGGGGAGGCTCGTGCCTGCATGGGCATGTCTAACCATTTTGGCGTCCGAAAGCGGCGCCTGAGACGGCGAAGCGCGTTCACGCTGGCGCCTCTGCTTCATCTGCCCACCAAGGTCACCGCTCAGGTTCCTTCGACGCTCCCGCGCGTCGGTGTCATCGCATGGGAAAGGCCCGAGACGGTCATTCGCATGGACGAAGTTTGCCAAGCGATGAAAACCGGGGGCCATCGCGACGGCGTCAACGTGTCCTTCGAGTGGCGATGGGTGTCGGGCAGCCGGGCACGGGCCGCCGCTCCCCTGCTGACCTGCGGACCCTATCTGCAAGAGGCCTACAGACGCCTGGCGCTCTACATCGTGCGAATCCTCGACGGCACCAAGCCCGAGAACCTGGCAACGGCGGATGGGATCATCGAATGAAGCGACGCGGCGTTTTCGGCGGCTTGGGCATCGTACTGCTTGCGCCGACCCTCGCGCGCGCGCAGCGATCAACGTTGCCTCTCGTGGGTGTCCTCAGCCTTTTGCCGGAAGCCGCCGTGAAGGACCAGTTAATCGCTTTCCAGCGGGGGCTTGAGGAAACAGGTCATGTCGGCGGCCGGACCGTGGCCATGGAATATCGCTGGGCCGATGGCAACCCTGACCTGCTTCCCCAACTGGCCGCCGACCTTGCGCGCAGGCGCCCCGCGGTGATCGTCGCAGCCGGAGGCAACATTGCGGCCCTTGCTGTGAAACGGGCGACATCGACAATACCCATTGTCTTCACCGCCGTCCGTGATCCGGTAGCGGACGGACTGGTCGCAAGCCTAAACCGGCCCGGCGGCAACATGACCGGGGTGGCCATCCTGGCAGGAGAACTCGACGCCAAGCGGCTGCAACTTCTTGATGAGATCGCGCCGTCGGAAGGTCCGATTTCGGCCCTGATCAACCGCCAGAATCCAAGCGCCGTGGCCCAGGGGAAAGCGCTGGAAGCAGCGGCACGCACCGTCGGCCGCACGATAAAAGTGCTGTTCGTCGGAACGATGGGCGAGTTGCACGAAACCTTCGCGGCGCTCGGGCAGCAAAGAGATCGACGCCTGGTCGTGGCGTCAGATCCCTGGTTCAGCAGCCACCGCACTGAGATCGTCGAACTTGCAGCTCGGCACCTCGTCCCCTGCATCTTCCAATGGCGTCAGTTCGTCGAGGTCGGTGGCCTCGCGAGCTACGGGCCCGACTTCAGCGAGGCCTATCGTCAGGCAGGCATCCTGACAGGCCGCATCCTGCGCGGTGAGGCGCCGGGAAATCTCCCGGTGTTGCGGCCCACGAAGTTCGAATTCGTGATCAACCGAACGGCGGCGCGGGCGCTCGGGCTCACGGTTCCGCCCGCTGTCCTCGCCCGCGTCGACGAGGTGATCGAATGAAGGGCCGCCAACTTCTTCACGGCGACGCCGGTGCCCGCCTGGCCGCTCGCCTCACGGGCACATGCCCGTAAGGTTTCCCATGTGGGCGTGCTGGTGCTGGGCCAGCTCAGCGATATTTCAAGAATCCGCGGTAAACCCGATCTTCTTCACGATCGGACCCCAGCGGTCGTAGCTCTCCTTGAGGAGCGTGCCGAGTTCCTGCGGGGTCGAGGACTTCACCTCGAGGCCCATCACCGCGAGGCCGTCGATCACGTCCTTCTGGGCGAGCGCGGCGCGCAACGCCTCGTTGGCGCGGTTCACGACCGGAGCCTGCGTGCCGCCCGGCGCGAAGAAGCCGAACCACTCAGAGAAGACCAGGTCCTTGTAGCCCTGCTCGGCAAAGGTCGGGACGTTGGGTGCGAAGCGGCTGCGGGTCGCGCCCGAGACGCCGAGGAGCCGCGCCTTGCCGGCGGCAACCTGCTGGGTGAACTCGCCGACCGGGCCGGACACGGCCTGGATCTGGCCGCCGACCATGTCCTGCACGGCAGGCTGGGTGCCGCGATAGGCGACATGCTTCAGCTCGATGCCGCCCGCCTGGCCCAGCAGCACGCCGATGAAGTGCGGGACCGAACCCGCCGCGGGCGAGCCGTAGTTCGCCTTGTCCGGATTGGCTTTGCACCAGGCGAGGAACTCCGGGATGTTCTTCACGCTGTCGGGCACGGCGGGGCCGACGCAGAAGCCGAAGTCGAAGGTGCAGGCGAGCGTGACCGGCGTCACGTCGGTGAAGGCGTCGTAGCTGAGCTTCTTGTAGATATGCGGGTAGATCATCAGCATCGACGCCGGCGTCTGCAGGATGACGCTGCCGTCGGTGGCCGCGCCCTTCATCGACTGCACGGCGATCTGGCCTCCGGCACCGGCCTTGTTCTCGACGATGGCCGCCTTCGTGTAGGAGGTGCCCTTGATGCCTTCGGCGACGCGGCGACACAGCGTGTCGGACGTGCCGCCCGGCGGGAAGCCGGTGACGATCCGTACGTTCTCGAGCGGCTGGGCGCCCTGCGCGCCGGCACGGCCCGAAAGTCCCAGGGTGGCGAGCGCGGCGGCGGCGCCCGAGGCGCGGACGAAGCCGCGGCGGCTATGGTCGATCATGTTTCTTCCTCCCGGTTTATGCGCGGACTGTCGCTCAAATGGACCGCCCCGCCAAGCCCGACCCAACTATTTGCGCGTGAGGCCGTGGAGCTCCGGCAGCGGGAAATCCTTCCAGTCCGGGACTTCCGAGACGTCCGGGAATTCCTCTCCGAACGGCTTGGTCGCGTCGATGCCGACCGAAGAGGAGTAGCCGCCGTTGGTATAGGGATCGAGCGGCGCGGTGGCGGTGCGGTCGACGATGAAGACGTCCTGGCTCGGCTTGACACGGAACGACTGCGCCCACTCGACCTCCGCCGAATTGCGGATGTCGATGTCGGGATCGACCACGATCACCCACTTCGGGTGGAGGTTGCCCGCCATCGCCGCGAGGATCGCGTGGCGCGCCTCGCCTTCGTAGCGCGGCTTCATGGCGATCACGACGTAAGTCTGCACGCCGCCCGAGCTGTTGATCGAGATGTCGCTGATCGTTGGGAACTGCGCCTGGAGCTGCCGCAGGATCGAGGTCTCGAACGGGATCTGCTTCAGCACGTGGTTCTCGGTGATCGGCTTGCCGGTCAGCAGCCCCTGGAAGATCGCGCCCTTGCGGTGCGTGATGGCGGTGATCCTGGCAACCGGCTTCAGCGAGGCCGGCGTGTAGTAGCCGGTGTACTCGCCGAGCGGGCCTTCCATCTTTTGCGTCCTGGTGTCGACCGTGAACTCGATCACGATCTCGGCGTAAGCTGGAACCTTCATGTCGTTGGTGACGGCCTTGGCCAGCTCGACGGGCGAACCGCGCAGACCGCCCGAAGTGAACCAGTCATTGGTCGAATCGCTCGACTGGACCTGGCCGGAATACATCGTAAGCGGATCGACGCCGATGACGATGGCACCGCGCAATTCCTTCCCCATCTGCGTGGCATGGGCGATATTCTTGCCGAAGCGATGGTTCGGGGCGGAGAACACGCCCAGTTCCTTCGGCCCATGGATCTGGAAACGATAGTTGCCGATGTCGGGAATACCGGTCTCGGGATTCTCCGACACAACGATGCCGGCGGTGATGTAGGGTCCGCCGTCCTTCGGGCTGTAGATCGGCACCGGCAACCTGGTGACGTCGATTGCATCGCCCGTCAGCACGATTTCCTGACAGGGCGGCGCGCCCTTGAAGTCGACGGGCGCGATCGGGTTGTTGATGCCCTTCAGGACCTTCTCGTGGATGGTCTGCTCGGTCGCCTCGAAGGCCATCAGCGCCAGCCGGCGGTTGCCATAGACGCCCGCCACCAGCGGGAAATCAGTCCCGGTCTGCCGAAAGATCAGCGCCGGTCCCTGGATCGCACTGGTCTTGGCGAGGGCCTTGGCGATGTCATATTTGGGAGAGACGGGCCGTGCGATCTCCACGAGCTCACCCGCATTCTTCAAGGCCGTCAGGAAGGCGCGCAGATCTTGATAGGGCATGGTCGATCCTTCCTGGCGGTTCACGAGTACAAGGCGTGATGCGTAGGTTTCTTGCCAATATCCATCGCCACGACATCGAGGCGGCCATCCGGGTCGGCGTGGCAGTGGGCCTGCCGCTTCTGGCGCTCGAAGCGATCGGCCGTCTCGACCTCGCCGTGTATGCCGCGTTCGGCGGGCTGGCGATGCTGTACGGCCACAGCGAGCCCGCGAAGCGTCGCGTCGAAACCCAGCTCGTCGCCGGCACGGGCCTCGTGCTCACGATGGCGGCGGCCATGGCCTGGTCCGCGGCGCACGCCCCCATCACCGTGCTGGGCGTGCTGCTCGCCCTCACGGTGATGGCCGCCGTGACCCTGGGCGCGGCGATGCGCTGGATACCGCGCGGAGAAATGTTCTTCGTGCTGGTGCTGCTGATCGTCGCCGCCATTCCTACCGAATGGGAAAAGCTGCCGCTTGCCATCGCCGTCGGCGCGGGCGGCGCGGCCTTCTCGGTATTGCTGGCCGTGCTCAATCGTATCGGCGCCCCTGCCGATGAACCGAAGCCCGATGGATGGCAACGGCGCCTGGCGGCGGGCTATGCCGAGCTCGACCGCGGCCAGCACCTGGTCGTGCTGGCGGCCGCGACGCTCGGCGTGCTGGCCGCCTGGATGCTGGCGCTTGCCCTGGGCCTTGGACATCCCTTCTGGGCCGCGGTCACCGTCGCCGCGCTGATGCCGGCGCTGGCCGCCAGGGACGTGTGGCGGCGCGCGACCCATCTCATGATGGGCACATTGGGAGGCGTCGGAATCGCGACCGTCCTGTTCTCCTTCAAGCCTGACCATCTCGCGCTGATCGCGATCATCATCGTCTGCCAGGCCGTCGCGGAGATCGCGGTGTCGCGCAATTACGGCGTCGCGCTGCTCTTCTTCTGCCCGCTCGCCATCGGCATGAGCAACCTCAGCCGCGGCGCACCGTGGCCGCCCATCCTGGTCGACCGCGTGGTCGAGGCAGCGCTGGGCGTGGCCGTCGCCTTCGTCACGATCTTCGTGGGACGCAGGATTCTCAAGGTCACTTGAGAGAACGGATCGCACACCGGACCTATTGCTGGTCGGTGACCTGGAAGGGAATGTCGCCCGAGATGGCCTTGGTTCCCTGAATGGTGACCACGGTCCAGTGCAGCATGTAGTCGCCCGGCGGCAGGGTCGGCGCCGCGGCGAAGAGGACCTGCGGCGAGGATTCGAGGCGTGGACGAAGACGCTCGATCACCTTGTCGCCCTGCTTGATGACCAGGGTCGACTTGATGTGATCGACGGGCCGGTCGAAGCGCACGAAGAATGCGCTGCTCCTGGCGCCGATACGGGCATGAGCCGCCGGTGTCGATTCCATCACGCGGACGTCGTCCGACGGCTGCTGGGCCTGTGCCGACGAGCCTGCTGTGGCCATTGCCGTCAGGAGGGCGGCGATGGCGAGGCGTCTCTTCATCATTTGCCGCTCCTGCGCCTGGCGACAGCCGGCTTCCCGGCGCCGGAGGGGCCGGTCCATCGCGGGAAGGTCCTGGTGTCGAGACCGAACAGGTCGAGCACGCGCGCGACCGAATGCGTCACGATCTCGTCGACGGTCTTCGGCCGCGTGTAGAAGGCCGGTGACGGCACCGCGACGATGGCGCCCATCTCGGTGACCGCCAGCATGCTCTTGATGTGGCCGGCGTGCAGCGGCGTCTCGCGGAACATCAGCACGACCCGCCGCCGCTCCTTCAGGCAGACATCGGCGGCCCGCGAGACGAGGCCCGACGTCACGCCGGTCGCGATCTCGCTCAGGGTACGCACCGAGCAGGGCGCCACGATCATGCCCATGGTCTGGAAAGAGCCGCTCGAAATGGAAGCCGCGATGTCACCCGGCGCATAGACATGATCGGCCAGCGCGCGCAGTTCCGAAGCCGACATGTCAGTCTCGAGCGAGCGCGTCTGGTCGCCTGCCTTGGAGATCACGAGATGGCTCTCGATCTCCAGCGCCCGCAGCGCTTCGAGCACGCGGATCCCGTAGACCGTTCCCGACGCGCCGGTGATGCCGACCACCATGCGCCGCACGGGTTCGCTCGCTGCCATTCGAATGCCCTCAGCTGCCGGTCTTGATGTGGCGCGGGTCCGAGTGGTTCAGCGGCGCCGGCTTCGCCTCCCACGAGAACGGCGTGTCGGACAGGGTATAGCGATACCACGGCGGATCGTTGGTGCGGCCGAGCCTGTGCCGCAGGTTGCCGAACGAGCGGTAGAGCACCGGATAGGGCTGGCCGTGATACTGCTTCAGGATGTCGTGCCAGGCGCGCGGCTCGGCCCGGATGAAGGCTTCCATGTCCCTGGTCAGCTCTTCTTCGGTCATGATCTTCAGCCCGGCCGGCGGATCGCCGAGATCGGTGACGGTGCTGCGCACGAACTCGTTGGGGTTCCACTCGGGCCCCAGCGGCACCGTGCAGTCCATGCCGATCTTGGAGGAGATGCCGAGCGTCGTGCTCTTGGGATCGACGGTCATTGTATTGAGCCCGTCGAGCCGCACCGTGTCCCTGTCCGGCATGTAGCGGTAGGCCATGGCGGCCAGGACCGCCTGGTCGTCCCAGATGTCGACGTCGGTGTCGAACACCATGGCGATCTTCGGCAGTCCCTGCTTGGAGCAGGTCAGCATGATGCCCAAGGCCTGCTTGGAATCGCCGGCGCCCAGCGGATGGATCTTGGCGTAGGCGATGTTGGACAGGCCGCCCAGCGGACAGCGTACCTCGCGCACGTCGATGCCGCCCTGCTTCAGCCCGTTGAACAGGTCGGCTTCGATGGCAGGCAACTGCAGCATGTTATCGGTGTACCAGGGATGCAGGCCGCCGATGGTGCAGTGCTGGAAGATGCCGCCCTTGCGGTGGGTCATCGCCTTCACCTTCAGGCGATAATTATGCTTGATGCCGCCGCCGTACATGCCGGTGAACTCGCCGTACGGGCCCTCGTCGTAGACGAGACCCTCAAGCGCCATCAGTTCGCATTCGAGCACGATCTCGGCATTGGCCGGTACCATCACGTCGATGGTCTCGCATTTGATCATCTTGGCCGGCGCGCCGTAGAAGGCGCCCAGTACCTCGAAATCGTCGGTGTCGGCGGTGACGCCGACCAGCGCCGCGATCTTGTCGATGGTGGGACCGCCCAGCACGATCGCGACTTCGAGATTCTGTCCCTTCGCCGCCGCCGCCATCGCGTGGATGCGCTGGCGGTGCGAGGTGCAGGTCATGTCGACCGACTTCTCGTTCTTCGTCCGGAACATCGAGCGGTAGATGCCCCAGTCGTAGACGCCGGTGTCGGGGTGCTTGCTGATGAAGAGATTGTCGTTGGTATAGGCGTGGCCGTCACGATCGTGGTGCAGGAACAGCGGCAGGCGCGTCAGGTCGACATCGTCGCCCTTCAGGATCACCTCCTTGCAGGGCGCCGTGGTCACGGTCTCCCACTTCACGCGGCCCTTGGAGCGCGCGACCATCTCGAGGCCGGTTCGCGTCTTGTCGCAGCCCATGGCCCAGGCGAACATTTCCTGGTTCGAATAGGCATTGGCCAGCACCGAGAACTCGGTGTCCTTGATCTTCTCGATCAGGACGGCCTTGGTCGGATTGGCCTCCATGATCTTCGGCACCTGGTCGACACGGACCTCGTCCTTGACGCGGACGAGGAAGCCCGCCTTGTCCATCGACTCGACGAACTCCGAAAGAGACTGCTGCATTGTCCTACCCGGATGAAAAAGGAGATCAGGAATAGGCCGGCGCGGTCCTGCCGTGCTCGGCGAGGGCCCTGAGGTGATGCAGCATCATGCCCCAGAGGGCATTGCACTTCTCGAAGTTGCCCTTCTGATGCGGCCAGCCTGAATGGGCGAAAGTGAGATGGACTCGCCCGTGCGGCGTCGTGCCGAGATTGAAGGAGACGCTGGTGCCCGCCGCGTCACCTGGCCCCTGGATGCACTTCCAGACGACGCTGTCCGCGCCCTGCGACGCGACCTCCCAGACGAAGGTGGGACCGTCGGCATATTTCAGGGTCCACTGGCTCCCCACGCCGGCGCCGCCGGAGACTTCCGCCATGGTCCAGCCCCGGAGCCCCTCCAGGGTCGTCAGGGCGGCGTGAACCTTGGCGGCATCCGCCCTGATGTTGACGGCGTGACGAAGCGCGTGATCGGACACGGCGGAACCTCCCGAAAAACCTCAACAAATACGTGGATATGACGCCGCTGGACTTGCTACGGCGACCTTAACAGTCGGCATGAAGCGATCAACCTTGGCCGTCGGATCACCCGGCGTGAGTGCGTTGCACCGCGCAGGCCCCTCCGGTATGGTCCGCCGCGCCGGACCCGTAGCTCAGCTGGATAGAGCGCTGCCCTCCGAAGGCAGAGGTCGTGAGTTCGAATCTCGCCGGGTCCGCCATAAAATCCTTTGAAATCGACGATTGCGTCGAGGTGGTTTTCCACTGATCGCGCGAGCACGCGCAGAACGCGCAGGTTCGTTGGGCACATCGTTGACACGCCGGTTGTTATTTCGTTCCAGCGTTGGGGAGACTAATCATGCGCCAAGGCAGGATAGCTATTGGTTTAGCCAGCGCTCCCAGAATCGCTTGGCGCGCACGATGGCGTCCTTTGCAGCTGCGTCGTTGTATTGCAGCCAATGGCCCAAGTATCGGTCGCCCGCGGTGACATTTGGGTCGAGGAAAGAATGATGTGTGGCTGGATACACAACCAGCTCCACCATTGAGCGATCACTTGGTGCGCGCGATGTCCCAATGACACTCTCTCCGGCAACCATAGCGCGGCAATCGTCGGCCGGCGTCCAGTTGTCTAGTTCGCCGACCAATACGAGAGTAGGCCCAACCATAATACCCGAGCTGCCTGAGCAGGGAGGATAGAATGCGAGCGCAGCCCTGAACCTCCCAAGGTACGATTTTTCGACCCCATTTCGCTCAAAAGCAGCAAGCGTTGCTCCGGCGCCGAGCGAGATTCCCATTAAGCCGATCTGGTCACCGCGCACGAACGGCTGGCCCGCAAGGAAACTCAGCGCGCGATAACCGTCATGAATTTGGTCGCTCGCACCACTACTGCACGACGATTTTCTTCCTCTCGGTGTAAGACTATCGGGTGCGACTGCCACATAACCCCAGCGTGCGAGCCGGTCTGCCCAATCCACAATGACGCTGTTGATGCCACCGCAGCCATGTAACACGACGATAGCTGGAAAGGGCCCGGCACCGGATGGTCGGGCAAGGTAGGCAGGTATCGACTTCTCTGCGTCGCTACCGCCTGAAATCTCTACAAGCGAACCGGCGTGACCCGAACTTGCTGCCACCCCGAGGACAACGGCGGCACACAGCAGAGATTTCGGCCAATGCATGCGACGATCCTCGCCTCTGTTCACCCATAATAGGAGCTCAATGAAGGGTGCGTCCAACGCGCGTGCCAATGCCGGATGTAACTCACTTTCTCCACGCTCGACGGATTCGCGGGAATCAGCTTAGTGATGATCATCATGGCCCGAACCAGTCCACCAGCACGCTCATGTGCGCGGTGCACTTCTCGTCCTTGGCGGCGATGTCGAGCACGACCTCGCCGTTATAGGCGACACCCTTCGCCGGATCGGGCTGCAGGAGCTCATCGCACTTTCGCACCAATTCCGAGCCCGGGCGGGCTAGGAGCGACGGGGGAATGTCCCGTCGCCGATAGCCTTCGAGGGACTTCTCCCTCGGGATTTGTCAGATGCGCTCGATGATGATCGCGGGCGCCATGCCGCCGGCGGCGCACATCGTGACGAGACCGAACTGCTTGTCCTGCCTCTCGAGCTCGTCGAGGACGGTGCCGATCAGGATGGCGCCGGTCGCGCCGATCGGGTGGCCGAGCGCGATCGAGCCGCCGTTGACGTTGACCTTGTCGCGATCGAGATCGAGATCGCGCACGAACTTCTCGGAGACGACGGCGAAGGCCTCGTTGATCTCCCAGAGGTCGATGTCGCTGGTCTTTAGACCGGCCTTCTCCAGGACCTTCCGGGCCGCCGGCACCGGCGCGTTGAGCATCAGCTCGGGGCTGTCGCCCATATTCGCCATGGCAACGACGCGGGCGCGCGGCTTGAGGCCATGGGCCTTGGCGTAGTCGGGCGACGCGAGCAGCACGGCGGCCGAGCCGTCGACGACGCCGGAGGAATTGCCGGCATGATGGACATGCTCGATCTTCAGGTCGGGATAGGCCTGCAGGATCAGCGAGCGATAGGTCGTGCCCTTGTCGTCGAGCGGGACGTCGGCCATCGCCGTGAAGGCGGCCTTGAGGTTCGCCAGTCCCTCGCGAGTCGTCTGCGGACGCGGATATTCCTCTCGATCCAGGGCGAGCGTGCCGTCTTCCTTGTAGACGGGGATCAGGGACTTGTTGAAGCGGCCCTCGGCGATGGCGATCGCCGCGCGCTGCTGGCTGATGTAGCCCGCCTCGTCCAGCGCTTGGCGCGGGATCTTCTCCAGCGTGGCGATGGCGTCGGCGCAGATGCCCTGGTGCGTCTGGGGATGATGCAGGCGCAGGCGCAGATTGCCGTTGTCCATCACGGGCGGCCCGCTGCCGCGGCTGCGGTCCATCGACATCATCTCGGTCCCGCCGGCGACCACCAGGTCTTCCATGCCCGACTTGATGCAGGCGGCGGCGAGGCTCACGGCGCTGATGCCCGAACCGCAGAAACGGTCGATCGTGATACCGCTCGCCTTGACGTCATAGCCGGCGTCGAGGGCGGACATGCGGCCGAGATCGCCGCTCTGCTTGGAGACCTGGGCGGCCGTGCCCCAGATCACGTCGCCGACTTCCTTGGTGTCGATCTTGTTGCGTTCGGCGATCGCCTTGAGGACGGTCGCGCCGAGCTGCTGCGGATGAACCTCCCACAGCGCGCCCTTGCCCGCCTTGCCGACGCCGCGCGGTGTGCGGCAGGCATCGATGATCCATGCTTCGGTCATTGCTTGATCCTTTCCGGGGCTCGGTTCAGCGGGGCGCCATGCGGATGGCGCCGTCGATGCGGACGTCCTCGCCATTGAAGTAGCCGCAGGTGATCATCGTATGGGCGACCTGCGCATATTCCTCGGGACGTCCCAGACGCTTGGGGAACGGCACCGAAGCGGCCAGCGCCGCCTTGACGTTGTCCGGCGCACGCGCGAGCAGCGGCGTGTCGAAGATGCCGGGCAGGATCGTATTGCAGCGAATTCCGTCATTGGAGAGGTCGCGCGCCACGACCAGCGTGATGCCGACGACGCCGGCCTTCGAGGCCGTATAGGCGACCTGGCCGATCTGGCCGTCCTCGGCCGCGACCGATGCGGTGTTGAGGATCACGCCGCGATCCCCGTCGGGCTGCGGTGCAAGCGTCAGCATGCCCGCCGCCGACTTGGTGATGCAGCGGAATGTGCCGATGAGATTGACGTTGATGATGCGCTCGAAGTTCTCCAGCGGATATTCCTTGGGAGCGCCGGTCGTCCGGTCGAGCGATGCGGTCTTCTGGGCGCCGCCGCCGACGCCGGCGCAGTTCACCAGAATGCGCTCCTGCCCGTTGGCCGCCCGCGCCTTCGCGAACCCGGCATCGACCTCTTCGGTCGACGTCACGTTGACCTTGCAGAAGACGCCGCCGATTTCCCGGGCGAGCGCCTCACCCTGCTCCGCGTTGAGGTCGAAGATCGCGACCTTCACGCCGTGCGAGGCCAGCATGCGCGAGGTGGCGGCGCCGAGACCGGACGCGCCGCCCGTAACGACCGCGGCCACTGTCTTGTCGAGTTGCATGAGCGAAGATTCCCCCCGGGACATGATGTTGTGAGTGGTTGGCCGGGATTTGTTAAAACATCGCGACCGCAGTTGGCCAGAGGTGTGTATCTGCTGTTCGAAACACAGAACCGCGATTCGAAAGCGAAGCCGGCCGACCGGCCGGCACCTGTTGGCCAGATACGAGGGGCGCGCGACAATCGCGATACGGGCCAGGCAGTTCCCTATGAATGTTCTGCAAGGCGCACCCTCCCCTGCACTGTCGCTGCCTGCGGCGATTTTGGGCTGGAATTTACATCACTTTCGATGCAATTTTATTGTTCGGAGCTTCCGGCGCGTGTCGCCAGATGAAGGGAGGCCCCGATGGAGCGCGTGCGCAGCCATTGGGAAGATGTTGGATGAAGAAGATTGGAACGACGTTCAGCCGGCACAGGCGGTGGTCACTCGGGTTGACCGCGCGAACAGTGCCGAAGACGACAACGGTCATGCCAGACGTCAGCGGCAGCGTGCCGGGCAGTGGCGACAATCCGGACCTCGGGCAGTTCTCCCTCCTCACTTACTGATTTCTCGCTGCAACAGCGGACCCGCCGGCCATGCCCTTGCACTGGACAATCGACTCGAAGATCAAGCTTTTCGCTGCCACGGCCGACGGCCATGTCACCTTGGACGATGTGAACCGAATGCTCGACGCCATGGCCGGCGCGAATGCCCACGGCTATCGCAAGTTGTTCGATGGGAGCCTGGGCGACACCCAGATGGGCCCTGCCGATCTCCTAAGCCTGGGCGTGCGCATGCGATCGATCCACGCCACCGGCACCATGGGCCCGCTCGCCATCGTGGTGCCGGACGACAAGTACTACCTCGTCGCGCGCGTGCTCGGCATGCTGGCGGCGGCCAGGCGACCCATGCGCGTATTCAAGGATCCGGCGAGGGCCCGGCAATGGCTGGACTCGCCTTCGATTCGCGCGAAAGTTCCGGAACTTCTCGCCAGCGAAGCATCGCAGGATGGCCCCTGAGCCAACCGAAATCCGGCCAGGCACATCACGAACTGGAGGACGAATCGGCCGAACGGACGGGTGTGTTTACGTCGGCGATTGGGTCCGGCACTCTTCCCGAAGGAAACAACAGTCAGGGAAGCCTCGCTTGGGCCCGGTATTTCTCCACGACTTCTTCTACGAATTCGTCACCCTGCTCGTTATCCTCGATCCGTTCGCCACCGTGCCTCTCTTCCTCATGGTCACGGCCGGCCTCGACCGGCGGCGGTCACTGCTGGTCGCGGCCTATGCGCTGGGCGTCGCCTTCCTGATCCTTCTGTTCTTCATCGTGCTGGGGCGCCCGCTCCTGTCGGCGCTCCACATCCCCATGCCCTCGTTCCAGCTCGCGGGATCGATCATCCTGCTGCTGTTCGGGCTCAAGATGGCGCTCGGCAAGGTGGCGGAGGAAGCGATGGACGTCCCGGCCGACGCAACGCCGCTCCAGCGCGCGGTCTTCCCGCTGGCCATTCCCGGCATCGCCGGCGCCGGCGCGATCCTCACCGTGGTGCTGCTGACGGACAACAACGTGCGCTCGATCGGCGAACAGGTGACGACGACGGCGATCCTGGCACTCTGTCTCTGCCTGCTTTTCGTCGCCTACGCCCTCGCCGGAACCCTGTTTCGCCTGCTCGGAAAGTCGGGCATCGAGATCGTGAGCCGCGTGTTCGGCCTCATCCTGTCCAGCATCGCCGTCACCGGACTGATCGTCGCGATCAAGCTGAGCTTCGGCCTGACCTGAGGGTCAGAGTCTCAGCACCCAAGCCTCGACTTTGCCTTTCCCCTTGACCTCGATCTCGCCACGCGCCTCGAAGACGAACTGGTCCTTGAGCTTCTCGTAGACAGGGCGCGTGACCTGCACCGAATCGGGAATGCCACCCGATTCCATGCGGCTCGCCAGGTTCACCGTGTCGCCCCACAGGTCGTAGATGTACTTGCTCTTGCCGATGACGCCGGCCACGACCGGACCGCTGTTGATACCGACGCGCAGCTTCATCGACACCCCGTGCTCCATCGCGTGTTCGCGCGTGATGTGCACCATGCGGATGGCCATGCGCACCATGCGCTCAGCATGGTTGGGTACCGGGACCGGCAGGCCGCACACCGCCATGTAGGCATCGCCCACCGTCTTGATCTTCTCGATCCCCAGCTCGCCGGCGGCGACGTCGAAACGCGTGAACAGGCCGTTCAGCAGGGTGACGACGTCGGCCGGAGGCATCTCCGACGACAGGGCCGTGAATCCCACGAGATCGGCAAAGGCAACCGTGACCTCCGCGAAACCGTCGGCGATCCCCTGCTCGCCGCCACGCAGGCGATTGGCTATCGGTGCCGGCAGCACGTTGAGCAGGAGTTCCTCGTTCTCGCGGTTCTTCGCCTCGATGACGACGTTCTTCTGGTTGATGTCGTCGATCATCCCGTTGAAGGCGAGGCAGAGCTGGCCGATCTCGTCGCGTGTCCGCACCGGCACGTGTGCCTCGTGGTCGCCGGCCGCGAAACGGCGCACGCCGGCGGTGAGTTCGCGCAACGGGCCGAGCAGCGAGCGCGAGAGCCAGGCCCCCGTCACGACCACCACGAGGAAGGCGATCGCCCCCACGATCAACAGGTCCCGCTCGAGGCGGTACACCGGCTCGAATGCTTCCGAGCTGTCGATCTTGGCGACCAGCCCCCACTTCACCCCGGAAATCCGGACCGGTCCCCACGACGCCAGGGTCGCAATGCCGCGATGGTCCATGACCTGGCCAGTCCCCTCGACGCCGCCGATCGCTGCGCGGGCCGCAGCGGTGTCGGCATGCTGGTGAAGGATGGGCGATCCGTAACGCTTGATGGCCGCGATGTCCTCCTCCGACGCGCCGCCTGCCTTGAGCTCCGCAAAATAGGCAGCAGGATTCTCGAAGAAATTCCGGCCGCTCGACCGAACGAGGAAATCCGGACCGACCAAAGCAGCCTCGCCGGTGACACCGAAGCCCTCGTTGCGCCAGCGGCGGCCACCGGTGATGATCGCGTCGATCTCTTCTATCGACAGTTCCGCGATCAGCACGCCTGTCACGACCCCCTGGTCGATCACCGGCGCCGCCATGAAGGCCTCGGGAATGCCGTCCGACGGCAGGTACGGCGAAAAGTCCTCGAGGCACGTGGCCGACGGGTCGGGCGCCGTTGCACAGCGCGCCGCCGCCGCGGCAAGTCTGGACTGCCGATAGGGGCCGGCGCGCAGCGACGTGGCGAAATCAGGATCCTTGTCGACCGAGTAGATCAGACGGCCGGTGCGCGGGTCGACGATCATGAAATCGTCGAACCCCACGGTGGCGGCCGCGGTCCGCATCAACGGGTGATAGATCGCGTGGATCCTGCTGTAGGTGCTGCCATCCCCCGGGTTGTCGAGCAGATCGCGCCGCCCCTCGGGATGGGGATTCCTGACGATGTACAGGTCCTGCAGGAAGTAAGGCGCGGCCGTCATCGGCATGAACTCTTCCGCACTCACGTCCTTGCCGAGCAGCTTGCGCACCATCGGCATGTACTGGGTGTCGTACCAAGCATGGACGGACTGCTTCACGTCCGCAGGCACTTCCTTGCCGTCCAACTCGTCGACGGCCTCGCGGAAGCCGCGCGTTGCGTCGACCACCATCTTCGAGGCCGCGAGCAGGCGCACCTCGTTGCGCACGGTGCGGAAGTAGGATTCGACCTGATGGGCCTTGGTCTCGCGCGCCGCGGTGAGCTGGGCGAAGATCGCGCGTTCCAGCGCCTCGCGGGCGCGGATGTATCCCAGGACGCCGGTGATCATCACCGCCACGGCGCCCAGCAGCAGCAGGATCGCGAACAGCTTGGCCGCCAGGCCCCAGCGTATGGGGCGTGACTGGGCGACGACCTCCGGCACCGGGAGCGCCCTACCCCTTCTTGGCGCCGTACGTGCCGCCGGAGTTGATCGCACGGATCTCGGCCGCGGACTTGGCCTTGCGCATCTTCTCGAGCTTCTCGGCCTCGTCGGCCAGCATCGCCTGGGCGTTCTTCAGCACCGCGCGGGCATGCTGGGCGGGGAACTTCACCGCGCCGTTCTCGTCCATGTGGATCAGCTCGCCCGGCGCCACGTCCATGCCGCCGACCGACACGGGCGCATTGACCGACTGCACCGCCATCTCGCCATGACCGGCCGTGACGCCGCCCAACAGCATCTGGAACTTCATGCGGCGGATCGCGTCGACGTCGCGCGACGGGCCGTTCGACAGCAGGCCGACGCAGCCGACGGCCTGCATCGAGGTGGTCATCATCTCGCCGGCGAGGCCTGCCTTGTTCATCAGCTCGGGCGGCCACTTCTGCTGGATGACCAGGATGGTCGGCTTCTTCATGGCGTCGAGCGCGTCGACCACGTCCATGAACGTCAGCCGGCCGGCGAAGTTCGGATCGGGCAGGCCGTACACGCAGGTCACGGCATAGCCGATGATGGCGCCCATCTCCGGGTACATGCAGCGAATCGACGTATCGGTGTACCAGTTCTCGGTCCACGGATTGTAAAGGCCGAGGCAGAGGGGATTTTTCGGGTAGGTCGCGACCACGTTGGTGATGGTCGGCGTGTCGATCTTGCGCAGCTCGGCGAACAGCTGGTCTTCGGAAAGCTCGGTCATGTCGGTCGTTTCCCCCTGGGTACGGCCTCGTTCTTCGCGCGAAAGGAGCCGGCCGGCAAGGCCCCTCCCCGCCCCGCTTTCCTGCGGGTTCACGGCACGAAAATCAGGAAGACGAAGGTCGCGAACAGGACCAGGTGGACGAAGCCCGGCAGGATGTTGGTCCGTCCGCCGCCGAAGGTCACGAGGCTGACCCCGAAGGTGAGAGCCAGCAGCACGACGTCGTGCCTGTCGATGCCCAGTTCGAGCGGCTGGCCGAGCGCCATGGCCAGCATGCTGACGGCCGGGATCGTCAGGCCGATCGTGGCCAGCGAGGATCCGAGCGCCAGATTCAGGCTCTTCTGCAGTTCGTTGCGCCGCGCCGCCCGCAGCGCCGCCATGGTTTCGGGCAACAGCACCAGCAGCGCGACCAGCAGGCCGACCGCATCGAGCGGAGCGCCGATGGCCGTCACGACGGCCTCGACGGAACCGGCAAAGCCTTTCGCCAAAAGCACCACGGCGACCAGCGCCACCAGGAGCTGGCCCGCACTCTCCCAGAACTCCCCCGCCGTGGGGCCGGCGCCGGAATCGCCATGGTCCTCGCCGGAATCGGAGAGGAAGTAGTCGCGATGGCGGATCGTCTGGACGTAGAGGAAGACGCCGTAGAGCACGAGGGTGACGAAGCTCACGAACACTAGCTGGATCGGCGAGTAGAGCGGACCCGGCGCGCTGGTGGTGTAGGTGGGCAGGATCAGGGTGAGCGTGGCCAGCGGCATCAGCACGACGAGATAGGCGTTGGCACCGGGCAGGCGGAATCCCTGCTCGCCATAGCGCAGGCCGCCCACGATCAGGCAGAGGCCGACCATGCCGTTGCAGACGACCATGATCACCGAGAACACGGTCTCGCGCGCGAGGCCTGCATTGCCGTCGCCCGCCAGCATGATGGACAGGATCAGCGCGACCTCGATCACCGTCACGGCCACCGTCAGGACGAGCGTGCCGTAGGGTTCGCCCAGCCGGTGCGCGATGACGTCGGCGTGATGGACCGAGGAGAAGACCGTTGCCATCAGCACGGCCAGCTCGACGACGGGCAGCGCAGTTGCCATCGCCGGCGGCAGCGATCCGCGGGCAATAAAAAAAGAGATGATCAGGGCTACGATGAGGCCGGCCGCGGGCACCAGCCGCCAGTGGAGGTGCTTGCGCGCGCCCGCCATCGCTCAGCGTGCCTGTCGCCGCTTCCACCACTCCGCGAGTTCGCCGACCACGCCCTTGCGGAAGGCGAGCACGATGACCACGAAGATGGCGCCCTGGATCACCAGCACGAACTCGCCGGTCGCGGCGAGGTAGTTCTGCATCGTGATGATGATGAAGGCGCCGACCACCGGACCGACGATCGTGCCCAGGCCGCCGACCAGCGCCATCAGCACGACCTCGCCCGACATCGCCGCGCTCACGTCGGTCAGGGTAGCGAACTGAAGCACCATGGCCTTGGTCGAGCCGGCGAGGCCGGCCAGCGCCGCCGACAGAACGAAGGCCAGCAACTTGTAGCGGTCGGCCTCGTAGCCCAGCGACTGGGCGCGCTGTTCGTTGTCGCGGATGGCCTTCAGCACCTGGCCGAACGGCGAATGGATGATCCGGTAGATGGCGCAGTAGCCGAACACGAAGATGGCCAGCACGACGTAGTAGAGGACGCGGTCGTCCTTGGTCGGGATCAGCCCGCCCAGCAACGCCTTGCGCGGGATGCCCTGCAGCCCGTCCTCGCCGTGCGTGAACGGTGCCTGGACGCAGAAGAAGTAGATCATCTGCGCGAAGGCCAGCGTGATCATCGCGAAGTAGATGCCCTGGCGGCGGATCGCCAGTGCACCCGTCACCAGACCGACCAGGGCGGCGCCACCGACACCGGCCAACAGGCCGAGTTCGGGCGGCATGTCCCAGGCCTTCACGACATGGCCGAAGAAGTAACCCGCCGTTCCGAAGAACATGGCGTGGCCGAAGCTCATCAGCCCGACATACCCCAGCAGCAGGTTGAAGGCGCAGGCAAACAGCGCGAAGCAAAGCGCCGTCATCAGGAACACGGGATAGGCGAACCAGGGCGCGGCCAGCGCCAGGACGGCCAGGACGGCAATGAGGAGGCGTTGCGCGTTCATTTGGTCTGCCCGAACAGGCCGGCCGGCTTGATCAGCAGGACGAGCGCCATGACGACGAAGATCACCGTGTTGGAGGCCGGCGGATAGAACACCTTGGTCAGGCCCTCGACCAGGCCGAGGCCGAAGCCGGTCACGATAGAGCCCATGATCGAGCCCATCCCGCCGATCACAACGACCGCGAATACGACCAGCACGAGGTTGACGCCCATCAGGGCCGAAACCTGCTGGATCGGTGCCGCAAGCACCCCGGCGAGGGCGGCGAGCGCCACGCCCAGCCCGTAGGTCAGCGTGATCAGCCGCGGCACGTTGATTCCGAAGGCGCGAACCAGGGTCGGGTTCTCGGTGGCCGCGCGCAGGTAGGCGCCGAGCTTGGTGCGCTCGATGCCGTACCAGGTGGCGAGGCAGATCACGAGCGCCGCCACCACGACGAAGCCGCGATAGGTCGGCAGGAACATGAAGCCGAGGTTGGTGCCGCCCGGAATGGGATTGGGATAGGGCGCACCGGAGGATCCCCACTTCCACTGGAACAGCCCCTCGATCACCAGCGCGAGGCCGAAGGTCAGCAGGAAGCCGTACAGATGGTCGAGATGGTAGATGCGCTTCAGCAGCAGCTTCTCGATCACGATGCCGAACAGGCCGACGATGATCGGCGCGATGACGAGCGAGGCCCAGAACGGCACGTCGAGCAGGCCAAGCAGCAGCCAGGCCGCGAAGGCGCCCATCATGTACTGCGCGCCGTGCGTGAAATTGATGACGTTCAGCATGCCGAAGATGACGGCAAGGCCGAGGCTCAACATGGCGTAGAAGGCGCCGTTGATCAGGCCGAGCAGAAGCTGGCCGAACAGCGCCTGGGGAGCAATGCCTAGAAGTTCGAACATGGCGGCCTCACACCCCCAGATAGGATTGCAGCTTGCCGATGCTCTGCTGGACGTCGCTCGATGCGATCGTGTCGATCACGCGACCGTCCTCCATCACATAATGGCGGTCCGCGACCGTGGCCGCGAAATGGAAGTTCTGCTCGACCAGCAGGATGGTGAAGCCCCGGCTCTTGAGCTGGCGGATGATCTCGCCGATGCGCTGGACGATCACCGGCGCCAGACCTTCCGTCGGCTCGTCGAGCAGCAGCAGGGTGGCGCCGGTGCGCAGGATTCGGCCGATGGCCAGCATCTGCTGCTCGCCGCCCGACAGTTTCGTGCCCTGGCTGGTCCGCCGCTCCAGCAGGTTGGGAAAGAGCTTGTAGATCTCCTCGATGCTCAGCCCACCCGGCTTGACGACCGGCGGCAGGCGCAGGTTCTCGTCGACGTTCAGGCTGGAGAAGATCCCGCGCTCCTCGGGGCAATAGGCGATGCCCAGCCGCGCGATGTGATCGGACGGCATGCCGATCGTCTCCTTGCCGTCGAAGGCGATCGAACCGGTGCGCTTGCCCAGGATGCCCATGATCGAGCGCAGGGTCGTCGTCTTGCCGGCACCGTTGCGTCCGAGCAGGGTGACGAGTTCGCCACGGCGGATCTCGAAATCGACGCCGTGCAGGATGTGCGACTCGCCGTACCAGGCCTGCAGGCCGGCGACTTTCAACAGGGTCTCAGCCATGACCGGTTCCGACATAAGCCTCGACGACGGCGGGATGTTTGGAGACCGTGGCGTAGGGTCCCTCGGCCAGCACCTCACCGCGCGCCAGCACGGTGATCGTGTCCGAGAGGTCGGCGACGACGGACATGTTGTGCTCGACCATCAGGACGGTGCGGTCCTTCGAGACGGTGCGGATCAGGGCGGCGATGCGCTTGATGTCTTCCTGGCCGAGGCCGGCCATCGGCTCGTCGAGCAGCATCATCTCGGGCTCGAGCGCGAGCGTCGTGGCGATCTCCAGAGCCCGCTTGCGGCCGTAGGGAAGATCGACGGCCTGCGCCTCGGCGAATTCGGCAAGTCCCACGGCGGCCACCAGCTCCGTCGCCCGTGCATCCAGGCTGCCAAGCACGCTTTCGGAGCGCCAGAACTGGAACGAAATACCCAACTTGCGCTGCAGCGCGACGCGGACGTTTTCACGCACGCTGAGATGGGGAAACACCGCAGATATCTGGAAGGACCGGGCCAGCCCCATGCGGGCGATGGCGGCCGGCGAACTGCCGGTGATGTTGCGGCCGTTGAAATGGATCTGGCCGGCCGTCGGCGACAGGAAGTGCGTCAGCAGGTTGAAGCACGTCGTCTTGCCGGCGCCATTTGGCCCGATCAGCGCGTGAATTGTGTGGCGCCGGATCCGCAGATTGACGTTCTTGACCGCGATGAAGCCCTTGAACTCCTTCGTCAGCCCAGACGCCTCGAGAATTATTTCTTCGTTGGCCATCGGCTCTCCCTGTCTCGCGAATTAATCGAAGCTTTGCGTCGCTGTCCAGCACTGGCGTCGCGCCCGGCCCGCGGCTAGATTTCGGCCACTAGAAACGGGGAAAACATTGGGAGGATTAAAATCGTGAAGTTTACAACCAGCATCCGGCGTGCCGGAGCGGCCGCGGCCGTCGCCGGTCTCGCCGTCGTCGGCGTGGCCGCCTACGCCCAGGCCCAGGCCCCTCAGCCGCTGAAGATCGGCGTCATGGAAGGCTTCTCCGGCGTGTATGGCGATCTCACCCAGGGTGAGGTCGAGGCCATGCAGATGGCGATCGACGATTTCGGCGGGAAGGTCCTCGGTCGTCCGATCGAGATCCTGCAGGCCGACCACCAGACCAAGCCCGACGTCGGCGCGGCGATCGCCCGCAAGTGGTACGATGTCGATGGCGTGAAGATGATCACCGGCATCGGCACCTCCTCGGTGGCGCTCGCCGTCCGCAAGATCGCCCAGGAAAAGGGCATGATCGACATCAACACCGGTGCGGCGTCGGCCGACCTGACCGGCCCGGCCTGCTCCGAGACGGGTGCGCACTGGGTGTACGACACCTATGCGCTGGCGAAGGTGACCGGCGGCGCGGTCGTGAAGGATGGCGGCGACTCCTGGTACTTCCTCACCGCCGACTATGCCTTCGGCCATGCGCTCGAGCGCGACGTGACGGCAGTCGTGACGGCGGCCGGCGGCAAGGTCCTGGGCGGCGTCAAGCATCCGCTCAGCACGCAGGACTTCTCGTCGTTCCTCCTGCAGGCCCAGGCTTCGAAGGCCAAGGTCATCGGCCTCGCCAATGCCGGCCAGGACACGATCAACTCGATCAAGCAGGCCGGTGAGTTCGGCATCACCAAGGCCGGCCAGCGCCTCGCCGGTCTGCTGGTCTTCTCGACCGACGTGGCCGCCCTCACCCTGCCGGTGGCGCAGGGCCTGGTGCTCACGGAGGCGTTCTACTGGGACCTCAACGACGAAACCCGGGCCTGGACCAAGCGCTTCCGCGCCAAGAAGGACAAGATCCCCAGCATGCTGACGGTCGGCGTCTACAGCTCGACCCTGCACTACCTCAAGGCCGTTCAGGCGGCCGGCACCGACGAGCCGAAGGCGGTGATGGCCAAGATGCGGGAGCTTCCCGTCAACGACGTCATGACCAAGAACGGCAAGCTGCGCGAAGACGGCCGCCTGGAGCGCGACATGTACCTCTTCCAGGTCAAGACGCCGGCGGAGTCGAAGAGCAAGGACGACATCTACAAGCTGATCGCCACGGTGCCGGGCGCCGAGGCCTATCGTCCGATGAAGGACGGCAAGTGCCCGTTCGTGAAGAACTGATCCTCAGCGGATCGTAGAAGTGAAAGGGGCGCCTTCGGCGCCCCTTTTTTCATGCCCGACGGGACGAGGTTTCTCGAACTGCCATTCCTTGACGTCCCACAGCGCATCCCATCTGATGCGCACGAGGAGCAAGGGGAGAAGCGTCGCGTGGCCGTTCAGGATCGGCCCCTCAAGGGGGCCTGGGGAATCACTGCTCTCATCTTCCTCTTCATGCTCGTGAACTTCGCCGACAAGATGGTGGTCGGCCTCGCCGCCAAGCCGATCATGGAGGACCTCAAGATCACCCCGGAGCAGTTCGGGCTGATCGGCTCGGCGTTCTTCTTCCTCTTCCCCTTCTCCGCCATCCTGGTCGGCTTCGCCGCCAATCGCATCCCGGCGCGAAACGCGCTGCTCGCCATGGCGATCTTCTGGTCGTTGCTGCAGTTTCCGATGCTGGGCCTGGTGAGCTTCGAGGTGCTGATCGCCTGCCGGGTCCTGCTCGGCGCCGCCGAGGGGCCGGCCGGCCCGGTGGCCACGCATGCGCTCTACAAGTGGTTTCCCGATTCGCTGCGCGCCGTCCCCACGGCGGTGGTGGCGCAGGGCTCGGCAATCGGCGTCGTCGTGGCGGTGCCGGCGCTCAACTGGATCATCGTCCACCATTCCTGGCACTGGGCCTTCGGCGCGATCGGCATTGCAGGCCTGTTGTGGAGCCTCCTGTGGTTCTTCTTCGGCCGCGAAGGCACGCTGGTCGACCCTCCGGTGGCGACCCATGTCGACGGCGAGGTCCGCGTCCCATACCGCGACCTCCTCACCTGCCCCACCATCCTGGCGGCCTGCTGCACGGGTTTCGCCAGCTACTGGGGACTGGCGCTCGGTCTCACCTGGTTCACCCCCTACCTCGTCGACGGGTTGGGCTTCAGCCAGACGCTCGGCGGCAATCTCAGCGTCCTGCCCTGGATCGCCGGCCTGGTGGTCGTGCTCGCCGGTGGCTGGCTCTCACAGCGGCTGAAGGGAAGCGGCGTCTCGAGCCGGGTTTCCCGCGGCGCTCTCGCGTCGGTCGCCGTCATGGCCGGCGGCTGCATCCTGCCGTTCATCGGTCTTACGCCCGTGCCCGACCTCAAGCTTGCGATCCTGGTCGCCGGTACCGCAATCGGCAGCACGATCTTCGTCGTCGTGCCCCTGGTCGTAAGCGAGCTGACCCCACAATCGCAACGCGCCGCCATGCTGGCCATCGTGAATTCGGTCATGACCCTGGGCGGTGTCGTCGCGCCCTTCGCGATGGGAGTCGTCGTTCAGGACGCGTCGACGCGCCTCGCCGGCTACGACGACGGCTTCACCATCCTGGGTGGCCTCCTTTTGGTGAGCGGCCTCATCGGCCTGCTCTTCATTCGCCCTGAAGTCGATCGCAAGAGATTGGCGGCGCGCGTCGCGAACCGCGAAAGGTCCCGTCATTCCTTGACGTAGCGGCGGCGTCTCCGTCAGATGGGAACGCGCGTCCGGTCAACAGGACGCCGAGGAGAAACACCCAAGTGACCGTCCAGGACCGGCCCCTCAAGGGGGCCTGGGGCATGACCGCCCTGCTCTTCCTCTTCATGCTGATCAACTTCGCCGACAAGGTCGTCGTCGGACTGGCGGCCGTCCCCCTCACCCGTGACCTCGGCCTGACGCCCGAGCAGTTCGGTGATATCGGCTCGGCGTTCTTCCTGCTGTTCGCGGTCTCGGCGATCGTCGTCGGCTTCATCTCCAACCGCGTACAGACCAAGCACACGCTGCTGGTCATGGCGATCATCTGGTCGTTGGTGCAGTTTCCGATGCTGGGCATGGTGAGCCTTGAGACGCTGATCGTGTGCCGCGTCATCCTGGGCGCCGGCGAAGGCCCGGCCGGCCCGGTGGCGACCCACGCCATCTACAAGTGGTTTCCGGACTCCCTGCGCGGATTGCCAACCGCCGTCATCGCCCAGGGATCCGCCTTCGGCGTCATCATCGCCGTCCCCCTGCTCAACTGGATCATCGGGACCTACTCCTGGCACTGGGCTTTCGGGGCACTCGGCATCGCCGGCCTTGTCTGGACCGTGCTGTGGCTGGTCTTCGGTCGCGAAGGCACCCTGGTCGACCGGCCGGTCAGCACCGGCGACGGCAACGAGCGCGTGCCCTATCGCTACCTCCTCACCTGTCCCACCATCCTCGCCGTCTGCGCCGCGGGCTTCGCCAGCTACTGGGGTCTGGCGCTGGGCCTCACCTGGTTCACGTCGTACCTGGTCGCGGGCCTCGGCTTCAGCCAGAAGCTCGGCGGCAACCTCACCGTGCTGCCATGGGTCTTCGGTGCCTTGGTCGTTCTGAGCGGCGGCTACATCTCACAGCGCCTGAAGAAGAAGGGTGTCTCCAGTCGCATCTGTCGCGGCGTGCTGCCGTGCATGGCGATCGTCGCCGGCGGGTGCGCGCTCCCATTCGTCGGCGCCATGCCGACGGACGCTCTCAAGATCGCCTTCCTGGTGTTTGGCTCCGCCATCGGCAGCACGATCTACGTGGTCCTGCCGATGATCATCAGCGAGCTCACCCCGCACCCGCAGCGCGCCGCGATGCTGGCCATCACCAACTCGGTCGTGACCTTCGCCGGTATTCTCGCGCCCAAGATCATGGGATCCATGATCCAGAATGCCGCGACACCCCTTGCCGGATACGAACAGGGCTATGTCATTCTCGGCGGACTGCTGCTCGTCGGCGGCTTCGTCGGCCTGCTCTTCATCCGCCCCGAAAAGGATCGCAAGCGGCTGGCCGCGCATGCCGTCTCGGGCGTTCCCCTTCAGCCCGCCCGCGCCTGAGCCCGATCGAAACAGCTGCTCGCGCTTGACGATGACGCCGTGGCCGCTGCGCGAGTCCGGCGGCTTCCATCGTCGATCGCGCTGTCGATCACTGTTCGATCCCGACCAGGCTCGACGGCATGCGCCTCCGTCCCCACGTGAGGCGCTCGACCTCAGGGCACGATGTCATCCCTTCACCGCGCCGGCCGTCAGGCCCGACGACATGTAGCGGCGGAAGGCGTAGTAGATCGCCGCCGGCGGCAGCGCGTAGAGAAAGCCCGCCGTCATCAGCAGTTCCCACGGCGAATCGTCAGCCGAGAGGAAGTTGCCCAGCGCCACCGGCAGGGTGATGGCCGTGTTCTTGGAGAGCAGCAGGAACGCATAGAGATATTCGTTCCACGCCAGCAGCAGCGCATAGGTGCCGACGGCGATCAGCGACGGCACCATCAGCGGCAGGTAGATCATGCGGAAGAGCTGGAACGGCGAGGCGCCGTCGATCATTGCCGCCTCGTCGAGTTCGACCGGCAGCTTGTCCGACGCCTGGCGCAGGATCCAGATTGCGTACGGCGAAGCGATGGTCGCCATGGCCAGAACGAGTGCCCAGTCGTTGTTCAGCAACCCGTACATGCCCATGGTCTTGTACATGGGCACGGCGAGGAACGCGGCCGGGATGAAATAGGTGAGCAGGGCCAGGTTCATCACCATGCGGCCCCCCTTCATGCGCAGCCGGCTGATCGCGAAGGCCGCCGCGGTCGCCACGAACAGCGTGATCGCCGCCGTGCCGACCGAGATGACCAGCGAGTTGAACATCTGCAGCCAGAAATGATTGAGGAAATGGTGCTTCTGGGAAAGCACCGTCTCGAAATTCCGCAGGGTCGGATGGGTCGGCCAGAGCTGCCCCGAGAAGGCCGCGTCCTTGGGCGAAATCGCGAACAGGAACATGTGGTAGATCGGGATCAGCGTCCACAGCAGCACCGGGATGCCGATCAGCAGCAGCCCGGCCTCGAAGCCGATATTCTTGAGCAGCCGGCGCGGGCTCATCGCGAGAGTCGCTTCATCATGAAGTAGACGAGGGGCAGGATCAGCGGCAGCGCGCAGACGATCGATGCCATGGCGAGGCCGACCTGGTCGAGGCGCAGGTAGCGGATACCGAGCGTCGCCAGAACATGGGTGAGGTCTGCCGGCCCACCGCCGGTGAGCAGATACACGCTGTTGAAGTCGCCCACGGTGAAGATCATCGAGAGCAGGGTGCAGGTGACGTAGAGCGTGCTCATCGACGGCCAGGTAATGTAGCGGAAGCGGTGCCAGGCTCCCGCCCCGTCGACCGATGCGGCCTCGTAGAGCTCGCCCGGGATGCCCAACCGGCCGGCCAACAGGATCAGAGTCCAGAAGGGCAACGACTTCCAGATGTGCACCAGCATGGAGAAGGTCAGCGCCAGCGCCGGATCGTTCAGCCAGTTCGGCCCATCTTCGGCGGTCAGACTGAAGATGAGCTGGTTGATCACGCCCCACTCAGGATTGAGCATGAATCGCACCGACAGGATGGTCGGGATCGACGGCACCGCCCAGGGCAACACGAACAGGACGGCAAGGACCTTCACCCACCAGCGCTTCTGCAGGAAGAAGCCGGACAGGAAGAGTGCCAGCGCCATCTTCACGTTGATGGCGACGACCAGGAACACGAAGGTGTTGACGACCGTCCGCAGGAAGATCGGATCGGCCGCCAGTTCGATATAGAGCTGCGGGCTGCGCGCCAGCCAGAAGCTGTAGCCGACCGGGAACAGCACGAAGCCGACGAAGATCGCAACATAGGGCGCGACGAACAGCAGGCTCCAGGCCTGCCGCTCCGACAGGCCAAAGCCTGCCCACCGGGATTTCTCCCGGCGGACCGCCGTATCGATCGTAGTCGCCGTCATACGCGAACTCTGGGAAGCAGGTTACTTGGCGACTTCCTTGATGCGGGCGATCAGCTCGTCCACCGCCTTCTCGACGGAGACCTTTTCGCTCACCACGCGGTTCATCGCCTTGGCCCACACATTCTCGTTGTTGAGGATGGTGAACTTGTAGTTCTTGGTGAACTCGAACGGCAGCGTGCCCGCCTTGAACTGGTCGTACACCGCCTTGCGATGCTTGTCGGCCTGCCAGAACGGGCTCTCCTGGCTGGCCTTGGTTACCGGAAACCAGCGGCCGAGCGCACCCTCGACATAGGGGCGGAGATTCTCCTCCTCGAGCAGGAACTTCAGGAACTCCCGCGCGCGCGGCTTGTTCTTGGAATCCTGGAAGATGACGCCGACCTTCACCGCCGTGCGATAGACCATCGCCGTGCCGTCGGGCTTCTTGGGAAAGCCGGCCGTCGCGATCAGGTCGTCATAGGCCTTGCGGCCGGCGGCGCGCTGCTCGGGCGTGAGCTGCTCGTTGTTGGCGTCGTCCAGCCACTTGGCCGCGATCGAGATCGTGTAGTTGTGCGTCATGATCGTCGTGCGATTGTGGAAGGCGACGTTGTTGTCGGGATCCTTCCAGGTCGTCGACGAGGGCGGCGTGCAGCCCTTGGTGTAGATGTCGGTGTAGTCGCGCAGCGCGGCGATCAGGCCTTCACGTACCTTCGGATCGTCGACCAGCAGTTTGCCGGAATCGTCGACCAGCTTGACGTTGTAGGCATCGACCCAGCTCAGGAACGACTGGAAGGAGTCGGTCGATTCGACGCCCATCGGATTGCCGATGCCGTAGACGCGGCTGCTGGTGGCCTTGCGATAGGCCGGCTGAACCTTGTTGCACCAGAAGGACCAGTATTCCTTCCAGGTACCGGGAATGTCGTTCTCCTTGAAGCCGGCCGTCGCCAGCATGTCCTTCCAGTACTGGATGTGCAGTGTCTGCTGCTTCAGGACGAAGCCGTAAAAGGCCTTCTTCTTGGCCTTGTCGTTGTAGAGATAGGCCGTCTCGATGGTGACCGGTGCGAACCGGTCCTTCATCGGCTCGATGACGTCGGAGATGTCCTCGAGCTTGCCGTCGTAAGCCCACTTGCCCGCGACCTGCACGTCATAGGTGTCGGAATAGGCGATGTCGGGTGGCGAACCGGAATCGAGGGCGGCCACCGTCTTGGGAATCATGTCCTGCACGGCATATTGCGACAGGTCGACCTTCACGCCGGTCTTGGCCTCGAACTTCTTGATCGCGGCGAACAGCGCATCGTCCTCGGACTTGTAGAAGCCCTTCACCCACCAGACGTTGAGCTTCTCCTGGGCAAAGCCCGGGGCCGCCGAAAAGGCGATCGCGAGCGCCGCGGCGCCGGCCAGAATCCGTCTCATGGTTCCCTCGTCCTTCTTAGTTGTCTGACAACTTGCTTATCAGTCCACCCTGCGGGAGTCGAGAAAAGACCGAAATACGCGGGAGCATTGCACAGCGTGCGAGAATGGCAGGCCATGACGTGAATGGCCAAAGACATTCAACTCGGCATCTGGCAGGCCCTCCAGCAACTCGGCCACAACGCCGACCGGGATGAACGGGCTGCCGTCGGGGTGCAGCAGGAGGGTCGGGCATTTCACGTCAGGCAGCCGCGGCGTCAGATCAGTCCCGATGAGAACGCCGAGTGCGTTCAGGATCGAGGCCCGCTGCCACCTCTCCTGTTCGGCCGCGAACCAGGCCAGCTGCTCGGCCGGCAGCGCGCCGTCATGGAAGCGGTCGCGCAGGAAGGCATCCGACCAGCCCTTCGAGCCGCCTTCGTCGAGCTGGCGCCGCCACGCCTCAACCCTCTGGATCGAAGCCCCGAGATGGGCGCCGTTGCTGACGGTGAGCGACGCGATCCGCTCCGGCCGGGCGAGCGCCGCCGCCAACGCCACCGTCCCGCCGATCGATTCGCCAGCCAGATGAAAGCGCGCAGCGCCGGCGGCATCGGCCACGGCAAACAGGTCGTCGACCAGCAGGTCGAGGGACCATTTGAAATCTTCCGCCGGGATCGTCGAGCGACCGTAGCCACGCATGTCGAAGGTGACGAGCCGGTAGGCATCGGCCAGCGCCGGCCGCCACCCGGCCCAGATTCCGGCACTGGCGCCGATCCCGTGATGGAACAGGATCGGCAGGCGCGGCCGCTGCCACGGCGCCACGACATCCTCGACGTCGTAGTGAAGGGCGCCGTGTGGAGTGGCGGCGAGAGGCATCGTCAGTCGGCGCGGATGCCAGCGCCCTTGATGACCTCTTCCCACTTCTTGCGATCGGCCATGATGGTCGCCTTGAACTCGGCCGGCGACCCGATGATCGTATCCATGCCGCTCTCGGCGAAGCGCTTCTGGACGTCCGGCTTGGCGACGGCGGCCCGGAGCGCCTTGTTCCAGAAGTCGACCAGGTCGGCCGGCAGGCCCTTGGAGCCGAAGACGCCGAACCAGTTCACCACCTGGAAGCCCGGCAGGAACTTCGAGATCAGCGGCAGGTTGGGGAAGAGCGGCGAGGGCTTGGGCGAACCGAAGGCGACCGGGATCAATCCCCCGCCGTTAATCTGGCCCAGGAACTCCGGCATGTTGCCGAACATCATGTCGCAATTGCCCGAGATCATGTCCTGGATGGCGGGCGCGCCGCCACGATAGGGCACGTGCAGGATGTTGATGCCGGCCATCTTCTTGAAGAGTTCGGCAGCGAGATGCTGCGACGTCCCGTTGCCCGCCGAAGCATAGGTGAGCTTGCCCGGGTTCTTCTTCGCAAAATCGATGATCTCCGGAACCGTGCGATACTTCATGTGCTTGCCGACCACCAGCATGTTGGTGACACCGGCGATGTTGGCGATCGGCGTCAGGTCGGTGTCGACGTTGATCGGCAGCTTCTGCCCCGGCATCACCGGCGAAACGCACAGGGCCGCCATAGCGGCGAGGCCGATCGTGCGGCCGTCCGGCGGGGCGTTGGCGACGATCTCGTTGGCGATGAAGCCGCTGGCGCCGGTCTTGGTATCGACGATCACCTTCTGTCCGACTTCAGAGGTCACGGCCTCGGCCACGATCCGGCACAGAAGGTCGGCCGTGCCGCCTGGCGCGAAGCCGCAGAGAAAGCGCACGTCGCCGCTGATCTTCTGCGCAAGGGCCGGCCAGCCGGCCAGCGATCCCACCAATGCCGCCGCGCCCGTAGTCACGAATGTTCTACGTTGCATTTTTCATTTCCTCCCTGTGTTGCAAAAAGCCTAGCATACTTCTCGGATGAGCAAGCCCCTCCGCCGCGGTGTGCTCGCCGGCCTCGCCGCCCTGCCCGCCGCGTCGCCGTGGGCTTCGGCTCGTGCCCAGGCGCCGGATTTTCCAGATCGGCCGTTGCGCTTCATCGTGGGCTTCCCGCCGGGTGGCCCCAACGATCTCCTGACGCGGCTGATCGCGCCCGGCATCGGCGAACGGCTTGGCCGTGCCGTGGTGGTCGAGAACAAGGCCGGCGCCAATGGCGAGATCGCGGCCAGCTTCACGGCCAAGAGCCCGCCCGACGGCTCGGTGTTCATGCTGGCGTCGAACGGCTCGACGACGGTTGCCCCGGCGCTCAGCCGCAACATGCCGTACGACGTCCGCACCGATTTCGTCGCCGTGGCGCCGGTTGGCATCAACCCGATGCTGCTGGTCGTGCGTCCCGACCTGCCGGCAAAGACCATCGCCGAGTTGCTGGCGCTGGCCCGCGCTCGGCCCGGCAGGCTGAATGGCGCCTCGGCCGGCGCCGGCGGGGCGACCCACCTCGCACTCGAACTCTTCAAGGCGATGGGCCGGCTCGACATCGTGCACGTGCCCTACAAGGGCGGCGGTCCTGCAATGGCCGATCTCATGGCGGGCCAGGTCGATCTCTATTTCGGGGGCCTGTCGACGGCGCTGCCGCACGTGAAGGCCGGCAAGATGCGTGCGCTGGGCCAGACCAGCCTCGAACGTTCGGCGGCGGCGCCGGACATTCCCACCATCGCTGAGTCGGGGCTGCCCGGCTACGAGGCCGCGATCTCCTATGGCGTGTTCCTGCCCGCCGGCGCGCCGAAGGCACTCGTCGAGCGCCTGCACGCGGCCGTCGACGCCACCATCCGTTCGCCCGATGTCGCACGGAAATTCACCGAACTCGGCGCCGATCCGCAATTCGGATCGCCCGCCGAGTTCACGGCCTACGTGGCCCGGGACTTCGCCAAGTGGGCCCGCCTCGCGAAGGAAGCGGGCCTCAAGGCGGAGTGATCCCTTACTGGACGCCCTACTGGACCGACGAGAAGCCCGTCGGCGTCAGCATCTGCACCGAGACGTTCTCGACGATGGCGCCGTCCTTCTCGGTCTCGGCGCGCTTGGCCAGCCACTCCGGGTCGGCCGCGAAGGCATTCCACTTCTTCTCGCGGTCGGCCAGCGACTCCCAGGCGAGGAAGTAGGTCAGTTCCTGGTTCGACTCGCCGATCAAAGTGGTGAAGAAGCCGGCCTGCTTGATGCCGTGCCGCTCCCAGATCTTGAGCGTGATGGTGTTGAAGCGATTGAGCAGCGCCGGAAGGCGGCCCGGCACGCACCTGTAGACCCGCATTTCATAGATCATCGTCTCTCTCCCTAGAATTGGCCGCCGAAGCGCGGCACGAACCCATCGCCTTCGTGGTCGATGTGGCAGCTGAACGGTGCTCCGAAGTGGCAGGGCATCAGCCGGGCGCCGCTCCCGGCGCAATGCTCCAGCGCCGCGCGCCGGCTCGTGCGCGCGCCCACGGCATCGGCGCAGGCGAAGCTGTTCCACTCGGGATGATAGACCTGCAGCGCGTGGTGCAGGATGTCGCCGCAGAACAGCGCCTTCTCGCCACGCGATTCGAACTTGATGGCGATCGTGCCCGGCGTATGCCCCGGTGCCGGTTCGACCGCGAGATTCTCGTCGAGCCGGGCCGCGCCATCGACCATCTGTGTCAGCCCCGCCTCGACCACCGGCAGCACCGAGTCGCGGAACGAGCCGGCATTGACCGGTCCGGTCGCGGGATCGCTGTCGAGCTTCAGGTAGTGATCGTAGTCGGCACGGCTGAACACGTACTTCGCGTTCCTGAACGTCGGCACCCATTTGCCGTTCTCGAGCCGCGTGTTCCAGCCGACATGGTCGACATGGAGATGCGTGCACATCACCATGTCGACCTGGTCGGGCTCGACGCCGGCTGCCTTGAGCCGTTCGAGATACTTCGTCTCCATGAGATGCCACTTCGGGCGATGGGGACGCGACTTGTGATTGCCGACACAGGTATCGATCAGGATCGTCTTGCCGCCGATCTTCAGCAGCCAGCTGTGGATGCTGAGCTTCAGGAAGGAAGATGCCTCGTCATAGTGCGATGGCACCAGCCAGTTGCGGTGACGCTCGACGACGGCAGGATCCCAGTCGGGAAAGAAGGTCTTGGCGTCGAAGTTCGGTTCGTAGCTCTCTTCGATGCGCACGGCCGTGCCGGCGCCGAGCTTCACTTCGACCATCCTGACCTCCCCTGTTCGTCCGGGAGATTAGCGTCGCAGGACGGTTGCGGGAAAGACGCCCGTTTCGCGCCTAGAACGGCAGGCGCGCGGCGTCGACACGCTCGACGTGCCAGTGTGTCAGCGCCGCGATGGCGGCGCCACCGAGCGGCGCCACGACGAGCAGCGCGATGAAGAGTACGCCGAGCAGCCAAGGCTCGAACAGGTTCGGCATCAGATGACCGACGGTCACGGTCGATATGAAGAAGAGAACGGCGAACCCGACACCGGCGAGCAGGCCACCAAGAGCGACCAGAAGGAACGAAGCGGTCAGCGAACGACCGATCAGATGGCTAAGCCCGAAGGCGGCCCCGGCGGCGACAAGTGCTGTAACGGTTTCCATCGCGGTTCTCTCCAATACGCTCTCGACTTAGGAGAAATCAGAGTCGACACTGTTGTCTCCCACGTACTCTGAAACATCCAACCTTCGTCGAGAACCGACCAATTGCGCATGTCTGAACCTGCATTCGACTGGCTTTCTGCATCGGAACTTTCAAAACTGCTGGCGCGCGGGGAAGTTTCTCCAGTCGAGATCGTCGACGCCATGTTGGCGCGTGCATCGACGCTTCAACCTCACCTCAACGCGCTCGTCCTCCTCGACACCGAAGGCGCACAAGCCGCTGCAAAGGCTGCAGAATCACGCTGGCAAAAGGGGCAGCCCCTGTCGCCGTTCGACGGCATTCCGACGACGATCAAGGACACGACGAACGTCAAGGGGTGGCCGACGCGCTATGGATCGCAGGCCACGGACGAGACTCCGGCCAGCGACAACGCCGCCGTTACCGACAGGTTTCTTGCCGCCGGCATGATTCTTGTTGGCAAGAGCACGACTCCGGAATTCGGCTGGAAGGCGCTCACCGACTCGCCGCTGCAGGGCACGACGCGCAACCCCTGGAACCTCGCCCACTCGCCTGGAGGTTCCTCCGGCGGTGCCTCGGCGCTCACGGCGGCCGGCGTCAATCCGTTCAACCATGGCAATGACGGCGGCGGCTCGATCCGCATCCCCGCGGCGCATACCGGCCTCGTCGGCCTGAAGCCGTCCTATGGACGCATTCCGCAATACCCCGCCGATGCCCCCTTCGCCGACGTCATCAGCCAGGGCGTGCTGGCGCGCTCGGTGCTCGACACCGCGATGGCCTTGAACCTCACGGCAGGCCCCGACCCGCGCGACTGGCGCTCGCTGCCCGCCGAAGCACGCGACTACACGATCGGCCTCGATGCCGGCGTGCGCGGCTGGAAGATCGGCCTAAGCCTCGATCTCGGACACGTGAAAGCCGATCCGGAAGTGCGCGAGCTCGTCGCGGCCGCGGCGCGGCGTTTCGAGGATCTCGGCGCGCATGTCGAGGAAGTCGGCCCGATGTTCGAGCCGCTGCAGGAGCATTTCGAGCCGCTGTGGATCGGCAGCTTCGCCACGCGCTTCCGGCAGATCCCAACCCAGCTTCACGGCAAGCTCGATCCGGGTCTGCGGGCTCTCATGGAAAAAGGCCTGGCGATCACACTCGCCGACTATGCGAAGGCGTTCGAGGCCAGGAGCAGGCTGGCGCGCGATCTCGCGCTCTGGCATCGCACCTACGATCTGCTGCTCGCGCCGGTCACGCCGACGGCCGGCCCGCCGGTGGAAACGCTTTACAACTCGGACGCCTTCCCGCGCTGGACCAAGGGTGCGCCCTACACGCTGCCCTGCAATCTCACAGGCCAGCCGGCTGCCTCGATGCCCGCGGGCCTGACGAAGGCTGGACTGCCGGTCGGGTTGCAGATCATCGGTGCACCGCATGCCGACGCGACCGTGCTGCAGGCAATGCGCGCCTACGAAAGCGCGAGCGGCTGGACCTGGCCGCAACCACGCGTGCTTGAGACACTCAAGAGATTGTAGAGACGCGCGCCGTCAGGCGGCGCGCGACACGTTGCCGGGCGGCGTCGGACGAACGACGCGCAACGCGATGACGAGGACCCGATAGCCGAGGAAGCCGGCGCAGAGCGCGCTGGCCGCCGCGACGTAACCCGGCTCGATCAAGGCTTCGCCAAGCATCGCCGAAGTGAAGTCGATGCCGGACAGCGCGGCGAGCGCGAGCGCCGCGATGAATCCGTCGATCGTCGCGGGCAGCGACACGAGACCGGCCTCGCGGTTCGATTGCACGCTCAGCATCCATCCGCGGATGCGGCCGATCACCGAGCCGACGGCAAAGGCGCCAACCCACAGGATGTCGAACAGGAAGCTCGCCTCGAACACGCCCGCAAGCAGCATCAGCGTCGCCATCAAGGCGAAGCCGCCCGGCAACGCCACGCGGCCCAGGGTCGTCACACCGCCGCGCGACTGCGCCGCCATCGTCCAGAGGCAAAGGGCAGCGAACAGAAGCGTGAGGCCGTTCGCCAGACTCAAGGTCGAAACCATGGCTAGAGGAAACGACAGGGCACGAAGCGAGTAAAGCGCTGAGGCTGCACAGACACTGTCGCCTGCTCGCTTTCGCGGCTGCAGCCGAGGAGAAATCGATCGAGCCTCACAGGCGCTGAAAACAGAGACAAAGGCGTCGAAAGGTCCAAAACAAAAGGGCCGGACGATTTGACCGCCGGACCGGCATGGGCGGGCCACGGTCCCGACGGCCGCTGCGCTGCCCGGTCCGGCCACGTCGTCGCAGGCCCTGCCGGCGCGTTCGATTCGACGGCATGGCGCGACCTGCAGCGCCCGCCGGCCCTCCATCTTCACCGCCGACCGGCGAAGACGGCCAGCCAAAAGAAAGCGGCGCCGGTCTTGCCGGCGCCGCTGAAACCAATCCGGATACGGGATCAGGCGTCGGCTTTCACGCCGGCGGTGTTGATCACCTTCTCCCACTTGTCGATCTCTTCCTGGAGGAACTTGCCGGTATCCTCCGGCGTCGCGCCCACGGGAATCACGGCCTGCTCGGCCAGCCGCTTGCGCAGCGCCTCGTCCTTCACCGCCTTCGAGACTTCGGCGGACACCTTGTCGACGATCTCCTTCGGCGTGCCGGCCGGCGCGAGGAACATCACCCAGGTCGACGATTCGATCAGCGGACCGCCCGCCTCCACGATGGTCGGCACTTCCTCGACACCCGGCACGCGGTTCTTCGACAGCATGGCGAGCGCACGGATCTTGCCGGCGCGTACCTGGGTCATCACGCCGATCGGCGCGTCGATCAGGAGCTGGATGTTGCCCGAGGCGAGATCGGCCAGCGCCGGCGCCGTGCCCTTGTAGGGCACATGCTCCATCTGGATCCCGGTCACCTGCTTGATCAGCTCGCTGGTGAGGTGCGCGGCGGCGCCGACACCCGACGAGCCGAACGAAAGCTTGCCCGGGTTCGCCTTGGCGTAGGCGATCAGCTCGGCCACGTTCTTCACCGGCAGGCCGTTGGTGACGCAGATGATGAGCGGCGCCACGCCGACCAGCGACACCGGCGCAAAGCCCTTCACCGGATCGAACTTCAGCTTGCCGGCATAGAGCGTCTTGTTCGCGGCATGGGCCGCGATCACCGTCAGGAAGGTGTAGCCATCGGGGGCCGCGTTCGCGACGATTTCCGCCCCGATCAGCGAATTGGCGCCGGGCTTGTTGTCGACCACGAAGGTCTGGCCGACGTTCATCTTCTCGAGCGTAAGCCGTGTCGTCACGTCGGTCAGGCCGCCGGCCGTGTAGGGCACGACCCAGCGGATCGGCTTGCTGGGCCATGCCTGGGCACGCACCGCGCCCGGAATGAACGCAGCCGCGGCCGTCGCCGCCAGCGCCGTGCGGCGATTGATCTTCATCATCTGTTGTTCCTTCTTCTTCCCTGCTTGTTTCAGTCCAGATCGAGACCGTTCATGCCGGCGTTCTTGCGGGCCTTCCGGGCGATCTCGGCCAGTACCTTGCCGGCCTGCACCGGATCCATGATCTGCTCGACGGTCGGGCCCTTATGCCAGCCCTCGGCAACGGCGAAAATACCATTTCCGGCCTGGAAGACGCGGCCCGTCACCTCGCGGCTGTCCTCGCTCACCAGCCACGTCGCGACCGGGGCGATCCACTTGGGGTCGCGGCGCTTCTTGTCCTCTTCGGTGTATTCGCGCAGGTCCTCGGTCATGCGCGTGAAGGCCGAGGGAGAGATCGAGTTCACGGTCACGCCATAGCGGGCGAGTTCGCGCGCCGCGATGATCGTGAACGAGGCGATGCCGGCCTTGGCCGCACCGTAGTTGGTCTGGCCGATATTGCCGTAGATGCCCGAGACCGACGTAGTGGTGATGATGCGCGCATCGACCGGCCCCCCCTTCAGCTTGGCCTGGTCGCGCCAGTAGGCGGCGGCGTGGCGGGCCGGTGCGAAGGTACCTTTCAGATGCACCTTGATGACGGCGTCCCACTCGTCCTCGCTCATGTTGACGAGCATGCGGTCGCGCAGGATGCCGGCGTTGAGCACAATGGCGTCGAGCTTGCCGAAGGCCTCGACCGCCTGGTCGATCATGTGCTTGGCGCCGTTCCAGTCGGAGACGTCGTCGCCGTTGGCCACGGCCTCGCCGCCCATCGCCTTGATCTCGTTCACGACCTGCTGGGCGGGACCGACATCATGGCCCTTGCCGGCCCGGTCGCCGCCCAGGTCGTTCACGACCACCTTGGCGCCATGCTCGGCCAGCATCAGGCAATGTTCCCGGCCGACGCCGCGGGCGCCGCCCGTCACGATCGCAACCCGTCCTTCGCACAATCTCGCCATTGCTCCCTCCCGTCTTTTGCGTGTCTGAAACCTGTCGTCCTAGGCTAGTGTAGCGGGGCTCAAGGGAGGATCGCCATGGACACGCTGCCGCTCGTTACCCCCGAACAGGTCGGGCTTTCCGCAGCGCGGCTCGACCGCGTGCGCACTTGGATGAACCAGTGGGTCGACAGCGGCAAGCTGGCCGGCATGGTGACCTGCTTCATGCGCAAGGGCGAACTCGCCTTCGCCGAGGTGGCCGGCAAGTCGGACCTCGCCCGCAACAAGCCGATGCGCGCCGATACGATCTTCCGCATCTATTCCATGACCAAGCCGCTCACCTCGGTGGCGATCATGATGCTCTATGAAGAGGGCCGGTTTCAGCTCGACGATCCGATCTCGAAGTTCATCCCCGCCTTCGCCAACCCGCGCGTCATGGTGGGCGGCAGCCGCGGCAAGATCGAGACCGTGCCGGCCGAGCGCGAGATCAACTTCCGCGACCTGCTCACCCATACGTCGGGCCTGACTTACGGCTTCATGGAGAGCAACCCGGTCGACGCCGCCTATCGCGCCAAGCAGGACGGTGTCGACTTCCAGACGGCCGACACCAGCCTGAAGCAGGTCGTCGAGCGGCTGGCCCAGCTGCCGCTGATCGCGCAGCCCGGCAAGGCGTGGAACTACTCGGTTTCCACCGACGTCCTTGGCTATCTGGTCGAGGTGATTTCCGGCCAGCCCTTCGAGAAGTACCTGAAGGAAAAGGTCATCGATCCGCTCGGCATGGTCGACACCGACTTCCACGTGCCCGCCGCAAAGCACGACCGCTTCGCCGCCAACTATGCCGCCGGTCCGGGCGGCCGGCTCGACCTGATCGACGATCCGGCCAAGAGCCGCTACCTCGCGCCGCGCAAGGTGAACTCCGGCGGCGGCGGCCTCGTCTCGACCGCCTCCGACTATCTGCGCTTCTGCAAATTCATGCTGAACAAGGGCGAACTCGACGGCGTGCGTCTGCTCGGCCGCAAGACGGTCGAGCTGATGACCATGAACCATCTCAAGGGCGACATGGCCGACATGGGCACGCCGCGCTTCTCGGAATCGACCTATACCGGCATCGGCTTCGGCCTCGGCTTCTCGGTGATGATCGACCCGGCCAAGGCCTATATCGCCGGCACGCCCGGCGAGTATGCCTGGGGCGGGGCCGCCTCCACCGCCTTCTGGATCGATCCGGTGGAGGACATGGCCGTGGTGCTGCTGACGCAGCTCATGCCCTCCTCGACCTACCCGATCCGGCGCGAGCTGCGCGTCCTCACCTACCAGGCGATCATCGACTGAGGGCCGACGCCATGCGCAACACCGGCAGCATCGAAGTCCGCAAGCTCCATCCACTGTTCGGTGCGGAGATCACCGGCATCGACATCACGCGCCCCCTCTCGGCGCGCGAGTTCGGCCCAATCCGCGCCGCCTTCGAGGAGCATTCCGTCCTTCTGTTCCGCGACCAGGCGATGGACGACGACAAGCAGATCGCCTTCAGCGAGAATTTCGGTCCGCTGGAGACGACCCTCAGCGCCAATCCCGCGGCCGGCACCAAGTTCCAGCGCCAGTCCAATCTCGACATCATGACCGGCGAGCCGATCCCGCCGGACGACATGCGCATGATCTACCAGAAGGCCAACTACTTCTGGCACTCCGACTCCTCCTTCAAGCGCATCCCGTCGCTCTGCTCGATCCTGACGGCGCGGATCTGCCCGCCCGAGGGCGGCAACACCGAGTTCCTGAACATGCGCGCCGCCTGGGACGCGCTGCCGCCCGCCCTGCAGGCGACGATCCACCCGCTGGTCGCCGAGCATGCGCTGGCCCACTCGCGCGACCGAGTGCAGAAGGGCATCCTGAGTGCCAAGTCGCTGGCGGAGTTGCCGCCGGTCAAGCAACGCATGTTCCGCGACAATCCCATCAACGGCCGCCGCGCGCTTTATATCGGCGCCCATGCCGGCCGGATTCTCGACTGGCCCGAGCCGATGTCGAAGGCGATCCTGTGGGAGCTGGCGCAGCGTGCCGAGCAGCCGGAATTCATGATGTCCCACGCCTGGCGCGAGGGCGACGTGATCGTCTGGGACAATCGCGCCGTGCTGCATCGCGCCACCTACTACGATGCGACCAGGCACAAGCGCCTGATGCAGCGGACAACCATCGCCGGCGACGAACTGACGGTCCCGCAGTAACAGATGGCCGAACCCGCTTCAGCCGGTCCGCTCCCCGACGGCATGCCGCCGGGACCTCGCCGGCTCGCCGCCGTGGCGACCATCACCATCGGCCTGTCGATGGCGGTGCTCAGCAACTCGATGACCAATCTCGCCCTGCCCTACATCGCGAACGACCTCGCGATCACGGCCGAGAGCTCGATCTGGATCGTCAACGCCTACCAGATCGCCCTCATGGTCATGCTGCTGCCGGTGGCGGCGCTGGGCGACATCGTGGGCTATCGCACCGTCTATCGCTGGGGCCTCGTCGTCTTTTCCCTGGCGTCCATCGGCTGCGTCCTGGCGCCCTCGCTCGCCTGGCTGATCACCGCCCGCACGCTGCAGGGGCTGGGCGGTGCCGCCATCATGGCCATCCAGCCCGCCCTGGTGCGATCGATCTATCCGCGCGCCGCGCTCGGCCGCGGCCTCGGCTTCAACACGACCGTCGTGGCGACCTCGCTGGCGGCCGGTCCCAGCCTCGGCGCCGCCCTGCTCGCGATCACGAGCTGGCCGATCCTGTTCGCCGTCTACATTCCACTCGGTATTCTTTCCTTCTTCCTGGCCGGCCGGTACCTGCCGGTGACGACCCACGCCAAGCGGCCCTTCGACGTGCTCTCGGCCGTCCTGTCCGGCGGCACCTTCGGCCTGCTGATCTTCGGCATCGACGGCGTCGGCCATGGCCATCCCCTGCCGGTGATCGTCGCCGAGCTGGTGGGGGCGGCCCTTTTCGGCACCCTGTTCGTCTGGCGCCAGCGCAAGCTCGCCGACCCGATGATGCCGATCGACATGTTCAGCCGGCCGATCTTCTCGCTGTCGGTGTCGGCCTCGACCTGCACCTTCACGGCACAGGGCCTGGCCTTCGTCAGCCTGCCCTTCTTCTTCCATACGGTGCTGGGACGTGACGCCACGGCGACCGGCCTGCTGCTGACGGCCTGGCCGCTGGCGCTGGCGGGTGTCGCCCCGATCGCCGGGCGGCTGGCCGACCGCCACCATGCCGGCGCCCTGGGCACGATCGGCCTCACCAGCATGGCCGCAGGTATGATCCTGACGGCACTGCTGCCGCCGGACCCGTCGGCCTTCAACATCATGTGGCGGCTGGTCCTGTGCGGCGCGGGCTTCGGCATCTTCGCCTCGCCCAACAACCGGTTGATGATGAACGCCGTGCCACGCGACCGCAGCGGCAGCGCCGGCGGCATCATCGCCACGGCCCGGACGCTCGGCCAGACGATGGGCGCCGCGCTGGTGGCCCTGGTCTTCGGCCTGTTCGACTTCTCGGGCGGCGGCGCCGCCGATGCGGCGCGGGCTGCGCTCTGGCTGGGCGCCGGCTTCGCCCTCACCGCCCTGATCCTAAGCAGCCTGCGCCTACGTCACTGACGCGGCGTGCATCTCGCGGAACAGCGACGGCGCCATGCCGAAGCGGCGCTCGAAGGCCTGGCCGAGCCGTGCCGAGGAGCGCAGGCCCACGCGGTCCGCGATCGTCTTGAGCGGCAGGCCCTTGGCCAGCAAGGTGCGGGCCGCGTCGAGCCGCAGCCCTTCGACGAAATGCGCCGGTGTCTTGCCGGTCGCCTCGACGAACTTGCGATAGAAGCTGCGCTCCGACAGGCCGGCGCGGACTGCCAGTGCCGGCACGTCGAGCGGCTCGGCGAGATGGGCCTGCATCCATTCGATCAGCCGGGCGAACGGCGCAGCGGCTTCGGTCTGCACCTGCAACAGCGGACTGAACTGCGACTGGTAGCCGGGCCGGCGCGCATAGAGCACGAAGTGCCGCGCGATCAGGTTGGCCGTCGCCGCGCCGAGATCGGCCTCGACCAGCGCCAGCGCCATGTCGATGCCGGTCGTCACGCCGGCCGAAGTCCAGACCTTCCCGTCGACGACATAGAGCGCATCGGCATCCACGGTCAGCGCGGGGAACTTCTCGGCCAGCCGCTGGCAGCTTGCCCAGTGCGTCGCCACGCGCCTGCCGTCGAGCAGGCCGGCCGCCGCCAGCACGAAGGCGCCGGTGCACACCGACCCGAAGCGCCGCGTGCGGGGCGCCACCCTCTGCAACCAACGCCGCACGTCCTCGCGCGCGACCACCGCCTTGAGCCCCCGCGAGCCGCCTGCGACCAGCAGCGTATCGTAGCGCTTCCCGAAGCGGCGGCTCATCAGCACGACGCCGCAGTTGGACGTAATCGGACCGCCATCGGGCGAGACGATTTCGACCTCATAGGCCGGGCGCTCACGCCCCTCGTTGGCGGCGCCGAACACGGCGGCGGGCCCGGTGACATCGAGGAGCTGGCAACCTTCATAGGCCAGGATGGCGATGCGGTGCGGCTTGGGCATTGGCAGAAATTACTCTCTATTTGACGTTTCTGCCAGCCGCCGGAGCGCCTACTGTCTCGACCAACAACGGAGATTCCCCATGGCAGACACGGTTCATATTGGCATCCTGCTCTTCCCCGACGTCACACAGCTCGACGCGACCGGTCCCGCCCAGGTCCTGTGCCGCGTGCCCAACGCGAAACTGCACATGATCTGGAAGACGCTCGATCCCGTGCGGACCGATGCCGGGTTCTCGATCGTGCCGACGACCACCTTCGCCGACTGCCCGCAGCTCGACGTGATCTGCGTACCGGGCGGCGGCGGACAGGTCGCGCTGATGACCGACGAGGAAACGCTCTCCTTCCTGCGCAAGCAGGCCGAAGGCGCACGCTACGTCACCTCGGTCTGCACCGGCTCGCTGGTGCTCGGCGCCGCGGGGCTTCTGAAGGGATACAAGTCCGCCTGCCACTGGACCTCACGCGAGTTCCTGCCGGCCTTCGGCGCGATCCCGGTCGCCGACAGGGTCGTGCGCGACCGCAATCGCGTGTCGGGTGGCGGCGTCACCGCCGGCATCGATTTCGGCCTCACCCTCGCCGCCGAGTTGGCCGGCGAGGAAGTGGCCAGGTCCATTCAGCTCACCCTGGAATACGATCCCAAGCCGCCCTTCGATTCGGGCAGCCCCGAGAAGGCCGGACCGGAACGCGTCGAGCGGCTGAAGGAACGCATCCACGCGATGCTGCAGAAGCGCGAGGAAGCGAACCAGGCCGCTGCCGCACGACTGGCCTAGCGCCGCGCGGCGATGAACGGGACCATGGCGGCGGTCGGGACGACCATCCGCCGATGCGTCCCGGCGATCCTCAACCGCCTCCCACGAGGCGCTGCAGCACGGCGTCGAGCGTCACCGTGCCCCGGCGCAGGTCATCGCTCGGCGGAAAATCGAGACGGCCAGCATTGATCGCCTCGTCGAGCTCCGCGAGCTTCGCCGCGTAATCGGCCCCGAGGCCCGCGGCCACCAGCGCCGCCACCGACTGTTCGCGCGACGACGGCACCGCCGTCACCGGCTTGCCCAGCAGACGCGACAGGACTGCCGCCGCATCGAGCGCCGAATAGGGCGCCGGCCCCGCGAGATCGACGATGCGCGTCCCCGGTCGCGGGTCGAGCAGCAGGTCCGCCGCGACGCGGCCGACATCGAGCGCCGACACGGCCTCATGGCGTTTGTCGAGCGCGAGCTTGCCCGAGGGCAGCACGCCCGCCTCTCGCGCCACCGGCAGCATGGCCGCCCAGTTCTCCAGGAATTCGCCCGGGCGCAGGAAAACGAGGGACGGTGCGGCGTCGGCAAGGGCCGCTTCGAAGTCATGCAGGACCTGCACGATGCCGTTGCCCTCGTGGAGATGCGCACCGACCGACGAGAGCGCCACGACATGCGGCACCCCTGCCGCGCGCACCGCGGCAGCGATCGATCGGGCCATGACACGCGATTGGGCCACTACGTCCTGAGCCTGATACGGCGGGACCAGCATCACGAAGGCCGCCTCCGCGCCCGTGAAAGCCGCGGCGAGGCTTTCCGTTTCCGATGCGTCGCCGCGGACGGTCTCGACGCCCAGCCCCTGTGCACGCGCCGGATCGCGCACCACCGCGCGCAAGGCGGTGCCGCGTTGCTTCAGGGTCTCGAGCGCTGCGCCCCCGACTTTACCGGTGGCTCCCATGATGACGAACATTGCGACCTCCAAGGTTGTGGAGCCGCACCTAGCATCCCGGTGTACTTCTCATAAGTACGCACATTTTTTATACTAGGTATCAGTCATGGATTTGGAGGCGCGCGCGATGGCCGAGACGAAGGCCCCCTGGTGTCCGGTCACGGCGACGGTCGAAGTGATCGGCGGACGCTGGAAGCCGACGATCCTGTACCACCTGAAGGATCAGCCCCGTCGCTTCAACGAGCTGCGCCGCCTGGTTCCGGGGATCACGCAGCGCATGCTGACGCTGCAGTTGCGCGCGCTGGAGCAGGACGGGATCGTGGCGCGCAGGGTGCACAACACGATCCCTCCCCATGTCGAGTATTCGTTCACGAAGAAGGGATTTACGCTCGGCCCCATCCTCGATGCGATGGTGGCCTGGGGCGATGCGAACCGTCCGCGCGGGCGCGGACGCGCCGACGGCTAGTTGGCGCCGGCCGTCGCGCTCTCAATGGTGATGGCCTTGCCGGCGGCCATGTCGAACTTGAGACGGCGTACGTAGTCGAGGTCGCGGCCGGTGACGCGCACGAAGCGGCTACCGTCGGGATAGTCGATGGCGTGGATCGCGCCGACGTCATAGACGCCGGCGTGGCCGGGCTCGAGGCGATAGGTCTTGACCTTCTCGAGCTTCGCGTCGCCGGCGTCTGTCCCGCCGTCGACGCGCTTGTACTCGCTCATGTCGGTGTACATCACCGCCTGGCCGTAGACCGCCCATGAGGCGCCGTGATCGTGCGGCGGGCTCTTGTGCGGCTTGGGATTGCAATGCGCCAGCACGACGAAGCCGAGGTCCTTGTCCTCGTAGAGCTTGCGCGTGCCGATCGGCGCGGCGGGGCCCACGGCCTCGTCGACGAAGGACGGGTTCGCCAGCAGCTTCTCCAGCAGCATGCGAACCTGCTCGCGGCCGGCGGGTCCCTCATGCGTCTTGAGCGCGGCCTGCGCATCCTTGACGAACGTGTCGAGCGTGTAGGCCATGCGACGGCTCCCTCAGAGAAAACGGCAGGCGGAAATGATCCGCCTGCCCACCTCGCCCTGTCAACGGCCGCCGAAGATGCGGCGCGCGATCACCATGCGGTGCACTTCCGACGGGCCCTCGTAGACCCGCATGGTGCGCACCTTCTGCGCCATCATCGACAGCGGCAGCTCCTGCGTCACGCCCATGGCGCCAAACGCCTGCTGGGCATGATCGATCACCTCGGTCGCCATCTCGGTCGCGTAGACCTTGATCATCGAGGCCTCCATGCGCACGTCGCGGCCCTCGTCCTGCTTCACGGCGGCATCCATCACCATCAGGCGACAGGCGTGCAACTTCATCGCCGCATCGGCCACCCACCACTGGACGGCCTGACGGTCGGCCAGTTTCTCGCCGAAGGTGACCCTCTGGCTGGCGTGTTCGACCAGCATGTCGAGCGCGCGCTGCGCCATGCCGATACACCACGAGCCCATCTGCAGGCGGCGCACGGTGAGGCGGAGCTGCATGGGTGCGAAGCCCGCACCGATGCGGCCCAGCACCTGCGTCTCGGGCACGCGGCAGTCCTCGAATACGACCTCATAGGTGCGCTGGCCGGCCAGCATCGGAATGGCGCGGGCCACGACCAGGCCCGGCGTGCCCTTGTCGATCAGGAAGGCGGTAATGCCGCCGCGCGCGCCGAGATTAGGATCGGTCACCGCCATGGCGATGGTGAAATCGGCCTTGGCAATGCGGCTGATCCAGATCTTGCGGCCGTTGATCACCCAGTCGTTGCCGTCCTTCACCGCCCGGGTCTTCATGCCGGCCGGATCGCCGCCGGCGCCGGGCTCGGAGATGGCAATGGCCGAGCTGGTTTCGCCGGCGGCGTAGGGTTCGAGGTACTTCTTGCGCTGCTCGGGGCTCGCCGTCGCCAGCAGCATGTGCAGGTTGGGCGAGTCGGGCGGGAAGGTGAAGGGCACGCAGGTGTAGCCCAGCTCCTCGTTGACGCCAACCAGTGCCACGGCCGGCAGGTTGGCGCCGCCGACTTCCTCGGGCACGTCGAGCGCCCAGAGGCCGAGGTCCTTGCACTGCTTGAAGAGCTTGGCGTTCTCCTCGTCGGACAGCGACGCCGGCTGGCCCGAGGCGAACCGGTCGAGCACGTTCTTCTCGAGCGGCATCAGCTCGTTGCGCACGAACTTCTTCACGAGATCGCGCAGCATCTGATGTTCTTCGTTGACCTGGTACATAGCAGCTCCTCCTGATTCGATTACGTCGGCTTTCCGATACCCTTGTTGACGAAGTCGAGCGTGTAGGCCCGGGCCACGTCGAGCCCCTTCGGCAACACGTCGACATCGACCATCGACTGATAAAATCCCTGCCAGCGCGAATCGGTCATGGCGCCGACGCCGCGCTGCAGCGCGTCGCCCGACATCACGATGCCGCGCTCGTTCATCACCCGGATCGCGTACTGGATACGATCGTCGGTCTGTTCCGGATTGGCCTTCTTGATGAGTGCGTTGGCGGCCTCGGCCGCCGGCCCTCCCTTGAGATACTGGGCCCAGCCTTCGAGCGTTGCGTCGACGAACCGCTGGATGAGGTCGCGCTTCTCGCCGGCCAGCTTGCGCGAGATCGCGATGGTGGTCTGGTAGGCGCTGAATCCCGCGTCGGCAATCAGTAGGTACGGCGGCATGCGCCCGATGACCTTCGAGATCGAATAGGGCTCCGACGACACGAAGCCCTGCTGCACGACGTTCCGGTCGGCGAGGTAAGGCGCCATGTTGAACGTGTAGGGCCTGAGCTGGTCGTCGCGCAGCCCGAACTTCTTGCGGAGATAGGGCCAGTAGGTGACGCGCCCGCCGCTGCCGATCAGCAAGGTGCGCCCCTTGAGGTCCTCGAAACCGTCGAAGCCGGTGTCGGGATGACCGATCAGGACCTGCGGATCCTTCTGGAAGATCGAGGCGATGGTGAAGAAGGGCGCGCCCTCGCGTACATAGGTGAAGGCCTCGAAGCTGTTCGACATGGTCATGTCGACGCGGCCTGTCAGCAGCAGCTGGCCGATGTTCAGGCTCGGGCCGCCCTGGCGGATATCGCACTCGATTCCCACCTTGCGATAGAGGCCGGCTGCGACCGCCTGGTAGTACCCGCCATGCTCGGCCTGGGCGCGCCAGTCGGTCTGGAACACGAGCCGGTCGAGCGTCTGGGCGCGCGCCTGTCGTGCGAGCGGCTGCAGGAGGGGCACGGCGGCGAGACCGAGCGCGGCACGGCGACTGAGGCGATAGGCGGTCATGGCGCGAGACCGTCTCCCCGGCGGTCGAAGGTTAGTGCCACCAGTTCCCGGATCGCCAGATTCGATTCAGCGAGGGCGCCAACGGAAGGCAGCCAGGCATCCCACCATGGGATGGCATCGTTGGGGACACTCCAGTCCACGCCGAAGATCGCGAAGTTCAGGCCGGCCCGCTTCGCGAGCTTGGCCGCCCGGGGCACATGGAAGGCCGACGTGATGATCGCCAACCTGCCGCCCTTCACGAGCTCGCGGACGTTGCGCATGTTCTCGATCGTGTTCAGCGACTTGCCGTCGGAGACGATCGCGTCGCCGGGAATGCCGAGGTCGAGCAGGAAGCGCCGCATTGCTTCGGCCTCGGTCGTGGCCGCCCCCCCCTGCTGCTCGACGAACGATCCGCCACTCACGATGATCCTGGGCGCGGCGCCCGCCTTGAACATGCGGGCCGCCTGCCAGATTCGATCGGAGGCGTCGTTCAGTTCCGGCTCCGTCGTATAGGGCGGGGCGGCGGGCGAGATGCCGCCGCCCAGCACGACAATTGCGTCGTAGCAGCAGGGCTGGTTGCCGGCCACGGCCTCGCGGGCCTTCGCTTCGAGGTGCAGGTTGAGCCGCTGGGTCACCGGCGGGAAGGAGAGCACGAGAATCTGCAAGAGCGCGACGCCAAGCGTTGCCCCGGCGAGCCGGCGCCACCCGGCCAGGCGCAGCAGCAACGACAGCACGACGCCGACCGCCAGCGAGGCCGGCGGCAGCATCAGGGTGGCGAGAATCTTGAGGATGACGAAGGTGTTCATGCCGGTCTGCGTCGCGCTCCGGCTATACTAGAGCAAAGCACTGCAGGCTCGTCGAAAGGATTGCGAAGATGTCGCTATGCGATGACGGCAGCCGGACTGAAGCGGGCAAAAAGAAGGGCGGGCCCGGCCTGCGCCGGAACCCGCCCGATCTTGGTCCGTAGAGAACGAACTAGATCGCTTCCTTGAGGTCCTTCGCAACGCGGAAGGTGACCTTCTTGGACGCCTTGATCTTGATCGCTTCGCCGGTGGCCGGGTTGCGGCCCATGCGCGCCGGACGGGCGCGGACCTGAAGGATGCCGAGGCCGGTGATGCGAACCTTGTTGCCCTTCTTCAGGTGACGAACGACCAGGCCGACGAACTCGTCGAGAGCGCCCGTCGCATCCTTCTTGGTCATGCCCGTCTTCTCGGCCAGCTCTGCGGCAACCTTGGAAAGCGGAACGGTGGGAACAGTGGTGGGTTTGGTAGCCATGGTTGAGGGGTCCTTACATTTTTGGTTTGTCGACGTTCCTGACGCCCCAGGGCACCGCCGACGGCGCCAAGGTTATCCACGAATTGATCCCCCGCAAGGGGCGAATCCACGGAAAATGTCGATTCTTGGGGCTTTTTCGGCCATTTAGAGCAGTCATCCACAGATTGCAGAGAGCGTTTGGCGTGTCGAGCCCCAGCCTGATCCCGACTTTCAGCACCGCCGTGAATACGTGGCAGTGCGACGAAAACAACCACCTCAACGTCCAATTCTACACCGAGTTTGCCCACGAGGCGTCGGCCAGTCTGCTGTCACATCTCGGCTTCGGTCCGCGCGCCCAGCGCGCGGCTGGGGTCGTGACGCGGCCTGACGACGACCATGTCCGCTACCTGCGCGAGTTCCGCGTGGTCGAGCCGGTGGAGGTTCATTCCGCCCCGGTCGAAGTCGGCGAGCGCGATCTCGTCGCCTATCACGAGGTGCGCAATCCCGCGAAGAACGAGATCGCCGCCACCATCCGCCGCCGCATCGCCTGCGACCGCGCCTGGCCCGCCGATTTCCGCGCGCGCGCCGAAGCGGCCTGCATCGCATTGCCCGCAACGGCGCGGCCGCGCAGCGTCGGCCAGCTCTCCCTGCCCGACCTGCATCTTTCCCAGGCAGCGTCGGTCGGCCTGATCGAAGTCGGCCGCACGCAGATCACGCCCGACGAATGCGACGAGCGTGGTGAGTTCCTGCCGCGCCACCAGTTCGGCCGCTACTCCGACGGCGCGCCGGTCCTGTGGAACCATCTCGGCTTCGACCGCGCCGCCATGCAGGAACGCCAGGAAGGGTCCGTCGTGGTCGAGATGCTGAACCACTATCGCCGACCGCTGCGGGCCGGCGACCTCGCCGTGGTGATGAGCGGGCTCGCCACCTTCACCGACAAGACCATTACCTTCACGCATTTCCTGTTCGAGGCCGAGACCGGCACGCTTGCTGCTTGCGCCGAGGCCGTTGGCATGAAGTTCGACCAGAAGATCCGCAAGATCATGACGTTCCCGCCCGAGGATCGCGCGCGCATGGAGGCGCGGCGCCTCAGGCTCTGAGGAGAAGGCGATGGACGAGAAGACGAAGACGGCCGCCGGCATCGCCACCGGCCTGCAGGGCATGAAGTATGATGACGTGCGCCTGGCCGAACTGGCGACCGAGGTCGAGATCCTGAACGACGCGGTGCGCAAGGCGGCCGCCGCACGCCTCACCTTCGACGACGATCCGGCGGCCTTCGCCAGCATCATGGCGAAGGAAGCCCGCTCATGAAGAACCAGGATCTCGCACTGGATGATCTTGCCTCCATTGCCGACGCGATCGCCGCCGGACGCACGACATCGGTGGCCGCGACCGAAGCCTGCCTCGCCCGCATCGAGGACTGGCAGCCGCGCACCAATGCCTTCCTGCGCGTCTACAGGGAGAAGGCGCTCGAGCAAGCCAAGGCAATGGACGCCGAGCTTGCCGCCGGCAGGCGTCGCGGCCCGCTGCACGGCGTGCCGATGGCGCACAAGGACATGTACTACCGCAAGGGGGAGGTCTCGACCGGCGGCAGCGCGATCCGCCGCGACTGGGTGGCGCCGGTGACGGCGACGGTGCTGGGCAAGCTCGACGCCGCCGGCGTGGTCGAACTGGGCTTCCTCAACATGGCGGAGTTCGCCGCCGGCCCGACGGGCCACAACGTGCATCACGGCCATTGCCGCAACCCCTGGGACCAGAGCCGCGTCACGGGCGGCAGCTCGAGCGGCTCGGGCGCGTCGGTGGCTGCACGGATGGTCTATGGCGCGCTGGGGTCGGATACCGGCGGCTCTATCCGACTGCCGGCGGCCGCCTGCGGCGTCGTCGGCATGAAGGCCACCTATGGTCGCGTGAGCCGCGCCGGCGCCGTGGCGCGCTCGTGGAGTCTCGACCATGTCGGACCGCTGACGCGCACGGTGCGCGACAATGCCCGCATGCTCGCGGTCATCGCCGGCCACGACCCCGAGGATTCGACGACCAGCGAGAAGCCCGTGCCCGACTACGAGGCGCTGCTCGACGGCGGCGTCGCGGGCCTGCGCATTGGATTGGCTTTGCCGAACGATGGCCCCGCACCGCTGGATCCTCAGATCGGCGCGGCAGTGCAGGCCGCCGCAGATGCGCTTGGCCGGCTCGGCGCGAAGGTCTCGAGCGTCACCCTGCCCGACTTCACCGCGCTCTACCGCGCCGCCGAGGTGATGGTGAAATGCGAGGCGGCCGCCATGCACCGGCCGTGGATGGAGAAGACGCCCGAACTCTATGCCAACCAGGTGCGCACGCGCATGGAAGCGGGCTTCTTCATTCCGGCGACGCAGTACATCGACGCGCTGCGGCTGCGCGCGCATTTCGTGAAGGAGTTCCTGTCGACGGCGATGGATGGCGTCGATGCCGTGCTGCTGCCGGCGATCCCCTTCCCGCTTCCCACCATCGAGGAGACCGACACCGAGACCAAGGGTGGTCCGGCGGTGCTGAAGACGGTGGCGGGCTTCACCGGCCTCACGCGGCCGTTCAATACGCTGGGCATTCCCGCGCTGTCGGTGCCCTGCGGGTTCGACAGGAACGGCGCGCCAATCGGGATGCAGCTCGTCGGCCGGCCGTTCGACGAAGCGATGCTCTACAGGATCGGCCACGCCTACCAGGGCGCGACCGAATATCATTTGAAGGTGCCGGTTTAAGAGAAAGATCTCTCGCTTTCGCTCGGGATGACACCGTTTGTCATCCCGAGCGCAGCGAGGGATCCTTACTCAAACGTCTAGACCGCCAGGTTGACCGTCACGCTCTTGCGCTGGGTAAAGCTGTCGAGCATGCCCTCGAGCGAGAACTCGCGGCCGAGGCCGCTCTGCTTGTAGCCGCCGTAGGACATGCCGGGCGTCTGGCCGCCGCCCTGGTTGACCTGGACCCAGCCCGATTCGATCGCATGCGCGGCGCGCAGGCCCTTGCCAATGTCGTGCGTCCAGACATAGGCCGCGAGGCCGTAGTGGCTGTCGTTGGCCATGCGGATCGCCTCCGCCTCGTCGCTCCAGCGGATCGCGACCAGCACCGGCCCGAAGATCTCCTCACGCGCAAGGCGCCAGTCGTTCGAGCGGTCGGCGAACACGGTCGGCATGGTGAAGTAGCCTTCGCTCAGCGGACCGGTCTTGGGCGGCAGGCCGCCGAACACCAGCTTGGCATCGGAGCGGTCGAGACCGTCCTGCACGTACTTGCAGACCTTGGTGTACTGCTTGTTGTTGATGATGGTGCCGATGTCGCTCGCCTCGTCGAGCGGATCGCCGATCTTCAGCGCCGTGGTCTTCTTTTCGAGCTTCTTGAGGAAACTGTCGAAGATGTCCTCGTGCAGGAACATGCGCGAGCCGGCCGTGCAGCTCTGGCTCTGGCGGGTGAAGCGCATCGCGTTAATGATGCCGTCGACCGCCCAATCCTCGTCGGCATCGGGATAGACGATCGAGGGGCTCTTGCCGCCCAGCTCGAGCGACACCGGCACGATACGCTCTGCCGCGGCGCGCATGATCACCTTGCCGACTTCGGTGGAGCCCGTGAACGACAGCTTGCGGATCTTGGGGTGGTTGGCGAGCGGACCACCGCACTCCTGGCCGTAGCCGGTCAGCACGTTCAGCACGCCCGGCGGTAGGAACTCCTGGCAGATGTCGGCCATCAGCAGCACGCCCATCGGCGCATCCTCGGCCGCCTTCATCACCAGCACGTTGCCGGCGCAGAGGGCGGGCGCGATCTTGAGCGCGCCCAGCATGACCGGCGCGTTCCACGGGATGATGGCGCCCACGATGCCGATCGGCTCACGGCGCGTATAGGACAGGACATGCTCGCCCAGCGGCACGGTCTCGCCCTTCAGTTCCGAGCCGAGGCCGCCGAAGTAACGGAAGATGTCGGCGGCAAGCTTGGCCTCGCCGCGTGCCTGGGTGCGCAGCGCATTGCCGGTTTCAAGTGCGATGGTGCGCGCCATCTCTTCGCTGCGCGCCTCGAGCACCTCGGCGATCTTCAGCAGGATCTTGCCGCGCTCGCGCGGCACCACGTTCTTCCAGGCCGGGAAGGCCTTCTCGGCCGCCTCGACGGCGGCGTTGACGTCGGCTTCCGCGGCGCGCGGCACTTCCGCCACGGCCGTGCGCTTGCCCGGATTCTCGATGGTGATGCGGGCGCCCGAGGCGCTCTCGACCCACTTGCCGCCGATCAGCATGCCCTTGGGCTTGTAGGTATTGGCCGGCTGGGCCTGGGTCTTCAGTTCGGCAGTGGCGGTCGACATGCGGTCCTCCGAGGGTCCAAAAAATCGGCCCGGAGTTTGGCCCGCAGGACGCTGCGCCACAAGCAGAACGGGCCGCCCCTAACCCTTCTTCGGGGAGGGCCTGCGCTTCCGCTTCGCGGTCAACTCGCCGTACTTCATCCCTTCGAGCTTCAGACCGTCGGGATCGAGGAAGAACACGGCGTAGTAGTCCTCGTAATATTCGCCGGCCGGATCGACGATGCGGACGCCCTGCCCTTCCAGGTAACCCTGCAGCGCATCGACGTCCCGTCGGCTGCGCAGCTGGAATGCATAATGATGCAGGCCGACATCGCCGATCCGATGCTTCTTTCGCCCCTCGGCCGGCGCGATCCAGTAGCGCGTCCTGCCGTTGGTCCAGCCGATGGTCGAGGGATACTCGTCCGAGATTTCGAAGCCCAGGAACGTGAACAGGCCGCCATAGAAGGCCTTCGACTTCTCGTAGTCGCTGACCCTGATGCTGATGTGGTCGATGCCGACGACGCGGGACACGGGAGCGGACTTCTTGGAGCGGGCCATGGCGTCCTCCGGATTTCCAGTGGCGACAACGGGCCGAATATCGGATTGTTTCGCCGTCATTCGAAGAGGGACGAAATGAAGCGATTCGCGAGCGGCGTTGCCCCGACACTGGCGCTGACCCTGGGCCTCCTGGCCGCCGGCAGCGCCTGGGCCGGCACCCTGGACGATATCGCCAAGAGCGGCGTGATCCGCGGCGGCTTTCGCGAGAATGCCCATCCCTTCGCCTACAAGGGCTCCAACGGCAAGCCCGCCGGCTTCATGGTGCAGCTCTGCGAGGCCGTGGCAGGGGACATCGCCAAGCAGCTGAAGCTGCCCGGCCTCAAGGTCGAATTCGTGCCGGTCACCACCGAGAACCGGCTGGATATGATCAAGCAAGGCAAGATCGACCTGCTCTGCGATTCTCTCACCGAGACGCTGGACCGCCGTGCCGTGGTCGACTTCTCCATCACCACCTTCGTCGACGGCACCAGCTTCGCCATCCGCAACGACGGCCCGCGCGACATGCAGGACCTCGCCGGCAAGAAGGTCGGCGCGGTGGCCGGAACGCTGACGGAGGAAGAACTGCGCAAGGCACTCGCTTCCATCCACGTGGCCGCGACCGTGGTGCCCTTCACCAGCTTTACGGCGGCCATGGCGGCGCTGGAGAAGGGCGAGATCTCCGCCTATTTCGCCGGCGGGGCGATGCTCACCGCGATGATCAAGGACCACAAGGACGCGGCCAAGATCCTGCTGGCAAACACCTATCTCAGTCTCGAGCCCTTCGCGCTCGCCATGAAGCTGGGCGAAGGCCCCTTCCGTCTTGCCGTCGATCGGGCGCTCAGCCACATCTACCGGTCGGGGCAGATCGCCACGATCTTCAGCGACGTGTTCGGCAAGAACGCGCGGCCGACGCAGCAACTGCAGACGCTCTATATGATCGCGACCTTGCCGGAATAGACCGCAGGGCCCATCTCCAGCCGATGTCGCGTCCCTTCCGCCTTTCCGTCCTCGACCAGTCGATCGCCGTCTCGGGCCGACCGCACGGCCAGTCGATCCGCAACACCGTGGCGTTGGCCAGGCACTGTGAAGCCCTGGGCTACGACCGCTTCTGGGTGTCGGAGCACCATAACCATCCGACCATCGTCGGCACCGCGCCCGAGATCGTGATGGCAGCGATCGCCGCCACGACCGAGCGTATTCGCATCGGCAGCGCCGGGATCATGCTGCCGCACTATTCGCCGTTCAAGGTGGCCGAGGTTTTTCGCGTGCTCGACGCGCTGGCGCCCGGCCGCATCGATCTCGGCCTCGGCCGCGCGCCGGGCTCGGACGGCCGTACCGCCTTCGCGCTAAATCCCGCCGCCAACGAGCGGCCCGAGCATTTCCCGGCCGACGTGCGCGACCTGATCGCCTGGGTCCACAACGAACCACTGATCGAGCGCCACCCGTTCGCGACGGTGAAGGCCTTCCCACAAGGCGATACGGCACCCGAGATCTGGGTCCTCGGCAGCTCTGACTACGGTGCACAGGTCGCGGCGCTGTTCGGCCTGCCCTACTGCTACGCTTGGTTCTTCAGCGACGGTGCCGGCGGCGAGCGCGCCATCGATCTCTACAAGCGAACCTATCGCCCGAGCGCACGGCATCCCGAACCGCATTCCGCCCTCTGTGTCTGGGCGCTGGCCGCCGAGACGATGGAAAAGGCGCAGTACCACTTCACCTCGAGGGCGCTGAGCCGGATCAATCGCGACAAGAACATCCTGGGGCCGCTGCTGCCGCCCGACGAGGCCGCCCTGGCACCGGTCACCGCCTACGAGGCGGCGAAGATGGAGCAGTTCCGCAAGGACTCCTTCGTCGGCACCGGCCCCGAAGTGGCGGCGCGCATCACCGAACTGAAGGAGCGCGTCGGCGTCGACGAGATGGCGGTCGTCACCTGGACCCACGACGAGCAGGTCCGCCGAGACAGCTACGCCGAACTCGCCAAGGCCTACGGCTTCGCGCCGTAAGCCTTGGCACCGTCTGCTTAGCGCGGCTCCGTCCAGCTTTCGGAGAAGGCGAGCGCCGAGGTGCTGAAGGGGCGGCCTTCACGTTCGCGCGGCCACGGCTTGCCGCGGGCCTGCTGGCCGTTCAGCGTGAGGCGGCCGGATAGCGCCGGGACCAGTACCGTGCAGACACCGTAGGGCCTCGGATTCGGCTCCTGGTTGGGTTCGGTGTGGATCAGCAGCGGGTCGCCGATGTCGTGCCAGGTGAGCGCGATCTCGGCATCGGCGGCGGAAACGTATTCGGTCCAGAAATAGCGCGGGTCGCCGGCCTTGCTGAAGTCGGCATCGATCACCGGGATCGACAGGTCCTTCAGCTCGGGATTGAGCATGCCCTGCACGGTCTGCTGCAGCCAGCGCGCCATGGCGATGTTGTCGGAATAGATGCGCCAATGACCGTGCGTGAGCTCGCTCTTGAGATAGAGCACATGCCCCGGACCGGCTGGGCAGAACAGGATCCGCCAGTAGCTGGCATCGGTGGAATTGGGATCCCTGTCCTTTTCGCTGAGGCGAAGAAACGGATTTTCGCCCGTCAGGACAACACGATGCGGATCGGCGACGCTCATCTTCTCTCCCCTGTGCCTGTCTGGAGTGCGCAACCGAGCTGCCGGCTGGGCCGTTCACGAAACCTAGCCTAGCAGGAGGTCCCGTATGGGCGAAGTCCTTGGACGCACCACGACGAAGCTTCTGGCCGGTGTCGTAGGCGCCACGCTGGTGGCTTGCAGCAGCCTGGCACAGGCGCAGAACGACCCGCCCGGTCGTGTCGGCCGCCTCGCCTTCATCGACGGCACCGTCTCCTTCCATGACGACGAGGAAAACGGCTGGACCCGGGCCGTCGTCAATACGCCGCTCACAACCGGCGATGCACTCTGGACGGAACCGAACTCCCGCAGCGAAGTGTCACTGGCCGGCACCCGCATCCGCATGGACGGCTCGACCGAGCTCGACATGACCCAGGTCGACGACAGGCAGGTGCGCCTGCAACTGCCGCAAGGGCGTATCGATGTGAAGTCGACCCAGCTCGACACCTCCCAAGCCTACGAAATCGTCACCCCGCGCGGCACGATCTCGCTCCAGCAGCAGGGAGACTATTATGTCGAAGCCGGATCGCAGCAGAATCCGACTCGCCTGGGCGTCCGTTCCGGCGCTGCGCAGATCCAGGGCCTGAACGGCCAGGCCCTGGCCGTGCGCCCTGGTGAAGTGGGCGAAGTCTACGGTGACGGCTCGTCGATGCAGCTCAAGGCCGTGCGCGCGGCCCCGCCGGCACCGGCCGCCTCGTGGGCCGCGCGTGACCGGCAGATCGTCTACGAACAGCCGCCGCAATATCTGCCCGTGGGTATGACCGGTTACGAGGACTTGAACGCCTATGGCAACTGGATCAATGACGGCAGCTACGGTCAGGTCTGGGTGCCGCGATCGACGCCTGCCGGCTGGGCCCCGTACCGCACGGGCCACTGGTCCTACGTCAAGCCATGGGGCTGGACGTGGATCGACGAGCAGCCCTGGGGCTTCGCGCCCTATCACTACGGGCGCTGGGCCAACAGCAACAATCGCTGGGTCTGGATCCCGCCGCAGCGCGAGGAACGTCCGGTCTACGCTCCGGCGCTGGTCGCTTTCGTGGGCGGAATCGAATTGGCCACACAGCTCGGCAACCAAAGCGGCAATACCGGCCCGGTGGGCTGGTTCCCGCTGGGACCGCGAGAGGTCTACGTACCGCCCTACTCCGCCGATCGCGACTACTACCAGCGCATCAATCGTGCTGCGCGGATCCAGGATCGCGAGCTGCAGGAACGCTGGGAGCGCGCGCAGCGCCGCGAGGCGTTCATCGCGGGGCAGAATTCGGTGCTCGCCAACCAGCGTTTCGCGACCGTCGTGCCCTCGCGGGCCTTCGTGCGATCGCAACCGGTCCAGCGTGCGGTGCTGAAGGTGCCGGCCGAGAGACTGATCAAGGCTGCAGTGGCGCCGGTCTCGGCGCCGCCCGTCCCGACGGCTTCGATTTCCGCCGTGGCCGACGCGAAGACCGCCAAGCCCGAAAACAACGACCAGAAGACGGCTCCCACCGATCCGAAGCTCGCTGGAAATGCCGGGACCGCCACGCCGGACGTAGCGGTTGCCAAGACGGCGGTCGCCGACATGCCGATGCTTGCCAAGCCGCAGTCGGCCGACCGCAAGGCCGCTCCGGGTCCGGAGGTCGCCTCCACCGACAGCAAGGCCGGCGCCGATGCCAAGCCGGCCTCGGGCGACAACAAGGCTGCCCCTGCGCTGCGGCCGCGCCAGGGCGCCGCCCCGCCGGCGCCGAAGGAGACCGACAAGCCTGGGCCCGGCCAAGCGAAGCAGACGCCGGCGATCCAGGAGCGCGGCAAGCCTGCAGCCAACCAATCCAAGGAAGCGGCACCTGCGCCTTCCAAACCAGAGCTCGCCTCGCCCGCCCCGGTTCCCGCGCAGCCGCAGCTGCGACAGGATGGGCCGAAGCAGGCTGCCCCCGCTCTGCAGCAACGGCCGGCGGCCACCCCGCAGTCGCGCAAGGAAGACGAACCGCGGCAGGCGGCTCCCCAGCCCACACCGAAGCCGGAAGCGGCGCCCCGTCAGGAAGCGCCGCGCCCGCAACCGCGTCCCGAGCCTCAGCAGCCGCCGCAACAGGCTCAGCCGCCGCGCCCTCAGCCTCAGCAGCAGGCACCGCAGCCGCAGCGCCAGCAGCAGCCGCAACAACATCAGCAGGCTCCGCGCGAACAGGAAACCCGCGCGCCCGCTCCGCAGCAGCAACGGCAGATCGCTCAGCCGCCGAAGGCCGAACCGCCACAGCCGCAGAAGCAGCCCCAGCCGCAACAGGGCAACGGCAAGAAGGACAAGGACTGACCCGTCCCTCTTGCTGACAATCGAACGGCCTTAGAGAACCTGATTGCGGAGCGTTGCTTCGCCCCGCCAAAGACGGTCGAGATTCTCGATCAGGATGTCGATGACGTTGTCTTCGTAGGCGCGGGTTTCGCCCGCGGTGTGTGGGGTGATGAAGACATTCGGCATCGTCCAGAGCGGCGAGGCCGCCGGGAGAGGCTCCTCGGCGGTGACGTCGAGGGCCGCCGCCCAGATCTTGTTACCCTCCATCGTCTTGATGAGGGCCGTCTCGTCCGCGACCTTGCCGCGGGCCACGTTCACGAACACCGACGAGGGTTTCATGGCGGCAAAGGCTGCCGCGCTCATCAGGCCCGTTGTTTCCGGTGTCAGTGCGCAGGTGAGCGCGACGATGTCGGCCTGCGGGACCAGCTTCACCACATCAGCCATGCCATGGATTTCGTCGGCGCCATTGGTGCCGGCCTTCGGGTCGCGGCGGATGCCGACCACCTTCATGTCGAAGGCCTTGGCGAGCTTGGCGAGATGGCTGCCGATGCGGCCCATGCCGACGATCAGGATCGTCTTGCCGCCCAGTTCGTCCTCGCGCTGGGTGAGATCGCCCAGCATACCGCGCCACACTTTCTTGTGCTGGTTGTCCCGCGCCTCGGGCAGGCGGCGATAGACGGCCAGGATGAGGGCCAGTGCGTGTTCGGCCACGGCCCGGGCGTTGACGCCGGCCGCGCTCGCCAGGCGGATGCCCTTGGCGCCCAGCAGTTCCTTCGAATACTGGTCCATGCCGGAACTGATGGACTGGACGAACTTCAGTTTGGTGGCATGGGGGATGATGTCGTTCTTCCACATGCCCGAGACCGAGACCACATCGGCCTCGCCGACCCGCTGCACGAATTCGTCGTAGCTGCGCACCTGGAAGCTGTTGATGCCGGTATTCCGGGCATCGAACCGCGCATTCATCTGGTATGCCGCATGCGCGAAGCAGATTGTCAGCTTATCTCTCGTCGGAAACATGGAACTCCCCCTGCACAAGGTGCCACACTAGCGCGAACGACGACCCAGGGGGAACAAGATGAGCCGCAATCCGCTCCGTGAACGCCTGAATGAGGGCAAGCCGACGCTCGGCACGCACATTCTGTCGGCCTGGCCGACGCTCGTGGAGCTGATCGGCCATTCCAAACAGTACGACTATGTGGAATTCACCGCCGAGTACGCGCCCTTCACCATGCACGACCTCGACAATCTCGGCCGCTCCTTCGAGCTGATGGGCATGTCGGGCATGATCAAGATCGAGCAGACGCAGTACACCCACCAGGCCATGCGGGCGATCGGCTCGGGCTTCCAGAGCGTGCTGTTCGCCGACATCCGCTCGGTCGAGGACGCGAAGGCCGCCGTCGACGCCGTGCGCGCCGAGACGACGATGGCCCACGGCGCGCGTGGCCGCGGGCGGCTGGGCGTCGGCATGCGGCGCGACGTCGGCACGGTCCGAACCGGCGGCTCGCCGGCTTACGTCGATGCGCTGAACGAGGTCGTGATCGCCATCATGGTCGAAAAGAAGTCCTGTGTGGACGATCTCGACCGCATCCTCGACGTTCCAGGCCTCGACATGGTGCAGTTCGGCGCCTCCGATTTCTCGATGAGCATCGGCAAGACCGGCCAGTACAACGATCCCGAGGTGCTGGCGGCCGAGAAGAAGACGATCGAGACGGCGCTCAAGAAGGGCCTGCACCCGCGCGTGGAACTGCGCGATCCCAGCCAGGCTGGCAAGTATCTCGACATGGGCGTGAAGCACTATTGCATCGGTTGGGACGTCCGCATCCTTGCCGACTGGTGGGACACCAAGGGCGCCGAGATGCGCGGCCTGCTGGGCGGCGCCGCCGCCCCGGCCAAGGCGCCTGCCAAGGCCGGCAACTACTGAGTCTCACGATGAAGCCTCCGATCGCGCCGCGGCGGCCGTCGCAGCGCACCCTGCACGGCGTCACGGTCATCGACGACTATGCGTGGCTGAAGGACGAGAACTGGCAGGAGGTGCTGCGCGATCCGTCGCGGCTCGATCCAGACATCCGTGTCTACATCGAGGCCGAGAACGCCTATGCCGAGGAGAGGCTCGGACCGACGAAGGAGCTGCAGAAGACGCTGGTCGCCGAGATGCGCGGCCGCATCAAGGAGGACGATTCCGGCGTGCCGACGCCCGATGGGCCGTTTTCCTATCTCTGGAAGTTCCGCCAGGGCGGCCAGCACCAGCAGATCGGGCGCACGCCGCGCGACGGGGGCGAAATGCAGACGATCCTGGACGGCGATGCGCTGGCCAGGACATCGGACTATTTCAAGTTCGGCGGCACGCGGCATTCGCCCGACCACAAGCTCGAAGCGTGGAGCGCCGACCTGCGCGGCTCGGAATACTTCACCCTGCGCGTCCGGCGCTGGGATACCGGCGAGGACCTGCCCGACACGCTGACGGAGACCGGTGGCAGCGTCGTCTGGGGACGCGATTCGTCGTTCTTCTTCTACGTCCAGGTCGACGAGAACCATCGCCCGCTCAAGGTCTTCCGGCATCGGCTGGGCACGTCACAGGCAGACGACGTCCTCGTCTACGAGGAGAAGGACGTCGGCTGGTTCACCCATATCGGTGAAAGCGCCAGCGGCCGCTTCTGCGTCGTCTCGGGCGGCGACCACGATACCACCGAAGAATGGCTGATCGATCTCTCCGTGCCCGACGCCGCGCCGCGCCTGGTCGCGCCGCGCGAGACGGGCGTGCGCTACAGCGTGGCCGATCGCGGCAAGGATTTGTTCATCCTCACCAACGAAGGCGGCGGCATCGATTTCAAGATCGTCACGGCGCCGCTGGCTGCCCCCGAACGCGCCAACTGGCGCGAGCTGGTGCCGCACCGGCCGGGCACCTACGTCCTCGGCATCGAGCTCTTTGCCGGCCATCTCGTACGACTGGAGCGCAGCAATGCCCTCCCCTCGATCGTGATCCGCGATCTCGCCACCCAGGCCGAGCACACGATCGCCTTCGACGAGACCGCCTATTCGCTCGATATGGTCGGCGGCTACGAGTTCGACACGACGGTCATGCGCTTCGTCTACTCGTCGATGACGACACCGTCGGAGGTCTACGACTACGACATGGCGACGCGGCAGCGTGTGTTGCGCAAGCGTCAGGAAATCCCCTCCGGTCACGATCCCGCCGCCTATGTCACGACGCGCATCACGGCGAAGGCGCACGATGGCGCCGAGGTGCCGGTGTCGATCCTGCATCGGCGCGACCTGGTGCGCGATGGCAGCGCACCGCTCCTGCTCTACGGCTACGGCTCCTACGGCATGGCGATGCCGGCCTCCTTCTCGGCGAATCGCCTGTCGCTGGTCGATCGCGGCTTCGTCTATGCAATCGCCCATATCAGAGGCGGTTCCGACAAGGGCTGGTCCTGGTATCTCGACGGGAAGCGCGAGAAGAAGACCAACACGTTCGACGATTTCGTCGCTGCCGGTCGCGCGCTGGTCGAGGCCAGGTACACTTCGGCCAAGCGTATCGTCGGCCACGGCGGCAGTGCGGGCGGCATGCTAATGGGCGCGGTCGCCAACCGGGCGCCCGACCTGTTCGCCGGCATCCTCGCCGAAGTGCCCTTCGTCGACGTGCTGGCGACGATGCTCGACGACAAGCTGCCGCTCACGCCGCCGGAATGGCCCGAGTGGGGCAATCCGATCACCGATCCAGTGGCGTTCAACACCATCCGCTCCTATTCGCCCTACGACAATGTCGCGGCACAGCAGTATCCGGCGATCCTGGCGATGGCCGGGCTCACCGACCCACGCGTGACCTATTGGGAGCCGGCCAAATGGGTGGCGCGGCTGCGTGCGACCATCACGGGTGGCGGGCCGGTGATCCTGCACACCAACATGGGCGCGGGTCATGGCGGCGCCTCGGGCCGCTTCTCCCGCCTCGACGAGGTGGCGATCGGCTACGCCTTCGCCCTGGATACCGTTGGTCTTGCAGGAGCCAAGCCATGAAAACGCGCATCGATACGATCCTGAACGACGCCGTGCAGCGCGGCGACGTACCCGGCGTCGCGGCCGTCGCAACCGACGGCAATGGCACGATCTACGAGGGCGGGTTCGGCAAGGCGATCCTGGGACAGGACGCCGACATGACGCCCGACACCGTCGTCTGGCTCGCCTCGATGACCAAGGCCGTCACCGGCGCCGTGGCGATGCAACAGGTCGAGCGCGGCGCACTGAAGCTCGATGCGCCGGCGAAGAGCGTGATTCCCTATCTCGGCGAGGTACAGGTGCTGGAAGGCTTCGATGCCGCAGGCAAGCCGCGGCTGCGCAAGCCGGTGCGCGACATTACCCTGCGCCATCTGCTCACCCACACGGCGGGCTTCGGCTACGACATCTGGAACCCGGAGATCCTGCAGTATCGCGAGGTCATGGACGTACCGACCATCGGCGCCGGCCTCGACAAGTCGCTGACGACGCCCCTGCTGTTCGATCCCGGCACGCGCTGGCAGTACGGGATCGGCATCGACTGGGCCGGCAAGATGGTCGAGGCGGTCACGGGCCGGAAGCTCGGCCAGGTGATGCACGAAGATCTATTCGGCCCGCTCGGCATGGACAGCAGCGCCTTCCGCCTCACCCCGGCGATGCGCGCCCGCATGGCCAGGGTCCATCACCGCAAGGAAGATGGCAGCCTGGTCGCCGACCTGAAGCGCGAAGTCCCGCAGGATCCCGAATTCGAAGCGGGCGGCGGCGGTCTCTACTCGACGGCCAACGACTATCTGAAGTTCGTGCGCATGGTGCTGGACGGCGGCAGGTCGGCGCGCGGCGAGGTCGTGATGAAGCCAGAGACAGTCGATGCGATGGCCACCAATTCGATGGGCGACTCGACCGTGACCTTGCTGAAGACCGTGATGCCCGCTTTGTCCAACGATGCCGAATTCTTCCCCGGCATCACCAAGCAGTGGGGCCTCAGCTTCCTGATCAACAACGAAGAAGCGCCGACCGGCCGCTCGGCCGGCAGCCTCTGCTGGGCCGGCCTGCCCAACACCTACTACTGGATCGATCGCAGGAAGCGCCTGGGCGGCGTCTACATGACCCAGATCCTGCCCTTCGCCGACGTGAAGTCGCTGCCGCTGTTCTACGCCTTCGAGAGCGCGGTCTACGGGCGCTGACCAGCGAGACCGAACAGCTCCGTTTCCTCCCGCACGCCCCTCAGGCGGTGACGGCCGAGCGACACGAGCCGGTCGCGGCTCGCGGTCGCCGCCTCGGCGAATGCCTGCGACATCAGCAGCGACTGGCCGAGCGGCTGGCAGAGCGCCTCGATGCGCGAGGCCTCGTTCACCGCAGGACCGATCACCGTGAAATCGAGCCGCGAATCGGAGCCGACGTTGCCGTACAGGACCCGGCCGATGTGCAGGGAGACGTCGAGCGATGTCGCCCTTTGGCCGGAATTGCGCCGGTCGATGTTCAGTGCGTCGATGCGGGCCAGTATCTCCTCAGCCGCCGCCAGCGCCGTGGCACAGACCTCGGCCCGGTCGTCGAGCACCACCGCGAAAGCCGCCAGCATGCCGTCGCCCATGAACTTGAGCACTTCCCCGTCCCGCGCGACGATCGGTTGGACCATGCAGTTGAAGTAGTCGTCGAGCAGCGCGATCACCTCATGGCCCGGCATCGTGTCGGCGAGCGCCGTGAAGCCCCTGAGATCGGTGAAGAGCACCACGGCCTCGACACTCTGCACCTCGCCGCGCCGAACCGTGCCGGCCAGAATGCGGCCCGCCGGATCGTCGCCGAGATAGGCCGCGAGCAACCCGTGGCCGATGCCACGCATGCTGATGGCCTTCACGGCAAGGGCGAAGACAGGCAGAACCTCGCGCAGGAAGGCGACATCTGCTTCGCGAAAACCGTCCGACCGGTCGGTCGAGGTGGAGACCACAAGTCCTAGCCGCTCCGAATGCTCGGCCTCGGCCGGAGTGCCGACCTGTAGCGACAATTCCCCGAACGGCTGGACCCATCCGATCCATTCGGTCATCCCGGCGGCACGCAGCTCCTCGAAGACAGGGACACCGCCCAGATCGTCGATCCCATCGACGCGGCGACGGCGCTCGCTGATGCCGTCAAGCAGCATCGTCGCAAACGGGCTGCTCCGGATCTCGGTCGAATCGATCTCGGAATGGGCGAACTCGAAATGCTGGCCGATTCCTCCGGCCGCATCCCAGATCAGACTGCGCGCCCGCACCATGGGATGGAGCGTGTTCATGCCCAGGAACATGCGCTCGACCCGCAGGTCCGCCTCATTGAGGCGGCGACCGAAACCGTCGACCAGCTCCTCCAGGAGCATGTTGCGGAGGCCAGCCTGTGCCAACCAGCCCGCGAGATCGATCGGCGTCACGGCGTCACCGCTTACGTCGTCGGCGGCGTCATCGTTCCCGCCGGTAGAGCGGCGCAATGATCGTAGATGTCGCTCGGCCGCGTGAACCAGACCTTGTCCTTCTGCGGATGATTGGCGATGTGCGACAGCGCCTCGCGCAGCGCCCGCAGCCGATAGGGTTGGCCCACGATCATGGTGTGGAGCGCGATGCCGCAGACCAGCGGCTGCTTCGCGGACTGCCGCAGCAGCTCCTCGAACTGGGCGATGATCATGTCGCGGAACTCGTCGCCGCTGTGGTGGCGCACCAGAACCTGCGGGCTGTCGTTGACCTCGATCGGATAGGGCACGCTCATCAGCGGTCCCGAGCGCGTCTTCATCCAGATCGGCTGGTCGTCGTTTGGCCAGTCCATCAGGAAGTCGTAACCCGTCTCCTTCAGGAGATCGGGCGTGACGCGGGTCGAGGCCATCCACGGCGCCATCCAGCCGCGCGGTCGCTTGCCCGACGCCTTCTCGATGGCGTCGCTGATCTCCTGCAGGAAGCGCTTCTCGTCGGCCTCCCACATGCCGCCGTGGCGCTCGGCGTTGGTGCGGCCATGACCGATGAACTCGTCGCCGCGCGCCTTCAGCGCATCGACGATCTGTGGCGCATAGTCGAACACCGTCGTGTTGATCAGGTGCGCGGCCGGCAGGTTGAGCTCGTCGAACAGTTCGAGGCAGCGCCAGACGCCGACCCGGTTGCCGTAGTCGCGCCAGGCGAAGGTGCGAGGGTCAGGTGGCGGATTGGCAACGGTGAGAAGGTGTCCCTCGCCCGCCCCGAAAGCGAAATGCTCGATGTTGAGACCGAGATAGACCGCGAGCCGCTTGCCCCCGGGCCACGAATAGTCCTTGCGCTGGGTGATCGGCGAATAGGGATAGCGGTCGTGATACGGCAGCCTGATCGTGTGCATTCCTACCTCTTGACGACCGCAACCTTGTTGTCGGTCTGCTCGGTATTCATTCGCCGGAACCTGTCGACCGCTTCCGCATGGAAGGCGCGCTCCTCTGGCCCCGCTTCCTGGACCGGCCGGCGCTCGTCGTCGAAGTGGCCATACTTGTCCTCGCCGCGCACCAGCATGGCGCTCACCCGCGTCGGCGAGGTGCAACGCGCCCAGGTCGGGATGTAGCTGATGCCGAGGCCGATGCGCCGATCGGTCGAGCGGTTGGGCCGCGAATTGTGGACGAGGTGCGTATGGTGCAACGAGAATTGGCCGGCCTTCACCGGCATAAAGGCCGTCCGGCTGCGGTCGAAGTCGCCCGTCAGCTCCTGGCCGCGCGACAGCAAATTCTCCGGATCCTGCATCTCGGCATGCGGCAGCTGGCCGAGCTTGTGCGACCCCGGCACGACCTCCATGCAGCCCGCCTCGACCGGCGCGTCGGAGAGCGCAACCCAGGCGGTGACATGGCAGGCGGGCTCCAGCGCGAAGTAGGTCGCGTCCTGGTGCCAGCTCACATAGGCGCCGGAACCTGCGTCCTTGGGCCAGACGCTGAGATGGAACAGGCGGATGTCGGGTCCGATCAGATCCTCGACCGCGTCGAGCACCTCGGGCGAATGGACGATCTCGTCGACCCAGGGAAAGAGAAGATGCGGCTTGAAATTGTGGCCGCGCGTCAGCTTCTGGCCCTGCGCGCGCTCGAAGGCTTCGAGCCTGTCGCGCCAGGCCCGTGTGCGTTCGGTCGAGAAGGCGTCGACCGGGCAGACATAGCCGTCTCGCGCATAGGCTTCGACCTGTTCGGGTGTGAGCTTCTTTGGCATGTCAGTGCGCCGTCCAGCCGCCGTCGACGAACAGCAGCGAGCCCGTGGTGAAGGAGGAATCCGAAGAAGCCAGGAAGAGGGCCGCCTTGGCCACTTCCTCCGGCTGGCCGATGCGGCCCATCGGATGGCGCACCTTCCAGAAGGCGCGCGCGGCCTCGGGGTCGGGTTGGCGCTTCAGCGAGCGCGCCGGCATCGGCGTGTCGATGACGCCCGGCATCAGCGCATTGATGCGGATGCCCTGGGCGGCATGATCGACGGCGACGGTCTTGGTGAAGGAGACGATGGCGCCCTTGGAGGCGATATAGGCCACGTTGGTGCCCAGGCTCGACTGGGCGAGCTGCGAGCCCAGCGTGACGATGGCGCCGGACTTTGCCGCGATCATCGGCTTGATGGCGTGGTGGACCCAGAGAAAGGTGCCCTTCACGTTGATTGCGAAGGTGCGATCCCAGGTCGCCTCGTCGACCTTGTCGACCGTGCCCCCGAAAGAGGCACCGGCGGCCGTCACCAGGACATCGACGCGGCCCCATTTCTCCAGCACCTTCGCCACGCCCGCGCGTGCCTGTTCGTTGTTGCTGACGTCAGCGGGGATGATGAGGGTGTCGCCGGCGATCTCGGCGGCGACCTTCGCAAGCCCCGCCTCGTCGAGATCGACCAGCGCGACCCTGGCGCCCTCGGCTGCGAACAATCGTGCGGTCGCGGCGCCGATTCCGGATGCCGCACCGGTGACAATGGCCACCTGATCCTTGAGCTTCATGGCGAGAAGCTTAGCCCGCGGCCGCCTCCCTTGTCAGCGCGTCAGCGTGGTCGCTTGCGCAGTGGACGTCTGCGCTGCGCGCGACGCGCCATCATGTTCAGCCCCTCGATCAGGCCCGAGAAAGCCATGGCCGTATAGATATAGCCCTTGGGTACGTGCACGCCCATGCCGTCGGCGATCAGGGTCATGCCGATCATCAGCAGGAAGCCCAGCGCCAGCATGACGATGGTCGGATTGTTGCCGATGAACCTGGCCAGACCATCCGCAGCAGCAAGCATCAGGCCAACAGCCACGACGACGGCGATCACCATGATCGGGATGTCGTCGGTCATGCCCACGGCAGTGATGATGCTGTCGAGCGAGAACACCAGATCGAGGATCAGGATCTGGCCGATCACACCCGCCACGGTGACGCGCACGACCTTGCCGGCGACATCCCCCTCGCCCTCATGCTCTCCCACGACATGGTCGTGAATCTCGCTGGTCGCCTTGTAGATCAGGAACAGGCCACCGCCGATCAGGATGAGATCGCGCCAGGAAAATCCATGGCCGAACAGTGAAAAGAGCGGCGCCGTGAGCTGGACGATGAAGGCGACACCACTGAGCAGCCCGAGCCGCAGGATCACCGCGAGCGCGATGCCGATTCGGCGGGTGCTCGACCGCTTCTCCTCCGGCAGCTTGTTGGTCAGGATGGAAATGAAGATCAGGTTGTCGATGCCCAGCACGACTTCCATGACGATGAGGGTCGCCAACGCGGCCCAGGCATGCGGATCGCGGGCGAGGACGAGAAGCTCTTCCATCATCCCACCACCATAGGTCATTGCTGGGTCGCGCCAAGAGACCTTTCTTTTGCGGGTCCGAGCCGGTAAGCCCGCAACCGATGCCTTCCCCCGCCGTTCCACCGCGGCCGTCCCCCAGCGTCCCTCCTGCCGCGCCCACGATTGCCATCGTGCTACTGTCGGTCGCCGCCTTCGCGTCGGCCGCCAACATGAGGGTGATCGACCCGCTGCTGGTGCAGCTCTCCGCTTCCTTCGGCGTCACGGTCGGCGCGGCCTCGATCGCCGCCACGGCCTTCCTGTTTGCCAACGGCGTCTTCGTGCTGGTGCATGGGCCGTTCGGCGATCGCTACGGCAAGATGCCGGTGGTCGCCATCGCCTGCATCGGCGCCGCCCTCTGCTGCATGCTGGGCGCAATCTCGACGTCGCTCGGGATGCTCACCCTGGCGCGCTTCCTGACGGGCGTGACCGGTTCGGCGATCATCCCGCTCGCCATCGCCTGGGTGGGCGACAATGTGAGCTACGAGAAGCGGCAGGCGACGCTCGCCCGCTTCCTGACCGGCCAGACGCTGGGCCTTATGACCGGATCGGCGCTGGGCGGAGCCATCGGCGACTGGCTGGGTTGGCGCTCGGTCTTCTGGGTTCTGGCGGCGATCTACATCATGGCCGGTGCCGCGTTGTTCGCCGTGATGCGCGCCCGGCCCGACATCGCCCGCCCGGGCGAACGGGCAGCGGGCTCGATGATCGGCCAGATGGTCGGTGTCCTCAAAAGACCCTGGGCCATGACGGTCATCCTGGTCGTGGCGCTGGAGGGCGGCGTCTTCTGGGGCGCCTTCACCTTCGTCGGCGCCGACCTGCACCAGCGCTTCGACCTGGGCTTCGCCGCCATCGGACTGGCGGTCGCGGCCTTCGGCGCCGGGGGCTTCCTCTACGTGATGGTGGCGCACCACCTCGTGCGCATCCTGGGCGAGCGCGGCCTCTGCACATGGGGTGGCACGGGACTGGGCATCGCCTTCGCGGCCATGGCGCTGGCGCCGACCGCCGAGATCGAGTTCGCCGCCATCGTCCTCTCCGGCGTTTCGTTCTACATGCTCCACAATACGCTGCAGACCAACGGCACCCAGATGGCGCCGGAGGCCCGCGGCGCCGGCATGGCGCTGTTCGCTCTCTGCCTGTTCGTGGGCCAGGCGATTGGCGTGCCCATCGCCGCTCCCATCGTCGACCGCTGGGGCGCGCCGCCCGTCTTCTGGGCGGCCGCCCTCGTGCTGCCGCTGCTGGCCTTCTGGTTCTCCGCCGCGATCGGCCGGCGCGCTCAGTTGACCGGCGAAACGCGGAAGGCGTAGGGCGCCTCGAGCTCCTTGCATTCCTCAGGCGTGAGCGTGATCTCGGTCGCCTTGGCCGCCGAGGTCAGCTGCTCGAGATCGGTCGCGCCGATGATCGGCGAGCCCATGTATGGCTTGTGCAGCAGCCAGGCGAGCGCCGCCTGGGCCGGCGTGCAGCCCTTCCCGCTCGCGATCTTCTTCAGCCGCTCGACGATTTCCCAGTCGCAATCGCGGTAGGTGCCGTCCTTCACGACCGTATCGTTCTTCGCGCGCTCGGTGGTGCCGCCGCCGTCCTTGCTGCGGTTGCCCGCGAGGAAGCCGCGCGCCAGCGGCGAATAGGGAATCAGACCGACGCCCTGCTCGTGGCAGAGCCGATTCATCTCATGCTCCTCCTCGCGCTGGATCAGGTTGTAGAGGTTCTGCATGGCAATCGGCCTGGCATAACCCTTCCAGTCGGCGATCATGATCATCTGTGCGAACTTGTAGGCCGGCATGGTCGAACCGCCGATGTAGCGGACCTTGCCGGAGCGCACGATCTGGTCGAGCGAATACATGGTCTCCTCGATCGGCGTGTGCGGGTCGAGGCGATGGACCTGGTAGACGTCGATATAGTCTGTCTGCAGACGCTTCAGCTGCGCATCGACCGAGGCCATCAGGTGCTTGCGGCCGGTGCCGACGTCGTTCTGGTTCTCGCTCATGCGGATGCCGACCTTGGTCGACAGCACGAAATCCTCGCGCCTGGCCATCTTCATGAGCGTGGCGCCCATGATCTCCTCGGAGCGGCCGAAATTGTAGGTATCGGCGGTGTCGAAGAAGGTGATGCCGACGTCGAGCGCGCGCCTGAAATAGGCCGGCGCCTCCGACTCGTCGAATTTGCCCCAGCCCCGCCGGCCCTTGGCGCCCCAGGAATTTCCTCCCAGGCAGATCCTGCTGACGATCAGGCCCGAGCGGCCGAGCGGTCCGTACTTCATCGATACCCCCCTTAAAAAGCTGCGGCACCGGTCGCCGTCGACCGATGCCGCCTTTCGACTCTCGTGAAGCCCGGCCTCAGCCGAGCACTTCCTTGTTCACGACGTTCGCCGCATTGGGCCTTCCGTCGAAAACGCTCAGGATGTTCTCGATGGCGGTGACGGCCATGCGGTCGCTGGCTTCCTGGGTGACGCCGGCCATGTGTGGGCTGAAGAACACGTTCTCCAGCTCAAACAGCTTGTTCGTCGGATCGGGCGGCTCGCGGTCGAGCACGTCGAGGCCCGCCCCGCGCAGCTTGCCGCCCTTCAGGGCAGCGTATAGCGCGTCCTCGTTGACGATGCCGCCGCGCGCCGTGTTCACCAGGAACGCCGTCGGCTTCATCAGCCCCAGTGTCTCTGTGTTGAACATGTCGATCGTCTCCGGCCCTTTCGGACAATGGATCGACACATAGTCGACCTCTGGCAGGATCGCCTTGAGATCAGTGACCTTGGTGGCGCCGGCCTTCTCGACGTCGGCCTTCGACATGTTTGGATCGAGCACATAGGTGTCCATCTCGAACGCGACGCAGCGCTTGACCGTGCGCGAGCCAATACGGCCCATGCCGACGACCAGCACCTTCTTGCCCGCGACGTCGGACGGCAGGTCGCTCAGCCGTTCGGCCCAGGCGCCGGTGCGCACCCAGCGGTCGGACTTCTTGGTGAGGCGCGACGCGGCGAGCATCATGTACATCGCATGCTCGGCCACGGACACCGAGTTGGCGATGCCGGTGGTCATCAGCGGGATCTTGCGCTTGTTGAGCGCCGGGATCTCGACGGCATCGAAGCCGACGCCGAGGCGGGCCACCACCATCATGCCGGGCGCCGCATCGAGCTCGGCCTGCCGGAACGGGGTGGCGCCGAGGGTCACGGCATTCGCGTCCTTGAGCTTGGGGTGGAGCGACGGGACCCGGTCGTCCGTCAGGATCTCGTAGTCGACATCGTCGCGCGCCTTGAGGACGGCGATTCCCGCCTCCGGCATGCGGCCGACGATCAGCACCTTCTTGCGATTCTTGCCTGTATTCGGGCCCGTATTCATCGTTTCCCCTGGATCATGCTGTGCAAACGGGCGCGATCCTAAGGCTCACCGGCGTGGGAGGCCAGAGCCAGCCGCTAAGGCAGGTAGTTCAAGGGCAACCGCGTGGTGGACTTGATCTCCTCCATCGCGAACATCGAGGTGACGTCGGACAGTTCGATCTTGGCGATCAGGCGCTTGTAGAAGGCGTCGTAGGCCTCGATGTCGGGCAGCGCGAGCCGGATCAGGTAGTCGATTTCACCGCTCATGCGATAGCAGTCCATGACCTCGGGAAAGGAGGCCACCGCCCTGGCAAAGCGGGTCAGCCACTGGGCATTGTGCTGCGCCGTCCGAACCGCCACGAACACGGTGACGTGTGCGTTGACGGCCTTGCGGTCGAGCAGCGCCACGCGCGACCGCACGATGCCCTCTTCCTGCAGCCGGTTGATGCGCCGCCAGCATGGCGTGGTCGACAGGCCGACGCGTTTCGCTACTTCGGCCAGCGGCATGTCGGCATTGTCCTGGAGGCAATCCAGGATCTTTTTGTCGAAGGAATCCAGTGTAAATTTTCCGGCCATTGGCTTCCCCGAAGAATTGTATTCTCAAGTTTGGGCTCCGCACGGGGAAGGTAGCAAGCCGTTTCCTGCGATGGCCGGTACAATTTGCTCATGTTCCGCCGCTTCACCGACCACCCCGCCTCGGTCAACGAGACCTATTTCCAGCACATGGGCATGGCCTTCGGTTTCGGCGCCAGGATGCTGGTTGGCTCGCTCGCCTGTTTCGTGCACGGTATCCTCCCTTGGGTATGCCTGACCCGCGGAAGCGACACGGTCCGCACGCTTCATCACCGCATGGTGAGCCATCGCGTGGTGCGTCCGGCGAAGGACGACGCGACGGTCGTCGCCGCAGGCGACTAGCCGAGCTCCTCGGCCTGCCCCCTTGGGCATCCGCATTTCTTCTATTCGAGTCCCGGCGAACTGAACCGACCGCCTCGCGCAAAGCGTGCCCGCGGGCGAATTTCGCGTGGTTCCGGCCGCTGGCGACAGCGCATCATTCCACCAAAATTTGCCGCCACCGGGACGCAGTCGGTCATCGAATTTATTTTCGCGACGCCCCTAGGGCACGCGACACCGGCGACCTATGTCATGAAATGAGGGTGCCCGGGATGCCCTCTACAGAAGCGCAACCCCTTCCCGACATGCTACGTTTTCCGCGGGGGAAGCGAACAGAAGCGGAGGCTGTAATGGAAACACCGGTACGCATCAGCTATCAGGGCGGCACGCCGAGCGAAGCGTTGAACACGCTGATCTCCGAACACATCGAGACGCTCGAGAAGCTCTATGGCCGGCTGACGTCCTGCCAGGTGGTCGTGCAGGTCCCGGACCGGCATCACCGCACGAGCAACCTCTTCAGCGTGAACATCCACATCGCCCTGCCGGGCCATATCGACGTGAACATCGACCATACGTCGCATGACGACGAGCGGCTTGCCGATCCGACCTTCGCGGTGAACGACGCGTTTCGCCGCGCAAAGCGCCAGATCAAGGAACGGGCGCGCAAGCAGCGGGGCGACGTCAAGAATCTGCATGAGCGCGTCGAGCGCACGCTGGATCGCGCCGAGGGCTAGCGCCGCCGCGGCACGCCTTTTTCGTCGAGTCTTTCTCTCAGGAGAAAGACTCGATCGCCGCCCCAGAAGATCTCGCCGTCGAGAACGAAGCTCGGGACGCCGAAGATGCCCGATGCTTCGGCTTCGCTGCGGAGCGAGTCGTGGCGCGCGCCACCTTCGCCTTCGAGAAAGGAGCCGAATCCCGGGGGCGCGCCCGCCTGCTCGAGCGCCACACTGACGGCTTCGATGCTTTCAGGATCGAGAGCGCGACGCCAGAAACGATCGAACGCGAGATCGTTGTAGGCACGGAAGACGCCATGCTGCTGGGCGTAGAGCATTCCGGCATTGATCGCCCGTGCATCGTAGATCTTCTTCGGCCCCATCAGGGTCAGGCCCTGCTTGTTGGCGAAGCGGCGGGCGTCCATGTAGGCATAGCGCACGCGGCGCCAGTGATGCGGATCGCGCTGCTCGACCGAGCCCTGGAACGAGGCGATGTCGAGCGTGTAGGGGCGCCAGTCGAGGTCGATCTCGTAGTCAGCCTCGAGTTCGTAAGCCCACGCCTTCGCCACGAAGGCGTAGGGACTCACATAGTCGCTCCACAGGATGACCTTCGTACGCTCCGTCACGGCGCGCTCCTCTCGCGCCTCCACAGCCACCAGAACACGCCGCCGACCGCGACGACCATCAACGTGCCGACCAGCAGCAGCATGGCCGAATCCTGGATCCACGCCACGGCTGGCACCGACAGAGCGAGGAACAGGCCGACCAGGCAGATACGCCAGACCCGCGCGTGAACGCCCGCCACGAAGGTGCCGAGCGCCAGCAGGATCAGGAGCGCGAGACTGGTCGCATTGTCGTTCACCACGCCGCGCACCTCCGGCAGGAACATCAGCCACATCGCCGCCAGGAAGGCGAGCCAGTGCAGCGCCTGCGTCACGATGAGCCGCAGGTGATCGGCCGTCTTGTCGACCTCCCGCCATCCCGACATCACGCAGGCGAGGCCGTAGATCGGCGCCAGGACCATCCAGTAGGCGTAGGTCGTGGGCCCCCGGAAGCCGGTGAGGATGACGCCGCCGACCGCCAGGGCCAGCATCGCCACATAGGGCAGTTCCCGGGCCAGCCAGTGCCGGCCGGTGCCGTCGCCGGCGGTGCTCAACGCGCGTCCTTCGCCAGCCGCTTCTCGACCACGCGTGCCCACAGGGTCGAGCCCAGGGTGAGCGCTTCGTCGTTGAAGTCGTAGCTGGGATTATGGACCTCGCAGCCGCCCTCGCCGCCGCCGTTGCCGATGTTGATGAAGGCGCCCGGGACCTCTTCCAGCATGTAGGAGAAATCCTCGGAAGCCATCACGAACGGCCCCTCGCGGTTCATGTTCTCAGGTCCGACGATCTCGGCCGCCACGTCGGCGATGAACTTCACCGCGTCCTTGTCGTTCACCAGCGGCGGGAAGGCGATGCGCACGTCGGCCTTGGCGCTGCCGCCCAGGCTCGCGGCGATGCCGCTGGAGATCGTCTCGATACGCTCCTTGATCAGCGCCATCGTCTCCTTCCGGAAGGCGCGAATCGTGCCGCGCAGCACGGCTTCCTGCGGGATCACGTTGTAGGCGTCGCCCGCGTGCATCTGCGTGACCGAGATCACCGCCGAATCGAGCGGTGCCACGTTGCGCGACACGACGCTCTGCAGCGCCGAGATGATCTGGGTCGCGATGATCACTGGATCGATGCCGGCCTCGGGGCGTGCTCCATGGGCGCCCTTGCCGGTGATGTGGATGTCGAACAGGCCGCCGCCCGCCATCTGCGGGCCCGAGCGGATGGCGAACTTGCCGACGTCGAGCTTCGGCCTGTTGTGCATGCCGAAGATGATCTCGCACGGGAACTTCTGGAACAGCCCGTCCTTGACCATCGCCTCGGCGCCGCCGCGCCCTTCTTCGGCCGGCTGGAAGATGAGATGCACCGTGCCGTCGAAGTTGCGGGTCGCGGCGAGATACTTGGCGGCGCCCAGCAGCATCGCGGTATGGCCGTCATGGCCACAGGCATGCATGCGGCCCTTGTGCGTGCTGCGATGGTCGAAGGTGTTGAGCTCGTCCATCGGCAGCGCGTCCATGTCGGCCCGCAGGCCGATGGCGCGCGGATTGTTGCCGACCCGGATGGTGCCGACAACGCCGGTCTTGCCAATGCCCGTCGTGACCTCGCAGCCCCACTCCTTCAGCTTCTGGGCGACGATGGTGCTGGTCCGCTCCTCCTCGAAGCCCAGCTCCGGATGCGCGTGGATGTCGCGCCGGATGGCGGTCAGCTCGGCGGCGGCGGCGGCGATCAGCGGTTCGATCTTCATGGCGGTCAGGACTCCAAAAGGAAGGCGGTCATTACACGACGAAACTCCGCGCCGTGCACGTTCGGATATGCATGGCCGCCGTCCGGCAGCACATAGGCGCGTGCGCCCGGGATCAGGCGCACCAGCTCCTCGGTGAAATAGAGCGGCGTCACCGTATCGTCGCGGGCACAGAGGGCCAGGGTACGCGCCGTCACTTTCTGCAGCTGCTCGCGCCGGTCATGCGCCACGATGGCGGCAATGCGCGAGAGGACGATCTCGGGAACGGGAATGGTCTGCAGCGCCTTCGCCTCGGCGGCCACGAGGTCGGCATCGTGGTCACGGACCCAGGCCGGCGAATTCAACGCCAGCGCACTCGACTTCAGATAGGCTGCCGGTCCCAACTCGCGCAGCATCAGCGACCGCACCTCGAACAGACGGCGGAAGAAGGCATCCGTCTTCGCCCAGGTGGCGCTGAGCACCAGCCGGTCGATCCGGGCGGGATGTTCGATCGCGAGAATCTGTCCCATCGCGCCGCCGGTCGAATGTCCACACCAGTGGACCTTGTCGTAGCCCAGCCCCTCGATGAGCTGGAGCGCATCGTCGGCCATCTGCTCGACGCTGTAGTCGATCCTCGAAAGGCTGCTGCGCGCGGTGCCGCGATGATCGTGCACGACGACGGTGAAATTCTTCGCCAGCTCGGACACGTTGTCGCTCCACCAGCGGCCATCGCCGCCGAGGCCGGCGACCAGAAACAGCGCGGGGCCGCTGCCATGGACCTCGTAGTAGAGTTCGGCGCCGTCGCGCAGCTTGAACAGGGCCATTCCGTCTCCTCGGCGATTTGCTATGGTCGGCCCAGGAGGAAAGCGCACCATGAAGCGCCTGTCGATTCTCGCGTTGATCCTGATTGGCGGCTGCGCTCCGAAGGAGCAACCGTTGACCACCACGATTCCGCGGCCGGCGCCCGACGAGGCGACGCCGACCGGGATCGCCTATCTCTGCGACGGCCGCAAGGAAGTGTCGGTAGTCTACGCGAAGAACCGCGCCTCGGTGACGCTCGGCGACCGCACGTGGCGGCTGGAGTACCAGGGCAGCGCGCCGGGTTTCCGCTACGCCAATACCGCCACCGAATGGACCGGCCGCGACGATCTCGCCACGCTGCGGGACACGGGCGGCAATCCGCTCGCCTTCAACTGCCGGCCGACCCGCCGCACGACCTAGGTCGACGGATATGGCTGCGTTTGGCCCGCCGTCATCATGGCCAGACAGGTGCGCCGTCGAGCCCCGCAGTTTCCGGCAGGCCGCAGATCAGGTTCGCATTCTGCACCGCCTGGCCGGCAGCTCCCTTGCCGAGATTGTCGACCACGCCCATCGCGATCACCAGGTTGCGCTCCGGATCGGCCGCATAGCTGACGAAGGACAGATTCGAGCCGGTCGCCCACTTGGTCTGTGGCGGCTTGCCAGTCACACGCACGAACGCCCGGCCGGCGTAGAAGCGCCGCGCCGCGTCCAGACACTGGTCCGTCGTGGCGCGGCCGCGGCAGTAAATGGTGGCAAGCACGCCGCGGGTCATCGGCACGAGGTGCGGCGTGAACACCAGGCCGGCGGCGCTACCGCCGCTCAGCCGCTCGATCGTCCTGGCCATCTCCGGCATGTGGGTGTGCTTGAGCAGGCCGTAAGGCACCAGGTTCTCGTTGCTCTCGGCATAGCCGAAGCGGCTGTCGGCACCGCCACGACCGGCTCCCGAAATGCCGGTCTTGGCGTCGATCACGATGTTGCCGGGCTCGATCAGCCTGTCAGCCAACAGCGGCGCCAGCGCGGTCAGCGTTGCCGCGGGAAAGCAGCCGGGGTTGGCGACGCGGGTCCTCCCGGCGATCTCCGTCGGCCAGACATCGGCGAGACCGTACGCCCACCCCTCGACATATCGGTGGTCGCCGCCGATATCGACGATCTTCACGTCCTTTGGAACACGCGCCAGCGCGTCCGCCGAGGCGCCCGTCGGCAAGGAGGCGAACAGCACGTCGAGCTTCGGCAGGGTCAGCGGATCCCACTTCTCGATCACGAGGTCGGCCAGCCTGGCCGGCAGGCCGGGAAAACGCTCGACCAACCGGCTGCCCGCGCTGCCTTCGCCCGCGGCATAGACCAGTTCGAAAGAGGGATGGCTCGCGACCAGGCGCATCGCCTCGCCGCCGCCAAAACCGCTGATGCCGACAATACCGACACGAATGCTCATGATGGTGTCCTTTGGAGTTTGGGCAAAACAAAACCCCCGGAGCGGGGGCTGCGGGGGTTCGGAAGCGCGGGCCGGAGCATTCCGGCGGGCGGGATCTAGGGTGACGCAGTCACCACACCGACGGACGCTGATCGACGCGCAGCCCGAAGAGCCGCCGCTTGGGTGCAGCGACGTCGGCATCGATCACAAAGGTTGCGGTTCCCGAACATGTTCTTTGAAACTGTCGCCCGCCGGATTGAACGTCAAGCGGAATGTCTCCTGGGAGGCTACTTCAGCCAGAGCTTGATCGCGTAGCCGACCAGCGCCGTGACGCCGACGCCGCCAGCCCACAGGCCGACGAACCACAGCCACTGCCGTGCTTTGGGCATCAATGATAGCCCTCGTGACCGGTCTTGCCGCGGAACACCCAATAGGAAAAGCCGGTATAGGCCAGGATGATCGGCACGATCACCAGGACGCCGGGCAGCATGAACTTCAGGCTGTCGTGCGGCGCGGCGGCATCCCAGATCGAGACCGACGGCGGCACGACATTGGGGTAGAGGCTGATGCCGAGGCCGGCGAGGCCCAGGCCGAACAAAGCAAGCGCCATCAGGAACGGCGTGTAGTGATGCAAGCGGCGCAGGCTCCAGAACAGAACGAAGGTGACGATCGCCACGAGAAGCGGGACCTGGGCGGTGAACAGGACCTGCGGCCAGGCGAACCAGCGCATCCAGTAGGCATCGCGCAGGAAAGGCGTCGCTGCACTCACCGCCGCCATCGCCACGATCGTCGCAATACCGAGGCGAAAGGCCAGGCGATAGCAACGCTCCTGCAAGGAGCCCTCGCTCTTCATCACCAGCCATGTCGAACCCAGGAGCGCATAGCCGCAGAGGAGACTGACGCCAACGAGCAGGCTGAACGGCGTGAGCCAGTCGAACCAGCCGCCGGCATAGGTGCGGTTCTGGACGGCGATTCCCTGCAGCAGGGCTCCCAGGGTGATGCCCTGCGCGAGAGTGGCCACGACCGAGCCACCGCTGAACGCCACATCCCACAGCACGCGATGGCGCGGGTCGCGCCAACGGAACTCGAAGGCCACGCCGCGGAAGACCAGCGCCAGCAGCATGGCGATGATGGGTGCATAGAGGGCCGAGAGGATCATGCCGTAAGCCAGCGGAAAGGCAGCGAGCAGGCCGCCGCCGCCCATCACCAGCCATGTCTCGTTACCGTCCCAGACGGGTGCCACCGAATTCATGGCGCTGTCGCGCTCGCGGCCGACCGGCAGGAATGGAAACAGGATGCCGATGCCAAGGTCGAACCCGTCCATGACGACGTAGGCCAGGATGGCGAAGGCGATGATGAAGGCGAAGAACATCGGAAGGTCGAACGGCATGATCAGGCCTCCTTGCCGGTCGCGAGCGAATCGGCCACCGCCGGGGCAGGCGTGATGCCCGCGGCGCGCACCGGCTGGTCGCGCCGCGGCCCCTCCTCGCCGCGATGCGGCGGATGCGACATCAGCCTCAGGATGTAATAGGTCCCGGCCCCGAAGGCGAAGAAGTAGACGATGACGAAGGCCATCAGCGAGGCGCCGACCGCCGGTGCATCGAGCGCGGAGACCGAATCGACCGTGCGCAGCAGGCCGTACACCGTATAGGGCTGGCGCCCGACCTCCGTCGTCACCCAGCCGGCGATGACAGCGACAAACCCCGCCGGTCCCATCGCCAGCGCGAAGCGATGCAGCAGCGGCCAGTCGTAGAGGTGCCTGCGCATCCTCGCGAGCAGGCTGAATGCCGCCAAGGCCAGCATCAGCATGCCCATGCCGACCATGATCCGGAACGACCAGAACACGACGGGCACCGGCGGCCAGTCCTTGCGGTCGACCGTGTCGAGTCCCTTCAGCGGCGCATCCCACGAATGCTTCAGGATGAGCGACGACGCCTTGGGAATCTCGACGGCGAACAGGTTCTTGCCGGCGGCCTCGTCGGGCCAGCCGAACAAAACCAGCGGCGCGCCGTCGGGATGGCTCTGGAAGTGGCCCTCCATGGCCATGACCTTCACGGGCTGGTGCTCCAGCGTATTCAGCCCATGCTGGTCACCGGCGAATATCTGCAGCGGGGCCACGACGGTGATCATGCCCATCGCCATGGAGAACATGACCCGCGCACCCTCGTTGCCGCGCTCTCGCAACAGGTGCCACGCACCGACCGCGCCAACGACCAGCGCCGTCGTCAGGTAGGCGCCGAACACGGTGTGCACGAGCCGATACGGAAAGGACGGATTGAAGATGACCGCCCACCAGTCGACCGGCACGAACTGGCCGCCCGCATTGATCGCGTAGCCGGCCGGCGTCTGCATCCAGCTGTTGGCGCTGAGGATCCAGAAGGCCGAGAAGAAGGTGCCGACCGCGACGGCAAGCGTCGCCGCGAAGTGCAGGCCCTTGCCCACGCGATTCATGCCGAACAGCATGACGCCCAGGAAGCCCGCTTCGAGGAAGAAGGCCGTCAGGACCTCGTAGGCCATCAGCGGTCCGATCACCGGGCCCGCCTTGTCGGAGAAAGCCGACCAGTTGGTGCCGAACTGATAGGACATGACGATGCCCGACACGACGCCCATGCCGAAGGCGAGCGCGAAGATCTTCAGCCAGTACTTGAAGAGGTCGAGATAGACCTGGCGACCCGTCCACAGCCACAGGCCTTCGAGCACGGCGAGATAGCTCGCCAGGCCGATCGAGAAGGACGGGAAGATGAAATGGAACGAGACGGTGAAGGCGAACTGCAGTCTGGCGAGGAAGATGGCGTCCAGTCCCTCGAACATCATGTTCTCCCTAGACGATGCGCGACGCGTAAGCGGGCGACTTCAATGCGACGACCAGTACGTCCAGCGCCGCCACGAGTTCCGCGCGGCTCCGCGCCGCGCCCAGCGCGATGCGGATGGCGTGTTCCGGTTCGCCATCGACGCTGAAGCTGTCACTCGTGACCACGGCAAGCCCCTGTCGCTGAACGTGCGCCGCAAATTCTGCACGGGTCCACGTCGCGGGCAGTCTCAGCCACACGTGAAGGCCCTTGCCGTGAGCTGCGTAGCTCTGGCCCGCAAGCGCCTTGATCGCCAGCCCCTGTCTGGCCGCAGCCTCCGCAGCGACGGCCGACACGATGGCGTCGGCGCTGCCGTCGGCGAACCAGCGCGAGACCAGCGCGACCATCAGCGGTGCCGGCATCTGCGATACCGTGCGCAAGGCATTGGCAAGGCCCGACGCGGCGGTGCGATCGGGCGCCAGCACATGGGCCACACGCAATCCCGGCGCCATGCACTTCGACAGCGTCATCGCGAGATAGCTGCGCTCGGGAATGAGCGTCGCAATCGGCAGCGGAGCCGGCTCGAAACTTCCATAAGCGTCGTCCTCGATCAGCACCAGATCGTGACGACGAACCGCCTCCGCAAGCTCTTCGCGACGCGGCAGACCGATTGTCGCGGTCGTCGGATTGTGAATCGTCGGCAGCAGGTAGACCGCCTTGGGCGCGTGAAGGCGGCAGGCTTCCTCGAGCGCCCGGGGATCCATGCCCTCTTCGTCCGACGCCACGCCGACGAGACGCACGCCGAGCGATGCGGCCGCCGACCTGAAGCCCGGATAGGTAAGCCGGTCGGTGAGCACGACGTCGCCCGGCCTCGTCACCGCCAGGAGAAGCGCCATGAGCGCGCTCTGCGTGCCGGGAGAGATGACGAGCCGGTCCGCCTGGACCGTGGGAACACGCCGCCGCAGCCACTCGGCCGCGATGCCGCGATCCACCGTGCTGCCACCCGCCTGCTGGTAGCTCAGGAGATCGGAGAAGCCATGGTCGCGCTGAAGGGTCGCCAGCCCCCGCATAATGCGCCCTTCGAGATCGGCCTCGATGGGCGACGGCGGCAGGTTCATCGACAGATCGACGTCGATGCCAGCGGCGGCGCGGCTGGCTGGCCGCGTGCGATTTTCGGCGACGAAGGTGCCCTGCCCGACCCGTGCATCCGTCAGCCCCCGGCGGCGCGCCTCGTTGTAGGCCCGCGTCACCGTCGTCAGGTCGACATCCAAGGCCTTGGCGAGGGCGCGATGGGTCGGCAGGCGTTGGCCACGATGCAGACGACCGGAGGCAATATCGCGCTCGAGCGCCGCCACGATGCCTTCGTAAACCGGCCCGCCCGCATCGAGTGTAGGGCTCCAATCCATACAATATCGCTCCTTGTCCTTGAATGTATGGCCACACGTATGGATATACAAGCCGACAATCCGAGGAGGACACGATGGCTGGGAAGGGCGGTCTTTATCTGATGAGGGGCATGATGGGACGCTGCCCGGCCTGTGGAGAGGGCAAGCTGTTCCGCGCCTTCGTGAAGGTGGCCGATCGCTGCCCGGCTTGCGGCGAGGACCTGCACCATCACCGCGCCGACGATTTCCCCGCCTATCTGACGATCTTCCTGGTCGGCCACCTGGTTGTGCCGATCGCCATGTATGTCGAGATCGCCTACCAGCCGTCCTACTGGCTGCACACGATCCTGTGGGCGCCGCTGGTGATCCTTCTGTCGATCGGCCTGCTTCAGCCAATCAAGGGCATGATCGTCGCGTTGCAGTGGCACATGGGCATGCACGGCTTCGCCGCGGCGAAGCAGGAACGTATCGAGCCCTGTTAGCCGCCCTCTCTAGCCGAAAGCCTCGAAGACCTCGGCAATCGCGGCCTTGTCCAGTCCGGCGCGCAGGCAGGTCTGGAGCAGCACGCGCGCCTTGAGCGGATTGAGCCGGCCGCCCCAGATGAGGCCGGCCTTGCGCAAAGCGATCTCCGAGCTGGGTCCGCCATAGGTCTGGCGCAGCAGCGGCCCGCCGCCGGCGCGCGGCGATACGACGGTGGGAATGATCTCGGCCAGCTGTCCCACCAGCGAGGCGATGCGTTCGGGAACGTGACCGCCACCCATCGCACCCACGACGGCGCCCCGATAGCCGAGCTGGTCACGATGATCGACCATCGCCTCGAGGATGTAGCCCGGCTCGTCCAGACCCAGCCACAGCAGCGCCACCGGCTGTTCCCGGCCCGATGCCGCGCCCAGCCGCTTGCGCGCCGCCTCGATCGGCGCACGTACCGGCAGCGACAGCGGCACGACCCTCTCCTCGACCAGCGCCGCGAGCGGGCCGGTCTGCGGTGAGGCGAAGGCATTGAGCCGCGTCGGATGGATCTTGAGCACGTCGGACGCTGCGTAGACCTCGTCCAGCATCACGACGGCGACGCCCAGCGCCTTCGCATGGGCCTTCACCCAGGGATCGCAGGCGACGCGCACTGCCGCGAGCAGATTGCCCGGCCCGTCCGCCGACGTGAGCGCGGGATTGCGCATCGCCGCCGTCACGATCACCGGGATGTCGCGCGCGACCAGCAGGTCAAGCAGGAAGCTCGTCTCCTCGAGCGTGTCGGTGCCCTGCGTCACCACCACGCCGTCGACATCGAGGTCCATGATCTTGTTCGCCAGCGCATGGAGCTGGTCGAAGGACAGCGAATGGCTGCCGACCCGCGACACGGTCTCCGCGCGAATGTCGGCCAGCGTGGCCAGCAAAGGCACCGCGCCGACCAGATCGTCGGCGCCCAGTCCCATCTGCATGGCGCCCGACGCATCCGGCGCCGTCGCGATGGTGCCGCCAAGGGCCAGGATCTGGATTCGCGGAAGGGTCATGACAAAAGCCTCAGGGAACGGAAGAAGCGCTCGGCTTCCGGCGCCCGCAGCGCATCGGCCGGCGCGAGATAGCCCAGGGAAACGTATTGGCGGCCCTTCAGCACGACGAGCTGTCGCAGTGCATTGCCACCCGCCAGCGGTCCGGTTGATTCGACGGCCGGTGCCCCTTGCACCGTCTTCCAGTCGACGTTGGTCCACTTGCCCCCGGCCAGGCGTTGCGCGCGATCGTCGAGCGCGGATTGCAGGTTGGCCTTGGGTTGCCGCACATCGACATCGGCGGGAAAGAGCGCGCTCTGCGCCACGAACGACAGGCGCCGGTATTCGAGACTGTAGGAATGATAGACAAAGGGCGTGCCGCCGGCCGACACCGTATCGAGCACCTTGTAGACTGGCGCGCCGGGCATCTCGACGAAGAACGACTTGTCGGCACCCTCGACCGGAAACCACGAGGCCGATTGCGCCGCTGCCTCCGCCGCCAGCAATGCCACCGGCAGCGAGAGAAAAGACCGCCTGTAGTGAGTCATTCGGCGGCCCGTGCCGTTGCGAACTTCTCGCGGGCTTCCGTCGCCGTGTAGTAGCCGCGCGCCACGTCGCGGGCGACCGCGTCCGGATGGCGCCTGGCCGGATCGCCGAAGCCGCCGCCGCCCGGGGTTGAAACGCGCACCACGTCGCCGACGCCGATCTCGATGTCCTGGTCCTTCGAGAGATGCGGCGGACGATAGGTGCGGCCGCCCTGCTCGACCTGCACCGTGTTGGTACCGCCGTCCTTCCCACCCAGCACGCCCTGCGGGCCGGTGCGACCATGGTCCATCACCATGGAGACGCGCGCCTCGCCGCGGCGCAGCTTGATGGCGTAGTTGATGCCGAAGCCGCCGCGGAACTCTCCGGCGCCGCCGGAGCCTTCGCGCAACGAGAACTCCTCGAACAGCACGGGGTAAAACTGCTCCAGCACTTCGACCGGCGGCATCTTGGAGATACCGATTGTCGAGCAGCCGTTGCTGAGGCCGTCGCCGCCCTGGAAGCCGCCATAGCCGCCGCCGGTGAACAGATACATGATGTAGTTGCGCTTCCGGTCCGGATCGTAGCCGCCGACGCCGAGGTTGCCGGACGTGCCGGCGGGCGCCGCAAACAGCAGATCGGGGATCGCCCTGGTGAGCGCCGCGAACACTGCCTCCGCGATACGCTGGCTCACCTCGGCCGCGCAGCCAGACACCGGCCGCGGATACTTCGCGTACAGGAACGTACCCTCGGGTTCGACGATGCGCAGCGGCTCGAAGGTGCCGGCATTGATCGGCACGTCGGGAAAGACGTGCTTCACGGCGAGGTAGATCGCCGACTTGGTCGTGGCGATCACGCTGTTCATCGGGCCGCGGCAGGGCGGGCTCGATCCGGTCATGTCGAAAGTGAGTTCGTCGCCCTTCTTCGTGATCTTCATCCGGATGGTGAGCGGCTCATCGACGACGCCATCGCTGTCGACCTGGGAGGTACCCTCGTACACGCCATCGGGAATGTCGGCGATCTTGGCGCGCATCTGCCGTCCGGCGCGGTGGCGCATCTCGGCGATCGCCGCGCGCACGACGTCGGCGCCATAGCGGTCGATCAGCTCGGTGAGGCGCACCTCGCCGGTCGTGAGCGCGGCGGCCTGAGCCTTGATGTCGCCGATGCGCTGGTCGGCGATGCGGATGTTGGACAGGATGATGGACAGGATCTCCTGGTCCATCTCGCCCTTCTTGAAGAATTTCACCGGCGGCAGCCGCAGTCCTTCCTGCTCGACCTCGGTCGCGCTGGCGGAGAAGCCGCCAGGCACCATGCCCCCGACGTCCGGCCAGTGACCGGTGTTGGCCAGCCAGGCGAACAGCTCGCCCTTGTAGAAGAACGGCTTCACGAAACGCACGTCCATCAGATGCGTGCCGCCGAGATACGGATCGTTGACGATGAACACGTCGCCCGGATCAACCTTGCCGGCATAGTGCGTCTTCACCCTCTCGATCACCGCGCGGGTGGAAAACTGCATGGTCCCGACGAAAACCGGCAGGCCGAGTTCGCCCTGGGCGATCAGGGAGCCGTCGACGGTGTCGTAGATGCCGTCGGAGCGGTCCATGCCCTCGGAGATCACCGGCGAGAAGGCGGCGCGCACGAACGCCAGATCCATCTCGTTGCAGACCTGGATCAGGCCGTTCTGGATGACTGTCAAGGTGACGGGATCGAGGTTCGACATGTCCGAATGACTAGCACAGGCCGTGCCTTGCTGCGCTATGATGACGTTCAAATCCCCCACTTTTCGAAGCGGAATTCCCATGAACGCGCCTCTCGCCGCCGACAATCTCGATTTGATGAAATTTGGCGTCGGCCAGCCCGTGCCGCGCCAGGAAGACCCGACCCTGCTGCAGGGCCAGGGCCGTTACACCGACGACATCAACCTCCCCGGCCAGGCCTATGCCGTGATGGTCCGCAGCCAGGTGGCGCACGGACTGCTCAAGGGCATCGACGCCGAAGAGGCCCGCGCGATGCCGGGCGTGCTGGGCATCTGGACTGGCGCCGATCTCAACACCGCCGGCTACGGCGCCCTGAAGACGGTGATGATGGTGCCGAACCGCGACGGCTCGCAGATGAAGACGCCGACGCGCTATTCGCTGGCCACCGACAAGGTCCGCTTCGTCGGCGACCCGGTGGCCTTCGTCGTCGCCGAGACCCAGGCACAGGCGCGGGATGCCGCCGAGGCCGTGATGCTCGACATCGAGCCCCTGCCCTCCGTCACCAATGCGCGCGAGGCCGCCCAGCCCGGCGCTCCCGTCGTGTTCGACGACGTGCCCGACAATGTCTGTGCCGACTTCCAGTTCGGCGACAGTGCCAAGGTCGCCGCAGCCTTCGCAAAGGCTGCGCACGTGACGAAGCTGCACATCGTCAGCAATCGCATCGTCGTCTGCGCGATGGAGCCGCGCACGGCGATCGGTCACTACGACAAGGAGACCGACCGCTCGACTCTCTATGCAGGCTGTCAGGGCGTGTTCGGCCTCAAGAACCAGATGGCGGCCCTGCTCGGCATCAAGCCGGCACAGATGCGCGTCGTCACCGGCAATGTCGGCGGCTCGTTCGGCATGAAGGGCTCGCCCTATCCCGAATATGCCGGCCTCTTCCACGCCTCCAAGATCCTCGGCCGTCCGGTGAAATGGACCGATGATCGCTCCGGCAGCTTCCTCAGCGACCAGCACGGCCGCGACCACGATTTCGACGCCGAACTGGCCCTCGACAAGGACGGAACTTTCCTCGCGGTGCGCCTCAAGGGCTATGCCAATCTCGGCGCCTACCTCTCGAATGTCGGCGCGGCCATGGGCGCGCTGGGAGTCTCGCGCAATCTCGCCGCGGTCTACCGCACGCCCTTGATCGAAGTGCAGACCAAAGTGGCCTTCACCCACACCTCGCCAATCGGCGCCTATCGCGGCGCCGGCCGGCCCGAGGCCAACTACTTCATGGAGCGCCTGATCACCACCGCCGCCCGCGAGATGGGAATCGACCAGGTGGAGATGCGCCGCCGCAATCACATCAAGCCCGAGGAGATGCCCTACAAGACGGCGTCGGGCACGGTCTACGACAGCGGCGAGTTCACGGTACTGCTCGACAAGGCGCTGGAGCTGGCGGACGTGGCAGGCTTCGCTGCCCGCAAGGAAGAAAGCAGGAAGCGCGGCAGGCTGCGCGGGCTGGGCATCGGCGACTATCTCGAAGTGACCGCGCCGCCCACGAACGAGATGGGCGGCCTGCGCTTCGAGGAGAATGGCGACGTCACGATCATCACCGGCACACTGGATTATGGTCAGGGGCATTGGTCAGCGTTCGCTCAGGTGCTGACCTCGAAGCTCGGCATCCCGTTCAACAAGATCAAACTGAAACAGGGCGACAGCGACCTGCTGATCGCCGGCGGCGGCACCGGCGGCTCCAAGTCGATCATGGCGTCGGGCGCGGCGATCATGGAAGCCTCCGACAAGGTGATCGAGAAGGGCAAGGAGATCGCGGGCGTCGCGCTCGAAGCCTCGGCCGCCGACATCGAGTTCAAGCTCGGCCGTTTCGAGATCGTCGGCACCGACCGCGGCATCGGAATCCTGGAGCTGGCAGCCAGGCTGCGCAGCGGCATGAAGCTGCCCGAAGGCGTGCCCACCACGCTCGATGTCAGCCACGTCCACGAGGCGGCGCCGTCGGCCTATCCCAACGGCACCCACGTGGCGGAGGTCGAGATCGACCCCGACACTGGCCATGTCGAGGTCGTGAAGTACACGATGGTCGGCGACTTCGGCACGGTCATCAATCCGCTGCTGGTCGAGGGCCAGAGCCATGGCGGCGTGGTTCAGGGCATCAGCCAGGCGATCTTCGAGCACGTCGTCTACAGCGAGGAAGGACAACCGCTGACCGGTAGCTTCACCGACTATGCAATCCCACGGGCCGGCGACGCGCCGTCGTTCAAGATCGACTATCACTCGGTGCCGGCCAAGACGAACGTGCTGGGCGCCAAGGGCTGCGGCGAGGCCGGCTGCGCGGGCTCGCTGCCGTCGGTGATGAACGCCATCTCCGACGCGCTGGGCGGCAAGCACATCAACATGCCGGCGACGCCCGAACGGGTCTGGGCGGCGCTGAACGGCTAGCCGAGCGGAGAACGGCACCCGTTGGAGGAGCATGCCCGATCGGTTATGAGCTAGCCCTATGAAGCATAGACGTTTCTGGTTCTGGGGTGTGTTCTCGGCCCTGCTCGTCGCGATCACGGTGGCGGGCCTGGAGGCCCTGAGCGCGTTCGTCGTGCCTCCGTGGCCGGCGCGTGATTTGCGACCGATCGAGGTGTCCAATGCCGCCGTCGCGAGCACGCTCAGCGGCGCGCAGGCGGTCCCGACGTACAACAGCTGGGGCCTGCGTGACCGCGAGCATCCGCCGCAAAAGCCGGCCGGCATTTCCCGCACCGTGCTAGTCGGCGACAGCTTCCTCGAAGGGGCCTTCGTCGAGAAATCGGTCGGCGCGCGGCTCGAGGAGATCTGGCTGGCGGAGGGCCATCGCGACTGGGAGGTGATGAGCCTCGGCATCTCGGCAACGGGACCGCCGCAATACTACTATCGCATCCGTAACATCGCGCTGTCGCTGCAACCCGATGCGCTCGTCCTGATGTTCTACGCCGGCAACGATTTCGTGTCGGACTCCCTTTCGCCGTGGCGCATCCCGCCTCCCATCGCGGAGCGGCCGCAGCCGTCGTGGCTCGGGGCGGTGGCGCCCCGCCTGACTTGGCTGCTCGTGAATCGGCTCGGCCTCTCGGAGTTCGGTCGCGGCAACAAGGCCCCCCCGGAAGAGGCGCAGAAGATCATCAAGCTGCCGCGTGCCGACCGCCTCGACGCCATGGTCCGGCTGATCAAGACCTACTACTTCCCGGACAAAGACGAGAAGGTGATTCGCGAAATCCTGTCGCGCGGTGGCGACAAATTCTGGGACCGGCTCGAGCCGCGCGACCGCGACGAGGAATACATTCAGGCTTGGTGGCTCGCCAGCATGGTCGACTGGGAGACCGCCACCTGGACGGTGCCGGTGACGCCCGATGAGATCGAGCAATCGTTGAACAAGGATCAGGTCGCCTCGACTCTGACCTGGCTGCTCGGCGCCCGCGATCTTGCGCGCGAACGCGGCATCAAGTTCCTGGTCGCCATGGCGCCGGTGGGCCTGGTGGATCCGAGCTATGCCGACTTCTGGAGTCCGTGGCCACGCTACATGAGCTACCCGCGCCAGAACGAAGCCAAGCACCGCCTGTTGCGTCGCGAATTGGAGGCCCAAGGCGTGACGGTCGTCGACCTGACGGACGACCTCAAGGGGGTGCCGGGAACCTATCGCGTGTCCGACGGCCACTGGACCGAACTCGGGACCGAGATCGCCGCCAAGCGCCTCGCTGCGGCGCTCGAGAAATTGCGGGAGGCCCGTTAGAGCCTCCCGCCAACGAGCGTCAGGCCGGCATGAGCTACGGCGGCGACGGCCCAAGAGCAGAACGAGGCCCTATGCCTCGACAGGCTGAAGTCGCTGCGCTAACCCGGCGCGGTGACTTCCGCGCTATCTCCGGACGTCGCCATCCTGGGTTACGGCCCGGTTGGCGCGCTACTGGCAAACCTGCTGGGCCAGGCTGGGCTGTCGGTCGCCGTTTACGAGCGCGGCACGGCGATCTATGCGCTGCCGCGCGCGGTGCATTTCGACGGCGAGGTGATGCGGATCTTCCAGTCGGTCGGGCTGGCGGAGAAGATCGCCGCGACGGCGCGGGCCTCGTCGAAGGGCATGCACTTCGTCAATGCCTACGGCCAAACCTTGATGGTTCGGCGCGGCACCGACGGACCTGGGCCGCACGGCTGGGCGGGTAACTGGTATTTTCACCAACCGGAGCTCGAAGAAATCCTGCGCGCCGGCGTCGCGCGCTTCCCGAACGTGACGGTCCATCTCGGTCGCGAGATCGCCGACATGGACGAGCTCGACGCCCGCTACATCGTCGGATGCGACGGCGCACGCTCGCTGGTGCGCCGCGCGATCGGCAGCCGGCAGGGCGACCTCGGCCTCCACCAGCCGTGGCTGGTGGTCGACCTGCTGTGCAATCCCGACTCGCCGCGGGTAAAGGCGCTGCCCGACCACACCGTCCAGCTCTGCGATCCGGCGCGGCCGATGACGGTCGTGCATGTCGGCGGTGCGCGGCGCCGCTGGGAGATCATGCTGATGCCGGGCGACGATCCGGAGCGAATGGCCGACCCGGACATATTCTGGCCGATGATGGCGCGCTGGGTCGGGCCCGACGACGCGCGGATCGAGCGCGCCGCCGTCTACACCTTCCATTCGGTCGTGCAGGAGGGCTGGCGCCGGGGAAAGCTGCTGCTGGCGGGGGATGCCTGTCACCAGACGCCGCCCTTCCTCGGCCAGGGCATGTGCGCGGGGATGCGCGACGCCAGCAACCTCGCCTGGAAGCTCGCCACCGTGCTGCGCCAAGGCGCGCCCGAGTCGCTGCTCGACACCTATGAGAGCGAGCGCCTGCCGCATGTCCGCGCCTTCATCGAGCTCGCGGTGAAGCTCGGCGCCGTGCTGCAGGAGACCGATCCCGCCGCCGCCACGGCGCGTGACGCGCGCTTCACTGCCGGTGCGCAGATGTTCGACTTCCCGCAGCCGCAACTCGGGCCGGGATGCCGCACCGACGCGCCGCCACCTGTCGGCGCGATCTTCCCGCAGCCGCGTCTTGCCGACGGACGACTTATGGACGAGGTCATCGGCCAGCGCTTCGCAATCGTGGGCAATGCCGAGCTTCTTGCGGGCCTTGAAACCTCAGCCGCCCTGCTGCCGGGCGTTGCGGCCGACTGGCTGGCGCGTCACGGAGCAAGCGCTGTGATCCTGCGCCCGGATCGCTATGTTTTCGCTCTCGCCGGCAACCGGGCGGATCTGGAGACACACCTTCGATCCGCCATGGATTGGAAAGGAATGCGGGAGGCTCGCCAGAGTCTCCCGCCACCGGGCGTCAGGCTGGCGTGAACATCGGCAGCGGTGGGCCGCCGTCGGTCGGCTTGAAGGTGACCGTCACTGCCTGATCGCACTTCAGCTTGTCGAAGTCGCAGTCGACGATGTTTGTCAGCATGCGCGGGCCTTCGGCCAGGGTGACGTAGCCGATTGCGTAGGGCACCGGTGCGCGGCGCATTACGCTGTAGGAATAGATCGTGCCCTTGCCCGACGCCTCGACCCATTCGGTCTTGTCGCTGAAGCAGAACGGGCAGATCGTGCGCGGATAGTGGTGCGCCTGGCCGCAGCTCGTGCACTTGCGTACCAGCAGCTTGCCTTTGCCCGCGGCATCCCAATAGGCCTGCGTCTCCTCGCTGATGGCGGGAGGCGGCAGCTTGCGCTCCTTGGTCTCGGACATGATCTACTCCCTCTCCAGAATGACGGTCGCGCTGCCGTGGCGCAGGCCGAGCGAGCCGCCCGTACCGTGCGCGATGGCCAGATCGCAGTTCTTCACCTGCACCTTCGGATGCGCCTCACCGCGCAACTGACGCACGGCCTCCAGCACCTTGGTGAGGCCGCCACGATTGGCGGGATGATTGTTGCACAGGCCGCCGCCATCGGTGTTGAACGGCAGCTTGCCGATGCCCGAGATCAGGTTGCCGTCGGCCACGAAGGCGCCGCCCTTGCCCTTCTCGCAGAAGCCGAGATCCTCGAGCTGCATCAGCACCGTAATGGTGAAGCTGTCGTAGATCGAGGCGTACTTCATGTCGGAGGGCTTCACGCCCGCCTCGGCGAAGGCCGCCGGGCCGGTAAAGCGCGCGCCCGAGTAGGTCAGATCGACCTTGCCGCCCATCTGCGTCTTGATGAACTCCGACGATCCCAGCAGCTTGACCTTCGGCCGCTTGAGTGTGGCCGCGATCTCCGGCGCCACGACGACGATGGCGCCGCCACCGTCGGTGATGACGCAGCAGTCCAGCCTGTGCAGCGGATCGGAGATCATCGGTGAGTTCACGACCTCCTCGACCGTGACCACGTCCTTGAGCAGGGCATGCGGATTGTACTGTGCGTGGTGCGAGGCTGCGACCTTGATCCAGGCGAGCTGCTCGGAGGTCGTGCCGAACTCGTACATGTGACGCATCGCGCAGTTGGCGTACATGTTCACGACCGTCGGGCCGTAGGGGAATTCGAACGGATCGTCGGGTGTCGGCGTGCCGCCGCGACTGCGCGGTACCGTGCCGGTCGCCATGCCCTCGGCGCGCGGACGGCCGGCCAGGGTGATCAGGGCCACCTTGCATTTGCCCGCGGCGATCGCCTCGGCGGCGTGACCGACATGGAGCACGTAGGAGGAGCCGCCGGTATCGGTCGAATCGACGTGGCGAACCTTGAGCCCCATGTACTCGACCATGGACATCGGGCCGAGGCCCGGCGCATCGCCGGCGCAGAAGTAGCCGTCGACATCGTCCTTCGTGAGGCCCGCATCCTCCAATGCGCCCTTGGCGCACTGCGCATGGATCTGGGCCAGCGAGATGTCCTTCGCGAGCCGCGTCGGATGCTCGTAGATTCCAGCGATATAGGCCTTGCCCTTGATGCTCATCGGCGAGCCATCCCCCTAGGTCATTGTGCAGCGCACATGGTGGGCGATCGGAGCCTCACAGGAAAGTGCGCACTTTCGCAGCGAAGAATGATGCTAGGCTCTGCGAAACGAACGGGGAGCGACGCCACATGGTCTTCCGTCTTCTTTTCGCAACTCTGGCGGCTGTGGTTTGTCTTGCCGGGGCCGCACAGGCCCAGGGCAAGGCTGAGCTGCTGTGGTACAGCCAGGCCGCCTTCAAGCTCACAACCCAGAGCGGCAAGGTCATCATGATCGACCCCTGGATCATGGGCGCCACCAGGATCCCGCCGGAGCTGAAGGACCTCGACAAGATCGGCAAGGTCGACCTGATCCTCGTGACGCACGGCCATGGCGACCACCTGGGCGACGCGATGGAGATCTCCAGGAGGAACAACGTGCCGCTCTGGGCGCCGGCCGGCCTCAACCAGACGCTGGCCACGCTCGGCCTGATGCCCGCCAACCTCGTGCCTCGCATGAGCAAGGGTGGCACGATCGAGCCCTTCCCCGGCGTCAAGATCACCATGGTCCACGCCGACCACTCTTCCGAAATGATCCTGAAGGACCCGGCCACGGGCAAGGACACGAGTTTCGCCGCCGGCGAGCCCTGTGGCTTCATCATCGAGCTGGAGAACGGCTTCAAGATCTACCACATGGGCGACACCGGCCTGTTCGGCGACATGAAGCTGATCGGCGAATACTACAAGCCCGACCTCGTGCTGATCCCGATCGGCGGCCACTACGTGATGGACCCGAAGGCGGCGGCCTATGCCACCAAGGAGCTGATCAAGCCCAAAATGGCGTGGCCCATGCACTATGCCAGCAACCCGTTCCTGCGGGGCACACCTGCGGAATACAAGGCGGCTCTGGGCCAGTCGTCGATCGAGGTGATCGACGCCGTGCCTGGCACGAAGAAGCAGTTCTAGTCGCTTCGTTCGAGGACGGCTTCCCATACCGACTTGGGTCGATCGTACCGGTCGATCACCTTCTCCTCGATGGCGAGCATCCGCCAGCCATGTGCAAACAGACGATCGACGGCATTGCGATCGAAGAAGCGCTTGGGCGTGCCGTCGACGAGATAGAAATCCTTTTCGATTTCCGGATGGCCGCTGGCCCCGAAATGGTGATCGTTGGTCGAATTGAGCCGGCACAGCAGCACGCCGTCGGGCTTCAGGACCTCGTGCACTCGTCTGGCCAGTGCAATGGTTTCCGACCAGTCGAAGTAGTGCAGCGACAGGCTGGCAACGACGACACCGACGCTGCGCTCAGCAAGCGGAAATGGTGCGCGAATATCCTGGCAATGAATTTGAACCGAGGGCACGCGCTCCCGCGCGCGTGCGACCGCTTCGGGTGACAATTCGATCGCGACGACGCGATGCCCCGCAGCGGCGAGCGTGGCGGTATCGCGTCCGCCTCCACATCCCAGCTCCAGCACTGGCTGCCCCCCTGCCCGTTCGGCGATGAGCGGCAGCCAGCGCGCCAGCCATTGATCGACCGCCAAGTCTCAGTCGCCGGTCACGTCGCGCGCGCCGGGCGTGCGGGCGCGGAACTCCTCGGGGGCCTCGCGGCCGGCGTCGGTGAAGGCTTTCTTCACCGCGGCGACGTTGGGTCCGAAGATGCCCTTGCGGTTGTCCTTGGCCCACTGGTTCGAGTTGACGATGGTGTCGAGCGACCCCTGGAAGCGCGGCATGACGTAGCGCGCGAACAGCTCGTAGGACCGCAGGGTCTGCTCGCGCGTCGCCCATTCGTGGGCGCGGAACAGGACGCCACCGAAGCCGCCGTTGGAGAAGCCCAGCAGACGCTCGATGCCCTTGGCCACCGTATCCGGGCTACCGACCAGGGTCGTCCCCATCTTCACGCCGTCGCGCAGCGGATCGTCGGCGCGGCCCGGCGGGCGGCCGAGCGTATCCTCGAAATAGGTCATGGTCTCGCGGCGCTCGCCGGCATGGACTTCGCGCAACGCCTGCTCGTCGTCCTCCGTCACATGGCAGTTCACCACCACCCGCCACTTGCCGCGGTCCGCCGTCTTGCCGTGCTTGGCCGCAGTCTCCTCGTAGATGCCCCACTGCTTGCCGAGCATTTCCGGCCCGCCGGGAATTCCGGCGCCGATCGACAGGACACCGAGCCCGTGCTTGCCGGCCGCGATCATGCCCGAGGGGGTGATGGTGCTGGCGCAGGCGATCGGGAAATGCGGATAGCTGTAGGGCGCGAGATGCAGCCGCGCTTCCTTCAGCTCGAACCAGTCGGTCTTCATCGTGACCGGCTCCTTGCATTCGAGCAGGCGCATGATCGCCTCCAGCGCCTCCTCCATGCGCGGTCGCTGCGTCGAGGGATCGATGCCCATCATGTAGGCGTCGGACGGCAGCGCGCCGGGACCGCAGCCCAGCATCGTGCGGCCGCGCGACATGTGGTCGAGCTGCACGAAGCGGTTCGCGACCATCAGCGGGTGGTGATACGGCAGGCTGGTCACGCCCGAGCCGAGGCGGATGTAGCGCGTGCGCTCGATGGCGGCGCCGATGAAGACTTCCGGCGACGCGATGGTCTCCCACCCGGCGGAATGATGCTCGCCGATCCAGGCTTCGTCGTAGCCCAGTTCGTCGATCCACTCGATCAGCTCCATGTCGCGTGCCATCGAGAGAGTCGGGTTCTCGCCGACACGATGGAACGGCGCCAGGAAGATGCCGAACGTTAGTCCTTTATGATTACCGGTCTGTGCCATTGAAGTCCTCCGTCACGCGCGACGGTAGCATGTGCGCGACGTTGACCGCAGCACTGGCTTGCGCAGATCATCCGACGATGATGGAGACCGCTTCCCTCCCGCTGGCGCGCTTCAGGATCGTCGAGGTGAACGACGCGAATGTGCCGCTCTGCCTGCGTTTGGCGATATCGCTTGCAGCGAAGATCGCGGCCGATCTCGGTGCCGACGTGCTCAAGATCGAGCCGCCCGGAGCGGATCCGGTGCGCCGCGCGCCGCCTTTGCTGCCGCAGGGCGGAAGCGCGCTGTTCCAATTCCTCAACACGTCGAAGCGCTCGCTGACGCTCGATCTCTCGAGCGAAGCCGGCCGCACGGCACTCGCCGCCGTGGTCGACGGGGCCGACGCCGTGCTGTTCGAGGAGCCGACTTCCGTCGCGCCGATATTGCGCACGGGCAAGGCGACGCCCATCGAGATCGCGGCCTTCCCGGTCGAGATGGAAGCGGCGTGGCGGCCCGTCAGCGAGCTGGCGATCCAGGCGCTGGGCGGACTGATGCACATGGTGGGCGAGCCCGCGCGCAAGCCGCTGAAGCTCGGCGGTCATCAGGCTTCCTATCCGGCAGGGCTCACCGCCTTCACCGGCCTCATGTCGGCGCTCGCCGCGCGCGACGCCGGCCGGGCCGCACCTTCGGTTCGGGTGTCGCTTGCTGAAGTGATGCAGTGGGTGAATTGGAAGGCCGCATCGGGCGCCGCCGCATCGGGCACGTCGCCAGGGCGCGAGGGGAAGAACTCGGAATTCCAGGTTCTGCCCTGCCGCGACGGACATGTGGCGGTGGTCTACACCGTGACCCAGTGGCCAGCGACACGCGCCCTGATCGGCGATCAAAGGCTCGACGACCCGAAGTTCGCCACCCGCGCCGGGCGACGCCAGAACATCGCCGAACTCTATGCGGTGCTCGCGCCATGGTTCGCCGACAAGACGCGCGAGGAGATCCAGAAGACGGCGCAGGCCAAGGGCGTGCCCTTCGGCCCGATCTTCTCGCCAGCCGAGTTGCTACAGACCGAGCAGTATGTGGCGCGTGGTTTCCTCGCCGACATGATGCATCCGACGGAGGGCAAGCTGCGCCTGCCGCAACTGCCCGTACAATGGAACGGCCGCTCCTTCGCGCCGCGTCCGGCGCCGCCTCTTCCGCCTCCCCATTCAAATGGGGAGGTGCTCTCGTCATACGAGGGCGGAGGGGGCAGGAACGGTCGCTCGCAGACCATGCGCCCTCCGTCGCTGAAGACAGCGACACCTCCCCATTGGAATGGGGAGGAGAATGAACGTCCCCTTGCCGGTATCCGCGTGCTCGACTTCGGGCTGCTGACCGCGGGCGCGAACACCTCGGCGATGCTGGCCGATCTCGGCGCCGATGTGATCAAGATCGAATCCGGCGCCTATCTCGACCCCTTCCGCGTCGTCGGCAAGACCGACAATGACGAGGGCTGGTGGAACCGCTCGCCGCAGTTCCGCTTCACCAACCGCAACAAGCGCGGGCTGGCGCTGAACCTCAAGGATCCCGAGGGCCAGCGCGTGATCCGCGAACTCGCCGCGCACTGCGACGTCGTCGTCGAGAATTTTCGCCGCGGCGTGCTCGATCGCGCCGGCCTCGGCTACAAGGATCTGAGCACCATCAACCCGCGCCTGGTGTTCGCCGCCATCTCCAGCCAGGGTGACACTGGACCCGAGCGCATGAACGTCTCGTTCGGCAGCACGCTCGACGCCACGTCGGGCATCGCCTCGCTGACCGGCTATGAGGGCGAGACGCCGCGCATCTCGGGCATGGACGTGAACTACCCCGACCAGATCGTGTCGTTGTTCGCCACCGGCATCGTCATTGCCGCCGTCACCGAAGCGCGCCGCACCGGCAAGGGCGCCTTCCTCGACTTCTCCCAGCGCGAGGTCGCGTCGTTCACCCTGGGCGAGGAAATTCTCGCGGCTTCGGCCGATTCGCGTCACCGGCTGGAACCGCGCGGCAACACGGAAGTCGGCGTCGCCCAGCAGGACGCCTACGAGTGCGCTGACGGCAAATGGCTGGCCGTCACGCTCGAAAGCTCCGATCCGTCGATGGCGGCCTTCTGCGCCGGCAAGGAGCGCGACGCCGCGCTGGCCGCGCTGCTCGCCAAGGGCATCGCCGCCGCGCCATGCCTCGATGGCAATGATCTCCTTCTCGACGCTGAATTGCAGGGCGTCACCCTGGTACGCGACGAGAACGGCGGACTCGTGAAAGGCCTGCCCTACCGGCTCGACGGCGCGGGTCTCGCCATCGAGCGGCCGGCGCCCGATCTCGGCCAGCACACCGCCGAGGTGTTGCGCGAACTGCTGGGCTGCGACGATGCCCGCCTGAAACAGTTGAACGACAGCGGCGTGACCTCGACCACGCCCACCATCGGAGAGGTTTGATCCATGCCGCGCGCTGAAGTGCACAAGTTGATGGAGCGCATGGCGATCCCCGCCATCGCCGCTCCGATGTTCCTGGTCTCCAATCCCGCGCTGACCCTGGCCTGCTGCGGCGAGGGCCTGATGGGCAGCTTCCCCGCCCATGGCACACGCAGCCGCGAGGAGTTCCAGGGTTGGCTCGACGAGATGGTCGAGGGGATGAAGCGGCTGGAGGATGCCGGGAAGAAGCCCGCGCCCTGGGCCGTCAACCTCGTCGTCCATGCCTCGAACCCGCGCTACCAGGGCGACCTCGAACTGGTCGAGAAGTACAAGGTGCCGGTGGTACTCACCTCGAAGGGAGCGCCGGGCGAGGCCATCAAGCGCATCCATGGCTGGGGCGCCGTCGCCCTCCACGATATCGCCAACCGGCGCCACGCCGAAAAGGCGCTGGAAGCTGGCGTCGACGGCGTGATCGCGGTGGCCGGCGGCGCCGGCGGCCATACCGGCACCATCAACCCCTTCGCGCTGATGAACGAGGTACGCCAGCTGGGCGACAGTTTTGCGGTGGTGCTGGCCGGCGGCCAGACGACGGGCCGCGACGTGTTCGCGGCCGAGGCGATGGGCGCCGACCTCGCCTATATCGGCACGCGTTTCATCGCGACCCAGGAGGCGATGGCGGCGCAGGCACACAAGGACATGATCCTGGGCACGCGCGCGACCGACGTGTTCCTCACCGCCTCGATCGACGGCGCTCCGGCCAACTGGCTGACGCCCAGCCTTCTGGCCGCCGGAATCGACCTCGACGTGCTGCGCACGACCCTGCCTGGCAAGATCGTCGGCGCCCAGGAGAACAAGAAGCGCTGGAAGGACATCTACACGGCGGGTCACGGCGTGGGGAACATCGAGGACATCCCGGCTGCCGCCGACCTCGTCAGACGCCTCGTCAGCCAGTATCGCGAGGCGAAGGCTGAAATGGCGCGCACGCTCGCCGGTCGCGTCGCAGCGTAGACGGTGGGCGGCCCCCTGCTCTAGGTTTCGGCTCCAGAGTTTCGAGGGGGTATCCGCGTGAAGACAAAGGCAGCCGTGTGTTTCGAGGCCGGCAAAAACCTCGAGATCGAGACCGTCGACCTCGAAGGGCCGAAGTTTGGCGAGGTCCTGGTCGAGATCAAGGCGTCGGGTGTCTGCCACACCGACGAGTTCACCCGGTCCGGCGGCGATCCCGAGGGCCTGTTCCCGGTGATCTTCGGCCATGAGGGCGCGGGCGTCGTGGTCGATGTCGGGCCGGGCATCGTGTCGCTGAAGAAGGGCGACCACGTGATCCCGCTCTACACGCCGGAATGCCGCCAGTGCAAATCCTGCATCTCGGGCAAGACCAACCTCTGCACCTCGATCCGCGCGACGCAGGGACAGGGCGTGATGCCCGACGGCACCTCGCGCTTCTCGATCAAGGGCCGGAAGATCCATCACTACATGGGCTGCTCGACCTTCTCGAACTACACGGTGCTGCCCGAGATCGCGCTGGCGAAGATCCGCCCCGACGCACCGTTCGACAAGGTCTGCTACATCGGCTGCGGCGTGACGACCGGCATCGGCGCCGTCATCAATACCGCCAAGGTCGAGGCCGGCGCCAACGTCGTGGTGTTCGGGCTCGGCGGCATTGGCCTCAACGTGCTGCAGGGCGCGCGCATGGTCGGCGCCAACATGATCGTCGGTGTCGATCTCAACCCGGCCCGCGAGGCCCTCGGCCGCAAGTTCGGCATGACGCACTTCGTCAATCCGAAGGAACTCGGCGACAAGGACCTGGTCGCGCATCTCGTAGAGCTGACAGACGGCGGCGCGGATTACAGTTTCGAATGCGTCGGCAACACCAAGCTGATGCGCCAGGCGCTGGAATGCTGCCACCGCGGCTGGGGCAAGTCGGTCATCATCGGCGTCGCCGGCGCCGGCCAGGAGATCGCCACGCGCCCGTTCCAGCTGGTCACCGGCCGCACCTGGATGGGCACCGCATTCGGCGGCGCCAAGGGCCGCCGCGACGTGCCGAAGATCGTCGACTGGTACATGGATGGCAAGATCGACATCGACTCGCTGATCACCCACACGATGCCGGTCGAGAAGATCAACGACGCGTTCGACCTGATGCACAAGGGCGAGTCGATCCGCAGCGTCGTCACGTTCTAGCGCGGGAGGGAAAATTGGCCGTCAGAGCCATCGGAAACGCCACCATCCAGAAGGTCGAGGAGATCTGCGGTCCTGGCTTCAAGCCCGGTCGCATGTTCCCGAAGTTCGACCAGGAAGCCTTCGACGCCCAGAAAAGTTGGATGGTGCCGGAGCACGTACAGGAGGGTAGCGACCGGCTGATCGGCTCGGTCCACACCTGGATCGTCAGGACTCCGAAGCACACGATCCTGATCGACACCTGTCTCGGCAATCACAAGCAGCGCCACAATCCCGGCTGGAACAACCTCGACACGCCGTTCCTCGACCGGCTGAAGGCCTGCGGCTGCCCTGCGGAGTCCGTCGACTTCGTGATGTGCACGCACCTGCATGTCGATCATGTCGGCTGGAACACGAAGTTGGAGAACGGACGCTGGGTGCCGACCTTTCCCAACGCGAAGTATCTCTTCGCCAAGCGCGAATACGCGCACTGGGAAAGCGAGCGGAAGTCACAAGGCGAAGGCAAGGTGAACGACGGCTCGTTCGATGATTCGGTGCTGCCGGTCGTCGAGGCCGGCAAGGCAGTGATGATCGAGAGCGATCACCAGCCCGACCCGCTGCTCACCCTCCGGGACTATCCTGGCCACACGCCGGGCTCGATCGCCATCAACCTGAAGGACCGGGGCCGGCAGGCCTGCTTCTCGGGCGACATCATGCATCACCCGATCCAGGTCTATCACCCCGACTGGTCGAGCCAGTTCTGCTGGGACCAGGCGATGTCGGCCATCTCGCGCCGCAAGCTGCTGGAGGATTGCGTCGAGAGCAATGCGCTGCTCTGCCCCGCCCACTTTCCCGGCGCCAATGCGGGCTACATCAAGCCCGAGGGCAATTCCTTCAGGATCGACTGGGATCGCCCATGAAGCTCGAACCGCTGCTTGACGGCCTCTCCTTCGGTGAAGGCCCGCGCTGGCGGGACGACCGGCTCTATTTCTCGGACTTCTATGTCCACCAGGTGCGCACCGTCGACGAGAGCGGCAAGGCCGAGACGATCGTCGAGGTGCCCGGACGCCCCTCGGGCCTGGGCTGGCGGCCCGACGGTACGATGTTGATTGTCAGCATGACCGACCGCCGGCTGATGCGCTTCACGAACGGCAAGCTCTCGGTCGAGGCCGAGCTGGGCACGATCGCGACCGGCCTGTGCAACGACATGGTCGTCGACGCCAAGGGACGCGCCTATGTCGGCAATTTCGGCTTCGACCGGCACGCGGGCGAGAAGCCGCGCGCCGCGGTGCTGGCGCGCGTCGATCTCGATGGCTCGGTCCACGCGGCCGACGAGCTCATGTTCCCCAACGGCACCGTCATCACGCCCGACGGCAGGACAATGATCATCGGCGAGACCTTCGCCAAGCGGCTCACGGCTTTCGACATCGCGGACGACGGCACGCTCTCCAACCGGCGCGTCTGGGCGGAGACGCCGACCTGCAATCCCGACGGGATCTGCCTCGATGCCGAGGGCGGCATCTGGGTCACCGGTGCCTTCACCCACCGCATGATCCGCGTGCTCGAAGGCGGCAAGGTCACTCACGATCTCGATCTCGGCGAACGCGCCGCCTATGCGTGCATGTTGGGTGGCCGCGACCGCCGGACCCTGTTCGTCGTGACCAACAGCGGCAGTGGACCGGCCATCGCCGCCAAGAAGGACGGCCGCATCGAGACGATGCGCGTCGACGTACCCGGCGCCGGCCTGCCCTAGGAGGAATTCGTGAAAGGTCCCGAAGACGATGCCGGGCTGACCGGCAAGGTGGCGATCATTTCGGGCGGCGGCGCAGCCGGCGACGGTATCGGCAACGGACGGGCCGCGGCGATCCTGCTCGCCCGTGCCGGTACCCGCGTACTGGTGGCCGACAGGGACATCAAGCTTGCGCAGCGCACCGTCGAGATGATCCTGGCCGAGGGTGGCCATGCGGCGGCTCATGCCGGCGACATGACGCAGGAGGCGGAGTGCAAACGGCTGGTCGACGCCGCGGTCGACCGCTGGGGCCGGCTCGATTTCCTCGACAACAATATCGGCATCGGCAGCCGCGGCTCGGTGGTCGAGGAAAAGCCCGAGGAATTCCGTCGTGTGATGCAGGTGAACGTCGAGACGATGTTCCTGCTCTCCAGGCACGCGATCCCCGCCATGATCAAGACCGCCAAGGGCGGCTCGATCGTCAACATCTCCTCGATCTCGGCGCTGCGGCCGCGCGGCCTCACCACCTACACGACGTCGAAGGCCGCCGTGATCGGCCTCACCCAGGCGATGGCGGTCGACCATGGCCGCGACGGCATCCGCGTGAACTGCATCTGTCCCGGCCCGGTCTACACGCCGATGGTCTATGCCCGCGGCAACGGCATGAGCGAGGCTGCGCGTGCCCAGCGCGCCAAGGCCTCCGTTCTCAAGACCGAGGGCACGGGCTGGGACGTGGGCCACGCGGTGCGCTTCCTGCTGAGCAACCACGCCCGCTACGTCACCGGCCAGGTCCTGGTCGTCGATGGCGGCGTGACGCTGCAGGGCCCGGAACGCGATTCGCAAGATCACTGAATCCAAAGGGAGAAAAACAAGATGGCCCGCCTGCCCTATCTCGAGCCCGACCAGGTCGCGCCCGAGTATCGCGACATGCTCAAGCGCAACACCAACCTTCACAAGCTGCTGGTCAACTCGCCCGACATGGCGCGAGCCTTCAGCGGCTTGGGCGGCTACATCCGCTTCAAGAGCAAACTCGATCCCCGCCTGCGCGAGCTCGCCATCCTGCAGGTCGGCTGGCTGGAGAAGTCCGAATACGAATTCACTCATCACGTGAAGATCGGCAAGGAGTTCGGCGTTACCGTCGAGGACATCAAGGGGCTGATGGCCGAGACCGAGGGCAAGCCTTCGCAGCTCGAGCCGCTCGCCAAAGCGATCCTCAGGGGTGCACGCGAGATGGTGAAGGACCTGGGCATGTCCGACGCGACCTTCGCCGAGATAAAGAAGGACCTGTCCGACGAGCACATGACCGACCTGGTGCTCACCATCGCCTTCTACTGCGCCGTCGTCCGCGTGCTCGCCACCATGCAGATCGACAACGAGCCGCAATACAAGGAAGTGCTGAAGCAGTATCCGCTGCCGGGAGTGAAGTGACATGCGCCTGAAAGATCGCGTCGCCATCGTCGTCGGCGCCGGCCAGAGCCCCGGTGAAGGCATGGGCAACGGCCGTGCCACCGCCCTCACCTTCGCGCGCGAGGGCGCCAAGGTGCTCTGCGTCGATCACAATCTCGACTCGGCGAAGGAGACCGTCGAGATGATCGGTGCGAACCAGGGCACGGCGGTCGCCTTCAAGGCCGACGTGACCAGGGGCGCCGACCTCAAGGCCATGGTCGACGAGACGCACGCGCGCTGGGGCCGGGTCGACATCCTGCACAACAATGTCGGCGTCTCGCTGTCGGGCGGCGATGCCGAACTTCTCGACATCACCGAGGAAGCCTTCGATCGCTGCACCGCGATCAACCTCAAGAGCTGCATCTTCGCGGCGAAGCACGTGCTTCCGATCATGCGCGCGCAGCAGAGCGGCGTGATCATCAACATCTCGTCGATGGCCGTCATCACCACCTATCCCTACGTCGCCTACAAGGCGACCAAGGCGGCGATGGTGTCCTTCACCGAGCAGCTCGCGTACCAGAACGCGCAATACGGCATCCGCGCCAACGTCATCCTGCCCGGGTTGATGAACACGCCCATGGCGGTCGACACGCGCGCCCGAACCTTCAAGAAGAGCCGCGCCGAGGTCGAAGCCGAGCGCGATTCCAAGGTGCCGCTGCGAAAGAAGATGGGTACCGGCTGGGACGTCGCCAACGCCGCCCTCTTCCTCGCGTCCGACGAGGCGAGCTTCATCACCGGCGTGACCCTGCCGGTCGACGGTGGCGCCAGCGTCCGGCGCGGCTAGAGGCACGAACCTTGCGTCGGCCAGCGCCATGAACCGACTTGCCGGCAAGACTGCCCTCATCACCGGTGCCTCCTCGGGCATCGGCCGTGCCATCGCCAGGAAGTTCCACGCGGAAGGGGCGACCCTTCTGCTAATGGACATCACGGAGGCCGTCGTCGAAGGCGGCGAACCGACACACAGGATCCTGGACGTGCCCTTCTTCCAGGGTGACGTGTCAAACGAGACGGACGTCGAGGAGGCGGTGCGCCGGGCGGCCCTGCCGACCGGCCGGCTCGATATCGTAGTCAACGACGCCGCCATCCGATCGGCGAAGAAGCTCACCGACACCAACCTCGAGGAATGGAACCGGGTGATGGAGGTGAACGTCACCGGCGTCTTCCTGATGTGCAGGGCGGCGGTGCGCCGGATGCTGACCCAGGAGATCCGCAACGAGGCGCGGGGGCGCATCGTCAACATCTCCTCGCAGCACGGCATGATCTCGTCGCCCGAGGACTTCTCCTATGGCGTCTCGAAGTCGGCGGTCGTCTACATCACGCGCCAGATCGCCTCGGACTACGGACGCGACAGCATCATCTGCAACGCAGTGGCGCCGGGAAAAATCCTGACCGGCAAGACCGGCCGCGCGATCGAGCCGCGCTGGATCGACTATTCCCATGCCCGCACGCCGCTGCCGCGGCTCGGCCGCTCCGAGGACGTGGCCAATGCCGCCCTGTTCCTCGCCTCGGACGAGGCGACGTTCATCACCGGCGAGAACTTGATGGTCGACGGCGGCTGGATGGCGAACTGACCGGCAGCAACCCGGCCAGGACCTGAAGGAAGGCGCGCACGAGGCGCGCATTCTGCCGCTCCTTCAGGTGCACGACGTGCGCGTAGGTGAAAATCTCCGCATCTGCGATCGGTAACGGCCGGATGCGCGGGTCGGGAATGAACTCCGCCTCCGACACCACGCCCATGCCGATCCCCTTGGCGACCGCCTCACGGATCGATTCGCGGCTGCCGATCTCCATCACGACCTTGGGCCGCACATCGGCCTCACGCATCGCCTGGTCGAAGGCGCGGCGCGTCGTCGAGCCCGCCTCGCGCACGACCAGCCGCTGTCCCTCCATGTCGCGCGCGCGCAGGCTGCGCCGCTGTGCGAAGGGATGATCGACATGGCAGAAGGCAATCACCCTGTGGCGGCGATAGGGGATGGCGACCAGCCGTGGATCGGGATCGACATGGGCCAGCACCGCCACGTCGGTGCGATAGTCCAGCAGGTCGCGCAGCGTGTCGCGTGAGTTGCCGACGGTGACCGACACGTAGAGGCCGGGATGGCGCGCATTGAAGGCCGCCAGCATGTCAGTGACGTGATAGGGACCGACGGCGCCGACACGGAGATGCCCGGTCTTGAGGCCGCGCGTCTCGTTGAGATAGTCGGCCGCCTCCTTCTCGTCGGCGAACAGGCGGCGCGCGATGTCCAGAAGGCCGCTGCCGGTCTCGGTGAGTTCGATACGCCGGCCCCGTCGCACGAACAGCTCGACGCCGAATTCCTGTTCCAGCGACTTCACCTGTGTGGTGATGGTGGGCTGGCTGACGCCCAGTTCGCGCGCGGCGGCGGTGAAGCTCAGGCGCTGTGCCACGGCATGGAAGGAGCGGAGCTGCGTGTGCCGCATATTGATTTTCTCAATGCCAATCCGAGAATGTTTGAATTGGATAAATGTGAGTAACGGCCGGAGGATTGTCAAAAGCCGACAAGGCAATGCCAGTGAGCCATGGGAGTGACGCGCGGATGTGGCGCTACCGTAATCCGGTCGACGTGAAGTTCGGCGCCGGCGTCTTCGAGACGCTGGGCAAGGTGCTGGCCGGCCGGGCCTATTGTCTCGTCACCTACGACGACGCCAATGGCGGTGGGGTCTTCGCCGATCTCGCGCGCCGCGTCGTCGGCCAGGCCGGCGCCCCGGCCGTGACAGTGGGCAATATCGGGCCCAATCCCGATTTCGTCGGCCTCACGGAGTCCTGCCGGGCCTATGCCGCGGCGACGCGTCCCGTCGAGGCGATCGTGGCGCTGGGCGGCGGCTCGGTGATGGATGCCGCCAAGGTCCTGGCTGCCGCGTCGGGCGACTTCGAGGTGGTGAGACGGCACCTCGCCACCGGCCGGGATGGCGAGGCGCTGGGGCGGACACCGATCATCGCCGTTCCCACCACCGCGGGCACCGGCAGCGAGGTGACCTCCTGGGCCACGGTGTGGGACACGCAGGCGATGAAGAAATACTCGCTGGCCCGCGAGACGCTCTATCCCGAGGCCGCCTTGGTCGATCCGCTGCTGACGCTCGGCCTGCCGCGCGCGATCACAATCAGCACCGGACTCGATGCGCTCAGCCATGCGCTCGAAAGCATCTGGAACGTCAATGCCAATCCCGTGTCGAGTTCGCTGGCAGAGGTTGCCGCGCGCGAGGTGATCGAGGCCCTGCCGCTGCTGGCTGACGATCTCACGAACGAAGCGCTGCGCACGCGCCTGGCGCGCGCCAGCCTGTTCGCGGGCCTCGCCTTCTCGAACACCCGCACCGCGCTCGCACATTCGCTGTCCTATCATCTGACTCTGCACCATGGCGTGCCGCACGGCATCGCCTGCTCGTTCAGCCTGCCCATGGTGATGCGCGCCGTGGCCGGCTGCGACGCCGCCTGCGACGCCTCGCTGCGACGCATCTTCGGCAACGACCTTGGTGCAGGTGCCGCGCGGCTCGAGGCATTCCTTACGAAACTCGGCATCTCGCCGGATGCCACGGCACACGGCATCGCCGCCCGCGACTGGTCGCGTCTTGTCGACGACGCGCTGGCGGGGGACCGCGGGCGCAACTTCATCGGACGCCGGGAGGCGCTGTTGGCCGAAATGGCCGCTTAGTCAGTCAAAGAAAAGAAAATATGGAGGAAGCAAATGACGAGGATGACGCGTCGCGATTTCGGGCTTCTCACCGCGGGCTCGCTGCTGGCCGGTGGACCCTTCGGCACCGCCCAGGCCCAGCAGGTCCTGAAGGTCGGCCTGATCCCCTCCGAGGACTCGCGGGCGATGCTCGCGCAAAGCAAGGACATCCTCGACGCCGTCGAGAAGAACTCCGGGATGAAGGTCCAGGGCTTCGTCGCCACCGACTATAACGGCGTCATCGAGGCGCTGCGCGCCAAGCATCTCGACATCGCCTATCTCGGGCCCTTCTCCTACGTGCTGGCCACCACCGTGACGCCGGTCGAGGCCTTCGCGATCGCCGAGACTGCCAAGGCCGGCCGCACTTACTATCACTCCAAGATCATCGCCCTGAAATCGAGCGGCATCAAAACGCTCGACGATCTCAAGGGCAAGAACTTCGCTTTCGTCGACCCGGCCTCGACCTCGGGCTATGCCTTCCCGCTGGCGGGCCTGCTCAAGGCGGGCATCGAGCCCAAGCGCGATTTCAAAACGGTGATCTTCACCGGCGCGCACGACGCCAACGCGCTGGCCGTGGCCAACGGCAAGGTCGATGCCGCGACAATCGCCGACCGCATCCTCGATGCCGCCATCGCCAAGGGCCACATCAAGGCCGACCAGATCCAGGTGGTGTGGGAATCGCCGCCGATTCCGGAATCGCCGATGGTCTGGCGCAAGGATCTGTCGCCGGAAACGAAGGCCAAGGTGAAGGCCGCCTTCCTCTCGATCAAGGATCTGAACTGGTCCGACCAGGGCAAGCTGAACGGCTTCAAGGAAACCAACGACCAGGCCTACGACATCGTCCGCGAGACCGCGAAGCTCGCGAACATCGATCTCAAGAAGCAGAAGTAGCCATACGCCTGCTCCCAGGGAGATCGACCCATGATCGAAATCCGCGGCCTCGCCAAATCCTATGGCGACCACCAGGCGCTGCACGATGTCAGCCTCTCGATCCGGCCCGGCGAGTTCGTCGTCGTGCTGGGACCATCGGGAGCCGGCAAATCGACCCTGCTGCGCTGCATCAACCGGCTGATCGAGCCGACCGCCGGCGACATCGTGGTCGACGGCACGTCGCTGTCGTCCAACCGCCGCGACCTGCGCCTGCTCCGGCGCAACGTCGCCATGATCTTCCAGCAGCACAATCTGGTGAAGCGTCTGTCGGTCCTGAAGAACGTGCTGGTCGGCCGCATGGCCGACCTTTCGCCGATCCTCAGCAGCCTGCAGCTCTTCCCCGAGGCCGACGTGAAGATCGCGATGCACTGCCTCGAACAGGTGGCGATGGATCACAAGGCCCGCAATCGCGCTGACGCATTATCGGGTGGCGAGCAGCAGCGGGTCGGCATCGCCCGCGCCCTCGCCCAGCAGCCCAAGTTCATGCTGGCGGACGAGCCCGTGGCGAGCCTCGATCCCAAGACCTCGCGCACCGTGCTGAACTACCTGAAGAAGAGCTGCAAGGAATCGAACATCGCCGTCCTCTGCAATCTCCACCAGATCGACTATGCGCTCGAGTTCGCCGAACGTGTCGTCGGCCTCTCGGCCGGCCGCGTCGTCTATGACGGCGCGCCGGCGGGCGTGAGCGGCGACGTGATCCGCAGCATCTATCCCGGCCTTGACGATCCCAACGTGCTCGACGCCGCGCAGCGTCTTACGGAACGCCGCCGCGCCGCGGCGGAAGCCGAGATTGCGCTCGCAGCCTCCGCCGCCTCGGTCGAAGAGAGGGCCTGACCATGTCCCTGCAGTTCGTCGTCAACAAGCCGCGCGGTCCGCTCGGCTGGTGGATCATGGTCCCGATCGGGGGCCTCACGATCGCCGCGCTCTGGTGGTCGGCCGTCGGCACGCGCCTCAGCGTGTCCGGCTTCGTCGAGGGTCTGCCCTGGATCGGCGATTTCATCGGCCGCATGCTGCCACCCAACTTCGCCTTCATGCAGAAGCTGGTGCAGCCCGCCATCGAGACCGTGCAGATCGCGCTGTGGGGCACGCTGCTCGGCATCGTGCTGGCCCTGCCGGTCTGCTTCTTCGCGGCGCGAAACCTCTCGCCCTATGCCTGGGTGTTCCATGGGCTGCGCCAGGTCCTGAACGTGATGCGCGGCATCAACGAGATCATCCTGGCGCTGATCTTCGTAGCCGCCGTGGGCCTCGGCCCGTTCGCGGGCGTGCTGGCGATCGCGCTGCACGGCGCCGGCATGCTGGGCAAGTTCTTCGCCGAGGCGATCGAGGAAATCGACGAAGGCCCGCTCGACGCTCTGCGCGCAGCCGGCGCGAGCACGCTGCAACGGATCGTGTTCGGCGTATTGCCACAGGTCCTTCCGGCCTGGATCGGGGTCGTGCTCTATCGCTTCGAAACCAACATCCGCGTGTCGACGGTGCTGGGCATGGTTGGTGCGGGCGGCATCGGCTTCGAACTGATCAGCTCGATGAAGCTCTTCGCCTACGAGGACACGGCGGCCTGTGTCATCGTGATCCTGATCCTCGTGCTTGCCGCCGACCTCATGTCGTCGAAACTGCGTGCCATGATCCGATAGGATAATTCGCCAGCCGGACTGGCGCTCTCGACGCCGCGGCCACACCACGTCATCCTCTCTGCAATTGGGTTGGGGAGGATTGTATTCATGCGTCTATCGATCGGATTCCTCGGTGTCGTGGCGGCACTGGGCCTGGCGGCCGGACCGGCGCTCGCTCAGAAGAGCGGCGGCACTTTCAAGATGTACATCGCGGACAATCCGCCGAGCACTTCGATCCACGAGGAAGCGACGACCTCGACGGTCGTGCCCTTCATGGGGCTCTACAACAACCTCGTCGTCTTTGATCAGCAAATTCCGCAGAACAGCCTCGAAACGATCCGGCCTGACCTGGCCGAGAGCTGGTCCTGGAGCGAGGACGGCAAGAAGCTGACCTTCAAGCTAGTCGGCAATGCAAAGTGGCATGACGGCAAGCCCTTCACCTCGGCCGACGTGAAGTGCACCTGGGACATGCTGACGGGCAAGAGCGAGACCCAGAAGTTGCGCAAGAATCCGCGCACCTCCTGGTACTGGAACCTCAAGGAGGTCACCACCAACGGAGACCGCGAGGTGACCTTCCATCTCGGCCAGCCGCAGCCCTCGCTGCTGATCCTGCTCGCCTCGGGCTACAGCCCCGTCTATTCGTGCCATGTGCCGACGGCGCAGATGCGCACCAAGCCGATCGGCACCGGTCCCTTCAAGCTGGCCGAGTTCAAGCAGAAGGAAATCGTGAAGCTGGTCCGTAACCCGGACTACTTCAAGAAGGGCAAACCCTATCTCGACGCGATCGAGATGCCGATCGTACCGGCGCGCGGCACGGCCATGCTGGGCTTCGTCTCGGGCCGCTTCGACATGACCTCGCCCTATGCCGTCACCATCCCGCTGCTCAAGGACATCAAGGCGCAGGCCTCGACCGCCGTCTGCGAGGTGGCGCCGATGAACAACAGCACCAACCTGATCGTGAACAGCGAGGCGCCGCCCTTCAACAATGCCGACATTCGCCGCGCAATGCTGCTCACCATCGACCGGCAATCCTTCATCAACATCCTGGCCCAGGGCGCCGGCGAGGCCGGCGGCGTCATGGAGCCGGCGCCGGGCGGCGTCTGGGGCATGCCCAAGGAGTTGTTCGACACGGTCCAGGGATACGGGCCCGATGTCGCCAAGAATCGCACCGAAGCGCAGGCCCTCATGAAGAAGGCCGGCTACGGTCCCGACAACAGGCTGAAGCTCAAGGTCTCGACCCGCAACCACCTGCTCTATCGCGATCCGGCGGTGATCCTGATCGACCAGCTCAAGGAGATCTACATCGACGGCGAGCTCGACCTGGTCGACACGGCTCTGTGGTTCAACAAGGTCGCCCGCAAGGATTACTCGGTCGGCCTCAACACGACCGGCAATGGCGTCGACGATCCCGACCAGACCTACTTCGAGCACTACGCTTGCAAGTCGGAGCGCAACTATGTCGGCTACTGCAACCCCGAAATCGAGAAGCTCTTCCCGATCCAGTCAGCCGAGCGCGACATCGAGAAGCGCAAGAAGCTCGTCTGGGAGATCGACAAACAGATCCTCGAGGAGGGTTTCCGCCCGATCATCATGTGGAATGCCTCGGGAACCTGCTGGCACCCCTACGTGAAGGGTTTCCGCCCGATGGTGAACAGCCTCTATAACGGCTCGCGCTTCGAGGACGTCTGGCTGGACAAGTAGCCGGCGCCGCGAAAGCCTCAGGACTGCCGGAAGCCGCGCCCCGTTGCGCGGCTTTCGTGCGAGGGACCTGACATCGGCGCGCCCCTGAGAGTAGTGTTGCGTCCAACGCGGGTCGCGAACAACGCGGGCCTCAGACGATTCTCCCGGGAGGAGCCGACATGGATTCGTCACGCCAGGTTCTGACACGTCGGCATGTCCTGATGGGCGCGTTGCTTCTCGCTTCGCCAATGCTCGCAACAGGCGCGGCGCAGGCCGCCGACTGGCCGGATCGCCCGATCCGGATGATCATCCCGTTCGCCGCAGGCTCCGGCGCCGACACGGTCGGCCGGACCTTCGGCGAGCAGCTCGCGAAGGTGCTGGGCCAACCGGTCGTAATCGACAACAAGGGTGGCGCCGGCGGCCTGCTGGGCACTGCGGAAGGCGCGCGGGCGCCGGCCGACGGCTACACGCTGCTCCTCACCTCGCAGGGCGCAACCGTCTTCAACATGGGTCTCTACAAGGCGCCGGGCTACGATCCGCTGAAGGATCTCATCCCGGTAGCGACGACGGGCATCCTCACGAACGTCATGGTCGTGTCGACCGCCAATCCGGCAAACACCGTCGCCGACGTGATCGCGCAGGCCCGGGCCAAGCCGGGCGAACTCACCTACGGGTCGAGCGGCGTAGGCAGCAGCCTGCACATGTCGGGCGTCATCCTGGAGCAGCGCACCGGCGTCAAACTGCAGCACGTCCCGTATCGCGGCGCGCCGGCCGCCGTCCTCGCCGTGATCAATGGCGAGGTCACCACGGGCTTCTTCAATGCGCCGACGGTCGTGAGCCAGATCAAGGCCGGCAAGCTGAAGGCGCTGGCCGTCACCACGAAGGATCGTTCGGTCATCCTGCCCGAGGTGCCGACCATGATGGAGACGGGCATCCCGGACTATGTCGTGGCGACATGGCTGGGCTTCGCCGTGCCGACCGGCACGCCCGCGCCGATCGTGGCGCGCCTCAACGCCGAGATTGGCCGCATCGCCCAGATGCCGGAAGTAAAAGAGAAGCTCCTGGTCCAGGGCTTCGAGGTCCTGCCGCCCGACACGCCGGCCGCCGCCCGCAAGCTGATCGCCGACGACCAGGCGCTATGGCTGCCCATCATCAAGGCGTCGGGCGCGACGGCAGAATAGTCAGTCCGCAGCCGCGATTCGGGAGCGCGGCAATCCCGCGATCTCCTGGATCAGCTTCTTCGTCATCGACCGGCCGAACGCCCCGTGGTTCTCGGCGACGATCGTGAAGGCACCAGGGCCGCCGATGACGTTGTCCTGAAAGTATTTTTCGAGGCCACCCGGCGGGTTCGTGTGCTCGGGCCGGAACGCCTCCTCGATCGGCGTCAGGATCACCAGCGCGTTGATCGTGATGTTCTTCGACACGGCATCGTCGCGCGCGTCGCTCACCAGGCGCCCTGCGATGTTATTGCCGTCGCCCGACACATCGATGACCCGCCGGTCCGAGTCGAACGGCGCACGCTCGAACTGTCTCACCGCGAAGTCGATGGCAGCGCTGATCGAGGTGCTGCCGGCAAAGGAGCGCGGAGTCTCGATCAGCCTGTCGCCGAAACGGCGCGCAGAGGCGCCGTCGCCGATCACCGTCCAGTCGATGACGACGTTCTGCATGTTGGCGGACGCCCATTCGACGAAGCATATGGCGATGCGCCGGTGGGGCCCCGAGGTGATGGCCCGCACCACGTCGGGGTGGGTGATGGCAGCCGCGGCGCCTTCGCGCTGAAGCCTGAACTTGGGCTCGGTCACGCTGCGCGACACGTCGGCCGCCAGCACGAGCAGCATGTCCACGGGCTCTGCCGCCCGTACCGACGGGGAGAGGAGCAGCAGCACCGTACCCAGCAGCGCAACAATCCGCCTCATCGCACGCGACCTCACTCACCGGTTCAGCCGAGTATAGGACGCCGGCACCCGTCCGCGAGCCGATCAGGCCTCCTGGCAAAGAAGCTGCGAGGTGGCCGGTCTTCGCAGCAATTCCTGCTCCGAGAGGCGTCCGAAACGCGACATCCTTGCCATTGCGAATTACTCGCGCATCTGGCTATTTTTGCTGCACTGCACTATATCCGTTGCGTCGGCGTGGCGCCGGCCCGTTGCGTAGGAGTTTCCGCGTGAGTGCGTTGAGGAACGAGACCGTATTGTCGGTGCATCACTGGACCGACGAATTGTTCAGCTTCCGGACAACCCGGGATAAGGGTTTCCGCTTCGCCAGCGGCCAGTTCACGATGATCGGCCTGAAGGTCGAGGGCAAGCCGGTGCTGCGGGCCTACTCGATCGCCAGCCCGCACTACGTGGACGAGCTGGAGTTCTTCTCGATCAAGGTGCCCGACGGCAAGCTCACCTCGCATCTCAAGAACCTGTCGCCCGGCGATCGCGTCCTGGTCGGCGCCAAGGCGGTCGGTACCCTGCTGCTCGACAGCCTCACCCCCGGCCGCAACCTCTACCTGCTGGGCACCGGCACCGGCCTCGCCCCGTTCCTGTCGATCGTGCGCGACCCGGACGTCTACGAGCGCTTCGAAAAGGTCATTCTGGTCCATGGCTGCCGCCATGTCCGAGACCTCGCTTACCGCTCGGCGCTGGCCGACGAGCTGCCGGCCGACGAGATCCTGGGCGACATGGTGCGCGACAAGCTCATCTACTACCCGACCGTCACCCGCGAGCCCTTCAAGTATCGCGGCCGCATCTCCCACCTGATCGAGAACGGTACCCTGGCCAAGGAGGTCGGCCTGCCGCCGATGTCGCGCGAGAACGACCGGTTCATGCTCTGCGGCTCGGTCCAGATGCTGGCCGATATCCGCGCCCTGCTCGAAGGCATGGGACTTGCTGAGGGCAGCACGACGACCCCGGGCGAGTTCGTGGTCGAAAAGGCCTTCGTCGAGTAGACGGTTCCGCTTCGCGAGGCCCTGCAAGTAGCGTGTGACGGTCGTCGGCGGCTAGGATGCCGGTGATCGCAACACACGCCGTCAGGCTCGGGAAGAGGACGAAAGTGACACTACCGCTCGAAGGAGTTCGCGTCATCGAAGTGGGCCAGGCGCTGGCCGGTCCGCTGGCCGGCGTGCTGCTGGCCGACATGGGCGCCGATGTCATCAAGATCGAGAAGCCCGACGGCGGCGACGATGCCCGCATCTGGGGCCCTCCGTTCGGCCCTGACGGCAAGACCTCGCTCTATTTCTATTCGCAGAACCGCAACAAGCGCTCGGTCGTGCTCGACCTCAAGCTCGCGGAAGACGTCGACAAGCTGCACAAGCTTTGCGAGACCGCCGACATCCTGATCCAGAACCTGCGTCCCGGCGTGGTCGACGAGGTCGGCATCGGTCCTGAAACGATGCTCGCGCGCCATCCGCGCCTGATCTACTGCTCGATCTGGGCCTTCGGCTACCAGGGCCCGCTGCGCATGAAGCCGGCCTTCGATCCGCTGCTGCAGGCCTATGGTGGCATGATGAGCGTGACCGGCCGGCCGGAGGATCCTCCGACCTTCTGCGGCGCCTCGATCAACGACAAGGCGACCGGCATGTTCTGCACCATCGGCGCTCTGGCAGCGCTGCGGCTGCGCGACAGGACCGGCAAGGGATGCCTTGTCGACACCTCGCTGTTCGACTCGGCCGTGCACTGGGTCGAGGGCCAGGTGAACGGCTATATCGCCAACGGCACCGTGTCCAAGCGGCACGGCACCGGCAGCCCGGTGATCGTGCCCTACCAGACCTTCGACACGGCCGATCACCCGATCTGCCTCGCGCCCGGCAACGACCGGCTATGGGCACGCTGCGCCAAGGTGCTGGGCCATGACGAATGGGCGACGAACCCGAAGTTCGCCAAGAGCGCGGAGCGGGTCGCGCATAAGACCGAGCTGCTGCCCATGATTGCCGAGGCGCTGAAAGCGAAGCCACGCGCCGAATGGCTCGAACTGATGGAGAAAGCCGGCGTACCCTGCGCCGCGGTGAACGATATCGGCGAGTTGGCGCGCACCGAGCAGATGGAAGCCTCGAAGCTCATCCAGCAATTGCCCGGCGGGCCCAAGGTGGTCGGCCTGCCGATCTCCTTCGACCATGTGCGGCCGCATTCGCCCCGCTCGGCGCCATCCTTGGGCGAACACACCGACGAAGTGCTGGGAAGCCTGCCCAAGTGACGGCCCCCGCCCCGTCTCCCGCCCTTCTCGCCCCGTGGCGCATCGGCGTCGACGTGGGCGGCACCTTCACCGACATGGTGCTGCGCGACGCCGCGGGCGCCGTGCGCATCTTCAAATCTCCCTCGGTTCCGGCCGATCCCAGCGAGGGGGTGCTGGGCGTGTTGCGGCTCGCGGCGAAGCAGCTCGACATCACGCTGACGGCATTGCTGCGCGACTGCGCGCTGTTCGTGCATGGCTCGACCGTGGCGACCAACACGATCCTCGAAAAGAAGGGCGCCAAGGTCGGCCTGCTGACGACCGAAGGCTTCCGCGATTCGCTCGAGATCCGGCGCGGCATCCGGGAGAACCAGTGGGACCATCGTGCGCCGTTCCCGCAGGTGCTGGTGCCACGTTACCTGCGCCTGCCGGTGCGCGGTCGCATCGCGGCCGACGGTACGGAACTGGCAACTCTGCAGGCTGAGGATGTCGACGCCGCAGCCAGGGTCTTCGCCGAGGAAGGCGTCGAGTCGGTCGCGGTCTGCCTGTTCAACTCTTTCCTCGACGGCGCGCACGAACGCGCCGCGGGCGGCCAGCTTGCCAAGAGCTGGAACGGCAAGTGGGTCTCGTTGTCGAGCGACGTCATGCCAACCATGGGTGAATACGAACGCGGCTCGACCGCCGTCGTGAATGCCTATGTGGCGCCCAAGGTGACGAGCTACTTGCGCGCGCTCGACGAACAGCTGCGCCAGTTCGGCCTGCCGCGCTCGCTGCTGCTCCTGCAGAGCAACGGCGGCGCCGTATCGGTCGATCAGGTGGCGGCGCGGCCCGTGATGCTGGTCCTGTCGGGTCCGGCGGCCGGTGTGGGTGCGCTCAAGGGCTGCGCGGCGCCGGGCGAAAAGGCCAACCTGATCTCGATGGAGATCGGCGGTACGAGCTGCGACGTGATGGTAATGGCGCGCGGCGACGTGCCAGTCACCGACGAGCTCACCATCGACGGCTATCACCTCACGACGCCCTCGGTGGAGATCCACACGGTCGGTGCCGGCGGCGGCACGATCGCCTGGGTCGACGATGCCGGCCTTCTCCATGCTGGCCCGCAGGGTGCCGGCGCGCGGCCCGGTCCCGCGGCCTACGGGCTGGGCGGCGAGAACCCGACCGTCACCGACGCGCAGCTCGTGCTGGGCCGCCTGCGCCCCGGTCCGCTGGCCGGCGGCGCGGTCACGCTCGACGCCGAACTTGCGCGCAAGGCCATCGAAACCAAGCTCGCCAGGCCGCTCGGACTGTCGATCGAGGACGCGGCAGCGGGCGTCATCCGCCTGCTGGAACAGAACCTGCTGCATGCGGTCGAACGGCTCAGCATCGAGCGCGGACACAATCCCGCAACCTTCACTCTGGTGGCGGCGGGTGGCGCCGGACCGATGCACGGCACCAATGTCGCGCGCGCCCTGGGCAGCCGCCGCGCCCTGCTGCCGCGCGCCGCCGGCGCTTTCTGCGCGATGGGCATGCTGCAGTCCGATGTGCGGCAGGACTACCTGCAAGTCTTCCTGGCCGATCTCGACAAGGTCGAGATCGCGACGCTGGAAGCTGGCTTCGGCCAGCTCGAAGCGCGCGCGAGGGAAGCGCTGGCCCGTGACGGATTCAACGCCGACGAGGTCGTGATCGAGCGCCAGCTGGATCTTCGCTACGACGGCCAGCAATGGCCGGTCCGTGCGCCGCTATCCGCATCAGGCTTCGATGCCGCCGCGGCCCGCAAGGCTTTCGAAGCCGAGCATCAGCGTCTGTTCGGCCATATCCAGCCGGGCGGCCGCATCGACATCACCGCGCTGAGGGTCGTGGGCCGCGGCCGGCTCGACTGGACACCGCCCGCGGCGCGCTCGCCGCAGACCGACGCGCCCAAGCCGCGCGAGACCCGCAAGGTCTGGATCGATCCGGCGACCGGCTGGCTCGACGTGCCAATCTATGATGGTGCCGACCTGCGCCCCGGCTGCCGCCTCAACGGCCCGCTGCTGGTCGAGGAGCGCACGACAACGGCCTTCGTCGGCCCCCGCGACGTGCTCGAAGTCGACGAGCGCGACGATTTCCTCGTGCATGTCGGAGCCGCCGCATGAGCGCCGCCACCCTCGACCCCGTCACGCTTGCACTGGTGCAGAACCGGCTCGACCACATCTCGCACCAGATGGGCTGGGTGATGACGCGCACCGCGCGATCACCGATCTTCAGCCAGAGCCATGATTTCTCCTGCTTCATCGCGGACGCGCGCGGCACCTTGATCAGCCAGGCCGATGGCATTCCGATCCATACCGGCGGCGGCGGCTTTGCCGTGCGCGCCATCCTGCGCGACTTCAAGGATGCCATCGCCCCCGAGGACGTGTTCCTGCTGAACGACCCTTACACGGCCGGCGGCAACCACCTGCCCGACTGGGTGATCACGCGGCCGGTGTTCGTCGGCGGCAAGCTCGTGGCCTTCGCCTGCAACCGCGCGCACCAGGCCGACATCGGCGGCGGGGCGGCCGGCACCTACAATTCGGCGGCGACCGAGATCTTCCACGAAGGCATTCGCCTGCCGGTGCTGAAGCTGATCGAAGCCGGCAAGGTGCGCGACGACCTGTGGCGCCTCCTCATGCTGAACACGCGCCTGCCCGACGCGCTCGACGGCGACCTGCGCGCCATGATCGGCTCGACGCGGATCGGTGCCGAGCGGCTCGCGCTGCTGGTCGAGGAGCTGGGTGTCGATCGCGCCGATGAATTCTTCGAAGGCGTGCTCGACCACGCCGACCGCCGTTTCCAGACCTGCATCGATCGCCTCGCGCAGGGCGTGTGGAGAGGCGAGGAGCGGGTCGACAACGACTGCTTCGAGCCGATCGACGCGAAGATCGCCGTCGCCATCACGGTCAAGGATCGCAAGCTGGTCGTCGATTTCGCCGGCACCTCGCCGCAGGTGCGCGGCTTCAAGAACAGCTCGATCGCCAACTCGACCTCGGCGGTGTTCATGTCTCTGGCCTCGTTCTTCGAGCCTGACCTGCCGAAGAACGAAGGTGCCTTTCGCAGCGTCGAGATCCGCCTGCCCGAAGGCACGCTGGTGAATGCGCGCATGCCGGCGCCGATGACCATGAACACGGTGTTCGTGGCCCACGAGATCATCCACGCGATGTGGAAGGCGCTGGCGCAAGCGCTGCCGGAGCGCGCCTCGGCCGGCTGGTCGAAGGCCGTGCACGCCGTCACGGCGGGCCTGCGGGAAGATGGCGGACGCTACGTCATGTACCAGTGGGCCGGCGCGCCGGCCGGCGGCGGCGTCGAGGGCCGCGACGGCTTCCACCTGATCGGGCACCTGATCACCCTGGGCGGCCTCACCCTGCCCAATCTCGAAACCTACGAGCAGCTCTACCCGGCCCGCTTTCGCCGCCAGGAGCTGCGCTGCGACACCGCCGGGGCGGGCCGCTTCCGCGGCGGCGCCGGCTGCGACTACGAGGTCGAAATCTTCACCCCGGCCGACTACGCCTTCCGGGGCGAGGGTGCCGGCGCGCCGTCGAGCTTCGGCGTCGCGGGCGGCCAGGCCGGCGCCGGAGGCGAGGTGATCCTCACGTTGGCCGACGGCAGGCGTATCCAGGCGCCGAAATACGGCGTCGAACGGCATGGTCCGGGCACCTACCGCGCCCTCTCTCCTGGCGGGGGCGGCTATGGCGATCCCAGGACGCGCGACCCGGAGCGGGTGTTGCGTGACGTTCGCGACGGCATCGTAAGCGTCGAGAGCGCAGAGAAGGACTACGCTGTCGCCCTTGCCACGAACGGCCGCAACGTCGATGCCGGGCGCACGGCGGAGCTCCGCAAACCCCTGCCCTGAAACCGCCATCTGCCGTTCGGCTGGCGGTGGGAGGCAGCGCGCTCATCTTGCCGCAACGCGAAGTCCCGACTTAGTTTCCTCCCCGATAATGAAGACAATCAGGGAAGGACTTCACATGATCCAGCGCCGCACTTTCGTGGCTGGCACCGCCGCTGCCCTCACGCTGCCCTCGATCGCCTTCGGGCAGAGCGGCCAGATCCGCCTCGTCGTGCCCTACGGTCCCGGCGGCTCGACCGACACGGCCGGCCGCGTCCTGGCCGAGCGCATGTCCGCCGATACCGGCAAGAACATCGTGGTCGAGAACCGCCCGGGCGGTGGCACGATGGTCGGCATGGTGAACGTCGCCAAGAGCAAGCCCGACGGCACCAGCCTGATGGTCCTGACGACCACGGCGGCGCTTCAGCCGGCGTTCGACATTCCGATGCCGATCGATCCGCAGAAGGACCTCGCGCCCGTCGCGCAGCTCGCCGACATACCCTGCGTACTCGCGGTCAATTCGAACAATCCGGCCAAGACTTTCGCCGAGTTCATCGAATGGGTTAAGGCACAGCCCGGTCCCGTGCACTACTCGACATCGAGCTCCGGCGGCCTGCCGCACCTGTGGGGCGAGCTCATCGCCACGCGCACCAACGGCAAGCTCCAGCACATCCCCTACAAGGCTGCGGCCGAGGCGCTGCGCGACGCGGTCGCCGGCCACGTGCCGGCCTTTGTCGACGTGACCACGCCGGTCGACGCGCAGATCCGCGCCGGCACGATGCGCGGACTGATCTGCGGTGCCAAGAGCCGCGTTGCCAATATTCCGACCGTGCCGGTGGCGAGCGAACTGGGGGCGCCCGAACTCGAGGCCGCCGTCTATTTCGGCGTGGCGACGACGGCGGGCACGCCGCGCGAGACGATCCAGGAGCTGAACGCCGCGGTGAATGCCGCGCTGAAAGCCGAGGTGGTCCGCGAGAGGCTGACGTCGCTCGGCTTCATCCCGACCGGCGGCACGCCCGAGGCCTACGCCAAGCGCCTGGCCGACGAGACCGTGCGCTGGCGCAAGGTGATCAAGGACGCGAAGATCCCCGCGCCGACCTGAGCACGGGACCTTCTCGGCCTAGAACGACCCGGTGAACTCGAACTCGATCGAGTTCCTCACGTTGTCGATCTTCCAGGAGCTGAGGCGGCGCAGGAAGCTCTGCCCCAGCAGGGCGCGGCTGCGCGCCGGGCTCACCGACGCCATGACATTCTCCATCGTGCGCTCGCCGATCTTGATCGAGCGGAGCCTCACGATACGCTGCTGAAGGCCGCTTCCGTCGGCCAGGGTAAAGCGCCTCTGGCCGAGCGAATCGGCCTCGGTGAGGGTGCCGTTGCGCCTCATCTCCTCGGCGAGTTCTTCCGGGATCTGGACGTTGGCCGCGCCGGAATCGACGATGAAATACGCCGTCGATGTGCTGTTCACGGTGGCCGGCAGCACGAACACGCCCCCCATCCTCTGGAATCGCTCGGTCGCGCGGGCCAGTGCCGCATCCTTGAGGGCCTTGGCGCTGGGCTGGCCGGCCGCGGGATCGCCGCCGCACGGCGTCCAGCCCGGAGGCGCCCCTTCAACCGGCCCGTAGCAAAAGTTCGAAGCCGACAGCAGCTTCGAATAGGTATCGCGCTGTTCGCAGGCGGCGATCGCTTCGAGGGCGGGCGTAGCCGGAGCACGGCAGGCGGCATTGCTCTTCTGCCATTGCGCGATGAACTGCGCAGCCTCCTGTGGCTGCGCCTGGGGTGCTCCGGCTTCGGAGAGCAGCGCGGCGGCAAGCGCCGCCAGGAAAAGTGCCGGTCTCATCGTTTCGTTCCAATCACCACTGCAGTAGGTTGGACACGCCCGCGCTCAACCTGTACGAAGCCTATACCATCGCCCACCAAATGGTCGGCCTGCGATGGCTGAGAGATGTGTGTGCTCCCGCCCACGTACCGAGGCGACCGCATCTGGACCGGCCCGAGTTGCCGGTCTCGTTCCCGAGCTTCCTCGTTCTGTCGATGCCGGCTGTGCGATCCTGCGCGCCGAGCTGACGGGAGCCGCACGGCCCCGGAAGGATATTCCCATGGCAATGCCAAAGAACATTTCGACCCTGATCTGGAGCGCCGTCGGCGGCGCCGTGCTCTGCGCGGTCGTCGGATTCACCTGGGGCGGCTGGGTCACCGGCGGAACGGCGCGCAAGGAGTCCGCCGCGGCGGTCCACGGCGCCGTAGTCGCTACCCTAGCGCCGATCTGCGTCGACCGCTTCAACCGGCAGCCTGACGCCGCGACGAAGATCGCCGAACTCAGCAAGGCCAGCACCTGGGACCGCGGCAACGTAATCGCCAAGAGCGGCTTCGCCACGATGCCGGGCGCCAAGGACGCCGAGTCCGACGTGGCGCGCGCCTGCGCCGAAATCCTGGCGAACCCGCCCACGCCCAAGACCTGAGCACAAGGGATGCCGGCCTACCGGCCGGCGTCGCTCCTATTGCTTAACTCTGCATCCGCGTCCGGCGAGCCTCATAGGCCTTGAGATGGGCATAGGCGAGCCGCAGCACGGGGAAGCCGTCCGCCTTGCCGCTGCGCTTCAGCAAATCACCCAGCATGTGATCCGCTTCGATGGGGCGACCACTTTCGACGTCGCGCAGCATCGACGCGGTGAACGGCGAGCCTGAGGTCGTGAGCATCGTCTTGCCGCGCTGCACGGACGCCGGTCTTGGTGCGAAGCCCTGTGACGCGGCGATCGACGAGATCTCGTCGAACAGGGCCAGCGTGCGGTCGGCCGCTCCGGCCGCCACGATGTCCCCCACCGCGGCACGCATCAGGCAGGTGATACCGGCGGCGGTCGAGATGAATACCCACTTCTCCCACATTCCCTGGAGGATCGTGTCGCTCGCACCGCCCTGCACCCCGGCGGCGGCGAACGCTTCCGCGATCGCATCGACGCGCGCGGTGCGCGAACCGGAGCGCTCGCCGAAGGAGATCGTGCCGCCGTCGTTCAGGTGCAGCACGCGCCCCTCGGGATCGAGCACCAGCGAGATGGCGCACTGACCGCCCAGCGCGGCATGCTCGCCGAACCGCGCACCAGCGAATCGAGGTGGCTCATGCCATTCAGCAGCGGCAGGATCGCCGTGTTCGGCCCTACGGCCGGCGCAAACGAGTCCATCGCAGTGTCGAGATCGAAGGCCTTGCAGCTCAGCAGGATGAGGTCATAGGGCCCGGCCAACCTGTCGGCCGTGACCGTGAGCGGCGCCGGGAGGTCGAGATCGCCCAGCTTGCTCTTCACCACCAAGCCGGTCCCGGCAAGCTGCGCCGCCCGGCCCGGCCGCACCAGAAAGGTGACTTCGCACCCCGCCGCCAGCAGGCGCGCACCGAAATAGCCGCCAATCGCGCCGGCACCAACCACCAGAATACGCATGTCCAGATCCCTCACGCTTCCAATTAGCGGACCTTAGTGAAGGTGGAATCCAGCTTCGCGCGACTGTTCCTCGGAATTGCCCTAGCGATCTTTCGCCATCTCTGCCTTTTCGAGCGCCGCCGCCGGGTCCTGCGTCAGGTCGGCGTGCAGGAACTCGCGCGTCTCCGGGATCGCGAGGTGGAGATTGTCGAGGTCGTGGACCTGCACGTCGAGCGACGCCGCCTTGGCGCCCAGCACGTGGCCGCCGCTCCTGCGATCCTCGGTCAGGAAATGCAGGTGCCATCCCGCCACGCCGATCGTGCGTGAATAGGCCGGCGTCCAGAATCCCAGCATGGTTCCCCTGACGTCGTTCTTCCGGAACTCGGCCTGGGCATCGGTCGCCTTGTCGAGATGCACCCCCGCCTCGACCTTGCAGGCAACACGCCAGTAGACCTCGTCGAAATGACCGTCGAGGCGCACCGCGAAGAAGAGATTGTCCGATCGCCGCAGTCCGTCGAGCGCGGCGATGAGAGACGACATGGAATCGATGTTCTCGATCTTGCCGCGATGCTGGGGATGGAAGTTCGTCAGGGTCGCGAACGGCACGGACGCGTTGTCGGAGGGCAAGGTTATGCGGCCGTCCGCATGGGCCTGGTAGAATTGGCCGTCGAGCACGACCATCTCGCCGTCGAGCCCCTCGAACGTGCCGAGGCCGAAGTCGCCGTGTGGCCTGAGCCCGCCCACCGTGACGGCCTCGTTGTAGACGCCCTGCACCAGCGCACCCGTCGTCGAGACCTGGAACAGGGTCGAATGGTCGAGGCCCAGCGCCTCGGACAGCGCCCGGGAAACGAAATGGCGCAGCGGTTCACCGGTCTTCTCGCAGTGCGCCACAAGCGCGTCCATGAGCGATTGATACACTTCGGTCGTCAGCCTCGGCATTGCGCCTTCCTTCCATCGCGGGCGACAAGGGCTGCCCGGACGGGCATGATCGCCCGGACGCGGCCCGGAATCGAGAGCGGAGCAACACGATGAGCGACCCGAAGAACGGCGCGCACCTGCTGGTGCGCAACCTCGAGGCCCAGGGCGTCGAGTACATATTCGGCATTCCCGGCGCCAAGATCGATCCGGTCTTCGACGCGCTGGTCGACTCGAAGATCAAGCTCGTGGTCTGCCGGCACGAGCAGAACGCGACCTTCATCGCCGGCGGCCTGGGCCGCCTGACTGGCAAGGCCGGCGTCGTGCTGGTGACCTCGGGACCTGGAGTTTCCAACCTCGCCACCGGCCTTGCCACCGCCAACACCGAGGGCGATCCCGTGGTGGCGCTGGGCGGCGCGGTGCCGATCGCCGATCGGTTGAAGCAGGCGCACCAGAGCATGGACACGGTGGCGCTGCTGCGGCCCGTCACCAAGTACGCGGCCGAGATCGACTCGCCGTCGGCCATTTCCGAGGCGATTGCCTCGGCCTTCCGCGCCGCCGAGTCCGGCCGGCCGGGCACGGCCTTTCTCGGCCTGCCCAAGGACGTGATGAAGGCGCCCGCTCCCGGCCCGGTCCTGACCCCGGCCGTGGTGCCGCGGCTTGGGGCCGCCAACAGCGAAGCCATCGCCGAAGCCGCCAAGACGATCGACGCGGCCGAACGGCCGGTGATCCTGCTCGGCATGCTGGCGAGCCAGGGTCCGGTTGCCGAGGCGGTGCGCGTGCTGCTTGCCCGGACCCGGCTGGCGGTCGCCGGCACATATCAGGCCGCGGGCGTGGTGCCGCGGGATCGCCTCGACTGCTTCGGCGGAAGGGTCGGGCTGTTCCATAACCAGCCGGCCGACCGGCTCCTCGACCAGGCGGACGTCGTGATCACGATCGGATTCGATCCGGTGGAGTACGATCCCGGGCTCTGGAACGCCGGGCGCAAGCGCACGCTGATCCATATCGACTGCATTCCGGCCGACTACGACCAGTGCTACCGCCCCGACATCGAGTTGATGGGCGATAGCGCCGCCACATTGCGCGCGCTCTCGGCACTGCTGAAGCCAAAGGAGCGCCCGACACAGTCGGCCCTGCTCGCCGAGATCCAGAAAGAGCGCACGACGGTCGCCGCCGAGGCGGCGAGACGCAACGGCGCGCCGGTCCATCCGCTGCGCCTGGTGCACGAACTTCAGACGCTGATCGACGAGGACGTGACGCTCTGCTCCGACATGGGCTCGTTCCATATCTGGATGGCGCGGCATCTCATCAGTCACCGCCCGCGACAGATCCTGATCAGCAACGGCCAGCAAACCCTGGGCGTCGCCCTGCCCTGGGGCATCGCCGCCTGTCTCGCCGAGCCAGGGCGCAAGGTGATCTCCATCTCCGGCGACGGCGGCTTCCTCTTCTCCGCCGTCGAGTTGGAGACAGCGGTGCGGCTCAAGTGCAACTTCGTGCACGTCGTCTGGATCGACGGCAGCTACAACATGGTCGGCATCCAGCAGGTCGCCGCCTACGGTCGCGATTCAGGCGTGCATTTCGGGCCGGTCGACGTCGTGAAGTTCGCCGAGTCGATGGGCGCCCGGGGCCTGATGATCAAGGATGCCGACGATGTCGGCCCGACGCTGCGCAAGGCAATGGCGATGGAAGGCCCGGTACTTGTCGGCGTGCATGTCGACTATCGCGACAATCCCAACCTGATGGCCGCGATGCACGAGGACGTCATCATCTGACGCCCTTGTGCCACGGCCCGCGTTCAGCGCAGGCCGTAGGACCGGCGGCCGGCCGACGTCAGGTCGACCGCCCAGGCGCCGAGCAGGCACAGGAAGGCCAGGATCGCACCGAGCGAGCGGACGTGGTTCCACGACGCCCACGGCACCCAGAAGTCCTTCCAGTAGCTCGCGGCATTGGCATCGGCGCCCGCCACGGTGGCGAGCGTCTCGTTCAACGGCACGTTTACCTGCAGGGTGACGCCGATCACGGCGGCGGCGTAGATCAGAGCCGCAAGCGCGGAAAGACGCGCCGCGCCACGATGCCCGGCCGAGCGGGCGCCGAGTGCCGCCAGCAGCGGCAGGACCAGGGCGCCGAAGAAGACGATGGCGAAGAGCGGACTGCGCACGATGGTGTTGATGCCGTGCATCGAAGTCACGGCCGACATGGCGCCGCCGAGATCGAGGCCCGGCATGACGATGGTCGAGAAGGAATAGAAGATGCCCGCGTTCAGTGCGGTGCACAGCAAGGCGAGGACGAAGAAGACGTGGCGCATCCCTGAAACTCCGCTGACCCACCCTACGAAGCTGCAGCCCTAGCCGAGGCCGTTGCCGCCGTAAAGCCACTCGAGAGAGTCGAGCCACTGATCCTGCGTCCGGGCGCCCATCATCGCATTGCGCAATGCCGCGTGCGGGCCGGCCGGATGATAGACGTGATCGCCCATGGCGCGGGACATCAGCTGTGTTCTTGCCGTGCGCAGGACGCGGCGATCGCGATAGGTGACGAGGCCGGCCTCTATGGATTCGCCCCGGGACAACGAATCGGCGAGGCAGACGGCATCCTCCATCGCCATGCAGCCTCCCTGTGACATGTACTGCAGCATGGGGTGTGCAGCGTCTCCCAGCAGCGCCACCCGTCCATCGACCCACCGGTCGACCGGATCACGGTCACAGAGAACCCACATGTGCCAGTTGCGCCCGCGCTCTATGATGTTCCGCGCCCGTTCGCAGACATGGGCAAAGCCCTTGCGAACCTCTTCCGTGTCGACCGGCCGGCCCGCGACGGGCTCCGGCGCATGGTTGTGATAGGTCACCACGAGGTTGAAGAGCTTCCAGCCGGACAACGGATAGTGGACGATGTGGCACTTGGGCCCGGCCCATAGGGTAGCGGCGTTCCAGCGCAGATCCTCGGGCATCAGCTCGGTCGGGATCACGGAACGATAGGTCGTGTGCCCCGAAACGCGCGGTGGCCCGTCAGCGGTCACCTGAGTCCGCACGTTCGACCACAGCCCGTCGGCGCCGATCAGGGCGCGGCCCCGCACCATCTCGCCCGTTCGCAGCCGGGCGGCGACCGACAGGCCATCCTGATCGTAGCCGGTGACCTCGGCATTGGTGCGCAATTCGATCAGGGGATGATCTTCGCACCCCTTCAAGAATACGCCGTGCAGATCGCCGCGATGCACGACGGCGTAGGGATTGCCGAAGCGGGCGCGAAACCTGTCGCCGAGATCGATGTGGCAGATCTCGCCGTCGGCCAGCGCATCCATCAGCCGCAGCCGATCGATATAGACCGCCATGCCGCGCGCCGCCTCGCCGACGCCGAGCCGGTCGAAACAGTGGAAGGCGTTGGGGCCGAGCTGGATGCCGGCGCCAATCTCGCCGAGGCGGCTCGCCTTCTCCAGCACCTGCGAGGCGATGCCCTTCTGGGCGAGCGCCAGCGCCGCCGCGAGTCCGCCGATGCCGCCGCCGGCGATGAGGATCCTATCGGGGGCCACCGATGACCTTGTCGTCGTGCAACCGGGCGATCTCATGCCCGGGCAGGCCTAGAATCCCAGAAAGAATCTCGTCTGTATGCTGCCCCAGCACGGGCGCCGGCTGTGGCGGCTGACGTGGCACGGCGCCGAACTGCATCGGCGACGCCGCCACTGGGTAGCGGCCGATGCCGGGCTGGTCGAGGATCGTGAACATCGGATTGTCGAGCACGTTAGCCTTGTCGGCGGCCAGCTCGCGGAACGTCTGGTAGGGCGCCCAGAGCGCGCCGGCCTTCCTGAGCGCAGCCGAGACCTCCGCTGCATCGTGGGCCGCAACCCACGGCTCGATCACGGCGATGAGCTGGTGGCGGGCGTTCCAGCGGCCGGCATCGCTCTTGAGATCGTGCCCTGTCTCGGACTCGATCCTCCTGAAAGCATCCGTGAAGCCGCCCGCGGCCGCCAGCGCATCGACATGGCGATCCGAGAAGATGCAGATCATCACGAAGCGACCGTCCTTCGTGCGGAAGTCGCGACCGAAGGTGCCGAAGATCTCGTTGCCGAAGCGCGGACGGTCGACGTCGTTCACGACCGACTCGCCGATATAGCCCAGCGCCGAGGTGGTCGCGAGTGCCATGTCCTGCAGCGGCAGCACGATCTTCTGCCCCTGCCCTGTCATGCGGCGATGACGCTCGGCGGCGAGCAGCGACAGGGCGCCCGCATAGGCCGCCGCGAGGTCCCAGGGAGGACAGACCGCGTTCACCGGCCCTTCATGGCCGACCGGACCGGTGACCATGGGGAAGCCGGTGATGGCGTTCACCGTGTAGTCGACATGGGCCGAGCCGTCGCGCGCGCCGATGATGTTGAGCGCGATCAGGTCGGGGCGCTTCTTCGCCAGCTCCTCGTAGGAGAGCCAGCCGCGTGCCGGCATGTTGGTGGTGAAGATGCCAGCACCCTCACCCGGCGCGGTGATCAGCGCCGTGAGCAGCTCGCGGCCCCGGGGGTTACGCAGGTCGACGGCGATCGAGCGCTTCCCCTTGTTGAGGCCGGCCCAGTAGATCGAGCGGCCCGCTTCCGTGACCGGCCAGCGCTCATTGTCGAGGCCGCCCTCGATGTCGTCGAAGCGGATCACGTCGGCCCCCATCTGGGCGAGCGTCATGCCTCCCAAAGGGGCGGCGATGAACGCCGAGCCCTCGACGATGCGGAGGCCCGCAAGAATGCCTGTCATGTACGTTTCCCGTGCCTATTGTCTTTCTTCTTACTTCCGCCCCAGCGTGTGCTCGCGCTTCTCCAGCCACCAGCCGTATTCCGGCGTCCACAGGTCGAAGTCGGGATCGCAGCCCAATGCCTGCGCGGCGTGCAGCGGCCAGAACGGCTCATAGAGCGCCTGGCGGCCGATCGCGATCAGGTCGGCGTCGCCGGCTTGCAGGATCGCCTCGGCCTGCGGCCCGTCGAGGATCAGGCCGACCGCCATGGTCGAGATGCCGGCCTGCTTCTTCACGGCCGAAGCGAACGGCACCTGGAAGCCTAGGCCGCGCTTCACGCCGGCCGCCGTCGCGGCACCGGCGATGCCGCCTGAGGAGCAGTCGATTACGTCGACGCCGATCGCCTTCAGCTCCTGGGCGAAGGCCACCGTGTCGTCGACGTCCCAGCCGCCGCCGCCATCGACGGCGGAGACGCGCACGAACAGCGGCTTGTTCTCCGGCCATGCCTGCCGCACGGCGCGCGCCACGTCGAGCGGGAAGCGCATGCGCCCGGCGCGATCGCCGCCGTACTGGTCGTTGCGCGTGTTGCTGATCGGCGAGAGGAACTGCGCCAGCAGGTAGCCGTGCGCGCCGTGCACCTCGAGCACATCGTAGCCCGCCGCATCTGCACGCTTCGCCGCAGCGGCGAACTTCTGCACCAGCTCCTCGATTTCATCGACCGACAAAGCGCGCGGCTTCAGCCACCCCTCGGCCGCGGCAAGATCGGTAGGGCCGACCACTTCCCATTTCTTCCAGCCGGCGCCTTCCGGGCCAAACTGGCCGCGCTTGTCGAAGGTGCGCGGCGTCGAGCCCTTGCGACCCGAGTGCGTGATCTGCGTCGCCGACAGCACGCCCTCGCCGCGGATGAAATCGGTCAACCGCTTGTGGCTCGCGATCTGGCTGTCGTCCCAAAGGCCGAGATCTCCCTGGGTGACCCTGCCACGCGGTTCCACGGCGCAGTTCTCGGTGAACACGGTGCCGAACCTGCCCAGCGCGAACTTGCCGAGATGGACGAGGTGAAAGTCGTTCACCAATCCATCCGTCGCGCGGAACTGGACCATGGGCGAGAGGACACAGCGGTTGGGCGCGGTGACGCTGCGCATCGTGAACGGCGTGAAGAGAAGAGGTTTCTGCAAGGGTCGGTCCCCCGGACGGGATGGCTTTCGGGAAGCCGAACATAGACCGGGGCGGCCGGCCCGGCCTATCCTCCCCGCCATGTTTGACCTCGTCATCCGAAACGGAACCGTGATCGATGGCTCCGGCGCCCCGCGCCGGATCGCCGATGTTGCAGTGCAAGGCGGCCGGATTGCCGCTGTTGGCCCCACGCTGGGTGCCGGCAAACGCGAGATCGATGCCGAGGGACTGATCGTCGCCCCGGGCTTCGTCGACATCCACACCCACTATGACGGCCAGGCGACGTGGGATCCCTTCGTCACGCCCTCCTCGTGGCATGGAGTCACGACGACGGTGTTCGGCAATTGCGGCGTCGGCTTCGCGCCGGTGCGGCCGGGCGCCTCGGGCTATCTCATCAACCTGATGGAAGGCGTCGAGGACATTCCCGGCACCGTCCTCAGCGAGGGTGTGAAGTTCAACTGGGAGTCCTTCCCCGACTATCTCGACGCGCTGGCCTCGATGGACAGGGCGGTCGACGTGGCGGCGCAGCTGCCGCACGGCGCGCTGCGCTTCTACGTGATGGGGGATCGCGGCGCAGATCACGCCGAGGTGCCGACCGAACGCGAGATCGAGGAGATGGCCCGCCTCACCGAGGAGGCGCTGCATGCCGGCGCCATGGGCTTCACCACCTCTCGCACCACCAAGCACAAGGCGCGCGACGGCCGGTTCACGCCCTCGCTCAGCGCCCGCGAGGCCGAACTGCTGGGCATAGCCCATGGCATGAAGCGCGCCGGCCGCGGCGTGCTGCAGGTCAATTCCGACTTCGGCCCCGGTGAGTTCGAAGCGCTGGACGCCGCCGCAAAGCTGGCGGGCCGTCCGCTCTCCTGCCTGCTGGTCCAGGTCGACGCGCAGCCCAAGCTGTGGCGCGAGACGCTCGACCAAATCAACGACGTGCGCCGCAGCGGCCGGATGGCCAATGCGCAGGTCGGCTCGCGGCCGATCGGCGTCATCATGGGGCTCGAGACGACGGCGCATCCGTTCGCCGGCCATCGCGCCTGGCTCGACATGCGCAAGCTGTCGCCCGAGGAGCGCTATCAGCGGCTCGTCGCCGATGCCGACCTGCGCCGGGTGCTGACGGAGGGCCATCAGGAACCGAACCCGCGCGCTTTCATGGCCGAGGCCTTTCACCGCATGTTCCCGATCGGCGAGCGGCCGGACTACGAGCCGCAGCCCGAGGACTCGATCGCCGCGATCGCGCAGCGCACCGGCCGCACGCCGCAGGCGGTGGCGCTTGAGGAGATGATGTCGCGCGGCGGCAAGGGCCTGCTGATGCTGCCCTTCGAGAACTATGCCTATGGCAGTCTCGACGTGGTGCACGAGATGATCACCGATCCGGCGTCGGTCCTGGGCATCGCCGACGGCGGCGCGCATGTCGGCGTGATCTGCGACGCCTCCTCGCCGACCTCGCTGCTGACCCTGTGGGGCCGCGACCGCACGCGCGGTCCGAAGCTCGACCTCGAATTCCTGATCGCCAAGCAGACGCGCGGTACGGCCGAGGCCTACGGACTGATGGACCGCGGCCTGCTGGCGCCGGGGCACAAGGCCGACATCAACGTGATCGACTTCGACGCCCTCACCCTGAAGCGCCCCGAGGTGGCCTACGACCTGCCGACCGGCGGCCGCCGCCTGATCCAGCGCGCCACGGGGTACCGGCACACGTTCAACGCCGGCGTTGAGACGCTGCAGAACGACGAGCTCACCGGCGAGCGCCCTGGCCGTCTGGTGCGGGGCGCGCAGATGGCGCAATAACTCCGTCGTCTCGACCGGAGCCCCTTCGGGGCTTCGGTCGAGACGACGAATTATTTCTAAACCGTCATATGCTTGCGCACGGCCTCCACGTCGAAGGTCTCGCGCGTGCCCGACATCACGACCTCACCGCGGTCCATGACCGCGAAGTCATCGGCGAGTTCGTGGGCAAAGTCGAGATACTGTTCGACCAGCACGATCGCCATGTCGCCACGCTGCCGCAGATAGGTGATGGCGCGGCCGATGTCCTTGATCACAGAAGGCTGGATGCCTTCGGTAGGTTCGTCGAGCAGCAGCAGCTTGGGCCGCATCGTAAGCGCGCGGCCGATCGCCAACTGCTGCTGCTGGCCGCCCGAGAGATCGCCGCCGCGCCGCTTCAGCATCGACTGCAGGACCGGAAAGAGTTCGAATACCTCGTCCGGCACCTTCTTGTGCTCGCGGCTCACCGGGGCAAAGCCCGTTTCGAGATTCTCCTTCACCGTCAGCAGCGGAAAGATCTCGCGGCCTTGCGGGACCAGCGCCACGCCGCGACGCGCGCGCTCGTAGGGCGGCAGCTTCGAGACTTCCTGGCCGTCGACCGAGATCGTTCCCGAGGCGATGGACTGCAGCCCGGAGATGGCGCGCAGCAGGCTGGTCTTGCCGACGCCGTTTCGGCCCAGCAGACAGGTCACGCGGCCGATCGTGGCCGAAAGCGACACGCTGCGCAGCGCCTGTGCGGCACCGTAGTAGAGATTGACGTTCTGGACTGAAAGCATCGTCATCGCCCGAGATACACTTCGACGACGCGCGGATCGGCGCTCACCTGGTCGAGGGTCCCCTCGGCCAGCATCGAGCCCTCGTGCAGCACCGTCACCTTGACGTCGAGCGCGCGCACGAAGCTCATGTCGTGCTCGACCACGACGACCGAGCGCGTCCTGTTGATCTCGCGCAACACCTGCGCGGTCGTCTCCGTCTCGACGTCGGTCATGCCCGCGACTGGCTCGTCGACCAGCAGCAGCTTGGGATCCTGGGCGAGCAGCATGCCGATCTCCAGCCATTGCTTCTGGCCATGGCTGAGACGGGCCGCCGGCATGTGCTGCTGCGCCTCCATGCGGATGATCGACAGGATCTCGTCGAGACGCTGGTTCTCCTCCCGCGTCGGCGTGGCGAGCAGCAGCTTGTACCAGCTTCGCAGGCCGGCCAGCGCCAGCAGGAGATTGTCGCGCACCGTGTGGCTCTCGAACACGGTCGGCTTCTGGAACTTCCGGCCGATGCCGAGGGTAGCGATGCTGGCCTCGTCGAGCTTGGTGAGGTCGGCCGTGCCGTCGAACACGACCTCGCCGGTGTCGGGCCGCGTCTTGCCGGTGACCACGTCCATCATGGTGGTCTTTCCGGCCCCATTGGGACCGATGATGGCGCGCATTTCGCCGGGCTCGATCAGCAGCGACAGGTTGTTCAATGCGCGGAAACCGTCGAACGAGACGGTGACACCACTGACGTAGAGCAGCGCCGAAGTGCTTCGCATGGTCGGGGTGCTCATGCCAGCACCCTCGCCTTGCGGGCCTGGGACCGGGACTTCATCTGGCTCCACAGGCCCACGATGCCCTTGGGCAGGAGCAGCGTGACGACGATGAAGAGCGCACCGAGCGCGAACAGCCAGACCTCCGGCAGGGCGCCGGTCAACCAGGTCTTGCCGAAGTTCACCAGGATCGCGCCGATGATCGGGCCGACCAGCGTGCCGCGACCGCCGACCGCGACCCAGAGGACCGCCTCGATGGAATTGCCGGGCGCGAACTCGCTGGGATTGATGATGCCGACCTGCGGCACGTAGAGCGCACCGGCAACGCCCGCCATGGCGGCCGACAGGACGAACACGAAGAGCTTGAAGCCCTCGACCCGGTAGCCGAGGAAACGCATGCGGCTCTCCGCGTCGCGCACCGCCGTCAGCGCCTTGCCGAAGCGCGAGCCGACGACTGCGGCCGAAATGATGAGACCAATGGCGAGCGCGACCGCCGAGGCAAAGAACAGCGCGGCGCGCGTCTCACTAGCCTGGACCGAAAAGCCGAGTATGTCCTTGAAGTCGGTCAGGCCGTTGTTGCCACCCAGGCCCATGTCATTGCGGAAGAAGGCCAGCATCAGGGCGAAGGTCATCGCCTGGGTGATGATCGAGAGATAGACGCCGGTCACGCGGCTGCGGAAGGCGAACCAGCCGAGCGCGAAGGCCAGCACGCTGGGCACCAGCACGACCATGACCGCAGCGAACCAGAAATGGTCGAAGCCGTGCCAGAACCAGGGAAGTTCCTTGTAGTTCAGGAACACCATGAAGTCGGGCAGGATCGGATTGCCGTAGACGCCGCGACTGCCGATCTGGCGCATGAGATACATGCCCATGCAGTATCCGCCCAGGGCGAAAAACGCCCCATGGCCCAGCGAGAGGATCCCGCAGAAGCCCCAGACCAGATCGACCGCCAACGCGAGCAGCGCATAGCAGAGATACTTGCCGAAGAGCTGCAGCACCCATGACGGCACATGCGCCGGGTTGGTCGCAGCCAGGATCAGGTTGGCCAGCGGCAGGGCGATACCGACGGCCAGGATCAGCAGGACGCACAGACGCAGGTTGCGGTCCATGCCCTGCCAGAGAAAGCGCGTGATCATTCGACGGACCGCCCCTTCAGCGCGAACAGGCCGCGGGGGCGTCGCTGGATGAACATGATGATGAAGACCAGGACCAGGATCTTGCCCAACACGGCGCCGGCATAGGGCTCCAGGAACTTGTTCACCACGCCGAGCGTCAGGGCGCCGATCAAAGTGCCGAACAGGTTTCCGACGCCGCCGAACACCACGACCATGAAGGAGTCGATGATATAGCCCTGCCCGAGATTGGGGCTGACATTGTCGATCTGGCTGAGTGCGACGCCGGCCAGTCCCGCGATACCCGAGCCCAGGCCGAAGGTCAGCGCGTCGACGCGTGGCGTGCGGATGCCGACGGCCGAGGCCATCGGGCGGTTCTGCGTGACGGCCCGCATGTAGAGGCCGAGCGGCGTCTTACGCAGGAGCAGGATCAGCGCCGCGAAGACGACCAGCGCGAAGACGACGATCCAGAGCCGGCCGTAGGTGATGTTGAGCTGGCCGAGTTGGAAGGCGCCGGACATCCAGGATGGCGCCCCGACCTCGCGGTTCGACGAACCAAAGATCGAGCGCACCGCCTGCTGCAGCACGAGCGACAGTCCCCAGGTCGCGAGCAGCGTATCGAGCGGCCGTCCGTAGAGGAAACGGATGATGGTGCGCTCGATCAGGATGCCAATCGCGCCCGACACGAGGAAGGCGAGCGGCAGGGCTATGACCAGTGAAACGTCGAACAGATGCGGCGCCGAGGTACGAATGACTTCCTGCACGACGAAGGTCGTGTAGGCGCCCAGCATCACCATCTCGCCATGTGCCATGTTGATCACGCCCATGGTGCCGAAGGTGATGGCAAGGCCGATGGCGGCCAGCAGCAACACTGAGCCGAGCGAGATGCCGTACCAGACGTTCTGCACCATCTGCCAGGCGGCCAGCGTCTGTTCGATCGAATCGGCGGCGGCCAGGGCGGCCGTCTTCACGTCGCCGTCAGACGCTGCGGCGACCGTGTTCAGCACACCGAGCGAATCGCGGTCGGCGCGATCGCGAACCACGGCGATCGCCGCAAGCTTCTGTGCCGAAGGAGAATCGGGTGTCGCGAGAATGATGGCGGCGCGCGCCTCGCTCATGGCGCGCTTGATGCGCGGGTCCTTCTCGGCGGCGAGCGCCTGGTCGAGGGCCGGCAGGGCCGTCGCATCGCGGCGCTTGAAGAGGGAGTCGGCGGCATTCAGTCGGACCCTGGAATTCGGACTCATCAGGGTGAGCGAGCCGACGGCGGCTTCGATCGTGCCGCGCAGCCGGTTGTTGACCCGCACGCGCTCGAGGTCGGCCTCGACGGCCGTACCGGCCGGCTTGCCGGAAACCGCTTCGGTCAGCGCCAGCCTGTTGCCGTCGGCCTTGCCGATAACCGCGAGCTTGTCGGAAGTGCGAACGTAGAGCTGGCCGGCGCCCAAGGCTTCGAGGATCGGTGCGGCGCGCTCGTCGCCCGAGGCCGCCAGGGCCGTGATCGCCGCCTCACGCTCGCTCAAACCGCCGGAGGTGAGATTCCCGACGAGAGTTGCGAGGTCAGCCGCGAGGGCCGCTCCAGCCAATGCCAGCGACGCCAGCACCGAGAGCAACACCGAAAACGGTCGAAGAAGGAGCATGTGCTGTGACTTGAACCCGGGAGATGGAAACGGGGCGACCCGAAAGTCGCCCCGCCCTGTGAGCCCTGCGCAGTCGGCCTTACTTGGCCGCCTTGCCGATGCACTTGTTGGCGACGGTGTCGAAGTTTCCGCAGTTCACGGGCTTCGTCCAGTCAGCCTTCAGGTTCTTGGAGTCGTCGAGGATCGGCGACCATGCAGCGCCCGGGACCAGGCCGGGAGTCTTCCACACGACGTCGAACTGACCGTTATCCTCGATCTCGCCGATCAGGACCGGCTTGGTGATGTGATGGTTCGGCAGCATCTCGGAGATCCCGCCCGTCAGGTTGGGGACCTTGATGCCGATCAGCGCGTCGATCACCTTGTCGGGGTCGGTCGTGCCGGCCTTCTTGACCGCTTCTACCCACATCCGGAAGCCGATCACGGAGGCTTCCATCGGATCGTTGGTCACGCGCTTCGGGTTCTTGGTGAAGGCCTGCCAGGTCTTGATGAATTCCGCGTTCGTCGGATCCTTGACCGACTGGAAGTAGTTCCAGGCCGCCAGATGGCCGACCAGCGGCTTGGTATCGATGCCGGCGAGCTCTTCCTCGCCCACCGAGAAGGCCACGACCGGGATGTCCTTGGCCTTGATGCCCTGGTTGCCGAGTTCCTTGTAGAACGGGACGTTGGCGTCGCCGTTGATCGTCGAGACGACGGCGGTCTTCTTGCCCGCCGAGCCGAACTTCTTGATGTCGGCCACGATCGACTGCCAGTCGGAATGACCGAACGGCGTGTAGTTGATCATGATGTCTTCCTTCGGAACGCCCTTCTGCAGCAGGTACGCTTCGAGGATCTTGTTGGTCGTGCGCGGATAGACGTAGTCGGTACCGGCGAGGACCCAGCGCTTCACGTTGCCGCCGTCCTTGCTCATAAGGTAGTCGACCGCCGGGATCGCCTGCTGGTTCGGCGCGGCGCCGGTGTAGAACACGTTACGCTGGCTCTCCTGGCCCTCGTACTGGACCGGGTAGAACAGGATGCCGTTCAGTTCCTCGAACACCGGCAGCACCGACTTGCGGCTGACCGAAGTCCAGCAGCCGAACACCACGGCGACCTTTTCCTTCTGCAGGAGCTCGCGCGCCTTCTCGGCGAACAGCGGCCAGTTCGACGCCGGATCGACGACCACGGCCTCGAGCTTCTTGCCCAGAAGACCGCCCTTCTTGTTCTGCTCCTCGACCATCATCAGCACGACGTCCTTCAGGGTCGTCTCGCTGATCGCCATCGTGCCCGACAGCGAATGGAGGATGCCGACCTTGATCGTATCCCCCGCCTGCGCGAGCGCGCTGGTCGCCGCACTGGCCACCAGGCCGGCGGCGACGAGGCCCGTCCGCATGAGTGTTCCCAATTTCATCCCGCTCTCCTTGTCTTTCGACGGATCTCCCCGCCAAAAACAAGGCTAGCGAAAGTCGTGCCAAACCGGCCGAATGCCCTTGGGATAAGGGTTAGTTGGCGATCAGAACCAGCGCGCCGCCGGCCACGACCGCGCCGCCCAGAGCCCGCAATCCCAGGTCGCCGACCGCGCGGCGCGCAACCCAGCCGAGCCCTAGACCCGCGACATGCAGTGCGGCGGTCGCGGCGACGAAGCCCATGATGTACATCGCCGTCCCGCTGGTCGGCGCCTCGATGGCGTGAGCGTAGCCGTGGAAAATCGCAAACAAGCCGACGATTACCATGGCCGCCGCAGACGGCAGGCGCACGGCGGCTATGATAAGCACGCCTAGCAGCAGAACCGATGCAACGATTCCGGCCTCCACAAGAGGCAGTTTAATGCCCGCGAATCCGGCAGCTGCCCCGACAAGCATCATCGCGATGAAGGAAGCCGGCACGAGATACGCCGCAGCCGGGCGCTTCACCGCCAGCAGCGAGGCCCAGACACCGACACCGACCATCGCCAGCAGGTGGTCGAGGCCGGTGAAGGGATGGGCGAAGCCCGAGGTCTCGTGTCCGGAATGGGCCAATACGGGGGTTGTCGCCATAGCGAGCAGAACCGCCAGGCGGATCGTCCGAAAGTTCATTGAATGCTCCTGTCCTCTAGTTCAGTCGTGCCGGCAGGCCGCCTTGCCGCACGATGAAGGCCGCAATATCCTCGACTCCCTTATTCTCCTTGAGATTGGAGAAAAGGAAAGGCCGCTGACCGCGCATCCGGCGGGCGTCGCGGTCCATGACGTCGAGACTGGCCCCGACCAGCGGGGCGAGATCGATCTTGTTGATCACCAGCAGGTCCGACCGCGTGATGCCCGGACCGCCCTTGCGCGGGATCTTCTCGCCCGCCGAGACGTCGATCACGTAGATCGTGAGGTCGGCCAGTTCCGGCGAAAAGGTCGCGGCGAGGTTGTCGCCGCCGGATTCGACGAAGATGACCTCGAGATCAGGCCACTTGCGCACGATGTCGGACACCGCGGCGAGATTGATGGAGGCGTCCTCGCGGATCGCCGTGTGCGGACAACCGCCGGTCTCGACCCCGACGATGCGCTCGGGCGCCAGCGCACCGGCGCGGGTCAGGAACTCGGCATCCTCCTTGGTGTAGATGTCGTTGGTGACGACGGCGATATCGTAGGCTTCGCGCATGCGCTTGCACAGGCGCTCGACCAGGGCCGTCTTGCCCGATCCGACAGGGCCGCCGACCCCAACTCTGAGCGGACCACGCAGGCTCATTTGTCCAGTTCTCCGGCCACCAAGGCGATGTATCCCACGCCCAGCAAGAGGCAGTAGGGCGAATAGTATTTCCGGTTGCGCGTGGCAAACGGCTCGGTCGTGAAATGAGCCTTCCAGCGATGGCTGAACCCGGCGATCCCACGCGCCACGAAGATGCCGGCAATCATGTAGGTGCCCGCGAGCACCGTCGGCTCATGGATCCGGCCCAACACGTACCACGGCCACAGGGCCATCACCGCAAGGACCAGGGCGACCGCGAAACATTGCCAGGCCGGCGGCATGTGGCGGCGTCCATCGCCCACGACGCTGCGCGCGAGGGCTTCCTCGCTGGCTTCCGGCCAGTGGCTGCCCAGGCCCCACACCACGTGAACGACGGCAACGGCGCCGACACCGATCGTCAGAAGGAGAGCCAACAGGACTGTCATGAGCGGAAGAGCCGGGTGTATTGCGTTTCGTGACGGAGCGAGCACCAGTCGAGCAGCGGCGTGGCCGTGCCGACTTCGTCCAGCGACTGCACGGCGACCGCGGCCCGGGTGGCGTCGTGCACCGAAGCTTCCAGCGCGGCAAGGGCAATCTGGCCGTCGGTCTGACCGAGCGGTACGGCGCGCAGGGCGGCCGAGATGAGATTGGCGATGAAGGCATGGAGATAGCCCGCCAATGCCTGTTCCAGCGCGATCCCATGGACGGCGGCGGCCAGGGCCACGGCGACCGGCAGGGCAAGCTCGCCGTCGAGGCGCCGGTGCACCTCGTCGAGTGCAGGATGAGGCCACGCCGTGCGCGTGATCGACAGGAACGAGCCGCCCTGCTGGCGCGATTCCAGCGCCATCTCCGAAGTTCCCCGCCAGGCGGCGGCACGTTCGGCGATGGCATCGAAGGCCGGCCCGTCTCCCGCGGATGCCGCTCGCCAGCCCGCCGCGAAAAGCGCCCCATCGACCGCGCCGGTGCCCTGCCGCAATACGCTGTCGAGCCAGGCGACCAGCGAGGCGCGATCCCGGATCAGCCTCTCTTCCACTGCGGTCTCGACGCCGTGGCTGTAGCTGAAGGCACCGACCGGATAGGCTGGCGACAGCCAGGCCAGCAGCCGGTACAGCGGGTCGCTAGCCATGGCGTTCGGCATGCAGTTCGCCGTGGCGATGGCCGGTATCGTGATTGTGCTGGCCGTAGGCGCCGCCCTCCGGGTCGAACGGGGCGCGGACCTTGCGCACCTCAGCACCCAACCCCTTCAGCATGTCGATGATCACGTGATCGTCCCGAATGAGAATGCGGTCGCTGTCGATCTGGGTCGGCAGGTGGCGATTGCCGAGATGCCAGGCGAGCCGTGCGAACGACGCGGCGTCACGGCCGCGCACTTCGACCAGGTCCTCGTCGGCCGCTTTCACTTCGACGAAGCCGCCCTCTTCCAGCTTCAGCCCATCGCCTTCGTGCAGCACGACGGGCTCGACCAGGTCGAGCAGGAAGTCGAGCCCGCCGTCGCCCAGCATGCGCAGGCGGCGGCGATAGCGATCGTCGAACAGAAGGGTGACGGTATCGGTGCGCTCGGACGCCGGCCAGCGGCCGGCGCGCACGACTTCGATGGCGCGCTTCATGGCTAGAACAGGAAGTAGCGCTGTGCCATCGGCAGCGACGTCGCCGGCTCGCAGGTCAGCAACTCACCGTCGGCCCGCACCTCGTAGGTCTCTGGATCGACGTCGATCTTCGGGCAGGTCGAATTATGCACCATGTTCTTCTTGCCGATCTTGCGCGTGCCCTTCACCGGCAGGAGCGAACGGGTCAGGCCCCACTTCTTGGCGACGCCCTTCGCGATCGCGGCCTGGGAGACGAACAACACGGGACTGGTCACCAGGCTGCGGCCGAAGGCGCCGAACATCGGCCGGTAGTGGATCGGCTGCGGCGTCGGGATGGAAGCATTGGGATCGCCCATGGGAGCGGCGACGATCGAGCCGCCGATCAGCACCATGTCGGGCTTGGCGCCAAAGAAAGCCGGCGACCACATGACCAGGTCCGCGCGCTTGCCGACCTCGACCGAGCCGACATGTTTGGCAATGCCGTGGGTGATCGCGGGATTGATCGTGTACTTGGCGATGTAGCGCTTCACGCGGAAATTGTCGTTGTCGCCGGTCTCTTCCTTCAGCCGGCCGCGCTGCTTCTTCATCTTGTCGGCGGTCTGCCAGGTGCGGATCACGACCTCGCCGACCCGGCCCATCGCCTGGCTGTCCGACGACATCATGGAGAAGGCGCCCATGTCGTGCAGGATGTCCTCTGCCGCGATCGTCTCCTTGCGGATGCGGCTCTCGGCGAAGGCCACATCCTCGGGGATGGCGGCATCGAGGTGATGGCAGACCATCAACATGTCGAGATGCTCGTCCACGGTATTCACCGTGTAGGGCATCGTCGGGTTGGTCGAGCTGGGCAGCACGTTCTTCTCGCCCGCAAGCCGGATGATGTCCGGCGCATGGCCGCCGCCAGCACCTTCCGTATGAAAGGTCGCGATGGTGCGGCCCTTGAAGGCGGCGCGCGTCGTCTCGACGAAGCCGGATTCGTTCAGCGTGTCGGTGTGGATCGCCACCTGCACGTCGTATCGGTCGGCGACGCTCAGGCAGTTGTCGATGGCGGCGGGCGTAGTGCCCCAGTCCTCGTGCAGCTTGAGGCCGCAGGCGCCTCCCTCAATCTGCTCCTTGATGCCGGCGGGCTTGCTGGTGTTGCCCTTGCCGAAGAAACCGAGATTCATCGGCAGGCCTTCGGCGGCCTGCAGCATGCGGCCCATGTGCCAGGGCCCCGGCGTCACCGTGGTTGCGAGCGTGCCGTGCGCCGGGCCGGTACCACCGCCCATCATGGTCGTGACGCCGCTGTAGAGCGCATCGTCGATCTGCTGCGGACAGATGAAGTGGATGTGGCAGTCGATGCCACCCGCCGTGATGATCTTGCCCTCGGCCGCGATCGCCTCTGTGCCCGGACCGATGACGATGTCGACGCCCGGCTGGACGTCGGGATTGCCGGCCTTGCCGATGGCGACGATCACGCCGTTCTTGAGGCCGATATCGGCTTTCACGATGCCCCAATGATCGACGATCAGCGCATTGGTGATCACCGTGTCGACCGCGCCCTGCGCGCGCGTCTTCTGGCTCTGGCCCATGCCGTCGCGGATCACCTTGCCGCCGCCGAACTTGACCTCCTCGCCGTAGATCGTGTGGTCCTTCTCGACCTCGATGAAGAGGTCCGTGTCGGCCAGCCGCACCTTGTCGCCGACGGTGGGCCCGAACATGTGGACATAGGCCGAGCGCGAGATTCGCGTCGGGCCTTCGCTCGACGGTCCGACCTTGGCGATCGGGCCCAGCTTGCCGCCCACCTTGCCCTGGAAGCCGTGGCTCTCGCGCCCGCCGAGGTAGGGCGTGAGCCGCACGGTGCGCGACTGGCCGGGCTCGAAACGCACGGCGGTGCCGGCGGCGATGTCGAGCCGCATGCCCTTCGCCCGCTTGCGGTCGAACTTCAACGCGTCGTTGGTTTCGAAGAAATGATAGTGGCTGCCGACCTGGATGGGGCGGTCGCCGGTGTTGGCGACCTCGATGGTGATCGGGTTGCGGCCCTTGTTGAGTTCGAGCTCACCGGCGCTGGGGAAGATTTCACCCGGGATCATGGCGTCTCTCCTCAGCGAATCGGCGCGTGGACGGTGACGAGCTTGGTGCCGTCGGGAAAGGTCGCCTCGACCTGGATCTCGGCCAGCATGTCGGCGATGCCGTCCATCACTTGGGCCCGCGAGATCACGTGGGCGCCGTCGCGCATCAGGTCGGCGACCGAACGGCCGTCGCGCGCGCCCTCGACGACGAAATCGGTGATCAGCGCCACCGCCTCGGGATAATTGAGCTTCACGCCGCGCTCCAGACGACGGCGTGCCACCACGGCCGCCATGGCCACCAGAAGCTTGTCTTTCTCGCGCGGCGTCAAATTCATCGACCGTTTCCCCCTGCCGGTTGGGCCCGACTATAGCGCGACCCAGTTTGCATCAAACATGCCAAACGCGGGGCAGCCGGCGGCCGCGAAACTCGGTGAGAAAACGGATGGTCGCCTGCCTCACCGCGGTTGCTTCGCCCAGCAGGCGCGCGACCAGGATGCCGTTCACGACGGTGACGCCCGCACGCACTTCGTCTGCAGCGTCGAGCAGGCTCCGCGCCTTCTCGAAATGAACTTGCGGCGCATCCCATACGCCGATCACCGTCGCCAGCGCATTGGCCGCGCCGAAACCGGCGCCATCGGGCGTCTCGCCCTCAACCCGCAGCGTATCGGTCCAGACCAGGCGGCCCGGGCGGCGCACCGACCAGGCGTCCAGCAACAGGCCGGACGTGAAACGCTCACCCGAAGCGCCACGCCCCAGCACCACCATTTCACAGGCGAGCAGCGAGCCACCTTCGACCACTTCGGCCACCGTTCGGCGCTTCAGCCGCGCGCCCTCGAAGACGATGGTCTCCTGCGGCAGCCAGTCAAGCGCCGCGCCCTCGCCGACCCGCACGTCGACGTCGATCGCGCAGGGATCGCTTCCCTTCGAGGCGCGATAGATCTTCTCGGCCGCCTGGGTGGTTGCCACCGCCGCGGCACCGGGCCCGATCTCGACCGCCATCCTGAGGGCATCGCCGCCCGTCACGCCGCCTGAGGTGGTGATCATGACCGCCTGCGGCGGTTCGCCCGGCTCGGATTTCGGGAACAAGACCCGGCAGGGATCGCGTTGATAGAGGTCGCCCAGGCGAGTCCTGCCGTCCCGCAGGTCGAAGGTGACCCGGCTTTCGCCGGAAGCACGCTGCATGCGGGGGGATGGGGTCGGAGACGGGCTGGTGGTCATCGGCTCCGACTTGATAGATTAAGGACCAGAATGAGCAAGGCCTTCACCAAGGAAAGCGACGACGGCGACGAGGACGACCTGCCCGACGATGTCGGGGGATTGCCGGCCGGCGCCAAGAACTACATGACCCCGCAGGGCTTCGAGCGCATGCGGGACGAGCTGATGACGCTCATGCGCAAGGAGCGCCCCGAGGTCGTGCAGGTCGTGTCGTGGGCGGCGGCCAATGGCGACCGCTCGGAGAACGGCGACTATCTCTATGGCAAGAAGCGCCTGCGCGAGATCGACCGCCGCATCCGGTTCCTGAGCAAGCGGCTCGAGCGTTCGGAGGTCGTCGATCCGGCCAAGCGGCCCAAGACCGACCAGGTGTTCTTCGGCGCCACCGTGACTTACGTCAATTCGAAGGACGAGGAACGCACCATCAAGATCGTGGGCGTCGACGAGGTCGATCCGGGTCGCGGCCATGTGAGCTGGATCTCGCCCATCGCGCGCGCCGTCATGCGGGCCCATGAAGGCGACGCCGTGCGGATGAACACGCCCGGCGGCGAGGAAGAGATCGAGATCCTGAAGGTCACTTACGTTTGAGGTCCGCCAGCAGACGATCGACGAACGCCGGCGAATAGCCGAGGAGCGCGGCTTCGTCGGCCAGTTCCTTTTCGAGCCGGCCGAGCGCCTCGACGAAGGACCCGCCCCGGGCCAGCGCCTTCTCGACCAGCGCGTGCGCCTCGTGCTTGCCCATCTTCCGGGCCAGCAGGAAGGTTGCGCGCTCGGCGAGGACGGCGGCCTCGGCGGCATCCATGTTGGCCTGCAGCGCGTCGGGCTCGAGGACCAGTCCGGAGGCCACTTCCGCCATCGCCTCTACGGCCGATCCCAGGCATTCGACCAGCGCGGAGAGGGTCGGCCATTCGGCCTGCCATCCGCCCAGCGCGCGCTCATGCTCCTGCGGCATGGCCGCCACGATCGTCGCGGCCAGCATCGGCGCCCGCGTCGCCGCCGACAGGACGAGCGCGGCGCTGACCGGGTTGCGCTTGTGCGGCATGGTCGATGAGCTGCCGCGACCGGGACCCGACGGTTCCGCCGCCTCGCCCACCTCGATCTGCATCATCAAGGCGATGTCGCGCGACGCCTTGGCGAGGGAACCGACGACCAGGGCGCAATCCTGCGCGACCGCCGCGACACGCACGCGCTGCGTGAACCAGGGCCCCGGCGGCAGCGCGAGCTTCAACCGCTTCGCCAGCACCTGCATGACCTGGCCGGCTTCCGGACCCAGCGCCGTCAGGCTTCCCGACGCGCCGCCGAACTGGAGAACCTGCGTTTCGTCGAAGCTCTCTGCGAGCCGGCGCTTCGCGCGCGCGATGTCGGAAGCCCAGCCGGCGATCTTCTGCCCCAGCGCCAGCGGCGTTGCCGGCTGCAGCAGCGTCCGTCCCAGCATCGGCGTCGCACGATGCTTCTTCGCCAGACGCGCAAGGGCCGCGACGATACCATCGAGCGTCTTCAGGAGCGGCGGCAGCGCCTCGCCGAGCTGCAGCACCATCGCCGTGTCGATCACGTCCTGGCTGGTGGCACCCCAATGGACATAGTCGGCCGCCTTCACATCGCGTTGACGGACCTGTTCGGTCAGCGCCTTCACGACCGGCACGGTAAGCGTCGCCGTCCGGCGCGCAGCGGCAGCGAGCGGCGCGGGATCGTACAGGGACGGATCGCAGGCCTTGGCGATGATCGACGCCGCGCGCTTCGGGATCAGGCCGGCAGCCGCGGTTGCTTCGGCGAGCGCCGCCTCGAAGCTCAGCATATGGCGCAAGGTTGCCGTGTCGGAGAAGCAATCGGCCGTGGCGGCCGAGGAACCCAGCGCAGAGACGAGACGAACGGCCATGCGTTCAGCAGTCGAAGAAGACGGTTTCGGTCGGACCGCCGAGATGGATCGGCAGCCGCCACACGCCGTCGCGATCGCGCGTTGCGATCAGCGTGGCGCGCCCCGCCGGCTCGATGAGCGCCAGCACAGGATCTTCGGCCAGCGCCGGATCGCCCTCGAAATAGAGGCGCGTCGCCAGACGATTGAGGACGCCACGCGCGAACACGGAGATGTTGATGTGCGCCGCCTGCAGGCCGCCGGCCGGCCAGGGCACGCGGCCGGGCCTCACCGTGCCGAACCGAGCGCATCCCATCGTGTCGGTCGACGCGCGTCCGAAACCCTCGAATCCGGGATCGAGCGGCAGGTTGCGGCGATCCTCGGGATGGTTGTAGCGACCATGGCTGTTGGCCTGCCAGATCTCCAACAGACCATCAGGCACGATCGCGCCGTCGGCGTCATGCAGGGTGAGGGCGATCTCGATCCTCTCACCCGCGACGCCCGGCGCCGCTAGGTCCTGGTGACAGGTGTTGGTGACCGTGCCGAAATAGAACGGACCGATCGTCTGCGACGGGGTCAGCAGGCGGCTCATGTGTTCTCCATCGGCGTGGCGTTGCGGCCGCGCAGCACGATGTCGAAGCGATAGGCCAGCGCCCAGCCCGGTTGCGTCGCCTCCATATCGAAGGCGGCCTGCAGGCGGGCCCGTGCGCCTTCGGGCACCGAATTGTAGATGGGATCGAAGAGCAGCAATGGGTCCTGCGGGAAATACATCTGCGTGATCAGGCGCGTGGCGAAGGCCGGCCCGAACAGCGAGAAATGGATATGCGCCGGCCGCCAGGCATTGTGGTGGTTGCCCCAGGGATAGGCACCGGGCTTGATTGTGATGAATTCGTAGTGGCCGTCGGCATCGGCGCGCGTCCGGCCCCCGCCCTGGAAATTCGGATCGAGCGGCGCATCATGCTGGTCACCGGGATGATGATAGCGACCGGCCGCATTGCACTGCCAGATCTCGACCAGGGCCCCGGCCACCGGCCGGCCATCCTCGTCGAGGACCCTGCCCTGAACGATGATCCTCTCCCCCAGGGGCTCGCCCATGCGCTGGCGCGTGAGATCGTTCTCGCCGGCATCGAGCCGCTCCTCGCGCAGGAGTGGCCCGGTGATTTCCGACAGCGTGTGCGGCAGCACGATCGCCGGCTTCGACGGTGAACGGCTCACCGTCGACTTGTAGGCAGGCGAGCGGTTTGGTGGATGGTGCTCTCCCGGCGCAGGCCGGCGGTACGTTTCCTCTTTCATGCCGCCGAGCTTAGCGCCCGCTCAGGCGGCGCGCACCTCCAGCCCCTGCGGCGTGGCGCGGTAGCCGGTGAGTGTCCGCTCGGCATAGCCGAGCCGCCAGTCCAGCATCTTGCGGGCATAGTCGGCGACCGTCGCGGCATAGGCCGGGTCGGCCGCGCAATTGACGAACTGGCCGGGGTCCTTCGCGAGATCGAACAGGAGCGGCGGCAGGGCGGCGAAGTGCACGTACTTGAATTTCTCGTCCTGCACGACGGCCAGCGAGCATTTGTCCATCGGCACGCCCAGCGCCGATTCGGGCTTGCTGTAATGGAGGTCGCGGAAGTCGAACTCGTAATGAACCTCGGTACGCCAGTCGGCCGGCACGTTGCCCTCGCAGAACGGCAGCAGAGAGCGGCCGTCGCACTGGCGCGGCACCGGCAGCCCCATCCATTCGAGGAGGGTGGGCATGGTATCGATCGTTTCGGTGAAGCGATCGACGATGGTGCCGCGGGTCCCGTTCGCCTCGGCCCGCGGATCGCGGATCACCATCGGGATGCGATAGGACTCGTCGAAGTAGCCGATCTTGCCCAGCAGGTAATGATCGCCGCCCTGCTCGCCATGGTCACAGGTGAACACGATCAGCGTGTCGTCCCACTGTCCGGTCTCCTTCAGGTAGTCGAAGACACGGCCGAGATGATCGTCAATCTCGCTCATCAGGCCGCAATAGGTGGCGCGCATCTGCGCGACCTCGGCTTCCGTCATGTCCGAACCGAGCGCCTGTCCATCCTGGAAGAAGCTCGCCTGCTTGATGTTGCGCACATAGTAGTCGGTCAGCGCGTTCTGCCGGCCCTCTTCCGCGGGCGAGGCTGCGCGAACCGGCCTGGGCATGTCCTCGGGGCGATACAGGGAATTGTAGGGCTCCGGCGCGATGAACGGCGGATGCGGCCGGTAGTAGCCGAGATGCAGGAACCAAGGCTTGTCGCCACGGCCCCGGAGATAGTCGAGCCCGCGCTCGGTGAACCAGGCCGTGTCCGACAGCTCCTTGGGAATGACGGCCGGCCGGCCCGTCGCGCCGGCGCCCGGCGCGCCTTTCGGCAGCCAGATGTCCTCACGGATCTTGGGCAGTTCGAATCCCTGGCTCGCAACCCAGCCGAAATAGGCATCGCGATTCTCGAAGGCGCCGACCGGGTGGAAGCCTTCCATGATGTCGCCCAGCACGAAGAAGCGCGGATCGTTGGGCGCGGTCTGGCGCGGATCGGGCGTCGTCGTCGTGTACCCGACCAGAGCGGGATCGTAGCCGCCGCGCCGCAGCTCGTGCGCCAGGTTGGTGAAGCGCGAGGCGAGCGGAATGGTGTTCTGCACCGCGCGGTGATTCATCATGTATTGTCCGGTCAGCAGGCTGGCGCGCGCCGGCCCGCAGGGCACGGCCTGGGTGAAATGGTTGCGGAAGGTCACACCCTCGGCGCATAGCCGGTCGATGTTGGGCAGCTTCAGGTAGTCGGCACCGAGCTTGGGCAGCATCGCCCCGCGCCACTGGTCGACGACGATCAACAGGACATTCTTGGACGCAGGCATGTTCATTCACCGAGGTTGGACGGCGGCAGGATTGCGATAGAGTGCCGCCAAAGCGACGGAGGAGACAACACGTGGCGCGTTTCAAGATCGTGACGACCGGACCGGGAAAAACCGACCATTCTCTGGAAATGGAGGCGCTCGCGTCCGTCGGCGCGGAGATCGTCGAGGTTTCGGGCGACGAGAGCGAACTCATCAAGGCGGTGGCCGACGCCGACGCCATCTACGGCAAGGGCCGTCCCCGGATCACAGCCAAGATCATCGAAGCGGGCAAGAAACTGAAGGTCGTGTCTCTGGGCAGCGTCGGCGTCGATTCGGTCGACGTGGAGACAGCCACCCAGCTCGGCATCCCGGTCACCAACGTGCCCGACACCTTCATCGAGGAGGTGGCCGACCATGCCATGACCCTGATCCTCGCGAGCTGGCGGCGGCTCGTCGTGCAGGACCAGATGGTGCGCAAGGGCGAGTGGACCAAGGGCCGGCCGCATCTCTACCAGTTCCCGCGTCTCATGGGCATGACCCTGGGCTTCATCTCGTTCGGCCATGTCGCCCGTGCCGTCGCCAAGCGCGCCGCGCCGTTCGGCTTCCAGATGCTGGCCTACGATCCCTATATCGAGGAGCTGGTCATGTCCGACTACGGCGTCCAGCCAGTCGGCTACGAGGAGCTGCTGCAGCGGTCCGACATCGTGAGCATGCATGCGCCCGGTACCAAGGATGCCCATCACCTGATGAAGGAACAGCACTTCCGCCAGATGAAGAAGACGGCGCTGTTCGTGAACACCGGCCGCGGCTCGACGGTCGACGAGCCGGCCATGATCAAGGCATTGCAGGAGGGCTGGATCGCTGGCGCCGGCCTCGATGTGCTGGAGACCGAGCCCGTGGGCCACAACAATCCGTTGCTCGGCATGGACAATGTCATCCTGACCGCTCATGTCGCATCGGCCTCGAGCCGCTTCGATCCCGCCCGCAAGCGCCGCGTCGGCGCCGAACTGGCGCTGGTCCTGGGCGGCAAGTGGCCGCGCGCCTGCGTCAATCCGATGGTGCTGGAGAAGTCCAAGCTGCAGCGCTGGCAGCCCTTCTCGATGGAACGCGGCCCCGGCAACTGAGCCGGCGCTCTCGGCTCAGGACTTCTGCTGCTGCAACCGGTCGCGGATCGCCCGGTCGCACTGGGCAAGGCTCTCGAAGGGCCCGAGGATGACGTGGCCGCCATCGTCCATCGCATACCATCCGGTCTGGGTGAGGTTGTAGTCGCCCAGATCCTCGCTGGGGACATGGACGGCAATCAGATCCTTCGGCATGCGCATGAAGTGCACATGCGCCCGCCTGGGAGGCTTTTCAACCCCGCCATCAGGTACGCCGCGTCCAGCCTGGAAGATTGACCGCCCCCGGCGGCACCTCGCCCTTCATCAGCGCCGCGACCTGGCGCACCGTGTCCATCGCCTGACTCTCGCTGGCGGGCGGCGTCAGGCCACCGATATGCGGCGTGGCGATCACGTTGGGCAGGCGGGCCAGCTCGGGTGACGGCATCTGGTCCGGCGCCCGGCCGACATCCATTGCCGCACCCGCGATGCGGCCCTCGATCAGGACCTTCGCGAGCGCGGCCTCGTCGACCAGGTTGCCGCGCGACAAGTTGATGAAGAAAGCGTCGGGCTTCATGCGGGCGAAGGCCGCCGCGTCGAGCAGGTTCTCGGTCTCTTCGTTGGCGATGGCGAGGCAGATCACGTAGTCGGCGCTGGCAAGCAGGTCCTCCATCGGCAGCTTCACGAAGCGCGGGTCGTCGACCTGGGCGTAGGGATCCGACACCAGAACCGTCATGCCGAGCTGGGCGAGTAGCGGCGCCAGCGCGCGCGAGATCCGGCCGTAGCCGATGATACCGACGCTCGCCCCCCCCAACTGCCGTCCGACCCTGATCTCGGGCTTCACCCCTTCGTGATAGGCGGTCGCCGCCCGCGTGATCCCGCGCGAGAGATCGACCAGGAAACCCAGCGTGAGTTCGACCACCGACGGCACGAAGCCCGCCTCCGCGTGGGTCACCAGTACGCCCGCCTTCGTGGCCGCCGCGACGTCGATGTTGCGGATGTCGATGGCGCTCCGCATCACCGCACGCAGTCCCGGCAGGCTTTCGAACACGACCGCCGGTATCGCCGTCGCCCGATCGGCCACGATGAAATCGACGCCGCGCGCCATCCCGATCACGCCCTGCGGATCGAGCGGCGCCTCGCCCTCGTGCAGGACGACGTCGACCAGTTCCTGCAATCGGGCGAGTGCGCGGGCGCCGTAATACTGCCGGCGCGCGAGCGGGACATGGGTCAGGAGAAGCTTCTTCATGCCGCCGAGCTTACGACGGCGGCGCAGCGAAAGAACCCACCGGACGGTCGAAACAAGCGTTTTAGAAGGGTCGAGGAGCAACATTGTTGCGCCGACGGTCACCGCGGCCCGTGATTCGGGGGGGGCGCGACTCTCACTTCATTTGTTTCGTTTATTGCGTTTATTTCGTTTATCCACCCCGACCCCGACTTTTCGACGGCCCGTCAGCTCTTCATCGGCGTCGCCTCGCCCAGCAGGGAGACGTGGGCGGCGACGATGCGCCAGCCGTCGGGAGTGCGCATCCAGGTGTGGCTCTGGCGGCCGGGCTTGGCCGCGCCGTGACGCTGGAATTCGCAGTTCGCCGTGCCGAAGTCGCGGCCGTAGGTGACGATCCAGAGCTTCAGCAGGTCTCGGTTCGGCACGAACTGCGGGTTGCGGCCGGAACGAAAGGCGGCGATCTGGTCGTAGCCGTAGAGCTGCTCGCCGACGCCGTAGCGCAGCGTGTGCGGACTCTTCCAGAAGAGTTCGTCCAGCACCGCGACGTCGTTGCTGTTGAGCGCCGCCTCGTAGCGATTGAAAGCCGCCGTCACTTCGGCAACGACATCCGGGATGTTGATCTCCATGTCCACTCCTTACGCGGGCGGCGCGGCGGCCACGCCGAGCTTCTGCAGATGGGCGGCCACGCGCAACGCGGCCTGTTCGTTGTAGGGCCTGGCGATCAGCTGCACGCCGATCGGCAGGCTACCCGGCCGTTGCAAAGGGGCCACGGCGACGGGCAGGCCGATGAAGGAGATCGGCTGGGTGTAGATGCCGAGATTGGCGCGCACCGCCAGCTCGACGCCGTCCAGCACCATCATGGTCTGGCCGAGCTTCGGCGCAGTGCAGGGCGTGGCCGGCGCCAGGATCACGTCGACCTCTTCGAACAGCTTCAGCACGTGAGCGCGGTACTGCCGGCGGAAACGCTGGGCCTTCACGTACCAGGCGCCCGGCAACAGCGCGCCCGCCATGAAGCGCTCCCGCGTGTCGGGATCGAAATCCTGCGGCCGCGTCCGCAGGCGCGGCAGATGAAGCTGCGCGCCCTCGATCGCCGTGATGACATAGGCCGCTGCGCGTGCCGCGGCCGCCTGCGGCAGCACGACGGTCTTCGTGGCGTCCAGTGCCCTGGCCACGGTCGCGACGGCCTCGAACGCCTCAGGCTCGCCGCCCTTCACGAAATAGTCTCCGGCGATGGCGATGCGCAGTCCATCGACGCCCTCGACCAGGCGCGGCAGGGTTGGATCGGCTGGCCGGTCGGTACAGACCGGGTCGTCCGAGTCCCAGCCCTGCATGGCGTCGAAGGAAAGTGCCAGGTCTTCCGCCGAACGCGCGATCGGACCGAGATGGTCGAAGGAATCCACGAAGGGGAAGGACCCGGCGCGGCTCAGCCGTCCATAGGTCGGCTTCAGCCCGAACAGGCCGCAGAGCGAGGACGGAACGCGGATCGAACCGTTGGTATCGGAGCCCAGCGCCAGGGGCACCTCCCCCGCCGCCACCGCGGCACCCGAGCCGCCGGAGGAGCCGCCCGACATGCGCGTGGGATCGTGCGGATTGCGCGACGGCCCGTAATGGGCGTTCTCGCCGGTGAAGTCGTAGGCGTATTCGCCCATGTTGAGGCCACCGACCAGGATGGCGCCGGCCGCCTCGAGCTTGCGCACCAGCGCGCCGTCACGCTCGGCCCTGTGGCCGTCGACGTTGATCTTCGAGCCCGCGCGCGTCGGCAGGCCGGCGATGTCGAAGAGGTTCTTCACCGCGAAGGGCACGCCCAGCAGCGGCCCGCGATGCAGGCCCGCATCGACTTCCGCCGCGCGCTTGCGGGCACGTTCGGCCACGATATCGGTGAACGCGTTCACCGTGGGCTCGGCCGCTTCGATTCGCTTGAGGGTGGCGTCGATCACGGCGGCTGCCTTCACCTTGCCGCTCATCACCGCGCCCGCGATCTCGGTCGCGGTCGCTTCCTTCGAGGTGGGATCGCTCATGGCCGGAAAACCGGAGCGGACATCAGATCGTCCTCGAGGTCCAGTTCGAGCAACGGTCGCGCGATCAGGAGCGAGCGCTCGACGTTCAGGATCACGTTGGGGAGATATTCGGGTGCGATCGCGAGGCCCGCGGTCTTCGCGCCCTCCTCGACCATGCGCGCCACGTCACGCTTCTCTTCGGCCATGCGCTTCCTTCTTTCATTCCATCGAGGTCGCGGTCTTCAGACAATATGGAGATCGCGGCATACGAGCCGGTAGCTCGCGCCCAGTTCCCGTCCAAGCTGCCGAAGAAGTCGCAGGATTGCCAGCCCGGCCGCCATTTCATGCGCGCGACGCTTCATGGCACATCCTCGCTTCCTGCTTCCCCGTTCGGCCGAGAAGGCAAGGACCGTGCCAATCACTGCGCGCATCTGGGAGCTGCAATCGGTGTGGCGCTTGTCTACAAGCAGCACATGACAGCCTTTCTCGACCTCGGTGTTCATGCGTTGCACCGCGCCTATCGCGCCGGCACGCTCGACGTGCGGCAGACGATCGACGAGGTGCTGAAACGCATCGGCCTGGCAGGAGACGACAAGGTCTGGATTTCGCGCGCGTCCGACGCGGACCTTCGCGCGCAAGCGGCTGCGCTCGATGCGCGGCGCGACGAGATCGACCGGCTGCCACTCTATGGCGTGCCCTTCGCGGTGAAGGACAATCTCGACGTCACGGGCATGGTGACGACGGCAGCCTGCCCGGGCTTCGCCTACGAGGCCACGACGTCCGCCGCAGTCGTGCAGCGGCTCGTCGATGCCGGCGCGATCATGGTCGGCAAGACGAATCTCGACCAGTTCGCCACCGGCCTCGTGGGCGTGCGCTCGCCATACGGTGTGCCGCGCAATCCGTTCGATGCGTCATATGTGCCCGGCGGGTCCAGCTCGGGATCGGCGGTCGCGGTCTCGTCGGGACTCGTGAGCTTTTCGCTGGGCACCGACACCGCAGGATCGGGCCGCGTGCCCGCCGGCTTCAACAACATCGTCGGCCTCAAGCCGACTCCTGGCTTGCTCAGCAACGAGGGCATGGTGCCGGCCTGCCGCTCGCTCGACTGCACGTCAGTGTTCGCTCTCTCCTGCGCCGATGCCGATGCGGTGCTGGCCGTCGTCGCCGAGCCGCACGCGACACCTTCCATCGGCCGGACCTTCCGGTTCGGCATCGTGGGCGCGAGGGATGCGGAGTTCTTCGGCGACGCCGCCTACGCGACACTCTATGCGCAATCGATCGAACGGCTGAAGGGCCTGGGCGGCACACCGGTCGAGATCGACTACGCGCCGTTCCGCGATGCCGCGCAGCTTCTCTACAACGGTCCCTGGGTCGCCGAACGCACCGCGGCGGTCGGCGCCTTCATGGAGGGCGCCGACGACACGGCGGGCGTCTGGCCAACCACCCGGCAGATCGTCCTGAGCGGCCTCGAGTACAGCGCCGTCGATGCCTTCGAGGGCCAGTATCGGCTCGCCGAACTGAAAGCCCGTGCCTTCGCCGAAATGAAGGGCCTCGATTTCCTGGCCGTGCCGACCGCCGGCACGATCTACCGGCTGGCCGATCTCGAGCGCGAGCCGGTGCTCTACAACTCGCATCTGGGTCACTACACGAACTTCGTGAACTTCTTCGGCCTTTCGGCGCTTGCCGTGCCGGCCGGCTTCCGCCCGGACGGCATGCCGTTCGGCATTACCCTGATCGCGCGCGCCAACGCCGAGCGCGCCCTGCTGGCCTTCGGCGCGCGGTGGCAGCGCGCGGTGCCCTTGCCGCTCGGAAAGACAATGAGCCGGCTGCCACAACCCGAGTGCGATCCCGTCGTGGTGGAGGATCGCATCTCCGTCGCCGTGGTCGGCGCCCATATGAGCGGCCTTCCGCTGAACGGCCAGCTCGTCGAACTGGGAGGCCGGCTGGAGAGCACTGGCAAGACCGCGCCCGCCTACCGCTTCTACGCCCTGCCTGGCGGCCCGCCTCACCGGCCGGGCATCGTGCGTGTGGCCGAGGGCGGCGGCGCGATCGAGTTGGAAGTGTGGAGCCTGCCCGCCGATAAAATCGGCGCCCTGCTGCGCCAGATCCCCTCGCCGCTCGGCCTCGGCACTGTGAGCCTGGCGAATGGAGCTTCGGTACCGGGCTTCCTTTGCGAGGCACATGCCGCCGAGGGCGCGAAGGACATCACCGCGCTGGGCGGCTGGCGGGCCTATCTGAAGACCCTGTCCTAGCCCGCGGCCCTTCAACTGCGGGGCGCCGGTCTGCTAGGGTCCGCTCCTTCGAGGAGGAAACGAACCCATGAGTGGAAAGATCGCCGTCGTCACCGGCGCGGGCAGCGGCATTGGCCGCGCCTCGGCGCTGGCCCTGCTGAACAACGGCTACAAGGTCGCGCTGGCAGGCCGCCGCAAGGATGCGCTCGACGAAACGGCGTCGATGGCCGGCAACAACGCACCGAACGCGCTGGCCGTGCCGACGGACGTCACGAAGCGCGACGACATCTTGGCGTTGTTCGCCAAGGTGAAGGCCACCTGGGGCCGCCTGGACCTGCTGTTCAACAATGCCGGCGGCGGCGCCCCGCCCGTGCCACTGGAGGAACTGCCCTACGAGACGTGGCTGAGCGTCGTGGCGGCGAACCTGACCGGTCCGTTCCTTTGCACGCAGGAGGCCATGAAGATCATGAAGGACCAGACGCCGCGCGGTGGCCGCATCATCAACAACGGCTCGATCTCGGCGCATGCGCCGAGGCCCTTCTCGGTCGCCTATACCTCGACCAAGCACGCCATCACCGGCCTCACCAAGTCGACCTCGCTCGACGGCCGCGCCTACGACATCGCCTGCGGCCAGATCGACATCGGCAACGCCGTGTCGCCGATGACCGACCGCATGACCAAGGGTGTCCTGCAACCCAACGGCACGACCATCGCCGAGCCGCGCATGGACGTCTCCGCGGTAGCCAACGCCATCCTCTACATGGACAGCTTGCCGCTCGACGCCAACGTGCAGTTCATGACCGTGATGGCGACGAAGATGCCGTTCGTTGGTAGAGGCTAGCGCGCAGCGCTAGCCTCAGTACCCCTCGTCCTGCAGGTTGAGCAGCGGGAACGCGCTGTGCACGCCGGTCAGGTTGGTCGGCATGCTCCTCGCGATGTAACTCTTGTCGAGCTGCGACAACGAGGTGACGCCGAGCAGGCCCATAACCTCCTTCATCTCCTCCTCAAGCAGCTCGATCACACGCTCGATGCCGGCCGCGCCGGCGGCGGCGAGGCCGTAGCAGTAAAGACGGCCGAGGCCGACCCAGTCGGCACCCATGCAGATCGCCTTCACGATGTCGCTGCCGCGGCTGAAGCTGCCGTCGACGGCCACCTTGGCGCGACCCGCCACCGCCTCGACGATCTCCGGCAGCACCTCGGCCGAGCCGCGTCCATGGTCGAGCTGGCGGCCGCCATGGTTGGAGCAGTAAACCGCCCAGACTCCGTTCTGGCAGGCCAGCTCGGCATCCTCGCCGGTGCCGATCCCCTTCAGCATGAACTTCACGTCGGGGAACTTCTCGCGCACGGCGATGAAGTTCTTCCAGGAGAAGGCCGCCTGGTGATCCTGCCCGGTCGCCGAGGAGCGCCACGACTTGACGAAGCGCTTGGCGATGTCGCGCTCGCGCCGGCTGTAGACCTGCGTGTCCACGGTGATGCAGAAGGCATCGTAGCCGGCGTCCATCGCCTCCTTCACGCGGTCCGCGACCCAGGCATCGTCGCCGCGCACATAGAGCTGGTAGATCTTGGGGCCGGCGCCGCCCTTCACGATGTCCTGCAGCTTGAGCGTGGTCACCGAGCTGATCAGCATCGCGACATTGCTGGAACCTGCGCCCTGCGCGACGGTGATGCCGCCGCCGGCCTCGAAGGATTCGAGCGATCCGACGGGCGCCAGCATCACCGGCAGGCGGATCTTCTTTCCGAGGATTTCGGAGGACGGATCGATCTTCGAAACGTCGCGCAATACGCGGGGCTTGAAGGCGATCGTGTCGAGCGCCAGCCTGTTACGGCGCAGCGTGGTTTCGGTCTCGGTACCGCCGATCAAATAGTCCCAGATGTTGGGATTGAGCCTGATTTTCGCCGCTTTTACGATCTCGTGTAGCGTCACGAACTCGCTCTCAAGGCCGCTCGTCATCGTTCCCTCGAATCTTCCGGTTTCGAGGGTTTTCTTGCGCGTCTCCTGCGTCCCGTCAACGTGGCGTCACAGGTGGCGCCCAGCATTGACGTTGGCACTTCGGGACGATTTTATCGCCGCCGGGCATCCGCCCGGCGGAACCAGCGGAGACGGCCTGCTGTCCGCAGGCAATCGGTGAAGGACTCGAGATGAAGAGACGCGTTCTGACGGCAGCACTGGTCTTCGGATGGATGGCGGGGCCGGTCCTCGCCGCCGATCCCGTGCCCGCCCTCAAGGAAACGCCGATGTTTGCCGACCAGGTGAAGTCGGGTGCCCTGCCGCCGGTCGACAAGCGCGTTCCCGAGCAGCCCTGGGTCGTGAAGAATTTCGCAGGCGGGGACGGTCCCGGCCAGCAGGGGGGCCAGCTCAACATGCTGGTGGCCAGCGCGCGCGACACGCGCTTGATGACGATCTTCAGCTACACCCGACTGATCGTCTACGATGACAAGTTCAAGCTGCACCCCGACATCCTCGAGAGCTACGAGGAAAAGGACGGCCGCGAGTTCACGCTCAAGCTGCGGGCCGGACACAAATGGTCCGACGGCCATCCCTTCACGACCGAGGACTTCCGCTTCTTCTGGGAGGACGTCGCCAACAACAAGGACCTCTCCTCGGGAGGGCCCAACGTCGAGCTTCTGGTCGACGGACAACCGCCTAGGGTCGAGATCATCGACCCGCTCACCATCAAGTACACGTGGGACAAGCCTAATCCGTACTTTATCGAGAGCCAGGCGCGCGCCGCCCCCCTCTTCCTCTTCCGGCCGGCGCACTACCTGAAGAAGTTCCATGCCAAGTACACGCCGGAGGCCGAGATCCTGAAAGCCGCCAAGGGCGGCCAGCAGAGCTGGGTGTCGGTCTATCGCCGCCTGGACGTGATGTACGCCAATGACAACATCGATCTGCCGACGCTGAACCCGTGGGTCTCCACCACGCCGTCTCCGGCGCAGCGCTTCGTCTACCAGCGCAATCCTTACTATCACCGGATCGACGAGAAGGGGCAGCAGCTCCCCTATGTCGACCGGGTGATCTTCACCGTCGCAGCCGCCAACCTGGTGCCGGCCAAGGCTGGCCTCGGCGAGGCCGACCTGCAGCCGCGCTACCTCAACATGCGCGACTACACGTTCCTGCAGAAGAGCGCCCAGTCCTCGGGCGTGAACGTGCGCCTGTGGGAGGCGGGCTCGGGTTCGCAGCTCGCGCTCTATCCCAACCTCAACGCCAACGATGCCGAGTGGCGCAAGCTCATGCGCGACGTGCGCTTCCGTCGGGCGCTCTCGCTGGCGATCGACCGCGAGGAGCTGAACCAGGTCGTCTATATCGGCCTGGCCAGGCCGTCGAACAACACGATCATGCCGCGCTCGGAACTGTACAAGCCCGAGTATGCAAGCAAGTGGGCACAGTACGACCCCAAGCTCGCCAACAAGCTTCTGGACGAGATCGGCCTCACGAAGAAGGACAGCCAGGGTATCCGCCTGCTGCCCGACGGCCGGCCGGCGACGATCGTCGTCGAGCATTCCAGCGAGGAGACCGAGGACAGCGACGCGCTCGCGCTGATAGCCGACAACTGGAAGAAGATCGGCATCAAGATGCTGACCAAGCCGCAGACCCGCGACAACTTCCGGCTCCGCACCGCCTCGGGTGAAGCCGTGATGACGGCCTTCGCGGGCGCGGTCACGGCGGTCCCGACGCCCAATACCAGCCCCAAGGAGTTCGCACCGACCATGCTGGGCGGCCTGCAATGGTCGCGCTGGGGCATGTTCGTCGAGTCGAAGGGCAGGCAGGGCGAGAAGTGCGACCTCGACTCGGCCTGCAAGCTGCTCGACTACGTGAAGGAATGGGAGACGGGCGCGACCGAGGAGGACCGCCGCAAGGCCTGGGAGAAGATCCTCGCCACCAATGCCGACGAGGTCTTTTCCATCGGCACGGTCAACGGCGTCCGCCAGCCGATCGTGGTCGGTCCGAAGGTCCGCAACGTCCCGAAGGAAGGCTACTACGCCTGGGATCCGGGCGGTTACATCGGCCTCTACCAGCCGGACACGTTCTGGATCGCGCAGTAGCGATCATGCCGAAAAACGAAAGGCCCCTCCTGCGAGGGGCCTTTTCTTTTACCAGGTGTCGATGTTCGGCCGCTTCTTGTGGCTGTGCGGTGGCCGCGGCTTGGCGTCCAGCAGAGCCGTCGCGATCCAGCGCCGCGAATCTGCGGGATCAATCACCTCGTCGACCTCGAAGTAGGTCGCGGTGCTCAGAGCCTTGCCACGCGCGTAGGCGGCCGCGACCATCCTGTCGAACAGCGCGCGGCGCTCGTTCGGATCGCTCACCGCCTCGAGTTCCTTGCGAAAGCCGAGCTTCACGGCGCCTTCCAGGCCCATGCCGCCGAACTCGCCGGTCGGCCAGGAGAGTGCGAAGACCGGCGCGTGGAAAGAGCCGCCGGCCATCGCCTGCGCACCCAGCCCATAGGCCTTGCGCAGCACGATGGTGCCGAACGGCACGGTGAGGTTGGCGCCGGTCACGAACAGCCGCGAGCAGTGGCGGACCAGCGCGGTCTTCTCGATCTCGGGCCCGACCATCATGCCCGGCGTGTCGCACAGGAACAGGATCGGAATGTCGAAGGCATCGCAGAGCTGCAGGAAGCGCGCCGCCTTGTCCGAGGCGTCGCTGTCGATGGCGCCCGCCAGATGAACCGGATTGTTTGCCACGATACCGAGCGGCTTTCCCTCGATACGGCCAAACGCCGTCACCATGCCCGGCCCGAAGGCGCGGCGCACTTCCAGCACCGAGTCCTCGTCACACAGCGTGGCGATCACGTCGCGCACGTCGTAGACCCGCAGCCTATTCTCCGGGATCGCCCGTCGCAGCAGGCGCTGGTCGGCCGCGCGCCACTCGGGCAGCGCGCCCTGGAAGTAGGACAGGTATTTCTTGGCGACCGCGACCGCCTCGGCTTCGTCCTCGACGGCGATGTCGACCACGCCGTTGGGGACCTGCACGTTCATCGGCCCGACTTCCTCGGGCGAGAAGACGCCGAGATTGCCGCCCTCGATCATCGCCGGGCCGCCCATGCCGATCGACGAATTCCTGGTGGCGATCACGACATCGCAGCAGCCCAGGATCGCCGCATTGCCGGCAAAACAGCGGCCGGAGTTGATGCCGACCAGCGGCGCGACACCGCTCAGGCGCCCGAAGATGTGGAAGGCCATGGTATTGAGGCCGGCCACCGACTGCACGTCGATGTCGCCCGGCCGCCCGCCGCCGCCTTCGGTGAAGAAGACCAGCGGAATCCGCTGCTTCTCGACGATCTCGAACAGCCGGTCCTTCTTGTGGTGATTGTTCTTGCCCTGGGTGCCCGCCAGCACCGTGTAGTCGTAATGGGCAACGGCAACACGGCTGCGCTCGGGCCCGAACAGCGAACCGTTGACCCGGCCAATGCCGGTGATCAGGCCGTCGGCTGGAGTCTTCTCGATCAGGTCCTCGACGGTTCGGCGCGTACGCTGGCTCGCGATTGCAAAGGCGCCGTACTCGACGAAGCTGTTGGGATCGACCAGGTCCTCGAGATTCTCGCGAGCCGTCCGCTGGTTGGTCTTGCGCCGCCGCGCCACGGATTCGGGCCGCTTCTCGTCGAGCGTCAGGGCGCGGCGTTCGAAATACTCCGCGAGGTCGGGCCGGATATGGTCGAGGTCGATCGCCTCCTCGACCGCCGTGCCCTTCACTTGGACATCGGCCTCTTCGACGAACAGCAGCGAATGGCCCTCATAGACCGTCTCGCCGGCCTCGACCGCGATGCGCCGCACATAGCCACGCACGGGGCTGCGGATTTCGTGCTGCATCTTCATCGCATCCATGACCAGCAGCGCCTGGCCCGCCGCAACCGCGTCGCCTTCCGTCACTGACAGGCTCACGATGGTGCCCTGCATCGGCGCAGGCACGGCGGCCGTCCCTTCCGGCGCGTCGGTCGTCATGCCGGGTGAAGCCGTCTCCGACCGCGTCTTGCCGAACGCCAGCACCGCCAGCGGATCGACGCTGTCGACCCGTGCGCCGGCCTGCCGCGTCGAGGAGGCAGCGGGAGCCGCCGCCTCGAAATAGAGCCCGGCCTTCAGCTTGGCCGCCGTCTCAATCAGGGGCACGGCCTGTTGGTCGACGAAGCGCGTATGGACCTCGTCGGCTCGGAAATCGGGGTGGGCGATCAGGGCACGCAGGAAGGCGATGTTCGAGGGGGCGCCTTCGAGCCGGAACGCCGCCAAGGCCCGCTCGGCCCGCTGCAGGGCGCCATCGAAATCGGCCGCATGCACGATCACCTTGGCCAGCAGCGAATCGAAGTTGGGATTGGTGCGATAACCCGCATAGCCATAGGTGTCGACGCGCACGCCCGGTCCCGACGGCGGCTCGAACGCCGTGAGCGTCCCGCCTCCCGGCCTGGCCGAACCATCGGCCACCATGGTCTCCATGTTCACGCGCAGTTGGACGGCGTGACCGCGCGGCGCAGCCGTGCGGACGCCCGTCTCATCGAGCGGCGCCCCGCCAGCCAGCCGCAACTGCGTCGTCACCAGGTCGACGCCCCACACTTCCTCGGTGACGGTATGCTCGACCTGAAGGCGCGGATTGGCTTCGATGAAGCAGAAGAAATCCGGGGCCGCGTCGTCGACCAGGAATTCGAAGGTGCCGAGGCTGCGATAGTTCACGGCCTTCGCCATCCTGACGGCAGAGTCCACGATCCGCGCGCGCATCGCCTCCGACAGATTGGGGCTGGGCGCCAGCTCGACGATCTTCTGGCTGCGGCGCTGGATCGTGCATTCGCGCTCGCCGAGCGAAGCGATGCCGCCGTTTCCGTCGCCCACGATCTGCACCTCGATATGGCGCGCCCGGGCGATCAATCTCTCGGCATAGAGGGTGCCATTGCCGAAGGCCGCTTTCGCCTCCGCCGAGGCCCGGGCGAAAGCCTCGTCGATCTCGCCTTCCTGCGTGACGATCCTCATGCCGCGCCCGCCGCCGCCCGCGATTGCCTTGATGACAATGCCGCTGCCGCGATGCCCGTCGAAGAAGGCCTTCACACCCGCCACGTCGGCCGCACCGTCGGTTCCCGGCAGGACCGGCACGCCGCACTTGATCGCCTGGGCGCGTGCACGCGCCTTGTCGCCGAACAGGTCGAGTTGCTCGGGCGTCGGGCCGACGAAGACCAGCCCCGCTTCGGCACAGGCTTTTGCGAAGGCCGCGTTCTCGGAGAGAAAGCCATAGCCCGGATGCACAGCGTCGCAGCCCGCATCCCTGGCGGCCGCGATCACGCCGGCAATGTCGAGATAGGCGGCAGCGCCACGCCCCTTGAGCGGCCGCACTTCATCCACCCGCCGAACGTGCAGCGAAGTCGCGTCGTCCTCCGAATGGATGCCCACGGTCGCGATGCCGAGTTCGGCGGCGGCCTGGGCGATGCGGATGGCGATCTCGCCACGGTTGGCGATCAGGAGTTTCTTGAGCATGTCAGCGTGGGGTAGAACCCCCTCCATGTCGAAAAGGCTGCTCATTGTGGCGCACGCCCCGTCGCAGAACACCCTCTCCCTTCGGGAGGCGGTGGAACGCGGCGCGCGCAGCGAAACGGGGATCGACGTCCGGGTGATCCCACCGCTGCAGGCCGGCCCGGAAGACGTGCTGGCCGCCCAGGCGGTGATCCTGGGTACCACGGAGAACCTGGGCTACATGAGCGGCGCCCTGAAGGACTTCTTCGACCGCAGCTACAATGCCTGCCTGGAGAAGACCCAGGGGATGCCCTGCGCCCTCTACATCCGGGCCGGCAGCGACGGCACCGGCACGCGTCGCGGCGTCAAGACGATCCTGACCGGCCTGCGTTGGCGAGCCGTCCAGGAGCCGCTGCTGTGCAAGGGGCCCTGGCAGTCCGGGTTCGTCGACCAGTGCGAGGAACTGGGCGCCGCCATGGCGGCCGGCCTCGCCGCCGGCATCTTCTGAGCCACTGGCCCCGGATCACTGCGCCGTGTAGCCGCCGTCAACGACGAGGCCCGAGCCGGTCATGAAGCCCGCATCGTCGGATGCCAGGAACACGATGCCCTTGGCGACGTCCCCGGCAACACCCAGCCGGCCGATCGGATGCATGGCCAGCGACGTCTTGCGCGTAGCCTCGGTGTCGTTGGTGCCGAGGGCGCGCGCCCGCATCGCGAAGGTCTGCTGACCCATGTCGGTGTCGATGACGCCGGGATGGATCGAATTGACGCGGATGCGATAGCCCTTGCGGCCGAACTCCAGCGCCGTCGACTTGGTGAACAGCGTGACGCCGCCCTTGGTCAGCGAATAGAGCGGATCGAGCTGCGAGCCCACGAGCCCTGCCACCGAAGCGAGATTGACGATCGCCGATCCGTGCGCGCTCGCAGCACCTCGCGCCTTGAGATGCGGAAGCGCTATCTTCGTCCCCAGCACGACGCCCGTCAGGTTGACGGCGACGAGCCTGTGCCACTCATCCATCGACGCTTCCTCGACGCCCTTGCCGACGAAGATGCCGGCATTGTTCACGAGGATATCGAGGCCGCCGAACTTCTTGGTGGTCGCATCAATCGCGGCAGACCAGCTGGCCTCCTGCGTAACGTCCAGCGGAACGAACAACGCCTGTCCGCCCGCAGCCTCGATCTCCTTCGCGGTCTGCCTGCCACGCTCCTCGAGGACATCGCCGATCGCCACCTTCGCGCCGACGCTCGCCATGAGCTTCGCCGCCTCGCCGCCGATGCCGCGCGCGGCGCCGGACAGGAACGCTACCTTGCCATCGAGCCTGTTCATTGCACGTCTTCCTCCTGATTATTTTACCGACCATCTCAAAGCCGCTATGGTCCGCGCAAGGTACAACGCCGACGACAACAACCTCCGGGAGGAAATTGATCCATGTCGCGAAACGCGCGACGCGGCTGGCTTGTCGCGACGGCGACGATGATGTCGATCTGCGTCTTCGCCATCTGGCAATCGCTCCTGCTGTCGCTGACCGACCGGCTGGGCCCCGGTCCCGGCTTCTTCTCCTTCTGGCTTGCACTGCTCGGCGTCCTGTTCGCCGGCCTGCTGATGCTCGACGTGTGGCGCAAGCCGCCGATCGAGAGCGACGAGACTCTCTTCCCGCGTGGCGAAAGCGCCTTCCGCGTCATGATCATCATCGGTGCGGTGGCCGGCGCGACCCTGTTGATGGGCTGGCTGGGCTTCGAACTGGCGATCCTGGTCTTCATCGCAGTGCTCACCTTCGCCCTGGGCGAACGGCGCTGGTACGCAATTGGCCTGTTCGCCATCGCCGGCAGCTTCGGCGTCTACTACGTCTTCACGCGCTGGCTCGACGTGCTGCTGCCGCCCGGACCCTGGGCTGTCTGATGGAATCGCTCGGATATCTGATGGCCGGGCTCGGGGCGGCCCTGTCGTTCAACAATCTGTTGTTCGCCTTCGTGGGTTGCGTGCTGGGCACGCTGATCGGCGTGCTGCCGGGCCTCGGGCCCGCCGCCGGCACCGCGATCCTGATCCCGCTGACCTTCAATCTCGATGCGACCGGCGCCATCATCATGCTGTGCGCCATCTACTACGGCGCGATGTACGGGGGCACGATCACCTCGGTGCTGATCAACGTACCGGGCGAAGCCGCCTCGGTCGTCACCTGCATCGACGGCTACCAGATGGCCAAGCAGGGACGCGCGGGCTCCGCGCTCGCCATCGCCGCCATCGGTTCGTTCGTCGGCGGCATCGTCGCCACGATCCTGCTGGTCGCCGTCGCCGCACCGCTGGCCAGCCTGGCGCTGAAGTTCGGGCCGGCCGAGTTCTTTGCCCTGATGGTCGCGGGGCTCTGCCTCGTGGTCGGCCTGGCCGGCCGCAACATCCTGGCAGCGCTGCTCATGACGGCACTGGGCCTGCTCCTGTCGCTCATCGGCATGGATCCGGTCCGCGGCGCGCCGCGCTTCACCTTCGGCATCGAGGAACTCTATGACGGCATCGGCTTCGTGCCGGTCGTGATGGGCCTGTTCGGCGTCGGCGAACTCCTGCTGGCCGCGGAAGCACGCCAGAGCCATCTGATCCAGGCCGACCTCAAGAAGTGGTATCCGACGCGCGACGAGTGGCGCCGGTCGTCCGGCGCCATCGGGCGCGGCACCGTGATCGGTTTCGTCCTGGGCCTGATCCCCGGGGTGGGCGCCATCGTCCCGACCTTCATGGCTTACGTGCTGGAGAAGCGCGTCTCCAAGAATCCGGAACGCTTCGGCAAGGGCGCCATCGAGGGCGTCGCCTCGGCCGAGACGGCCAACAACGCCTATGCCAACGGCTCCATGGTGCCGCTGCTGGCGCTGGGGGTTCCGAGTTCTCCCACCATCGCGGTGCTGATGGGGGCCTTCATCGTCAATGGCCTGACTCCCGGCCCGTTCCTGTTCCAGGAGAAGCCGGAGCTGGTCTGGACGGTGATCGCCTCGTTCTTCGTCGGCAACGTGCTGCTGCTGATCCTGAACCTGCCGCTGGTCGGGCTGTGGGCGCGGCTCCTGAAGATCCCCTTCGCCTATCTCTGCACCGGCGTGCTCATCTTCTGCATCATCGGCGCCTATGGGCTGAAGCAGAGCTTGTTCGACGTCTGGGTCATGCTGGGCTTCGGCGTGTTGGGCTACATTCTGCGCAAGCTCGACTTCCCGATCGCACCGGCGATCCTGGCGCTGATCCTGGGACCGATGATGGAGAAGTCGCTGCGGACGACGCTGGAAATCTCTGGCGGCAGCTTCGCGATCTTCCTCGACCGTCCGCTTGCGCTCGCGCTGCTTGCCATTCCGCTCATCGTGCTGGCTGCCATCGCCCTGCGGCCGCGCGCCTTCGCCAGCCTGAGACAAACCGACATCGAATGAAAAGGAGGACTTCCATGATCCGCAGACGCACCCTGATCGCCGCTGCCGGCGCCACGGCCCTCGCGGCCCCTGCCTTCGCGCAGAACTTCCCGCGCAAGGCGGTACAGATGATCGTCGCCTTCCCGGCCGGCGGTAACACCGACATCGGCGCACGCATCCTGGCCTCGATCGCGGAGAAGGGCCTCGGCCAACCCATTACGGTCGTGAACAAGGGCGGCGCCGGCGGCCAGATCGGCTTCACCGAGGGCGCCCGCGCCCGTCCCGACGGCTACACCGTGACCTTCATCAACCTGCCCAGCGTCAGCACCATCGTGCTCGATCCCGAGCGCAAGGCGGCGTTCAAGATGGACAGCTTCGTGCCCGTGGTGAACCAGGTGCTCGACCCCGGCGTCGTGTGGGTGAAGGCAGACAGCCCCTACAAGACGTTCGGCGACCTGCTCGACGCCGCCAAAAAGGCGCCCGGCAAGATCAGCGCCTGCACCACAGGCATCCTGAGCGACGACCATCTGGCGATCCTGATGGTCGACGACGCGGCGAAGGTGAACTTCCGCATCGTCCACTTCGAAGGCTCCGCCCAGCAGCTCACCGGCGTCATGGGCGGCCATGTCGACTGCGCCTTCGACAATGTCGGCGGCATCGTGAAGAGGGTGAAGTCGGGCGAGCTGCGCGCCTTGGTCGTGACGGACGACGTACGTTCCAAGTTCCTGCCCGACGTGCCGACCACCAAGGAGCTCGGCCTGCCGTCGGTGATCTCCTCCTCGACGCGCGGCATCGCCGTGCCGAAGGGCACACCCGCCGACGCGATCAAGGTGCTCGAGACCGCCTTCCTGAAGGCGATCAACGATCCCGAGCACATCAAGAAGATGGACGAACAGGGCCTCGCGCTGAAGCCGATGGTCGGGGCGGAATATGCCAAGTACTACGCCGACTCGCATGCGGCGGCGACCAAATATACAGAATGGGCGCTCAAGCAACGCTAGGGCTTTCGTAAGAAAGCCCTGGTGGGCGGCAGCGCCTTCATAGGCGCGAGAGCCCACACCGGGCAGAATGGATAAGGATCAGATTTCCTATCCATTCTGCACCGCGCGAGCCGACGCGCTATGAGCGCGTCAACTTGTTGAACGGAATATCCTTATCGACCCGGATGTCGGCCGGCAGTCCCAGCACGCGCTCAGCCACAATGTTGCGCAGGATCTCGTCGGTGCCGCCGGCGATGCGGAAGCCGGCGCCGCCGATCCATTGAGCCTGGAAGCCGGCCGCGAAGGGCACGTCCTCCTTCATGATGCCGGCATGGCCCATCAGCTCCATCGCGAAGGCGCCCATGTCCTGCATCTTGGGGGCCGCCACGATCTTGATGATCGAGGATTCCGGCCCCGGTGTCTGGCCCTTGGACAGCGCCGTCAGCGTGCGATAGCGCGTGAGCTTGAGGCCCTGCTGCTGGACGTACCAGTCGGCGATCTTAGAGCGGACCTGCTGGTTGCGGATCGCCGCGCCGTCCTCCAGCTCGGTCTCGCGCGCCAGCTCCATCAGCTCGTCGATGTCGAGGCCGCCCGACGGCAGGCCGACGGCGAGACGCTCGTTCATCAAGGTGGTGAGCGCGGCTTTCCATCCCTCACCCACCTTGCCCAGCCGCTGGCTGTCGGGGATGCGGACGTTGGTGAAGAACACCTCGTTGAAGTTGGCGCCCCCCGACATCTGCTTGATCGGACGGACCTCGACGCCGGGGCTCTTCATGTCGAGGAAGAACATGGTGAGGCCGGCGTGCTTCGGCACGTTCGGATCGGTGCGCGTGATCACGATGCCGAAGTCGCAATAGTGCGCGCCCGACGTCCAGACTTTCTGGCCGTTGATGATCCAGTCGTCGCCGTCGCGCTCGGCCTTGGTGCGAATGCCCGCCACGTCGGAACCCGCGGCCGGCTCGGAGAAGAGCTGGCACCAGATCTCCTGGCCGTGCAGCGCCGGCTTCACGTAACGCTTCAGCTGCTCGGGCGTCGCATAGGCCATCATCGTCGGGATGCACATGCCCAGCCCGATGTCGAAGAAGCCCAGCGGCACCAGGTAGTTCGACTCTTCCTGCTGGTAGATCACCTGCAGGATGGGCGAGGCGCCGCGTCCGCCGAATTCCTTCGGCCAGGTCATGCGCGCGTAGCCGGCAGTGGCCTTCTTGTCCTGCCATGCCTTGGCCTTCTGCAGCAGTCCCGGATCGTCGTTGCGCGCGCGGTTGCTCTGCGTGTCGTCGCTCTTGCGCGTGGCGTTGGCGTCGAGCCAGGCGCGCACTTCCTGGCGGAAGGCGGCTTCTTCGGGGGTATCGTTGAAGTCCATCGTTTCCTCCTAGGCCGCGTTCTTCTGTTCGAGACGGGTCACCAGCTTGTCCTTCCAGGCCATCGGCCCGCCCAGCGACAGCGCCATCAAACGCGAGCGGCGGTAGTGGAACTGCGTGTCGGCCTCCCAGGTGAAGCCGATGCCGCCATGGGTCTGGATGTTCTCCTTGGCCGCGAAGTCGTAGGCGTCGGTCGCGGCGATACGCGCCGCCGCCGCGGCCAGCGGCAGGTCGGCGCCGTCCTCGGTCAGCATCATGGCGCCGTAGTAGGCGTTGGAGCGCGCCAGCTCGAGCTTGACGTAGCAGTCCGCCAGCTTGTGCTTGATCGCCTGGTAGGAGCCGATGGCGCGGCCGAAGGCGTTGCGCTGCAGCGCATAGTCGCGCGCCATCCACATCGCCGCCTCGGCGCCGCCCACCTGGGCAAAGGCGAAGTAGACCGCCGCCGCATCGTACAGCCGCTCGAGCAGGCGCCAGCCTTCGCCCTCAGCGCCCAGCAGTTCGGCCGAGGCGTCGCTGAAGGAGAGCTCGGCATGCTTGCGCGCGGGATCGATCGTCTCGATGCGCTTCCTGGCCACGGCCTTCTGCGTGAGATCGACCAGCACGAGAGACACGGCGCGATCGCCTGAGCCCCCGGTATTGGCGAGCACGATGGCGAAGGTCGCGGCCTCGCCGTCGGTCACCGGAAGCTTCTTGCCGTTCAGACGACCGCCGCCAAAGGTGGTGCGGATGTTCCGCGGCTTCGGCGGCTGCGCGCCCTCGGCAATCGCCAGGGTGCCGATCGCCTTGCCGGACGCGAGCTCGGGCAACCACTTCTTCTTCTGCGCGTCGGAGCCCGCGAGCTTCAGCGCTTCGGTCGCCAGCACCACCGAGCTGTCGAACGGCACTGGCGCCGCGGCGCGACCGATCTCTTCGGCGGCGACGCAGACCTCGAGCGGCGACAGGCCCATACCGCCATACTCTTCGGGAATGCCGAGGGCGGGCACGCCGAGATCGACGAGCCCTTTCCAGACATCGTCCGCGTGGGTTTCGTTGCCGTCGAGCACGCGCCGCACCACTTTGGTGGGGCACTTGTCGGCGAGGAATTTGCGAACCTGCTCCTTGAGCAGCTTCTGGTCGTCGGAGAAATCGAAGTTCATGATGCCCAACCCTAGCAAGCAAGCTCGGCTCGGGGAACGGTTCTAGGTTCCGTCAGGCGGGTTGTGCAACGATATGGTGAACGTCATGAATGCTGACCAAATCAAGGACTGGCATGCCCACGTCTACTTCGACGAAGCGTCTCGCGATGCGGCATGGGCGCTGCGCGAGCGGATCGAGAAGACCTTCCCGATCGAAATGGGCCGCTTTCACGAGAAGCCGGTCGGGCCGCATCCGCGCTTCAGCTATCAGGTCGCCCTGAAGAACGAACAGTTCCTTCCGGTCATGTCGTGGCTCACCCTCCACCGCGGCGAACTTACGGTGTTCATTCATCCCAACACCGGGCACGATCTCGAGGATCATCGCGACCGCGCGATCTGGATGGGCCAGCAGGTGCCGCTGGTCCTCGACATCTTCACGAAGAAGGATTGACCTGATGGACTCCCTGCTCCCGCTCGCCCGGCGCGTCGGTGAAAAACTGAAAGCTCGCAAGGAAACAGTCGGCATCTCCGAATCGTCCGCCGGCGGATTGATCTCGGCGGCGCTGCTCGCCGTGCCGGGCGCCTCGGCCTATTTCATGGGCGGCGCCGTGGTCTACACGCGGCCGGCCGGAGATGCATTCCTCGCCGTGCCGCGCGAGAAGCGCGCCGGCGTTCGTTCCTCCTCGGAACCGTGGGCCCTGCTCGCCGCCGAGCATGTCCGCGGCCGGCTCAAGACCACGTGGGGGCTCGCCGAGACCGGCGCCTCCGGCCCGACGGGCAATTCCTACGGCGATCCCGCGGGACACACCTGCGTAGCAGTCGTCGGCCCCAATGGCAGCGTCGCCCGCACCCTGCGCACCGGCTCCGACGATCGCGTCGCCAACATGCGCGCCTTCGCCGCCGAAGCCCTCAAGCTGCTCGACGAGCAACTTTCCTGACGTCAGCCGATCGGCCGCTTCAACGCGGCGATCGCCACGAACACCCAGCCCGCGATGAAGGCGAGACCGCCGACCGGCGCCACGGCGCCGAACCATCGCGGGCCGCCGAACGACAGGGAATAGAGAGCGCCTGGAAACAGGATGCTGCCGGCGAGGAACAGCCACAGCGCGACGATGGTCAGGCGGGCGTTGAGCAGTTCCGCCCCCGCCAAGGCGCAGACGCCCAGCATCGCGAGGGCGTGAACCATCTGATAGTGGCTGCCGGTCTGCAGCCAGTCGCGTGCCTTGAGCCCGGCTTCCGTGCGCAGGTCGAGACCGTGCGCGGCGAAGGCGCCGACGATGACCGAGATCGCGCCGCTCAGCGCGGCGACGACGATCCAGAGCCGCGCGGCGGCGCCCATGAGACTATTGCAGCGGCCGGGTCGGTCGCCCGCCCGCCGTCATGCCGCCGTCGATCACCAGCTCCTGGCCCGTGATGTAGTTGCCGGCGTCGGTGCACAGGAAGAGCACGCCGTTGGCGATGTCCTGCGCCTCGCCCACGCGCGGCAGCGGCACCGTGGCGGCGGCGCGCTCGCGCGGATCGATCGGCGCGTTGCGACGATTGCCCTCGGCGCCGGTCGGGATCTTCTCCCAGATCGGTGTGGCGATGATGCCGGGATGCACCGAGTTGCAGCGGATATTGTCGGCCGCATGTTCGAGCGCCACCGACTTGGCGAGCAGGCGCACGCCGCCCTTGGTCGCCGAATAGGCCGCGAGGCCCGGCGCACCGCGCAGCCCCGCCACCGAGGACATCAGCACGATCGAGCCGCCGCCCGCGCGCTTCATCGCCGGGATCGAATGCTTGATCGAGAGGAACACGCCGTCGAGATTGATGGCCTGCTGGCGCTGCCAGTCAGCCAGCGTCATCGTCGCGATCGGCGACATGATGCCGATGCCGGCATTGGCCACCATGATGTCGAGACGGCCGTAGCGCTTCTCGGCGTCGGCGACGATTCCCGGCCAGGCCGCCTCGTCGCGCACGTCGTGGCGCAGATAGTGTGCCTTGCCGCCCGCCTTGGTGATGCGCTCGACGACACCCTTGCCCAGGGTGTCGTCGATGTCGGTGATGAGAACCGACGCGCCTTCGCGCGCCAGCGTTTCGGCACAGGCCTCGCCGATGCCGGAAGCACCGCCCGTGACGATGGCGACCTTGCCCGAGACCTGAGCCATGGAACGCTCCCTAGCGGTTCTTCCAGTTGCCGGGGCGCTTCTCGGCGTACGACTTGACGCCTTCCTTGAAGTCCTCGGTCTTGCGCGTCCAGTCCTGCTCGGTGAGTTCACGCTCGGTGGCGATCTCGGCCGCATCGGCGAAGCCACGGCGCATCGTCTCGCGGGTCGACATCACCGCGAGCGGCGCCGACTCGGCGATCTCCTGCGCGAGCTTGATCGCTTCCTTGCGCACGTCGGCGAGCGGCACCAGCACGTCGGCCATGCCCCATTCGTAGGCCTGCTCACCGCCAATGCGGCGGCCCGTGTAGAACATCAGGTTCGCCTTCTGCTGGCCGATCAGGCGCGGCAGCGTGAAGGTGAGCGAGAAGCCCGGGTGGAAGCCCAGACGCGTGAAGTTGGCGGCAAAGCGCGCCTCGGCGCAGGCGACGCGGAAATCCGGCATCAGGGCGAGGCCGAGGCCGCCGCCGATCGCCGGGCCCTGCACCGCGGCGACGCTGGGCTTCTTCGAACGGAAAAGGCGGGTTGCTTCCTTGTAGAGATGCTTGCCGCTCTCCGCCGCGCCGGTCTGCGGGCGGTTGGCGAAATCGGCGCCGGCGCAGAACGACTTGCCCTGCGCGCACAGCACATACGCGCGGATCTTGTCGTCGCGGTCGAACGCCTCGAAGGCATCGGCGATCTGGTTGATCAGCGAGTTGTCGAAGAAGTTGTGCGGCGGCCGCTGAATCTCGACGATTCCGACCGCGCCGTCGGTGCTGATCCCGATGTCCTTGAAGGTGGCGCTCATCTGTTTTCTCCCGCGTTGAAAATCCGGCTAACTTGGCCGGGATACTGCCCCGGCAGGGGTCACGCGTCGATACGGGAGAAAAAGGTATGCCGCAAAGCGAACGACACGCCTTGGTGCTGGGAGGCGGCACCATGGGCGTCGGAATCATCGCCATGTTCCTGGGCGGTGGCTGGAAAGTGGACGTCGTGTCGCGCTCCGCCTCGACCCGCGATGGCCTGCCTGCGGCGACATCCCGCGCACTGCAGGCCATGGGAAGACCGGATGACGTTTCGGGCCTCGCGACCTATGCGACGCTCGAGGAGGCGCCCTGGTCGAAGATCGACATCGTGGTCGAGACGGTCACCGAGGATCTGGCGCTGAAGCAGAAGATCTTCGCCGACCTGGAGCGGCTGTCGCGCCCCGGCGTGCCGCTCACCTCCAACTCGTCGAGCTTCCCGATCAGCGAGATCGGCAAGGGCTTGGCGAGCCAGGACCGCATGATGGGGCTCCACTTCTTCATGCCGGCCCACCTCATCCCGCTAGTCGAGGTCGTGCGCTCCGTTCACACCGATGTGGCATTGGCCGAGAAGGTCGGCGCCATCATGAGTGAACTGGGCAAGCGCCCCGTCCAGGTGAAGAAGGACGTGATCGGCTTCCTGGGCAACCGCATCCAGGGCGCGCTGATGCGCGAGGCGCTGTGGCTGATCGAAGAGGGCGTCGCCTCGCCCGAGGATATCGACGCGACCGTGCGTCTCTCCTTCGGTTTTCGCTATGCCGCCGCCGGTCCGATCACGCAGAAGGAGCATTCGGGCTGGGACACGACCTGTGCCGTCGCCAAGATCATCTGGCCCGATCTCAGCAACGCCGACGGACCGCCGCCCGTACTTCAGCGCAACGTCGACCAGGGGCGGATCGGCTTCAAGACGAAGGGCGGGTTCTTCGACTGGGACGAGGCCTCAATGGCAAAAGAGCGCGCCCGGTACGAGCGCGCTCTTTCGAAGTGCCTGGAAATCTTCCGCGAGGAAGGAATTCTCAGCTAGGCGGCGCGGCCCCGGCCGCGGCCACCACCGCCTCCGCCGCCAAAGCGACGGCCCTTCCACTGGGGACGCGGGCCCTGCGGACGATCGCCGTAGGGACGCTCACCTTGAGGACGGTCGCCATAGGGGCGGTCACCCTGCGGACGATCGCCGTGCGAGCGGTCGCGCTGGGCCTGGTCGAAGCGGTCGCCGCGCGGGCGGTCGCCGAAAGAGCGCTCACCCTGCGGGCGGCCATGGTGCGGCCGGTCGCCATGGGGGCGGTCACCGTGAGGACGGTCACCCTGAGGACGCTCGCCGCGCGGGCGGTCGCCGTAAGGACGGTCGCCATGAGGCCGGTCGCGCTGGGGGCGATCGCCGTGGGGACGATCGCCGTAAGAACGCTCGCCCTGCGGACGCCCGCCTTGCGGGGCATCGCGATAGTCGCCGCCGCGGAACTGCTGGTCGGCATGCGCCGGCACCCGATCACCACGCGACTGGTCATAGTTCGGGCGGTCGCCGAACGAGCGATGCCCGCCGGGACGACCGCCGCCACCATTCCGGCCGCCGCCGCGCGGGCCACCACGGCCCTCGCGCGGACGCTCGTCACGACGGTCGTCGCGATCTTCACCCTCGGCGCGTGCCTTGGGCGGCGGCAACTGCGGCATATCCTCGTTGGCCGGCGTCGGTACGACCGGGATGCGCTGGTTGGTCAGGCGCTCGATGCCCTTAAGCTGGCCGCGCTCGCTGCCGTCACAGAAGGAGATCGCGATGCCCGACGTACCGGCGCGCGCGGTGCGGCCGATGCGGTGGACGTAGCTCTCGGCGTCGGCCGGCAGCTCGAAGTTGATGACGTGAGTCACGCCCTGCACGTCGATGCCGCGCGAGGCGAGATCGGTCGCGACCAGCACGCGCGCCTTGCCGCGGGCGAAGTTGTCGAGCGCCTTCTGGCGGGCGTTCTGCGACTTGTTGCCGTGGATCGCCTCCGAGCGCACGCCGCGATCCTCCAGCGCTTCGGCGACGCGGTTGGCGCCGCGCTTGGTGCGCGTGAAGACGATGACGCGCTCGAGGCTCTCGTCGGACAGGAGATGGCTGAGCAGGGTGCGCTTGTTGGCGGCGTTCACGAAATAGACGCGCTGGTCGATGCGCTCTACCGTGCGGCCCTGCGGCGCGATCTCGACCTTCTCGGGATTCTTCAGGATCTCCGAGGCGAGCTTGGCGATGTCGTTCGGCATGGTCGCCGAGAACAGCAGGGTCTGCCGGTTCTTCGACACGGACGCCGCGATACGGCGCACGTCGCGGACGAAGCCCATGTCGAACATGCGATCAGCTTCGTCGAGGACGAAGAAGGTTACTTGTCCGAGCTTCACGTTGCCGCGCTCGACCAGGTCGAGCAGACGGCCCGGCGTGGCGATCAGGATGTCGACGCCGCGCGACAGGGTTTCGATCTGGCGGCCATAGCCCAGGCCGCCGACGACCGTGCAGAGGCGCAGGCCGAGGCCGCGGCCATAGGTGTCGAAGCTGCGGGCGATCTGGACCGCGAGCTCGCGGGTCGGTGCCAGCACGAGGGCGCGCGGGCTCTTGGGCTGGGCGCGCTCCTTCGACTCGGAAAGATGCTGCAGCACGGGCAGCGCGAACGCCGCCGTCTTGCCGGTGCCGGTCTGGGCGATGCCCAGCACGTCACGGCCCTGCAGCAGGGCCGGAATCGTGCGCGCCTGGATGGGCGTCGGTACCGTGTAGTTCGCCGCGCTCAATGCACGCAGCAGCGGCTCGGCCAGACCGAGATCCGCAAACGTAACTTCACTCACTGAAAATCCTTACTTGCCGCCCGGCATGCCATCCCGGGCACGCGCATCTGTGGCGGCGTTAGGCCCGTTCCCGCGCGCGGCTGGGACGGCTCTTGTCCTGGGGGATTGTCTCGGGATGAGGCGCCGTCAAAAAGGAAATGGGGCGCGTCGCGCGATCGCGAGAAATCTTTGTAGGCCCGCATACCGGCGGGCTGGCGCGTATATGATGCTGCAGCGCAGCGAAGTCAAGGCGATTGATGCGCCTCCCCGGAGGCCGGGCGCGGCTCCGGTTTCCGACAAGACCGTGCAGAGCGATACGGGGCGTGCGCACACGGTCGAAAACGGCACTCAGGTGGTGAAGAATGCTGCCACAAAACACGAATGGATCTGGAGGAAACGGCATGGAATTCGGCATCCTCTTCACCTCGCATCCCAATCCTAAGGAAGAGCCCTATCCGCATCGTGCCGTGCATGCGCGCACGACGGACGAGATCATCGAGGCGGAGCGGCTGGGCTACGACACCGCCTGGATCGCCGAACATCATTTCTCGACGGGCTACGGCATCATGCCGGACTGCTTCGCCTACATGGCCTATCTCGCCGCCAAGACCAGCCGCATCAAGCTGGCGTCCGGTGTGATCACCCTGCCGCTCTACGATCCAATCCGCGTCGTCGAGAACGCCAACTTCGTCGACATCCTGTCGAACGGCCGGGTCATGCTGGGCATCGGCTCGGGCTACCGACCCTATGAGTTCGTCGGCCTCGGCAAGGATTTCGAGGGCCGCCGCGACATGGTCGAGGAAGCCGTCGGCCTGATGTTTGATGCCTTCCATCGTCATCGCTACGACCACAAGGGCAAGTATTTCAGCGGCACCGTCGCGGAGCCCTACGAGATGCTGCCGCAGCCCGTGCAGATGCCGCATCCGCCGCTCTTCATGGCGGGCGGCACCGACCGCTCGATCGGCTATTGCGGCCGCAACGGCTTCGGTCTGATGCTATCGACCCTGCCCGGCATCGAGACGCTGGCGGCGCAGACCGCCCTCTACAAGCGCGAACTCGCGACCGCCTCGGCCGAGCGCGCCCGGAATCCCGCCGCCGGCCAGATCGACATCGCGCGCTGGGTCTACATCGCCGACAGCGATGCGCAGGCGCGAGCCGAGACCGAGGAAGCGATCGTCCGTCACATCGCGCATTTCGGTGGCACCGGCACGGCGGGCTATCTCGGATCGGTCTCGGAGAAGGGCACTCAGCTGAGCTACGACGAACTCCTGAACACCACGCTGCTGCACGGTTCGGCCGAGACCGTGATCGCGCGGCTGCGCGAGATGCAGGCGCGCACCGGCATGACCTCGCTGCTGCTGCACTATCCGCCCTACTACGGACGCGAGAAGACGATGAAGAGCCTGAAGCTCTTCGCCGAGCGCGTGATCCCCGCCTTCCGGCCCCCGGCGCAGCGCGTCGCCGCAGCGGAATGACGACGCAGGCGGCCCCCATCGGCCGCAACAACAACAATTCGCGCGGCGCGATCTTCACGATGCTAGCCATGCTGGGCTTCGCCAGCATGGACACGATCACCAAGTGGATGGTGGCCGACTATCCGATCGGCCAGATGATGTGGGTACGCTACGCCGTCTTCTGCGTTTTCGCCTGGCTCGTCGTGCGCCGCCGCGGCCTGCGTACGGCCGCACGCTCGAACCGGCCATGGCTACAGCTCGGCCGTGCCCTGCTGGCGGTGATCGAGAGCGCGGTGTTCGTGCTGGCCTTCCGCTACCTGCCGCTCGCCGACACACATGCAATCGCCGCGACCTCGCCGCTGATCGTAATCGCGCTCGGCGTACTGTTCCTCGGCGAGAAGGCCGGGCCGGCGCGCTGGGCGGCCGTCGGCGCGGGCTTCGCCGGCGTAATGCTGATCGTGCGCCCGGGCTTCCGCGAACTCGACTGGACGCTTCTGATTCCCGTCGCCGGCGCAATCCTGTGGGGCGCCTACCAGATCCTGGTTCGCCTCTGCTCGCGCAGCGACAAGCCCGACACGACCCTCGTCTGGTCGGCCTTCGTGGCCTTCGGCGCCACGACCCTGGTCGGGCCCTGGCAATGGATCTGGCCAGACGCGAAGGGCTGGGCGCTGCTGCTCGCCATCGCTTCGCTGGGGGCACTGGCGCACTATGCGCTGATCAAGGCGCTGGATTACGCGGAGGCCGGGTCGGTCCAGCCCTACAGCTACACGCTGCTGGTCTTCGTCACGATCCTGGGCGCCATCGTCTTCGGCGACATCCCCGACCACTGGACCCTGGCTGGGGCCGCCGTGATCGTGGCCTCGGGTCTCTACACCTGGCACCACGATCGGCGTGCCACCGCTACTCCCTGACGCAGGACAGATCGCCTTCCGGGCAGTTGAGCTGCGCTTCGAGGTCCTTCACGCGCGCGAGGCTGAGACGGGCCTGGCACTGGGCGACGATCATCCCGTGGATCGAACCGCCGGTCGTCGGCCCGCCGATGAAGGCGCATTCCCTGTCGCGGAAGCGGATCCAGGCCTCCTCGGCCGCCTGCAGGCGCGCCCGGCTTTCGGGTCCGAGGCGCGTCCGCAGCTTCGTGTAAGCGGCGTTGAGCTGCCGGTCGGCGTCCTGCAGCGTCGTGCCTGCCTGCTGATTGAGTTCCATCTGACTCTGCGCTTGGGCGGAGGCTTGGAAAACCACCAAGGAGGCGAGGAGCGCCGCAAGCGGCCGGATCATCGCGGCCAGGCCCGCAACGCCACCAGGCCGCCGTCGATCGGCAGCATCACGCCCGTCACCCAGCGCGATTCGTCGGAAGCGAGATAGACCGCGCCATGGGCGATGTCCCAGGCCGTGCCCTCGACCTGCATCGGCACCATCTTCTTGCGCCGGTCGCGCGCCTCTGCGCCGAGATGCGCCACCATCGGCGTATGCACGGAACCCACGATGATGCAGTTGGCGCGGATGTTCTGCGTCGCATAGTCGGCCGCGACCGACATCGTGAAGCCGTGCAGCCCCGCCTTGGCCGTCGCATAGGCCACCGCGCCGGCGCTGCCCATCAGGCCGACCGCGCCGGCGATCGACGACACCATGATGATCGACCCGCCGCCCCCTTCCTTCATGCGCGGCAGGCACGACTTGGTGCACAGCATCGTCGTCGTGAGATTGGCTTCGAGGACCTTGTTCCAGGTTTCGAGCGTCACCGTCTCGGGCGTGCCCGGCCCGCCGATGCCGACATTGTTGTGCAGGATGTCGAGGCGGCCGTATTTTTTCATCGCGAAGTCGGCCATCGCCTCGGCGGCGTCGAGCTGCGCCACGTCGGCCGCGAAGACCGACGCCTCGCCGCCCTCGTCCTTGATCTGTTTGGCCAGTCCCTCGGCACGCTCGGCGCTGCGGTTGACCAGCACGACTTTCGCGCCTTCCTTGGCGAACAGCAGCGCCGTCGCCATGCCGTTGCCGACACCTTCGCCGCGCGGCGCCGCGCCCGTCACCACCGCCACCTTGCCCTGCAGCCGCCCGGCCATGTCTACTCTCCACCCAGATGATTTCAGGCGCGGACCTTAGCCGGGAGACGAAGGCGATGACCAGCGAGACCGAGACGTTCGAAGGCGGCTGCACCTGCCGCGCCGTGCGCTACCGCCTCACCTCGAAGCCGCTGTTCGTGCATTGCTGCCACTGCCGCTGGTGTCAGCGCGATTCAGGCACCGCTTTCGCGATGAATGCGATGATCGAGGCCGAGCGGGTCGAGCGGCTGGCCGGCGAAGTCGTGGTGATCGACACGCCGACCTTGAGCGGCAGGGGCCAGAAGATCGCGCGCTGCCCGAAATGCCGCATCGCGGTGTGGAGCAACTACTCCGGCGCCGGACCGAGCATCCACTTCGTGCGCGTCGGCACGCTCGACGAGCCCGACCGGCTGCCGCCCGACATCCATATCTTCACCATGAGCAAGCAGCCGTGGGTCGTGCTTCCCACCGGCGTCCCGGCCGTCGAGGAATATTATGACCGCAACCAGCTCTGGCCGAAGGAGAGCCTCGAAAGGCTTGCGGTGTTGAGGGCGAAGAGCGCGTCCTGATCTAAGTCCAGTAGCCGGGCAGCTTCGTGGCCAGCCACTTCGCAAGAGCCGCGTTCACGTCGACCGGCCTCTCCTGTGCCATCCAGTGACCGGACTCCACGACGACTTCCGTGAGATCGTCGCAGCTTTGCCGCATGGGCTCGGCGAGCTTCGAGGTCATCGTCTCGCAGGTCGTGTCATAGGCGCCGTGCAGGAACAGGACCGGCATGGCGAGCCGGCCGCCGTTCGGCGTGCGCTTCGCATAGACGCCATTGGCCTTGTGGTTCATGTACCACGAGTCGGGACCGAAGAAGCCGTTCCTGGTCAGCGCGGCCGCATAAGCCTCCATGTCCTGCTCGGTCAGCACATCGGGATCGCGCGGTATGTCGGGGCAGGCGCCGCCGCCGAACCAGCCGCCGGCGCGGCGCACCATCGAGGTCGGCGCCGGTTTGCCCACCCGCGTCGGGTCGCCCTTGCGGAACAACGCCTTCACCACGTTGAGCGGGTTCGCATCGAACCCCGCACAGGCCTTGTCGAAGCTCTCCTCGTAGAAGAACTGATAGTCCCATTGCCCCGCCGGGAACTGCGCCTCGGGATAGAGCGTGCGGTCGACCAGCGGCACGACGGTGTCGAGCGTAAAGCCGGTCGGGAGATAGGGCACGCACAGGCTCGCCACGCCGACCGTCTTGTCCGGATGATGCGCCGCCATGTTCCACACGACGGGGCTGCCCCAATCGTGGCCGATCCACACCGCCTTGTCGCGACCGAGGAACGAGAGCAGCTCGACCATGTCGGCCACGATCTCTTCCTGCGCGAAATCTTCGTGCCGCGCGTAGGTGCTCGAGCGGCCGTAGCCGCGCATGTCGGGCGCGATGCAACGGAAGCCCAGGGCGGCGAAGGCCGGCAGCTGGTGCCGCCACGACAGCGACAGTTCGGGCCAGCCGTGGACGAAGATCAGCAGCGGCGCGTCTTTCGCTCCGCAGGCTAGATAGCCCGTCGTGTGCCGGGCGGTCTTGACGGTGTGTTCGGTGACCGGGAATGTCATGAGAAGGAGAAGGTCACATGGAAATCGATACTGGCACAACCGAACTCTTGTGCAGCGTCCGCGACGGCGTCGCCCTGATCACGCTGAACCGCCCCGAGGCGCGCAACGCGATGTCGCCCGACCTCACCGCGGCACTTCGCGACCAGATCAAGGCACGCGGCGACGACGATGCCGTGGGCGCGCTGCTGATCACCGGCGCCGGCACCGCCTTCTGCAGCGGCGGCGACGTGAAGGGCATGGGCGGCCGCGGTCCGCGTGGCCAGATGAGCTACGAGGAGCGGTTGGCCGACCTGCGCTGGCGCCAGACCCACCTCACCGGCGCGCTGGTCGCCGTGCGCAAGCCCACCATCGCGGCCCTGCCCGGTGCTGCGGCCGGCGCGGGCCTCGCCATCGCGCTGGCCTGCGACATCCGCATCGCCGCGAAGTCGGCCTTCTGCACCACCGGCTACGCCAAGATCGGCCTGTCGGGCGACTACGGCATCTCCTGGCTGCTGACGCGCACCGTGGGGCCGATGCGGGCACGCGAGCTGATGTTCACGTCAGAGAAGGTCGGTGCCGAGCGCTGCGAACAGATCGGTCTCGTGAACCGCGTGGTCGACGATGCGAAGCTGCAGGACGAGGCCTTCGCCTTCGCCAAGTCGCTCGCCGAAGGGCCGCGGGTCGCGTTGCGCCACATGAAGGACAATCTCGACGAAGCCCTGCACATCAATTACTCGGACGCGCACTATCGCGAGGCCGAGCGCCTGGTCCAGTCGTCGCGCACCGCCGATCACAAGGAAGCGGTCGCGTCCTTCGTCGAGAAGCGCAAGCCGGTGTTCAAGGGGCGGTAGCGGTCACCCGCCCCACCTTCACCAACATCACCTCACCCTGAGGAGCGCTCCGCAGGAGCGCGTCTCGAAGGGTGGGAATGCGCACTTTGCCTATTGCCGATCCTTCGAGACGGTGCGCTACGCGCACCTCCTCAGGATGAGGGGGTGTGTGGTCGAACGTCCACTCAATCCCTGTAGTTCGCGGCGCGCTTCTGCAGGTTGGACATGATGGCTTCGAGCTGGTTGGGCGAGCCGATCAGCTTCTGCTGCTCGACCGATTCCATCATCAGGCCCGAAGCGGCGTCGGTCGCGACGGCGGCGTTGAGCAGCCGCTTGTTGGCGCGGATCGCGTCGGGACTCTTGGAGGCGATCTCGCGCGCGGTCTCCAGCGCGGCGGCGCGCGGGTCGTCGACCACCCGCGTCACGAAGCCCATCTCGCGCGCCTCGACGCCGTTGAAGATGCGGCCGGTGTAGGTGAGTTCGCGCACGATGTCCTCGCGCGCCAGATGGCGCATGAGCTGCGTGCCGGCGAGATCGGGCACGAGGCCCCACTTGATCTCCATCACCGAGAAGCGCGCGTCGGCGGTGGCGTAGCGGATGTCCGGTCCCAGCGCGATCTGGAAGCCGCCGCCGAAGGCCACGCCATGGACGGCGGCGATCACCGGCACCGGCAGTTCGCGCCACAGCCAGGCGCATTGCTGCGGCCGGTTGGCGATGCCGTGGGTACGCTTGGTGAGGTCGCGAACGCCCGGCACCGCGTCGCCCCCCTGGTCTTCGGCCGCCTTCATCGCGGCGAAGCTGCCCATGTCGAGGCCGGCGCAGAAGGCCTTGCCCTCGCCCGACAGGACGACGCAGCGCAGACCCGGCATGGTGGCGAGCTTCGCGCCCGCCTCGATGATGCCCTCGAACATCGCCGGGTCGAGCGCGTTCATCTTGTCGGCGCGGATCAGGCGCACGTCGGCGACGCCGTCCTTGAAGTCGATCGAGACGCGGTCCTTCATTTCTCTCCCTCCGATTTCATCCATTCGCGCAGGCGGCGCTTCACTTCCTCCGGATCCACGCGCTTGGGCGGCTCCAGGCTGCCATCCTCGCGCTTGGGCCACATCATCACGGCAATGCCGCGTTGAACGTCGGCAAAGGTGCAGTCGTCGGGCAACCGGTCGAGCAAGGCCCGGACCTGATCCTTCACATCGCTCATCGCGTCACCATCAGCCAGAGTCCCTGCCCTATGTACACCGTGCCGAGCGCCAGGATCACGCGGCGCGTCCAGTGATAAAATTGCTTGTCGGACATACGGTCGAGGAAGCTGCGCGACAGCGTCGTCCCAATGACGGCGAAGACCGCGGCATAGCCCATGACGAGCCACTGTTCGAGGTCGCGGCCGGCCGGGCCCTCGATCACCATCGCGAAATAGAGCACCTTGGTCAGGTGCCCCAGCACCTGCGCCGCCGCCTTGGTCGCCACGTTGACCTGCCGCGTCATGCCGGTGCGGACATAGAAAATGTCGAGCAGCGGCCCGGTGACGCCCGAGACCAGCTGGATGGCGCCGCCGATCGCGCCCGCCAGGAAGGCCTGCCCGCCACGCTCGATGTTGGGCGCGATGCGCTGCGGCACCGCGAGGGCGATGAACGGCGTGAGCCCGACGGCCATCAGCACCAGCGCCTTGTCGGGCACGAAGTCGAAGAAGGAGAAGACGACCAGCGAGGAACCGGCCCCGGCGCCGAACTGCAGCACGACGTTCCAGTTCACGTGACGGCGCCACAGCCAGGCCCGCCAGCCATTGGCCGCGATCTGGATGACCCCGTGGAACACCATGGCGACCGGCACCGGCAACAACAGCAGCAGGAAGCCGATCAACAGCATCCCGCCCGCCATGCCGAAGATGCCGGAGACGAACGAGGTCACGACGGCCACGACCGCGAGCGCCGCCATTACGGGAAGCGAAAACATCGGCCGCGGGCGTAGCGCAGCGTGCAGACCGTGTCGAGGATGAGCTAGTGTGCCCGCCATGACCGACACCGATCTTCTCTTCACTCCGGCCGTTCAGGCGGCCGCGCTCATCCGCGCCCGGAAGCTTTCGCCCATCGAATATCTCGACACGGTGCTGAAGGCCGCCGAGCGCGCCAACCCCAGGATCAATTGCTTCCGCGAGGTCATGGTCGACCAGGCAAGGCGCGAGGCGAAGAAGGCCGAGGAGGCCGTCACACGCGGTGAAACGCTGGGCCCCCTGCACGGCGTTCCGATCAGCGTGAAGGACCTGGTCGACGTCGAAGGCGTGCCGACGCGGCACGGTTCGGCGATCTTCGAGGGCAACGGCCCGGCGGCTGCAGACGATCTGCTGGTGCAGCGCCTGCGCAAGGCCGGCGCCGTCATCTTCGCCAAGGCAACGACGCCTGAGTTCGGCGTGAAGGGCCTGACCGACGGGCCATTCGGCGTCACCCGCAATCCGTGGAATCTCGAGCGCACGCCGGGCGGCTCGAGCGGCGGCGGCGCGGCGGCGGTGGCGGCCGGTCTCAGCCCGCTGTCGCTTGGCACCGACGGCGCGGGCTCGGTGCGCGGTCCCGCTTCCTGCTCGGGCCTGGTCGGCCTCAAGCCCACCCTGGGCGCCGTGCCCTACGACACCACGCGCGATGCCTACGGCAACAACGTCTATGCCGGGCCGCTGGCGCGCTCCGTCACCGACGCGGCGATCATGCATTCCGTGCTGGCGGGCCCCAGCGACAAGGATCCGTGGACCCTGTCCGGGAGTGCCCAGAAGCCGCTGTCGCCGAAGCTCTCCGGCAACGACCTCGCCGCCGTGCGCATCGGCTACATCGAGCGCACCGCCAATCCCCGCGTGGCCGCCGACGTGCGCACCAACACGCTTGCCGCGCTCGCCGCCTGGGAAGCGATGGGCGCCGAGGTCGAGGAGGTCACCGACAAGATCGACTGGATCGAATACGAAGGCCGCGTGCTCTACCAGGCGAATTTCGCCGTCTTCTGCGCGCAGTACCTGCCAAAATGGCAGAACCAGATGGATCCGGTGACGCTCGCCTTCATGGAGCGCGGCGCCAAGTTCACCCTGGCCGACTTCCGCAACGCGCAGTTCGCGCGTACCGCGCTGTTCCGCAAGATCCAGTCGCTGTTCGAGCGCTACGACTTCCTGGTGATGCCGACCAATGCGCGCACCGCCCTCGACGTAACGCACGATGCGGCCAACGACGAGGTCGTGATCGACGGCGTGAAGTGCGGCATCACCCGCCAGGGCTGGACCTCCTACCAGTACCCGTTCAACCTCACCGGCCATCCCGCCTGCGCCTACCCGTCGGGATTCGGCGCCGACGGGCTGCCGACCTCCGTCCAGGTCGTGGGCAAGTGGGGCGCGGAGACCGACGTGCTGCGGATGGGCGCCCTGCTCGAAGGCGCAAGGCCCTGGGCGCAGCACCGGCCGCCGGCGCTCTGAGCCTCCGCAGCGCGGGCTGGGAGCTTTGCGCGGCCCCGGACGTTCTCCTAGGCTCCTCCCAAACATGAACAGGAGGAATCCAATGCGTCTGGTTGCCATCGCAGGAGCCCTTGCCGGGCTCGTGCTGGGGTCGGGAACGGCCCTGGCGCAGACTTTCGACAAGCCCATCAAGATCATGGCGCCCTATGCGCCGGGCGGGAACATCGACGTCACCGCGCGCATCATCGCCGACAAGCTGCGCGAGGTGACGGGGACCACCGTCATCGTCGAGAACAAGGCCGGTGCCAGCGGCATGATCGGCAGCGACATCGTCGCCCGCTCGGCGCCGGACGGGACCAGCCTGCTGGTCTCCGCCAATTCGCTGGTTGCCGTGCCCGCCATCTACGGCAACGCGCCCTATGACTGGCGCACGGCCTTCACCCCCATCACTCACATCCAGCGCGTGCCGGCCGTGCTCGTCGTGCCGCCCAGCTCGCCGATCAAGACCCTGGCCGACTTCATCGCCCTGGGGAAGGACGGCAAGTTTGCGGTCGCCGATTCCGGCGTTGGCACCACCAATCACCTCGCCATCGAACTGATCGGCGAGGCCACCGGCACCAAATACACACTGGTCCACTACAAGGGATCGGGTGCCGCCATGATCGACGTGATGGCGGGCCAGGTGCCGGCCCAGGTCGACCAGCTCAACGCCGCCATCGGCAACATCAAGTCGGGCAAGCTGCGCGCCATCGCCGTGTCGTCCGACAAGCGCGTGCCGCAGCTTCCCGACGTGCCGACCTTCAAGGAAAGCGGCGTGAAGGGGCTCGAGAATTTCACCTTCGCGACCTTCACCGGCCTGTTCGGGCCGGCGAAGATGCCGCCCGATGTGGTCGCCAAGATCAACGAGGCGATGGTCAAGGTCCTCAAGGATCCCGCCGTCGTCCAGCGTTTCGCCGACCTCACGGCCGAGGCCTATCCGACCACCCCGCAGGAAACCGCGGCGATGTTCGACGCCGAGGACAAGATGGTCGTGCCGCTCATCAAGAAGCTTCAGATCAAACCGGAGTAACCAGCTCGATGTCCTTCTTGCCCGCCACCATCACGCCCATCGTCTTGTTGCTGGTGTCCAACGTCTTCATGACGTTCGCCTGGTACGGGCACCTCAAGTTCACCGACAAGCCGCTGTGGCTGGTGGTGGTGGCAAGCTGGGGCATCGCCTTCGTCGAATACTGCTTCGCGGTTCCGGCCAACCGGTACGGCCATGAGGTCTACTCGGCGGCCGAGCTCAAGACGATGCAGGAGGTGATCACCCTCACCGTGTTCGCCGCCTTCTCCGTCCTCTATCTCGGCGAACGCATCACCTCGAACCACCTCGTCGGCTTCGCGATGATCTGCGGCGGCGCCTTCTTCATCTTCAGGGGACCGCTACCCTCCTGGTGAAGGAGGGCCGCTCGCCTATTCGGCCGCCTGGCCGGCGGCCCGCAGTATGGCCTGCCGGGCCTTTTCGCCGGCCCGGCGATTGCGGCGCTTGATCCACCACATCAGGAAGCCGGTGACGGCGAAGATCGGGATGATGACGCCCGACACGAAGACCAGGAACTTGTAGGTGCCGCCCAGCCCAATGCCGTAATGCAGCGCCCGCTGCCAGGCGATCATCGTCTCGCCGGCCGACATGGACTGCGGATCGAAAACGTCGACAACGGTCCTGCGATAGGGATCGACGATCACCGTGACGATGGGCGCGCCCTCCCGATGGTCGGGTCGCACCAGGCCGACGCGCAACGCCTGATCGGGCCGGGTCGGCAGGAAGGCGTTCAGGAATCGCGTGCCCGGAACGCGCGACCTGGCGAGTTCGACCGCCTCGTCGACACCCATGGCCGGCGTACCGCGCATCGGCTCGACCCGCGCCTGGAACATGGCTGCGCGCATGTCGCGCCCCGGCGACACGAGATTGACCGCGGCCGAGATCTGCTGTGGGAAGGCGAGATAGACGCCGGTGAAGTTCACCAGCATGAAGATCACCAGCGACCAGATACCGACAGCCCCGTGCAGCTCGCGGTTCAGGCGCAGGCCCTTGGCCTTGCGGCGGACCATGAAGGCCTGCTTCCACTGGCCGGGCTTGGGCCACCAGAGATACAGGCCGGAACAACCCAGCAGGAGCATTGCCACACCGAGCCAGCCCACGATCTCGCGGCCGAGGCCGCCGGGGATGAAGATGTGGCCGTGCAGGTCGTGGAAAAAGCGCACCCAGCCCGTCATCGCCTGCTGGGTCTCGAGGACCTGCAGGGATACCGGATCGACCAGGATCTGCAGGCTGCCGGCAAACGGACTCTGTGTCGGCACACGGCCCTGCGCCGGCTGTCCGGGCTGCGCGTTGCCGGTGCCACCCTGCTGGCCGCCGCGGAACTGCGGCCGCTCGCCGGCCATCCCCGGACGCGACAGTCGCACCGCGGCAGGTTCTCCCACTTCGGTCGGCCAGCGCACCGCGATGGGGATACGGCCCGGTTCGCTGTTGGCCGCTTTGGCGGCTTCGATCAACCGCCCCGCCGACTGCCACTCGCCCACCGTCCTGACCTCGGGCTCGCCCTGGCCCAGCAGGTGCTCGATGTCGTGCGCATAGACCAGTACCGCGCCGGTGATGCCCATCATCACCAGGGGCAGCAGCAGGATCAGGCCAATCCAGAGATGGATCTGCTGCAGCCAGTAGCGGAACGTGCGCCGCTGCGGCTTCGGTCCCTGCGCCATCGTCACCCTCCGCCGAACGCGACGGCGATGCGATAGGTGAGGAAGGCCGCCACGTACGCCAACGCCAGCATGTAGAAGAACGTCACCCACAACCATCGCCAGCCGCCGGTCTCGCGGCGGATGACCGCCAGGGTCGAGGCGCATTGCGGCGCGAACACGTACCAGGCGAGGAAGGCCAGCGCCGTGGCCAGGCTCCATTGCGAGCTGAGCGCGGAGGCGATCTTGTCGGTGGCCTCCTCGCCGCCGCTGATCGCGTAGATGGTGCCGAGCGACCCGACCGCGACCTCGCGCGCCGCCATGCCCGGGATCAGCGCGACGTTGATCTGCCAGTTGAAGCCCAGCGGCTCGGTCAGCGGCTGGATCGCCGTGCCGATCCGGGCGGCCAGGCTGTAGTTGATGGCGGGCTCGGTGGCGCCCTCGGGCGGCTGCGGGAAGGAGGCCAGTACCCAGATCAGGATCATCATCGACAGGATCGTGGTGCCTGCACGCTTCAGGAAGATCGTGGCGCGCGTCCACAGGCCGATGGCGACGCTCCTGGCCTGCGGAATCTTGTAGTCCGGCAGCTCGAGCATGAACGGCTCGCCGGGCTGGCCGCGCCAGATCAAGCGCTTGACTACGAACGATACCGCGAGCGCGCTGGCGATGCCGACCGTGTAGAGGCCGAACATCACCAGCCCCTGCAGGCCGACGAAGCCCCAGACCTCGCGGTCGGGAATGAACGCCCCGATGATCAGCGTATAGACCGGGATGCGCGCCGAGCAGGTCATCAGCGGCGCCACCAGGATGGTGGTGAGACGGTCGCGCCGGTCGTCGATCACGCGCGTCGACATGATGCCGGGGATGGCGCAGGCAAAGGACGACAGGAGCGGAATGAAGGCGCGCCCGTGCAGTCCGGCGCCGCCCATGATGCGGTCCATCAGGAAGGCCGCGCGCGCCATGTATCCCAGGTCCTCGAGCACGAGGATGAAGAAGAACAGGATCACGATCTGGGGCAGGAACACGATCACGCTGCCGACGCCACCGATCAGCCCGTCCTTCAGGAAGCTCTTCAGCAGGTCGGGCAGCGGTAGCCCGGCGACGAGGTCACCGAGCAAGTGGAAACCGGCCTCGATCGCATCCATGCCGGGCTCGGCCCAGGCGAAGACCGCCTGGAACATCACGAACAGGATGGCCAGCAGCACGACCAGGCCCGCCACCGGATGCAGCAACACCGCGTCGAGACGCGCCGTCAGGCTGTCGCGCTTGCCTTGTCCCTTCACCACCGAGGCCAGGATGCGATCCGCCTCCTTCTGTGCGCGCCGCAGGGCCGAGGCATCGGGTGTGGTCCAGACGGTTCCGGTCGCGCCTTGTGCGGCCGCCAGCCGCCGATCGATCTCGGCCAGCAGTGAGTCGGTGCCGCCGCGGCGCACCGCGACCGAACTCACGACTGGCAGTCCCAGTTCCCGGCCGAGCTTCTCGGTGTCGATCTCGATGCCGCGCTTGCGCGCGATGTCCATCATGTTGAGCGACAGCATGACCGGCCGGCCGACCTGCTTCAGCTCGAGCACGAGGCGCAGCGCCAGCCGAAGGTTGGAGGCGTCGGCCACACAGACGATCAGGTCCGGAGTCACGTCGGTCTGGGTCCGGCCCAGCACGACGTCGCGTGTCACCTCCTCGTCGGGCGAGCGCGCGCGCAGCGAATAGGTGCCGGGCAGGTCGACGATGCGCACCGTGCGGCCGGCGGGCGTCGTCAGCGGACCGACCTTCTTCTCGACGGTGACACCGGGATAGTTGGCAACCTTCTGGCGGCTGCCGGTCAGCGCGTTGAACAGCGCCGTCTTGCCGCAATTGGGGTTGCCGACCAGGGCGACGACCGGAGCGGCAGTGGATGCGGTGACGCTCACGGCTCGGCTCCGACACTCACGAGAACGGCCATCGCCTCGCGACGCCGCAGGCCGATGGTGGTGTGGGCGACGCGCACGGCGATGGGATCGCGGCCGAACAGGCCCTGGTGCAGCACTTCGACGTCGGCGCCCTCGACGAAGCCCAGCTCGATCAGACGGCGCTCCAGTTCGGGCGCGGGCATACCTGCGGCGACACGCCCCGCGGCGATGGCCTGTATGCGCCCACGAAACCCCACGGGGGCGGCGCCAAGTGCTATGGTTGGTTCGCTGCTCATTGAGAGTAAGTCGTAGTAGCATTGATAAAGTTGGCGTGCCAGCGGGAGGTAGAGAAATGGCAAATATCGTTCTGGCGCACGGCGCCTGGTCGGCGGCCTGGGCGTGGAAGAAGATGCGTCCGCTGCTGCAGGCGGCCGGCCACCAGTTCTATGCCCCGACCTATACCGGCCTCGGTGCCCGCGCCCACCTCGCCACTCCCGCCGTGGATCTCTCCACCCACATCCAGGACATCGTCTCCGAGATCGAGTTCGAGGACCTGAACGACGTCGTCCTGCTGGGCCATTCCTATGGCGGCATGGTCGCTACCGGCGTTGCCGACAGGATCCCCCACCGTCTTGCACGCATCGTGTACGTCGACGCCTTCGCGCCCAGGGACGGACAGAGCCTGTTCGACCTGGTCGGGCCGAAGGCCGAGGGCAACATGCGCAAGGGCGCGGAGAGAGAGGGCGACGGCTGGAAGATGCCCGTCAATCCGATGCCGCCCGACACCTCTCCTGAGGACGTCGCCTGGGCCGGCCCGCGCCGCCGGCCGCAGCCGATCAAGACCTTCGAGCAAAGGATCAAGCTCGAGTCCAAGGAGCCCCTGCCGCCCCGCGATTTCATCTATGCGACCCGCAACGGCCCCGGCGACCCGTTCCGCCAGTTCGCCGACCGGGCGCGCAGCGAAGCCGGCTGGACCTGCCACGAACTCGACACCAGCCACAACCCGCACATCACCTGCCCGAACGAGTTCATGGCCCTGCTGACGAAGATCATGGCGGGCAGCAAGTGAACACCGACCTGGCCTATTCGATCCTGGGCCAGCTCGGACGCAGCCCGCGCGCCGACGACCGGCTCACGATCGCGGGGGGCGACGATCCGGTGTTCCAGACCCCGTGGCGCGTCGGCACCGCCGGCGCCGCGGCTCTGGGCGCCGTCGGTCTCGCCGTCTCCGACCTGTGGCGGCTGAAGACCGGCAGGCCCCAGCCGGTCTCGGTCGACGTCGCGGCTGCCACTGCATCGCTGCGTTCCAACACCTACGTCCTGCGCAACGGCGAACGGCCGGTGTCGTGGGATCCCCTGTCCGGCCACTATCCGACGCGCGACGGTCGGCACATGTTCATCCATACCAACCATCCGCACCATCGCGCGGGCGCGCTGCGTATTGCCGGCGCCGAGGGCGACACGCGCGAGGCGCTGGCCGCCGCCGTCGCCAAGTGGGACGGGCTCGCGATCGAGCAGGCGATCGCCGACGGCGGTTGCGTCGGCGGCCTGACACGCAGCCGCGACGAATGGAACGCCCACCCGCACGGCGTCGCGGTGGCGAAGCTGCCGCTGATCGACATCGTGAAGATCGGCGACGCGCCGGCAGAGCCCCTGCCCAAGGGCGAGCGCCCGCTGTCGGGCGTGCGCGCCTTCGATCTCACCCGTGTGCTCGCCGGTCCGACGAGTGGCCGCGTGCTGGCGGAGAACGGCGCCGACGTGCTGCACGTCGCGGCGCCTCACCTGCCCTACCAGGCCGAACTGCTGATGGACACCGGCCATGGCAAGCGCTGTGCCTGGATCGATCTGCGCGACCCTTCCGGCGTCGAAACGATGAAGGCGCTCCTGAAGCAGGCCGACATCTTCACCCAGGGCTATCGCCCCGGCACGCTCGCGGCGCGCGGCTTCTCGCCCGAGCAGGTGGCGGCGCTGCGGCCCGGCATCGTCTGCGTCAGCCTCTGCGCCTACGGCCATGAAGGCCCGTGGTCGTCGCGCCGCGGCTTCGACTCGATCGTGCAGAACGTGACCGGCCTTGCCGCGACGCAAGGCTCGCTGGACAAGCCGCGCAACCTGCCGGTCCAGGCCCTCGACTACATCGCGGGCTATCTCGGCGCGCTGGGCGCGCTGGTGGCGCTGGCCCGCCGGGTCGAGCAGGGCGGCTCCTGGCAGGTCCGCGTCTCGCTGGTCCAGGTCGCACACTGGCTCGCGGGCCTTGGCCTCGTCGACGCCGGCAAGGGCGCCGCCGAACTGCCCGAGAGCACGCTGCTGCCGCTCCTCACCGAAAGCGTCGGCCCGCTCGGCCGGCTGCGCCACCTGAAGCCGGTGGTACAGCTTGGCGAAACACCGGCCTATTACGCCCGTCCCGCCGAACCTCTCGGCACCTCTCCCGCGCAGTGGGCCTAGCAGCATGTCCGACATCCTGAGAACGGAAGCCGAGCTCGAGGCGATCTACGGTCGGCCGGTCGAAGCGTCGACGGTCAAGGAAGTGAACTGGATCACGCCGCACTACCGCGCCTACATCGAGGCGTCGCCCTATGCGGCGCTGGCGACGTCCGGCCCCGAGGGTCTCGACTGCTCGCCGCGCGGCGACCGGCCGGGCTTCGTTCGGGTACATGACGAGAAGACGCTCATGCTGCCCGACCGCCGCGGCAACAACCGCATCGATTCGCTGCGCAACATCGTGCGCGACCCGCGGATGGCGCTGCTGTTCATGATCCCCGGCGTCGGTAACACGCTGCGCGTGAACGGCCGCGCCCATCTCAGCGTCGCCCCGGATCTGCTGGAGTCCTTCGCCGTCGAGGAGAAGGCGCCGCGCTCGGTGGCCGTGATCGAGGTCGATGCCGTCTATTTTCAATGCGCTCGCGCGCTGGTCCGCTCGGAGCTGTGGAACCCCAAGCGGCACATCGATCCCAAGTCGTTGCCTAGCGCCGGCCAGATCCTGGCGGCGTTGAGCAACGAGAGAGTTGGCGGCGAAACCTACGATCGCGAATGGCCGGGCCGGGCAGCGGCCACGATGTGGTGATCCGCGAGCGCGAACCGGCGGACGACGAGGCGATCCGCCGCCTGAACGACCTGGCGTTCGGTAGCCCGTTCGAGGGCAAGCTGATCGAGGAGCTACGCGAGGCCTTCATCGATGCGGTCGAGCTGGTGGCGGTCGAGGACGGCGCCATCGTGGGACACATCCTGTTCAGCGCGCTGACGACGATGGTCGACGACGACGCCGTGCCGACCCTGTCGCTCGCGCCGATGTGCGTCCATCCTGACCACCAGAACGCGGGCATCGGCAGCGCCCTCGTCGAGACCGGGCTCGACCTGGCGCGCCGCCGCGAGTGGCAGGCCGTCGTGGTACTCGGCCATCCGGGATTCTATCCGCGCTTCGGCTTCTCGGCCGAGCTGGCCAGCGGCCTCGACGCACCGTTCGAAGGCGACTCGTTCATGGCCCTGGAACTGGTGCCGGGCGCGCTCGACGGAGACGACGGGCTGATCGTCTATCCGACAGCATTCGGCCTGGTTTCCTAGGCCGCCGCGCGCGCGTCCGACGGCGCTTCGAGGGCCTCGATGAAGCGCCGGCAGTAGGCTTCCGCCGTCGTGCGCAGGACCTTCTCCTTCAGAACGCTGTGACGTTCCCGCCGCTCCGACAAGGGCATGGTGAGCGCCACATGCATCGCATCGGCGATGGCATCGGGATCGAACGGGTTCACGATCAGCGCCTCGGTGAGGTCCTGCGCAGCCCCGGCGAACTGCGACAGAACCAGCACGCCGGGATCCTCGTCCGATTGGGCCGCCACGAATTCCTTGGCGACCAGGTTCATGCCGTCGCGCAGTGGCGTCACGACGCCGATCCGGCCGAGGCGGTAAAGTCCCGCCAGGGTCGCGCGCGGCGCAGCCCGGGTGGAATACCTGAGCGGCGTCCAGTCGAACTCCGAGAAGCGGCCGTTGATGCGGCCAGCCAGCCGGTCGAGCTCGGTGCGCAGCTTGCGATACTCGTCGACCTCCTCGCGCGAGCGTGGGCAGATCTGCAGGAAGTGAATGCGCCGCTTGTGCTCGGGATGCTTCTCGATCAGCCGGCCGAAGGCTTCGAAGCGGTGCGGCAGGCCCTTCGAGTAGTCCAGCCGGTCGACGCCGATGGCGAGCGCGCGGTTCGACAGGCTCTCGGCAACCCGCTGCACCGCCTTGTCGCTCTCGGCCCGCACGGCGTCCTGGGCGAAGCTCTGGGCATCGATGCCGATCGGATCGGCGAAGGCGCGCACCCGCCGCCCGGCAAGGCGAATCCACTCGCCCTCGACCGTGGCCCCCAGCAGGCGTTGCGCACAGTCGCGAAAGTCGCGGGCATGTTCCTCGGTCTGGAAGCCGACGACGTCGTAAGCGCAGAGATCGGCGACCAGCTCGCGCGCCACCGGCATGGCCTCGAGCATCGAGGGTGGGACGAAGGGCACGTGCAGGAAAAATCCGAGCCGCCCCTGGAAACCCCGATTACGCAACAGGCGGGCGAACGGGATCAGATGATAGTCGTGCGCCCATACCGTGTCGTCGCCCTGCAGCAGTGGCGCGAGCGCCGAGGCGAAGGAGCGGTTGACCGAGAGGTAGCCCTCGTAGTCCTCGCGGCGGAAATGCATCAACCCCAGCCGGAAGTGCAGTAGCGGCCACAAGGCGCCGTTTGCAAATCCGACGTAAAAGCCACGATAGGCCTCGGGCGTGAGATCGACCGTCGCGTAGGTTACGCCGCGCGCCTCGACGATGGCGGGTTGCGCAGAGGGCTCTGACGATAGCCGTCCGCTCCAGCCGAACCACATCGCCCCGGGCGTCATCAGGTCGCGCAGCGCCACCGCCAGGCCGCCGGCCGAGGCGCCCCGCGCCTTCGGCACCGGGACCCTGTTGGAGACGATCACGAGGCGTGCCACAGCCCCTCCTCCCAGCTCCGCGAGAGCCGCATGGCCGACAGGATGAGGCCGACCTGGCTGTAGGTCTGCGGGAAGTTGCCCCACAGTTCCCCGGTGCGCGGATCGAGGTCCTCGGAGAGCAGCCCGACATGATTGCGCCGGGCCAGCACGTTGTTGAAGAGCTCGAGCGCCTCCTCGCGGCGGCCGACGCTGGCCAGCGCGTCGATGTACCAGAAGGTGCAGAGCAGGAAGGCGTTGGACGGCGCGCCGAAATCGTCGGCCTCGACGTAGCGCATGAGGAAGCCGTTCTTCATCAGCTTCTTCGAAACCATGTCGAGGGTGGCGTGGAAGCGCGGGTCGTCGGAGCGCAGCAGGCCAATTTCGGGAAACACCAGGCTGGAAGCGTCGGCCATTTCGCGATCGAGCACGCCCGACAACCATCCTTCGGATGTGGTGCCCCGCTGGAGGATCTCCTGGCGCAGCACGCCCGCCTTGGCCAGCCATTCGCGCGATTCGCCATCGAGGCCGACCCGTCGCGCGATCAGGCCCAGCCGGTGCTGGGCGGCCCAGCACATGGCGGCCGAGAAAGTGTGAATCTCCTCGCGCTCGCGATATTCCCAGAGGCCGGCATCGGGCGTGAGCGCGGCGCGATGGGCTTCGTCGCCCACGACGCAGAGCTGGCGATAGAGTTCGACATCGCCCTGGCGTGGCAGGCGCTCGTCCCAGAACATCTGGGCCGCCGTCAGCACCATCGAGCCATAGACGTCGTTCTGCCGTTGGCCGACGGCCGCGTTGCCGATACGCACCGGCCCGTAGCCGCGATAGCCGGGCAGCGTATCGATCAGGCGTTCCAGCGTGTCGGTGCCCGGCGCGATCGGGAACAACGGCGCCACATTGTGAACCTCGCCGTGCGTGCTGCCGGCCTCGACCACATCGATGATGAAGCGCACATAGCTTTCCATCGTGCGGGTCGCCGACAGGCGATTGAGCGCCGTCACCGTGAAGAAGGCGTCGCGCAGCCAGGTGAACCGGTAATCCCAGTTGCGCACCGTGCCCGCGGCCTCCGGCACCGACGTCGTAAGGGCGGCCAGTACCGCGCCGGTGTCCTCGTAGCTGCAGAGCTTGAGGGTGATGGCGGCACGAATGACGGCAACCTGCCAGTCGAACGGGATGTTGAGGTCGCGCACCCACCCCTGCCAATAGACCTCCGTCTCGCTGAGGAAGGAGCGCGACAGCTGATCGACATTGTCGGTGATGCTCTCGTCGGCCCCGACGATGAGGGTGAGCGGCCGGTCGAGCGAGAATTCGGTCTCGTGGAGCACGTAGTTCAGCGAGGCGTCGGTGGTGAGCCGCAGCACGGCGTCATCGCCGTAGTAACGTATGTGATTGCTACCCATCGTGACCTGCGACTGGCGCGCACCGTAATTGAAGGTGGGACGCAGGCGCAGGGTAATGCGTGGCCGGCCAGCCACGGGCTCGAGCCGGCGCATCAGCATGGGAGGCCGGAACATGCGCCCGAAACGGCGGAAGCGCGGCGCAAAATCCCAGATGCGCGCTGTGCCGCCCGCGCCGTCGATCGTCGTTTCGAGAATCGCCGTATTAGGAACATAGCGCTGGCGGCTGTCCTTCATGCCGTCGACGACGACGTCCATGAAACCCGACTGCGGATCGTTGCCGCCCAGCAGGGCATTGAAAACCGGATCGCCATCGAGCCGGCCCAGGCCGTGCCAGACGTGGCGACCGTTGCGGTCGATCAGGCTCGCGATCGAACAGTTTCCGACGACGCCGAGATCGAGCGTGCTCATGCCGAAGCTCCCGTCGCCGCCTGCCGCGTTGCCGGCCGCCCCGCAAGCCGCTCGGCATTGCGCGAGAGCCAGGCGCGTACCTGCGCCGGATCGCCATCGAATACGTCCTGGACGCGCAGCCCCTCGCCACCATGCCGACGAGCGGCGCTCATGCCTGCTTCGTCGGTGAAATCGTCGCCGACGAAAATGGGACGCCGGCCCTTGAAGGCATTGTCCTTCATGAAGCGTTCCACCGCGTGCCCCTTCGAGGTGGACCGCGGGCCGATCTCCACGGCCTCGCGCGCCGGGATCAGGCGAAACCACGGGTGATCGTCGGGCACGAGGGCCCGAACGACCCGCCACACATCGTCATGGCGTTCCGGCGCCAGGCGATAGTGAATGGCACAACCATGCGGCTTGGGTTCGATGAGCACACCTGGCCATCTCTCGGTCGCCGCAACCAGCGAGTCCCGCCAAGCCTGCGTCACCGCAAGACCGGCGGGCATCTCCTCGACCGTGCCGTCGCTGAACCGCAGGGTGACGCCATGCTCGCCGGCGGCGGCGGAGGTAAACGGCTTGAGGAGCTGGTCTATCGTCTTGAGCGACCGCCCGCTGACGATCGCGAGCGCGCCCCCGAGGATTGCATGAAGGTGTGCAAGAAGTTCCGGCAGCGCCGGTGGAACCACCACGAGTTCCGGCGTGGCGGCGATTTCCAGCAAGGTCCCGTCCAGATCGAGGAAGAGTGCCGAGCCGTAGTCGAATTCCGTTGCTGCCATCTCGTCCCCTTTGCGCCTTGGTTGCCTGGGGCGCGAAGGGGCCTTTGACCACAACACGCCGCGATTCGGGGGCCGTCCCGAGTGAAGCGGCCGCGCCTGGCGCGTGCCTTTCCAACGCTGAAAGACCACATTGGTTCCTCAAAAAGACGCAGTGTTGTGGCGACAGCAAGGCAAGAGATGCAATGCCGCGAACCGAGGAACGTCCTCAGGGGAAGGGCGTTGACAGGCCGCCAAGCCATTCAACGCTCAACAGAGGAGACCGTCATGAGCAGCACCACGGACAAGATCAAGGGCGTCACCAACGAGGCCATCGGCAATGCCAAGCAGGGCATCGGCAAGATGGTCGACAGCGACAAGATGCGGGTCGAGGGCGCTATCCAGGAGCGCAAGGGCGAAGCGCAGCAGGCCGTCGGCAAGACCAAGGACGCGCTGAAGAAGGCGATCGACGGCTAACCCCGCGATCCCTGATCTGCACGGAGCAGGACGCCCGCCGAAAGACGGGCGTCCTTTTTCTTGCTCCGCGTTTGGCCTAGGGTACCGGATCTCCCAGATGGCGGTCCCATGCTTCCTTCCCAACGTGAACTCTTCGACATCCCGCGCGACGTCTGCTTCCTCAATGCCGCCGCGTGGAGTCCGCTACCGCTTGCCGTTCAGGAAGCGGGCCGCATCGGTGTGGCGCGCAAAGGGCAGCCCTGGAAGCTCGAAGCCGATTTCATGTCGAAGCAGTACGAACGCGCGCGTCGCGCGGCGGCGGCGTTGATCGGCGCCGATCCCGCCGATATCGCCTTGATTCCGTCGGTGGGCTACGGCGTCTCGACCGCCGGCAAGGTGATGAGCCTGCCGCGCGGCAGCCGTGTGCTTGTGCTTCAGGACGACCACACCTCGCCGGTGCTCGAGTGGATGAGCCGCGCCGAAGAGGGCGGCTTTGCGGTCGAGCAGGTGAGACAGCCCGCCGACGGTGACTGGACCTCGGCGGTTCTGGAAGCGATGACGCGTGCGGGCGCGGCCCCCTTGTCGCTGGTCTCGATCTCGTCCGTGCATTGGTCGGATGGCGGCGCCATCGACCTGCCGCGCGTTGCCGAAGCGGCACGCCAGTCGGGCGCGGCGTTCCTGGTCGATGCGACGCACGATGCCGGCGTCCGCCGCATCGACGTCAAGACGCTCGATCCCGACTTCCTGATCTTCCCAACCTACAAGTGGGTCCTGGGTCCCTATGGCCGCGCCTTCCTGTATGTCGCCAAGCGTCGTCAGAACGGTGTGCCGCTGGAGCAGACCGCGCCGGCGCGCAAGGGCGTGGCCGCGGAGCAGAAGGTCTATTTCCGCGACCTCTCCTATGCCGACGGCGCCCGCCGCTACGACATGGGCGAACGCGACCATTTCATCACCCTCGAAATGGCCGCCGTCGGCATGGAGATGATGGCAGGTTGGGGCAACGATCCCATCGTTGCGCGGCTCACCATGCTCACGGATCGGCTGGCCGACGGGCTCGCGAACTCCGGCGTTCGCGTGATCGACCGCAAGCTGCGCGCGCCGCACCTCCTCTGCCTCCAGTTCCCCAAGGGCATGGACGACGACCTGCCGCAGAAGCTGGCCGCGGAAAGTGTCTACGCGGCGCCGCGCCTCGGCCGGCTACGCATCAGCCCGCACGTCTACAACGACGAGCAGGACGTCGATCGCTTCGTCGAGGTGTTCAGGAAGGTCGCGCTGTAGGATCGCCTCGCGCTGCGTATTCGCGCAGCACGGATCGTCCATGGCATCGTGATTGCATTCGGATGAGCGGTGCTGGCCCGACGAAATCTTGCCGGCGCGCGTAACAGAGGGACCGGCACTTGCGTAACACTCGTCGACACATCCTCGGGCAGCTTCTCGTCACGGCACTCGCCTCGCCGTTCATCTCCCGCGCCGCCTCGGCGCAGGGCAAGTATCCCGAGCGGCCGATCAAGATGATCGTACCCTTCCCGCCGGGCGGCGGTGTCGACCTCACGGCGCGACTCATGATGGAGCCGCTATCCAAGGAGCTCGGCCAGACGATCATCATCGAGAACAAGGGGGGCGCTGGAGGAATCATCGGCGTCGAGGCGATGTCGCATGCCGCGCCCGACGGCTACACGCTGTCGCTCACCGGCGCCGGCACGCTGACCGCCGGCCCGCATCTGCGCAGCAAGATGCCTTACGATCCGATGGCGCTGACGCAGATCACGCGACTGGTGCGAATGCCCTTCATCCTGGCGGTGCGCAACGACCTGCCGGCGAAGACCCTGCCGGAGTTCATGGAGCTGGCGAGGAAGCAGGAGTTGCGCTGGGCTTCGGGCGGCATCGGCACCAGCCAGCATCTCGCCGGCGAGCTCTTCACCCAGATGTCCGGCCTGAAGATGATCCACGTTCCCTATCGCGGCACCGGCCCGGCCCTGAACGATCTGGCGGCCGGCATCGTCGACGCCTATTTCGGCGATCCCGCAACGCTCGGCCTGATCCGCAGCGGAAAGGCGCGCGCCATGGCCGTGACGTCGCCGGAGCGCTGGCCCGTCCTGCCCGACTCGCCGGCGCTCGCCGAAGCGGTGAAGGGCTACGAGGCGGAGAACTGGTACGGCCTCGCCGCCCCGGCCGGCGTGCCGAAGCCGATCGTCGACCGCCTATACGCCGCCATCGCCAAGGTGCTGGCCGAACCGGAAGTGAAGAAGAAATACGACGAGAGCGGCCTTACCCCGGCTCTCCTGCCGCCGACGGAATACGTGGCCTTCCTGAAGCGCGATTCAGTTACCTGGGGCGACGTGGTACGCAAGGGCAACATCAAGATCGACGAGTAAGAATGTCCTCCCGTCTGGCCGTCGACATCGGCGGCACGTTCACCGACGTCGTGCTCGAAACCGGCACGAAATCCCATGCCATCAAGGTCCTGACCACGCCCGATGCGCCCGAACGCGCCGTGCTGGAGGGCGTGCGTTCCATCCTGGCCGAAGCGAAATGCCGGCCGCAGGACGTGTCGCTCGTGGTTCACGGCACGACGCTGGCCACCAACGCGCTGATCGAGCGCAAGGGCGCGCGCACCGCACTGATCACGACGGAAGGATTCCGAGATTCCGTCGAGATGGCGTGGGAGCACCGCTTCGAGCAATACGACATCTACATGGAGCGGCCGCAGCCGCTGGTGTCGCGCGACCTGCGCTTCGGGATCCCGGAGCGCGTGGCCTCCGACGGCGCGGTGTTGCTGGCGCTCGACGAGGCCGCTGTGCGCCGCGTCGCGGCACGACTGAAAGCAGAGAGGATCGAGGCGGTCGCCGTCTGCTTCCTGCACAGCTTTACCAACGAGGCCCATGAGCGACGTGCCGGAGCGATCCTGGCCGAGGAACTGCCCGGCATCGCCGTCTCGCTCTCCTGCGAGGTCTGCCCCGAGATCCGCGAATACGAGCGCACCTCGACGACCATCGCCAACGCCTATGTCCTGCCGCGCATGGAGGGATATCTCGGCCAGCTCGAGACCGATCTCAGGGCGGAAGGCATCGTGGCGCCGCTGTTGCTGATGATGTCGTCGGGCGGCATCACCACGGTCGACACGGCACGCCGCTACCCCGTGCGCCTGGTCGAGTCCGGGCCGGCGGGCGGGGCCATCCTGGCGCGCGCGGTAGCGGCCGAAAACGATGCGCGCAAGGCCGTCGCCTTCGACATGGGCGGCACCACCGCCAAGCTCACCCTCCTCGACGATCTCGATCTGCAGCGTTCGCGCCAGTTCGAGGTCGCGCGCGCCTATCGCTTCGTGCAGGGCTCCGGACTGCCGGTCCGCATTCCCGTCATCGAACTGGTCGAGATCGGCGCCGGCGGCGGCTCGATCGCGCGTCTCGATGCGCTGGGCCGCATCCAGGTCGGCCCCGATTCCGCCGGCAGCGTCCCGGGGCCAGCCTGTTACGGGCGCGGCGGCACCGAGCCCACCGTGACCGACGCCGATACGGCGCTGGGGCGCCTCGATCCCACGCGCTTCGCGGGCGGCGCCATTCCGCTTCACCGCGACAAGGCCGAGGCCGCCCTGCAGTCGCTGGCCGGCCCGCTCGGCACCGATGCCCAGGGCGCGGCGGCCGGCGTGGCGGAGATCGTCGACGAGACCATGGCGAGCGCTGCCCGCGTGCATGCCGTCGAGAACGGCAAGGACACCGCCGATCGCACGCTGATCGCCTTCGGCGGCGCCGCGCCGCTGCATGCCGCACGGCTCGCCCGCAAGCTCGGCATGAAGCGGGTCATCGTGCCGATGGGCGCCGGCGTCGGTTCGGCCTTCGGCTTCCTGCGCGCCTCGATTGCCTACGAGGTGGTGAGGACGCGCCATGTCCGGCTCGACATGTTCGACGCGAAGACGTTGAACGAGCTGTTCGCGACGATGCGGGCGGAGGCCGAGGCCGTGGTGCGGCCGGCGGCGCCAGGCGAGACGCTGGTGGAATCGCGCCAGGCCTTCATGCGCTATCGCGGCCAGGGCCATGAGATCGCCGTGCCGCTGCCCAACCAGCCGTTCAGCGCTGACGCCGCGAGCGACCTGCGCCGCCGCTTCGAGGCGACCTACGAGCAGGTGTTCGGCCGCGCCATTCCCAAGCTCGAGGTCGAGGCCCTGACCTGGACCCTGTCGATCGGCACCGACCGGCCGCTGCCGCCGCCGGCCTCATCCGTCGCCCGGGTCGCGGCACCGGCAGCGTCGGGCCACCGCGAGGTGCTGGATCCCGCGACCGGTCTCCTGGAGCGCGCGGCCCTTCATGAGCGCAAGCTGCTGGAGCCGGGCATGGCGCTCGACGGTCCGGCACTCATCGTCGAGGATGGCACCACCACCGTCGTCCCGAACGGGTTCATCGCCCATGTCAACGCGGTGGGTCAGATCGTCCTGGAGGACCGCGCATGAGCACGACCACCCAAGCACAAGCCAAATCACCGCTGGGTGATATCCGCCTGCAGGTCATGTGGAACCGCCTGCTCTCCGTCGTCGAGGAGCAGGCCCGGGCGCTGGTACGCACCGCCTTCTCGACCAGCGCGCGCGAGGCCGGCGACATCTCGGCCGGCGTGTTCGACCTCGAGGGCCGAATGCTGGCGCAGGCGGTCACCGGCACGCCGGGTCACGTGAATTCGATGGCGCGCAGCGTCATCCACTTCATCCGAGAGTTTCCCGTCGAGACGATGAAGCCGGGCGACGCCTACCTGACCAACGATCCGTGGAAAGGCACCGGCCATCTCTACGACATCGTCGTCACCTCGCCCGCCTTCCACAACGGCAAGCTGGTGGCGCTGTTCTCCTGCACCACGCATGTGGTCGACATCGGCGGTCTCGGCCAGTCGCCCGACGGACGCCAGGTCTTCCATGAAGGACTCTTCCTCCCGCTGCTGCCGCTGATGCGCGAGGGCGTGATCGACGAGAGCGTGATGCGCATCGTGCGCGCCAACGTGCGCGAGCCGGTGCAGGTCGAGGGCGACATCCACGCCCTGATCGGCTGTAACGGGATCGGCGAAAGGCGTCTTTCCGACATGATGGCGGAGCACGGGATCGACACTCTCGACGAGCTCGGCACGCACATCATCGAGAAGAGCCGCGCCGGCATGATCGCGGCCATATCCAAGCTGCCGCGCGGCACCTGGAAGGGCCATATGCGGATCGACGGCTATGACGCGCCGATCGACCTGCATGCCGCCGTCACGATCCATGCCGATCATATCTCGGTCGATTATGCCGGCACCTCGGGCTCGTCTATCTACGGTATCAATTCGCCGATGTGCTACACTGAGGCTTACACCGCCTTCGGCATCAAGTGTGTGGTGGCGCCGACCATTCCGAACAATGCCGGCACGCTCGACTCGATCCTGGTCACGGCACCCGAAAACACCATCGTCAACGCGCTCTACCCGGCGGCGGTGAATGCACGCAGCACGATCGGCCACATGCTGCCCGACGTCTGCTTCGACGCGCTGCATCAGGTCATTCCGGGACAGGTTCCCGCGGAAGGCACGTCCAACCTCTGGAACCTGAAGCTCGGCGCCGGACACGGCATGACCGGGACGATTGGCAACAGCCGCCCCTTCATGGTGACGACCTTCCACTCCGGCGGCGCGGGCGCACGCCCGACGCTCGACGGACTCTCCGCGACGCCCTTCCCCTCCGGCGTGCGCAACGTGCCGGTCGAGATCACCGAGACCATCGCGCCCGTCGTCGTCTGGAAGAAGGAGTATCGCCAGGACTCGGGCGGAGCCGGCGCACAGCGCGGCGGCCTCGGTCAGGTGATGGAGGTCGAGCATCGCGAAGGCGCGCCCTTCGGCATCTTCGCGACCTTCGAGCGGGTCAAGTATCCGGCGCGCGGCCGCGACGGCGGCAAGCCCGGCGCCAACGGCCGCCTGTCGCTCGCCTCGGGCCAGGAGCTGAAGGCCAAGGGCTTCCAGACCATCCCGGCCGGCGAGCGGCTGGTGGTGGAGATGCCCGGCGGCGGCGGCTATGGCGATCCCGCCGCGCGCGATCCGGAAGCCGTCAAACGCGACGTGCAGCTGGGCCTCGTCAGCAAGGAAGCAGCAAAGGCCGCCTACGGCGTCGAGGGCGATTAGGACACGCCACTCGCCATGGAGCGCGCCACTCCAGTGGCGCCTCATGAAGAGGAAGAGCGCCACTGGAGTGGCGCGCTCCAATGAAGTCCCGTCAGAAACTCTTGTCGAACTCCGGGCGGTGCTTATTGCGCAGCTTGAAGTTCTGCCGTTCGGCCTTGCGCGGCGCGCGTACCCAGACCTCGCGGTTGGGATGCAGGCCGCCGCCGCGCGTCGCGGGCACCGCGCTGGTGCGGGCGCGATGGAGCAGACGCGTATCGGCGATGCCGCAGTTGGGATGGATGCCGCCATTGTCGGCGACGACCTTGTCCCACGCCGCCTTGCGCTTGGCATAGATGGCCGGATCGGCGAGCTGGGTGCAGTTCAGCTCGTTGATGTTGAGGTCGGCCACGATCTCGTCGCCCTCTTCGACCAGCCCGATCGGGCCGCCGATCGCCGCCTCCGGCCCGACATGGCCGATGACGAGGCCGACCGAGCCGCCCGAGAAGCGCGCGTCGGTCATCAGGGCCACGACGATGTTGCGCTCGCGGCAGAGCGTCGTGATGCGCGAGGTCGGATCGAGCATCTCCGGCATGCCGGGGGCACCGCTCGGCCCCTCGTAGCGCACGATGATCATGTCGTGGTTCTGGAAGGTCTCCGGCGTCTCGTCGAGCGCCTTGAGCAGGCCCTGCTCGCCCTCGAACACGCGGGCGCGACCGCGGAACAGGTTGTTCTCGAGACCACCCTCGACACCCGCAAGCTTCAGGATGGCGGAGAAGTCCGGCGACAGGTTGCCGCCAAGCATGCGCAGGCCGCCGGTCGGCTTGTAGGGCTTCTCGACCGGGTAGACGACCTTGCCGTCGGCCTTCTTGGCGCCTAGCCGCTCTACCTGCCGGGCGAGCGTCTCGCCGGTGCAGGTCAGCACGTCGCCGTTCAGCAGCCCGGCATCCAGCAGCTCGCGCACGATCACCTGCACGCCGCCCACCTTGTCGATGTCGACCATCGAGTACTTGCCGTAGGGGCGTGCGTCGGTCAGCACGGGGACGATGTTCTGCGAGAGGTAGTTGAACTCCTCCGGCGTCATCACGTCCTTCCAGAAGTCGCCGTAGCCGGCGGCACGGGCGATTTCCGGCGCGTGCAGCACGACGTTGGTCGAGCCGCCGACCGCCATCGCCACGATCACCGCGTTGCGGATCGAATCGCGCACGACGATGTCGCGCGGCTTCAGGTCGTTCTTCATCAGGTTGGCCAGATGATCGACCAGTTCGGCCGCGAATTCGTTGGTGCGGCGCGGATCGTCGGACGGCGGCGCCACCATGTGCAGCGGCTGCATGCCGACCACGCCGATGAAGGTCTGCATGGTGTTGTAGGTGAACATGCCGCCGCAGCTGCCGATGCCGGGGCAGGCATGGCACGCGATGAGATGCCTGTAGTCGGCGTCGGGATGGCCGGCGACCTGGTAGGCGCTCACGATGTCGAGCGCCTCGCCCGTGTTCGGCTCCTTGCCGGGATGGATCGCGCCGTCCGACATGATGATCGACGGCAGGTTATGCTCGAGCAACGCTGAGAGCGTGCCGACCGGCGGCTTGTCGCAGGCCACGACCGCAATCGTGCCGGCGAGGCCGGTGGCGCTCAGATGTTCGCACAAAGCGTCCTGCGTCACCTCGCGACCGATCAGCGAGTAGCGCATCTCGCGCGTGCCGTTGCGGATGCCGTCCGAGGTGGCGATCGTGTACTCGGGCTGCACCAGGCGCATCTTGAGCTGGTTCGGCCCCGTGCCGATGCGGGCCTTGAGCTGGGCGTGGATCGCCTCGACCTTGGACAGGACGCCGAGATAGCACTGGCTGTCGCCCTTGGTGCCGACGACGCCGACCGACGGTTCGTGAATCAGGTCCGGATCGGTGCCGAGCGCGCGGGCGACACCGATGGTCTGGGCCGAGCGACCCGGGTGCCGGTCAATGGTCACAAACTTCGGCTTCATCACAACCATCCCATAGGACTTGCAGACATTGGCCCGCCGTTCGGGCGAGCAGGTTCGGCGGTATATCACAGGCACGGCTGGCCATTCCCACGATTTATTCGCGGGTATGACGGGCGCAAAGCCGCTCCCCGGAACCGGGGCGGATCGAGGCCTGGCCCTACGACCCCTTCATCGCCGTCAGCACCTTTGCAGCCAGTGTCCCCGAATGCTGGGAGACGTAGCGGCTCACGACACGGTCGATGAAGGCATGCTGACGCGCGTTGGAGGTAAGCGCCCACGCCGCCGTCGCGGCATAGACCATGTCGCGCAGGAGCGCGGGTTCGTACTTGTCCTTGAGCTTGGCCAGGTCGCTGTAGTCCCGGCGCACCATTCCCGCGACGATTCGGGTGATGTCGAGGGCTACGGGCTCGGAACGGTTGGCCGTCCGGGCGAAGAAGTCGGCGACCATGAGGGCATATCGGCCGTCGCCGCTGGCGAAGGACGCGCCCCACAGGATGTCGAGATGGGTCGGCATCGCGATCCTGAGGTCGGTCAACCGGCCTGGCAGGCCGGCGAACTGGCCCACCAGTGTCGGATCCGTCCCGGCCTGAGCCAGGCGAGCCTGCAAATCATTCGAGACGGGCTGGCCGGCCAGTTGAAGGGCCGCGGCAATCGTCGTGGCCAGGCGGGCATCGGGTCGAGCCGGGACGAGCTTCTCGATCCATCCCGGCTGGGTCTCAAACACGACGGCGAGAAATCCGGCGACGGGCGGATAGGCGACCCACTCCCGATGCCTCTTGCCGAAGGCATCGAGCACGCCGACCAGCCGCTCCGGCCGAGGATCGCGATAGTAGTAGGTGATGACGTCGTCGGCCTCGCTCGTCGACGGCGACGCAGGCTGCGCCATGGGCGCCACGAGCGTTCCCAGGTCGATCATGACCAGCAACGCGAACAGTTTGACCAAGCCGAACACCTTCACCCTGGATCTCCCCCTTGACGAAGAGAGGTTGCAGATCCCGCCCGCACATTGCAACCATGCGATGAAGCTGGCCGATCGTCCATGCCCACACGGCGGCCCCGCCAATTCCAAGGAGGCGCGCCATTCCACTTGGCGCTAGTCTCTGCGCCGGAAAAGAAACGAGGAAACCAAGATGTGGCAGCCCAGCGAGCGCTACCCCGATCCGGCCGTGCGCGTGCTCGATCCGTCGTTCAACCAGTACCGGC
>NZ_CAMFKM010000008.1 GCF_945957355.1 uncultured Reyranella sp. | reverse complement strand
GCCGTCGGCGCGGGCGAGGAGCGGGTGGTCGTCCGCAAGGGCGAGATGGTCATCCGCAACATCATGAGCTGCACGCTGGCCGTCGATCACCGCGTGGTGGACGGCGCCCTGGGCGCGCAGTTCCTGCAGACGCTCAAGTCGTATATCGAGCAACCCGCCGCGATGCTGGCCTAGGAGCACGTCATGGCCGAAACCAGTTTCGATCTCATCATTGTCGGCGGTGGACCGGGCGGCTACGTCGCGGCTATCCGCGCGGCCCAGCTCGGGCTCAAGACCGCCGTGGTCGAGCGCGAGCACATGGGCGGCATCTGCCTCAACTGGGGCTGCATCCCGACCAAGGCACTGCTGCGCACCTCGGAGGTCTACGGCCTCATCAAGCATGCCGAGGCCTATGGCCTGTCGGTGAAGGACGTCTCGTTCGATCCGAAGAAGATCGTCGAGCGCTCGCGCAAAGTGGCGAGCCAGCTCAGCAACGGCGTCTCGATGCTGATGAAGAAGAACAAGATCACGGTGTTCGACGGCACGGCGAAGCTTGCGGGTACCGACGGGGTTAAGCGCAAGGTCGCCGTCGCCCTGAAGGACAAGAGCAATCTCACCCTGACGGCGAAGGACGTGATCCTCGCCACCGGCGCCCGCGCGCGCCAGCTTCCCGGCCTCGAGGCCGACGGCAAGCTGGTGTGGAGCTACAAGGAAGCGATGGTGCCGCCGGAGTTCCCGAAGTCGCTGCTGGTCATCGGCTCGGGTGCGATCGGCATCGAATTCGCGAGCTTCTACCGCACCATGGGCGCCGAGGTGACGGTGGCCGAGGTCATGGACCGCGTGCTGCCGGTCGAGGACGCCGAGGTCTCGGCCTTCGCCAAGCGTGCCTTCGAGAAGCAGGGCATGAAGATCCTGACCAGCGCCACCGTGTCGAACCTGAAGAAGGGCGCCAACAACGTTACGGCCACCATCACGGTCGGCGGCAAGGCGCAGGAGATCACGGTCGACCGCGTCATCAGCGCCGTCGGCATCGTGGGCAACGTCGAGAATATCGGCCTCGAAGGCACCAAGGTGAAGGTCGAGAAGACCCACATCGTGATTGACCAGTGGGGAGCGACCGGCGAGCCCAACGTCTATGCGATCGGCGACGTCGCCGGCCCGCCCTGGCTCGCCCACAAGGCGATGCACGAGGGAGTCCTGGTGGTCGAGAAGATCGCCGGGGTGAAGGGCGTGCACCCGATGAAGACCGAGAATATCCCGGGCTGCACCTACTGCCAGCCTCAGGTCGCGAGCATCGGCCTGACCGAGGCCACCGCCAAGGCCAAGGGGCTGGAGCTCAAGGTCGGCAAGTTCCCCTTCATCGGCAATGGCAAGGCGATCGCGCTGGGCGAGCCCGAGGGCTTCATCAAGACGATCTTCGATGCAAAGACCGGCGAGCTTCTGGGCGCCCACATGATCGGCGCCGAGGTGACAGAGCTGATCCAGGGCTACAGCATCGCCAAGACGCTGGAGACCACCGAAGCCGAGCTGATGGCCACGGTATTCCCGCATCCCACGCTATCCGAGATGATGCACGAGTCGGTACTGGCGGCCTACGGCCGGACGCTCCATATCTAGGCCATCATGGACGGAACCCTCGACAAGCTTTCCCTGACCCGGGCCGAGCGTCACCCGGAAAAGGCCCATCGCCCCGACAATCCCATCCAGCGCAAGCCGGATTGGATCAGGGTGCGTGCGCCCAACTCGCCGCAGTATGCCGAGACCAAGCGGCTGATGCGCGACCTCAAGCTCACGACCGTGTGCGAGGAAGCAGCCTGCCCGAACATCGGCGAGTGCTGGAAGCAGAAGCACGCGACCTTCATGATCATGGGCGAGACCTGCACGCGGGCCTGCGCCTTCTGCAACGTGGCGACAGGCAAGCCGGGGGCACTCAATCCGCACGAGCCGGCCAACATCGCCGAGGCCGTCGGCAAGCTCGGCCTTGGCCATGTCGTGATCACGTCCGTCGACCGCGACGACCTGGACGATGGCGGGGCAGGGCACTTCGCCGAAGTGATCACGGCGCTGCACAAGTCGGCGCCCACGACCACGATCGAGATCCTGACGCCGGACTTCATGCGCAAGCCGGGTGCCATCGAGACAGTGGTCGCGTCGCGCCCCGACGTCTTCAACCATAATCTCGAGACCGTGCCGCGCCTCTATCCGACCATCCGCCCGGGCGCGCGCTACTTCACGTCCTTGCGTTTGCTGTCGCGGGTAAAGGAGATCGATCCCGCGATGTTCACCAAGTCCGGTCTGATGGTCGGGCTGGGCGAGACGCGCGAGGAAATCCTGCAGGTCATGGACGACCTCCGCGCCGCGGACGTCGACTTCCTGACGATCGGCCAGTACCTGCAGCCGACGCCCAAGCACGCCGCGCTCGACCGTTTCTGGACGCCGGCCGAGTTCTCGGAACTGGCTCAGATGGCGCGGGCCAAGGGCTTCCTGATGGTGTCGTCTTCGCCGCTAACCCGCTCGAGCTATCACGCGGGAGACGACTTCGCGCGCCTCAAGGCCGCGCGTCAGGCGCAGCTCAAAGGCTGACGGCTCCTTGGCTACGCGTCATCAGGAACGGCGTGTCGTTCCGTTCCAACCGCGCCAGCTGTTCGACCTGGTGGCCGACGTGCCGCGCTATCCGGAATTCCTGCCCTGGTGCTTCGCCGGGCGCGTCCGGCGGCGGGAAGGGCCGAACGTCGAGATCGCCGAGCTGGCGATCGGCTTCGGGCCGTTCCACGAGAAGTTCGTCTCGCGCGTCGAACTGTTCCCCGACGATCCCGATGGCATGAGGATCGTTACGACCGGCATCGAGGGCCCATTCCGGCTGCTCAAGAGCCGCTGGCTTTTCCGTCCCCATCCCGAAGGCACGCAGATCAACTTCGAGCTCGAATTCGATTTCCGTTCGCTGCTGCTGCAGAAGACGGTGCAGCTGCTGTTCGCCGAAGCCGTCCGCCGCATGGTGTCCGCATTCGAGGCGAGGGCGGCGCAGCTCTACGGGAAGCCCGCCGTCGCGTCCTCCTGAGACTACCGCTCCGCCAGCTTGGCCAGCATCGCCAGCGCGGTGATCACCGTCAGGCGGCGAATGCCGTCCCGGTCTCCCGGGAAGACGTGATGCTCGGCAATCGGCTCGAAACCCGTTCGGGCCGCGCCGAAATGGACGAGGCCGACGGGCTTTTCAGCCGACCCACCGCCGGGCCCCGCGATACCGGTCACCGAGACTGAGAGCTGCGCGCCGGAGCGGGCGAGGGCGCCCGTGGCCATCGCCCTCGCGACCGGCTCGCTCACCGCACCGTGGCTCACGATCGCATCCCACGGCACGCCCAGCATCTCGCGCTTGGCCTCGTTGGAATAGGTGACGAAGCCGCGGTCGACGACGTCGGACGAGCCGGCGATGGCCGTCAGGGCCGCAGCGATCAGGCCGCCGGTGCAAGACTCGGCGGTGGCCACCTTGAAGCCGCGTTTGCGGCACGTGAACAGGACATGCTCCGCGGCTTCGCGCATCTCGTGGTCGAACATCTTCTGTTCAGCTCCCTGGCAGTTCTACGGTCGCGATGGCCTGCGCCGCGATGCCTTCGCGCCGGCCGGTGAATCCCAGTCCTTCGGTCGTTGTGGCTTTGACGCTCACGCGGTCGGCCGAAACGCCCGCGATCCGGGCGATGCTGTTCACCATGGCGGCGCGGTGCGGCCCGACCTTGGGGGCTTCGCAGACGATCGTTACGTCTAGGTGAACGACGCGCCCGCCGCGCGCCGTCACGAGATCGACGGCATGCCGCAGGAACCGGTCGGACGAGGCGCCGCGCCATTGCGGATCGGAGGGCGGGAAGTGCTTGCCGATGTCGCCGGCCCCGATCGTGCCCAGCACGGCGTCGGTCAGCGCATGCAGCGTCACGTCGGCGTCGGAATGGCCGGCCAGCGCCTGGCTGTGCGGAACAGCGACGCCGCCCAGCATGACGGCATTGCCCGGGGCGAAGCCGTGGACGTCGAAGCCAAGGGCGGTGCGGGTTTCCATGTGCATGGTTCCGAGGTCCTCGACCGTGGTGATCTTTCGGTTATCTTCGCTGCCCGCCACCATGACAACCTTCAGTCCGGCGCGCTCCGCCACAGCCGCGTCGTCGGTGAGCGCCGTCGTCTCGACGGCACCGAGTGATGCAGCGGCGCGGTGCGCGGCGAGCAGAGGCCCGAAGCGGAAGACCTGCGGCGTCTGTGCCCGCCACAAACCTTGCCGCGGCACCGTCGCCGTTACGGCGTTTCCGTCGCCGACGCGCTTCAACGTGTCGGCGAGCGGGATGCCGAGGACGGCACCGTCGACACCCTCGGATGAAGCGGCGGCAAGACAGGCCTCGATGTCGGCAGGGCGGACAAACGGGCGGGCGGCGTCGTGGATGGCAACAAGATCCGGGGGCGTGGCAGCCAGCGCCTCCAGCCCGTGCAGCACCGATTGCTGGCGGCTGGCGCCTCCCAGGATCGGATTCGGCAGGCCGAGTCCGGCGGTCGCAGCCTCGTAGTGGGGGGCGTCGCCCGGGGCGATCACGACCAGAACGCGGTCTATTTCGGGGGCGGTCCGGAAGACGGCGATGGTCCGGCGCAGGACGGGCTGGCCACCCAAAAGCGCATATTGCTTGGGCAGTGGGCCACCGAAGCGGCTGCCGCGGCCGGCCGCGACGATCAGGGCAGTGACTCTACGCATTTTGCTCAATCTAGCAGGCTTTGACGCGGGCGCACTGCGAGCCCTTGCGCCCGTCGACCGGACCCGCTATTGCTCGATTAAATATTGTGCACTGCACAAGATGCCTAATAACTGAACAAAGAATGCAAAACGCACACCGTCTCAAACCCGTCGACATCGGACCCGTCCGTATCGAGGATCCCGTCATCCTGGCACCCCTGTCGGGCGTCAGCGACATGCCCTTCCGCCAGATGGTGAAGCGCCGCGGGGCCGGCTTGGTCGTCTCGGAGATGATCGCCTCCGCAGCGATGGTTCGCGAGAACCGCAAGACCCTGCTGATGGCCAAGACCACGCCGGAAGAGTTCCCCATGTCGGTCCAGCTCGCCGGCTGCGAGCCCGAAGTGATGGCCGAGGCGGCGAAACTCAACGAGGATCGCGGAGCGGCGATCATCGACATAAATTTCGGCTGTCCGGTGAAGAAAGTGGTGAACGGCCACGCCGGCTCCTCGCTGATGCGTGACGAAGTGCATGCCGCGAAGATCCTTGAAGCGACCGTTAAGGCGGTGAAGCTCCCGGTCACGCTGAAGATGCGCACTGGCTGGGACTCGACCAACCGGAATGCGCCCAACCTCGCGCGCATCGCCGAGGAGTGCGGCATCCGGATGCTGACCGTGCACGGCCGCACGCGTTGCGACTTCTACGACGGTCATGCCGACTGGGGGTTCGTCCGCAACGTGAAGGCGGCAACGAACCTGCCGGTGATCGTCAACGGCGACATCAATACGCTCGACGACGTCGATCAGGCGCTCGAACAGTCCGGTGCCGACGGAATCATGATCGGCCGCGGCGCTTATGGCCGTCCATGGTTCCTAAACCAGGCGATCCACTATCTCCGGACCGGCGAACGGCTGCGCGATCCCTCGATTGCCGAACAGTATGCGGCGGTGCGGACTCATTTCGAGTCGATGCTCGAGCACTATGGCCTCGAGACCGGGGTCCGCATGGCCCGCAAGCATCTCGGCTGGTACTCCAAGGGGCTTCCCGCTTCGGCCGATTTCCGGGCGGCGCTCAACCGTGAAACCGATGCCGGCAAGGTGCGAAGCATGCTCGCCTCGTTCTTCCTGCCGGCCGTGGAGCGGCAGGCAGCCTGATGTCCCTGCGCCCACTCAAACGGAACGGTATGAGCGATCAGTTTCCGACGGCTCTCCTCGATTCGCTCTCGGAAGCCATCATCGTGGTCGATGCGAACGGCCTGATGCACTACGCCAACCTCTCGGCCGAGCAGTTCTTCGGCGTCGGCAGAGCTCGCCTCGTCGGCCATCCGCTGAGCGAATTCGTGCCCGAGGACACGCCACTCTTCTCCTTGCTGGAGCAGGTCATGGCGACCGGCGGCGCGGTCGCCGAGAACGGCGTTACGCTCGCTTCGCCGCGTATCGGCACCCGCTTCTGCGCACTGCGCCTGTCGCCGATCGTCGACAGCGACGGGCTGGTTGCGGTCTCCCTGGTCGAGCAGACGATCGCCCGCAGCATCGACCGCCAGCTCTCCCACCGCAGCGCCGCCCGCTCGGTGAGCGCGCTGGCCGCCATGCTGGCGCATGAGGTCAAGAACCCGCTGTCCGGCATCCGCGGCGCGGCGCAGCTCCTCGAACAGTCGGTACCGGATTCCGAGCGGGAGCTTACCGAGCTGATCTGCGAGGAGACCGACCGCATCGTGGCCCTGGTCGACCGGATGGAAGCCTTCGCCGACGGCCGTCCTATCGAACGTGGCCCCATCAACATCCACCAGGTGCTCAACCATGTCCGCCGATTGTCGCAGAACGGTTTCGGCAAAGGCGTGCGCTTCATCGAGACCTATGATCCGTCGTTGCCCGACGTGCATGGCGACCGCGACCAGCTGATCCAGGTTTTCCTGAATCTGGTGAAGAATGCCTGCGAGGTTCCCGGCGACACCGATCGTGAGATCGAATTGTCCACCGCCTATCGGCACGGATTGCGACTGGCCGTTCCGGGTCAGCAGGCGAGGGTGAACCTGCCGCTGGTGGTTTCCGTGCGTGACAACGGCCGGGGTGTACCCGACGAACTGCGCAGTCACCTGTTTGACGCGTTCGTCACGAACAAGCCGACCGGAACTGGCCTGGGTCTTGCTTTGGTCGCGAAGATCATCAACGACCATGGCGGTGCAATCGAGTTCGATAGCGAGCCGGGTCGTACATCATTCAGGGTTATGTTGCCGCTTCAGTTCCCGCAGGCCGCGCCATGAGCGCCGGCACCACGATCCTCGTCGCCGACGACGACCGCGCCATCCGCACCGTCCTGCACCAGGCCCTCGGCCGGCAGGGTCACACGGTCCGCAGCACCGGCACCGCCTCCACGCTCTGGCAATGGGTCCAGGAAGGGGAGGGCCAGCTCGTCATCACCGATGTGGTGATGCCGGACGAGAACGGACTCGACCTGGTGCCGCGCATCCGCAAGCTGCGGCCGGACCTGCGCATCATTGTCATGAGCGCGCAGTCGACCCTGCTGACGGCCGTCCGCGCGACCGAGCGCGGCGCGTTCGAATACCTGCCGAAGCCTTTCGACCTGAACGAGCTGATTTCGGTCGTGAACCGCGCACTGTCGGCGCCGGCGGCCTCGATGGCGCGTTCGCCGTCTCTGCCGGAAGAGGGCGAGCGCCTGCCGCTGATCGGCCGGTCGCCGGCGATGCAGGAAATCTACCGCACGCTCGCGCGCCTGATGTCGACCGACCTCACGGTCATGGTCACAGGCGAATCGGGCGCCGGAAAGGAACTGGTCGCGCGTGCGCTGCACGATTACGGCAAGCGCCGGAAAGGACCCTTCATCGCGCTCAACATGGCCGCGATCCCGCGCGAACTGATCGAGAGCGAGCTGTTCGGCCACGAGCGCGGCGCCTTTACCGGCGCGGTGCAGCGGTCGGCCGGCAAGTTCGAGCAGGCCTCCGGCGGCACGCTGTTCCTCGACGAGATCGGAGACATGCCGCCCGAGGCGCAGACGCGCCTGCTGCGCGTACTGCAGGAAGGCGAGTACATGACGGTCGGCGGCCGCACGCCGATCAAGGCCAATGTGCGCATCGTGGCGGCAACCCATCGCGACCTGCGCCGTCTGATCCAGCAGGGCCTGTTCCGCGAGGACCTGTTCTATCGCCTCAATGTCGTGCCGATCCGCCTGCCGCCGCTGCGCGAGCGTCTCGATGACATTCCCGAACTCGCCAACCACTACCTGCAGGCCGCGACCGCCGACGGATTGCCGACCAAGGTTCTGTCGCCCGAGGCGATGGCCCGGCTGAAGCAGCATCGCTGGCCAGGCAATGTGCGCGAGCTCGTGAACCTGGTGCGCCGCCTGTCCGCACTCTATTCCGAGGAGATCATCGGAGTAGAGACGATCGAGGCGGAGCTTGCAGACGCGGTTTCGGCGATCGATCACGGACCGTCGTCGTCGGAGGCGGGCGAGGATATCTCCCTGGCCGATGCCGTCGACCGCCATCTGCAGTCGCTGTTTGCGGCGCATGGCGATCGGCTGCCACCAGACGGTATGTACGATCGTGTCATTTCCGAGGTCGAGCGGCCGTTGCTGGCCCTGGCGTTGGGCGCTACACGCGGGAATCAGTTGCGCGCGGCCCGCCTTCTGGGGCTCAATCGCAACACGTTGCGCAAGAAGATAAAGGACCTCGACGTCCCCGTGGTTCGCACGCCGCAGGTTCGCCGAGGCGGGTGATTTCGTGACAGCTGCGCTGGGCGTTTCACGCTTGGGCGACAAGATGAGCGCGGTGCTTCGCAGCCTCAGCGGCCGCATCGCCGCCGTCTCGTTGGCCGTTCTCGCCATGGCCGCCGGCGGCGCGACCTATGCGTGGCTCGCGGGCTTCGTGCCCGAGTCGTTCGGCACGCGTGGCTGGATGACGGGGCTGCTCGTGGCCGACCTCGTCATCGCGATCGCTTTGGTCTCCGTGGTCGCCGTGCGACTCACCCAGCTCTGGCTCGACCGAAGGCGCGGGGCCGCGGGCTCGCGCCTGCACATGCGGCTCGTGCTGGTCTGCAGTGTCTTCACCATCACGCCGACGGTCATCGTGACCATCATCCTGTCGCTGCTGGTGATCAGCCTCACCGACTTCGTCGTGAAGCCCTCACAGGCCTCCTACGAGGCGGCGCGCGCCATCGGCGAGCCGGTGCGGCGCGCCCGCGAGCAGGAGATACTGAACGACATCGAGGCCATTTCGGCCCCGCTGCAGGCCGAGGGCGTCGACGCGGTGCGCGATCCGGCCGCGACCAAGGCGATGCTGGAGCGCCTGATCGAGGGACGGCCGATCATCGAGGCCACCGTGCTCGACGCCGACAAGGGAGTGATCGCCCAGGCCAGGGCGCCCGATGCGACAGGCATGGCCAACCCGGTGCCGCCGGCGCAGTTCCTCTGGCAGGCAGTGAACCAGGCGCGGCCGGTCCAGATCGAATCGCCGACCGGTGCCTACTTCGTGATGCAGCTTTTCGTCGGCGAGCCGCTATTTCTCGCGACCGGGCACGCAGTCGACCTGAGAGTGGTCGACTACATCAAGAGCATCGAGTTCGCGGGCTCCTTCTATTCGCAGATCGAATCGGCACTGCGCCGCAGCCAGCTCATCATCTTCGTGGTCTGCGGTGCCATCGCCTTCCTGATGCTGCTGGCGGCGGTATGGCTCGCCATCCTGTTCGCCACCCGCCTCACCGAGCCGATCGGCGGCCTGATGCTGGCGGCGGAGAGAGTGCGCGGCGGCGATCTCAGTGCCCGCGTCGAGGAGGGACCACCGAACGACGAGCTGGGCCAGCTCGCGCGATCCTTCAACCGCATGGCCAGCCAGATCGAACAGCAGCGCGGCGAGCTGGTTCACGCCAATACCGAGCTGGACACGAGGCGCCGTCTGACGGACGCGGTTCTCGCGGGCGTCTCCGCCGGCGTGCTGAGCGTCGACGGCGAGGGCATCGTGATGCGCTCCAACCGCTCGGCGCTCGATCTGCTGGCCCTGCCCGAGGATGGCGTTCTGGGACGGCCACTGATCGCGGTGATGCCGGAACTGGGACCGCTGGTCGCGCAGGCGGCGGAGCGGCCGGATCGAATGACCCAGGGCCAGGTCGAGATCCTGCAGCGCGGCGCGCGGCAGATCCTGCTGGTCCGCATCAGCGCTGCCACGGGTGCGGGCTTCGTCGTCACCTTCGACGACGTCACCGACCTGATGTCGGCGCAGCGCATGGCCGCCTGGGGCGACGTCGCCCGCCGCATCGCGCATGAGATCAAGAACCCGCTGACGCCGATCCAGCTCTCCGCCGAGCGGCTGAAGCGGCGTTATCTGAAGCAGATCAAGGAAGACCCCGAGACCTTCTCGATGTGCACCGACACGATCGTCCGGCAGGTCGGCGACATCGGGCGCATGGTCGACGAGTTCTCGTCCTTCGCCCGCATGCCGCGGCCGACGGTGAAGGAGGAGGATGCGAAGGAGATGTGCCAGCAGGCGCTTTTCCTGCAACGAAACGGCAATCCCGGGATTCGCTACACGGCGAACCTGCCTGGCCATCCGGTGCCGCTGAATTGTGATCGCCGCCAGGTGTCGCAGGTGCTGACGAACATCCTCAAGAACTCGGCCGAGGCGATCGAGGGCAGGGATGAGAACCCGGACACGCCTTTGCCACAGGGCGAGATCACGCTGAGCCTTCAGGAGGATGGCGCCGGCGTGAAAGTCGTGATCGAGGACAATGGCAAGGGATTGCCGAAGGAGGGGCGCGAGCGCCTGACCGAGCCCTACATGACGACGCGCAGCAAGGGCACGGGCCTGGGACTGGCGATCGTGAAGAAGATCATGGAGGACCATGGCGGGTTCCTGTCGCTGGAGGATCGCGAGGGTGGCGGTGCCCGCATCAGTCTGGTATTCCGGCGAGACGCGAAGGAAATCGCGTCGGCTCGACCTCACGCGACGGCCGCACAATGATCCGCCGTTCCATGCGGGCTGCTTGAAGTGACATGGCCCACGATATTCTGATCGTCGACGACGAACGCGATATCTGCACGTTGATCGCCGGCATTCTCGAGGACGAGGGCCACACCGCGCGGCGTGCCCACAACAGCACCGAAGCGATCGAAGCCGTTCGCCAGCGCCGCCCGGCCCTGGTGATTCTCGACGTCTGGCTGCAGGGCAGCGAGCTCGACGGCTTGCAGATCCTGGAAGTCATCCGCCGCGAGGATCCGCCGATCCCGGTCGTGATGATCAGCGGCCATGGCACGATCGACACGGCCGTGTCGGCGATCAAGAGCGGCGCCTATGATTTTGTCGAGAAGCCCTTCAAGGCCGATCGCCTGCTCCTGGTCGTCGATCGCGCCATCGAGGCGGACAGGCTGAAGCGCGAGAACGTGGCGCTCCGCCGGCGCGCCGGCGGCGAGGTGACCTTCGTCGGCTCCTCCAGCGACGCCGGCAACGTGCGGGCGCAGATCGAGAAGGTGGCGCCGACCGGCAGCCGCGTCCTCATCACCGGCGCCTCCGGCTCTGGCAAGGAGACGGTCGCGCGGCTGATCCACCAGGGGTCGAAGCGCGCCGATGGACCATTCGTCGTCGTCAACTGCTCGACCCTGCCGGCCGAGCGGCTGGAGATCGAACTGTTCGGCACCGACGGTGATACCGAGGCCGAGGCATTGCGGGTGTCAGGCGCCTTCGAAATGGCCCATGGCGGCACGCTGGTGCTCAAGGAAGTGGCGGACCTTCCGCTGGCGCTGCAGGGCCGGCTGGCCCGGGTGCTGCACGAACAGTCCTATGCCCGCGATGGCGGCAAAACCAAGGTCGAGATCGACGTGCGTGTCCTGGCGACGACGGCGCGCGACCTCCAGGAAGAGATCGCCGCCGGCCGGTTCCGCGAGGACCTGTTCCACCGCCTGAACGTCGTCGGCCTGCGCGTGCCGCCGCTCAGCGAGCGCCGCGAAGACATTCCCGAGCTCGCGCTCGACCTGCTGAAGCGCGTCGCCGACGCCACCGGCCTGCCGGCGCGCTCGATCGGCGAGGACACGCAGGCGGCGCTTCAGGGCCACGACTGGCCGGGCAACGTGCGCCAGCTGCGCAACGTCATCGAGCGGCTTCTGATCCTGGCGCCGCCGGGCGGCGCGCCGATCCGCGCGGACGTCCTGCCCAACGACGTGAGCGAGGATGCGCCGTCGGTGCTGCGCTGGGAGAAGGGCGGGGAGATCATGCAGCTGCCCCTTCGCGACGCGCGCGAAGTCTTCGAGCGCGAATACCTGCTCGCGCAGGTGACGCGCTTCGGCGGCAACATTTCACGGACGGCGACCTTCGTCGGCATGGAGCGCTCGGCCTTGCACCGCAAGCTGAAGTCGCTCGGCCTGCACGGCGGGTCGCTCGAGGGTACCGGCGCCGAGCCGCCGGTCTGAGGAGGAGAGGGCGTCATGGCGCGTTATGCCTATGTCAACGGTCGGTACGTCGATCATCGCGAAGCGAGCGTCCATATCGAGGATCGCGGATACCAGCTGGCCGACGGCGTCTACGAGGTCGTGGGCGTACGCGACGGCAAGCTGATCGACGAGAAGCCGCACATTGACCGGCTCGACCGCTCGCTGAAGGAACTGCGGATCGGCTGGCCGGTGTCGCGCAACACCATGGGCTTCATCCTGCGCGAGCTGATGCGGAAGAACCGCCTGCGCGATGGCCTAGTCTACATCCAGGTGACGCGCGGCGTCGCCCGGCGCGATCACGGCTTTCCGACCACGCCGGTGAAGCCCGCCCTGGTGATGACGACCAAGGCCACCAAGCACATCGTGGCCGATGCCGGCCCCGGCGTCGCCGTGAAGAGCATGCCCGACATCCGCTGGGAGCGCTGCGACATCAAGACGGTCGCGCTGCTGCCGAACGTGCTGGCCAAGCAGGCGGCGCGCGAGGCCGGCGCCTACGAGGCCTGGCTGCTCGACGAGAAGGGCTGCGTCACCGAGGGCGCGTCGACCAATGCCTGGATCGTGACCGACGATGGCGAACTGGTGACGCGCCAGACCGACAACGGCATCCTGTCCGGCATCACGCGGCAGACGCTGAAGTCGATCTGCAATTCGCTGCAGCTGAAGTTCGTCGAGCGACCCTTCACCCTGGATGAGGCCAAGAAGGCGAAGGAAGCCTTCATCACCAGCGCCACCTCCTTCGTGACGCCGGTGGTCAAGATCGACGGCGACAAGGTCGGCGACGGCAAGGTCGGCGCCACAGCGAGACGTCTGCGTGAGGAGTATGTCCGCTTCTCGGAGGCGGGCGAGGCGGTTACGTGAGCCTGCCCGAGGGCCTGAAACCGCCCCGCGCCGTCCTGTTCGACTGGGACAACACGCTGGTCAACACCTGGCCGACCATCGTCGAATGCTACCGTGACACCTTCACGGCGCTGGGCTTGGTGCCCTGGACGGCCGCGGAGGTCCAGGACCGTGCCCACGGCTCCCTGCGCGAAGTCTTCCCGACCCTGTTCGGCGAACGTGCGGCCGAGGCGGAGCGGGTGTTCTACGAGACCTTCTTTCGCATCCACCTCGAACGGCTCGAGCCGCTGGCGGGGGCGGACACCTTGCTGGCGCATTGCCACGCCAAGGGCCTGTATGTGGCGATCGTCAGCAACAAGGTGGGCGACAATCTCCGCGCCGAGGTCGCCCATCTCGGCTGGAATCGGTGGATCGCCCGTTCGGTCGGGGCGCGCGACGCCGCCCGCGACAAACCAGCGCCGGACCCCATCTACCTGGCGCTCGACGGCACGGGAATTGCCCCGGACGACAGCGTGTGGATGGTGGGTGACACCCCTGCCGACCTCAAGAGTGCACACGCGGCGGGGTGTCTTCCCGTTCTCGTGGGGGGCGCGGACGAGTTGTCCGGCTCCCTGCTGGAGCATCCGCCGAGACTGCGAGCGCGCAATTGTCATCAGCTGGTGGCATTGCTTTGAGACCAACCTCCCCTATATACGAGGCGAATCGGTAGCGGGGAGAGACCCCGTACCCCCAACCGGCCACCCCCTCGGGCAGCCGGCCGCCCACCAAGAGGCCAACAATATGAGCGAAAAGGCACAGAACGTTCAGGACGTCTTCCTGAACCACCTTCGGAAGAACAAGACTCCGGTCACGATCTTCCTCGTGAACGGCGTCAAGCTGCAGGGCATCGTCACGTGGTTCGACAATTTCTCGGTGCTGCTGCGCCGCGACGGGCATTCGCAGCTTGTCTACAAGCATGCGATCTCGACGATTATGCCGGTCACTCCGGTGCAGCTGTTCGACGGGGACAAAGCCGACGCAGGCTGATTTGATCGACGAATTCGAGCAGGACGACTTCGAAAAGCGCACCCGCAAGCCGCTGGACACCGTGCGGCCCGCCACGGTGGCCGCGGTCCTGTGTCCGTTCGAGCAGCGTCTGCGAGGACGCAGCGAGCGCGACAGCCAAGCCAAGCTCGAAGAGGCGGTGGGGCTTGCCCGTGCGATCGATCTCGACGTGCGGGTGGCACAGGTAGCGCCGTTGCGGCAAGTGACCCCTGCGACCCTCGTGGGCAAGGGTGTCGTTGCGCGCATGGCCGCCGCGGTCGAGGAACTGGGCATCGGCCTGGTCGTGGTCGACGACAAGCTTACGCCGGTCCAGCAGCGCAACCTTGAAAAAGCCTGGCAGACCAAAGTCATCGACCGTACCGGTCTGATCCTAGAAATCTTTGGCGCGCGCGCTCGCACGCATGAGGGACGGCTGCAGGTCGAACTGGCGGCGCTCGACTACCAGCGCGGCCGCCTGGTGCGGTCCTGGACCCATCTCGAGCGGCAGCGCGGCGGCTTCGGCTTCCTGGGCGGTCCAGGCGAATCGCAGATCGAGATCGACCGGCGCCTGATCGGCGAGCGGATAGTCAGGATCAAGCGCGATCTCGAAAGCGTGCGCAAGACGCGCGCCGTCAATCGCGCCGGCCGCAAGAAGGCTCGGCTGCCGACCGTGGCGCTTGTGGGTTACACCAACGCCGGCAAGTCGACGCTGTTCAACCGCATGTCGGGTGCCGAGGTGATGGCCAAGGACCTGCTGTTCGCCACGCTCGACCCGACCATGCGGTCGATCAAGCTGCCCAACGGCAAGTCGTGCGTCCTCTCCGACACGGTCGGCTTCGTTTCGGATCTGCCGACGCACCTGGTCGCTGCCTTCCGCGCGACCCTCGAAGAGGTGATCGAGGCCGACCTGATCGTGCATGTGCGCGACATCTCCCATCCCGATACCGAGCAGCAGCGCGCCGACGTGGAAGAGGTGCTGCGTGAACTCGGCGCGCTGGACGAGGCGGGCGGCCGTCCGTTCATCGAGGCCCTGAACAAGGTCGATGCGCTGCCCGAAGAGATGCGCTCGACCCTCGAGACCCGTACGGCCACCGGTGCCGAGAGGTCGCGGCAATACTCCGTGTCAGCGCTGACGGGAGAGGGGGTTGACCGGCTCCTGAATGCCATCGCCGACCTGCTGGGTGCGGCCGGCGAGGCGCGCGAGGTTTCCGTGCCCTTGGCCGACGGCGCGACCATCGCCTGGCTATACCGGCACGGCGAGGTTCGCAGCCGCCGGGACGAGGGGGACACCGCCTGGCTGACGGTGGCGCTGGATCCTGCCGCGACCGCCCAGTTCGAGCGCCGCCAGCAAGCGCGCTGATACCTCTGCGTTGACACTCCGCGGGCGCCCTTCCTATAAGCGCCCAACATTCTCAGGACGAGGGAAACACCATGGCTTTCAAGCCTTTGCACGATCGAATTCTGCTGAAGCCGGTGGCCGCCGAGACCCGCACCAAGGGCGGACTGATCATCCCCGACACCGCCCAGGAAAAACCCATGCAGGGCAAGGTCGTCGCGGTCGGCAAGGGCCGCCGCCTCGAGGACGGCCGCTTGCAGGAGCTCGGCGTCAAGGTCGGCGATACGGTTCTCTACGGCAAGTGGTCCGGCACCGAGGTCAAGCTCGGCGGCGAGGATCATGTGATCCTGAAGGAAGAGGACCTCTTCGGCGTCGTCGGCTGAGGTCGATGCTCGGTTCCGGCGACTCGGCACGGGTCGTCGAACTCATGCGCGAGACGGCGGCAGCCGAGCTGCTGCCCCGTTTCCGCAATCTTGCCAAAGACGAGGTCCGTCAGAAGCGGCCGGGTGATATCGTCACCGTGGCCGACGTGGCGTCGGAACAGCGGCTGGCCAGCGGGCTGGCGAAGATCCTGCCCGGTGTGCCGGTCGTGGGCGAGGAGGCTGTCGAGAAGGATCCCGGCCTGCTCGATCTCGTCGCCCGGCCGGGCGAGGCCTGCTGGATCGTCGATCCCCTCGACGGCACGGCGAACTTCGCTGCCGGCCGCGATCGTTTCGCGATGATCATCTGTCTGGTGCAGGATGCCGCTGCGGTCGCCGGCTGGATCCTCGATGTGCCGAACGACCGCCTGGCCGTAGCCGAGCGCGGGGCGGGGGTGCGCTTCGATGGCGATCTGGTTCGCGGCAAGCCGGCGGCGGCACTGCTCAACGGCTTCGTAGGCTACAAGATTGCCAAGTCCTTCGATGAGCAACTGAGCCCGGAGCAGCGCGGCCGTCTCGGCACCATCACCACGCTGCGCTGCGCCGGCGCCGAGTATCTGGAGATCCTCGCGGGCCGTGCGAATTTCAGCCTCTACCGCACGACCAAACCCTGGGATCATGCCGCCGGCACGCTGATGATGCGGGAAGCGGGCGGCGGCGCCGTGCAGTTCGGCGCGGCGCCCTACATGCCGGCCCAGCCGCTGAACGCTGGCCTGATCACAGCCTCGACCGAAGAGGCCTTGAGCGAGGCGAAGGCACTGCTCGAAACGTCGCGCATGCCGCTGCTGACACCGAAGCCGTAGCCCTCAGACCTGCCCCTTGGCCTCCTGCCAGAGGGCTTCCATCTCCTCGAGGTTGGCGTCGGAGGGCTTGCGGCCACTCTCGGCAAGGCGGCGCTCGATGTGGCGGAAGCGCTTCTCGAACTTGTCGTTGGTGGCCCGCAGCGCCACCTCCGGGTCGACCTTGCAGTGGCGGGCGAGGTTGGTGACCGCGAACAGGACATCGCCTAGTTCGTCCGCGACCTTGGCCTGCTCGACCTTTCCGGCCTCCAGCTCCGCCCGCAGTTCCTTCAGCTCCTCCTCGATCTTGTCGATGACTGGCCCGAGCGTGGCCCAGTCGAAGCCGACCCGGGCCGCCCGCTTCTGGATCTTCTCGGCTCGCATCAGGGCGGGAAGGGCGCGCGCCACCCCGTCGAGAGCACCAGTCGCGCCCTCGGTGGTGCCCTTTGCAGCCCGTTCGGCCGCCTTGCGCGCCTCCCAGGACACGGTCTGGGCCTCAGCCGTGCGGACATCCATGTCGCCGAAGACGTGCGGGTGGCGGTCGACCATCTTGTCGGCGATGGCGGCCGCGACGTCGTCGAAGGCGAAGGCCTTGGCTTCGCTGGCGATCTGGCTGTGATAGACGACCTGAAGCAGCAGGTCGCCAAGCTCTTCCTTCAGCGCCGGCATGTCGTCGCGCTCGATCGCGTCGGCGACCTCGTAGGCTTCTTCGATCGTGTACGGCGCGATGGTCCGGAAAGTCTGGTCGATGTCCCAGGGGCAACCATGCTGGCGGTCGCGGAGCCAGGCCATGACGGCCAGTAGCCGCGGGAGCGGTTCCTTGGGCAGGGATTCCGGGGTGGGCTTGCCTGAAGTCATGGCGTCGAACTCATTCCCGATTATCGTATAATATATATTATGACAAATATGGATATCATATCAGTATCATATGATTACCAGTCGATATGCATGTTTTGCGTTATAAGAGCCAGGAGCTGCAGGCCGCGACTGGCCTCGCTTGCCGGCATGCCGAGCGTGACCAGGACCGCGACCTTCGGGTTCCTGGGATCCGGAATGATCAGGTCGAAGACGGTCCGCGGCCCGCTATTGTCGGACGGTCCCTTCGGCACGTTCTCGTAGACGATCACGAAGCTCCCGTCCCGGAGCTTGCGGGCCTGGGCCTGCACGCCTGGGCGGCGGGCCTTCATGGAGCCGGCCTTGGTGGCGGCATAGTGCTCGGCATCCCGGACGCCCTCGTAGGCGAAGTCGACGCGCCAGACGATCAGGCGGATGCGTTTGTCGCTCGTGTAGGCGACGCCCCGCTCCCCATCCTCGCTGGCCTGCCAGCCCATGGGCAGCAGCACTTCGACCTTCACCGAATCGAAGCGCAGCCGCACCGCCTGGCTGGCCGGGTCGATGCCGAGGACGCGGGTGAATTTCTGTGTGGTACCGCCGCCGATGCTCTGTTCGCCGCGGGTATAGCTCGCGCCGTTGTCGGGCACGCCGAAGTCTCGAAATGTGAGCCCGCCGGGGTCGAGCCGATTGTTCGTCTGGGCGTGGAGTGCCGCCACCGGGGCCATGAGAACGACCGCCCCGACGGCCGAGAGGAACATCCGGCGTCCGGACTCCTTTCGTTTACGCTCGTGCGTTAGATTAGCATTATCGCATATCCATCTGGAATATAACAATTATTCACCCTAGACGTCGATTTGCAGACCGTCGTGGCAAGGCGTAACGTGAGCCGGTGTCGTCCGGTCGACTTCGGCATAGTCCATATCGACATGCAGGTTCGTCAAGAACGCGCGCCGCGGCCTGAGCCGTTCGATCCATTCCAGGGCGCGATCGAGATGGGCATGAGTCGGATGCGGCCGGTAACGCATCGCATCGACGATCAGCACCTCGACGCCTTCGAGCGCCACAAGCGATTCCTCGGGCAGCATGACGACGTCGTTGGCGTAGCCGACCGCGCCGAAACGGAAGCCCAGCGACGGGATCGTTCCGTGGTCTTGCAGGAAGGGAACGACCGGAAGGCCCGCGGCGTGGAAGGGGCCGGAGATCACCGTGTGGCGGTAGATCGGATTGTAGAAGCCGTTCCCCTCGGCCTGGAAGCAGTAGCCGAAACGCCGGCTGAGCACGCCATAGGTCCGCTCGTCCGACCACGATTCGATCTGGCCGTGGCGCAGCGCGAAGGGTCGCAGATCGTCGATCCCATGGCACTGGTCGGCATGGTCGTGGGTCCAGATCACGGCGTCGATCCGCTCGACCTCGGCGGCGAGAAGCTGACTGCGCACGTCGGGCGAGGTGTCGATCAGCAGGGTCTTGCCTTGGTCCTGCACCAGGATGGAGCAGCGGGTGCGGCGGTTGCGCGGGTCCGACGGATTGGCCGCCCCCCACTCGCCCTTCCCGCCCGGCCCGCCGACGCGGGGAACCCCGGCCGATGTCCCGCAGCCCAGGATCGTCACGCGCACCGGGAACGCTCCGCCTTGGTGAACAGCCGGAAGAAATTGTCGGTCGTCGTGGCCTCCAGCTCCGCCAGGCTAACGCCCTTGAGTTCCGCCACCTTGGCCGCCGTATGGGCGACGAACGCGGGCTCGTTGGTCTTGCCGCGCTTCGGCACCGGCGCCAGGTAGGGCGCGTCGGTCTCGACCAGAAGCCGGTCGAGCGGCACGTCGCGCACGATGACGCGCAGTTCCTCGGCCGCCTTGAAGGTCACGATGCCCGAGATCGAGATGTAGAAGCCGAGCGCCAGCGCGCGTTCGGCCACGGCGCGGCCCGAGCTGAAGCAATGGATCAGGCCGGGGAAGGCGCCCTGCCCGTATTCGTCCTCCAGGATGTCGCCGGTTTCTGTGTCGGCGTTGCGCGTATGGACGATCAGCGGCAGCCCCGTCTGGCGCGATGCGGCGATATGGGCGCGGAAGCTCTCGGCCTGCTCTTCGCGCGGGCTGTGCTCGTAGTAGAAATCGAGCCCCGTCTCGCCGATGCCGACGACCTTGGGATGCCGCGTCGCCTCGATCAGCCGGTCGGGGGTGCGTTGCCCCTCCTCCTTCGCCTCGTGCGGATGAACGCCCACCGAGCACCAGACATTGTCGTGGCGCTCGGCGATCGCCCTCACCCGCTCGAACTGGTCGAGCCGCGTGCCGATCGTCAGCATGCCGGCGACGCCCGCCGTCCGGGCGCGCGCCAGCACGCCCGACTCGTCGGTTGTCAGCTCCGGGAAGTCGAGATGGCAGTGGCTGTCGATCAGCATGTCAGCCGGCGGCCTTCGGCTGCTTCGGGGCCTTGGACTGCTTCGGTGGCTTGGCCGGCGCCGCGGCAAGGGCCGGCTCGACGAAGCGCGGGAACACGCCCTGCGGCGGCGGCAGCGCCGTGCCAGGGATCAGCTCCTCGTCGAAGGCGGCATAGACGCGCTTCTCGGGCGCGACCGCGAGCTGGTCGAGGATCTTCGCCGTCGACTGGGGCATGAATGGCTGCACCAGCAGGGTGACCCGCCGGATCGTCTCGGCCAGGACCCACAGGACCGTGTCGCGCCGCACCGGATCGGTCTTGGCCAGCGCCCACGGTGCCTGCGCATCGACATAGCGGTTGGCGTCGGCAATCACTTCCCAGATGGCGGTCAGCGCCTTGTGGAAGGCCTGCTCGTCGAGCTCGGCCCGCACGATGGGCAGCAGGCCGCGCGCACGCTCGAGCAGCACGGCGTCGGCCTCGATCAACTCACCCTTCGGCGGAACCTTCTCGCCGCAATTCTTGGCGACGATCGACAGGACGCGCTGGCAGAGATTGCCGTAGGCGTTGGCGAGGTCGGCATTCATGCGGCCGATCAGGGCGCGGCGCTGGAAGTCGCCGTCATTGCCGAAGGGCACTTCGCGCAGCAGGAAGTAGCGCACCTGGTCGAGCCCGAAGGTATTCACCAGCTCCACCGGGTCGATCACATTGCCCAGCGACTTCGAGATCTTCTGGCCCTCGTTGGTCCACCAGCCGTGCGCGAAGACACGCTGCGGCGGCGGCAGGCTCGCGGCCATCAGGAAGGCCGGCCAGAACACGCAATGGAAGCGGATGATGTCCTTGCCGACCATGTGCAGGTCGGCTGGCCAGTACTTCCACAGCGGGTTGGTCTGGTCGGGGTAGCCGCACTCGGTGATGTAGTTGGTGAGGGCGTCCAGCCACACGTACATGATGTGCTTCTCGTCGCCCGGCACGGGAATGCCCCACGAGAAGCTGGTGCGCGACACCGAGAGATCCTGCAGGCCGCCCTTCACGAAGCTCAACACCTCGTTGCGCCGGCTGTCGGGGCCAATGAACGAGGGGTTCTTCTCGTAGAACTCGATCAGCCGGTCGGCCCAGGCCGAAAGCCTGAAGAAGTAGGACGGCTCCTCGACCCACTGGACCTCGGCGCCAGTCGAGGTGGCGCGGCGCTTGTTGTCCGGTCCGACCTCGGTTTCGCCCTCGACGAAGTAGGTTTCGTCGCGCACCGAGTACCAGCCGGCGTACTTGCCGAGATAGATGTCGCCCGCCGCGACCAGCTTCTCCCACAGGGCCTGGCAGGCCGCGTAATGGCGCGGCTCGGTCGTGCGGATGAAGTTGTCGGGGCTGTAGTTCATCACGCCGATCAGGTCGCGGAACGACTGGCTCACCTTGTCCGTGAAGGCCTGCGGCGGCAGGCCGGCGGCCGCCGCCGCCGTCTCGATCTTCTGGCCGTGCTCGTCGGTGCCGGTCAGGAAGTGAACGTCGTAGCCATCGAGCCGCTTGAAGCGCGCCAGCACATCGCAGGCGAGCGTCGTGTAGGCGTGCCCGATATGGGGGACGTCGTTGACGTAGTAGATCGGCGTGGTGACGTAATAGGTGCTTTTGCCCGACATGATGACTGAACTCCGAACGGCCGCCCCTTCCGGGGCACGAGACTCAAGCGCGTTCAGTCCCGCATTCGTTCGCAGGGCAGCGAGTCTCCGATGTCGGACCGAGGCAACATGGGCGGTCTTTTCCCATGCCTCCCGCCCTGGATCAAGGCACCGCTCAGCGCGTCGCGGACTGGAGCGCGAGGAAGCTGCCCATGACGGTTTGCTTGCGGTCGAGATTGACGGCGTCGGCCCGTGAAAAGAGCATCGCGACATGCTCCGAGGCCGCCATCCAGCGATCCAGGCTGGCGGCCGCCAGCAGCCTTCCCCGCAGCCCGCTCTCCATCGGCACGACAGGTGCAGCTTCCGTGGCGAGTGCCGCCTGCCGCATCAGCCCTTTCAGCCAGCCGTCGAACAGATAGTTGAGCGCGCGCCAATCGGCATTCGCCTCCTCGCCGCGTTTGGCGAAGCGTTCCGCAAAACCGTGCAGCCGTGGCATGTCGAGGTCGGGAAGGGTCGCCAGCACCTCGACCATCTCGCGATAGAGGTCGAGGCTGCCGGCGCCCGCCAGTTCCAGGGCGCGACCGATGCTGCCTTCGGCGAGACGGGCAAGCGCCCTTCTCTCCTCGTCTTTGGTCTCCGGCGCATAGTCGCCCAGCAGCCTTACGACCGTATCCTCGTCGAGCGGCTGCAGCGGCAGGCGCCGGCAGCGTGAGCGGATGGTCGGCAGCAGGCGGCCCGGCGCATGCGACACGATCAGCAGCACCGCGTTGGGCGGCGGCTCCTCAAGGATCTTCAGCACGGCGTTGGCGCTGTTGCGGTTCATCTCGTCGGCGGAGTCGACGATGGCGACGCGCCATTTTCCCATCGCCGGCGTCATGTGCATGAACTCGCCCAGTCCGCGCACGTCGTCGACCGCGATCTCGGCGCGGATACGGCCGGTGTCGTGGTTTAGCGCGCGGCGGAGGTGGAAGAGATCGGGATGCGAGCGTGCATCGATCAGGTGGCGGCCCGGCGCGTCGGCCGATACGTCGAGCGACTCCGGTCCCCCGCCAAACAATCCACCCTGGTCGTGGCCCGCCAGCAGGAAGCGCGCGAAGCGCCAGGCCAGGGTCGCCTTACCGATGCCTCGCGGGCCCGCCAGCAGCCAGGCATGGTGGAGCCGGCCGCTCTGCTGCGCCGCCAGCATCGTCTGCTCGGCCTGCTCATGGCCGATCAGCCGGTCGTTGCGCCAGGGCGGCGGCCAGCCATAGGGCCATTCGAGCTTCTCCAACTCGGCCGGATCGGACGGCGTCTTGCCCCGGGCCACGGCTCAGGCTCCCAAGTGCCTTGTCACCGCGTCGGCGATCGCCTTCGCAATCTCGTCGATACCGGCGGTGGCATTGATCACGATGCAGCGCGTGGGATCGGCTTCGGCGATGTCAAGGAAACCAGCACGCACGCGCTCGTGGAAGTCGTGCGGTAGAGATTCGTAGCGCGTTTCCGTGCCCCGCCGCGCCGCGGCCCGCTTCAGGCCGATCTCGACCGGCAGGTCGAGGATGAGGGTGAGGTTGGGTCGGAAATCACCCACGGCGATATCGTAGAGCGTGCCCAGCATGGCGCGGTCGGCGCCGTGGCCATAACCCTGATAGGCCATGGTGGAATCGGCGAATCGGTCGGAGACGACCCAGGTGCCGCTCCCGACGGCGGGCAGCACCGTGCTGCGCAGGTGCTCGCGGCGGGCCGCGAAGTGTAACAGCGCCTCGGTAACTCCGTCCCAGCGCTCTGCGGGCCCCTCGACCAGGAGCTTGCGCACCATCTCGGCGCCCGGCGCGCCGCCCGGTTCGCGGGTGGCGATACATCTATGCCCCCGCGCTTCGATCCATTCCTTGAGGCGGGCGACCTGTGTCGACTTGCCCGCCCCTTCTCCGCCCTCCAGCGTGATGAAAAGGCCTCTCGCGCCTTCCGTCACGACAGCCAGCCGAACATGTAATGCTGCACCATCGTGGCAATCCTGCCGAACACGCCCATGCGCGGCACGTCGGCACCCGCTTCCAGCGGATACTCCATCGTCCGGTTGTCGGGCAGTGTGACGACGGCGGTTCCGACTTTCGTGCCCTTGATGATGGGCGCGGCGATCGGCCCATCGAAGCGCGCGACGACGCGCGGCGTCACCGCCTGGCCCGCGGGCATCGTGAGCTGCACGGTCTTCGGGATGACCAGCGGCACCTTGTCCTGTGCGCCGAGCCATACCGGCGCCTCGACCAGCGTGTCGCCGGCGCGGAACACCGTGATGTTGGTCGACTCGCGGAACCCCCATTCCATCAGCCGTGCCGTCTCCTGCGCGCGCTCCGCCATCGACGTGAGCCCGTTGACGACCAGGATGAGGCGGCGTCCGTCGCGCACGGCCGAAGTGGTCTGGCCGTACCCGCCCTCTTCCGTATGGCCCGTCTTGAGTCCGTCGGTGCCCGGCGTGATCTTCAGCAGCCGATTGCGATTCTCCTGCCGGATGTTGTTGTAGGTCCAGTTCGTCTCGGAATAGTACTTGTAGTACTGTGGGTAGTTGTCGATCGTGTGCCAGGCGAGCAAGGCGAGATCGCGCCCGGTCGTGTACTGGCCCTCGGCCGGCCAGCCCGACGCATTCTTGAACACCGTCTTGGTCATGCCGATTTCTTTTGCGCGCTTGTTCATGCGCTCGGCGAAGGCCTCCTCGCTGCCGGCGAGTCCCTCGGCGATGACGACGCATGCATCGTTGCCCGACAGAATGATCATGCCCTTGATCAGGTCCTCGACCGTGGCCTCGCTGCCGAGCTCGAGGAACATGCGCGAGCCGCCCATGTTGCGGGCCTTCTCACTGACCCGGAAGCGCGTGTCGAGCTTCAGCCGGCCTGCAGCCAGCTCGTCGAAGACGATGTAGATCGTCATCATCTTCGCCATCGACGAAGGCGGCATGGGCGTCTCGGCGTCCTTGAAGAGGAGCACCGTCGAGGTCTGCGGATCGACCATGAAGGCGTGGCGCGCCAGCGTGCCGATGCCGACCTGCGAGGGCGGCAGCGATTCGACCTTGGGTGCGGCGGGTTCCTTGGGCGCCGGCTTGGCCGCCGTCGCGGCGGGGGCCCGCGGCTTGGCCGGCGGCTTCTGCTGGGTCGCCGGCTTCTTCGGCGGGTCCTGCTGGGCGTAGGCAACGATCGAGAGGCCGGCGATGCCGGCCGCGGCGAGAAGCGTCGCGAAGACGCGCATCGGGTTATTCAGAGACCACACGGGCATCCCCATAGCCTGAACGCTTGAGCCGGTCGGCGACAATGCCGGCGGCATCGGGAGTGGTATAGGGCCCCAGCCGCACGCGATAAACATCGCGTCCATTGGCCGAGACTTGGGACACTTCCGGATTGCCGTAGCTCCGCACCGCATTGCGCTGGCGCTCGGCATTTTCATGGGTCGAGAAGGCACCGACCTGCACGAAGAAGCCGCTGAGCTGTGACGACGGCGCGGCCGTGCTGGTCGTCGCCGCAAGCGAAGCGATGGTCGGCGGGACGTCGCCGGACGCGGATCTCGGCGCGCCGAACGGAATGTTGCGCGGCGGCGTCGTATACACGGTCTGCGCTGGTGCCGGCGCCGGTGCGGGCGGCGGCGTGTACGAGGCCTGCATGACCGGCGGCGGCGGGGCGGCCACGGGCACCGGCGCCGGGGGCTGTACCGGCGCGGTCGGAGCGGCGCGGCTGCCGCTCGCGAGCTGGGCCACGGCCTGCTGCTGTTCCGCGGGGCCGCCGCCGCTCAGGGCGACGTCCTTCACGGCGAGGCTCTCGGCCTCAAGCTGGTCGATACGGACCCGTGCGGTGCCCTTCCCGACCATGTCGATTTCCTCCGCCGCGGTGCGCGACAGGTCTATGACCCGGCTGCGGGCAAAAGGTCCGCGGTCGTTCACCCGCACCACCGTGCTGCGCCCGTTCTCAAGATTGGTGACCCGCACGATGGCCGGCATTTGCAGGGTGCGATGGGCCGCGGTCCGATCGGCCTGGTCGTAACGCTCACCGTTGGCCGTCGATTTGCCGTGGAAGCCCGGCCCGTACCATGAAGCGGTACCGGTCTCCGTAAGGTTGAAGGTTTCCCGTGGCGTATAGGTCACGCCGTCGATCTTGTAGGGCTGGCCCACCTTGTACGTTCCGCGCTGGGCCACGCTGCTGCCGGGAGTTCCCCCTCCCTTGCTCGACGAACCGCAGGCCGCAAGGCTGGCGGCCAGGGCCGCCATGCCGCAAAGGCGAAGTGTGCCGGAGAGGGGAAATGTCAATTTTACCAACACTAGCGGCATGATGTTAACACTATACATCATGTTGGGCCGCTAGAGGAACGCCTCCGCGGGCATGCTCAGGCAGCAATCCGGTCCGACAGCAGGCCGACTGCAAGAGCAAAGAAATCCGACTGGTTCCAGCGCAGGATCACCTTGAAGTTCTCCGTCGTCTGGTAGGCTGGGCCGCCTGCTCCCGCCGGCCGCACGATGCGGCCACCGCCCCCAGCCTGCGCGCCGGCGGAGACCTCGTTGCCCCAGCGCACGCCCGGCCGCCAGCCGACCTTGCGCAGGTAGTTCACGATCGAGGCGAAGACGTCGAGCTTGTTGGTCCAGATGTCCTTCCGGCCGTCGCCATCGCCGTCCGCGGCATAGGCAAGGAAGCTGGTCGGGATGAACTGGCACTGCCCCATCGCGCCGGCCCATGAGCCCTTCATGGCATGCAGTCCGACATGGCCCTGCGACAGGATCTTGAGCGCGGCGATGAGCTGCTCGCGGAAGAACTTGGCGCGGAAGTTGTTGTGGACCAGCGTCGCCAGCGCCTCGACCACCTCGAAGTCGCCGAGCCGCGTGCCGTAGTTGCTCTCGATGCCCCACAACGCCACCGCGACCTGGGGTGGCAGCCCGGCCGGGCCCGCAAACCGCTCGATCGCGGCGCGGTTCTCGGCCAGCAGCGCGCGGCCGCGCTTGATGCGCTCCTCGGAGACGACCAGCCCCTGGTAGCGCTCCCACGTCATCTTGAATTCGGGCTGGTTCCGCGCCTGCTCCATCACTTTCGGCACTTCACGGATATCGGCCAAGGCAGCGTCGAGCGTCGCGCGATCGACGCCGGCCCGCAGCGCTTCCTGTCGTATGCCGTCCAGCCATGCCGCCGGAAATCTCGCGCCAGATTCCTGGGCGAGGACCGAAAAAGGCGCGACGGCGGCGCCGGCACAGAGCAGTCTGCGAGTGATCATGAGCGTCCCTGGTTATTGGGGCCCTCTAACGGGCGCCAATACCATGTGCCGGTCAATCTTGCAGACACTATGGCGGCTCACTTGCGGCGATGAAGAACCATCCCGCCGTGATGCAACGTATCGATGTCCACGAAGATGCCGTCGGCCATGAAGCCGGTGTCGTCCCAGTATTCGATCCGGGTTCCGCTGACTTCGTATCGCCCGCGATAGGCGCTCTCGCGGATGCCGCGCGCTTCGTCATAGCGATTGCCGGGCAACAGGTTGTGCCGGATGTATCCGTCGGCCGTCACCCACAGGCCGACATAGGGATGGGTCGTCATTTCGGCATGGCCTCCGGTCGCGAGGATGAAGGGGCTGCTGGTGGCGAGCGCCAAGGTCAGGAGGCGTATGGCCCTCATTGCGGCTGCCTTTCATCTCGGCGCTCGGCAAAGAGCTCGGCAAGGGCCTGCGAGGCCGCGACGGGGCCGAGCGTTGCATTCAAGGTCATGGCTCAGCTCCTCATGCGGCCGCTACAGGACGAACGACGATCTCGTTCACGTCGACATCGGCGGGTTGCTCGATGGCGAAGCGGACAGCCCGGGCGATCGCGTCCGGCTTGAGGGCAATCGTGCGATAGATCTTCATCGCTTCGGCGGCGACCGGATCGGTGATGGTGCTGGCCAGCTCGCTTTCGACGACGCCGGGATGGATGCAGGTGACGCGGATCTTGTCGTTCTCCATCCGCAGCCCGTCCGAGATCGCGCGCACCGCATACTTGGTCGCGCAATAGACGGCGGCAGCCGGGAAAACCTGCAGCGCGCCGATCGAGGCGATGTTGACCACGTGTCCCGAGCCGCGCGCTGTCATTTCCGGCAGCACGGCGGCAATGCCGTAGAGCACGCCCTTGATGTTCACGTCGACCATGCGCTCCCACTCCTCGACCTTCATCGCGGCCATGGCGGAGAGCGGCATGAGGCCGGCGTTGTTGACGATGACATCCACCCTCCCCCAGGCCGCACGCGCGGCATTGGCGAAAGCGTCGACGCTCTTTCGGTCGGTGACGTCGAGCGGGCAGACGCGCGCCGTCCCGCCGGCCGCCGTCAACTCGGCGGCGAGTGCCTCCAGATGGCCGACGCGCCGCGCGCCCAGCATCACCTTGGCCCCCGCAGCCGCGAGTTCCCGGACGATGCCGGCGCCAATGCCGCTTGAGGCGCCGGTGACGAGAGCGACTTTATCGAGAGACATGATCGGGTCCTTTTCGTTTGCGAGCGGTGTGCTCGCTCGGAACATGGGCCCAGGCCGTTGTCGTGATAAGACGACAATCCCTTATCGGTCTGGAAAGAATTGCTAACCAATGGATCTCGATCTCAACGCGCTATCCATTTTCGCGCTCGTGGCTGAGGAGCGCAGTTTCAGGGCGGCGGCAGACCGGCTGGGCGTGACCCGCTCGGCCGTCAGCCAGACGATCCAGCGCCTCGAGGCCAGCCTCGGAATCGCTCTGGTCCTGCGCACAACCCGAAGCGTCAGCCTGACCGAGGCCGGCGAGCGGCTGCACGCCGAGATCGCCCCGGCGGTGGCCGAGATGCGCGCCGCCCTCGAGAAGACCGCCGCGCTGCAGGGCCGGCCGCGTGGCCGCTTGCGGCTCGCCGTTTCCTCGATTGCCGAGCGCTTCCTGGCCGGACCGCTTCTGGCGGGTTTCGCTGAAGCCAATCCAGAGGTCGATCTCGACATCACGGTCACCGACCACGCAGTCGACATCGTGGCCGAAGGCTATGACGCCGGCGTTCGCCTGGGGGAAGTGATCGAGCAGGACATGATCGCCGTGCCGGTGGCGGGCGACGAGCGACAACTGGCGGTGTGCGCCCCCTCCTACCGCCGGCGCTTCGGCGTGCCGAACCACCCGGCCGAGCTTCCGTCTCATACCTGCATCGGTTGGCGCCCCTCGCCCAAGGCCGCGCCCTATCGCTGGGAGTTTGCCGAGGGCGACAAGGAGTTCAGTGTCGCCGTCGCCCCCCGGTTTGCCACCAACGACATGGCGTTGATGATCAAGCTCGCGGTCGCCGGCGCCGGCATCACCTTCGGCATGGAGGAGAGCTTTCGCGCGCCGTTCGCGCGCGGAGAACTCGAGCCGATCCTCGAGGATTACTGCCCCAGCTTCGCCGGCTTCTACCTCTACTACCCAAGCCGCCGGAACGTCGCCCCGAAGCTGCGCGTTCTGGTCGACTATGTGCAGCGGCGGAGGTGATTCCCGCCCCCTGACACAAGACCCTCGGCTCCCTATATTCACAGACTTCCGACAGGTGTGATCAGGAGCAGGAAATGCAGACGTACAAGAAGACTCCCGAGGCCGTCGCAAACCTTTCTCCGGAGCAGTTCTACGTGACGCAGCAGAGTGGCACCGAGCGCCCCGGCACCGGCGCCCTGCTCCACAACAAGGAGCCCGGCATCTATGTCGACATCGTCTCGGGCGAGCCTCTTTTCGCCTCGTCCGACAAGTACGAATCGGGATGCGGCTGGCCGAGCTTCACCAAGCCGATCGAGCCGGCGAACGTCGCCGAACTGCAGGACGGCTCGCACGGCATGATGCGCATCGAGGTGCGGTCGAAGCATGGCGACAGCCATCTCGGTCATGTGTTCCCGGACGGCCCGCGCGACCGCGGCGGCCTGCGCTACTGCATCAATTCGGCCTCGCTCCGCTTCGTGCATCGCAAGGACATGGAGGCGGCAGGCTATGGCGCCTATCTAGACCAGGTGGAGGACGTGAAATGAGCCAGGAACGCGCAGTTCTTGCCGGTGGCTGCTTCTGGGGCATGCAGGACCTGATCCGTCGCATGCCCGGTGTCGTGTCGACACGGGTCGGCTACACCGGCGGTCATGTCTCGAATGCGACCTATCGCAACCATGACGGCCATGCCGAGGCGATCGAGATCATCTTCGATCCGGCGAAGTTGAGCTTCCGCACCCTGCTGGAGTTCTTCTTCCAGATCCACGATCCCTCGACGATGAACCGCCAGGGCAACGACCGCGGCACCTCCTACCGCTCGGCGATCTTCTACACGAGCGACGAGCAGCGCCGCGTCGCCGAGGACACGATCGCCGACGTCGACGCCTCCGGCCTGTGGCCCGGCAAGGTCGTCACCGAGGTCACACCCGTCTCCGACTTCTGGGAAGCCGAGCCCGAGCACCAGGATTACCTGGAGCGCATCCCCAACGGCTATACCTGCCACTTCGTGCGGCCCGGCTGGAAGCTGCCGGTCCGCGCAAAGGCCGGTCAGGCCGCCTGAGCCCTCACCTCTCGGGCGTCGTCCTGCCCTGTGGCAGCGGCGACATCGCCTCGAAGACGCCGTCGCGGCGGACCAGCACATGGAACAGCGCCGCCGCGACATGGAGCAGGATCAGCGCAAAGAAGGCGAAGGCCAGCCAGCGGTGCGCGGCCCACAGCAGCGTGTGCAGCGAGTCGGACTGCGGCAGGATCGGCGGCAGCCGGATGCCGCCGAACAGCACCACAGGATAGGCGGCCGCCGACAACATCGCCCAGCCCAGCAGCGGCATGACGATCATCAACCCATAGAGCGCCCAGTGCGAGAGGACGGCGCCGAGCCGCATCAGGGGCGGCAGGTCGGCCGGCAGAGGCGGTGCGCCGAGGGTCACGCGCAGGGCGAGGCGCACGAGCACGAGGGCGAAGAGCGCAACGCCCAGGGTCTTGTGCGTGGCGACCAGGGGGACATAGGTCGGCGCAACGGTGGAGAGCATGCCCACGCCGATGAACAGCATCCCCACGATGCCGGCAGCCATTGCCCAGTGCAGCAGGCGCTGAGCGCCGGAGAAGCGAACATGGGTCATGGTGCGGCTCATGGCTTGGCACTCCCGGCGACCGGCGTGCGGGGATAGTCCTTCGCCTCGGAGGTCCGCAGGTCGTAGGACCGGGCATAGACCGATGAGCGCGCGGCGGGGAACGGATCGTCGGACACGCTGACGCCGCGGGGCAGGGTCGTGGGGTCGAAGTTGATGTCGCGGCACGGACCGTCGGGCTCGGCGATGACCTTGTTCACCACGAGCGTGCCGACTTCGACCGTGCGCCGTCCCTGCGGCCAGGCCTTGGTGGGATCGGCGGTGTTGTCACCGGGTTCCGCGACGGTCACGACCATGGTCCAGCGCTGCGGCGCGCCGGCGACCCTCTGTGCGATCTCCTGCTCGAGATAGTTCGCCCCCTTCTTGGCGAGTTCCTCGGGCGTGATCGGCACCGGCGTCGCTGCCGGCCGCAGCGACCAGCGAACAGCGCGGGTCGTTCCGGTCGCGTCGGTGAACAGGAAGGAGTTGAGGCTGTTGAACGGATCCTCCGCATAGCTCGAGGTCCAGGGTGCGCTCCCGGCCCAGCCGGCGAAAGCCATGAACTCCGGATGGCGGCCGATGAACGCCTTCATGGCCTCCGGCCCCTTGGGCGCCGACTCGAGCAGGTCGTAGAACGCCTGCGGCGTCGAGACCGCGAAGATCGGCGCGTCGATCATGGCGCTGCGCCAGACATCGCCGTCGGGCGTCGTGATCTGCAGTCCCATGCCGCGGACGCGCACGGTCGCATCCGCGGCGTTGGGACTGGGCGTCGCAAGATTGAATCGGCCGAGCACCGGCCAGGCGCCGGCCGTGAAGACCTTCGCCTTCGATAGCGCCACACCGTTGCCGTTAGACTGGAACTCGCCGGTGAAGCAGATGCCCTTGGCATGGTTGCGCCGATGCCCAAGCGCCGGACCGCCGGGCGGCGCCAGCGCTGCCACGAGCCGGGCGGGCGTGAGACGCTCCGGCGATAGCCACCCCGCCGTATAGGCGAACGCGGCCGCACTCCCCGCCACGACCAGGGCGATGACGGCCAGCGGTACGAGAGGGCTGCGAGAGGACGATCGAGACATGGAGAACACCTTTCGGTCGTGGGAGTGGAGTATGGCCGGCGCAACCTGCGCCGCCCTCTCAAGAGCGCGTGAACCTCAGGCACCCGCGATGCGCGCCTCGACGAGATCGACCTCGCGCACGAGCTTGCGTGCCGCCTCGTCGGACAGGTGGCCGCTGCGCGTGAGCTGGAGCAGACGCTCGCGTTCCGCCCGCATGCCGATCAGCTCCAGCTCCCGCTCGAGGACCTCGATGCGACGCGCTAGGTCTCCCTCGGCCCCCGACCGAGAGAGCGCGTCGATGCGCTGGCGATAGGGTGCCATGGCGCGCGTCGCCGCTTCCGCGCCCAGATCCGCGTCGTCGGGGCGGGTCGCTAATCGACCTTGGGCACGGGCGATGGCCGCCAGCGCCGCCTCGCCGGCAGCGACTCGAGCCGCGTCCTCCGCCGCCTCCTCGCCCGGCTCGGCCGCGAAGCCGAGGCGACGCAGCAGGCCCGGCAGGATGAGTGTCGCCGCGACCAGTGAAGCGATGATGACTCCTGCCGCAAGAAACACCGCCAGGTCGCGCGCCGGGAACGAGCTGCCGTCGGCCAGCATGAATGGCAGGGAGAGTACGCCCGCCAGGGTGACGGTGCCGCGGACACCTGCGACCGTGAGCGCCGCGACCAGCCGCCAGCTCGCTTGCCGGCAGAGTGCCACGCGGACCAGCACCCACACCCAGGCGAAGCGCAACGCAGCCACACCGAAAGTGATCGCGGCGACGTAGAAGAGCAGCCAGAAAACCTCGGCATGGCCTGCCTCATGCACCACCTCGGCGGCGCCGCTGGCGATCCGGGGCAATTGCTCGCCCAACAGGATGAAGATGACGCCGCTGGCCCCGAACTGGATGGTCTCCCACACGGCGCTGCGCCGCACGCGGGTCTCCGCAAGCGCCCCACCGCCCTGTTCGACGTGGCTCATGGTGATGCCGGCGGCGACGGCGGCGAGGATCCCCGAGGCGCCTGCCATGTCAGCGAGGAAATAGGCTCCGAAAGGGATCAGCAGGCTGATCAGGATCTGGGCGCCGACATCCTCGCCGTAGCGGCGCGACACCCAGTTCTTCGCCTGCGCCGCCACGATGGTCACCGCGAATCCGGCCGCCAGCCCGCCGACCGCCACCCACACGAAGCTGCCGACGGCGTCGGTCAAAGAGAAGGTGCCGGTCAGCGCGGCGACCACTGCAAAGCGCAGACAAACCAGACCCGACGCATCGTTGAGCAACGCCTCCCCTTCGAGCAGTTGCATCAACCGCTTCGGCACGGGCACACGCGCGGCGATGGCCTTCACCGCGACCGGATCGGTCGGCGAGATCACCGCTGCGAGCGCGAAGGCCACGGCGAGCGGCATGGCGGGAATCATCAAGTGGATCAGCAGCCCCAGCCCGAGCACGGTGAAAACGACGAGACCGAGCGCAAGCGCCAGGATCATTCCCTTGTCCCGCAACAGGCTGGCTTTGGGCAGCCGCCAGCCGTCGAAGAACAGCAGCGGCGGCAGGAACAGCACGAAGAAGACCTGCGGATCCAGCCTGACGCCGAGATTGGCGACCGCGGCGACGAACACGCCGAGCGCGATCTGGACGAGCGGCACGGGCACCGGCAGCGGGAGCATGCGGGCGCAGGCGCCGCTCACCACCACGGCCGACAACAGGATCAGGACGATCTCGAGCGGTGCCATTGGCTCGCCTCCCTCAGGCAGCGCCCGCCGCCGCGCGGACCAGCCGCACGGGGATGCCCTTGTAGGAGGGCGTGAAGCTCATGGGGTCGTGGGCATCCAGCGCCACCAGCGGATTGGTCTCCGGATAATAGGCCGCGCAGCTCCCCTCGGGGAACGCACAGGCCACGAGCTGGTAGCCGCGCACGCGCCGTTCGATGCCGTCGCCGTTCACGGCGACGATGTCGACGCGATCGCCGGGCTCGAACCCGAGCCTTTCGATTTCGGTCGCGCCGAGGAAGACGACGTCGCGCTGGCCATAGACGCCACGATAGCGGTCCGACATCGAATAGAGCGTCGTATTGTATTGGTCATGGCTGCGCACGCTGGTCAGCCACAGCACGTCATTGTCCTTCTGCACCGGGTCTTCCTGGATGCCGTCGTAGATCAGGAAGTTCGCCTTGCCGGATGCGGTGTTCCAGATCCGCTCGCGGGCCGTCGGCACGAGATGGAAGCCGCCCGGCACGCGGATGCGCGCGTTGTAGTCCTTGAAGATCGGGAACACGTCCTCGATCGCGTCGCGAATTAGGTCGTAGTCGCCGACCAGCTCCTCCCACGGCACGACCGACCGGGTGCCGAGCGTCGCCCGGGCGATACCGGCCACGATGGCGGGCTCGCTCTTCAGATGGTCCGAGGCGGGCGCGTTCAGGCCGAGCGAGGCGTGCACCATCGACATCGAATCCTCGACGGTGATGGACTGCGGCCCGGTCGCCTGGACGTCGAGCTCGGTGCGCCCGAGGCAGGGCAGGATCAGCGCCTCGCGGCCGCGCACCAGGTGACTGCGGTTGAGCTTGGTCGAGACATGGACGCTGAGATCGAGCCGGCGGAAGGCGTCGCGCGTCACCTGCCAGTCGGGCATGGCGGCCACGATATTGCCGCCCATGCCGAAGAAGACCCGCACCTCGCCGCGCGCCATCGCCTGCAGCGCCGTGACGACGTTGTGGCCGGGCGCCGATGGCGGCGTGAAGCCGAACCGCTCGCCAAGACGCGCGAGGAAATCGGCCGCCGGGATCTCGGTGATGCCCACCGTGCGGTCGCCCTGCACGTTCGAATGGCCACGCACCGGGCAGAGACCCGCCCCTTCCCGGCCCATGTTGCCTCGGAGCAGGCAGAGGTTGGCCAGCTGCTGCACCGCCTGCGCACCGTGGCGATGCTGCGTGATGCCCATGCCATAGACGACGATGGCGCGCCCGGCCTTCATGTAGGCTCGGGCCGCCTCCTCGATCTCCGAACGGACAAGGCCGGACTGCCGCTCGAGCGACGCCCAGTCCGCCGCCTTCAGGTCGGCGATCAGCGCGTCGATGCCCAGCGTGTGCTCGTGGATGAAATCCCAGTCGAGTACGGCGGCACTGCCTGCGCCCCGTGCGCTTTCGTCGGCCTCGACCAGGACCTTCATCAGGCCCTTGATTGCCGCGACGTCGCCGCCGACCCGCACCTGGTAGAGGCGCGAACTGATCGGTGTCGAGCCGAGCGTCACCATCTCGACCGGATCCTGCGGCGCCTGGAAGCGTTCGAGGGCGCGCTCGCGGAACGGGTTGAACGACATGATGGTCGCGCCGCGCCGCGAGGCGTTGCGCAGGCTGGTCATCATGCGCGGGCTGTTGGTGCCGGGATTCTGGCCGAAGATGAAGATGCACTCGGTCTTGTCGAAATCCTCCAGCAGGACAGTCCCCTTGCCGACACCGATCGAGAGCGGCAGGCCGACGCTGGTCGCCTCGTGACACATGTTCGAGCAGTCGGGGAAATTGTTGGTGCCGAATTCGCGCACGAACAGCTGGTAGAGGAAGGCCGCCTCGTTGGAGGTGCGACCCGAGGTGTAGAACTCGGCCATGTTCGGATCGGGCAACGCCGCCAGGTGCCGGCCGACCGTCGCGAAGGCTTCGTCCCAGCTCACCGGCACATAGCGGCCGCTCGCCGCGTCGTAGGCCATGGGGTGCGTCAGCCGGCCGGCCATCTCGAGCTGGTAGTCGCTCCAGCCCTCGAGCTCCGAAACGGTGTGCTCCGCGAAGAACTCCGGCGTGCAGCGCTCCGCGGTCGATTCCCAGGCGACCGCCTTGCCACCATTCTCGCAGAACTCGAACGAGGAGGTGTGCTTGGGATCGGGCCAGGCGCAGCCCGGGCAGTCGAAGCCCATCGGCTGGTTCATGCGCAGGAGCGTCTTCGATCCCTTGATCGTGATGCCCTGCTCGACGAGATGCTGGCCCAGCGCCTTCAGGGCGCCCCATCCGCCGGCGGGCTGCTTGTAGGGGCGAATGCGCCTGGTCTCGGCCATGGTCCTGCTCCCGATCGGATGTCGTGATCCGATCTTCGCGGAAAAAGCCGCCGCCGACTGCCTATACGAAGGTTTGCCCGCATCAGACGTCCATCTGAATTGGCGGTTTTGCCTCGGTCTCTATCCTCTCGTTCAGCCCCGCAAATGGTGCGTGGCCCGCGATAGGAGACCACGTCATGTCGCCCAGCCCTGGCACCCTGATTCCGCTACGCCGTCCGACGGAGAGCACTCCCGCGCCGGCCCCGGCCGAGGCGCCGCCTCAGGAGAAACTGCTTCGCGACGAGCCGGCCACCGCAGACGAGGCACCTTCGAAGAAGACGCCGCGCGGAGGCTTCACGGGGCGCCGCATGCTGCTCGGCGGCGTCGGCCTCCTGGCCCTGGTCGGCGCGGTCTCGGCGGCCGGGCTCTATTTTGACTACAGCGCTCACTTCGCGACGACCGACGATGCCTTCATCGCGGCGCGACAGTTCGCGGTCGCGCCCAAGGTCCCGGGCTACCTGACGTCGGTCCCGGTCACCGACAACCAGCATGTTGGCACGGGCGACGTGATCGCCCGCATCGACCAGCGCGACTACCGGGTAGCGCTCGCCCAGGCCGAGGCCGCCATCGCCGCCGCGCAGGCGAACATCGCCAACATCGCTGCCCAGATCGAAGTCCAGAAGGCGCAGATCGCCGCCAGCGAGACCCAGGTGAAGCTGAGCGAGGCGCGGCTGGTCTATGCGCAACAACAGGCCGAACGCTACAGCACGCTCACGAAGGAAGGCTGGTCGAGCCATCAGACCGGCGAACTGGCTCTGTCCGAGCTCTACCAGCAGCAAGCGACGGTCTCGAACGCGCAGGCCAACGTTACGGTGGCACACCGCCAGCTGGACGCGCTCGAGGCGCAACGCAACTCGGCATTGGCGAATCTGCAGGAGGTGCAGGCAAAGCACGACCAGGCGGCGCTCAACCTGTCCTACACGACGGTGACGGCGGCGCAGCCGGGGCGGATCGTCCAGCTCGGTGCCGCGGTCGGCGAGTTCGCGCAGGCCGGCACGGCACTCTCCATGTTCGTCCCCGACGAGATCTGGGTCGTTGCCAACTTCAAGGAGACGCAGCTCGACGCGATGCGTCCGGGTCAGCCGGTGAGCTTCCGGATCGACGCCTATCCCGGCCGCGAGATCCACGGCCACGTCGCCAGCGTGCAGCCGGGATCCGGCACCGCCTTTTCGCTGCTGCCCGCCGAAAACGCGACGGGCAACTACGTGAAGATCGTGCAGCGCGTGCCGGTGAAGGTCGTCATCGATCATGCGCCGACCGACGTCGCGCTGGGACCGGGCATGTCCGTGGTCCCCACGGTGCGGACCGACCCGGCGCCGTCCCTCTACGAGCGGCTGCGGAGCTGGCTGTGAGCGCCGCCGACACGGTCAGGGTATCGAACCCCTGGCTGATCGCCGTGGTGGTGGCGATCGCCACCTTCATGGAAGTTCTCGACACCACGATCGCGAACGTGGCCCTGCCCTACATCGCGGGCGGCCTCGGCGTCAGCGAGGATGAAGCGTCCTGGGTGGTGACCACCTACCTGGTCTCAAATGCCATCAGCCTGACGGCCAGCAGCTTCCTGGTCCGCCGGATCGGCCGGCGGCGGTTCTTCATCGCCTGCCTCGCCCTGTTCACCGTCAGCTCGGTGCTGTGCGCCTTCGCCTGGAACCTGCAGGCATTGCTGCTGTTCCGCGTCCTGCAGGGCATTGCCGGCGGCGGCATGGTGCCGGTCTCGCAGTCGATCCTCGTCGATACATTTCCCCCGGCCAAGCGCGGGCAGGCCTTCGCCCTGTTCGGCGTCGCCGTCGTGGTGGCGCCCGTGGTCGGGCCGACGCTCGGCGGATGGCTTTCCGACAACGCCTCCTGGCACTGGTGCTTCCTGATCAACGGGCCGGTGGGCCTGCTGACGATCGTGTCGATCGCCCTGCTGCTGCGCGAGACGCGGGCCCAGGTCGAGGAACGGCAGAGGCTGCGGCGGACCGACGGCGGCTTCGATCTGGTGGGCTTCGCGCTTGTCGCCACGTTCCTCGGCGCGCTCGAGATCGTGTGCGATCGCGGTCTGGAGGACGACTGGTTCGGCTCTGGCTTCATCGTCACCGTGGCTTCCGTCTGCGCACTGGCCTTCGTCCTCATGATCCCGTGGGAGATGACCCGTCGCAATCCGGCGATCGACATCCGGTTGGTGGCAACCCGGCAATTCGGCGCCTGCTTCCTCGTGATGCTGGCGACCGGCGCCATCCTGCTCGCGACAACTCAGTTCCTGCCGCAGCTCGTGCAGCAGGATCTCGGCTACACCGCCACCTGGGCCGGCCTCGTCCTGTCACCCGGGGGCCTCGTCACCATGGCGATGATGTTCATCACCGGGCGCCTGCTGACGAAGATCCAGCCCAAGTACCTGATCGTCGCCGGCGCCTCGATCATCGCGCTCTCGATGTACAATCTGACCGCGATCTACGGCGATGTCGGCTTCTGGTACCTCGCCCACTCGCGCATGCTGCTGGGCGTCGGCCTGCCGCTGATCTTCCTGTCGATCACAGCCGCCTCCTATGAAGGCATCGCGGCGGACAAGGTCGACCAGGCGTCCGCGCTGGTCAACGTCGCCCGCAACATCGGCGGCTCGCTCGGCATCGCTCTCTCGTCCAACGTGCTGGCCCACCGCGAACAGTTCCACCAGAGCCGGCTGGTCGAGCAGTCGGTGCCGTCGAGCGCCGCCTACCAGGAAACGGTGCGCCAGATGGTCGACTACTTCACCAGCCATGGCAGCTCGGCGCTGCAGGCCCAGAAGCAGGCCATCGCCTGGATCGGGCAGCAGGTCGCGACGCAGGCCTCGTTCCTGGCCTTCATCGACGTCTTCTGGACGCTCATGGCGATCTCGCTCTCCGCCGCGGCGCTCGCGCTCACCCTGCGCAAGGTCAAGCTCGGCGGCCACGCCCCGGCGGCCCACTGAGGCAATCATGCGCAAACTGCTCAAGGTCGATCTCGCCCTCGCTTTCGTCATCGTCTGCATCGCGATGACGCTGACTGTCGTCGTGGCCGTCGCCACGTCGGGAGAAACCCACCAGGTGCATCAGACCCACCCGCTTCCAGCCACCAAGGAGTAGAGCCAATGACCACCGTCCAGGATCGCAGAACCGCCGCCCTGCAGACGCGCAGCACCTTCTCCGAAAACGCCGTCAAGGACCTGGCGACGTCGCTCACCGCACTGCTGGCCGACTGTTTCACCCTCTACTTGAAGACCAAGAACTTCCACTGGCACATGTCCGGCCCGCACTTCCGCGACCATCACCTGATGCTCGACGAACAGGCCGACCAGATCTTCGCCATGACCGATCCGATCGCCGAGCGCGCGCGAAAGATCGGCGGCACGACGCTGCGCTCGATCGGCCAGATCGCGCGGCAGCAGCGGCTGCTCGACAACGATGCCGACTTCGTCCCGCCGGGCACGATGCTGGCCGAGCTGCGCGACGACAATCGCCAGCTCACGTCCATCCTGCGCGAGGTCCATGCGCTGTGCGACGAGCATGGCGATGTCGCGACGGCGAGCCTGGTCGAGGTCTGGATCGACGAGACCGAGCGCCGGACCTGGTTCCTGTTCGAGAGCGCCCGCGCGCACGGATAGTCGGGAGGCCCATCGTCCCGAGACCGGCGCATCGCGAAGGGCGGGACGATGGGGCCTTACCGGGTCAGGCGCAGGGCGCGCTCGACGCACTCGATCATGCGGCTGGCATCGAACGGCTTGGTGAGGAAGCCGGCCGCACCCAGCTCCTCCGCCTGTTGGCGCACATAGTCGCGCGGAAACGCGGTGATCAGGATGACCGGCAGCCGCGTGTCCGACGCCACGATGCGCTTCTGCAGTTCGAGGCCGCCCATGCCGGGCATCTGGACGTCGGTCACGACGCAGGAAAAGGCCTCGCTCGCCGGGTGCTCGAGAAAGTCTTCGGCCGAGCAGAAGGCCCGCACGTCGTAACCGGCCGATCTCAGCAGGTTTCGCAGCGCCTCGCGCACCGACTCGTCGTCGTCGACGACGGCGATGCGGAGGGGCGACACGGAGTTCGAAGTGTCAGGTGTGGACGGCATGGCGACGCCACCTTGCGGCAGGCGCGGTGGCGCCGGTAGCCATACGTACGTTTATGAAATTGCAGAAGGCGTGCTAGCCCCGGCTGGCGTGGAGCGACAGTTGCTCGGCCATTCGCACCAGATCGGCGAGTGTGCCGGCTCCCATCTTGCGCATGGCCTGGGCACGGTAGAGCTTCACGGTGATCTCGCTCAAGCCCAACTCGCCGGCGACCTGCTTGTTCATGAGGCCGCGGGTTACGAGGGTCATCACTTCACGCTCGCGCGGCGACAGGCCTTCGAAGCGCGCGCGGACGTCCCTTCCCGCCTCTGCCGTGGCTCGGCGCTGCCGGTCCGCCTCTATCGCCGAGGAGACGGCATCGAGCATGTCCTGGTCGCGGAACGGCTTGGTTAGGAAGTCGACGGCGCCGGCCTTCATGGCGCGCACCGACATCGGTACGTCGCCATGGCCTGTCATGAAGACGATCGGCAGCTCGATGCCCATGCGGGTGAGCTGTCCCTGGAATTCGAGGCCGCTCACGCCCGGCAGGCGGACGTCGAGGACCAGGCAGCCGGGTGCGTCGACCGGAGCCGCCTTCAGGAATTCGGCGGCCGAGCCGAAGAGCCGTGCCTGCAGGCCGACGGAGCGGAAGAGATTGTCGAGCGCCAGACGCAGCTCCTCGTCGTCGTCGACGATGAAAACCACGGGCGTCAACTCTGCGGGCTCAGCCCCGACCGCGGATTGCCGGCGGTTCATGCCGCCCTCCCGCCGACCGGCAGGCAGACGCGAAACGAAGCCCCTCCTTCCGGCCTGTTGGCCGCTTCGATACGGCCGCCATGAGCCTCGACGATCGAGCGCGAGATCGACAGGCCCATGCCCATCCCGTCGCTGCGGGTCGTGAAGAAGGCGTCGAACAGATGGGCAAGGTCGGCTTCTGCAATCCCCGCGCCGGTATCCTCGACTGTCAACACGATGGCATCTCCCAGACTCTCGCTCACTGCGCGTTGCACTCTAACAGAAATCGTGCACCGTTCGGGGGGCACGGCGCCCAGAGCCTGGATGGCGTTCAACAGGAGATTGAGCAGGACCTGCTGGATCTGCACCCGATCGCCGTCAACCGGCGGCAGGCCCGCCGGAAGGTCGGCGGACAACCGGACACCCTGGACGCGCAGCTCCCGTTCGACGAGCTGGACGGTCTCGTCGGCCACCGCCGCGACGTCGAGAAGCGCGTGGGCGGGCGCCGACTTGGCTGACAAGCCCCGCAGGCGCCGGACGACGTCGCTGGCGCGGTGCGCATTCCGCAGCATCGCCTCGATGGACTTCTTCGTCTCGCCCAGGTCCGGCGTGTCACGCCCCAGCCAGCGCAGACCGGCTTCGCCGTTGGCGACGATGGCGGCGAGCGGCTGGTTGACCTCGTGGGCAATCGACGCGGTGAGTTCGCCCATCGTGGCGATACGCGAGAGGTGAGCCAGTTCGCTGCGCGTCCGGTCGAGCCGGTCCTCCGCCGCGCGCTGGGCGGTGATGTCGGTGTTGGTTTCGAGTACGGCGGCAGGCCGGCCATGCGAATCGCGCTGCAGCGCCCAGCGCGAACTGACCGTGACCTGCCTGCCGTCGCGGCAGGTATGGCCGATCTCGCCCTCCCAGCGGCCCTCGCGCTCCAGCTCCTCGAGGATCGCCGGATAGGGCACAGGAAAGGTCTTACTCAGCAGCGCCGCGGCCGGCTGGCCGACAGCCTCGTCGCTGCGCCAGCCATAGAGATCCTCCGCCGCGCGATTCCAGTATCGGATCACGTCGTCGCGGTCGCGCACGAACACCGTGTCGTGCGTAAGGTCGAGTAGATCGGCCTGGTCGCGCAGGGCCGCCACGGCCAGCTGGTTGCGCGCCGCCAGTAGTGCGGTGATGGCGATGGCCGAGAGGCTGACGAAGCAGCGCAGGATAGCTCCGGTATCCGACGTCAGATCGTGGGTCAGAACGAAGCTGGTAATCGTCAGGACGGCGCAGCCCGCGGCAATCGTCAAGATGCCGGTATAGCCGGCAAAATCGACCGCCAGCAGGACGACGGCGACATAGAGCACGGCCACGGCGATATCGAGCGGCGTCAGCGTGTCGACGATGAAGATCGCGACGGCGACGATGGCCGTGAGCACCGGCACGAGGATCTTCGTTCGGGCCGGCGCCGAAACGTAAGGGGACATTCGGGAAGGCCTCCGGAGCGTTGACGCGCATCGTAGCGCCAGCTGCCTCGTCAAACCACCGGGCGAAGAACGCCTCGGTTCCTAGCGTCTTTCCGATGCGGGAAGATCAAACACCCACCTCATCCTGAAGAGCCGCGCCTGCGCGGCGTCTCGAAGGATGGGCAGCAAACGCGGTGCTCGTGCCCATGCTTCGAGACGGCTGCTCCGCAGCCTCCTCAGCATGAGGTTTGGTGGGTTGATTCCAGCTTATTCGGAAAGACCCTAGTCGACCCTGAGGTTGAGGTCCCTGACCATGGCCTGCCACACTAGGAACTGGTCCTTCTGGTACTGTACCGCCTGCTGCCGCGTCGACGGCGTCGGCACGATGCCGTTCTGCAGCAGCTTGGCTCTCACCGATTCCGTTTCCAGGATCTTCACGAGCTCGCGGTTCAGCCGGTCGAGGATCTCGTCCGGCGTCCCTGCCGGCGCCACGGCGCACCACCAGCCGCTCATGTCGGGCGGCGTGGCGAGCCCTTGTTCCGAGAAGGTCGCCACGTCGGGCAGAAGCGAATTGCGCTGGGCGGTCGTCATGCCGACCGCCCGCACCCTGCCGCCCCGGATCATGCCGAGCGAGGCCGGAATATCGGCGACCATGAGCTGCACGTGTCCGCTGACCAAATCAGCGAGGCCCGGGGGCACCGACTTGTAGGGCACATGCGTCACGTCGAGCTGGTAGGCATTCTTGATGTAGCCACCATAGGCGATGCCACCGGTATTGCCGCTCGCGTAGTTGAACTTCCCGGGATTGGCCTTGAGCAGCTCGATCAGCTCGGGCGCCTTCGTGGCCTTGACGTCGTTGTTGACCAGCCAGACGTAGGAAACCGACGCCACCATGGAGATGTAGCTCAGGTCCTTGGCCGGATCGTAGCGGACGCCGCTGGTCAGGCCGGCGGGGCTAGCGACGAGGCCGGAATTGGTCAGCAGCCCGATCGTGTATCCGTCCGGTGGGGAACTCACCACGAGCTCCGTGCCGAGCGTCGTGTTGTTGCCCGGCTTGTTCTCGATGACGATCGGCTGGCCGAGCGCCTGGCCGAGCGGCTCGCCGATGATGCGGGCGAGGATGTCGCTGCCCGAGCCGGCGCCGAAGGGGACGATTAGGCGGATCGGCTTGTTCGGATAGGGTTGTGCCATCGCGGGCGCGGCAAGCACGACGCCGACGGCGGTCGCGAACGCGGTAAGCCGGCGAACCAACTTCATGAGCTTCCTCCCTTGCTTCGCAGCATTTTCTTGTTCGTGGAGTTTCGTGACGACGCTTCCTGCTCCTTTCGGTCGATGACGGATGTCGGATGGTTCAGAACCTGAAGCCGAGGTCGCGGGCGATCAGGTTCTTCTGGATCTCGCTGGTGCCTTCGCCGATCACATAGACCAGCGCATCGCGGTGGATGCGGCCCACCGGATACTCGCGCATGATCCCGGCGCCGCCGTGGACGCGGATCGCCTGCTCGCTCACGGAAACCGCGGTCTCGCTGGCGACCAGTTTCACCCGCGCGGCGGTCGCCGAGTCCAGCGTGCCCTGGTCGACCCTCCAGGCGCCGTAGTAGACGAGCCACCGCGCCGCCTCGATCTGCGCCGACATCTCCGCGAGCTTGTGGCCGATCGCCTGGTAGTCGCCGATCCGCTTGTTGGCGACCAGCCGGTCCCGCGCGTAGGCCGTGGCCGCATCGAAGGCAGCGCGCGCCATGCCCAAGGCGTTGGCCGCGACTCCGACTCTGTTCTCGCTAAGCGAGTCGAGGATCACCGGATAGTTGCCCAGCTGGGCGCCTAGAACGCAGCCGTCCGGCACGAAAACATCATCCATGTGGATCAGCCCAGTCTCGGAGGCGCGGATACCTTCCTTCCTGAGCTTGTCGATCTTCATACCGGCGGCCGGCAGCTCGACGATGAACAGGCTGATCGCGCCGCCGGTCAGCTCGGGCGCGGTCCGCGCCGCGACCAGCAGGAAATCCGCGATCGGCGCATTGGTGATGTAGAGCTTGCTGCCCCTCAGTTTCCAGCCGCCGTCGGCGCGCTCGGCGCGGGTCTTGAGGGCACGGATGTTCGAGCCGCCGTCGGGCTCGCTCAAGGCGAAGCCCGCGATCTTCCGCCCCTGCACGGCGGGCCGGAAGAAGCGCCGGCGCTGCTCTTCCGTGCCGGCCTTCCAGATCGGCCAGATGCCGAGATGGCTATGGGCCGACCAGCTCGAGGCGAATCCCTGGCTCATATAGCTCAGCTCCTCGCGCACGATGCAGTCGCTCACCTTGTCGAGGCCGCTGCCGCCGTCGGCTTCGGGATAGCGCACGCCCAGCAGGCCGAGTTCGCCCCAGCGCGCGAAGACTTCGCGCGGCAGCACTTCGTTCTCCTCCGCCGCCGCCACCAGCTTCTGATGCTCGGTCTGGCACAGGCGCCTGACGGTCTCGCGCACCGCCTCATGCTGTTCGGAAAAGGAGAAATCCATGATCGACGGCTTTTCTTCGTTGTTCGTGATTCTTTCGCCGAATGAACACTGCCAATGAAGGAAATACGGGTCAAACGATTGCTGGCAGCTCCAGGCGGAACTTCACAAACTGCTTGAAGTCCCACAGCCGCGCCGTTCATATCCGCGGCCCGACGTGGCGACGGTCTCCCACGCTAACGACCGATGAGGTTTTTCTTGGTGGTCTCCATCCAGGCGCGCATTGCCGAAGAACTCGGGGTCAAGGAGCAGCAGGTCCAGGCTGCGGTCGAGCTGCTCGACGGCGGAGCCACCGTCCCCTTCATCGCGCGCTACCGCAAGGAGGTCACCGGATCGCTTGACGATGCGCAGCTTCGCACACTCGAGGAGCGACTGGGCTATCTGCGCGAGCTGGAGGCCCGGCGGAAGGTCATCCTCGACTCCGTCCGCGACCAGGGAAAACTCGACGCGAAACTCGAAGCCGCGATCCTGGCCGCCGACAGCAAGAGCCGGCTCGAGGACATCTACCTCCCCTACAAGCCCAAGCGCCGCACCAAGGCGGAGATCGCCAAGGAAGCGGGGCTGGAGGCGCTCGCCGACTTGCTGCTCAAGGATCCGACCGTCGAGCCCGCGGTCCGCGCCGAGCCTTTCGTTTCGGCGGACAAGAACGTCGCCACGGCGGCGGCGGCGCTCGAAGGCGCGCGCGCCATCCTGGTGGAACGCTTCGCCGAGAATGCCGACCTGATCGGCGCGCTGCGCGAGGAGTTCTGGACGAACGGACGCCTCGTTTCCAAGGTGCGTGAGGGCAAGCAGGAAGCCGGCGCCAAGTTCAGCGACTATTTCGATTTCTCCGAGGCCCTCGCCAAGATGCCGTCGCATCGCGTGCTGGCGCTGTGCCGCGGCGAGCGCGAGGAGATCCTCGGCTTGACGGTCGAACCGGACGATCCCGCGACGCGCCCTCCCGCGTCGCAGGCAATCCCCAGCGCCTACGAGCTGCGCATCATGCGGGCCTACGGCATCTCCGACCAGGGACGCCCAGGCGACAAATGGCTGGCCGAGACGGTGCGCTGGGCGTGGCGCACCAAGATCACCATCATGCTGTCGATCGACCTCCGGCTGCGCCTGTGGACGGCCGCCGAGGAGGAAGCGGTGCGGGTGTTCGCCTCCAATCTGCGCGACCTGCTGCTCGCCGCCCCCGCCGGCGCGCGGCCGACGCTCGGGCTCGACCCCGGCTACCGGTCCGGCGTGAAGGTCGCCGTGGTCGACGCCACCGGCAAGGTGGTGGCGACCAGCACGATCTATCCGCACGAGCCGCAGCGCCGCTGGGACGAATCGCTCGCCATCCTGTCGAGGCTGGTGCGTGAGCATAAGGTCGAGTTGGTCGCGATCGGCAACGGCACCGCCTCGCGCGAGACCGACAAGCTGGCGATGGAGCTGCTGAAGGGACTGTCGGAGATCAAGCTGCAGAAGATCGTGGTGTCGGAAGCCGGCGCGTCGGTCTATTCGGCGTCCGCCTATGCCTCGGAGGAACTGCCGGGCCTCGACGTCACCCTGCGCGGCGCCGTGTCGATCGCCCGCCGGCTGCAGGACCCGCTGGCGGAGCTGGTGAAGATCGATCCCAAGTCGATAGGCGTCGGCCAATACCAGCACGATCTCAGCGAGTTCAAGCTGTCCAAGTCGCTGGACGCCGTGGTCGAGGATTGCGTGAACGGCGTGGGCGTGGACCTCAACACCGCCTCGGCGCCATTGCTGGCGCGCGTCTCCGGCATCGGCCAGGGGCTGGCGCAGAGCATCGTCTCCCATCGCGACGCGCACGGCGCGTTCAGGTCCCGCAAGGCCTTGAAGGACGTGCCGCGGCTCGGCCCCAAGGCCTTCGAGCAGTGCGCGGGATTCCTGCGCATCCAGGGGGGCGACGATCCGCTCGACGCCTCGGCCGTGCATCCCGAGTCCTATCCGGTGGTGCACCGGATCATCGCCGCGACAAAAAACAAGATCGACGCCCTGATCGGCAACGCCCCTGCCCTGCGGGCGCTGTCGCCGAAGGAGTTCGTCGACGAGAAGTTCGGCCTGCCGACCGTCACGGACATCCTGCGCGAACTGGAGAAGCCGGGCCGCGATCCTCGGCCGGCCTTCAAGACGGCGGAATTCAAGGCCGGCGTCGAGACACTGAACGACCTCGAGCCGGGCATGGTGCTCGAGGGCGTCGTCACCAATGTCGCCGCCTTCGGGGCCTTCGTCGATGTCGGCGTCCACCAGGACGGGCTGGTGCACGTGTCCGCCATGTCGAACAGCTTCGTGAAGGACCCGCGCGCCGTCGTGAAGCCGGGCGACATCGTCCGCGTGAAGGTCCTGGACGTGGACAAGCCGCGCAAGCGCATTGCCCTGACCTTGCGGCTGGACGACGAGGCCGGCAAACAGCCGGCACGATCCGCCCGCAACGAGGGTGGCGGCGGGGCTTCACGGCGCGATCAGGCCCGCGTGCAGGCCGCCAAGCCCGCCGCTCCGGCCAATGCCATGGCCGATGCGCTGCGGCGGGCCGGCTTTGGGACGCGAAGCAAATAACGTAGAGTGCCCCGGAAACGCCGCCGCAAGGTTACCCTTTGAAAACTGTCTCCTGGCCGATCGTTGCCCTCGCTGCGCTGGCGGTGACAGCCGGCGCCGCAGCCCAGTCCTCCGACGACGATACAGTTCTGCCGCCCGTGCCGAAGCCGCGCTTCACGGTGGTCGACGGCGACACGGTGAAGTTCGGCCCGCAGCTCGTGCGGCTGTTCGGTATCGATGCACCCGAGCGCAGCCAGACCTGCGACGACGGCCAGTGGCGTGCCGGCGCGCTCGCCCGCAAGGCGCTCGAGGAATTCATCGCCGGGCGCCCGGTGAACTGCCGCCTGATCGATACCGAGCGCAAGACCAACCCGCCGGTGGCGCAGTGTTTCGCCGGTGACGACGACCTGCAGGAGAAGATGGTCTCCGCCGGTTGGGCCTGGGCCCTGCCTGCCGTCAGCAAGGACCGCTACGTGCCCGAGGAGCGCGAGGCCATCCAGCGCAAGCTCGGCGTCCACGCCCACAAGTGCATGCCGCCCGCCGAATGGCGCGCCATGATCCGCCGTGAGGCCTTGAGACGCGAACAGGGCGGCTGAATCGCCGGTTAACGGCGGTTATCGATCCGGCGTTCGCGACAGTTCCGACAGCCGGGCGGCCAGCAGGCTTGCGATCATCGCGTTGCCGCGCGCGTTTACGTGGGAGTTGACGTAAAGCGACGCTGCCGCCGGCTCGGCGGCGAATCTCGGATAGGTATCGACGGTCGCCAGCCCCAGGCTCGACGCGCGATCGAGCACTTCCCAGGTCGCGCGGCGTTCGTCGGCCGCGAAGATCCGGTCGAGCCAGACCCGGGGCTGATACTGCGCCACCAGGACGACACGGCATCCGTGCGCCGCCTCCAGCTTGGCCAGGTGCTCGACGAGTCGCAGGCCGATGCCGCTGCCGTGGCCGGCGGGATGCTTCCGGACGTGGTAGCCGAAGAGCTGTTGGAGAGGCGGCGGAAGCTGGATCAGGATTCGCTGTAAACGATGGCGGAGCCACGAGGGCGCAAGCGGCTTTCGCTCGGGCACGGGCACGCCCTGGAGGACGAGTTCGTCCCCCCCAATTGCGAACCAGGGCTTGTCCCGCCCCCACAGGCGACGCATCTCGGTGCGCCGTATGTCATCGGCAATGAAGCCGACGATGATCATCGCCGGCTTATGTCGCTCGGCGAGTTGCTCGGCGCGCAGCACGATCTGGTCGAAGCCGTAGCCCGATACTCCGCCGTTCAGCACCGTGCGGCCGCTCAGCCGTTCGAGCTGTGCCGGCCAGGTATCGCCGTCGCCAATCTCCTCCCCGAACGTGTAGGAATCGCCCACGGCGAGAATTGCCCGATCGATCCCGGCGGCCGCGTCGCCGCCGCTGGACCGGAAGCCGTCGGCATCGATCGACACCGGCCACCCGCCGGCCCCCGCTCCCCGAAAGCCCGGTTTCGGTGCATAGCCCAGCCGATCGTCGTGCATCAGGCAAAAATCGTCTGCCATGAGGAGCAGACTAACAGAGGCGGACGCCATTTGTTGCAATCATGGCGGCACCTAAGTATCTGAACTTTCTGAGCTGGATGGGTGGCCGAGCGGTTTAAGGCACCGGTCTTGAAAACCGGCGTGGGCTCACGCCCACCGTGGGTTCGAATCCCACCCCATCCGCCATTTTGGTCCCACGGCGCTAAGAGTCCTTCCGAATACGATCGACTCACTAACACCAACCTCATGTTGAGGAGCGCTCCACTGGAGCGCGTCTCGAAGCATTGCCACGAGCACCACGTCTATCGCCGATCCTTCGAGACGCGGCCTGCGGCCGCTCCTCAGGATGAGGGGGTGCGGGTCGACTCGAAGCGGAAGAATTCTAGTACTGACGTTGCAGCGGACAAACTGCGTCGCCTTTTCTGTTTGGTGCAAGCTGCGACCATAGGTGCATAGGCCTGGATATTGCGGGCCTTGGTGCGTCCGCAAGTCTGAAGGTCTGTTGCTATCGCGGTTGCGCCAGCACCCAGCGGATTGCCTCCACCACCGCGCCAGGCTTTTCCCCTGGAATGTCGTGACCGCTATCGATCCAGCGGATTTGCGCCGTCGGATAGAGCCGTGCGAAATCGGCCCGCTTGGCCTTGTCGAAAGCCGCAGCCGGGCCGCTGCCGTCATTCCGCGCCAACAGGATGACGGTCGCGATGCGAGCAGATAGCGGCGGCGCCGCCAGCACCTCCGCGCCGGTTTGCGGCAAGGCGTCGAACTCCGGGCGGATCGGCCCGATCCCGCCGGCGAGCGCCATGATGCCCCGGGCAAGGGCGCCGCGATTCGCGAGCGATCCCTCGCCCTCGAACTGAGTGGGATGGGTCGGATCCACAAGGACCAGCCCTACCACCTCCTCGGGATGGAGCCTGGCGTAAAGCTGCATGTAGAGGCCGCCTGCGGAATGGCCGACCAGCACATAGGGCGGCTTCAGGCCCCGCCCCCGAAGGAGCGTGCGCAGTTCCTCCACGATGGCCGCGCCATCCCGCGGCCGCCCGGTCGAAGTGCTGCGTCCAACGCCCGGGCGGTCATAGGCGAAGACGCCATTGGTCCGCGCGACCTCCCGGAATACGGCCGTCCAACTCTCCTTGTGCGCTCCCAGGCCGGCTTCGAACACGACCGTTGGGGCCGGCCCGGGCAGATACGACACCTCGACATTCCCGTCGATGCCACGAGCGGTTTCCGCACCCGGCAAGGTGGCGCAGCCGGCAAGCAGCGACGCCAGGAGAATCAAGCCGGCCGCCAGGGCCGCTCGCCGGTTCGCCCGAGTCACGGGGGACCGGCGTCCGGCACGAACTCGAGAATGTCGCCCGGTTGGCAGGACAGCACCGCGCAGATCTTCGACAGTGTCTCGAAGCGTATGCCGCGCACCTTGCCGGATTTGAGCAAGGAGACGTTCTGCTCGGTGAGGCCGATCCGTTCGGCAAGCTCCTTGGAGCGCATCTTGCGCCTGGCAAGCATCACATCGAGCGTGACGACGATCGTCATCAGAGGATGCTCCGATTGTCCTCGTCGAGGCGGATCCCCTCCCGCATCACGAGCGCAAAGGCGAGCATCAGGAGACCGACAACCAGCGCCGTCACGTCGCCCGAGCTGACGGACAGGACCAGTTGCTGCTGACCCGGCGGGTTGGCGCTGGTCATCAGCAGCCCCACCACGATGCGGACGACGACGCCCGCAAAGGCTGCCGCAATCGCCAGAAGGCCGATGCGCCGCAACACCGACGGGGCTGCCGGATCGAATACGGTCGCGGCCCGGCCGAGCAGCCGGAACAGCGTCCGGGCCGATGCCATCGCGGCAATGAAGATCAGGGCCGGAACGAGGCTGACCAGTCCTGCCGCCGCCAGGGCGGGCGCACTGGGGTCGACGATGACGCCCGGCACTTCGCGGCGCAGCGCGATGGCGAGCGCGTCCGGCACGAGGGCCAGATAGGCGATATAGCCCAGACCCATCGCAACCCCGGCGACGGCCAGCCATTCTGCAGTATGCGTGATGGACCTCAGCCGGCGCCGATCGCCCGGAGGGTGGTTAACGTTGCTTCTGAACATCGGTAACCTCTGTGGAGCGATGTTTTCTTATCGTCTTACATTCATTTATTCAATTAGAATGTTTCCGGACCCCAGCGGCGGCGCAAGTGGACTAAACGAAACAAACGAATCGAAAAGAGCCTCCCCGTCCGCAGGGAGCCCGGTCGGGTCGCAGCCTGGAGACTGCCGGGATCGGTATTTGCGGGTCGTGGGTGATGTCGGCGCGGCCGGCGCAAAGCCGCAGCCCACCGCACCGGTGAACGGCTGGATTTCCGAAGGTCCAGATGGAGGGCTCCCCCGACCCGACGAGCAGTCCGTCGAGTCGGGGGGCTCCGTCAGTTCACGCCGTACTTGGCGAACTCGCCCGAGATGTTCGGCTGGATGCCGCTCGCGGCCGACATGTCGGCGATGCCCGCCGGGCCCTGGCCGTTGCGCGTGCGGGCAAGGCCTCGGCCGTAGAGGGCGCGCGCGCGATCCGGATCGATCTTCAGGGAGGCGTTGTACTGGGCGATCGCCCGGTCGTACTGCTTCCGCTTCAGATAGATCAGCCCGATATTGTCGTGGGCATAGGGATCGTCGGGCACCAGCTTGAGGACCTCGTTGCAGTCGGCGAGAGCGGCGTCGAGATTCCCTCCCGTCACGGCCCGCGTCAGGCATCTGTTGTTCAGTGCCGGCGTCATCTTCGGGTCGAGCTTCAGCGCCTCGTCATAGTCCGCGATCGCCTTGCCGTAGTCACCCTTGTTGAAGTAGGCGATGCCGCGGCTGAGGAACAGGTTGGCGTCGCGAGGCCTCAGTCGGATCGCATTGTTCAGGTCGTCGATCGCGTCGTCGAATTCGCCGAGGTTGCTGTAGAGATTGGCGCGGCTGGCGTAGATGCGCGGATTCTTCACGTCGGTGCGCAACGCCTGGGTGTAGTCCTCGATCGCGCGGCCGGCATCGCCGCGAAAGGCCATGACCTGCGCGCGATAGTACAGTGCAGTGGGATTGCCGGGCGACAGGCGCAGCGCATCTTCGATGTCGGCCAACGCCCGCGGGTAGTCCTTCTTCAGTCCATACGCGAAGCCGCGCTGGATCAGTGCGTTGATGTCGTCCGGGCTGATCTTCAGGGCAGCATCGAAATCCTTGATCGCGTCGTCGACCTTATCCTTGAAGATCAGGGCCATGCCGCGGTTGATGTAGGCCAGCGGCTCCTTCGGATCGATCTCGATCGACGAGGAGTAGTCGGCGATGGCATTGTCGTAGTCGTCGATGCGATGGTACGCTGCGCCGCGCTCGAAATAGGCAAAGGCCATGCCTGGCGCGAGCTTGATGGCGCGGTCGAGGTCCGCAACGGCATCCTTCGTCTTCTCCATCTTGAGATAGGCGGCACCGCGCCCCAGATAGGCACGAGGCTCCTTCTCGTTGATGTCGATCGCCGCCTCGAAGTCCTTCACGGCGGCCTCGTATTCCTGCTTGTCGATCAGGGCCATGCCGCGCTGGTAGTAGGCATTGGCCACCTGGTCGGCGGTCTGGGCCGCCGCAGGATCCTTCTTGCCGTCCTTGTCCTTCTGCGTGAGCCTGAGGATGTCCGACGTCTGCAGGCCGAGCCGAACCGCCTCGGTGAAGTCGACGATGGCGCGGTCGGGATCGTTCCGCTGCCGCCATGTCACGCCGCGGTTGATCAGCGCGTTGACTTCCTTCGGGTTGAGCTTGAGCGCCTGGTCGAAGTCGGCGACCGCCTCTTCGAACTTGCCCTTCTTCGTGTAGTAGACGATGCCGCGATTGACCATCGGGTTCGGATCCTTGGGCGTCAGTTCATGGGCGATCGTGTAGTCCGTGAGCGCGTTGTCGGCGTCGCCGATGCGGTGATAGGCGATGCCACGCTGCATGTGGGCGAAGGCCTGGCCGGGCTGGAGCCTGATGCCTTCCGTGAAGTCGGCGATCGCCTGCTTCAGCTCGTTCTTGTACATGTATGCTGCGCCGCGGCCGACCCAGGGCGATGCATCCCGTGGATTGAGTCGGATCGACTCGCTGAAGTCGGCAATAGCCTTGTCGTAGTCGTTCTTGTCGTACCAGGCGAGGCCGCGCTGGAAATGGACGAAGGCGGCCTGCAGCGCGATCCGGTTGGCCTCCTGCTGCGGCGTCCGGGCAAGCTGGCTAGTGACCGAATCAGGGACATCGGTGAGCGACACCGGCTGGATCTTGTCGGGCAGGATCTTGATCGCCGTCGTGAAGTCCGAAATCGCCTGGTTCACGTCGCCCTTCTTGCGATAGACGATGCCTCGATTGGTCCAGGCGCTGACTTCCTTCGAGTTGATCTTGAGTGCCGCGTTGAAGTCGGCGATTGCGCCCTCGTTGTTGTCCTTGCGCGTGTACAGCACGACGCCGCGGTTGATCAGGGGCAGCGTATCGCGCGGCGCAAGTCGGATCGCGTCACTGTAGTCGATGATCGCCCGGTCGGCCTCGCCGATCGTCTGATGGACGACGCCGCGCTGTATGTAGAGGTGCGGGTTGAGCGGCTGCGTCATGATGGCGTCGTTGTACATGCGGACCGCCGTCCGGAAGTCGGCCTTGGATCGCTTGTCGCTGTCCGGACCGTTCTCCGACAGCCCGCGGTGCAGATAGGCCAGCGCCAGCGCGCCGCCCGAGAGCAGGCCCTTGTTGATGACCTCGGTGCAAGCCGCGACCTTCGTCGGCGCATCGGCGCCCGTTAAGCCATAGCAGACGTCCACCTCCGGCGGATTTCCGCCCTTCCTGTTCGCCTGCTGCTGATTCTTCTGCTGGCCCGGTGGCGGCACGGTCCCCTTTGGCTGGGCCGACGCATTCATAGCGGTCCCGGAACACAGCAAGCCCAGAACGGCGCCGAAGGAAGCACCGCGCGCGACGAGACGCACTGCGGCCCAACGCTCAAAACCCCACATGACCATCCTCTTGCCAGCGCAGACAGCCCCCAAAGCCATTTGCACTCCACAGGCGAAAGTACCCAACGGCGAGACTTTTCAGTCATTTGGAGGGCACTGGCAAGGCCAGCTGCGCCCAAATCCGGCCACAGTTCCCGAGATCTCGGCTTCAGCATCGACGACGCGCAGCGTTTTTGTCACTCTGCCTGCGTCAATCAAGGGAGGAAACCAATAATGACACTGAAGATGCGTCCCATCGGGCGCCGTTCCGTCGTGGGTGGAATCGCAGCCAGCACCCTCGCCGCCCCGGCGATCGTCTCGGCCCAAGGCACCTATCCCAACAAGACGGTGCGCTACATCAACCCGTTCCCGGCCGGTGGCGCGACCGACACGCTATCGCGCATGTTCTGCGCGAAGCTGACCGAGCTGAGCGGCCAGCAATGGATTGTCGAAAACAAGGGTGGTTCGGGCGGCAACGTCGGCATGGACGCTCTCGCCCAGTCGGCACCCGACGGCTACACGCTGGGCCTCGGCGGCATCGCCAGCCACGCCATCTCGCCCACGCTCTACGCCAAGCTGCCATTCAACGCGAAGACCGACTTCACCTTCATCTCGACGATCTGGCAGCTGCCCAACATGCTGGTGGTCAATCTGGACCTGCCGGTAAAGACCGTGCCCGAGCTGATCGAGCTGCTGCGCAAAAACCCGGGCAAATACTCCTACGGGTCCGCCGGGTCGGGCACGACGCTCCACCTCTCGGGCGAGCTCTTCAAGATCATGGCCAAGGTCGACATGGTCCATGTCCCCTATCGCGGCGCCGCTCCTGCCATGCAGGACCTGCTGGCCGGGCAGATCCACATGATCTTCGACAACATTCCCGGTGCGCTCGCGCAGTCGCGTCCCGGCAAGGTGCGGGCGCTCGGCGTCACTTCCGAGAAGCGCAGCCCTGTCGTGCCGGACGTACCGGCCATCGCGGAGACCCTGCCGGCCTTCGACATCAACTCGTGGACTACGCTGACCGGCCCTGCGAAGTTGCCGCCCGAGATCGTCGCGCGGCTGTCGGAACTGTCGAAGAAGGCGCTGGAGAGCGAGGACCTCAAGGCCAAGTTCTTCGACCAGGCCGCACTCGCCATCTGGCGTTCGCCGGCCGACACAGCGGCCTACCGCGATTCCGAGGAGGCCCGACTCGCGCCCATCATCAAGGCCTCGGGCGCGCGCGTCGACTGAGAGGCGTATAGACTGGAGCGCATGAAAACGCTCTCGACCGCCCAAACCGTCGTGTCGATGCTGGAAGTGAACGGCATCGACACCCTCTACTGTCTTCCAGGCGTCCAGAACGATCCGTTCTTCGATGCGCTCTACGACCGGACCAATGCCATCCGGCCGATCCATGCGCGCCACGAACAGGCCTGCGCCTACATGGCGCTCGGCCACGCAATGGCGACGGGCAAGCCCTCGGCCTATGTCGTGGTGCCCGGTCCCGGGTTCCTCAATACCACGGCGGCGCTGGCCACGGCCTACGCCGTGAACGCACCGGTGCTGGCGCTGACGGGCCAGATCCAGCAATCGATGATCGGCCGCAACGTCGGCCTGCTGCACGAGCTGCCCGACCAGCTCGCGATCATGCGCGGTCTCACCAAATGGGCCGACCGCATCCCCTCGCCCGCCGCCGCGCCGGGCCTGGTGAACGAGGCGTTCCGCCGCCTGCTCTCGGGTCGCCGCCGCCCCGTCGCGCTCGAATGCGCCATGGACACTTGGGCAAGGCGCGCGCCGGTCGAGCTGATCGGCAAGGCGGCCGCCGCCGATCCCTGTCCGGTCGACGAGGAGGCCGTCGAACGGGCGGCGAAGCTGCTGGGCGGCGCCGAACGGCCGATGATCGTGGTCGGCGGGGGTGCCCAGGGCGCAGGTGAATATGTGCAACGCATCGCCGAACTGCTCGATGCACCGGTGATGACCGGCCGCATGGGCCAGGGTGTGATCGACGGAAGACATCGCCTCTCGGTCACCGCACCTGCCGGCTACCGCTTCTGGGGCGAGGCCGACGTCGTGCTCGCCGTCGGCACCCGCCTGCAGCCGCAGCAGCAGAACTGGGGCCTCGACGACACGCTGAAGATCATCCGTATCGACGCCGACAGCGAGGAGCTCGACCGCCAGCGCAAGCCCGCGATCGGCATCGTGGGAGATGCTGCCGCGACGCTGAAGGTGCTTGCCGATCGACTGGCCGTGCACAACAGGAAACGCAGCGGCCGCGCCGAACAGGTTGCCGATATCAAGGTCGCCTCCAACGAGAAGATCCACGACCTGCTCGCACCGCAGATCGCCTATCTCGAAGCGATGCGCAAGGCGCTGCCCGAGGACGGCATTCTGGTCGATGAACTGACGCAGATGGGCTATGCGGCGCGCTTCGCCTGGCCGACCTACAGACCGCGCACCTTTCTGTCGCCTGGCTACCAGGGCACCCTGGGCTGGGGCTATGCCACCGCCCTCGGCGCCAAGATCGCCCGTCCCGACGCTGCGGTGCTGTCGATCAGCGGCGACGGGGGCTTCATGTTCACCGCGATGGAGATGGCGACCGCAGCCCAGCACGGGATCGGCGTCGTGGCCGTCGTGTTCAGTGACGGTGCCTTCGGCAATGTGCGCCGCATCCAGCAGCAGTCGTTCAACAATCGCACCATCGCCACGGAGCTGCGAAATCCCGACTTCGTGAAGCTGGCCGAGAGCTTCGGCATCGACGCCATACGTGTCGGCTCGCCGGACGAGCTGGGCAGCGCCATCGCGCGCGGCATCGCCAAGGGCGCGCCTCTCCTGATCGACTGCCCGGTCGGGCAATTCCCCGACCCATGGCCGCTGGTGACCCTGCCGCCGATCCGGCCACGGAAGGTCTAGACGATCCCGCCGTTCGCCCGGATGTCGGCGAGCAGCTTCGTCGCATGCACCTGATCGGCGATGCGCTTCGAGGTGAACCGCGGGTCGAGCGCTGGCGCAACCAGCAGGAGATGCGCCGCCAGGAAATCCGGCAGCGGCGGCGGCTCGGTCTCCTCTTCCGGCATCTCGACTTCGGCCATCGCGAAATAGGTCGAGCCGTCGTCGCGCTTGAAGAAGTCGACGTCCCAGTGATACCGGCCGTCGGTCCACGAGTAGCGGACTTTTACCAGCGTCTCCTTGCGCTGGGTCCACAGGCGCCCGAAGTCGACAGCGCTGAGACCTGTTTCGATCTCGACGACCTGTCCGTCGACCGTGCGCTTGTAGGTGAAGACGTGCGTGACCTCGCCCTGGCCTTCCAGTGAGCGGATCCGTAGTCCTGGTGCATCGAGATAGGCCTGGCGCAGCAGGTGGCGGGCCACGCCTGGCCTGCGGGAGACTTCCTCCTCCAGGTTATTGGCTTCCTCGTTCAGGACAAATTTGCGTTCGTTCTCGATGGGCATGCTAGAATCGTCGTTATGGCTACACAGACAATCGACGACCTGCCGACGCCCGCCCTCATTCTCGACCGGGCGATCCTGCGCCGCAACCTCAAGCGCATGAGCGAGCGCCTGCGTAACGCGGGTGTCATGCTGCGCCCCCACCTCAAGACCGCGAAGTCGGTCGAGATCGGCCGCATGGCCGTCGAGGGCCATGATGGGCGGATCACTGTCTCGACCTTGGCGGAGGCCCGGTATTTCGCTGACGGCGGGTTCAAGGACATCTTGTATGGGGTCGGTATCATACCGTCAAAACTGGGCGCTGTGACGGAGCTGCGCCGGCGCGCCGTCAGTCTGCGCGTCGTCACCGACAATCTCGCCGTGGCCCGGGCCCTCGCGGCGGCGGCGAAGGACGGCGACACCTTCTCGGTATTTATCGAGATCGACAGCGGCGGCGGGCGTGCGGGTCTTCCCTATCCGGCCCTGCCCGGCCTGCTCGACATCGCCCGCGTCCTGCACGAGGCGCCGGGCGTCGATCTCGCCGGCGTGATGACCCATGCCGGCCACTCCTATCATCAGAGCACGCCTGACGGCATCGCGGCCGTCGCCGAGCAGGAACGTCTCGCCATCGTGACCGCCGCCGAGAAGCTGCGGGCGGCCGGCATTCCCTGCCCCATCGTTTCGGGCGGCTCGACGCCGACGGCGATGCATTCGCGCGACTTCACGGGGATCACCGAGATGCGGCCGGGCGTCTATGTCTTCAACGATCTCGACCAGGAATATATCGGCTCCTGCGGCGCAGGAGACATCGCGCTGTCGGTGCTGGCCTCGGTGATCGGCCACTATCCCCATCGCAACCAGTTGCTGGTCGATGCCGGCGCGCTGGCGCTCTCCAAGGATATCAGCGCCCAGGAATTCCAGCCCAAGGTCGGCTACGGCACCATCGCCGATCCGCCCGCTTCCGGCATGGCCGTGATCGAATGCTCGCAGGAACACGGCTTCGTCGCGGCTGACGATCCGTTGCCCTACGGCAACCTGCCCGTCGGCGCACGCGTCCGCATCCTGCCCAACCACGCCTGCATCACCGCCGCCGCCTATGACCGCTACTACGTCGTCGACAGCGACCTCGACGGCGGCAAGTCGGTCGTCGACGTCTACGACCGCATCAACGGGTGGTGAGCATCTATGTCATCCTGAGTGAAGCGAAGGATCGCACATCAGCCAGGGAGTCCGTCGGTCGCCCCGTCAGGTCCTTCGCTTCGCTCAGGACGACAAATCGTTAAAGCGAATTCACCGTGTGGCCGCCGTCGACGGTGATGATGCTGCCCGTCATGAACGCGCCCGCTTCCGACGCGAGCAGCAGCAGCGCGCCGTCGAGATGTTCGGGCTGGCCGATGCGTCGCTGCGGGATGCGGTCGATCAGGCGCTGGCCGCCGGGCGTCTTCCAGAAATCGCTGTTCATCTCGGTCTCGATATAGCCTGGGCAGATCGCGTTGACCCGGATCTGGTGGCGTGCCCACTCCATGGCGAGCGCGCGCGTGAGATGGATGAGTCCCGCTTTCGAGGCATTGTAGGGCGCCACCTGACCGATCGTGCGCAGGCCCAGGATCGAAGCGATGTTGACGATTGAGCCCGGCCGCTTTGCCGAAACCCAGCGCTTGCCGGCGGTCTGCGTCATCAGCCAGGCGCCGCGCAGATTGGTGTCGACGACGGCATCCCAGTCGGCCTCTGGCATGTCGAGCGCCGGCTTCACGATCGAGATGCCGGCGTTGTTGACGAGGATGTCCAGGGGGCCAAGCGCGGCCTCGACCTTGTCATAGGCCGCCGCGATCGACTCCGCCGATTGCACGTCGAGATCGACGGCCACCGCCCTGGCACCTGCCTGCTGCAGTTCCGTCTGCAGGGAGGCAAGCCGGTCGGCACGTCGCGCCGCGATCGCAACCGAAGCGCCCGCTTCCGCGAGTGTGCGAGCGAAGTGAACGCCGAGACCCGACGAGGCACCGGTCACCAGGGCCACTTTGCCGCTAAGGTCGAATCGCTTGGACATGGCGGATGCTCCACTGTTTCATGCCGGCCTTATAGGCGAGCGACCCGTTCGGAGGAAACAGTATGGACCTCGGTCTCAAAGGCAAGCGCGTGATGGTGACCGGCGGCACCAAGAGCATCGGCCGCGCCATCGTCGACACCTTCCTGGCCGAAGGCGCAGTCGTGGCCTTCTGCGCCCGCGATGCGGCTCTGGTGAAGGAGCGCGAGGCGGAATGGCGCTCCAGGCAGGGCCACGCCATCGGCACCGCGCTCGACGTCACGGACATCAGCGCGCTCAAGGCGTGGATCGACGGGTTCGCGGCCGACGGTGGAATCGACCATTTCGTCGCCAATGTCAGTGCGCTCGGCACCGACAACACGGTCGAGGGCTGGCGGAAGGCCATCGAGATCGACCTCGTCGCCACGGTCAACGCCGTGCTGAACGTGCGCCCGCACCTCGAGGTGCGCGGCCAGGGCGCCACGCTCACCATCATCGGTAGCACATCGCTGGTCGAGGTCGCCGGCCCGACCCAGCCCTATCGCTCCGTGAAGGCGGCGCTCGTGCCAATGATCAAGTCGATGGCGATCGAGCTGGCGCCCAAGGGCGTCCGCGCCAACATGGTCTCGCCGGGCACGATCCTCGAAGACGGCAACACCTGGGGTCGTCAGCGCGACGCTGGCACCGAACGCTACAAGCGCTCGCTGGCGCGCAACCCCATGGGCCGGATGGGCACGCCGCAGGAAGTGGCCAGCGCCGTCGTGTTCCTCGCCGGCACACCGGCCTCGTTCATCACCGGCATCAACATGGTGGTCGACGGCGCCATCACCGCTCGGGTGCAGTACTGACTCCTTCCCGTACGCCGTGGCCGCTGGCCGGGCTGTTGGTCGCGGCCGGCATGGTCGCGGCCTTCCAGGTCGGCAAGGCTCCGCCGGCCCTGCCCTCGATCCGCGAGGACCTCGGCGCCACCCTCGAACAGGCCGGCTGGCTGCTGTCGGTTATCAACCTGATGACGGCGCTGGGCGGAATGGCGATCGCGCTGACCGCGGATCGCGTCGGCCATCGGCGGTTGGCGATCTTCGGCACGCTGCTGGCCGGGGCGGCGAGCTGCGCCGGCGCCTTCGCCCCAAACGTCGAGTCGCTGCTGGTCGGCCGCATCTTCGAAGGGCTTGGCTTCATAACCGTCGTCGTCGCCGTACCGACCTTGTTGCTTCGCCTCACGCGGCCCGCCGACCAGCGCCTCGCCATGGCGGTCTGGAGCACGTACATGCCAGCCGGTTCGAGCACCATGATGGTGATCGCTGCGATCGTTCTCCCCGGCACGTCGTGGCGTACCGTGTGGCTGGTCGCCGCCGGCGCGGCTGCGATGATGGCGGCCGCGCTGCTGCTGCGAGCCGTTCCACGACACGAACTCGACCCCTTGCCGGTCGCCCGTCGCCCTGTACTGGCCGAAATGCGGGAAGTCGCCACCAGCGGCGGCCCGCTGGCCATCGCGCTCTGCTTCGGCACCTATGCCTGCTGCTGGTTTGCCATCATCGGCTTCCTGCCGACCTTGCTCATCGAACGGCTGGGCTACTCTACCTCGACGGCCGCGATCGTGACCGCCGCAGTCGCCATCCTGAACGTCACCGGCAATCTGACGGCCGGCTGGCTGCTGCACCGCCGCGTGCCGCGGGTCACGGTGATCGTCGGCGCCACTCTGTCGATGAGCCTGTGCGCCGCCGGCATCTTCGTGAGCGGCGTGCCGGACCTCCTGAGGCTGGCGCTGGCCGGCCTCTACTCGGCGGTGATCGGCGTCGTGCCGGGCGCCTTGTTCACTGCCATTCCCATTCATGCGCCACGCCGCGAGTTGGCCGGCGCCTCGACCGGGCTCCTGATGCAGGGCTCCAATATCGGCGGGCTGCTGGGGCCGCCGATTACCGGCGCGCTGGTGGCGTGGGGTGGCTGGCCCAGCGCCGCCTGGCTGACGACGCTGGCGCTGACCGTTTCGGCGGCGGCCGGCCTCTTCCTGCACTGGCTGGAAAGGCATAAGCTCAGACCATGATCTACGTCGACATCGTCTCCGATACGATCTGCCCTTGGTGCTATATCGGCAAGCGCCGCTTCGAGCGCGCGCTGGCGCAGAGCGGCCGTACCGACGTCGCGGTCGCTTGGCGCCCCTTCCAGCTCAATCCCGACATGCCGGCCGAGGGCATGACGCGTGACGACTATGTCCGCGCTAAGTTCGGTGGCGGCGACCGGCCGCGCCAGATCTACCAGGCGATTGCCGAGAGCGGCCGCGAGGCCGGGATCGACTTCCAGTTCTCGCGCATCAAGCGCACGCCGAACACCGTGTTGTCGCATCGGCTCGTCCACTGGAGCGCCCGGAGCGAGCGTCAGGACGAGGTTGTGGGCGAACTGTTCAAGGCCTATTTCGAGGAGGGTCTGGACATTGGCGACGTCGATACGCTGGTCGAAGTCGCCGTCCGTGCTGGCATCGAGGAAGATCCCGCCCGCCGATTCCTGGCGGGTGACGAAGGCCGCCAGGAGGTCGTCGCTTCCGACGTCTACGCCCGCCGCCTCGGCATCAATGGCGTGCCCTGTTTCATCGTGAACCGCAAATACGCCGTCTCGGGCGCGCAGCCGCCGCCAGCCTTCGTCGAGGTCTTCAACCTCGCCGAACGCGACGCCGCGACGAGCGCCGCGCAGTCTACCGTCTAATCTGCCGGGAGCGCGTCACTCCAGTGGCGCGTCTTCGCTTTGAGCGCCGCCTTGATCGCGCCACTGGAGTGGCGCGCCCCCAACTCATGACCATTTATATGTCGACTACCATATGATATGATGATCAACATATCATGTCTATCAGCGCCACCCGAAAGGCAGCCATTCGGGCCGAGATCGTCGAGCATGCCGCCCGGCTGTTCCGGCTGCGCGGCCATGCCGGGACCAATATCGACGACATCATGCTGGCGGCCGGCCTGACCCGCGGCGCCTTCTATGCACATTTCACCTCGAAGGATGCCCTGTTCGCCGAGATCGTGCGCATGGGACATGGGCTGATGCCCCGGCTGCGCGCAGCCGAGAGACCCGGCCCTGTGCTGGATGCGTATCTCGACCGCGAGGCGCTGGCAGCAAACGCCCAGGGTTGCACCCTCGCCGCCCTCGCCGGCGACGTGGCGCGGTCGCCTCTGGCGGCGCGGCTGGCCTATGCCAATGTGCTCCACGGGGTGATCGCCGAGCTGGCGCGCGGAAAGAAGCGCGCGCTGGATGCCGACGCGACCGCCGTGGCGATCCTGACGGTCGGCGCCGTCATGCTGGCCCGCGCGTCGGGAGATACACGGCTCAGCGACTGGCTGCTGCGCTGCGCCCGGCGCGCTTCCAAGGCGCTGATGAAGCCGAAGAAGACGCCTAAGCAGCGAGCTTCGCCAAAGAAGAAACGATCGACGTCACGCCCGAAAGCCGCTGCCGCTCTTCCTTCCAGACCCTCTGCACGATCACGCGGTGGTCGGGCCTGAGCTTCACCAGCGGCGCGTTCTTCTGGATCCAGCCGATCAGGCGCTCGGGCTTCTCGAACTTGTTGTCGTGGAAGCTGAAAACGACGGCCTTCTCGCCGGCGTCGATCTTCTCGACCTGGGCGGCACGGCACAGCAGCTTGAGCGCCACGGTGTTCAGCAGGAACTCCGCCTCTGCCGGCATGCGGCCGAACCGGTCGACCAGCTCGGCGGCGAAAGAATCGATCTCGGTCTGGCTGGTGAGGCCGCCCAGGCGCCGGTAGAGCCCCATGCGCACCGAGAGATCGGGCACGTATTCCTCGGGGATCAGCACCGGGATGCCGAGATTGATCTGCGGCGACCATTCCGACTTTTCAGCTTCCTGCGAGCGCCCGCGCGCGGCCGCGACCGCCTCCTCCAGGAGCTGCTGGTAGAGTTCGATGCCGACCTCGCGGATATGGCCCGACTGCTCGTCGCCCAGGAGATTGCCGGCGCCGCGGATGTCGAGATCGTGGCTCGCGAGCTGGAAACCCGCGCCCAGCGTGTCGAGCGTCTGCATGACCTCGAGCCGCTTGGCCGCTGTCTCGTTCAGCGCCCGGCCCGGCGGCACCGTTAGATAGGCATAGGCGCGAGTCTTGCCGCGACCGACCCGGCCGCGCAGCTGGTAGAGCTGCGCCAGGCCAAACATGTCGGCGCGATGGATGATCATCGTGTTGGCGTTGCGGATGTCGAGGCCGCTTTCCACGATGTTGGTGGACAGCAGCACGTCGAACTTGCCCTCGACAAAGTCCTGCATCGTGTTCTCGATCGTGGTCGGCGACAGCTTGCCGTGCGCCATGCCGAGCCGGATCTCCGGTACCAGCTCGCGGATTTCTGCCGCGACAGACGCCAGGTCCTCGACCCTCGGGCAGACATAGAAGGTCTGCCCGCCGCGGAACTGTTCGCGCAGCAGTGCCTCGCGGATGGTGACGCCGTCGAACGGCGTAATGAAGGTGCGCACGGCCAGGCGATCGACCGGCGGCGTGGCGATCAGGCTCATGTCACGCACGCCCGTCAGGGCGAGCTGCAGGGTGCGGGGGATCGGCGTCGCGGTCAGCGTCAGCACATGGACATCGGCGCGCAGCTCCTTCAGCCGCTCCTTATGGGCGACCCCGAAATGCTGCTCCTCGTCGACGATCAGCAGGCCGAGATCCTTGAACTCGATGCCCTTGGCCAGCAGCGCATGCGTGCCGCAGATGATGTTGATGGTGCCGTCCTTCAGGCCCTCCTTGGTGGCCTTGGCCTCCTTGGGGGGCACGAGGCGCGACAGGCGGCCGATGTTGAGCGGCATGCCGTGGAAGCGCTCGACGAAGGTGCGGTGATGCTGGCGGGCAAGCAAGGTCGTCGGACCGATCACCGCCACCTGCTTGCCCGACATGGCAGCGACGAAAGCGGCGCGCAGCGCCACCTCGGTCTTGCCGAAGCCGACATCGCCACAAATCAGCCGGTCCATCGGCTTGCCGGACGACAGATCGTCCATGACGTCGGAGATCGCCTGCAACTGGTCGTCCGTCTCGGCGTAGGGGAAGCGCGCGCAGAACTCCTCGTAGAGACCTTCGGGTGGGCTGATGGTCTCGCCCTTGCGAACTGCACGCTCGGCCGCGATCTGGATCAGCCGGTCGGCCATGTCGGCGATTCGCTGCTTGAGCTTCGCCTTGCGCGACTGCCAGGCCACGCCACCCAGCCGGTCGAGGACGGCCCCCTCTTCGCCCGCTCCGTAGCGGCTCAACACGTCGATGTTCTCGACCGGGACGAAGAGCTTGTCGCCGCCGTCGTAGGTGAGGCGCAGGCAGTCGTGGCGCGCGTGATGGATCTCGAGGGTCACCAGGCCCTCGTAGCGCCCGACGCCATGCTCGCGATGGACCACGAGGTCGCCGTCGCTCAGTGCCGACGCCTCGGCGATGAACCGTTCCGACGGGCGCCGCTTCTTGGCTGGCCGCGACAGGCGGTCGCCGAGAATGTCCTCCTCGCCGATCACCTCCAGCCCGTCGAGCACGAAACCATGCTCCAGCGGCCAGATGACGACGGCGACGACGCCGGCCGGCAGGGCCTGCACCATCGCGAAGTCGGCGGCGAGCACCGGTGTGGTGGCGCCATGCTCCTGCAGCAAGTGTTGCAGTCGGGTGGTCGATCCGTCGGTGTAGCCGGCGACGACGATGCGGCGGCCGGCTTCATTGGCCGCCTTCACATGCTCGGCCACCTTGTCGAAAAGGTTGACGCCCTGTGCCGTGCGCGCTTGCGCGAAGCCTTCGTGGCGGCGGCCGCCGAGGTCGATCGTGTTGACCGCGCCGGGCGCCGAATCGAAGGTTGAGAACTGCGCTACAGTGCGGCCATCCAGCAGCCGATCCCATTCCGAGGGCCTGAGGTAGAGCCGGTCAGGCGGCAGTGGCTTGTAGTCCGCGCCGCCGGTCATGCCGCCCTTGGCTCCGGTCTTCTGGCGGGCGTCGTAATAGTCGGCGATCAGCTCGTAGCGCGCGGTGAAGGCTTCAGCCGCTTCCTGGTCGGCGGTCACTAGCGCGCCGGGGCAATAGTCGAGCAGCGTTTCCATATGGTCGTGGAACAGCGGCAGCCAGTGCTCGACACCGACATGGCGCTGACCCGCCGAGACGGATTCGTAGAGCAGGTCCTCGCCCGAGACATTGCCGAACAGCTCGCGATAGCCGCTGCGGAAACGCTCGATGCTCTCGGGCGTCAGCAGGACTTCGCTGACCGGTAGCAACACGACCTCGTCGCGATTGCCGGTCGACCGCTGGCTCATCGGATCGAAGGAGCGGATGGACTCCAGCGTGTCGCCGAACAGGTCGAGGCGCAGCGGCTCTTTGGTGCCCGGCGGGAAGAGATCGAACAGGCCGCCTCGCACAGCGAACTCGCCCGGCTCCATCACCGTTTCGGCGCGGCCGTAGCCGTTCTCGCCCAGGAACCGGGTGAGCCAGTCCACGTCGACCGTCTGGCCCTTGCGCAGGATCGTGGCCGCCTCGGTGTAGAGCTTGCGCGGCGGCACGCGCTGCAGGGCGGCGCCCACGGACGCCAGGATGATCCGTGCCGGTGCGCCGGGATTCTTTGGCGCGGCCAGCCGGCTCAGCGTCTCCAGCCGCTCGGCCACGATGTCGGGGTGCGGCGACATGCGGTCATAGGGCAGGCAATCCCAGGCCGGGAAGACCAGCACCTCGCGGTCGGGGCTGAAGAAGCGCAGCCCGTCCTGCAGGCGCTCCAGCCGTTGCCCGTCGCGTGCCACGTGCAGAATGTCTGCCCCGCCGGTCGCCCGCGCCAGTTCGGCTAGGATCAGCGCATCAGCCCCCTCAGGGAGGCCTGCGATGGTCCATTTGACGGCCTTGCGGGGAATTGCGGCGAGTGAACTGGCGAACGGCAGAGCCACTAGAACCTCACGCGAAACGCCAGCAGCTTGCGAACCACGGGCGAGTCCTGGTCGGCCGGGACTTCCGCCTTGCCGGACACCCAGTCGTAGATGTCGTTGTCGCCAACCGCGAGCAGGCGCTCATAGTCGTCGAGTTCAGCGGCACCGAATTCACCCAGATGGGCGCGAGCGAATTGCCCAAGGAGGATGTCGTTCTCCTTGTTGCCGCGATAGGTGCTGCGGTAGAGCAAACGCTTCCGGCGCGTCTCCAGATCCGTGTCGGTACTCATGTTTTCCCCAGGCCCGGAACAAAAAGGGGCGTAGCATATAGGCGGCGGCGATGGCGAAGTCACGCAGCCCCTGATCAAACCAACCATGCGCCCGCAAGCCCTCACGCCCCTCTTCGCCCACGTCACGTCGCTGCCCGGAATCGGTCCGCGGCTGGGCACGCTTGTGGAAAAACTGGCGGGCCCGCTGGTCGTCGACCTTCTGTGGCATCTGCCCTCTGGGGTGATCGATCGACGTAACGCGCCCGAGGTCGCCCAGGCGCGCAGCGGCGAGGTCGCCACGCTCACCGTCATCGTCGACGAACACATCGTCCCGCACAGCCCGCGCCAGCCCTACAAGGTCTGGTGCAGCGACGAGACCGGTCGGCTCTGCCTCACCTACTTCAACGGCCGCGAGGACTATCTCAAGAAGCTTCTGCCGCCCGGCGAGACGCGCGTGATCAGCGGCAAGGTCGAGATCTACCAGGGCGAGGTGCAGATGACGCACCCCGAGCATGTCGTGCCGCTCGAGGAGCGCGACTCCATCCTGCGGGTCGAGCCGGTCTACGGCCTGACGGCCGGTCTCACCCAGAAGCCGGTGCAGAAGGCCATCGCCGCCGCCGTCGAGCGCGCGCCTGGCCTCACCGAATGGCAGGACGCGGCCTTCCACAAGAAGCAGGGGTGGAGCGATTGGAAGACCGCCCTCGCCCGCGCACATGCGCCCGAGGAGCTGGGCGATCTTTCGCCCGCGCGCCCTGCCCGTGCCCGCCTCGCCTTCGACGAGCTGCTTGCGAGCCAGCTCGCCATCGCGCTGGTGCGCCATCACAACCGCACGCTGGCGGGACACTCGACGAAGGGCGACGGCCGCCTGCGCAAGGCCGCCCTGGCCTCGCTGGGCTTCGAGCTGACGGCCAGTCAGACTCAGGCCATCGCCGAGATCGCTGACGACCTCGGTAAAGAGGAGCGCATGGTGCGGCTGCTACAGGGCGATGTCGGCAGCGGCAAGACGCTGGTGGCGCTGCTTGCCATGCTGATCTGCGTCGAGGCGGGCGCGCAGGCCGCCATGATGGCGCCCACCGAGCTGCTGGCGCGGCAGCATTTCGCGACCATCGCGCCGCTCGCCGAAGCCGCAGGCGTGAAGGTCGCCCTGCTGACCGGCCGCGACGGCCAGCGCGCGAAGAAGCAGACCTTGCAGGGCCTGGCCGACGGTACGATCCAGCTCGTGGTCGGCACGCATGCGCTGGTGCAGGAGGATGTCGAGTTCGCCGACCTCGCCATGGCGGTCGTCGACGAGCAGCACCGGTTCGGCGTGCATCAGCGCATGGCGCTGTCTTCCAAGGGACACGCCGTCGACCTGCTCGTCATGACGGCGACGCCGATCCCGCGCACCCTGATGCTGGCGGCTTATGGCGATCTCGACGTCTCGAAGCTCACGGAGAAGCCCAAAGGTCGGCAGCCGATCGACACGCGGGCATTGCCGTTGGAGCGTATCGGCGAAGTCGCCCAGGGCATTGGCCGCCAGATCGCGAATGGCGCACGCATCTATTGGGTCTGCCCGCTAATCGAGGAATCAGAGGAGATCGATCTCGCCAACGTGACCGAGCGCTTCCAGCTGTTGAGCGACCGATTCCCCGGCAAGGTCGGCTTGCTGCATGGCCGGCTGAAGAGCGCCGAGCGCGAGGCCACGATGGCCGCCTTCGCCGACGGGCGCTTGTCCGTCCTGGTCGCGACGACCGTGATCGAGGTCGGCGTCGACGTCCCCGCGGCGACGGTGATGGTAATCGAACATGCCGAGCGCTTTGGTCTGGCCCAGCTCCACCAGCTGCGTGGCCGGGTCGGTCGCGGCAGCGCCAAGTCGACCTGTCTGCTGCTCTACGCCTTGCCGCTCGGCGAAACGGCCAAAGCGCGGATCGCGATCATGCGCGAGACGGAGGACGGCTTCCGCATCGCCGAGGAAGATCTGAAACTGCGCGGCGCCGGCGAGCTTCTGGGCACCCGCCAGAGCGGCCTGCCCGACATGCGCTTGGCGGACCTTTCGATCCACAACGAGCTGCTGGAGGCTGCCCGCGACGATGCGCGGCTGGTAATCGCCCGCGATCCCGACCTGCAGACCGAGCGCGGCCAAGCCCTCCGTGCGCTCCTCTACCTGTTCCGCCGCGATGATGCGGTCAGGACGCTGCGCGCGGGCTGATCAGCCAAGCTGACTCACATACGTCCGCAACGCGTTGCGAGCCGCCTCGACCTCCTTGTCGGCATCCGCGCGGCGCTTGGCGAGCGCTTCGAGGTTGGTTTCCTGCTTGTCCAGCGTCGCTAGATAGCGCCGCTGGAGATCGCTGTTGGCCGGCACCCGCGCCAGGTTCTCACGCAGCCGCGCCTGCTCCTGCACGATCGCCTGCCGCTCTGCATCGACCTGCGCCACCTTGCGCTGGACGTCCGCGGCTGCCTGCTGGAGCTGCAGCACGCGGGTCAGCGCCTCGCGCGTCTTGGCGTCGAACTCACGGGCCTGAGCATAGACGCGGATCTGCTCGGCGGCGCTCTCGACCAGCCGGATCTCCTGCTGCTGCGTCTGTTCCTGCACCACCTCGAAGGTCTGCGTCTGGTCGCCGCCGGGAAGCTGGAACGGGATGCGGTAGTTGCCCTCGCTCAGCTCGACATCCTTCGACTCGGGCTTGGTCAGGGTCCAGCCCGGCAGTCGGCGCTGGACGACGATGAGCTGCCGCGGCTCCTTGGCCGGGCCGCGCACGCGATAGACCGTCGTCTGCCGCACGACCCGCGACAGGCGCAGCGCGCCGTTGGCGATCGTGCCCGAGGCCACGCGATCGGTCTGCGCAACATCGCGCTCGATGATGACCTTCTCGTCGAGCGCATAGGCCAGCAGGCGCGTCTCGCCGACCGGGAAGCCCGAGAGGCGCGCGTCGCCGACATAGGAGACGTAGCCGCCCCTGTCGCGCTCATAGAGGGTGATGATGCCCGGCGGCAGACCCGATTCGCCGTCGTTGGTCAGGCGGATCGCGGCCAGCGGATTACGCGCGGCGGTGTCGGCCTGGTAGAGCGCGAGCCGCGCCGCGGGCACCTGGCGGTCGACGATCGGGATCGAAAGTGTGCGGCCGTTCTCGACGCTGACGGCGCGCGGGAACTTGAAGATCACTTGTGTGGCAGCGTCGCTCGCCTCGATCTGCTCGGCGGCGGCGGCCATCTCGGCCGGCGGCGCCGGAGGCGGTGGCGGCGGTGCCATCGCGCCGACCGACCGCTCCTGCTGCGCACGATAAGGCGCAGATGCAGGCATCGGCAGCGAAGACTTGGCGCGCTGCTGATCGGCGGCGACGCCGCCGCGATCGATGCCGGGCATCAGTCGGCCGGCGATCTCGACCGGCACTTCGGGGCGCGTCACGTAATAGGCGTTGTAGAGCGCTTGGTGAAAGGCGACCGGCCGGCCGGACACGAGCGTCAGATCGACGTCCTTCCAGTCCTGCCCGCTCATGTTCTCGACGATGGCCCAGCCCTGCAGGCCCGAGCGCGCCGCGGCGGGATCCGCACCCAGAGTGAGCCGGTAGGAGGCCTTCCAGACCGGCGCCTCGACGATGTAGGCGACGCGCACGGTGCGCTTGCCCTGCCCGCGCATGGTGAGGTCGATGGTGCGGGCGTCCTTGGCACGGTTGCCCTGGATGGCGACCAGCGCCTGCCCCACCTTGTCGCGAAGGGCAGCATCGGCGAATTGCAGGTTCTCGGCCTCCTCCAGGATGAACTGCTGCAGCCCGCGGTCGGTGTAGAGCGTGACCCGCGTCCGCTTCACCATGCCCTTGTTGTCGGGCAGCGCGATGCTGTCCTCCTCGACCGACACGATGCGGCCGGAGATCGAGCGGCTGCCGCCCACGGTGACCTGCGCGCCCTTCAGCGTCTGCAGCAGCTCGGCTGGTGAGCCCAGCGAGTTCTGGTCGAACGGCAGGTCCTTGAACGCCTGCGCCAGCGGCTCGCGGCCCGGAAGGCTGAGTCCGCCCACCCCGCCCTTGTCGTCATAGACGACGAGGCTCTTCAGCACGTCGTCCACCTGGCCGAGCGACACGGTGAGCTTCAGCGTGGCGTCGCCATCGACACTCGCCTCGTATTCGAAATAGCCGAGGCCGCCGGACGACAGCATGACCCGCTTCAGCGAGAGGTCCTGGGCGAAGGCGAAACTCGGGAACGCAATCAGGCCCAGCAGGGCCACGACGTTCATCAAAAGGCGCATGGTCTCTCCCGGACGTTGCCCATGCACCGTGCACAGCGACTGTGACGCAAGCGCGGCAGTGGCGAGACGAAAGTACGAGTGCGCTAGGTGTTTACGAAAGCGCGTCCTTCAGGGCTTCCAACGGCAGAAGTACGCACTCTTGGCGCGACTTGTGCGCAGCCACGGGCGCGAAGGCGTCGAATGGCTCATGCGTCTCGCCCGGTTCACGGCCGAGCGCGCGTTCGGCGTCGTGGCGCAGTTCGGCGATGCCGGCGGCGTTGCGACCGACGGCGACCGACGACAGCGCCGAGGCCGAGGCCTGGCACAGGAGACACCCGCGCACCTGGTGGCCGATCTCGGCAATGCGCCCTTCCCCGTCGAGCTTCACGTCGAGGATCACGCGATCACCGCACAGCGGGTTGTCGCGTCGCGCTGTTTTGGTCGGGTTCTCGAGCTTGCCAGCGCCCGTCTTGGCCTTGGCGAGTGCGACGATGCGCTCCTGATAGAGCTGGTCGCTCATCGCAGGGTCTTCGCGGCGTGCGCGACTCCGGCCAGCAGTGCATCGATGTCGCTATTGTCGTTGTACGGCGCCATCGAGACGCGTGTCGTGCCGTCGAGATCGAACCGGTCCATCAGCGGCTGAGCGCAATGATGGCCGGCGCGCACCGCCACGCCGAACGAATCGAGAGTCTGCGCCACGTCGTGCGGATGGACGCCCTCCAGCATGAAGGACACGACCGGATAGCGGTTCTGCAGGCTGGCCGGGCCGAAGAGCTGCGCACCCTCGATCTTCTGCAAGCCATCCATCAGGCGCTGCACCAGTCCCATTTCGTGATCGTGCGCCCCCGACCAGTCGAGGGCCTGCATCCAGGCGCAGGCGGCGCCGAGGCCGATGGCCGGACCGATGGCTGGCGTCCCCGCCTCGAAGCGGCGCGGCGGTGGCGCCCAGGTCGTTTCGGCCAGGGTCACCCGGCCAATCATCGAGCCGCCCCCCATGAACGGCGGCATCGCCTCCATAAGTTCCGACCGGCCCCACAGGGCGCCGATGCCATTGGGCCCGTAGGCCTTGTGACCGGCGAAGGCGTAGAAATCGATGCCGAGCGACGGCAGGTCGAGCGGTCCGTGCGGCGCCCGTTGTGCGCCGTCGAGCATCACCTTCGCGCCGACGGCCCGAGCCGCGTCCACGACCGCCCGCACGTCGAGCAGCGCCCCCGTCACGTTCGAGACGTGCGCCAGCGACACGAGCTTGGTCTTGGGCGTCAGCAGGCGCGGCAATGCAGAAAGATCGATTCGGCCGTCGGTCGTGACCGGCAGCATGTCGAGCTCGACGCCCGAGCGCGAACGCAGCAGTTGCCACGGCACGATGTTGGAATGATGCTCGAGTTCCGACAGCAGGATGCGGTCGCCGGGCTTCAGCAGTGAGCCATAGGAGAAGGCGACGAGGTTGATGGCCGCCGTGCAGCCACCGGTGAAGATGACCTCCATGGTCGACACGCCGAGGAAGGTCGCCACCTGCGCACGCGCAGTCTCGTAGGCCTCGGTGGCACGTTCAGCCAGACGATGGACGCCGCGCAGCACGTTGGCGCGGCCGGTCGTCTCGTAGCGACGCACCGCATCCATGACGGCAAGCGGCGTCTGCGCCGAGGCGCCATTGTCGAGATAGTGGACGGGCAACCCGTCGATGATCTCGGAGAGGATCGGGAACTGGCCGCGGACGGCGGCAACGTCGAAGCTCATGGTTGGTTCTCTTCGCGGGAGCGCGCCCGCCAGGCGGCCAGCGCTTCGGGCGTGTCGATGTCGGTGATCGCCGCTTCGCCCGTCATTTCGACCTCGCAGACCAGATCGGCATGCTCACCGATCAGGTGCTTGGCGCCGCTGTCGCCGGAAAGGTTCGTCATCTCGGCAAAGAAGCGGCGTGCCCACAGGACGGGATTGCCGCGCTTGCCGCCGACGGTCGGCACGCAGATCGAACGTCCTTCGACGGGACTGAAGGCCGCCATCAGGCGGTTGAGCAGCGGCGCCCCGACGCCCGGCATGTCACCGAGTTGGACGATGGCCGCATCCACGTTGCTGCCCAGCTCTCCGATACCGGTCCGAACCGAGGTGCTGAGCCCGTCGGCAAAATCGGGATTGGTGACGAAGCGCACCCTCGCCTTCGGCGGCAGCGCCTTCTCGATCACGGGTCGGATCTCGCCGGCCATATGGCCCAGCACGACGACGACCTCGACCGCCTGCGAGGTCAGCGCTGCCTTCACCGCATGGACCACGAGGGGCGCGCCGTCCGCCTCAGCCAGGAGCTTGTTCGGACCGCCCATGCGGGTCGAACGGCCAGCGGCCAGCACCAGTACCGCAACGCGAGGCGCCTGCTGAGGACCCGCGTCTTCGGCCTCGGTCTCGTCGCGCGGCTGCGGACGGCTGGGGATTTCCGCCAACAATCCACCTGATCCCATGCGCACGATCTCGGCACGGCCGACCGGCAGGCGCGCGGCCAGCCGCTCCAGCACCATGTCGAAACCGTTGTACTTCGGCGACTTGGCGCAGCCCGGCAGGCCCAGCACCGGTTTGCCGTCCAGCTCCGCCGTGAGCAGCAGGTTGCCCGGATCGACCGGCATGCCGAAATGGATGACCGTGCCGCCTGCCGCTTCTATGCCGGCTGGCACCACATCGTGGCGATCGACGATCGCCGAGGCTCCGGCGATCAGGAACAGGTCGCAGCCCTCTGACTTCAGCTCGGCCAGCGCAGTGGCGATCGCCTGGGCGTCGTGAGCGACACGGCGCTCGCCGTTCAGAATGCTGCCGAGAGACGTCAGGCGCTTGGTCGTCGTGCCGACCGCCTTGTCGAGGACCTTGTCCCGCGTGCCCGGCAGCTTCGTCTGGACGAGGCCGGCGCGCATCGCCTGGAATGGCGCCACGGAGATCATCGGCCGGTTCGCCTCCTTGGCGACCGCGACTGCTCGTGCGACCGCGGCGCGTGGTGCGCCATAGGGAATGATCTTCACCGTCGCCACCATCTGGCGCGGTTCGACCCTCGCGAAAGGCGGCAAGGTGGCGACCGTCACCGACTCGTCCAACTCGTTCAGCGCGTCGATCCGCTCCCGGTCGAGCACGGCGAGCCCGGCCTCGCGGGCGAAGTGATTGCAGCGGCCGGTGAAGGGCGCGGTGACATCGATCCCTTCGCCCGCAAGCGCGTGCGCCACCGTCGCGGCCGCTTCGTCCTCGTGCATGTCGTCGGCATCGAGGCGCGCGGCCACGACCGTCGAAACGCCGGCTTCTTTCAGGCGCGCGATATCCTCGTCCGAGAGGACGCGGCCCTTGGAGAAGTTGATCCCGTCAGCACGCCGGCTGTGCGCCAGGATGGCGCCCGCGGCTTCGTCGACCGGTGTCTCGCCGAATCTCACGCCGCGGCGACCTTCGGCGCCGAGAGCGCTTCGAGGCGGCGTGCCCGCACCTCGATGATCTGGCCCAGGATGGAGACGGCGATTTCCGCCGGCGACTTGGCGCCGATGTTGAGGCCCACCGGCCCATGGACACGCGCGAACATCTCCTCGGTGATGCCGACTTCGGCCAGCCGCTCCTTGCGCTTGGCGTGGGTGCGCCGGCTGCCCAGTGCACCGATGTAGAAGACGTTGGATTTCAGCGCCGACTCGAGCGCCGGATCGTCGAGCTTGGGATCATGGGTCAGGGTCACGACGGCAGTCGAGCTGTCGAGCCCCATGGCCTGAAATGCCTCGTCGGCCCAGTCCTGGATGACCTTCACGCCGGGGAAGCGCTGGGTCGTGGCCCAGGCGCCGCGCGGATCGACGACCGTGACGTCGAATTCCAGCATGGCCGCCATCGGCGCCAGCGACTGCGCGATGTGCACGGCGCCGACGATGATCAGCCGCGGCGGAGGCACGTAGACGTTGAGGAAGATCTTGGCGCCGCCAATCTCGACGGTCTCGCTCTTGCCGATATCCATGGCGCGCTGGGCGGCCGCAACGATCTCGGCGTCGCCCGCCAGCTCGCCTTTGGCATCGTCGCGATAGACCAGCGCTTCGGCCGCATCGCCGAGGCGGGTAGCGAGCGTGACGGCCCGCCGCTTGGTGCGCGCATCCTGGAGGGCGGCGAGGGTTTCGGTTTTCATCTGATCAGTTCACCTTCTCGACGAACACCTGGACCTTGCCGCCGCAGGCCAGACCGACGTCCCAGGCCTGCTCGTCGGTGACGCCGAAATCGAGCAGGCGTGGCTTGCCGTCCTTGATAGCGTCCAGCGCCTCCTTGACGACCGCGCCCTCGATGCAGCCGCCGGACACCGACCCCACCATGTTGCCGGCATCGTCGACACCGAGCTGGCTGCCCACGGGGCGCGGCGAGGATCCCCAGGTGACGATGACGGTGGCGATAGCGACGCCCTTGCCCCCGGCCTTCCACTTGCCGACCTGATCGAGAACTTCCAGCGCATCGCTCATGGTCTACTCCTTGCGAAGTTCGGTCTGCCAACCCGCGAGCCGCTTGTCGGCCCCGGCGGTACGGGCGCCCAGCGCCGCGATCAGGCCGGACAGGCTCTCCAGGTTGTGGACGGGCCTGAATTCGTCGACATGCGGCAGCATGGCCTTGTTCCCCTGAGATTTGGGCTCGTAGCCGCCGTACCGCAAGAGTGGGTTCAGCCAGATCATGCGTGAGCAGGACTTATGCAGGCGTTCCATTTCCTCATCCAACCCGCTCGCACCTTCGCGATCGAGCCCGTCTGTGATAAGGAGAACCACCGCGCCCTGCCCCAGCACGCGGCGTGACCACTTGTTGTTGAACTCGTGCAGCGCCTGCCCGATGCGCGTGCCGCCCGACCAGTCCTCGACCTGCGAGGAAGCCTTCTGCAAGGCAATATCGACGTCGCGGTTGCGCAGGGCGCGCGTCACGTTCGACAGGCGCGTGCCGAAGGTGAAGCAGTAGACGCGATCCCGGTCGTTGGTGATGGCGTGCATGAAATGCAGGAACATGCGCGTATAGCGGGCCATCGAGCCTGAGATGTCGCACAGGATGACGAGCGGCGGCGGGCGGCGGCGCGGTTCGCGGCGGGCCAGCTCCGTCAGCCCCTCCGGCCGCATCGCGCGGCGCAGTGAGGCGCGGAAATCAATGCGCGGCCCGCGCCGCGCCGACTGGTAGCGGCGGGTGCGCCGCTCCGGCACCGGCAGGCGCAGACGCGAGATCGCCCGCAGGGCTTCGTCGATCTCTGTCTGGGACATCTGCTCGAAATCCCGGGTCTGCAGCACTTCTCGGTCGGACACGGTGAAGGTCGCCTCCACCTCGACTTCCGGCGGCTCTTCCGACTGCTCCGGCGCCTCTCCCTGCCCGGGCTGCAGTGCTTCCTGGAGACGGCGGCTGAGCTGCTTGCCCTTGTCCTGCTCGGCCGGCACGCCGATCTGCGGCAGCAGCATGTCCATCATCTTCTCGAGCAGGCGCGGATTGCGCCAGTAGACGTGGAATGCCTGGTCAAAGATCTCCCGCTGGTCGCGGCGGTTCACGAACACCGAATGCAGCGTCCAATAGAAGTCATCACGGTTCCGCAGGCCGGCCGCCTCCACCGCCTCGATGGCGCGCAGGATCTGCCCCGGCCCAACCCGCAGCCCCGCCGTGCGCAAGGTCCGCGCGAAATGCACGATGTTGGTCGCAAGCTTGCCGTCACGCGGCTCGCGTCCCGGAAGCCCGGCCGGCGGATCGGGCAGCGTATCCATAGCCGCTCAGCCCAGCGGCTGAGCGGCTATGTCGGACTTTACCTTGCGCAGGATCTCGGCCGCTTCCGAGCCCTGCAGGCGCTGGATGTCGTCCTGGTACTTGAGCAGCACACCCAACGTGTCGTTGATCGTCCGCGGGTCGAGATCGAGCACGTCGAGTTCCGACAGGGCCGTCGACCAGTCGATCGACTCGGCGACGCCCGGCGCTTTGAACAGGTCGAGCTTGCGCAGTTCCTGGACGAAGCCCACGACCTGGCGCGACAGACGCTCGCTCGCTCCCGGCGCCTTGACCTTCAGGATTTCGAGTTCGCGCTTGAGGTCCGGATAGTCGACCCAGTGATAGAAGCAGCGTCGCTTCAGCGCATCGTGGATTTCGCGCGTGCGGTTGGACGTGATGATGACGATCGGCCGCTCCGCCGCCTTCACCGTACCGAGTTCGGGGATCGTCACCTGGAAATCCGACAGGACTTCGAGCAGGTACGCCTCGAACGGCTCGTCGGTACGGTCGAGCTCGTCGATCAGCAGGATCGGCGCGCCGTCGACATGCGGCTGCAGCGCCTCGAGCAGCGGACGGCGGATCAGGAACTTCTCGTCGAAAATATCGGCCGCGAGTTCACCGCGGTTGTGCACGCCCTGTGCTTCGGCGAGACGGATCTCGATCATCTGGCGGGCGTAGTTCCATTCGTACACCGCCGACGCGACGTCGAGGCCCTCATAGCATTGCAGCCGGATCAGCGGCCGCTTCAGGGTTTCGGACAGGACCTTGGCGATCTCGGTTTTGCCGACTCCCGCCTCGCCTTCGCAGAATAGCGGACGGCCCAGCTTGAGGGCGAGATAGAGGACCGTGGCGAGGCTGCGGTCGGCGATGTAGTCGCCGCCCTTCAGCAGCTCAACGGTGGCGTCAATGGACGCCGGAATGGGCGAAGGCATGAAACTCCCGCTAAAACTCGAGGCACCGAAGCGCTCAGTGTAGCGGATGCCCCGGCGCGCCGATATGCTGGGAATTGTACGATAATTCAATGATTTGGGAGAAAGACATGGAACCCGAACCGTTCCGGGGCCGGACCGCGATCGTCACCGGTGGCGCGCGGGGCATAGGCCTCGCCTGCGCCGCGAAGATCACCCAGGGCGGCGGACGGGTCGCCTTGTGGGACCGCGATCCCGAGCGCGCGAAGCAGTCCGCCGCGACCCTGAAGGGTGCGGTGGCCATCGCCGTCGACGTGACCAGCGAGGCGGACGTCGCCCGGGCGCTCGCCGAGACCGAGAAGTTGCTCGCACCGCCGGACATCCTGGTCGCCAGCGCCGGTATCACCGGCCCCAATACGACCGTTGCCAAGTATCCCGTCGATGCCTGGCGTCAGGTGATCGACATCAACCTGACGGGTGTCTTCCTCTGCAACCGGGCGGTGGTCGACGGCATGGTGCAGCGCGGCTGGGGCCGCATCGTCAACATCGCCTCGGTGGCCGGCAAGGAGGGCAATCCCAATGCCTCGGCCTATTCCGCCTCCAAGGCCGCCGTCATCGGCCTCACCAAGTCGCTCGGCAAGGAACTTGCTACGACAGGCGTGCTGGTGAACTGCGTCGCGCCGGCGGTGGTGAAGACGGAACTGTTCAGCCAGATGACCGAGCAACACATCAACTACATGCTGTCCAAGATCCCAATGAACCGCTTCGGCGAAGTCGGGGAAGTGGCCGAGATGGTCGCCTGGCTCGCCTCCTCCCATTGCACCTTCGCGACGGGTGCGGTTTTCGATCTCTCTGGTGGACGGGCTACCTACTGATGTCTCTGCATGAACTCACCTTGACCGAACTCGCGGCTGGTCTCGCGGCCAAACGCTTCTCATCCCGCGAGATCGTCGACTCCCTGCTTGCGCGCATCGAGAAGGCCGACGGCAAACTGCACGCCTTCACCGAGGTCTATGGGAAGGAAGCTCGCGCGATCGCCGACGGCGCCGACGCCGCCCGCGCCTCGGGATTTCCGCTGCCACGCCTGCACGGGCTGCCTGTCGCCTACAAGGATCTCTGCGACATCGCCGGCCGCATAGGCACCGCCGGCTCCAAGATGTGGGAGAAGCGCGTCGCCACCGAGACCTCCAATACCGTGGAGCGCCTGACCGCGGCCGGCATGATCCCGCTCGGCAAGCTGCACATGGTCGAATTTGCCTTCGGCGGCTGGGGCACCAACCCGCTGATGGGCACGCCGTGGAACCCCTGGGACCTCGAAACCCACCGCACACCCGGCGGCTCGTCGAGCGGCACCGGCGTCGCCGTCGCGGCGCGGCTGACGCCCGCGGGCATCGGCAGCGATACCGGCGGCTCGGTGCGCATCCCCTGCGCCTTCAACGGGCTGGTCGGCCTCAAGGTCACGTTCGGTCGCATCAGCCTGCATGGCACGATGCTGTTGTCGTGGACGCTGGACTCTATCGGTCCAATGGCGCGCTCGGTCGAGGATTGCGCCCTCATGCTCAACGCGCTGGCGGGCCCCGATCCGCGCGATCCCACGACTCTCGGCCAGCCGCTCGAGGACTTCACCGCTTCGACCAAGGGCGCCTCGATCAAGGGCATGCGCATCGCCCTGCCGGATGCCTCCTCGTTGCCCGCGTGCCATGCCGACGTGATCCAAGCCTGGCAGGCGTCTGCCCAGAAGCTGGAAGAACTGGGTGCCATCGTCGAGCCGGTGAAGATCCCCGAATGGTACTTCAATCTCGGCGTCGGCGCGGGCTCGATCTCGGCCTCGGAACTGTGGTCCCTCCACCGCGGCTGGATCGAGGACATGAACCAGCCGATCGGTGCCGGCGTGCGTGGCCGCGCGATGGCCGCCAAGGGCTTCGCGCCTGCGCTCTATGCCGAAGAGCTTCGCCGCATGGGTGAGCGCCGTGCGGCGTTCAACGCCTGGATGGCCCCCTACGACGCGCTGCTGACGCCGGCGCTGGCCTCGGGGGCGATCCCGGTCACCGAGGTCGACGAGACCTCGCCCGCCATCTCGCTGATGACCCGCCCCGGCAACTATCTCGGCCTGTGCGGCCTCTCGCTGCCCAGTGGCTTCTCGAACGGCCTGCCGATCGGCATCCAGCTCCTCGGCAAGCCCTACGCCGAGGGCACGGTGCTCAGGATCGGAAAGGCGCTGCAGGACGCAACCGATTTCCACAAGCGGACGCCGGACCTGTCGCCGCTGGGTCTGTAGGGGTTGCCTCACGATGCGCGTCATTGTGAACGCGCTGCTACTGCAAGGAGGGAACATCCTCCTTGCCCGACGCAGTGCCACGCGAAAAGCGTATCCAGACGTCTGGAGCTTCCCTGGTGGGCACGTCGAGCTAGGCGAGACGCTGGAAGAGGCTCTCACCCGTGAGGCGGGCGAAGAGATCGGCATCATGCCACTCGCGTACTTTCCCCTTGGTACGATCGCAGACCCGAATGCGTTCGCCACGTATCACATGTTCGGCGTCACTTCGTGGAAAGGTGAGCCGACAATTCTCGACGACGAGCACACAGAATTGACTTGGTTCGATCTGGCGGAGGCCGCGATCCTCCCGGATCTTGCGCTGGAAGCTTATCGCCCACTGCTGAGAGGCTTGATCTCGGCTGGATGAATCAGCCTTCCAGGCAACAAGGAAGCCCGTCATCTCGACCGGAGCGCGCAGCGCGGAGCGGAGGGATCTTCTCTCCAAAATTTGCCAGCTTTTGGTGGAGAGAAGGTCTCTCCGCTCCGCACCTTCGGTGCTCCAGTCGAGACGACGGGGTGTTCTTGAAGCTCAGTCCCTCTGTGGCATGCCTTGCGGCACGACCGTCTTCACGAGCGACGCATCCAGCGCCTCGTACTCGTGGTAGCGGATCGTGTCGTAGAGCTCCTGGCGGGTCTGCATGCGGTCGATCACGTTCTGGGTGCCACCGTCGCGCTGGATGGCGGCATATACGCCCTCCTGCGCCTTGTTGGCGGCGCGCAGGGCCGAGACCGGCCATATGACCATGCGGTAACCCATCGCCTCGAACTCGGACGCGGTGAAGAACGGCGTGCGGCCGAACTCGGTCATGTTGGCCAGCAGCTTCACGCCGGGCATCGCCTTGGCGAAGGCGCGGAACATGTCGGCATTGACGAGAGCTTCGGGAAAGATCGCGTCGGCGCCGGCTTCGAGATAGAGTCGTGCCCGCGCCACGGCGCCGTCGATGCCTTCGCTCGCCGCCGCATCGGTGCGGGCGACGATCACGAGATTGCGGCGTGCCTTCGCCGCGGCGGCGACCTTGGCCGCCATGTCGTGCGGCGGGGCGAGCTTCTTGTCGTTCAGGTGGCCGCACTTCTTCGGCAGGAGCTGGTCCTCGAGATGGACGGCGGCTGCACCCGCCTCCTCGAAGGCCCTCACCATGTGCATGACGTTCAGCGCCTCGCCATAGCCGGTGTCGCCATCGACCAGCACCGGCAGGCCCGAGGCGCGCGCCACCTGGCGGATGAAGAAGCACACTTCGTCGACCGTGATCACACCCAGATCGGGCAGCCCCATCGACGACGACATGCCCGCGCCCGACAGGTAGAGCGCCTCGAAACCCGCCCGCGCCGCCTGAAGGCCCGCAATGCCATTGTGTGTGCCGGGCATGCGCAGAATCTGCGGCCGTTCGAGCAGTTTTCGGAAGCGGATGCCGGCCGGCTCCGTCGGAAGATCGGCTGCAACGAGGTACGGCATGTTCTCTCCCCTTCAGCTCTTCTGTGGCTTGCGTCCCTGCCAGCCGACCATGAGGCCCGCCCCCACGACCACGGCCGTCCCGAGCCAGGTGTAGAAATCCGGCACCTCGGCGAACATGAGGTAGCCCACGATGACCGAGCCGATCATCTGCGTATAGTTGAACGGCGCCACGAAATTGGCCGAGGCATATGTCATGGCCTTGGCGACGCAGTAGTGGCCCAGCGCGCCCAGCGCCCCCAGCGAGCAGAGCAGCGCCCAGTCGCCCCAGCCGGTCGGCATCTTCCAGTGGAAAGGCAACCAGGCCGACATGAGGATCGCGCCCAGCAGGACGCTGTAGAAGATCGACGTGGCAGGCGCGTCGATGCCCGCAAGCCGCCGGATCAGGATCTGGTACATCGCGTAGCAGACGGCGCTGCCCAACAGCAGCAGCGACTGCCACTGGAACACCGCGCTTCCGGGCCGGATCACGATCAGCACGCCGGCGAAGCCCACGACGACCGCAGCCATCCTGAAAAACGTGATGCGCTCGCCCAGCATGGGCCAGGCCAACAGCACCACGGCGAGTGGCGCCACGAAGGTCACAGCGATCGCTTCGGCCACCGGGATCGACTTCACGGCGGAGAAAAAGAACAGCGTCGACAGCATCATCATCACGGAGCTGACGAACTGCGTGCCGATGCGGCGCGTGCGCAGCAGCCCCAGCCCCATGCGAGGCATGAACACTGCAGCCACCAGCACCAGGTGCATGATGATCCGGAACCAGACGATCTCCTGCGGGTCGTAGGTGGCGGCCAGCAGCTTCACCAGACCGTTCATGATCGGGAACAGCGCGCAGGCCGTGCACATGAAGAGCACGCCCAGCAGCGGCCGTGACGACCGGCTGGGCGCCTGGATCTCGGCCATTCAGGGCCTCAGCGCAGGAAGCGTTCGAGTGAGCCCAGCAGCAGCGTGCCACCCGTCGCGATGACGATCAGCGAGGCGGCGATGGCAGTGAAGCGTCCGATCTCCTGGGAGCGCCCCTCGGCGATGATAAGCCGGTGCGCCACCATCGAGGCCATGCCGATGGCCGCCAGGGTGATCGCCATGCCGAGCGCAATGGCGATGACGCCGACGACTCCTGCCCACAGCACGTCGAGCGCGATCGACAGGAGAATGATGATCAGCGCACCGGCGCAGGGCGCGATGCCGGCCGCCGTCAACAGCAGCCACCCTGCGATCGTACGCTGCGGCGGCTCGTGGTCGTGGTGATGATGGTGGTCGTGATCATGCGCGTGGTCGTGACCGTGGTGATGACCATGATCGTACCCGTGCCCCTGGTCGCCGTGCGGATGCTCATGCAGACGGCCCGTGATGCCGGCCCAAAGCCGCCAGAACCCCACCAGCACGATCAGCGTATAGGAGACGATCTCGACGTTGCGCACCTCGCGCAGCGCACCGAGCAGGCCAACCGTCGACGAGAGCTTCAATGCACCGGCGAGGAGAAGCGCCGCCAGGGTGTGGGTGAAGGCGATCCAGCCGCCGGCGAAGATGCCCTCTATCCAGGCGCGTGGCCGGCTGCTGTCGAGGAAATAGGCCACCACGACGGCCTTGCCGTGCCCCGGGCCCAGCGTGTGCACGACGCCGTAGCCGAAGCATACAGTGACCAGAGTCCAAAGCGCGAGCGAGCCCGTGCCTGACTGCACGTCGCGCAACGACGTCGACAGCACCTGGTTGATGCGGCGCTGGTAGTCGGCCGAATAGCGCGCCAGTTCGGCGACGCCGTCGCTGAACACCAGCGCGGCCCCAAGGGCCACCAGAAGGAGGAGCCCAACCCAGAGGAAGGGCGAGCGCAGTGCGGAAGTCCTTACGGAAGTTGGCATGTCACCACGTCGGCGAAGATGGGATAGCCGCGTACGAACTCGGCTTTGTGGGTCGGATGCTTGCCCAGGGTGCAGCCGGCCGGAACCGAGGCCTTGTCGACCTCGATCCGGATGAAGTCCTCGGGATCGTATGTGACGATCGACACGAGCTTGGACGGCTGGGGCAGCGCGAAGCGCATCACATATACGAGATTGCGCGCGCCCTGCTTGCGCGGCACGCCCGGCGCGTCGGCCCGTTTGTTGGCCGGCATCGGCATGCCGGCATTGTCGCCGGCGTTGCGGTCCCATTCCGGCGGAACAAAGCTCGCCGGATCGTCGATACGCACCGAAAACTGCGGCGCCTTGGGTGGCCGGAAGTCCTTTCCGCCGGTGTTGATCCAGCTCAGGTACCCGTCCTTGCCAAGCTCGGGCATCATCTCGTCAGCGAGCAGCTTGGCCTCGCGGGCGGAAACCTTGCCGTTCTTGTCCTCGTCGATCAGCGGAATCTCGACCTCGCTGGAAAACGGGTCGAAACGCCATTCGATCTCGACATGCGTGTATTTCCCATCCTTGGCGACCATGCGCACGACCTGCTGCACGACGATGTGCGGATGGGCGAGCGCCACAGCCGGCGCGAGCAGCGCCAGGGCGGCCAGGGCCGGGGCGAGCAGCCGCCTCACGTCGGCTCCTGATGCGGTACCGCGCGCGGCTTGCCCTCGTCATCGATCGCCACGAAGACGAAGGTCCCGTGGGTCACCTGGATGTCGGTTTCCTCGTGCCGGCGCTGGACGACGGTCTCGAGCCCGATGGTGATCGACGTCCGGCCGACTTTCACGACTTCCCCATAGATCGACACCATGTCTCCCACCTTGATCGGCTGGACGAAGGTCATGGCCGTGATCGCCACCGTGGCCACCCTGCCCTTCGCCACCCGGGCCGCGAGCGAGCCGCCCGCGATGTCCATCTGGCTCAGCACCCAGCCGCCGAAAATGTCGCCGTTTCCGTTCATGTCAGCGGGCTGCGGAACGGTCCTTACGATGGGATCGCGGCGACTTTCGGACATCAATTCCTCACCGGATGTGGTTGCTTTCACGCGGTTTTGCTACCATACCCATGCCGGACCGGCCACCCAGCGATCCCCTCGCGCGGCCGCGGAAAGACAAGAAGCAGGCATGGCACGAAACGGCGATCTGTTCGATCGGTCTGGCGGCGGCAAGCGCGCCGCGGGGCCGAAGGAAAACTCCTACACGGCGAGTGACATCGAGGTGCTGGAGGGGCTGGAGCCCGTCCGCAAGCGCCCCGGCATGTACATCGGCGGTACCGATGAACGGGCCATGCATCATCTCGTGGCCGAGATCCTCGACAATTCGATGGACGAGGCCGTTGCCGGCCACGCCGACACGATCTGGCTGGAGATGCTGCCGGGCAATTATGTCTCGGTGCGCGACAATGGCCGCGGCATGCCGGTCGATCCGCACCCCAAGTTCAAGAACAAGTCGGCGCTGGAGGTGATCCTCACCACGCTGCACGCCGGTGGCAAATTCAACAGCAAGGTCTACGCCACCTCGGGCGGCCTGCACGGCGTCGGCGCCTCGGTCGTGAACGCGCTCTCGGACGATCTCGTCGTGGAGGTCGCCCGCGACCGCCAGGCCTGGACGCAGAGCTTCTCGCGAGGCCTTCCGGTTTCCAAGCTGAAGCCGGCCGGCCCGGCCCCCAACCGGCGCGGCACGATCGTCACCTTCCATCCCGATCCCGAGATCTTCGGCAAGCAGCAGTTCGTCCCTGAGCGCCTCTACCGCATGGTGCGCTCCAAGGCCTACCTGTTCCGCGGCGTCGAGATCCGCTGGAAGTGCGACAAGTCTCTTCTCAAGACCGGCGGGATTCCCGAGGAAGAGACGTTCCACTTCCCCAACGGCCTGAAGGACTACATCACCTCCGAGATCGGCCAGCGGCCGACGGTCGTGCCGCAGCCCTTCGCTGGCGAGGCCAAAAACGACGGCAACGGCAAGGTCGAGTGGGCCGTCTGGTGGCCGAACGACGAGGAAGGCTTCGTCCGTTCCTACTGCAACACCGTGCCCACCTCCGAGGGCGGCACCCACGAATCGGGCTTCCGCAGCGCGCTGGTGCGCGGCCTCAAGCGCTATGCCGAGTTGACAGGGAATCGCAAGGGCTCGGTCATCACCGCCGACGACGTGATCGACGGCTCCGCTGCCCTCGTCTCGGTCTTCATCGAACAGCCGCAGTTCCAGGGCCAGACGAAGGAAAAGCTGGTCAGCGTCGAGGCGACCAAGATCGTCGAGACGATCGTCGGCGACAATTTCGAGCACTGGCTGATCGGCGACAAGGAAGCCGGCAACGTCCTGCTTGAGCACGTCGTCGCCAAGGCCGAGGAACGGCTGCGGCGCCGTCAGGACCGGGAACAGCAGCGCAAGACCGCAACGCGCAAGCTCCGGCTGCCGGGCAAGCTCGCCGACTGTTCCAGTTCCGCCTCGATCGGCACCGAAATCTTCCTTGTCGAGGGCGATTCGGCCGGTGGCTCCGCCAAGGCGGCGCGCAATCGCGAGACCCAGGCCATCCTGCCGCTGCGTGGCAAGATCCTGAACGTGGCCAGCGCCAGTTCCGAGAAGATGCGCGAGAACCAGGAGATCCAGGACCTCATCCAGGCCCTGGGCTGCGGCGCAGGCGCCCACTACAACGACGACCGCCTGCGCTATGAGCGGGTCATCATCATGACCGACGCCGACGTGGACGGTGCGCACATCGCGTCGCTACTGATGACGTTCTTCTACCGCGAGATGCCGAAGCTGATCGAGAACGGCCATCTGTTCCTGGCCCAGCCGCCGCTCTATCGCATCAGCAAGGGCGGCCGCACCGAGTATGCCCAGGACGATGCCCAGAAGGACGAGCTGGTCCGGACGGTGTTCAACGGCAAGGCCGACATCACCCGCTTCAAGGGTCTGGGCGAAATGCAGTCGGTTCACCTGCGCGAGACGACCATGGACCCGAGCAAGCGCGTGCTGCTGAAGGTCGACGTGCCGTTGATCACGGGTGCAGAGCCGGACGCCCGAGTCGAGGAAATGCGGACCCGGACCCTCGTAGAGGACCTGATGGGCCGCAAGCCTGAGAAGCGCTACGCCTTCATCCAGGAGAACGCCCGGTTCGCCCGCGACCTCGACGTGTGAGGCGGGCGGCTGCGGGATAACGGCGTGCGCGCAGAAATGTGACATTCCAGGAGCCATGCTCCGGGCTTATGATAGTTGGATAATCTGCCGAGGAGTTTCCTCATGCGTTTCAGGTCCAGGATCGTCGCCGCCGTGCTGGCGGTCGCCGCCATTCCGGCAGCTGCCTACGGCGCCGTGATCGGCGGCACCTACTACGCCGTGCAGTACGACTACCGCGAATTCTTCGCCGCCACTGACGGCAAGAACTTCCAGGTCGTGCTCCAGGGAAATCCCTTCCCCGGCACCGACCCGGCGGTCGTTGCACGCGATCTGCTGCCGATGATGCAGGCGGCCAAGCCAATGCCCCGGCTCACCTTCACCTACGAGTCACCGCCGGAGCCGCCGCGGCCGGATTATCGCCTGATCCTGGTCTTCGACCCGGCGAACGACCTCAACAGCGATTCCGTCTGCAAGGGCACGGTGCGCTTCAAGCCCGGCAAGCCCGGAATCTTCAATGTCTATGCCATCTACTGCCGCAACGACATGACGATGTCCGAGACGACCGCCTGGACTGCTGCGAGCGGCCCGACCGATCCGCGCATCGGCGAGCTCTTCCGCGAACTGTTCATGGTCGTCTTCTCCGACTCCCCGTCTCTCCGTCCCAATCAGGGCGGCGGCATGGGCCGCTTCTAGCGGCCGTGGGCGCCAAGCGCTCCACAGGTAACTTCTGCTAACCAGACGGCAATGGCCGTCTGGTATTCTCTCCTCGATCTCGCGCTCTCCCGCCTCGACGCGGAGGCCGCCCATGGTCTCGCCATCCGCGCGCTGAAGACCGGCCTTCTGCCGGGCGACGGGCGGGCCGACGCCGCCTCCCTGACAACGAAAGTCTGGGGACGCACGCTGCCCAATCCGATCGGTCTCGCCGCCGGCTTCGACAAGAACGCCGAGGTCGCCGACGCCATGCTGGCCCAGGGCTTCGGCCTTGTGGAGATCGGCAGCGTCACGCCGAGACCGCAGGAAGGCAATCCGCGTCCCCGCCTGTTCCGGCTGCCCGAGGATCGCGGCGTCATCAATCGCATGGGCTTTCCCGGGCACGGGCTGGAGGCCGCCCGCGCGCGCTTGGCCGCCCGTCCGCGCCGCGGCTTCGTCGGCGTCAACATCGGCGCCAACAAGGACAGCACCGACCGCGCCGCCGACTACGTTACGGGCTGCGTGGCGTTGGCGCCCTATGCCGACTATCTCGTCTGCAACGTCTCCTCGCCCAACACGCCGGGCCTGCGCAACCTGCAGGGCCGAACCGAGCTGGCAGGCCTGCTCAAGCGCGTGCAGGACGCGATCGCTGCCAAGCCCGTGCCGCTGGTGGTCAAGATCGCCCCTGACGCGACCGACGATGACCTAGACGACATCGTCTTCGTCTGCCGCGACCTCAGGCTGGACGGCATCATCATCGGCAACACCACGCTCTCCCGCCCACCCTCGCTGAAGTCGGAGCGCCGCGGAGAGACAGGCGGCCTGTCCGGCGCCCCGCTGACGGCCCTGTCGACCGAGGTGCTGCGCAAGACCGCGCAGCGTGTCGAGCGGCAGTTCCCGCTGATCGGCTGCGGCGGCGTGGGTTCGGGTGCCGACGCCTACGCCAAGATCCGCGCCGGCGCCACGCTGGTGCAGCTCTATTCGGCCATGGTCTATCAGGGGCCGCCGCTGATCCGCCGCATCAAGGATGAACTCGCGGCTTTGCTGGCCCGCGACGGCTTCGCGTCGGTCGGCGATGCGGTCGGGGCCGATATCCGGGGCTGATCCCCGTCGCATCGCGAAAATCTAAACCGCAGACGCGAGGCGGATGAGCCCATACACTCCCGGCCAGGGAGATAAACGCCGTGCCGCTCTGGATACCGATCACCGTCGCTGCCGCTTTGTGCCAGAACATCCGCACGACGATGCAGCAGAAGATTCGCGGCATCCTGAGCGTCGATGGCGCCAACTTCGTACGCTACCTCTACGGCGCCCCGCTGGCGCTCGGCATGCTGGCTTTCCTGGTGTTCGTGACCGGTCGGCACGTGCCGTCGATCTCGCTGCATTTTCTGCTGCTGGTGACCATCGCCGGCGTGGCCCAGATCGTAGCCACCTCGCTGATGATCCACGCCTTCTCGCTCCGCAACTTCGCAGTCGGCACGGTCTATTCCAAGACGGAGACGGTATTCGTGGCCCTCTTCGCGACCTTCATCGCCGGCGAGCCGCTGAAGCTCGGCGCCTGGGCCGGCATCCTGGTCTGCCTGGGCGGCGTCGCCATCCTGAGCGTGCGCGGAAAATTCTCCGACGTGCGTGGCGTGCTGGCCGACCTCACGCACAAGGGGGCGATGTACGGCATCCTGTCGGGCGCGATCTTCGCCATCGCCGCCGGCACGATCCGCGAGGCCTCGAAGCTGCTGCCGGAGGGCGACTTCATGGTGCGCGGCATCACCGTGCTCGCCTGCATGAACACCATCCAGGTCGTCCTGATGGCGCTCTACCTCGCGCGGCGCGATCGTCCGCAACTCTCGAAAGTCTGGTTCAACTGGCGCTCCTCGATCTGGGTCGGCATCTTCAGCGTGCTGGGCTCGGCCGGCTGGGCACTCGCCATGACGCTCGAGAACGCCGCGCTGGTGCGGGCGGTCGGCCAGATCGAGCTGGTCTTCACCTTCATCTCTTCCCGTCTCATCCTCAAGGAACGGCCGTCCCTCGGCGAGTGGATCGGCAGCATCCTTGTAGTGGGCGGCGTCGTCCTCATCCTCGCAACCCGGTGATCCCATGACAGACATGACAAGGCCGCTCGACGGCCTGCGCATCCTCGACTTCTCGACCACCATCGCCGGCCCGCACTGCAGCCGCCTGCTCGCCGACATGGGTGCCGACGTGGTGAAGGTCGAATCGCCGGAAGGCGACCTGATGCGCTCGCGGCCGGTGCAGCGCGACGGCTTCAGCACGATGTTCGGCCAGCTGAATGCAGGCAAGAAGTCGATCGTGCTCGATCTCAAGAAGCCCGAAGCGGTCGCCGCCATCAAGAAGCTGGCCACCACGGTCGACATCCTGGTCGAGAACTACCGGCCTGGCGTCATGAAGCGGCTGGGGCTCGACTATGCCGAACTGTCCAGGGTCAACCCGCGGCTGATCTACTGCGCCATCTCGGGCTACGGTCAGACCGGGCCCGGCGCCGGCCGCCCCGCCTACGCGCCGGTCATCCATGCCTCGACCGGCTACGACATGGCACATCTCTTCTACCAGCAGGGCCGGCAGAGGCCGGACAATTGCGGCATCTTCGTCGCCGACTATGCCAGCGGCGCCTATGCGATGGGCGCCATCCTCGCGGCCGTCCACCAGCGCCATGCCACCGGCAAGGGTCAGATGGTCGACGTGTCGATGTTCGAGACGCTGGTCGGCATGCTGCTGGGCGAGGTCAACCGCGCCCAGTTCGACTTCGAGATGCCCTCGCGGCCGATGTACGGCCCGATCGAAGCCAGCGACGGCTACGTGATGCTGGCTACAGCCAGCGAGAAGACCTTCCAGGACATGGCGACTGCCGCCGGCCGGCGCGACTGGCTGACCGATCCGCGCTTCGAGAAATACCAGGACCGCCGCATGAACTGGGGGCTGCTGGTCGACGAACTCGAGGAGTGGTCGAAGAAGCTGAGCGTCCAGGAGGTCGTGGCGGCGCTGGAGAAGCAGGGCGTCCCCTGCTCGCCCTATGTCACGGTCACCGAGGCCCTTCAGGACCCGCAGGTCGAGCATCGCGGCTCGCTATGCACCATCGAGGATGGTGGCGGCAGCTACAAATCGCCAGCACCGCCCTTCCGCTTCTCCGGCTCCCCGCTGCAGAGCGGTCCCAAGGTCGCCGCGCTCGGTGAAGACACCAAGACCGTGCTGGCACAGGCCGGCCTGACCCCGTCCGAGATCGAGGCCCTCGTAAAATGATCGATCCGCGTACCCCCATCCTGGTCGGCGCCGGCCAGATCACAGATACGGTCGGCAACCCCTCGAGCGACCGCTCGCGGGTCGCCTTCTGCGCCGAGGCCGCCGGCCTGGCACTCGAAGACACGCAGGCCGCCATTGGCGGTCATGCGCTTGGTCATCTGGTCGACGCCATCGCCGTCATGGAGTTCTTCAGCGACATCAGCCCGCGCTTCGCCTCGCCCTACGGCCGCTCGAGCAATCCGCCGCAGAGCGTCGCCAACCGGCTCCACGCCGATCCAAAGCAGCTGCTCTACACGCACTCGGGCGGCAACATGCCCCAGTACCTGGTGAACAAGTTCGCCGAGCAGATCGCCAACGGCGAGACCGAACTGGCGTTGATCTGCGGCGCCGAGCTGCTGCGCAGCACGCAGAACGCGCGACGCGCCAACATGAAGATCGACTGGAACGAGGATCCGGGCGGCGGCGAGCCGGTGCGCATCGGCGATCCCCGCTTCGGCTTCAGCGAGGAGGAAGCGCGCCACGATCTGCGTGCCGCGATCCACTTCTATCCGCTGCTGGAGAACGCCATCCGCGGCGGGCTAAACCGCGACGTCGATAGCCACATGAAGGCGATGGGCCGCCTGTTCGCGCGCCTCGCCGCCGTGGCCAAGGACAACCCTCTGGCCACGCGCCGCGAGGGCTACAGCGCCGAGGCCCTGTCGACGATCTCGCCAGACAATCGCTGGATCTGCTTCCCCTATCCGCGCCTGATGAACGCCAACGCCATCATCGATCAGGCGGCGGCCGTGCTCGTTACCTCGGTCGAGAAGGCCCGCGAATGGGGCATCCCGCAGGAGCGCTGGGTGTTCCTGCACGGCTGCGCCGATGGGACCGACACCTGGGTGGTGTCAGAGCGAGAGAAGCTCGACTCCTCGCCCGCAATCCGCGGCTGCGCCCGCATCGCCCTCGACATGGCCGGCAAGAAAGTCTCGGACATCGATGCCTTCGATCTCTACAGCTGCTTCCCCTCGGCGGTCGAAGTCGCGATGACGGAGATCGGTATCGCCGAGGACGATCCGCGCCCGATCAGTGTGACGGGCGGCCTGCCGTTCTTCGGCGGCCCCGGCAACAACTACGTCACGCATTCGATCGCGGAGATGATGAACGTGGTCCGCGCCAAGCCCGGCTCCTTCGGCATGGTGACGGCCAACGGCAACTACCTCACCAAGCATTCGGCCGGCCTCTACTCGACCGAGCCCACGAAGGGACCGTGGAAGCGCGACGACCCGAAGAAGTTCCAGGCCGAGCTCGACGCGCTTCCGAAGCGCAGAGTCGAAACCAAACCGACGGGCGCCGGCACGATCGAGACCTACTGCGTCACCTACGGCAAGGACGCGCCCGAACGCGGCTACATCCTGGGCCGTCTCGACGGCACCGGCGACCGCTTCGTCGCCATGACCCCTGACGATCCCGCCCTGGTCGGCGACATGCTGACGCGCGAGCAGCTCGGGCGTAAGGTATCGGTCTCCGAAACGGGCGGCCGCAACATCTTCCGCCCTGTCTGAGGCGAGGTGACGATGCCGAACGTCCTGAGCGCGGCACAGGCCGCGGAGTTCCATGAGAAAGGCTTCACCTATGCGCGTGGGCTGTTCTCGCCGGACGAGGTCAAGCTGCTGACCCGAGCCATGGAGGAGGATCCGGCGGTGAGGAACAGCATCCTGGACCGTCGCGATGGCGAGGGCCGCTCGACGCGCATCGCCCTCTGGAACCGGGCCGGCGACAGCGTCTATGGCCTCGCCGCCCGCGTGCGACGCATGGTCGACACGTCGGCGGCGCTGCTGGGCGGGCCGGTCTATCACTACCAGTCGAAGCTCACGGCCAAGGAGCCCGAGGTCGGCGGTGCCTGGGAATGGCATCAGGATTACGGCTACTGGTACTACAACGGCTGTCTGCGGCCCGACATGCTCTCGATCATGATCGGGCTCGACCGCACCAACCGCGAGAATGGCTGCCTGCAGATCGCCACCGGCTCCCACAAGCTCGGACGCATCGACCATACGCCGCTGTCGCCGACCCAGAACGAGGTCGACCCCAGGCGCATGCCGCACATCCTCGAGAAGTGCCCGATCGAGTATTGCGAACTGGAAGCTGGCGACGCGTTGATCTTCCACTGCAACGCGATCCATCGCTCGGATGCCAACCGCTCTCCCAACCGGCGCTGGACCCTGCTGATCTGCTACAATCGGGTCGACAACGACACCTTCACCAGGGTCGACGACCGCTACTACGTACCGCTGGAACCAGTCGACGACGACGCGATCCGTCGCGCGGGCCTGCGCTTCGCGCGCGGCGACGGGCAGGAGCATTTCGCCAGCAAGCCGTACGTCCCGGACCTCCGGAAGGCCTCGTAGCAAACATGCCCGGTCCCAGGCTGATCGAAATCCTGCTGAAGCAGCGCAAGGCCCAGCTCAATGATGGTGCGCCAACCGCCGAGCAGCGCATCGACCGCCTCAACCGCTGCATAGGCCTGCTGGTCGACCGGCGGCGCGACATCGAGGCGGCCCTCACCACCGATTTCGGCGCGCGCTCGCCCACCGTGACTGCCTTCGCCGACGTCGCGAGTTCGATCGGTCCTCTGAAGCACGCGCGCGATCATGTGCGGCACTGGATGAAGACCGAACGGCGCCGAACGACGCCGCGCATCCTCGGGTTCCTCGGCGCGCGTGCCGAGATCCGCTACCAGCCCAAGGGCGTGGTCGGCGTGATCAGTCCGTGGAACTTCCCGGTCAACCTCACCTTCGCACCGCTCGCCGGAGTCCTTGCCGCCGGCAACCGGGCCATGATCAAGCCTTCCGAGACGACGCCGGCTACGTCCGAGCTGCTGAAGCAGATGTTCGCCAGCGCCTTCGACGAGAGCGAGATCGCCGTCGTCACCGGCGGGCCGGAGGTCGGACAAGCCTTTTCATCCCTGCCCTTCGACCACCTCGTCTTCACCGGCGCTACCGCGATCGGCCGACATGTGATGCGAGCGGCGGCGGAGAACCTCGTGCCGGTGACGCTCGAACTCGGCGGCAAGAGTCCGGTCGTGATCGGGCACTCGGCCGACATGTCCGTTGCCGCGGCGCGGATCATGAACGGCAAGACGCTCAACGCGGGCCAGATCTGCCTGGCGCCGGACTATGTTCTGGCGCCGGCCGACCGACTCCCGGATTTCGTGAACGCGGCAAAGGCGTCCGTCGGAAAGATGTTCCCGAGCATCCGTGAGAGCCCGGATTACACCGCCATCGTCACCGACCGCCATTATGCACGGCTGATGGACTATCTCGACGATGCGCGGGCCAAGGGCGCGGAAATCGTCGAGATCAATCCGAGCGCCGAGGATCTGCGTCAGCAACCGCATCGCCGCATCGCGCCGACCCTGATCCTCAATCCGACCGACGAGATGAAGGTCATGCAGGAAGAGATCTTCGGGCCGCTGCTGCCCGTGAAGGCCTATCACGATGTCCAAGATGCGATCGACTACATCAACGCCCACGACCGGCCGCTCGGCCTCTACTATTTCGGCAGCGACGCGGCGGAGCGCGACCGGGTGCTCGACGGCACGACGTCAGGCGGCGTCACGGTGAACGACGTCGTGATGCACGTCGCCCAGGAGGAACTGCCGTTCGGCGGCATAGGCCCGGCCGGCATGGGCGCCTATCACGGCCATGACGGCTTTCGCGAGTTCAGCCATCGCAAGTCGATCTACCACCAGATCAAGTGGGATCTCGCGCCGCTGCGCATGCTGCGCCCGCCCTACGGTGCCGGGCTGGCGAAATACCTAGGAATGCAGATCAAGCGTTGAAGACGAAAGGTCCCTCGCGAGCAAGGGACCTTCATCGTCAGGCCGCCTTGATGTTCGAGCGCTTGATGCGGTCGAGATTGGAGCCCTCGATACGCACCAGCCTCGTCAGACCGTCGCGCTTGGGCGAGTGGACGACACCTACATCGTAGAAGTGACTGTCGCCGGGCTTCAACACGTAGGTCTTCGTGGGCTCGACCAGGCTCGGTTCATCGCCCTCGCCCTTCTTCACGATCCGCCAGTCCGTCATCTCGGTGTCGCCCGTCGCGAGGCCGTAGATCGCCCAGCTGGGACCGTGATCGTGCGGCGCACCGTGGGCGGCCGTCTCATAGACGTGCCCGCAGATGCAGAAGCCCAGTTCCGGATCCTCGTACAGGACCTTGCGCGGACGGCACTGGTCGGCGGTCAGGTGCTTCGCGACGAATTCTTCGTCGAGCAATACCTTCGACACCAGCCTGCAGACTTCCTGCTTCCCCGCGGTTCCCGAATCGGCCTTGAGGGCCTGGCGAATGTCGGCGCTCAACTGCTCCAGAGTATAGGTCATTCCTTGCCTCCATCTGAATATCCATATTCGCACGGTGGATACTGGAGATCACCCCTTCACCGCCGTCGGCAATCGCTCTGCGAGCCAAGCGTGCCCGCTAGACGCCCAACCTCTCCAGCGCCGCGCTGAGACGTGCCCCCGTCTGCTCGGCCTGCGCCCGGCGCTCGCGCTGCTCTTCCACGACCTCTTCCGGCGCGCGTGCGACGAAGGCGGCATTGGCGAGCTTGGCGTCGATCTTGCCGACTTCGTCGGTAAGCTTCTTGATCTCCTTCTGAAGGCGCACGCTCTCAGCCTTGAGGTCGATCACCTCGCCGACCGGCAGGGCGTAGGTCGCCTCGCCGACGACGATCTGCAGCGACGCCTTGGGAGCCGAGGCGGCCGCCTCCACGCCCTCGATGCGGGCGAGCCGCTCTATGGCGGCACGATGGGTCTCCAGCCGCGCCGTCGTCGTGTCGTTGCCGCCGATCACCAGCAGTTTGAGCTTCGCGCCGGCCGGCACGTTCAGCTCGGCGCGGGCCGAGCGGATATCCTGGATCAGCTTCACCAGCCAGCTCATTTCGGCATCGGCTGCCGCATCGATGGCGGTCGGCGCCGGCCAGGGCTGGGCGATCAGCGGTCCGTGCTCGGCGCGATGGCCGAGTTTGTCCCACAGTTCCTCGGTGATGAACGGCATCACCGGGTGCATCAGCTTCACCGTCTCGCGCAGCACGAAGGCGGTGACGGCGCGCGTCTCGTCCTTCTCCAGCCCGTCGGCACCCTGCAGGATCGGCTTGGTGAGCTCGACGTACCAGTCGCAAACAATGCCCCAGACGAATTCGTAGAGCGTGCTGGCCGCCTCGTTCAGCCGAAAGTCGGTGAGCGCCTTGTCGATCGCCTGGTTGGCGCGTGCGAGTTCGCCCAGCATCCATTTGTTGACCGTGAGCTTGGCCGACGCGGGATCGAAGCCTTGCGGCAGCGCCGCGCCGTTCATCTCGGCAAATCGCGTCGCGTTCCAGAGCTTGGTCGCGAAGTTGCGCGCGCCCTCGACACGGGCCGGCGACAGACGCAACCGGCCGGCCTGAGCGGCCGCCAGCGACGTCATGGTGAAGCGCAGCGCGTCGGCCCCATACTTGTCAATCAGCTCCAGGGGGTCGATCACGTTCCCCTTGGATTTCGACATCTTCTGGCCCTTCTCGTCCGTCACCAGCCCGTGCAGGTAGACGGTGCGGAACGGCACCTCCTTCATGAAGTGCATGCCCATCATCATCATGCGGGCGACCCAGAAGAACAGGATGTCCCAGCCGGTGACGAGTGTGCTGGTCGGATAATATTTCGCCAGTTCCGGCGTCTGGTCGGGCCAGCCCAGGGTCGAGAACGGCCAGAGGGCGGAACTGAACCAAGTATCGAGCACGTCGGGATCGCGCTCCAGCGCGACGTCCTTGCCATAGTGCGCCCGTGCCTCCGCCTTCGCCTCCTCCTCGGACAGCGCCACGAAGACCTTCTTGTCCGGGCCGTACCAGGCCGGGATCTGGTGGCCCCACCAGAGCTGCCGCGATACGCACCAGGGTTCGATGTTCTCCATCCAGCGGAAGAAATCCTCGCGCCCGCGTTCAGGCACGAACTTCACCCGGCCGTCGCGCGCCGCCGCCAGCGGCGCCTCGGCCAGCTTCTTCGCGTCGGCGTACCACTGCTCGGTGAGATAGGGCTCGACCGGCACGCCGCCGCGGTCGCCGTACGGCACCGCATGGGTGTGCGGCTCGATCTTCTCGACGAGACCGAGTTCCTCCATCTCGGCGACGACGACCTTGCGCGCCTCGAAGCGGTCGAGGCCGCGATACTTCTCCGGCGCCTTGTCGTTCACCCGCGCGAACTTGTCGAAGATGTTGATGGCCTCGAGATTGTGCCGGCGGCCGACCTCGAAATCGTTGAAGTCGTGCGCCGGCGTGATCTTGACGGCGCCGGAGCCTTTTTCAGGATCCGAATACTCGTCGCCCACGATCGCGATCCGGCGGCCGACCAGCGGCAGCACCGCATGTTTGCCGATCAAGTGCTTCCACTTCGGATCGTCGGGATGCACGGCGATACCGGTATCGCCCAGCATGGTCTCGGGTCGCGTCGTCGCGACGACGATGAATTCGTCCGGGCTGCCCTCGATCGGATACTTGAAGTACCAGAGATGGCCCTTCACTTCGCGCGACTCGACCTCGAGGTCGGAGATCGCGGTCAGCATCTTGGGGTCCCAGTTGACCAGCCGCAGGTCCTTGTAAATCAGGCCCTGCTTGTAGAGTTCGACGAACACCTTGAGCACGGCCCTGGACAGGCCCTCATCCATGGTGAAGCGCTCGCGGCTCCAGTCACAGGAGGCGCCGAGGCGTCGGAGCTGGCTGGTGATCGTGCCGCCGGAATAGGCCTTCCACTCCCAGACCTTGGCGAGAAATTCCTCGCGGTTCAGCAGCTTCTTGTTGGCGTCGTTCCTGGCCGCGCCCTCGACCGCGAGGCCGATGCCTTCCTGCTCGAGGTTGCGCACGACCACCATCTGCGTGGCGATGCCCGCATGGTCAGTGCCGGGCTGCCACAGCACGTCATCACCCTTCATGCGGCGCCAGCGGATCAGAACGTCCTGCAGCGTGTTGTCGAGCGCATGCCCCATGTGAAGGCTGCCCGTGACGTTGGGCGGCGGGATGACGATGCAGTAAGGCTGCTTCGGCGACTCGGGATGGGCGCGGAAGGCGCCCGCGCTTTCCCATTCCGGGTAGCGCCGGGCCTCGATTTCCTTGGGGTCGTAGGTCTTGTCGAGCATGGTCTGGCCTTAAACGAAAAACGCCACGGTTGCGACACCGTGGCGAAAAATGGGGGTGGCGCCTGGCGTCAGCGGCGGGTCAGCCGCGCAATCTCGCGTTCGACGTAGCGTTCGACCATCGGCGGCAGATTGGTGTCCAGCCACTCCTTCAGCATCGGCCTCAGCATCTCCTTGACCAGATCCTCGATGGTCTGGCCGCCGACCGAGGGGCCGGGATTGGTGGCCGCCGGCGGCGGTACGCTGTCCTGCACCGCCTGGTTCAGGCGCGCAAAAGCCGAACTGGCCACGCCCGCAACCCCGGCGCCGACCAGCGTATCGGTCTTGGCGGCGCCAACAGGTGCCGGCGGCGGCACAGCCGGGGCCTCGGTCGACGGTTGCGGCATCTCCGCCGGATTGGCGGACTCGACCGCGCGTAGCGGCGTCGGTTGTTCGTTCAACATGGATTTGGGTTCTTCCACGATCTCGGTAAGCAGGAGGACATCGTCACGCGGGGGTGACGGCGGTGCAGGCGGTATCACGGGCGGGCGCTCTCCCGAATTTGCATGGCGCAGGCTTCCGACCTGCGCCCGGGCCTCGTCGTCCGAGATGATCTTGCGGATGGACGCCAGAATGTCGTCCATCGACGGGTCTTTGTTCTGGCCGGCCTTGCCGTCGCTCATTTGCCGCCGCTCCCCATGGGGGCGGCTCCGGCTACGCCAGCCGGCGAAGTGGACGGCGGGATGATGCCCGTACCGGACTCGCCGCTGCTGCCCCAGCCGATCCAGCGGGAGCCGACATCCTTGTAGTAGCGCTCCTCGTCGTAATACTCGACGGGCAGCGCCAGCGTGCGCGCCGTCAGGCGGCCGATGCCGGCCAACACGCCGTAATAGGCGACCTGAACGTCGTGGCGCGCCTGGATCAGATTGACCTGCGAGTTGAGCAGTTCCTGCTCGGCGTTCAACACGTCGAGCGTGGTGCGCGAACCGACCAGCGCTTCCTGGCGCACGCCGTTCAGCGCGACTTCGTTGGCGCGGACCTGCGATTCGAACGACGTGACCCGAGAGCGCGAGGAGTCGAGTTGGCGCCAGGCACGGATGACGTTCTCGGCCACGGCGCGACGGGCGCTGTCCAGTTCATTGCGGCGCTGCCCGACCAGTTCGCGCGCGGACCGGATGCGCGACCATTCGCTGCCGTTCTGGAAGATCGGAATCGTGGCCTGAAGGCGGACTGCGTAGTTGTAATACCTGTCGTTCGGAACCTGCAGATTGAACTGCTGCTGCAGCGCGCCGACCAAATTGACCTGCGGAAGCAGGTCGCCGACCGCTGAATTGACGCCGTAGTTGGCCGCCGTGATGCGGTGCGCGGCGGTGACCGCCCGCGGGCCGGCATCCATCGCGAGGCCAATCGCCTCCTCCTCCGACGACGGCAGGCCGCCGATCAGGGGGATCTCACCGAGCTTCCCCGGCTTCTTGCCAATGGTCCGCTGGAAAGCGGCTTCGGCGATGCGAACCTGGGTCTCGGCCTGGACGAGGTCCGCCTTGGCCAGTTCCAGGCGGGCCTCGGACTGCGACACGTCGGTTATAGTCAGTTCGCCGACCCGAAAGCGTTCGCGGGTCGCGTCGAGCTGCTGTACCAGCACCCGCACGTTGTTGCGGCGAGCATCGGCGATGCCGATGTTCTGAATGAGGTCGGCATAGGACGTCACCGCCGACAGCAGCACGGTCTGCTCGGTTTCGGCAAGCTGGGCCCGCTGCGCCTGGATGTTCGACTGCGCCTGCTTGGTCTCGGCGATCGTCTTGCCGCCGCGGAAGATCGGCTGGACCATCTGCAGGGTCGTGAACTTGCCGTTCAGCGCATAAAAGGTCGGCGTCGTCCGAACCGAGTAGGAGTCCTGCTCGACCTTGTTGTACTCCACGTTCAGCGTGACACGAGGACGCCAGTTGGCGACCGCCTGCGAAAGGGTTTCGTCGGTCTGGCGAAGGATCGCCCGGCTCGCCAGCAGGTCGGGATTGCTGTTGTAGGTCGTCGACAGGGCTTCGATCAGGCTCTGCGACCAGGCGCTGGAGGCGCCGCCGAGCCCGACCGCCAGGATGCACGCGGCCGCAGTGCGTGCATGCCTCAAACCGGGCCGGATACGCATTGTTCTACCCTCATCTTTCGACGGCACCCTAGCATCAGGCGGAACACTATTGGTAGCCCTCGGCATGGGAAAGGCCCGCGCAGGTCAGAAGGTGAATCGCTCGGGACGGGCGAAGCCCGGCAGCGGCGGGGTACCGGCATCGAAGAGTGGCCTTCCCGACACCACGCCGCCCTGCTTCACGAAGAGATGAGCGACGCCCAGCGCGCCGCTCGGATCGGCAACTACCGTGGCCAGCCGGCCACCCTCCGCGAGCTGGTCTGCAATGGCTTTGGGCACTTCGTGAACCGCGCCCTCGATCAGAACGATGTCATAGGGACCCAACGCCGCGGCCCCGTGCGCCGCCTCGCCCGCCACCTGCTGCACGCCCGTGACCCCGAGGTCGGCGAGCACCTGCCGAGCACCTTCGGCCAGGCCGGCGTCGGCCTCGACGGCAACCACCGACTTGGCCAGCCGCGCCAGGATCGCCGCCCCGTAGCCCCGGCCGGCAGCCACGACCATCGCCTTGTCGTCGCCCTGCGGCTGCAGGACCTGGATCAGACGGGCCAGCACCATCGGCTCCATCATGAAGCGGCCATTGCCCAGCGGCACGTCGTCATCGGCGTAGGCGACCGAGCGCAGTGCCGCCGGGAGGAAGCGCTCCCGCGGCAGCTCCCCGAGCGCCGCCAGCAGGCCGGCATCGTTGACCCGGTTGGGCCGGAGCTGCCCTTCCACCATATTGCGTCGCGCGAGCGCGAAATCCGTCATAGGCTGCCCCCTAGATGTAGCGATGTTATATAGGCGGCAGCGGACGACAGCGTCAAAGGTCTGAGCGTCGCGCCCGGCTTGACCCGCCAGTCACGTCGTGGGAATAGCACCGCGCGCTTTCGTGCGGCCCGGTAGCAAAGCGGCTATGCAGAGGACTGCAAATCCTTCCAGGCCGGTTCGACTCCGGCCCGGGCCTCCACGAATTTGCACAACTGACAGGCCTTGCGTCGCAAGACCGGCTCTGTCAAAAGACCGCGCCTTCGTGGCCGACTGAAACCGCCGACGTGCCGCCGTCGTACCGAGTTTATTCCGGAGTAGCTCAGCGGTAGAGCAGGCGACTGTTAATCGCCTGGCCGTAGGTTCGATTCCTACCTCCGGAGCCAATTGGGGCCGTTCCTGTAAGGGAACGGCCCCTTTTCGCTTGTGGAGTGCAAATCATGCCCTCGATCCCCCTGCCCGGCGAAAAGGCCGAACTGGTCGAACGCACTGTGGCCTTCCAAGGCTATTTCCGCCTCGCACGCTACAGGTTCCGCCACAGCCTCTACCAGGGCGGCATGAGCGGCACCTTCGACCGCGAGGTCTTCGAGCGTGGCCAGGCGGCCGCCGTGCTTCCCTACGATCCGATCCGCGACGAGGTCGTATTGATCCGCCAGTTTCGCGCCGGCACCTTCGCGGCCGGCCGCCATCCCTGGTGCTGGGAGATCGTCGCCGGCATGATCGAGGAAGGCGAGACACCGGAAGGCGTTGCGCAGCGCGAGGCGGTCGAGGAAGCGGCGGTGGAGATCCTAGAGCTCGTGCCCCTCTACAGCCTCGTGCTGAGCCCGGGCGCCTGCTCGGAAACCTGCAACATCTTCCTCGGCCGAATCGAGTCGGCCGGCGTCGGCGGCGTTCACGGGCTAGACACGGAGAACGAGGACATCCTCGTGACGACGATGTCGTTCGCCGACGCCCTGGCGCTGCTCGGCCGCGACGAGATCGACAACTCGGCCGCGGTGATCGCCCTGCAGTGGCTGGCGCTCCATCGCGACGAGTTGCGTAACCGCTGGCGCTGATCGGCCGCCGGCCTATTCGTAAAGATACCCGACCGGCTCGCCCTGTGTGCGCTGGGAACGGGCGGCCGTGCGCGTAATGATCCGGCCGGCCAACCCATCGATCTCGTCGCGCTGCGCTGTCGTCCATCGCCGGAGATTGTCCATGTCTTTCAGGAGGCCCAGTCGGAGGAGCTGGGTGTTCTCACCAAGCCCGACGAGCGTCGCCGCGTTCCTGCCAAAGGTGACCGAGTCTCCGGTCGTGAGTTCGAACCCCTTGCCCGCCGCATCCTTGAGTTCGGCGGTGCCGCGAATGACGCGATAGACCACGACCTCGCCCTTCTCGAGCCCCGTGTCATCGCCAGCGGACAACGCGCTCTTCGGCAACAGGGACTGACCGCGTGGATCGGTGGCGATGATGTGGCCGGTGACGAGATGGCCGCTCGGGGCCTCGATGCCGAGATCGCGGACATGGACGGGCATGACCGACTTCACGCGACCGGCCGGAAGCGGCCGGTAGAGGGCGTCCAGCGCCAGCGGATCCTGGAACCAGAAACCGGCATCCTGCGGGCGATCGTGGAACGGGTGGCTCCAGGCCAGACGTGGCGTTTCGGCCTCCTCGATCTCTTCCGAGTGCACGACGGTCGGATTGGGAAACGTCGTCGGTTCCGTGATGAAGGCTTCGATGAACTTGCCCGAGTAGCCCATCGAAAGCGGATCGGGCACGACCGTCTGCGGCGTCTTGAGGTTCGCGTCCGTCGCAAGTCCGGACCAGCTGTAGGAACTCTGACGGTGCACGATCGCGCTCTGCAGGATCACGGCGCCGGGCCCGACGTAATGCATCAGGCCGTCATAGTCGAAGGTGAACAGCCCGGACGTGACCAGCACGAGCTGGAAGCCGCCGGGGGGCAGATGAAGATGGAAATCGGTCGGGCCGGCATCCGGTCGGTAGACTGGCAGGTTCGTCGCGACTTCCTGCAGCAGGAAGGCTTCGTTGTTTGCGTGGAAGCCGTTGGTCACACGGTTGTAGAGCGCCTGGGGTCGATAGATCGGGTCGTAGGTCGCGTCGCCGTCCCGGTCGATGGCCACGAAGTCCGTGTGGTTCAGACGGATGGGATCGCCGCTCGGATGAACGAGGCTGGCCCAGTTCGAATGGACGGCAGCATGCGCAGTCATGGGAACTTCCAATCTGAGCCCTGCAGGGCGTGCGAGCCCGGTCGGCTCCATGCGAATTCTGGGCCACTTAAGCCGCCAACCGGTATGGTCCGGTTGCGATCCCCCCTGCTCCCTGTCTACGGTCGCGCCGGGGCGGCACAGGGTTAGCAGAGCGAGTAGGTCATGAACGTCCGGTCGGGTTTCATCGATAGCATCGGCAACACGCCGTTGATCAAGTTGCGCGCCGCGTCCGAGGCGACGGGGTGCAGCATCTACGGCAAGGCGGAGTTCCTCAATCCCGGCGGCTCAGTGAAGGACCGCGCCGCGCTCGCGATCGTCGAGGACGCCGAGAAACGGGGAAAGCTCAAGCCCGGCGGTGTCATCGTCGAGGGCACGGCCGGCAATACCGGAATCGGAATCGCGCTGGTCGCCAATGCGCGGGGCTACCGCTCCGTCATCGTGATGCCGGAGACGCAAAGCCAGGAGAAGAAAGACATGCTGCGCCTCTGCGGCGCCGACCTGCGCCTCGTCCCGGCAGCGCCCTATTCCAATCCGAACAACTACGTCCGCTACTCCGGCGCCCTGGCCGAGGAACTGGCCGCCAAGGAACCGAACGGCGCGATCTGGGCCAACCAGTTCGACAATACGGCCAACCGGGACGGCCATTACCGCACGACGGGGCCGGAAATCTGGGCCCAGACCGACGGCAAGGTCGACGGCTTCACCTGCTCTGTCGGCAGCGGCGGCACGCTGGCCGGCATCTCGCGGGCGCTGAAGGAGCGCAATCCCAACATCAAGGTCGCGCTCAGCGACCCCATGGGCTCCGCGCTGTTCAACTGGTACGCCAAGGGCGAACTCAAGGCCGAGGGCAATTCGGTCACGGAGGGCATCGGCCAGGGCCGCGTTACCGCCAATCTCGAGGGCACGCCCATCGACATGGCCTACCAGATCACTGACGAGGAGGCTCTGCCCGTCCTGTTCGATCTGATCGAACATGAGGGTCTCGTGCTGGGCGGCTCGACCGCGATCAACATCGTAGGTGCCATGCGGCTCGCCCGCGACCTGGGGCCCGGCAAGACCGTCGTGACCATCCTCTGCGACGGCGGCAGCCGCTACCAGTCCAAGCTCTTCAATCCGGTTTTCCTGCGCGAGAAGAACCTGCCGCTGCCACGCTGGATGGCATGAGCACGCCGACATGAGCCGGGTCGTCGTCTGCGGAAGCCTCAACATGGACGTCGTCGTGCAGAGCGCGCGGCGGCCTGCGCCCGGTGAGACGATCCTGGGCGCGGAAGTCTCGTTCCTGCCCGGCGGCAAGGGCCTCAACCAGGCCATCGCCTGCGCCCGGCTCGGCGTGCCGACCGCCATGGTCGGCGCCGTCGGCAACGACGCCTTCGCCAACAGCCTGCGCGGATTCCTCGCTGACAACGACGTGGACAGCACGAGCGTCACAGAGGTCGACGGTCCCGCGACCGGCATGGCGCTGATCCAGGTGGCGGAAGGCGACAATTCGATTACCGTCGCCTCGGGCGCCAACATGCACTTCGATGCGTCCATGCTGCACCACGAGCCCCAACACGACGAAGTGTGGGTCGCGCAGTTCGAGACGCCCCTCGCCGCGACCCAGGAAATCCTCGCTCGGGCACGCAACGCCGGCGCGCGCACCGTCCTCAACCTGGCGCCTTTTGCCGACCATGCGGCAGAGCTGATGAAATCGGTGGATGTTGCCGTGCTGAACGAGATCGAGCTGTCGCAGGCGACAGGCGCCTCGCTCGATGCCCGGAGTTCCCAGGAGAGCGTCGTCGCCGCCTGCAATGTCCTGCGGGAACGCGGTGCGCGGGCCGTCATCGCAACCCTGGGCGCACGCGGTGCCATCGTCGTGACGGCAACAGGCGTCGATAACATTCCCGCATTCCAGGCGGAGGTCGTCGATACGACCGGCGCCGGCGATTGTTTCGTCGGTGCCCTCGCATCGCGCCTCGCTGCAGGCATGACGCCCGCAGAAGCCGCGCGCTTCGCCAGCGCCGCCGCCTCCTGCTCGGTCGAACGTCTCGGCGCCGCGCCCGCCATGCCGACGGGCGAGGAAGTTGCGGCGCGTCTGGTGAAAGCCTAAATCCCGATCATGGTCGAAGAACTCTTCAGGCAGGACGCCTATCTCAAGGAAGCCGACGCCACCGTGACCGCCGTCGAGGATCGTGGGGTGCGGCTGGACCGTTCAATCTTCTATCCCACTGGCGGCGGGCAGCCCGGCGACACCGGGACCATGCGCTGGGACGGCGGGGAAGCGAGGATTGTCGATTCCGTGAAGGCCGAAGGCGGAGACGTGCTGCATGTCCTGGCCCCCGATGCGCCACGACCCGGGGTCGGGACGAAGATCCACACCACGCTCGATTGGGAGCGCCGCCACCTGCACATGCGCATGCATACGGCGCTGCATGTGATGTCGGCCGTCATCAAGGGTAATGTCACGGGAGGTCAGGTCGGCGCCGACAAGAGCCGCCTCGACTTCAACCTCGAGGGCGACGTGCCGACGAAGGAATGGATCACGGAAGAGGTCAATAGGCTGATCGCGCTCGACCGGCCGGTCACCCAGCAATGGGTCACCGACGAGGAACTCATGTCCCGGCCCGAACTCGTGAAGACGATGAGCGTTCGGCCGCCGATGGGCACCGGTCGGGTCCGTCTCCTGTCGATCGAAGGCGTCGACCTCCAGGCCTGCGGTGGCACGCACGTCGCCCGTACCGGCGAGATCGGCCGCGTCGAGTGCACCAAGGTCGAGAACAAGGGAAAGATGAACCGGCGCTTCATCATCGCGCTGGCCTAGGAGAAATCACGATGGACTATGCAAGGCCCGACGCCCTCGTCAGCACCGACTGGCTCGCCGCCCGCCTCGATGCGCCGGACGTGCGCGTCGTCGACGGCTCGTTCTACCTGCCGGCGCAGAAACGCGATCCCAAGGCGGAATTCGCGCAGCAGCATATTCCGGGTGCAGTCTTCTTCGACATCGACGAGATCGCCGACACGACCAGCCCGCTGCCGCACATGCTGCCGCCACCGGAGAAGTTTTCGGCCCGCGTCCGCAAGCTCGGCCTGGGCGACGGCAACAAGATCGTGATCTACGACACCACGCCGATGACCGGTGCCTGCCGCGTGTGGTGGATGTTCCGCGCCATGGGCTACAAGGACGTGTCGGTCCTGAACGGCGGCCTGCCGAAATGGATGAGCGAGGGTCGCCCCGTGACCGACGATCCCACGCCGCCGCGCGAGCGCCACTTCACGTCGCGCCTGAACAATGCGCTGGTCCGGTCGGTCGACGACGTGCTGGGGTTGATCGAAAGCAAGCGCGAGCAGATCGTCGATGCCCGCGCCGCCGCCCGCTTCCGCGGCGAGGCGCCCGAGCCGCGCGCCGGCCTGCGCGGCGGCCACATGCCGGGCGCCTTCAACCTCCCCTACAACGAGCTGCTCGATCCCGCGACGGGCACGATGCTGCCCGCCGACAAGCTGGCGGCCCGTATCGCCGCCTCCGGCATCGATCCGTCGAAGAAGGTGACGGCGAGCTGCGGCTCCGGCGTCACCGCCTGTGTCGTGGCGCTCGGCCTCTATCTCACCGGCGCGCCCGAGGCCGCGGTCTATGACGGCTCGTGGACGGAATGGGGCGGCCGCGCCGATACGCCAATCGTCACGGGCCCCTGATCTCCCTTCAACGCCTTGCCATAGTAGAGTCATGACCTCCAAGAAAACCTACACCCGCCCCGACACCGTTCTCGCCGTCTCCGGGCGCGATCCCGACAATAATTTCGGCATCGTCAATCCACCCGTTTATCACGCGTCCACGATCCTCTCGCCGACCATGGACAAGTTCGAGAACCGGATTCCGTTCGAGGGCTTCGGCTACGGCCGCAACGGCACGCCGACCCAGAAGGCGCTGGAAGATGCGGTCGCCGCCATCGAGGGCGCACACCGTTCCATCGCCGTACAGTCGGGCCTCGCCGCCGTCACCGGCGCGATCGTCGGCTTCCTGAAGACCGGCGACCACATGCTGGTGACTGACAATGCCTACGGTCCGGCGCGCCGCTTCGCCAACACGACGCTGAAGGGCTTCGGCGTCGAGACGACCTACTTCGACCCGATGATCGGCGCCGAGGGTATCGCCAAGCTGATGCGGCCGAACACCAAGGTCCTCTATCTCGAGGCGCCGGGCTCGCAGACCTTCGAGGTCCAGGACGTCGACGGCATGGCCGCGGTCGCCAAAAAAGCCGGCGCGACCGTGATGATCGACAATACCTGGGCGACGCCGCTCTACTTCAAGCCGTTCGAGCACGGCTGCGACATCTCCATCCACGCCGGCACCAAGTACATCGTCGGCCATTCCGACGCGATGATGGGCATCATTTCCTGCGCCACGCGCGCGATGTTCGAGACGGCGAAGACCGCCTGCCAGTCGTTCGGCTTCCACGCCGCACCCGACGATTGCTACCTCGCGCTGCGCGGCCTGCGCACCATGGGCGTGCGCCTGCGCCATCACGAGAAGAGCGGCCTCGAGATCGCCCACTGGCTGAAGACCCGGCCCGAGGTCGACAAGGTGCTGCACCCCGCCCTGCCCGACTGCCCCGGCCACGAGAACTGGAAGAAGCAGTTCCAGGGCTCGTCGGGCCTGTTCTCCTTCACCCTGCGTGACGGCATCAAACGCCCCGCCGTGGCCGCGATGCTCGATGGCATGGACATCTTCGGCATGGGCGCGAGCTGGGGCGGCTACGAGAGCCTGATGATCCCCGCGCATCCCGACCAGTACCGCACCGCCGTGCCGTGGCCCGAGGGCAAGCAGCTGCTGCGCGTCCATATCGGCCTGGAAGACGTCGAGGACCTGAAGACCGACCTAGCCGAGGGCTTCGAGCGCCTCAACCGGGCGCATAACGCCTGAAAACCGGTTCGCCGGGGCGCCGCGTCTAGGCGGCGCCCCGGCACTCGCCGCAGATGCCGGTCACTTCCAGGGTCATGTCGCGCGCGGTGAAGCCGCGGCGGGTGGCGCTGGCGGCGATGGCGTCGGACAGGCCGTCGCCCTCGATCTCCTCGGCATTGCCGCACTCGCTGCAGATCAGGAAGAAGCCGCGATGGGCCTCGCCCGGATGGCTGCAGCCGACAAAAGCGTTCATGCGCTCGATGCGGTGGATCAGGCCGTTCTCGATCAGGAAGTCGAGTGCGCGATAGACCGTCGGCGGCGCCGAGCCGAGGTCCTCGTTGCGCAGGCTGTCGAGCAGCGCATAGGCACCGACCGGCTTGTGGCTCGACCAGACGAGCTCTAGAACCCGGCGGCGCAGCGGCGTGAAGCGCAGGTCCTTGGCCGCGCACAGTTTCTCGGCCGCGGCGATCGCGTCCTCGACACAGTGTTCGTGATCGTGGTGCCCCGCGGGCGCCGCTTTGGCCGGTTTCTTCACGGGACTTCCGATTTGCCAACCGAGTAGGCGGCGATTATACGCGCCGTTCCTTCCGGAGGCCAAGGCTCGCCCCTGTGCCCAATGGTGCCCCAATGACGACCCCGACGACCTACCAGCAGCCCGAGATCGACGCCGCCCTCGCCGTCATCAAGTTCGATGCGCAGGGGCTCGTGCCGGCGATCACCCAACAGCACGACACGGGCGAAATCCTGATGATGGCCTGGATGGACCGCGACGCCGTGGCCGAGACGATGCGCACGGGCCGTGCATGCTACTGGTCGCGCTCGCGCAAGGCGCCCTGGCGCAAGGGCGATACGTCCGGGCACATCCAGACACTGGTGGAGCTGCGCATCGATTGCGACGGCGACACCTTGCTGGCGCTCGTCGACCAGACCGGCGTCGCCTGCCACACCGGCCGCCACAACTGCTTCTTCCGCGCCATTCGCGACGGCGTACTGGCGGAGATCGCTCCCATCGAGATCGACATGGACAAGGAAAAGGTTTGAGCACGTTCGCATCGACGCGTCGCGGCTTCCTGCTTTCGGCGTCCCTCCTGCCCTTGGCCGCCTGCGCCACGACGCCCGCGCCCCGGCACACGCTCTCGCCGCGCGGCGACCGTCTGGTCGCGCTGATCCAGAGGACCGGGCGGGACAACATGACGGCGCCCGAGGCCTTCGCGCTGATGGGCATCACCAACCAGGGCCGCGACATTCCGGTGCGCCAGCTCGCGGATGACGGCCCGGACGGCCGCTACGTCGTGAACCTGGTGAACATCCGCAAATACCACGAGTTCGTCTTCCAGCGCCGCCAGGGCGACGTGCTGATCCTGCATTCCGCCGACACCGCCTTCAAGCGGCTGATGAGTGTGCGCTACGCGCGCAACGGCAAGCCCTCGGTCATCACCGACACGGCATTCGCCGAAAGCGATTTCCAGCAGCAGATCGCCTTTTGGTTCGCCCGGATACCTGGCCGATAGTATCGTGACAGCGAGATGACAATCGCTGTCTCCACCCCGACCGCGGCTCGCCGCACCCTCACCGTCTGCGGCGGCGCGCATGCCCTGCACGACGGCTTCACCGACCTGCTGAACGTCCTCTACCCGCTGCTCCAGTCGCAGTTCGGATTGAGCTACGGCGCCATCGGGGCCCTCAAGACCTGTTACTCCGGCGCCATGGCCACCGGCCAGATTCCCTCGGGTCAGCTGGCCGAACGGTTCGGCGGTGTCCGTATCCTCGCCATCGGCACGCTGCTGATTGCCGCCGGCTATTGCCTCGCCGGCCTCAGCGGCTCGCTCTACGGCGTCATTGCCGGGCTGTTGCTCGCAGGGCTGGGCGCCAGCACGCAGCACCCGATCGGCTCCAGCCTGGTCGCGGCCGCCTATCACGGCGCGCGCTCCCGAACCGCGCTCGGCACCTACAATTTCACCGGCGACGTCGGCAAGGTCCTGCTGCCGGCCCTGTTCGCGCTAGTCGCCGCCGCGCTCGGGTGGCAGCAGGCGCTGGTCGTCATGGCCGCGCTCGCCGTCCTCGGCGCCGGGATCATACTCGCCTCGCTGCGGCCCATCGTAACGCACGGCAAGGCCCAACCGTCGAAGGTGGTGGCCGGTCAGGACCGGCCCTGGGCCTACTGGCTGCTCTTCTCGATTCATATCGCCGACGACCTGGTCCGGACCGGCTTCCTGATCTTTCTGCCGTTCCTCCTGCGCAACAAGGGTGCCGACCTGCCGACCATCGGCCTCGGCCTGTCGTTGCTCTTCGCCGGCGGCGCCGCTGGCAAGCTGGTGATGGGCTGGGTCGGCCAGAGGCTCGGCGTCGTGCCCTCGGTGCTGCTCACCGAAGCCGCGACGACGCTGCTCATTCTCGCCGCCCTGCCGCTCTCGCTCGATTTCGCGCTGCTGTTGCTGCCGGTCGTCGGATTGATGCTGAACGGCACCTCTTCGGTCCTCTACGGAACCATCCCCGAATTCGTCAGCCCTGAACGACGCACCAGGGCCTTCGCGGTCTTCTACACCGGTGGCTCCGTCGCCGGCGCAACAGGCCCTCTGCTGTTCGGCCTGTTCGGCGACATGGTGGGGCTCACCACGGCGCTCATCGCCGTCGCCTGCGTCGCGCTCACCACCCTGCCGATGGTCTGGGCGCTGCGGCCGGCATTTCGCTCCTGACGCGGTTTGGCGCCTTCCGTGCTAGGCAAGTTGCAGGAGCACAAGACGGTGGGTGAGCCGAGATGGACTTGCGCCAGTTGCAGACCCTGCTCGTGGTGGCCGAAGTCGGCAGCCTGAAAAAGGCCGCCGAGCGACTGCGCATCGTCGAGACGGCCCTCAGCCGCCAGATCCGCCTTCTCGAAGCGGAGTTCCGCACCCCGCTGTTTCGCCGCCACGGTCGCGGCCTGACTCCGACCGAGGCGGGCCGCCATCTGATCGAGCGCGCGCAGCCCATCCTCGCCTCGCTCGATCAGCTCAAGTCGGAGATGCTGTCGTCGCACGAGGCGATCGCCGGCAAGGTCGCCGTCGGCATTCCCTGGCTTCTGCTCGATACGCTCAGCGCGCGCCTGGCGACCGGCTTCATGCCGCGCCATCCCGCGGTGAACATCCGACTGGTCGGCGGCGTGTCGACACAGCTGCAGTACATGCTGCAGGCCGGCGATCTCGACGTTGCGTTGTTCTTCGACAGGAAAGCGACGCCAGGACCGACCCTGAAACCCTTGTTCTCCGAGCGCCTCCTCCTCGCCGGAGATCGCTCCCGCGACTACCGGCTGGATCGGCCGCTGCCCTTTTCACATCTGGCCGGCGTGTCGCTGGCCCTGCCGGACTCCAGCGAGTCCTTTCGCCAGCATCTGGCGGCACTCGCAAAGGAACGTGGGATAGCCCTCGACGTGCGCTTCGAGGTCGGTGCACTCCAGGCGTTGCGAACGCTGGCTGCCAACGCGTTGGCCCATGTCTTCGTCTCGCTTCATGCGGTCCGGGCCGATCTCGAAAGCGGTAAACTCTCGGCCGCACCGGTGGACGATCCACCTATCGTCCGCACGCTGATGCTCGGTCTCCCCGGCGGTCGCAAGCCGTCGCGCGCGGCGCGGCACCTGGCCGACGTCCTCGGCGAGGAGATCGCCGCCCTGGTCGCCGCCGGCAGCTTCCTGATCGCCGACTGAAGGGCGGGCCAGCCTGCGAATCCTGCGCAGCCTGCCTTATCCCCTTTGCCAACGTCCTGAGACGCCGCGCCCTGTATTGAGGAGGCTCCACACCCGGGAGCTGTCCCATGAACGGCATCGGCCGCCTCTGTGTCTTCCTGCTGGCTCTGATGTTTGCCGCGCCGTCATCGGCTCAATCGGGTTGGCCCGGTGGCCCCATCACCATCGTGGTCCCCTACGCAGCGGGCGGCATCACGGACACTCTCGCCCGGATCATGGCAGAACGACTCTCGGCGCGCCTCGGCGTATCCGTCATCGCCGACAATCGAGCCGGCGCCGGCGGTGTCATCGCCGCCCAGCTCGTCGCCGGCGCCAAGCCCGACGGCCGTACCCTTCTGATGAACAGCAGCGCCATCCTGCCGGTGGCCGCCAACATGAAGGACCTGCGCTTCGATCCGACGAAGGATCTCGCCGCCGTGGCCTTCGTGGCGGGCCTGCCGAGCGTGCTTGTGGTCCATCCCTCCGTGCCGGCGAACGACATGCCGGAATTCCTGGCCTACTTGCGTGCGAATCCCGGCAAGCTGAACTGCGGTATCCTGGGCGAAGGCGGCGGCGATCATCAGGCCTGTCGCGCCCTCGAGAAAGCCGCCGGCAGCAAGATGGAGCATCTCATCTATCGGGGCTTGCCGCCGCTCAACCTCGATCTGCTCGCCGGCGTCATCCAGGTCAACGTCGGCTCGGCGGCCGTGCAGATGCCGCTGGTGCGCGACGGCAAGCTCCGCGTCCTCGCGACGACGATGGCGCATCGCGTACCGGACTTTCCCGATGTGCCCACCCTGCTGGAATCGGGCGTGCCCATCGACGCGCTGGCCATCAACGCGCTCTTCGCCCCGGCCGCGACGCCGCCCGACGTGATCGCCCGCCTCAACGCGGAAGTATCGGCAATCCTCAGCGAGCCGGAGGTACGCCGTCGCATCGAGGCCATGGGCCTGTTGCTCGGCCCACCCGACGCCGAATCGCTGCGCGCCACCTTCCACCGCGACTGGGAGCGCGCGAAGGCCGCCCTGAATCCCTGACGTTCCGGAAAGGAAGAAGACATGACCTACTCCATCGTTGCCTGCTGCCCGCGTACCGGCCAGTACGGCGTGGCCGTCGCCACCTATTCGCCCATGGTCGGAAGTGCCGTGCCACTGGTCGTCGGCGGGCGTGCCGCCGTGGCCTACCAGGTGGTTGCCTCTCCTGTTCACCGGGCCCTGGCCGGCCAGTTGCTTGCAGCGGGGGCGTCGGCCGAAGGCGCGCTGGCGGAACTCGCCACCAAGGATCCCTACTGGCAAAGCCGCCAGGTGACGCTGGTAGACATGTTCGGCGGCGTTGCGGGCTTCACCGGAGCGAACGCCCCGGCGCATTGCGGCCACCGGCTCGGCGAAGGCTTCGCCGTCGCCGGCAACGTCCTCACCGAGACCTGCCTTGACGACACGTGGAAAGAGTTCAGCGCCACCCAGGGCGGTGAACTTTCGCTCGCCGAGCGACTGGTGCGTGCCCTCGAGGCCGGCGCGCGCTCGAACGGGCAGCCGGAAGGACTGACGTCGGCCGCGCTTCTCGTCCACGGTTCCGAGCCCGTGCCGCTTGTGGATCTACGCGTCGACGTCCACGATGCGCCGGTCAAGGAATTACGCCGCATCTGGGAATTCGTCGGCCCGCTGCAGGGTTTCTATCTCCAGCGCAAGACCAACCCCGCGGGATTGCCGCGCTGGTGGCAAAGGCGCATGGAAGTGGTCCCGGGCTGGAAGCCCAATCACTTGGTGAAGGTCGTCCCCCAGCAATAGCCGGAGCGCGCCCTCAGCCGCCGTGCACCGGTCCCATCGGCTTCAGGCGGATGCCCTTGCGCAGGTGCTTGTAGGGCATGTCGACCGGATCGGTGATGTGCGCCCCGGTTGACCGCACGACCAGGATCGTCTCGGCGATCGGCTGGAAGTCGGCGCGGAAATGGACCGTCGATTTCAGCCCAAGGATCGGCACCTTCGACGGCTCGACGCCGACGGCGCGGAACATCTCCTGATCGGCCGCTTGGACCCGCTTGCAGGCGACGACCGCCGACACGCCCGAGGCCTCGTCGGTCAGCAGAGCCATAGGCCCGATCTGGAACTTTGCGCCACCGTAGAACGGGCCGGTGCCGGTAAAGACGCCGTCGCTCAGCCTGACCACGCGCCAGTCGGCCTCGACCGGTTTCTCGCCGCCATAGCCCACGACTGCGCCGATGCCGCGGCGCATGACATTGCCCTCGCCCGTCTCGACGGCAGCCTTCGCCGCGCCTTCGTCGACGATCATGCCGATCACTGCGCCTCTTGCCTTGTGGCGCATCAGGGCCGCCAGCAGGCCGATTGTATCGGACGTGCCGCCGGCGCCGGGATTGTCCTGTACGTCGGCCAGTACGATAGGCTTCGTGGCATTCTTCGAGAGTTCGATGGCCCGCAGCGCGGCCTGGTCCGGATCGAGCAGCTCGCCATCGAACGCCTTCTCCTGGGCCTTCACCGTGGCGGCGAGCTTGTCGGCCGCGGCCTCAACGGCTTCCCTGTCGTGGCCATAGACCACGAGCGCCGGGCCGCACTGGGCGATGTCGGCCGGCGGGAAGCCCGGCGTATGGGTGACGCTGACGATGCCCTGGTTGTGGCTCTTCTCGCCGGCCTCGAGTTCGCCCACCAGATCGAAGATGCCTTTGGCTGGCTCGATGAACGTGCACTGCCAGACCAGCGGGATCAGGAAGTCGAGCTGGCGGTAGGCCCGGTAGACCGGCCGCTTCTCGCGCAGCAGCTTGTCCAGCAGCTCGATCGCGCGGCTGCCGGTCACCGCCATATCGATGTGCGGATAGGTACGGTAGCCAACCAGCGCCGTCGCAAGCCTGGCCATTTCGGGCGTCAGGTTGGCGTGATAGTCGAGGCTGGCCACGATCGGCAGCTCGTCACCCACGTTGGCGCGGATGCGGCGCAGCAGCTCGCCTTCGCCATCCTCCGTGTGCTCGGCGACCATTGCGCCGTGCAGGTCGAGATAGATCGCGTCGAACGGTCCGTGCTTCTCCAGGTCCTCCTCGAACAGCGCCCACATCTTCTCGTAGGCGTCCTCGGTCACATAGGAGGCCGGCGCGGCGGCCGCCCAGGCCAGCGGCACGATCTCGTGGCCGAGCTCAGCCAGCTTCTTCACCGCGCCCGCGATCGGGATGTTGAATCCTTCGACGCCGGCGATCATCTCGGAGCCGCGCAACAGCGGCGGCCAGGCATCAGCGCGCACGAACTCCTCCCAGGTCGCCTGCTGCGGCGCGAACGTGTTCGTCTCGTGCTGAAAACCACCAACCGCAATACGCGCCATTCCAATTCTCCCCGACAAGTAACGATCCGACCGGCCTAGCCTATCATCCTTCGCGCTTCCACACGTGCCTGTGAGGCAGCGATTGCTGATCGTCTGCGTTGTGCCGCCATGCGCAGCATGTCCTGGCCGGCCTTCCTCAAGAATTCCCCGCACGGTCATCTCGTCGTCGCAGTGGCGGTCGACGTGGGCGCCGACGAAATCGGAAGCCGGCGACTTCGCGGGCTTCGCGATCTCCTCCACCGCGCCATCGGCCGTATGGCTTCGTCGAACGGCGGCTTCGCCCTCACCGTTTCGCGGACGGCGGGATACCCGGAAATACTTTGTGGTTTCGAAACACAAGCCGACGCCGATGCCCTCGTCGGACTCGCCAGGGCCCGCCCGACCGATCGTTTTCCCGGTTTCGCCACCCAGCGGGTATTCGATCTCGACACGGCAACGCAGGCCGCGCTCGGTGCAGGCCTGATGAGCGATGGCGAGATCGACCAGCGCTGAACGTTGCACATGGACGCGCAAGTGCCTTTCCGTATTATCCTTGGCGATACCTGACGGCCCGCAGGTATCCGCAAAGCAGCATCTGCGAGTCGCTCAGCCCCCATGCCTCTGTTCGGTTCATCGTTTGCACGGCGCACGATCGCCTTTCTCGCCGCCGGTGTGCTTGCTCTCCTGGCCATCGTCGCCGTTTCGGCCTGGCTGTCCGTCCGCACCGCCCAGCATGCCGAAGAAGCCGAGGTGGAGCGGGATATACGCGCTCTCACGACCAATCTGCTCGCGGCGACAATTGACGCCGAAACCGGTCAGCGCGGCTACCTGCTGACGGGCGAGGCGCGCTACCTCGGCCCGTTCGAGCGCGCGCAGCCGCGGCTGCGCAAAGACCTCGCCACCCTGCGCGAACTTGTCGCCAGCGACCCCGCTCAAGCGGCGGCGGTGAATGAACTGGCCGTTGTCCTCGATGCCAAGATGGCGGAGCTGACAGAGACCATCGAACAGGCCAAGGCCGGGCAGCGGGATGCCGCGATCCAGACCGTATTGTCGGATCGCGGGCGCCTGCTGATGGAAAAGGCGCGGATCCAGCTCGCCAAGCTCATCTCGGATGCGGAAAGGCGCGTCGCCAGCCGTCTCGAGGCCGTCAACGACGGTGCGGAGATCCTTACCTGGGTGACCGCGGCTGGCAGTCTCCTGATCGTCCTGTTTGCGGCCGGCGCCTCCTGGACGGTCATCCAGTACACGCGGCAGCTGCTGGCGGCGAGGATCGAGCTTCAGGCATTGAATGCCGGACTGGAGGAACGCGTGGCCGAGCGCACCGAAGCGCTGACCCGCGCCAATGACGAGATCCAGCGATTCGCCTACATCGTCAGCCACGACCTGCGTTCGCCGCTGGTGAACATCATGGGCTTCACCAGCGAGCTGGAAGCCGCCATGAAGACGGTCGGCCCCTACGTCGCAGGCGATGCCACCTTGGCCGACAAGGCCCGGCAGGCGACCGAAGAGGACATTCCCGAGGCGCTGCGTTTCATCCGCGCGTCGACCGGTAAGATGGACGGGCTGATCAATGCGATCCTCAAGCTTTCGCGCGAGGGCCGGCGGGAATTGCGCCCCGAACCGGTCGATCTCGTGAGCCTGTTCAAGAACGCCGCCGCGAGCGTTCGCCATCAAACAGACGAGGTAGGCGCCGATATCGCGGTACCCTCGTCGGCCCCCGCCCTGGTGAGCGACCGCCTGGCCATGGAGCAGATCATCGGCAACGTCGTGGACAATGCGGTGAAGTATCTGGCGCGTGACCGGCCGGGGCGTATCGTGATCACCACCGGCGAAACGGCGCGGCGCGTGCACATAGACATCACGGACAATGGACGCGGCATCGCCGAGCAGGACCATGAGCGCATCTTCGAGCTGTTCCGGCGGGCGGGTACTCAAGACCGGCCCGGTGAAGGCATCGGCCTGGCCCATGTGCGCGCGCTGGTACGCCGGCTGGGCGGCGATATTACCGTGCAGTCCGAAGTTGGTCGCGGTACGACGTTTCGGATAGATTTGCCGCGAAGGCTCAAACTCATCGAAAACAGGTAGAGACTGCGAATGAACGCCAAGCCCGTTTCCATCGTCATGGTGGAGGACGACGAAGGCCATGCGAGGCTGATCGAGCGCAACATCCGTCGCGCCGGTGTCAACAACGAGATCTTCGCCTTCAAGGACGGGACATCGGCCCTCGCCTATCTGCTCGGCGCGGACGGAACCGGCGTAGAGAACGGCGCACGATCGCTCCTGATCCTGCTCGACCTCAACCTGCCCGACATGACCGGCGTGGACATCCTGGCCAAGGTCAAGTCGAACGCCCACCTGAAGCGGTCGCCGGTGATCGTGCTGACGACGACGGACGACCAGCGTGAGATCAAGCGCTGCTACGACCTCGGCGCCAACGTCTACATCACCAAGCCGGTCAACTACGAAAGCTTCGCGAACGCCATCCAGCAGCTTGGCCTCTTCCTGTCGGTCATGCAGGTCCCGGCCACCGAGTGAGATGGAGCAGGTCCGGATCCTCTACATCGACGATGATGCCGGTATCGGCCGGCTGGTCGAACGCGCGCTCGCGCCGCACGGCATCTCCGTCCGTCATGTCGGTTCCGGCGACGAAGGGCTGGAGCTTCTCGAAAAGGAGAGATTCCATGCGATCGCCCTCGACCATAACCTGACCAACGAGACCGGCCTCGACGTCCTGTCGAAGATCCAGCGTGTCACGGTCGATGTGCCGGTCGTCTACGTGACCGGCTCCGAGGATGCGCGCGTCGCCGTGGCCGCGCTCAAGGCCGGTGCGGCGGACTATGTGTGGAAGGATGTCCAGGGGCATTTCCGCGAGCTTCTGGGCGCTGCCATACGCTCCGCCCTGCAGCAGCAGCGGATGAAGGCCGAAGCCGAGGAAGCGCAGCGCACCATCCGCGAGGAACGCGACCGTGCCGAACTCCTGCTGCACGAAGTCAATCACCGGGTTGCCAACTCGCTCGCTCTGGTGGCCTCCCTAGCCCGCCTGCAGGCCAATGCGGTGCAGGACGAGGCGGCCCGGCACGCCCTGCAGGAAATGCAGGCGCGCATCATGGCCGTCGCCGGCATCCACCGCCGGCTCTACACGTCCTCTGATGTCCGCATCGTCGAACTGGGCTCCTACCTGATGAGCCTGATCGACGAGTTGAGCGCAGCCATCGATGCTGCCGACAAGAAGAACGTGGTGGCGCTCCACGCCGACGCCGACGTCCGCGTGCCCACCGACAAGGCGGTGTCGATCGGCGTGATCGTCACCGAGCTGCTCACCAACGCCTACAAGTACGCCTACCCCGCCGGCATGCGCGGCGAGATCCGGGTGATCCTCCAGAAGATCGGCGACGATACCATCTCGATCGCCGTCGAGGACGATGGTGTCGGCTGGAAAGGTACCGGATCCACGCAGGGCACCGGGCTGGGCACGCGTGTCATCACCGCAATGGCGGCCAACCTCCAGTCCAAGGTCGAGTACGACAGCGGCGTGGAAGGCACGCGCGCCAGTTTCCGCTTCCGCCTCTGACGGCTGGGTCGCGTCGCGCTACCGCTTACCGGTCGCGTCCTCGATGGCCTTGAGCAGGACCGGCCAGTATTCCTCGCCGTGCCCCAGCTCGACGGCCCGCTCCATGACCTCGCGCGCCACGTCGGCGCCCAGGGCCGGAATCTTTGCCTGCTCCGCCATGTCGATGGCGTAGCCCAGGTCCTTCAGGGCGTACTTGGTCGAGAAGGCGCGCTCCGGGAACACTCCCGTCAGCAAGGCCTTCATGCCGTGATTGCGCAGCGCGAACGAATCCGCCGAACCCTTCGTCAGCGTCTCGAACAGGACCTTGCCATCGACTCCGTTCGCGCGGGCGATCGAGAGGCCCTCGGCCAGCGCCACCACGGTCTGGAACAGAATCATGTTGTTCAGGATCTTGACCGTCTGGCCCGCGCCGACATCGCCGCAATGGGTGACCTCGCTCGCCATGTGACGCAGCAGCGGCTCGATACGCTCGAAGGTCGGCACGGTCGCGCCCACCATGATGGAGAGCGTGCCGTCGATCGCGGCCTGTCGCGTGCGTGCGACGGGCGCGTCGGCGAAGGCCGAAGCCTTGCCCTGGAACTCTTCGTAGAGGCGTCGCGCCAGGATGGGCGGCGCGGTGCTGAGGTCGACCACGGTCCAGCCGAGCTTTGCCTTCGAGACCAGGCCGCCGTCGCCCAGGCAAACCTCCTCGACTTCCCTGCCGCTCGGCAGGGAGAGGAAGATCGTGCGGCAGCTCGCAGCGATCTCGTCGACCGAGGCGGTCTTCACGCCGTCGGCCGCCAGCCTGTCCAGAGGCGCCTTGTCGCGATCGGCGGCGAGGACGGTCATGCCGCTCTTGCGCGCGAGATTGCGGCACATGGGCTCGCCCATGGTGCCGACGCCGATGAAGCCGATCATGTTCGTCATGTCAGTCCACTATGAAGAGTTTGGCGCCCGTTTCCGTTCGCGAGCGGTGGCCGAGCGTGTTGTCGGCGACCTGGTAGCTCTGGCCCTGCTTCGTTGTGACGGTGCGGCCGTCCGCCAGTTCGGTCGAGAGCTCACCCTCGAGCACCAGCAGAATATGGCCCTTCTGGCACCAGTGATCCGCAAGGTAGCCCGGCGTGTACTCCACGATCCGCACCCGGATGTTGTTGAAGGTCCGGGTGCGCCAGAACGCCTTGCCGGTTTCGCCCGGATGCTCCGTGCGCTCTACGCTTTCCCAGTCGGTCGTCCCGAAGGGTATTTCAAACATCAGCATGGTTCGCTCTAGCACATTGACCGGCAACGACGGATATACGAAATAGACATCATGATCACTGCAAAAACGGCGAAGCGCCGCCAGAACAAGACCGAGCGCATCGCTCGGGTCGGCAAGCTGGCCCGCGGCAAGTTCGTGGCCCCGGACAAGGTGCCGGAAGTCCTGCGCCGCATCATCGAGCCCGGCGACATCCTGTGCCTCGAAGGCGACAACCAGAAGCAGGCGGACTTTCTCGCTAATCAGCTTGCGACGCTCGGCAAAAAGGACCTGCGTGACATCCACCTGGTGATGTCCTGCATAACGCTGCCGGCCCATATCGAGCTCTTCAAGAAGGGCATGATCAAGCAGGTCGACTTCTGCTACGCCGGTCCGCAGGGCACCGCCGTCGCCGATCTCGTCAAGGCGAAGAAGTTCCCGGTCGGCGCGATCCATACCTACAACGAGCTGTACGCGCGCTACTACATCGACCTCACGCCGCGCGTGGCCCTCATCGCCGCCGCCAAGGCCGATCGCAAGGGCAACCTCTTCCTCGCCGCCAATACCGAGGAGACGCCGGCCATCGTTGAGCCGACCGCATTCTCCGACGGCATCGTGTTCGCGCAGGTCAACGAGATCGTCGACAAGCTGCCGCGCATCGACATTCCGGCTGACCAGGTCGACTTGGTTGTCCAGGCGCCCTACCCGATGCACCTGCAGGCACTGTTCACGCGCGACCCGGCCGCCATCACCGACGTGCAGGTCCTGATGGCGATGGTGGCCCTGCGCGGCATCTACGAGAAGTACGAGGTCCAGTCACTGAACCACGGCGTCGGCTTCAACACCGCCGCCATCGAGCTGCTGCTGCCGACCTATGGCGAACGGCTCGGCCTCAAGGGCAAGATCTGCAAGTACTGGATGGTCAATCCGCTGCCGACCATGATCCCGGCGATCGAATCGGGCTGGGTCGAGAGCGTCTTCGCGGTCGGCGGCGAGGTCGGCATGGAGCGCTACACGGCGGCCCGTTCGGACGTGTTCTTCACTGGACGCGACGGCAGCTTCCACTCCAACCGCGCGATGGGCCAGCTGGCCGGTCACTACGCCATCGACATGTTCATCGGCGCCTCGCTGCAGATCGACATCAACGGCAATTCCTCGACGGTATCGAAGAATCGCATTACGGGCTTCGGCGGCGCGCCCAACATGGGCTGCCAACCGACCGGCCGCCGCCATCCGACCAAGGCCTGGCTCAAGGCCGGCGCGGAGGCCATTCCTGGCCCCGGCTCGCCGCCCGGCCGCAAGCTGGTCGTCCAGATGGTCGAGACCTTCCAGGCCGGCCGCGTGCCGACCTTCGTCGAGGAACTGGACGCCACGGACCCCGGCATCCGCAAGGCGCTCCACGGCGTCACCCCGGTAATGATCTATGGCGACGACGTCACCCACATCGTCACCGAGGAAGGCATCGCCAACCTGGCGGCCTGCCGTTCGGTCGCCGAACGCCAGGCCGCCATCCGTGCCGTCGCGGGCTATACGCCGGTCGGTCTCAAGCGCAAGAAACGCGAGACCGAGGACCTGCGGGCCCGCGGGATCGTGCAGTTGCCCGAGGATGTCGGCGTCCGCCCCTCCGAGGCGAGCCGCAGTCTTCTGGCCACGCAGGACATCAAGGGCCTCGTACGATGGTCCAACGGGCTGTACGACCCGCCCCCGCAGTTCGTCGACTGGTAGGACCGATCATCATGGAAAAGTTCGCCAAGTCATTCCCGTCCAGGCCGCTGCCGTCGAAAACGGCCAAGCCGTGGGCACTCGCCGGCGTCGTCGGCTCGGGCAATCTGGAAGTGCTGATGGAGCGCGGCGGCAAGCCCGCCGACGCGATGGAATGCCACGTCGAGACGTCGATCCCCGGCTACAAGGCCTCGTGGCTCGCGGCCCTGGCCGATTTCGCCCACCACTATCCGGCCGGCGGAACGAAGGTCACGATCAACGACCAGGGCGCCCCGCCCGTTCTCGTCAATCTGCGCCTGCGCCAAGCCTACGATCATCTCACCAAGGGCGACAAATGACCGGCGCACCTCTCTTTCACGAACTGACCGCGCGCCAGCGCATCGCCGCGCTCGCCGATGCCGGCTCCTTCACGGAGCTGCTGCCGCCCCCCGAGCGCCTCACCAGCCCCTATCTGGCTCAGCTCGGGATTCCGGTGTCGTTCGACGACGGCCTGGTGATTGGCCACGCCCGGATCGGCGGCAAGAAGGTTTATCTCGCGGCCCAGGTCGGCCAGTTCGTCGGCGGCGCCGTCGGCGAGATCCACGGCGCCAAGCTCACCGGTCTCTTCAAGGCCGCGGCGCGCGACAAGGTGCCCTGTGTGCTGATCGTCGAGAGTGGCGGCGTGCGCCTGCACGAAGGCTCCTCTGGTGAGATCGCGATCGCCGAGACGATGCGCGCGATCTTCGAATGCCGCGCCCTGAAGGTCCCGACCATCGCCGTCATCGCCACCGACATTGGCGCCTATGGCGGCATCGGCATCCTGTCGACCTGCTGCGACTTCCGCGTCATGACCGAGCATGGGCGCCTCGGCATCTCCGGCCCGATCGTCATCGAGAAGTGGATGGGCAAGAAAGCCTACGATTCGGCAAACCGAGCCCTGGTGTGGAAGACGAGCGGCGGCAAGACCAAGTACCTGCTGGGCGATGCCGACGCGCTGGTACATGACACGGCCGACGCGGTGCGTGATGGCATTTCGCGGTTCCTCGGCAAGTCGAGCGCCGTCAGCCTTGCAGCCGTCAAGGCACGCCAGAAGGAACTGGAGAAGCGGCTGAAGAAGTTCGGCACGACGGCTGATCCCGACGCCGTCTGGCAGGGCATGGGCGTGCGCGACATCGAAGCCGCGTCGCTGGCCTCCGGGCCGGAATTTGCCGCCCTCGCCAAGCGTGGGAAGTAGATCATGAAGAAGCCGACATCAAAAAAGCCGTCCGCCCGCGCCGTCCTGGCGCGCCTGTTCGGCGCGTCCGCCAGGGACATCGCCATCGAGAAGTCCGTGCTGACGGGTTACGCCACGGTCGGCGACGCAAAGGTCTGCGTCATCGGCACCTGCGATGGCACCTACATCGACAATGCGGCAGCACTCCGCCTCGCAGCGCACGTCATCGAGTGTATCGAGCGCGAACCCAAGACGCCGATCGTCATGCTGGTCGACAGCGCCGGCCAGGAGCCCAACCGCGTGGCCGAGATGCTGGGTCTCGCCAGCTACTTCGGCCATCTCCTATCGTGCCTCGAACTGGCACGCCGCAAGGGCCACAAGCTGATCACCGTCGCCACCGGCCAGGCCGTCGGCGGGGCATTCTTGTGCTACGGCATGTTCGCCGACCGCATCTACGCACTCGACCAGGCCAGCGTCGGGCTGATGCCGATCGCGGCAATGTCGGCCGTCACCAAGATTCCCGCTCCGGTGCTCGAGAAACTGTCGAAGACCATGCCGTCGCTCGAGTTCGGCGCCGCGCCCTTCGCGCTGCTGGGCGGCGTGGAGGAAGTCTGGTCGGCCAGTGACGACGTCCAGGCCAAGCTCGCCGCCGCGATAGCGGCCTCGTCGACCGAGGACAATCGCGCCGAACTGGGCCGGAAGCGCGGCGGCCGCAAGCTTGCCCTCGATATTCGCAAGAAGGTCCTCGTCGAATCCGCGCGATGACCGGTCTCCGGCGGCATACGCTGGTCTGGCTGTCGCAGGCTCCCGAAGTGGAGACCACCGACGATCGTGCCCGGGCGGCCGCCTGGCACGCGGCCGGTCGCCCGTTCGTCGTGACGCGCCGCCGGGACGACGGCAACGATATCGGCCTGGGCTTTTGCACCACCGAGCCGGCCCATCCCGAGCTGCGACCGCGCCGTGTCGCGGCCCGGACCGATCCGCGGCACGTCGTCCGCGAAGCACGTCCTCCCGCTCTCGAACAGATCGCCCGCTGCCCCGCGGCGGCGGCGCACGCCACCTCCTTCACGCACCTGATCTCCGCCGCGGCCGATGCCGGCCTCGACATCCGCGTCTATGGAAGCTGGATGTGGCAGGCCCTGACCGGCGAGCGCCATGTGCACGAAGCCTCCGATCTGGACGTGGTGATCGACGTCGCCGGCCTGGTGGCGGCGGGCCGTGTGGCCGCCTTCCTTGCGCGCGAGGCCCAGACACTCGCCTTTCGCATCGATGGGGAACTGTCCTTTCCCGGGCTCGGCGAGGTGCAATGGCGGGAACTCCTCCAGGACAAGGACGAGGTCCTGCTGAAGTCCGTCGACACTCTGAAGCTCGTGCCGCGTGCGCACCTGACGCGATGAACCCGAAGGATCACGCGCTGGCCCTCGCCGGCGTGAGGGCGATGCGCGACGAACTGCTGGCCTATCCCAAGCCCGGGCTCGTCAGCCCGATCGATTCCGGCGCCCATGCCGACATGGATTTCGCCCTGATGTGCCGCTCAGCCGATTCGCTGCTGCAGCCATTCACGGCCCTCGCCGCGGCCGGCCGCGCCGGCGGATCGTTCGAGCACGCCCTGATGCCCATCGGAATCGAGGCCGAGCGCGGAATGCTGGCGGTTACCGGCGGCGTCAATACACATCGCGGCGCGATCTTTTCGGTCGGTCTTGTGGTCGCCGCCATTGCCCGCACGCAGGCGCTCTCCGCGGAACTGTCCCCGGCAGCAATCCGCGCCTCGTTGAGGGACACCTGGGGCGCCTCCCTGGAAGCCCATGCCGACCGCGACGGCGAGACCAGCCATGGCGCCGAGGTGCGCCGCCGCACCGGACGGGATGGCGCGCGCCGCGAAGCCGCCCTCGCCTTTCCCAGCATCTTCGAGATCGGCCTCCCGGCCTTCCGCGCGGCGCGACAGGCCGCTCTCGACGCCAGGACCGCCGGCATCCAGACGCTGTTTGCCCTGATGTCGTCGATCGACGACACGACGGTGCTCTATCGCGGTGGCCTGGAGGGAGGATCGTTCGTCCGCCAGTCGGCGGCGAACTTCCTCGCCGACGGCGGCTGCCATCAGCCCGACTGGTTCGAGAAAGCAGAAGCGCTGCACCGCGCCTTCATCGCGCGCAACCTGTCGGCCGGCGGCTGCGCCGACCTGCTGGCCTGCACGCTCCTCGTCTCCCGCTGCTGCGGCGACGCCTAACCCCAGTCCGCCAACGCCCGTTCGAGGCTCTCCGGTCCACGATAGAGCACGGCGCGCCAGCCGGCCACGCGGGCACCGTCGACGTTGCTGGTCTTGTCGTCGACGAACAGGATCGACTGAGCGACCGTGACGCCCATGCGGGCCTGGGCGTTGGTGTAGAACACACGCTCGGGCTTGCAGACGCCCAGCGCCGCCGAATAGACGATCTCGTCGAAATGCGCGCCGAGGCCGAGATGGTCGCGCAGGTAGGCGATGCGGTGATGCTCCTGGTTGGTCGCCGCGAAGACACGGCCGCCGGTGCGCTGGCGCCATGCGTCGGCCTGGGCGAGGACACCGCGGTCGATGTCGGAGTCCTTCTCGAACCAATAGGAAACGAATTCTTCGAGCCGGTCGGCCAGGCCCTTGGTCTCGAAATACTCATGCAGCGCCACGTAGAGGTCGAGCCGGCCGCGCAGCACCTCCATGAACTCTAGCTTGAGGAAGAACTCGGGCGCCAGTTCCTCGTCATGGCTGAGGCCCCAGTCCTCCTTCAGGGTCGCGTACCAGGGATTGGGCGAGCCCGGCTGGGCGAGCGAGACGACGCCATCGATATCGAGGACGAGGATGGGGCTGGAACTCATGGCCCGGCATGCTACAGCACCCGGCCGGTCAAAAGGAAAGTCCGTTGCAGCTCATCGTGCCCGATCTCGCCCATCTCGACGGCTATGCCGATGCGCTGCGCCGCGGGTGGTCGCCCGACAATGTGCGGGTCGACGAGGCGCCGCTTGAGGAACTGGCCCGCATCGAAGCGGATCCGGCTGCCTTCGTGGCCTCGCTGGACGATCCCGAAGCCAAGGCCGGCCCCATCACCCTGCCCGACGGCACGATGGTTCCGAGGATGCCCGGCTACCGACGTTGGATGTGGGACGGCGAGTTCTGCGGCTCGATCGGCTTTCGCTGGCAGCCTGGAACGGCGGCCCTTCCGGCTTATGTTCTCGGCCATATCGGCTATGCCGTTGCGCCATGGAAGCGCCGGCGCGGCTACGCGACCCTGGCGCTCGGGATGCTCCTGAAGGAGGTCGCACGGCACGGGCTGCCGCATGTCGACCTGACGACCGAACCCGACAATCTGCCCTCGCAGAAGGTCATCACGGCCAATGGTGGCGTTCTCGTCGAACGCTTCGCAAAGGTCGCGGCACATGGCGGCAGCGAAGCGCTGCTGTTCCGCATCCCTCTCTGAGGCGCTGCCAGCTTCAGGACCGGGCCAGCCGTACCACCGTCTCGGCCATGGCCGCGAGAGCGGCCAGCCCGCGGGTCTTCAGCGCCCGGGACGAATCGCGACCGCCGATCTCGCCCTCGAGCACCAGCGTGATGAAGCCGTGCATGGCGGCCCAGGCGAAGTCGGCAGCGCGCTGACGCACCTCGCCCGAGGCGTGCGCCAGCACCTCGTCGACGACCGCGGCCTGCAGACGACGGACACCCTCGGCCCCCTCGTCGCCTTCCTTCAGCTCGATGCGGTTGGCCTCGCGGCTGAACATGAGCTGAAACAGCGTCGGATTGGCCGCCGCAAAGGCCATGTAGCCCACGCCGAGACCGACCAGACGCGCCGCCGGCTCGTCCTCGACACGCTGCACCTCGGCCGTCATGGCAGCCGTCAGCTCGGCGAAGCCGCGGCGCACCAGCTCGGCGAGCAGATCGTCCATCGACGCGAAATGGTGGGCGGGCGCCGCATGCGAGACCTCGGCACGACGCGCGCATTCACGAAGGGTGAAGCCACGGATGCCCTTCTCCTCCAGGAGCTTGCGCCCCGACGCCACCAGCGCCTCGCGCAGGTCGCCATGGTGATAGCCTCGCGTCTTGGTTCGCGTCATCCAGCCTCCGGCAAGATCAGATAGCGCCAGATCTTTACGATGGAAAGAGGCCAAATTCCGGCTGACGCCCCGGTTCGGGCGTGGCTTGATCCCCCGATATTCGATGGAGCTTTCATGACATTCGAGACTTGGGCTGCCTTTGCCGCCGCGTCGAGCGTCCTTCTGGTGATCCCCGGCCCCACCGTCCTTCTGGTCGTCTCCTATGCGCTGGGCCAGGGCTGGCGGACTGCGCTGCCCATGGCGATCGGTGTGGCACTCGGCGACTTCACCGCCATGACCCTGTCGATGCTGGGCCTGGGCGCCCTGCTCGCGGCCTCGGCCACGCTGTTCACGATCCTGAAGTGGGTTGGCGCCGCCTATCTGATCTATCTCGGCATCAAGCTGTGGCGCGCCGGCGGTGCGCTCGACGCCGCGCCGCGGACCGACGCCGTTTCCGCCGCAAAGATGCTGGGCCATGCCTGGCTGGTGACGGCCCTCAATCCGAAGAGCATCACCTTCTTCGTGGCATTCCTCCCCGCCTTCCTCGATCCCAAGGCGGACTTCCTGACCCAGATGCTGGTCTTCGAGACGACCTTCCTGGTCCTCGCCTTCGCAAACGCCTTCGGCTACGCGCTGGTCGCCTCGCGCGCCCGCCGGCTGGCATCGAACCCGCGTGCCATCGGCGTGGTCAACAAGGTGGGCGGCGGCCTGCTTGTCGGTGCCGGCGTCGCCACGGTGAGCTTCGCCGGGTCTCGGAGCTAGCGAGTCAGCGCGCCGGTTCGCTGACGAAGGCGACCTTGGAGAGACCACCCTTGGAGGCATCCGCGAGCGTCTCCATGACGTAGCGGTAGGGCACGGTGGCGTCGGCGCGAAGATAGACCTCGGGCTGCGGCCGCTTGCGGCCGGCCTCGGCGAACTTCTCCTGTGCCTCCTCGCGGGTCAGCCGTTCGCCGCCCCAGTGCAGGGCGCCCTGGGCGTCGATCGCGAACTCGATCTTCTCGGGTTTCTGCAGGTCCGCGTTGGCCGTCGCCTTGGGCAGGTCGAGCTTGACCACGTTGGTGAGCAGCGGCGCCGTCACGATGAAGATAACCAGCAGCACCAGCACCACGTCGATCAGTGGTACCATGTTTATCTCGGCCATCGGCTGGGACGAGGTCTTGCGTTCGAAGCTCCCGAATGCCATTGCCCGCCTCCCTCAGTTCACGGCCGCGAGCGGCACGCTGCCCGGCTTGCGGCCGGCCTGCAGCGCGCGGCCCATCGACAGGAAGGTCAGCAGTTCGAAGGCAAAGGCGTCGAGCTTGGCCGTCAGCACGCGATTGGATCGGGTTAACCAATTATAGCCCATGACCGCCGGCAGGGCGACGGCAAGGCCGATGCCGGTCATGATCAGCGCCTCGCCCACCGGGCCCGCCACCTTGTCGAGCATTCCCGAGCCCGACATGCCGATGGCGACAAGGGCGTGATAGACGCCCCACACCGTGCCGAACAATCCGACGAACGGCGCCGTAGCGCCGATCGTGGCGAGCATCGTGAGGCCGTTCTCCAGCGAAGTGGTCTCCTCGTCGAGCACCTTCTTGATGGTACGGGTCAGGAACTCGGTCTCGCTGCCCGCCTCCTCCAGCTTGGCCGCGCCGAACTTGGCGTGGTGGGCCTGGGCATGCAGCGAATGCGCCGTGAGATGGCCGAACGGCTCATTCACTCCGTGGATGTTGAGCTCGTTCTGCACCTGCTCGAGCGAGGTCGCGCTCCAGAAGAAGTTGAGGAAACGGCGGCTGCGCTCCTGGCGAACGATCTGCCCGATCCCCTTGTAGATGATCAGGTACCAGGAGATCGCCGACATCAATGCCAGCACCCCCAACAGGATCTTGGCGACGATGTCCGCCTGCGCAAGAAAATGGCCGAAGCCCAGGGCCGATGCGTCGCCCATGAGATGCTCTCCTACTGCAATACGAATTTGATCGGAACGTGGACCCAGACCGCCTGCGCCATCCCACGCTCGACATACGGTCGGAACTGCGACGCGCGCACGGCGCTCAGCGCCGCCTGGTCGAGATCGGTGTGACCCGAAGAAGCAGCCAGCGAGACCTGGGCCGGCCGGCCGGTCACGTCGACCAGTACGCGGACCGTCGCCGTGCCCTGCTCGCCCGCGCGACGCGAGCGGGCCGGATAGGCCGGGTTGGGCTGCACCAGCCAGCCCAGCTGCGAGGCCTGCACCGTCCGCGGCGCGGCTGGGGCTGCGGGCGCAGCCTGCTGTGGGCCCGGCTCGACCGGGGCCGCGGGGCGCGCCGGCTGTGGCTTGCGCTGCACCGGCTTGGGCTCCGGGGGCTTCGGCTTGGGTTCGACTTTTTTCTCCGGCGGGGGGATTTCCGGCGGCGGCGGTTCGTCGGGCGGCGGCAGGTCCACCTTGGCCAACGGGAATTCCGGCGGCGGCAGGTCGGGCGGCGGCGGATCCACGATGGTCGCCAGGTCGGGAGGCGGAGGCTTCAGGTCGACCGGCGGCGGCGGTTCGGAATCCTCGATCTCGACCTGGGCCGGCTCCTCGGCCGGCACCATCCGCACCTCCATCGGCGCGATGTCGCCCACCACCAGCTTCACCGGCTCGACCTGAGTCAGCGCCCAGCCTCCGCCGACATGGAAGAAGATCACGAGCACCAGGATTCCGCGCCGCGCCACGGTCGACAACGGCTCGCGCGAGGGTCCCGGCGGGCCGGCTTCCACGAGGGGCGGACTGGAGGACACGGGGTCTACCACTGCATCGCCCCTACAGCTGGAGCGGACTGACGACGAATGCCACCGTGGCGGCCACGGAGACGGCGAAAATCGTAATGCCGACCGCGCGCTTGCGATGCGTTTCCCACCACAGGATGACGCCGCTGATCGACAGCAAGATCATGCTGCCCGCCAGCGTATCGATCAACAGAATCCACGGCACGGGCATCGCCGTGCCCTTGTGAAGGTTCGTCAGCGTCGCCACGAATCCATTCTGAGTCGTGCGCACGGACAGCGACCGGTTGCCGACCCAGTACTCCGCCTGCACCAGGTGATTGGGGCCGCCGAAGTTCAACAGCCAGCGCTCTGGTTGTTGCAGAGGGCGGGCATTGTCGTCCCCGCTCCGCTCGACCCACGGAACGGGCCGTGCGCGCTCGACCCGCGCGTTGTTCGGGCCGCGGTCGAGCTTCAGCGACTGCTGCAGCCACGCGCCCATCGCCTCGATGGTCTGCGGCCGCGGGTCGGGCAGTTGGAGCTGCGCGTTGATCTGCTTCTGGTCGGGCAAGGACAGCTTCATCGTATTACGATGGTTCAACCAGACGCCGCTGAACCCGAACAGGAGACCCAGCAGCGCACCCCAAAGGCCGAACCACCCATGAGCCTTGCGCACCCAGCGCACGAAAGTCAGACGGCGATTCACCCTGCCCGCCTTCGCGGCCGCGGCCGTGGCGACGCTCATCAGGTCTCGCTCCATTGGCGCACGAGGTTGTGGTAGCAGCCGATCAGCGATCGGCGCGCGCCCTCGTCCGCACTGGTCTCGTTCAGGCGCTGGATGGCATTGTCCATGTCGTGCAGCAGGGACCTCTGCGTGTCGTCGCGGATCAGGCTCTGCGTCCAGAAGAAGCAGGCCAGCCGCACGCCCCGGGTGATTGGCGCCACGGAGTGCAGGCTGGTCGCCGGATAGACGACCATGTCGCCGGCCGCCAGCTTGACACTTTGCTGGCCATACGTGTCCTCGATCAAGAGCTCGCCACCGTCATAGTCCTCGGGATTGCTGAGGAACAGCGTCGCCGATACGTCGGTGCGCAGCTTGCGTCCGTTGTGCGGGTTGATGCGCACGCTGCCGTCGACATGGGGGCCGAACCGCATGCCCTCGCCGTAGCGGTTGAACATGGGCGGATAGATCTCGTTCGGGAGGACGGCGCTGATGAAGATCGGATGGACCTCCAGCGCCGCGCCCACGATGCGCTGGCAGGCGATCGCCGTCTCCGACCGCTCGTCTATCTGCTGGTTGAACTTCACGGGCGCGCCCTGGTAGCCGGCGGTCACGCGACCGTCGACCCAGGCGTTGGAACGATCCAGACGCTCGCGCAGGCTGACGAGCTGCGCGGCGCCGAGGACTTGGGGAACACAGACCAGCATGACGGGCGGCGGCTTCCGTCATCACAGGCGGTAGTTGAGCGTAATCATGCCGGTCGTTCCCGCTCCCATGACCGCACGACCGCCGTCCGAGGCGATGACGCCGTCGTAGTAGATCGAGTTGAACAGGTTGTAGACGTTGAGGCGCACGTCGTAGGTCGGCTGCTTGTAAGCCGCCGTCAGATCGAATCGGGTGTAGGCCGGCACGACCACCGTGTTGGTGTTGTTGGCGTAACGCTGGCCGACATAGAAGAAGCCGCCGCCGATCTCCCAGGTTTCCTTGAAGGTGTAGGTCGTCCAGAGGTTTGCCGAGTCGGTCGGCGTGTTGAGCGGCACCTTGCCGGTCGTGTTGCCGATGCCATTCTGATAGCTCAACCCCTGCAGGATGACGCCATTGAGGTGGGCATAACCGCCGAAGACCTGCCATTCCGGCGTGATGCGGCCGGAAAAGCCGACACGGCCGCCGGTCACCTGCACGTTGCCGGTCGGCGAGTAGGTGCCGTCGGGATTGGCCGTGCGCGCGTTGTTCTTGACGATCGAGAATACGGCGGCGTTGAGCGACAGGTTGGCATTCAGCAGCTCGTACTTCACACCCGCCTCCACGCCCTTGTTGTTCTCGGGCGGCAGATACGACCCGCCGGTCGTCGAGGTGAGCTGCTCGAGCGACGGATTGAACGAGGTGCTGTACGAAACGTAGTAGGATTGCGCCGGCGTCGGCTCGTAGATGATGCCGGCTCGAACGCTGAGGAAGCTGTCGGGCTGATACTGGAACGGGACCGCGGTGCTGCCGGCCGTGTTCGCACTATTGATCGAATTGCCGATCGACGCGGCGTAATAGTCCCAGCGCAGCCCGCCCACGAGCTTCACCTCCGGCAGGAGCTGGACCGTGTCGTTAAAGTAGAAGCCGGCGCCCCAGGCCTGCGAGGAGGCGTAGTTGCCCGGCACGGATGCAACGTTTCCGGGTGTGTTGGCGCCGACCGTGTACCCTGCGGGTGTGCAGCCGACGGATCCCGCCGGCAGGGCGATCCCGTTGCATGTGCCGGTCCGGCTGGATTGCTTGTTCGTGTAGGATTCGTAGTTCAGATCGATGCCCATCAGCAGCGTATGGCCGACGCTTCCGGTGTCGAACTTGGCCAACACCTCAGTCTGATTCTCCACCGTGATGTCATTGATGTTGCGGTCACGGCTGAGCTGGCGGATCCACAGGTTGCCCAGTGGGGCCGCACTGTAGGGGATATTGTTCGGTCCGCGCGGCGCCGCCACGAAGCCACCATTGGATCCAAGCGTGCCGACGAAGCCGCCGGAGGTTTCGCGCACCGCGGTGTTCACCCACACGAACTCCGTCTGATTGCGCAGGTTGAGGTTCGGCGCAAACTTATGCTCGATCAGACTCTGGAGGGTGACGACGTCTTGCTCCGTATAGTCATCGTTGAACCCCCAGGCCGTGTTGCGTGGCGCATTCAGCGGATAGCCGTTGAGGTTGGGGACGCCGTAGTTCACCTGGTCTTTCCGGTGCATCAGGTAGGCGCCGAGCGTGACCTCCGTTGGCGTGCCGATACCGAGCTTCACCGTCGGCGCCAGCCCAAAGTCGAGCATGTTGGTCTGGTCGACGGTCGACGCCTTGCCGGCCTGGAACATGGCTGACACGCGGGCCGCGTTGGTGTCCTGGAATGGCGTGTTGACGTCGGCTGTGGTGCGCACGAGACCGTTGGTTGTCGCCTGGGCGCTGAGTTCGGTGGCCTGCTTCAGGAACGGCTTCTTGGTCACCTGGTTGATGACGCCGCCGGTCGAGCCGCGGCCGAAAAGCATCGAGGACGGTCCCATCAGCACCTCGACCTGTTCCAGGGCGAACACGTCGCGATAGTACTGGCCGCGGTCGCGCATGCCGTCGAGATAGATGTCGGTGCGGGCCGAGAAGCCGTTGATGTTGATGTTGGTACCGATGGCGCCGCCTTCGGCCGAGCCGATGGTGACACCCGGCGCGTTGCGGACGGCGTCTTCCAGCCTGGTCACGCCCTGCGACTGCATCAGGGCGCGGTTGATGACGACCACCGACTGCGGCACGTCCATCAGGTTGGCGGCACCCAGGCGGTTGATCGAGCCCCGCGTCACCTGGAAATCCTCGCTCGGGCGACTGCCGGTCACCGTCACCGTCTGCATGGTCGCGGGTGCGGCCGCCGGGGCCGCGGGCTGGTTTTCTGTCGAAGGCGTGTCGGACGCGGGTGCTGGCGTCTGGGCGGGATCCTGTTGGGCCATGGCGCCAGGCGCCACGAGCAAACCAACCAACGCCGTCTTCACCGGTACGCGCTTCGCCATGATTACTCCCCGGAAGTTCACTCGCTTCCCCATAATTGAGGATAATGCGAGTTATTATCACGGACAGATTGTGGCACTGATAATTACTCGCATGCAATAGAAGGATGCAGCCTTGCAAATGCGTTTCATCTGCGATGAGTGCGAGGCCGACGGCAGCCGCGCCATCGCGCAGGCACCACGCTGGGATCCTTGGCCCCATTGGCCAGCCCAAGTCGATTGCAAGTGCGGCCCGGCCGCAGAGTTGGCGCGCCCGGCTGGATTCGAACCAGCGGCCTACCGCTTAGAAGGCGGTTGCTCTATCCACTGAGCTACGGGCGCCTGCCGTCTCAATATCACACGCCCGGCCTGGACGTTCAGTGCGTCCAGCGGCCGACCCGGTTGAAGGCGAAATTGTCGGCATAGGCCTTGGCCCTCACCGGCCGGCTGTGCGGCTGCTCGACCGTATACTGCCAGCCGTTGCGCTCGGCATGGGCCTTGGCTTCCTCGAGGGTCGGAAAGAACAGGCGAACCTGCTGCATCGTGTTGCGGGAGCTGGTCCAGCCCATCAACGGATCGATCTCCTTGCGCGACGGCTCCGGCTCCAGCACCCACTCATGGGTATTGCCCGTTCCCGACTGCATGGCCGTCTTGGCCGGCTTGAAGATGCGAACCTGCATGGCTTCCGCTAACTCCGTTTGCGGGCGTGGTCGGGGCGGCCGGATTCGAACCGACGACCTTCTGCGCCCAAGGCAGACGCGCTACCAGACTGCGCTACGCCCCGCCGATACACCTCTTTGACGCGAGGGTTTCTACCAGCGGCCCCGCCGCCTCGAAAGCTCAAATTCCAGATGCTACGCTGGAACCATGTTCGATCAGACGCCTGAGCAGGGCCGCCCCGACCGCCGCGCCCCCTCCATAAACGTGCTGGGCGGCGTGCTGGAGCCCTGCTCCACCCGGCCGGTCACCGGTTTCTATCGCGACGGCTGCTGCAACACCGGCGCGGAGGATATCGGCCTGCACACGGTTTGCGTGGTCCTGACCGCCGAATTCCTGTTGTTCTCCAAGTCCCGCGGCAACGATCTCAGCACGCCGATGCCGCAATACGGCTTCCCCGGCCTGAAACCCGGCGACCGCTGGTGCCTGTGCGCCAGCCGATGGAAGGAGGCCCTCGACGCGGACGTCGCGCCCCAGGTCGTGCTGGAAGCGACCCATGCCGTCACGCTGCACGTCGTACCGCTCGCCGACCTGAAGCGGCACGCCTTCCGCCCCCACTAGCTCACAGTACAGCCTCGCCGCGCAGCACCGGTACGCACTGCCCGGCAATGGTGGCGCGGATGCCGTCGGCCCTGCGGCGCGCCGCGACCCGCAGCAGGCTCGGCCGCCCCATGACCACGCCCTGATGGATGTCGAGCCGCAATTCCGCGGCGCTGGTGAGCGAAAGAAGGAGCGCGCCAAGGGGCCCCGCGGCGCTGCCGGTCGCGGGGTCCTCGATCGTGCCGCCAAGGGGCGCGAACATGCGAGCTTGAACAGTTCCACTTGCGGCATGCGCGTAGAGATACAGTCCAAGGCGGCCGTTCAGGGCCGGCGTCTGCTCCAGAGCCTCGCGAAACGACGGGAAGTCCGGCGTCGCCCTTTCGAGGGCAGACAACCCGACTTCGGCAATGACGAATGGATTGCCCAGCGAAGCCCCAACCGGCTTGTGTGCGCCTACGCGAATATCCGCCGGCGTCAGCGACGCGCAGGCGGCGATGATCCCAACCGGCAACTCCGGACCCAGCGAGAGCGGTTGGGGTGCGGCGATCGTCGCGCCTACGGGCGCACCGCCCTCGTCACGCTCGACGTCGATCTCGACGAGGCCTGCCAGTTCCTCGAACAGGAGTTTGCCGTTCCGGTCCCTGCCCTGCTGCGCCAGCACATAGGCAGTGCCGACGTTGGGATGGCCGGCGAACGGCATCTCGCGCGTGCGCGTGAAGATGCGGACGCGAGCCGTATGGGCGGGATTCTCCGGCGGCAGCACGAAGGTCGTCTCGCTCAAATTGAACTCGGCGGCGAGCGACTGCATCTCCGCATCGCTCATCCCCCTCGCATCGGGAAAGACCGCCAGCGGATTGCCGCCGAACCGGGTGGTGGTGAAAACGTCGACGGTGACGAACGGATAGGTGCGCATCGCTCAGAAGATCCCGTCCACCTGGCCGTCCTGCGTCAGCCGGATGTTCTCCGCCGCTGGCACGCGCGGCAGGCCCGGCATGCTCATGATCTCGCCGGCCATTGCCACGACGAAGCCGGCGCCGGCGGACAGACGCACCTCGCGGATGGGCAGTGTATGGCCCGTCGGCGCGCCGCGCAGTTCGGGATCGGCGGCGAAGCTGTACTGGGTCTTCGCGATGCAGACCGGCAGCCTGCCGTAGCCCGCGGCCTCCAGCGCCTTCAGGCGCCGTTGCGCAGGTCCGGCGATCGCGACGCCCGAGGCGCGGTAGATCTCGCGGGCGATGGTATCGATCTTCTGGGCGAGCGGCATGTCGTCGGGATAGAGCGGCTTGAAGGCCGCCTTGCCTTCGTCGAGCGTCGCGATGACGGCGCCTGCGAGGTCCTCCGCGCCGGCACCGCCCTTGGCCCAGTGCTCACAAAGATAGGCTTTGGCACCCGCCACCGCGCACTGAGCCTCGATCGTTTCCAGCTCGGCCGGCGTATCGGTGAGAAAGCGGTTGATGGCGACCAGCACCGGCAGCCCGAATTTCCGCAGGTTCTCGACATGGCGCAGCAGGTTGGGCAGGCCGCGCTCGACGGCGCCGACATCTTCCGTGCCGAGGGCCTTTTCATCGGCGCCGCCGTGCAGCTTGAGGGCGCGCACGGTAGCCACGACCACCGCAAGTTCCGGCTTCAGCCCGGCCTGCCGGCACTTGATATCGAGGAACTTCTCCGCGCCGAGGTCGGCGCCGAAACCCGCTTCGGTGACGACATAGTCGCCGAGCGCCAGGGCAGCGCGAGTGGCGATCACCGAGTTGCAACCATGCGCGATGTTGGCGAACGGGCCGCCATGAATCAGCACGGGATTGTTCTCCAGCGTCTGCACCAGGTTCGGCTTGGCCGCATCCTTCAGCACGGCGGCCATCGCGCCGGCAGCCTTGAGGTCGCCCGCCGTGATCGATCGGCCGTCGCGGGTCTCGGCAACGACGATCCGGGCCAGTCGCGTTTCGAGATCCTCGAGATCGCTTGCGAGGCAGAGGATCGCCATGACCTCCGACGCCGTCGTGATGTCGAAGCGCGCCTGCCGCGGAAATCCGTTGGCGACGCCGCCCAGGCTGACGACCGTGTCGCGCAACGCGCGGTCGTTCATGTCGAGTACGCGCGGCCAGAATACGCGGCGGCTGTCGATCCCCAGCGCGTTCCCCCAGTAGATGTGATTGTCGAGCATCGCGGCCAGCAGGTTATGCGCGGTCGTGATCGCGTGGAAGTCACCGGTGAAGTGCAGGTTGATGTCGGCCATCGGCACGATCTGCGCCTGGCCGCCGCCGGTAGCTCCGCCCTTCTGGCCGAAGCAGGGTCCGAGGCTCGGCTCCCTGAGGGCGATCGCCGTTTTCTTGCCGAGGCGACTGAGTGCGTCGCCCAGGCCGATCGTCGTCGTCGTCTTGCCCTCGCCCGCCTTGGTGGGATTGATCGCGGTCACCAGGATGAGGTGGCCCTGCTCGCGCTCGGAGAGCGACTTCACATAGTCGCCGTCGAGCTTCGCCTTGTCGCGCCCATAGGGCTCCAGCGCGTCTTCCGGGATGCCGAGCCGCGCGGCGACATCGTTCATGGGCTTCTTGATTGCGCGCCGCGCGATCTCGATATCAGACATACAAGCTCCCAAAATCCGCGTTTCGTGGCGCGCGACCCTAGCGAGGCGGGCGTACCGAGCCAACAGGAGACAGCATGAAGAGCTGGCCAAAAATCGACGGCGCTACAGCCGACTATGTCGACGCCAACTGGCTGCGCGAACCGCCGCTGCGTCGTCGACTTCGGGAGGAAACCGCGACCTTGCCGCGCGCCGGCATGCAGATTTCCGCTCATCAGGGGCAGCAGATCGAGTTGCTGGCGCGCGCCATCGGTGCGCGGCGGGCGGTGGAGGTCGGCACCTTCACCGGCTACTCCTCCTTGTGCATCGCGGCAGCGTTGCCGCAGGACGGCAAGCTGTGGTGCTGCGACGTCAGCCCCGACTATACCAAGGTCGCGCGCCGCTACTGGAAGGAAGCCGGCCTCGACCGCCGCATCGAACTCACGATCGGGCCCGCGCTCGGTACGCTCGACTGGCTGCTGGCGCAGGGACTCGCCGGTCAGCTCGACCTCGCCTTCATCGACGCCAACAAGGACGACTACGACGCCTACTACGAGCGCTGCCTGAAACTCGTTCGGCCGGGCGGGCTGGTGTTGATCGACAATGTCCTGTGGGGTGGCTCGGTCGCTGATCCAGCGGAAGTCGATCGCGACACGCAGGCGCTGCGTACCCTCAATGCAAAGCTGAAGGGCGATCGACGGATCGACCTCGCCCTTCTCGCCGTCGGCGACGGGATGACCTGTGCCCTGAAACGCTAGGCGTTTCCAAAGATCGGGTGAAGGACCTTGTCGCCCGGCTTGATGCCCAAAAGCTTGGCGCTGCCGCCGTTGATCTCGAGGACGGCGCGCACCGGGAACTGGCTGGGGATGGTCTCGGTAGAGTGCGGCACTGCATTGGCGTGGACCGACTTGATCGTGCCGTCGGCGGCGATGAAGACCATGTCGAGGGGGATCAGCGTGTTCTTCATCCAGAAGCTGACCGGCGCTTCCTTGTAGAAGTCGAACAGCATGCCCTCGTAGGGGCCGAGCTTCTCGCGGAACATCAGGCCCCGCGCGCGCTGGGTATCGTCCAACGCAAGCTCGACGTCGAACTTGATCTCGCGGCCACCGGACACCACCACCAGCGACGAGCGCTTGAAGTGGAAGTCGTTGGCGCCCTGCTGCGCCCACGCGGCACCACCGGCCAGCGCGAAGGGCGCTGCAAGGAAGAGGCGCCGACCGAGCGCCGGCCTGGAAGAACTCTGGGTGACTGCTTGAACCATGGCCATGGCATAGAGCGTGGACGGCGATTTCGTCAAACCGATGACCCTTGCGTGAAAAGAGTCGCGCAACCATAGTGTCGGCCGCTCATCGGGGGGAGCCGCCTGGCGGCTGAGAGGTCCGGAAGGACGACCCCGAACCTGATCCGGTTAATGCCGGCGTAGGGACTGGTGGCTTCGTTGACGTCTTCGCCTGCTCTTTCGGTGCGTTCGGCACATATCGTCCTCGACGGCCATGTCGTGGCCGAGAACCTGTCACTCGATTTCCCCGCCGGCAAGACCACCTGCCTGCTGGGCCGCAGCGGCGTCGGAAAGACTTCCCTTCTGCGCCATCTCGCTGGCCTGCTGCCGGGGGCGGAGGCGGCAGGTCCGGTCGCCTATATGGCGCAGCGCGACCTGCTGCTGCCCTGGCTCGGCGTGCTCGACAATGTGCTGCTGGGCTACCGCCTGCGGCTCGACGCGGCGGGCCGGCGGGCGGCCGAACCGCGCGCGCGGTCCCTCATCGCGGAAGTGGGCCTAGCCGATCGCATGTACGACCTGCCGCAAACCCTGTCCGGCGGCATGCGCCAGCGGGCGGCCCTGGCGCGCACGCTTTGCGAGGATCGCCAGATCGTCCTGATGGACGAGCCGTTCGGGCATCTCGACGCCGTGACGCGGCTGGATCTCCAGGACCTGGCGGCGCGGCTTCTGCGGGGCCGGACGGTGGTGATGGTCACTCACGATCCGCTGGAGGCATTGCGCCTCGGCCACGAGATCCGCGTGCTGTCGGGTCTGCCGTTCGCCGTTGGAACGGTGATCGCCCCCTCCGGCGACGTGCCCCGCGATCCCGGTGACGCCGGGCTTCTCGCCCTGCAAGCGCGACTGATCGCTGAACTGAGGAGAGGCTCTTGAGGCCGCTGTTCACGGCCCTCGGCCTGATCGCCGCCTGGGAAGCGCTCGTGTGGCTGACCGGCGTGCCGCCCTACATCCTGCCGCCTCCCTCGCGCATCGCGGTCGTACTGATCGAACGGTTCGATTTGCTGATCGAACAGGCCACCTGGACAGCCGCCGAAATGGTCCTCGGGCTCCTGCTCGGCCTTGTCCTGGGGGCGGCTCTTGCCATCGTCTTCGCCGCCTCTGCCGGCTGGCGGCGCTGGGCCCTGCCGCTCGTGATCGTCTCGCAGGCCGTCCCGGTGATTGCCGTCGCACCGCTTCTGGTCCTCTGGCTGGGTTACGGCATGGCGTCCAAGGTCGCGATGGCCGCCCTCGTCATCTTTTTCCCCGTCGTGAGCAGCCTTTACGATGGCCTGCGCCGGACCGATCCGGGCTGGCTCGAGCTTGCCCGCACCATGGACGCCTCGCCGCGCGCGGTGCTGCTTCACATCAGGTTGCCGGCAGCCCTGCCCGCCTTCGCTTCGGGCGCGCGCATCGCCGCCGCCGTGGCGCCGATCGGCGCGGTCATCGGCGAATGGGTCGGCGCCAGTGCCGGCCTCGGGTTCCTGATGACCCAGTCGCTGGCCCGCGGCCAGACGCCGCTCGCCTTCGCCGCCCTCACGATCCTCTGCCTGCTCGGCCTCGCCCTTTACTACGCATCCGACCAGGCTGCGCGACGGCTCGTGCCGTGGCAACCCTTCCAAGGAGACTGACCATGCAAATCACGACCCGGTTGATCGCCGTACTGGCGCTCTGTTGCCTGGCACTTCCCGCCGCCGCGCAGGACAAGGTCCGCATCCTGCTCGACTGGTTCGTCAATCCCGACCATGCCGCGCTGGTGATCGCCAAGCAGCGCGGCCTGTTCGAGAATCAGGGCCTCGACGTCGAACTCATTGCGCCGGCCGATCCCAACGCCCCGCCCAAGCTCGTGGCGGCTGGCCAGGCCGACTATGCGCTCTCCTACCAGCCGACCCTGCAGATGCTGGCGGCCGAAGGCCTGCCGCTGGTGCGGGTCGGCGTGCTGGTGGCTCAGCCGCTGAATTCGCTGGTTGCGCTGGAAGACTCGCTCGTGAAGACCATCGCCGATTTCAAGGGTCGCAAGATTGGCTTCTCTGTCTCAGGCTTCGAGGAAGCGGTGCTCGGTGCCATGCTCGAAAGCGCAGGCCTCACCCTGAAGGACGTGACCCTCGTGAACGTCAACTTCGCCCTCACCACCGCGCTCATGAGCAAGCAGGTCGACGGCGTCATCGGCGCCTTCCGGAACTTCGAGCTGAACGACCTCGAACTGAACAAGGCCAAGGGACGACTCTGGCGGGTCGAGAAGCATGGCGTGCCGACCTACGATGAACTGGTCATCCTCGCGAAGCGCGAGACGGTCGACGTCGCCCGCACGAAGAAGCTGCTCGCGGCACTCACCGAGGCCACCGCCTGGCTGACCGCCAATCCCGCCGAGGCTTGGGCGAGCTTCTCGCGGTACGGCAAGGATCTGGACAACGACCTCAACCGGCTGGCGTGGAAGGACACCATGCCCCTGCTCGCCGCCGATCCCGCCACGCTCGACCGCGCGCGCTACACGACGTTTGCTGATTTCCTCGTGAAGCGTGGCCTGATCAAGCAGGCGCCGCCCCTCGACAGCTACCTGCGGGAAATCAAATAGCGAGGTCCGTCACGCGCCGCGGATCTCGACGACCTGCAGGCCCTTCTGGCCCTCGGCGACGCGAATCATCACCTTCTGTCCCGGCGCGAGCGAATCCATGCCGTGGCGCCGCAACACCGCGGCATGCACGAAGACGTCCCCTTCGGCCGTCTCGCGCGTGACGAAGCCATAGCCACGTTCGTTATTGTACCATTTCACCAGCGCGGCGATGTAGTCGCCCACGGCAATGCCGTCCGGAATCGGCGGAGGTTTCGCAGCCACAGCAACGGCTGTCGATTGATCGACGTCGATCACCCTCATGACCTGCCAACCCTTCGGCCCGCGGACACCGGCACAGACTACGGTTGCGCCGGGCTTGAGATCTTCATGCCCGGACTGACGTAGTGTCGTTACATGCAGGAACGCGTCGCTGTTGTCGCTGTCCAGGGCCAAGAACCCATACCCTTTGACAGCGTTGAACCACTTGACCTTACCACGCAGCTCAACCGTACCGACGTCCCCGCTCGTCTCTCCCAGATGGGTCGTCATTCAACGATCCCGTGTTGTTATGCAGAAATCGTAAACATGGATTGTTGAAGAAGCAACAGTCCTTGTACGGGAATGCAACCTCACGCTAGACGAATTTCCAGAAGTGTTCGCGGGAGGACCGACAAATGTTCAAGACCGACCTGTTCAAGGGCAAACGATTCCTGGTTACCGGAGGTGGTACCGGTCTCGGTCGCATGATGATGGAGAAGTTCGTCGAGCTGGGTGCAGACTGTGTGATATGCGGCCGGCGCGGCGGCATTCTCGAGGAGACCGCCCGGCAGGTCATGGAGAAATACCCCGGACGCCGGGTCGATTTTCATTCGGTCGACATCCGCGTCGCCACGGCCGTCGAGGAGATGATCGAGCAGATCTGGGCGACCGGCCCGCTCGACGGTCTGGTGAACAACGCCGCCGGCAACTTCATCTCCCAGACCAAGGATCTCAGCCCCCGCGCCTTCGACGCGATCGCCAATATCGTGCTGCACGGCACGTTCTACATGACCAATGCCTGCGGCAAGCGCTGGATCGCCGAGAAGCGCAAGGCCAGCGTTCTCAGCATCCTCACGACCTGGGTGTGGACGGGCAGCCCGTTCGTCGTGCCCTCGGCCATGTCGAAGGCCGGCGTCGCCGTCATGACCCAGAGCCTCGCCGTCGAATGGGCGCGCCACGGCATCCGTCTCAACGCGATCGCCCCCGGCCCCTTTCCAACCGAGGGTGCCTGGGCCCGCCTCAACCCGCTGCAGGAAGGCAACGACACGCGCTACAACACGCGCAACCCGATGGGCCGGGTTGGCCGTCCCAGCGAACTTGCCAACATGGCGGCCTTCCTGATGAGCGAGGAGGTCGAATACATCAACGGCGAGGTCATCGCGATCGATGGCGCCATGGGCATCATGGGCAATGGCACCTTCTCCAACATGTTGTCCTATCGCGAAGAAGACTGGGTTCGCATCCGCGAACAGATCCAGTCGACCAATGCGGCGGACAAGGCAAAGCGCAGCTAGCGGGTAGATGCGCGCGCCCTGCCGACCTGTGACTTTCATGCAACAGGCCGGGGCGATTGAGACGAGGTAAGGCCTGGAAGTGCCAAAGTCGCCAGGGCTACTGGGTCTCCAGCCTCAATTGAGCCAAAGTGTCATGGTGTTTTGACGCTCCCAAAAACGAGCAAACATCGGGTCCCCGAGAGATCCAATCGTGCAGTCCAGTAGCAAGTCGGTCGCCCCCCTCATCCAGCGTTTGCCCCGTCGGCGAATGCTGTTCATGGGCACTGCCACGGCCGGCTTGCTGGTGGCCCCCTCCGTCTTCGCGCAGAGTGTGGATGCGCGTCACTGGCAGGGGGCGTCCGCCGTCACACGGCAGCCCGAGCATGTGGTGGCGACCACCGTTGCCGAATGGCGAAGCCTCTGGAGTCGTGTCGGCACCCCCGCTCCCGACATGTTCGAGGCCGGCCGGATGAATGCCGTTGGCATCTTTCTGGGACGGCGCAGTGGCGAGGGCTATGCCGTCAACGTCCTGTCTACGGCACGCCGGCGCGATCGAATCGTCGTCGTCTTCGAGGAACGCATGCCGGCCGAGATGATGATGGCCCAGCGCGGCGTCACATCACGGCCCATCGCAGGAGGGGTCGCTGCGAGCGCCGCTCCCTCCGCTCTTCCGCCGGGTGCAGCGGGCTTCGCCGCGCCGGGTGCAACGGCGTCGCTGGCCCCGCCTCCGCCGCCCGCCGCCCGCCCCGTCGGCCAACCGACCTCGCCTTGGGCGATCATCCTCATCAACCGTGCCGATCTCCCGGTCTCGGTCGAGCAGCGCCTTTTCCGCTGATTTGGCGAAGCGTCAGTGGGAGTGCCGCGGCACTCCCTTGGTCTTGGCGATCTTCTGGTAGTTCACCGCGAAGTCGAGGCAGGCGCCGCTGGCGAGCTGGCCGACGAACTTGCGCTGCAGTTCCTGCCACGGCGTCTGGCTGGGCACGATGTCGGGCTTCCAGGCCTTCTTGCGCCGCGCTAGCTCCTTTTCCGTGATCATGATGTCGGCGGTGCGCTTGCCGATATCGACCCGGACCCTGTCGCCCGTCTTCAACAGCGCGAGCCCGCCGCCCACGGCGGCTTCCGGCGAGGCGTTGAGGATCGACGGACTGGCAGAGGTCCCGCTCTGGCGACCGTCGCCGATGCAAGGCAGCAGCAGCACGCCGCCCTTCACCAGCCGGTCCGGCGGCAGCATGTTCACCACCTCGGCAGCCCCCGGATAGCCGACCGGGCCGGCATTGCGGATGACCAGGATGCTGTTCTCGTCGATCGGCAGCGTCGGGTCGTTAATACGGTTGTGATAATCCTCCGGCCCCTCGAACACGATGGCTGTGCCTTCGAAGGCATCGCGGTCGCCCTTGCGCTCGAGATACTTCTCGCGGAATTCCGGCGAGATCACCGAGGTCTTCATGATCGCCGACTCGAACAGGTTGCCGCCCAGCACGGCAAAGCCCGCCTGGTCGAGCATTGGACTGTCGTAGGTCTTGATGACCTCGCCGTCGGCCCTGATTGCGTTGCGCAGGTTCTGCGCCACCGTCTTGCCCGAGACGGTCAGCGCATCGCCGTGGATCTTCTTCTTGTTCAGGAGCTCCTTCATCACGGTCGGCACGCCGCCCGCGCGATGGAAGGCCTCGCCGAGATACTTGCCGGCGGGCATGCAGTTCACCAGCAGCGGGATGTCGTAGCCGATCCTGTCCCAGTCCCTATTCTCCAGCGTCACGCCGATGTGGCGCGCGATGGCATTGACGTGTGGCGGGCAGTTGGTCGAGGCGCCCAGCGCACTCGCCGCCACGATGGCATTCTCGAACGCCCTGCGGGTCAGGATGTCGGAGGGCTTCAGGTCCTCCCACACCATGTCTACGATGCGCTTTCCCGTTTCGTAGGCCATCTGGCCCCGCTCCTTGTACGGGCCGGGAATGGCTGCACAGCCGGGCAGCGACATGCCGAGCGCTTCGGCCATGCTGTTCATCGAGAGCGCTGTGCCCATCGTGTTGCAATGGCCGACGCTGGGCGCGCTCGACGCCACCATCTCGATGAACTTCTCCATGTCGATGCGGCCCGCCGCGAGCTCCTGGCGCGCGTACCAGACGATGGTGCCCGAGCCGGCAAGACCGCCGGCGAAGTGACCGTCCAGCATTGGCCCTCCGGAAAGGACGATGGCCGGAATATCGACGGTGGCCGCGCCCATGATCATCGCGGGCGTGGTCTTGTCGCAGCCGGTCGTCAGCACGACGCCATCGAAGAAATAGCCGTAAAGACACTCGACGAGGCTGAGATAGGCCAGGTTGCGATCGAGCGCCGCCGTCGGGCGCTTGCCGGTCTCCTGGATCGGGTGGACCGGGAACTCGATCGGGATGCCACCGGCGTCGCGAATGCCGTCGCGCACACGCGTCGCCAGGTCGAGGTGATGGCGGTTGCAGGGCGAGAGGTCGCTGCCGGTCTGGGCGATGCCGATGATCGGCCGCCCGCTACGCAGTTCGGCCAGCGTCAGACCGAAATTCATGTAACGCTCGAGGTAGAGCGCGGCCATCGTGGGATCGCCCTTGGCATCAAACCATTCGCGGCTGCGCAGTTGGCGCCTGGCGCCGCTCCCGCTCTTCTTGGCCATCCACTTCCTCCAGATTTGTTGACACAACCCTGGGAGAAGGCGTGCCGGAAGTCCAGCGCATCGCTTGAGGTTCAGCCGATGCCGTGGGACCCTCGGCCATGACAACCTCTCCCGACATCGTTTGCCTCGGCGAACCCCTGATCGAATTCAACCGCCCGAAGGAAGGCGACGGCCGCACGTGGTTGCAGGGCTTCGGCGGCGATTCGCAGAACGTGGCCATCGCCGCGGCGCGCCAGGGTGCCTCGACCGGGTACCTGACGAGCGTCGGCCAGGACTGGATGGGCGACGCCTTCCTCGATCTCTGGAGAAACGAGGGCGTCGACGCCTCGAAGGTCACGCGCCATCCCACGGCGCCGACCGGAGTCAGCTTCGTCACCCATTCCGCCGCCGGCCACAAGTTCGACTACCTGCGCAAAAACTCGGCGGCGTCCCTCATGACGCCAGACGCGCTCGCCGGGGACTACATCGCGGGCGCCAGGATCCTCCACCTCTCGGCCATAGGCCAGGCGATCAGCGACAGCGCCCGGGCGACCTGTGACGTCGCCATCGACATCGCGACGAAGGCCGGCGTGAAGGTCTCCTACGACACCAATCTGCGCCTGCGGCTGTGGGACCTCGACGTCGCCCGCACGGTCATCGACGCCACCATCGCGCGCTGCGACATCGCGCTGCCGAGCCTGGATGATTCCCGGCAGCTTACCGGCCTCGAGGAGCCGGAGGCCATTGCCACCTACTATCTCGACCTTGGAGCGCCCCTGGTGGCGCTGAAGATGGGGGCCGAGGGTTCGCTGATCGCCACGCGGGACCGCCAGACCCGCATCGCGCCGCACAAGGTCGAGGCGGTCGACGCAACGGGGGCCGGCGACACATTCGACGGCGCGTTTCTGACCCGCCTCCTGGCCGGCGACAATCCGGAAACGGCGGCGCGCTATGCCAATGTCGCGGCGGCGCTGTCGACCACGGGCTACGGCGCCGTAACGCCCATGCCCGGCAGGACGGACGTGCTCAGCGCGCTGAAGCGCGCCGGCTGAAGCGCGGCAACAGCGCCCGCACGAAGCGGCCGAATACCGTCACCTGCTGGGTGAGCCAGCCGCGACCGTTGTCGGCATCGACGGCGGCATCGTCCACGCCGGTCGGCCGGGTCCCGGCGTCGTAGATCGCCGTGCCGAACAGGATGTCCCAGATCGGGAAGACCGGCGCGAAATTGTGGTTCTGAATATGCCGTTCGCCGGGAGTAGACAGGGCGTGATGCAGGCGATGGAAGCGCGGGCTGACCAGCAGGCGGTCGCCCAGCCAGCCGAAGGACATGTCAACATTGGCATGCGACCAGCTCTCGATCAGGCGGCCGACCATGAGGATGATGACATACTCGCCCGGCTGTACACCGACGAGCTGGGAGAACAGCACCAGCCCCAGGGTGATGAGCAGGTCGTCGATCACGTGGTTGCGGTCGTCCGTCCAGACCGTCACGCGACGCTGGCTGTGATGCAGGCTGTGCAGCGCCCACCACCAGCCGAAGGCATGCTGGCCCCGGTGCAGCCAGTAGGCGGCGAGATCGTAGAGCACGAAGTAGACGAGGAACGAGATCAGGGCATTGTCGCCGATCCAGGGAAGCAGGCGCTCCAGCCGCGGCGGCATGTAGCCCCAGCTCCGCACCGCCAGCTCGATCTCCTGAACCAGCGGATAGGTCAGGATGAAGATGCCAAGCGGTATGAGCCCCAGCTTGTTCAGCACCGTGTAGATGCGGTCGACCATGATGAGATCGTCGTCCTTGCCCGACTTTTCGAGCGGCCAGCGGCGCTCGAAGAAGCGCATGCCGATCGCGATCACCGCGATCTGGACAACACCCAGCATGACGAATTCGACGGCGCCGTAGCCCGGTTCGTACCAGGCCATCAGTCCGAAATGGAACAGGACGGGGCTGACGAGGGTCTCGAACAGCCAGGCTTGGACGCCGACCCAGATGTCGATCAGGTCGCGCATCGCGCGCCTACTTGGGGTCGACCGCCGTCGATGCCGCCCGAACCGGAACGCCGGTGCCGGCGGTGACGGTCGCGGTGGACTTCAGCATGAACACGCCATGCGGGGACTTGCCCACGGGCACATTGCCGACGACCTTCATCGTATCGATGTCGACGATGGCGACCCGGCGCAGGAAGCGCTGAGTGACCCACAGCTCCCTTCCGTCCGGCGTGATGTCCATGCAGTCGGGCCCGCCCGGAATGCGGACACTGCCGACGACCTTGGGTTCATCCTTGGTGTCGATCAGCGAGACCACGCCCTCGATTCGATTGCTGAGGAAGTAGTGGCGGCCATCGCCCTTCGGAAAGAAATTATGGGCGCCCTTGCCGGTCTGGAGACTACCCTTCACCGAACCGTCCTTCGGGTCGACTGTCACGATCCTGTCCTCGCCGGTCAGCGCGACCAGCATGCGCTTGTCGTCCGGCAGCATCACCACGCCCGCCGGCGCGTTGCCGACGGGAACGTTCCACTTGAGCGTCTGCGTCGCCAGATCGAAGGCGGCGAGCCGTCCACTCTGCTGCAGCGTGACGAAGACCGTCTTGGACTCGGTGTCGAAGGCGATATGGCTCGGCAGCCCATCGATGAAGATGCGACCGGCCAGCCGGAAACCGTCGGCATGATAGATATCGACATGGTCGAGCCGGTAGGCCGCCGTGACGAACCACTTGCCGTCCGGGCTGAAGCCCAGATGGTAGGGATCGAGAATGCCCTTGACGACGCGCTTGCGCTCGCCGGTCTTGATGTCGAGGCTAAGCAGCTCGTTCGTCGCCGTCGAGCCGATCAGTACTTCCTTGCCGTCCGGCGACAGGATGAGGTGGTGCGGCTCGCGTCCGACAGGCAATCGTGCGACTTCGGTCCGCGTGCTGCGGCTCAGGATGCTATAGGAAGCTTCCTCGGAATTCAGGACGAGCACGGAATCGGCTCGGGCTGCCCCGCTCGTCACAAGCGAGAGCGCCAGGGCCGCGATCGACAACCTATTCATTGGGTAGCCGGTACTCCTTGAGAATTGTCTTGAAGCACCTTTCCCCACCTTTCGCTAGCGGCGTTTGAGCGCCGAGGCCGCGGCAGCCAGCCGTTCGACCGATTGCCAGTCACCTGTTGCCACGGCGACACGCGGGGCGACCCACGAGCCGCCGACACAGGCAACGTTCGCAAGCGCGAGATAGGAAGGCGCGGTGTCGGCCGTGAGCCCGCCGGTCGGACAAAACTTCAAATCTGGCAGCGGCGCGCCCACCGCCTTGATCCATGTCAAACCGCCCGCCGCGTCGGCCGGGAAGAACTTCAGGACGCCGAACCCCAGCTCCGCCAGAGTCATGGCTTCGGAAACCGTCTGGACGCCCGGCAGGAACGGAATCCCGGACGACCGAGCCGCCCGCGCCAAGGCGGGCGTGCAGCCCGGACTAACGGCGAAGCGTGCCCCGGCGCGCTGCACCTTGTCGAGCCGGACCGGATCTAGCACGGTCCCTGCGCCGACAACGGCCTCGGGCACCTCGGCGACGATCGCCCGCAACCCGTCGAGGGCCGCTTCCGTACGCAGGGTGATCTCGAGCACCGGGAGGCCACCCTTCACCAGCGCCCGGGCGAGCGGCACGGCCGTCTCGCGCCTGTCGACCGTCAACACCGGGATGACCGCCACCCGCGCGGCGATGGCCGCCATGTCCACCGCCACGTCCATCGTCAGACGCTCCAGCCGCCGTCGATCACGTTCACCGTGCCGGTGGTGAACGCCGCCTCGTCGCTGGCGAGATAGGTCGCGAGCGCGGCGATCTCCTCGGCCGCACCGAACCGGCCGGTCGGCTGGCGTTGCAGGAAGAACTGCTTCGCATCCGCGCCGCCGCCGAGGGACGAGATGCGCTCGTCCAGCGACGGCGTCTGGACCGTGCCGGGGCAGATCGCGTTGCAGCGGATACCCCTGGAGACGTAATCGACGGCGACCGATTTGGTGAGGCCGATGACGGCGGCCTTGGTGGTGCCGTAGATGAAGCGCAGCGCAGCGCCCTTCACCGAGGAGGCGGCCGACGACATGTTGACGATCGAGCCCGAGCCCTTCTCGAGCATGCCCGGCAGGAAGGCCTGGATCGTCCAGAACATGCTGCGGACGTTTAGGTCGAAGGCGAACTGCCACTGCTCGTCGCTCGCATCCAGCACAGTGCCGTGATGGACAAAGCCGGCGCAGTTGAACAACACGTCGATGGCGCCGGTCTCGGCGGCGAGCTGGCCGATGGCGGCCTTGTCGAGCACATCGAGTTTGCGCGTCGTGATGCCGTCGACGCCGGCCAGAGCCCCGAGCTTGCCGGCATCGACGTCGGTGGCCCAGACCCTGGCCCCCTCGCCTGCGAATGCCCGCGCCGTGGCCGCACCGATCCCCTGCCCGGCCGCCGTGACGACGCAGGTCTTGCCCTTCAAACGCATTTCAATCTCCCCTGCCCTGACCTTGTTCTACGGGGCCTTACTTGATCAGGCCCTTTTCCTTGTAGAACTTCTCCGCACCCGGATGCAGCGGAATGCCCAGAGCCTGCTGCGATGTCTCGATCCGGATGACCTTGCCCTTGGAATGGCCGGAATCGAGCAGCTTGCGGGTGTTGGGATTCCACAGAGCCGCCGTGATGGCATAGATCAGCGCCTCGGGCTGCTTGACCGAGGTCGCCCAGAGGGCGTTGACGCTCACCGTCTTCACGCCGGCCACGTTCTTGTAGGCGTCGTCGGGAATCTCGTCGTTGGCGAAGAAGCCGTACTTCTTCACCAGCCCCTCCGCCTCCGGCCCGGTGATCGACACGAGGTCGATGCCGGTCGTCACGGCCAGCTCGGAGATCGCGCCGTTGGGCCAGCCGCTCACGCTGAAGAAGGCGTCGAGCTGCCCATCCTTGAGCTTATCGGCCGCCTGCTGGGTCTTCAGGTATTCGGCCTTCATTTCCTTTTCGGTGAGCCCGTAGGCCGCAAGGATCAGCCGCGCATCGACCAGCGTCCCGGAGCCCGGCTCGTCGAGCGACACGCGTTTGCCCTTCAGGTCCGCCACCGACTTGATGCCGGCCCCCTTGCGGGCGACGAGCTGGAAGCTTTCCGGATAGAGGCTGGCGATGGCGCGCAGGCCGTCCGCCTTGGGACGCCCCTCGTAGATGCCGGTGCCGTGATAGGCCCAGTAGGCCACGTCGGACTGGACGAAGCCAGACTGCATGGTGCCGGCGGCGATGCCGTTTGCATTCGCGACCGAGCCGTTGGAGGCGACCGAGGTGGCGACCAGTCCCGGCACGCCGCAGGAGCCGCCGTCGGCGCAGGCCCGCGATCCGGGCGGATTGGAAATGGCATTGGCGATCAGCCCGCCGATGGGGAAGTAGGTGCCGGCGGTGGCGCCGGTGCCGATGCGGAAGAAGGTGATATCCTGCGCGCGTGCAGGCATGCCGGCCAGCGCGGCGGTCCCGAAGCCACCCAGCAGCGCAGTCCTGCGATTGATCCGCATTGGAGTCTCCTTGCTCTGCGGCGATTAAATCGCGTCCGGCCCCGTGCCGCAACGATCGGCGTTCAATTGACGCCGATGGCGCGACTCAAGGTCGGCCCGATCTCCTTGTGAATGACCAGATCGGCATCGTCGTCCTGGTCGGTGGGATCGCGATTCACGATGACAATCCGGGCGCCATTGCGGCGGGCGAGTTGCGGAAATCCGGCAGCGGGATAGACGACCAGCGAGCTTCCCAGCACGATGAACAGGTCGCAGGCCAGCGTCTCCTCCTGTGCCCGCAGCATCGGCACCTCGGGCATCGCCTGGCCGAACGAGATCGTCGCGGTCTTCACGATGCCTTCGCATTTTTCACAGATCGGCAGCGTGCCCTTCTCCAGGAACGCCCTCCGGATCGGGGCGAGTTCGTGACGATGCCCGCAGTCCAGGCACGTGGCATAGGTCGTATTGCCGTGCAGTTCGATGACCTTCGAATCCGGCACGCCCGAACGCTGGTGCAGCCCGTCGACGTTCTGCGTGATGATCGCGCTCATACGTCCCTGCTCCACCAGCTTGGCGAGCGCGCGGTGGCCGGCATTGGGCTCGGCCTCGAGTATGGTCTCGTCGGTGGCGAACTTGCGGCTCCACGATTCGCGGCGCATCTCGTCGGAGGCCATGAAATCGTCGAAGTAGATGGGCTTGTAGCGGGTCCAGATCCCGCCCGGTGACCGGAAATCCGGGATACCCGACTCGGTCGAGATGCCCGCGCCCGTGAAGGCCACGATTCGCGTGGCCGCATCGACCATATCGCGCAGGCGTTCGGCTTCATCCATCGCTGTCCTCCGTGTGTCGTCAGGATAGCATCCGGCGATGGGCGTGCACGACAAACCGGCCTAAGCTCTGCCGCCCGTCTCAGGGATCCCTCGCAGGAGCCGCCGCATGCCGCGCCACATCGTCTGCCTGACCTTCGACCACGACCACCTCTCCGGCTTCATCGCCCGCGGCATGACCTCTCCTACCGCGATCTCGCGCGGCGAGTACGACGTCGTGGTCATCCCGCGGCTGGTCGCCCTGATGGAACGCTACGGAATCAAGGGCACCTTCTTCACGCCCGGCCACACGATCGACAGCACACCGCAGGCCGTGGCGCCCTATGTCGAGGCCGGGCACGAGCTCGCCCATCACGGCTGGACGCACCGCCTGCCCGTCTCGCTCTCCCGGGAGGAGGAAGAAGAGGAGATCGTGCGCGGCAACGAGTCGATCAAGCGCATCAGCGGCCGCACCGCGCGCGGCTATCGCTCGCCCGCCTGGGATCTCTCTCCCCATTCCATAGAGCTGCTGCTGAAGCACGGCATCCGGTACGACAGCTCAATGATGGGCCACGACTACGATTGCTACTTCGCCCGCCAGGGCGACGTCGCCGAACTGATGAAGCCGTTCGTGCGCGGCCGCGAGACGCAGCTGCTCGAGATGCCGATCAGTTGGTCGCTCGACGACTTCCCCCACTTCGAATACATGCGCCTGCCCAACGGCTCGGTGCAGCAGGGCCTGATGAACGCCAGCAACGTGCTCGACAATTTCGTCGATGACTTCACTTACATGACCCGCGTCCAGCCCGATTTCGGCATCCTCACCTACACGTTTCATCCGCACGTGATCGGCCGCGGCCATCGCATGATGATGCTCGAACGCCTGATCCAGCGCCTGATCGAGGGCGGCGCGATGTTCATGACGATGGAACAGGCGATGGGCGAATGGCTCGCGCGCAACCGGGGCGCGCACAAGGCGGCGGAGTAGCTACAGCGACGTACCCCGCGCCACCCGGATAGCCCGACAGATCGTGACCATCTTGCCGATGGCGTGATCGACGAACAGGCCGACGGCTTTCTCGATCTCGACAGCGTGTGCCGGCCGGTCGGCCGAGATTGAGCGCGCGAGCCTGCTGGCGAGAGTGGCAGCCTTCCTGCGGTTGTCGAGAATCGCCCTGCGCAGGGAACCGTCGGCTGCGACCGGCGCCAACGCACCCTCGAGGCGCTGCAGGAACGACGGGGCATGGGCCAGGTGGCGGTACATACTAGCCAGGATCAGCGGCTGGGGTTCGTCGCCGAACTTGTTGAGGCGCAGGACCAGCGACCAGGTCTCGGGAGCGACGTCTTCCTCGGAGGCGAGCTTGGGCAGGAGCAGGTCGGGCGCCGCCTTGCGCGGGCCCGGCGCGATCGTGCCGTCGCACGCCAGCTCGCCGTTCAGCCAGGCCCGCAGGGCGCCGAGGGCGAAGAGGTTGATGGTGTTGGAATGGTCGTAGCTCGCCAGCACGGCATCTACGCTGGCGAGCTCCTCGCCGGCGAGCGAAGGCAGCCTCGGAACGTCCATCGCCCGATGGAATGCCGCCATTGCAGCGTCCGGCAGCCCGGCGAGATAGAGCGGCTTCACCGCCGCCCAGGCCCAGGGCAGCGCACCGTCCATGGTGGCGAGATGGCGCCAGACGAGATTGACCACGCGCACGCCGACAGTGGTCCGGATATCGGCAAACAAATCGGCGATCTCCCCGGTGGCCGCAGCCTCCGTTATCGCTGGCAGCGGATCGCTCACTCGGCAGCCTGCTTTGATTCCTGGCCGATCACGGTGAAGAAGGAGGCCGTCTTCGGCTGCTTCGGCAATTCGACCAGACCTTCCTTGAGGCGGGCAAAGCGGGCTTCCTTGCCGCGCACGATGCGCCCCTCGTTGAGGCTCGGCATCGGGTTGCGCGCGATCGGCACGGCATCGGCTGCCGTGTAGACGCAGATGTAGAGCCCACGCGACTTGTCGGCGCTGTTGGCGGCCGAGCCGTGCAGCAGCCGGGTATGCATCAGGCAGACGCTGCCCGCCTTGCCGAGGCAAGGCACCGACCGGTCGAGCGCTTTCTTCTCCTCGTCGGGCGCGACCGCGCCGGTGAACCGCTCGCCCTCGAACAGAGACAGGACTGGCCCCTTGTGCGAACCGGGCACCACGGTGAGACAGCCGTTGCTTTCGTCGACATCGTCGAGGAACAGCAGCGCCGTCACGATGTCGTCGTTGGTGTGCGGCGTATAGGCAAAGTCCTGATGGTAGTTGACCTCGGTGCGCGCGCCCGGGAGCTTGAGATTGATCTTGCAGTGGTGGAACTTCACGTCTGGCCCGATCAGCGCCGCCACCATGTCGACCATGCGGGCGTCGAGCATGACCTCGCGATAGGCGTCGGAAATATCGGAAGGATTGTTGATGCGCCGCAGTGCTGGCTTCTCCGCGCTGTGCTCGGCGCCCATGTCGAAGCGCGGGCGGCCGTCTACGGTGGGAGGGCCGAAGGGTGCGGCATGAGCCCTGCTCTGCTCGACCCACGCCTCGATCTCACCCTTCAAAGCGGCGAGCTGCGCCGGGGTGACGGCGTCCTCCACCATGAGATACCCGTCGCGCCAGAACGCGTCGCGTTGCTCCTGTGTCAGCGCCGTCATCGCCGTCTCCTGTTCAGCGTCCTTTGAATACCGGCTTACGCTTCTCCATGAAGGCCGTGCGGCCCTCGATGTAATCCTCGGAATCGAAGCACTTCTTCACCAGCTCGTTGAGGTGGGCGAAGTCCGGCTCGCCGTCGAGGCGCGTCAGCTCCTCGATCGTGCGCTTGGCGGCATGCATGGTGAGCGGTGCATTCTCGCCGATCATCCGGCAGTAGTTGTCGACGTAGGAATCGAGCTCGGAATCGGGCACGACGCGCGTGACCAGCCCCATGCCGAAAGCTTCCTGGGCATTGAAGTGCCGTGCGGTGAAGAAGATCTCCTTGGCGTGGGACGGGCCCACGAGGTCGGTCAGGATCTTCAGCCCGCTGGCGCGATAGCCCAGTCCGAGGCGGGCGGCCGGTACGCCGAACTTGCTGTCCTCCGAGGCGATGCGGATGTCGCAGAGCAGCGACACCGCCAGCCCGCCGCCGATGCAGTAGCCGCGGATACGCGCGATCGTGGGCTTGGAGCACTTGTTTAGGCGCCGGTTGGCCGCCTCACCGATCTTGTCGTAGTAGGCGACCTGCTCCGGCGTGTTGCGTGCCTTCTCGAATTCCGAGATATCGGCGCCCGAGACGAAGGCCTTGTCGCCCGCGCCGGTGACGACCACGACGCGGATCGCCGGGTCCTTCTCAAACTCATCGAGAATGACCGGAATCGCCTCCCACATGTCGGTCGAGGTGGCGTTGTGCTTGTGCGGCTTGTTGAAGATGAGCCGGCCGACCGGTCCCACCTTCTCCGCGATCATGTTCGGCGTCGGGCTGATCATGCTCAGATCACGCCCCGCTTGCGGAAGTCGGCGATGGCCGCGTCATCGAACCCGGCCTCCTTCAGCACGGCGTCGGTATGCTCGCCCTGCTCCGGCGTCGCCGTCTTCATCTCGAACGGCGTGCGGCTCATGTTGATGGCCTGGCCTATCAGCTCGATGTCGCCCAGCTTGGGCGAGTGCACGGGATGGGCCATCTTCAGGTGCTTGACCTGGGGATCGGCGAACATCTCGTCCATCTTGTAGATCGGGCCTGCGGGGACGCCTGCCTTGTTCAGCTTCTCGACCAGGTCGGCGCTGCTGTACTGCGCCACACGCTTGTTGATCTCGTCGTTCAGCGCGTCGCGGTTCTTCGCGCGTGCCTTGTCGGTGCTGAACCGCTCGTCCGTGTAGAGTTCCGGTGAATTCACCGCCTCGCAGAAGCGCTTGTAGATGTGGCCGCCGGACGCCGCGATGTTGATGTAGCCGTCCTTGGTCTTGAAGACGCCGGTCGGAATCGAGGTCGGATGATTGTTGCCGGCCTGGCCGGGCACTTCCTTCGACATGGTCCAACGCGCCGCCTGGAAGTCACACATCGAGATCATAGCCTGCAGCAGCGAGCTCGACACCCACTGGCCCTGCCCCGACGTCTCGCGCTCCAGCAACGCGATCAGGATGCCGATGGCGCAGTGTAGACCCGCGCCCACGTCAGCCACGGCGATGCCGGCCCGCATCGGGCCCTCGCCCGGATTGCCGGTCACCATCATCAGGCCGCCCATTCCCTGGGCGATCTGGTCGAAGCCGGCGCGCTCGGCATATGGCCCGTCCTGGCCGAAGCCCGAGATCGATCCGAGGACGATGCGCGGGTTCACCTTCTTAAGGCTCTCATAGTCGATGCCCAGGCGGAATTTCACGTCGGCGCGGTAGTTCTCGACCACCACGTCGGCCTGCTCCACCAGCTTCATGAAGACGGCCTTGCCGTCCGGCTCCTTGAGGTTGAGCGTGATCGACCGCTTGTTGCGATGCAGGTTCTGGAAGTCCGGTCCATGGCGCGGCCCGCCCATGTCCATCTCGCCGGCCGACGGCGGCATCTCGACCTTGATGCAGTCCGCGCCCCAGTCGGCGAGGTAGCGCACGGCGGTCGGACCGGCACGCACGCGCGTCAGGTCGAGGACTTTGAAACGGGCTAGCGGTCCTGCGGTCATGCTCTCACTCTACGTTTGGAAGCTACTCTACCCGTACCATGGCGGACGGCGCGATCTCCAGCCAGACGCGGCCGCCGACCTCGAAAACGGCGGTCGGCGCCGTCGACACGCGCAACGGCTTCGTGCCGCCCTGCGGTCGGACCTGATAGTCCCAATATTCGCCGAGATAGGAGCGGTCGACGATCTCGGCCTCGATCGCGAGGCCAGGGGCACCCGGCTTCCGGGTCGAAAGACCGATCGCCTGCGGGCGCAGCGAATACAGGAGCTTCCCGCTGCCGGCCGCTCCCTCGAGCGCCGCGGCGGGCGCACCGAAGCCGTCGAAGCGTACCTCGTTTCCCTGCAAGGTGCCTTCGACGAAGTTCGTGCGGCCGATGAAACCGGCCACGAAGCGGCTCTTTGGGCGTCCGTAGAGCACATGCGGTGCATCGATCTGCTCGATCTTGCCCTTGTTCATCACGACGATCCGGTCCGAGGTCACCATCGCCTCGGACTGGTCGTGGGTGACGTAAACGGTCGTGATTTTGAATTCATCGTGCAGCCGGCGGATCTCGAAGCGCATCTCCTCGCGCAGGTTGGCGTCGAGATTCGACAGCGGCTCGTCGAGCAGCAGCACCTCGGGCTCGACGACGATGGCGCGGGCCAGGGCCACCCTCTGCTGCTGGCCGCCCGACAGCTCGGCCGGGTATCGGCCCTTGAGGTTGCGCATCTGGACGACGTCCAGGATCTTGTCGACCCGGCGGTCGATCTCGGCGCGCGACAGCTTCCGGATCTGCAGGCCGAAGCCGACATTCTCGCCCACCGTCATGTTGGGCCAGATGGCGTAGCTCTGGAAGATCATCGACATGCGGCGATGCTCGGGCGGCACGACACCCGAGGCAGAGGAAATCTGCTTGCCGTCCATCTCGATGCTGCCGCCGCTCGGCGGCATGAAGCCCGCGATCATGCGCAGGGTCGTGGTCTTGCCGCAGCCCGACGGGCCCAGCAAAGAGACGAATTCGCCCGGGGCAAGTTCCAGCGAGAAATCCGCCACCGCCTCGAACGCGCCGTAGCGCTTGGCGACGTTCTTCAAAACCAGCTTGCTCATGTCGCGTTACGCCTCAGCATGAAGTCGCGGCCCAGGGCCTTTTGGCCGATCCAGAGGAGCGGCAGGGTCAGCACCTGCAAGACCAGAGCCAGTGCGGCGAGGCGTTCGAAATTCCCCTCCTCGCTCATGTCGAAGATCATGACGGATGCCACCTTCGTGTTGGGGCCATAGAGGAAGATCGCCGCCGACAGTTCGCGCGTCGCCGGAATGAAGATCAAAAGCCAGGCGCCCATCATGTTTCGCTTGAGCAGCGGAGCCACCACACGCCGCAGCGCCGTCAGCCGGCTGCCGCCCAGCACGCGTACCGCCTCTTCCATCTCCGGGTTGAGGCTGTTGATGGCGGCACTGGCATTGACGTAGCCCACCGGCAGAAAGCGTGTGGTGAAGGCCAGGATCATGATTAGCGCCGTGCCATAGAGCGCCAGCGGCGGCGGCGCGTAGGCGGCGTAAAAGCCGATCGCCAGCACCACCCCGGGGATCACGAACGGCGCCACGCAGAGAAAGCCCAGCACGCCACCGAAGGGGATCAGTCGCCGCGCGACGATATAGGCCACGCCCAGGGTCAGGAACACCGCGACGGTGGCGCTGATCCCGCCATAGACGAAGCTATTGATGACCGACTGGGCGGCCGTCGCGTGCTCGAAGAGGATGAAGTGGAAGTTCGCCCACGTGATGTTGTCGAGGGCGAAGCCGCGCCCCCAGGCCTTGGCGAAGGCCGACTGGATCAGGAAGATGTAGGGGAGGAATACCGCCAGCGCCGCAACGAACATTGCGTAGCCGAACACGACCCAGCGCCAGCGGCCGAGCAGGATCGGACGCCGCTCGCCGCCCTTGCCGGTCAGCGCCACGAAACCCTTGCGCCGCACGATCAGCCGCTGGACCAGCACCAGCAGGATCGTGACGCCCAGCAGCGGCATGGCATAGGCCGCGGCCACCTCGACCCGCACGGGGTTGCCGAAGAACTGGAAGAGCTGTGTCGTCACCACGTTGAAGCGCGCCGGAATGGCGATCATCGCGGGCGAGCCGAACAGGGCGATCGCTTCCAGGAAGCAGATGATCATGCCGCCCAGGATGGCCGGCAACGCCAGCGGCAGGGTCACCTTGCGCATGGTCCGCCACGGTCCCGCCCCCAGGATGTTGGCGGCATCCTCCATCTCCGACGACACCAGCTCGAGCGCCGCCGTCGTGAAGATGAAGATGTAGGGGAAGGAATAGAGCGCGATGACGACGGCGAGACCGGTGAAGCTATAGATGTTGAAGGGCCCCGCCTCCGCTCCGGTCGCCATCATGTAGAAGCGGTTCAGCCAGCCGGCATTCGGGCCGGCCAGCAGGATCCACGCGACGGCGCCCGTGTAGGGCGGCGTGATGAAGGTCGCCAGCACCAGCATGCGGGTGAGCCCGCGGCCCGGCATGTTGGTGCGTGCCACGGCCCAGGCCAGCGGAACCGCGAAGATGCCCGCCAGCAAAGCGGACACGGCGCCGAGCTTGAGCGAATTGAACAGGGCTTCGACGTAGCGGGCGCGTCCATAGGCGGTCGCATAGTTCGACAGGGTGAAGTCGCCCGTGCGCTCCGCCTGGAAGCTGGTGATGACCAGATAGACGAACGGACTCACGACCAGGAACAGGAGGACCGCGATGATCGCGATCCACAGGAGCCAGGACGAATCGAAGCTGCTGGTGCGCACGGGGCGCACCGGCATCGCGTCGATCGCCGGAGCCGTTACCGACATGTTCGGGCGCCGACGTTCAGTTGCCGAACGTGTCGCGCCACTGCTCGATCACTTCCGGGATGCCCTTGTCGACTTCCGCAACGGTCGGCCGGATCACCTTGATCTCGTTGATCGGCTTGGCACCCGGAGGCGACGGCACCTCGGGGCGCATCGGGATGCCGAAGTGCTTGGCGTTAATCTTCGACGCCTCGATCGTGTAGAGGTACTCCATGAAGAGCTTGGCGGAGTTGGGATGCTTTGTTCCCTTCATGATCGCCGACGGCGAGATGATGAGAACCGCCCCGTCGGACGGATACACCACGGCCAGCGGATTGCCGCGCGACGCGCTGAACAGCGTCGAACCATCCGAACCCGCCGCCACCTGACGCTCGCCGGCGTTCAGCGCCGTCACCGTGTCGTTGATCGAACGACCGATCTGCGGCTTGTTCTTCTCGAGCTTGTCGAAATACTGCCAACCGTAGAGCTTCTTCATCGAGAGCACCCAGGTCCCGACATACCCCGAGAAGCCCGGATGGCCGGTCGAGACCTTGCCCTTCCATTTGATGTCGAGCAGGTCTTCCCATTTCTTGGGCGCGTCCTCTGCCTTCACCTTCGTGGTGTTGTAGGTGAGCACGACCATGCCAGCCGCCGTGGTCTGATAGAAGCCGTCGGGGTCGAAGTTCTGGAACACCGGAGAGATCTTCGACATGTTCTCCGGCACATACTTGTCTAAGCGGCCTTCCGCCTTCAGGCGGGCATAGTGACCGAGATCTGTCGACGAGAAGACGTCGCAGATCGTCTGGTTGTTCTTGAGGTCCTGCAGGAGCCGCTGATAGGCGACCTGCGCCGTCGTCCGCACGACATTGACCTTGATGCCGTACATCTCTGTGAAGCCGCGTCCCAGGTCCTCCGCCCCTTCGGACGTGTAGTGGGCAACGTACCAGGTGAGTTCGCCTTCCTTCTTGGCGGCGTCAACGAGCGCATTCATGTCCGCGCGCGCCGCCAGCGGCAAGAACGCAGCGGCCAGCGCGAAGGCCACGACAAGGCTTCCCAACCTCTTCATCAGTTCCTCCCAGATCGTTAATTCGTTAGTTATGGTTTGCGATACGATCATACGACGCGCGCCATCACAAGCGCCGGAGAGCAAGAGAACGCGCATGACGGAAAGCAGTCGATCCGCCGGATGGGCGGCGTATTACCAGCAGCTTCGCGATCGTCCGCCGCGCAAGACGCTGCTCGCCGCGCTCGATGCGTTCGGCGACGCACCGCCTGACGCCCTCGTCATGGATCTCGGCTGCGGCGACGGACGCGACGTGATCGAGGAGTTGCGCCGCGGCTGGAAGGTCATCGCCGTCGACGCCGAGCCCGAGGCGCTGCGACAACTACAGGCCCGCAACCTGCCGGAAGGTTGCGACGTGACGCCGGTAAATGCGCGGCTCGAGGAGGTCCCGATCCCGCTCGGCGTCCGTCTCGTGAATTCGAGTTTCGCCATGCCCCTTTGCGAACCTAAAGCCTTCCACCGAACCTGGGAGCGCATCCGCGAAGCCCTTCCCCCGGGCGGCCGCTTCTCGGGCCAATGGTACGGGCCGCGCGACAGCTGGGCCGGTCGTCCCGGCATGACCTTCGTCTCGCGCGAGGAAGCGCTTGGCCTGCTCCAGGGCTTCGAGGTGGAGATGTTCGGCGAGGAGGAAGCCGATGGCGTCACGCCGCGCGGCAACGCCAAGCACTGGCACATCTTCCATATCGTCGCGAAGAAACTCTAGGCAGGCCGCCCCCGCTGTGCGACGCTCAACCTCCCATCAACATCGAAAGGAGGTGATCCTGTGAACCACACCATCACGACGCCGGCGATCTCTGCAGTTGCCGCCACCAGGATCGTTCCTGCAATGGCTTGGTGCTGCCGGTAACGGGGTCACCGATAGTCGGCACAAAGCCGCCTCCGGGCGGCTTTGTTGTGTCTGGGCCGTATCGATGCGCGAAAGCCCAGATGGTGGACAAGGCGGCGTGCGGTGGCCGACACTTGCGTAATAAGGTTCAGGAGGAAATCATGGCTGCCGTCGTTCCGGTTACGGCCGAAATCGCCAAGCGCGCCGCCACCCTGGCGTGGCAGGACCTGCCGGAGGATCTGGTCGAGCGCACCCGGCAGTGCCTGCTCGACTGGTTTGCCGTCACCATCGCCGGCGCTCAGGAAGAGCTGACCGGCATCCTGGTAAGCGAGGCGCTGGAGGATGGCGCCAAAGGTCCCGCGACGCTGGTCGGGCGCTCCGAGACAGTGCTGCCGTCCACCGCCGCCCTGATCAACGGCGCTGCCAGCCACGCCCTCGACTATGACGACGTGAACTTCTCGATGGGTGGCCATCCCACCGTTACCGTCGTTCCCGCCCTTCTCGCTCTCGGCGAACAGATGGGAGCGTCCGGGCGCCTATTCATCGAAAGCTTCGTGGCGGGCTACGAGACCTCGGGCCGTGTCGGCCGGCTCGTGGCGCCCAGCCACTACCAGAAGGGTTTCCATGTCACCGGCACGGTCGGCTCCTTCTCGGCCGCAGCCGCTGCGGGCCGCATGCTGGGCCTCAGCGACCGGCAGCTCGCCGTAGCCTTCGGCATCGCCGCGACGCAGGCGGCCGGCCTCAAATCGAATTTCGGCACGATGTGCAAGCCGCTGCACGCCGGCACTGCCTCGGAGCATGGCTTGCGGGCCGCACGCCTGGCCGCCAGGGGGTTCACAGCCCGCGGCGATTCGCTGGAATGCGACCAGGGCTTTGCCTCGTCGCAGAGCGATCATCTGAACGCCGAGGCGGCGCTGGGTGAGCCGCCGTCCGGCTGGCACCTCCGCAACAACCTCTTCAAGTACCACGCGGCCTGCTATCTGACGCACGCGCCCATCGAGTGCGCCAAGGAGATCCGGCTGAAGAACAATTTCCCGCCCGAGCGGGTGCAGAAGATCCTGCTCAGGATCGACTCGGGCGCCGACAAAGTCTGCAACATCCCCAACCCGACCACGGGCCTCGAAGCCAAGTTCTCGCTGCGCCAGACCGTGGCCATGGCACTCACCGGAGTCGATACGGCCAATCTCGAGTCCTACAACGAGGCCGTGACCCAGGAGCCGCGCATCAAGGAGCTGCGCGACAAGATGGCCATCGAGTTCCAGCCGCACTGGGCGCACTCGCTGGCCGAGATGGCGATCCAGCTCGACGACGGAACGACCATCGAGGTCACTCACGATTCCGGCATTCCCTGGGCCGACCTCGCGAAGCAACGCCAGGCGATCGAGACCAAGTTCGACAGTCTCGTGACGCCGCTGCTCGGCGCCGCCGGCACCCGTCGCCTGCACGATGCCATCGAACGTATCGACAGCCTGGACGATGTCGGCGAACTGGTGCGTGCGTCGGCGAAGAATTGATCGTATTCCTCGCCCCGGCAGGGCGAGAAGCGTAGACAGGAGTAGGAATGACAGAGGATTTCAGGGCCCGCGCCCGGCTGGTGCCCAAGGGCAACCGCTATGAGGATTTCGAGGTCGGCCGCGTGTTCCGGCACCATTGGGGTCGCACGATCACCGAGTCCGAGAGCACGCTCTTCTCGACGCTGACCTTGCACTTCAACCCGCACTACTACAATGCCGCCTACGCGCAGGCGCACGGCCACCCCGGCATCGTGGCCAATCCCCTGCTCGTCTTCACGACGGTGTTCGGTCTCACGGTCGAAGATCTCAGCGAGGGCGGCGGGCCGTTCCTCGGCGTCAACGAACTCACCTATCATCAGCCCGTCTATCCCAGCGATTCGCTGCGCGCGGAATCAGTCGTGCTCGACCGGCGTGTCTCGGACTCCCACAAAGGGTTCGGCATCGTGAGCTGGCACAGCAGGGGCTTCAACCAACGCGAAGAACTCGTCATCGATTTCAAGCGCACCAATCTCGTCCGTCTCAGGAATCCCCAGTAATGCCTTTCCTTACCGAAGAACGCCGCATGATCCAGGAGCAGGCGCGCGAGTTCACGCTGAACGAAGTGCTGCCGGTCGCCAACAAGCTCGACCCCGAGAAGGGCGACATCCCGATGGAGCTGCGCGAGAAGATGGCCGAGCTCGGCTATTTCGGCATCCTGATCCCGGAAGAATACGGCGGCCTGGGCCTTGGCTGCTCGGAATACTGCCTGGTCACCGAGGAACTGTCGCGCGGCTGGATGAGCGTCGCCTCGATCATCGCGCGCGGCAACCTGCTGATCGGCTCGCATGAGATGAGCGAGGAGCAGCGCAAGCGCTACCTCCCGCGCATGGCCAAGGGCGAGTTCCTGGGCGCCTTCTCGATGTCCGAACCCAACGCCGGCTCCGACATCTCCAACATCTCCTGCCGCGCCAGGAAGGACGGCGACGGCTACCTGATCAGCGGCAACAAGTACTGGTGCACCTTCGCCGACGGCGCCGACTTCATGATCATCATCGCCCGCACGTCGGATGCGCCTCCGGGCAAGCGCCATCTCGGCCTCTCGATGTTCTTCGTCGAGAAGAAGCGCGGCGAGCTACCCAAGGGTGTGAACGGCGCGCCAATCCCCAAGATCGGCTACTTCGGCTGGAAGACCTGGGAGCTGGCCTTCGACAATTTCCGCGTCGAAGCCTCCGACATGATCGGCAAGGAAGGCCATGCCTTCTACTACGCCACCTCGGGCCTCGAGACGGCGCGCGCCCACACCGCCGCCCGCGCCATCGGCCTCGCCCAGGGCGCGCTGGACGATTCGATCCAGTACGCCAACGACCGCAAGCAGTTCGGCCACTCGATCTCCGACTTCCAGGCGATCCGCTTCAAGATCGCCGACATGGCCACGCAGATCGAGGCCGCACGCCAGCTCATGTATTTCGTCTGCGAGCAGATCGACACCGGCCAGCGTTGCGACAAGGAAGCCTCGATGGTGAAGCTGTTCGCCTCCGAGATGGCCGAGCGGGTCTGCAGCGAAGGCCTGCAGATCCATGGCGGCGCCGGCTACACGACCCTGCACGCCATCGAGCGGCACTGGCGCGATGCGCGCCTGACCAAGATCTTCGAGGGCACCTCGGAGATCCAGAAGCGCATCATCTCCGACCGTCTACTCGGCCGCGGGAGGAACTGATGAAAGTCTCCGCACTCACGGGCAAGCACAACTACTTCGAAGACTTCACGGTCGGCGACGTGATGAAACACGCCCGCGGCAAGACGGTGGAGCCGATGGAGCAGGTCTGGATCACCAACGTGACCATGAATACGGCGGAGGCCCACTTCAACGAGCACCTGACCCAGTCGATGCCCTACGGCAAGCGGCTGGGCTTCGGCGGCGTCACCATCTCCATGTGCATCGGCCTCGCCGCCGAGGATACGGCGGAGAACGCGCTGATGGAACTCGGGATGGACAAGATCCGCCTCAAAGGGCCGCTCCATCACGGCGACACGCTCTATTGCTACACCGAGGTGCTGGAGAAGAAGGACGCCAAGCAGGAAGATGCCGGCATCGTCCGCTTCAAGCATTACGGCGTAAACCAGGACGACAAAAACATCTTCGAAGGCGAGCGCACCGTCCTGATCAAGCGGCGCAGCCACTGGGGAGACAAGTGAGCGGTACCGAAGTCCTTGGTGCGCTCGATGGCGTGAGGATCGTCGACCTCACCCAAATGCTGGCCGGCCCCTACTGCACGATGCTGCTGGCCGACCAGGGCGCGGAGGTCATCAAGGTCGAGCCGCTCGACGGCGACCACACGCGCATCATCGGCCCCTATCATGCAGACGATAAACTCAAGGCATTCGGCGGCTACTTCGCGTCGGTGAACCGCAACAAGAAGTCGATCGCCATCGACCTCAAGACGGAGGCCGGCCGCGAGCTCGTCCTGAAGCTTTGCGACAACGCCGACGCGGTGGTCGAAAACTACCGCGGCGGCGTCATGGATCGCCTGGGCCTCAGCTACGAGACGCTGCACGCCCGCAACCCCAAGCTGGTTTATGCCACGATCCGCGGCTTCGGCGATGTGCGCACGGGCAAGAGCCCCTACGCGGACTTCCCGGCCTACGACGTCATCAGCCAGGCGATGGGCGGCATCATGGCCATCACCGGCCCCGATAAGGACACGCCGATGAAGGTCGGGCCCGGCGTCGGCGACATCGTGCCCGCCATCACCTGCGCCTTCGGCATCGTCTCGGCGATCCTGCACGCCTACAAGACCGGCAAGGGCCAGTTCGTCGACGTCGGCATGGTCGATGCGATCCTCGCGGTCTGCGAGCGCATCATGCACCAGCATTCCTATGCGCAGACGCTGCCGCATCCCGAGGGCAATCATCATCCCCTGCTCTGCCCGTTCGGCATGTTCCCGGCGAAGGACGGCTTCGTGACGATCGCCGCCCATGCCGACGCGCACTTCCCGATCCTGTGCCGATTGATCGACAGGCCGGAGTTCGCGACCGATCCGCGCTTCATCACCGTGCAGGACCGCCGGGCCAACCAGGATGTGCTCATCGCCGCCGTCTCGGACTTCACGTGCCTGCGCACCAAGCAGGAGCTGCTGAAGCATTTTGGCGGCAAGGTGCCCTTCTCGCCGGTCTACAACGTGCGCGACATCGTCGCCGATCCCCATTTCAAGGCGCGGGATATGCTGCCCTGGGTGCCGCATCCCGGGCTCGACCACGAGGTCCAGATCGCGGGCGTCGCCGTGAAGATGACCGAAACACCCGGCAAGGTGCGCCATCGCGCGCCGTTGCTGGGCGAGCACACCGACGAGTATCTGAAGACCATCGGGCTCGGCGCGGGCGACATCGCCCGTCTGCGCGCCGACAAGATCGTAGCTTAAGGAGAAGATTGATGACCGACCGTCCCAGGCGCGCCCGCCGCGTGCAGCTCTCGACCCCGGGGTCCAGCGAGAAGATGATCCAGAAGGCGTCGGAGTCGAAGGCTGATCACGTCTTCCTCGACCTCGAGGACGCCGTTGCTCCCAGCCAGAAGCGAGACGCCCGCAAGAAGATCATCGAGGGCCTGAAGTCGCTCAACTGGAAGGGCAAGACGCGCTGCGTGCGCATCAACGACCTGACCACCGAGTACGCCTATGAGGACATCATCGAGATCGTCGAGGGTGCGGGCGAGCATCTCGACACGATCATGATGACCAAGGTGCAGACCGCCGCCGACGTGCTGTTCGCCGACAAGCTGCTTCACCAGATCGAGAAGAAGCTGAAGATGAAGCGCAGGATCGGGCTCGAGGCGCTGATCGAGGAAGTCGAGGGCATGCAGAACGTCGACGCGATCGCCGCCTGCACCCCGCGCCTCGAATGCCTGGTGTTCGGCATGGGTGACTTCTCCGCCTCGATGGGCGTCACCAACAAGAATGTCGGCGAGACCGACGGCTACCCGGGCGACATCTGGCACTATGCCCGCTTCCGGCTGATTATGGCCTGCCGCGCTGCCGGCATCGATCCAGTCGACGGCCCGTTCGCCGACTTCAAGAACCCCGACGCCTATCGCGAGGAGTGCAAGCGCTCCATGATCCTGGGCTGTGTCGGCAAGTGGGCGATCCATCCCTCGCAGATCGACATCGCGCTCGATGTCTACTCGCCCAAGGCCGAGGACATCGCCCGGGCCCGAAAGCTCGAGAAGGCCTACGCCGAGGCCGAGGCCGCCGGGCTGGGTGCGATCAACGTCGACGGCATCATGGTCGACGTCGCCTCGATCCGCATCCTGCGCAACACCATCCTGAACAAGGCCGACCTCTACGGTCTCTAGGATGCAGGCGGGCGCGGTGCCGAACACGGAGAGCCCGCGCCCCGGACTGCAGCAGTCGCTCGTCCCGATCGGGGCGATGCTGGGCACGCAGATGCTCATCTCGCTGGCTGTGCTGTCGCTCAGCGTGCTGATGCCTGCGGTCGCACGGGACCTCGGGATCTCGCCGAAACTCGTCGGCGCCTTCACCGCCGTGACCTATGCCATCGCCTCAGGCGTCGCGCTGTGGAGCGCGGCGCCGATCTCGCAGCTGGGCGCCGTCCGGATTTGCCAGTTCGCCATGCTGGCCGCCGCGATCGGCCTTGCCCTGAATGCCGCGGCCTTCGTCGCCGCGACCGTCGTCGCGGTGGCGTTCATCGGCTTTGCGCAGGGCCCGATCAATCCGGCTTCGGCCCACATCCTGAGCCAGCGCGTGCCGCGCGCCTGGTTCAGCCTCGTCTTCTCCGTGAAGCAGACCGGCGTGCCGTTGGGCTTTGCCGCCGCTGGCATCGTCCTGCCACTGCTGCTGCCGGCGCTCGGCTGGCGCGGCGCCTCGCTCGCGGCCGCCGCCCTCATGCTGGTCGGTGCGGGCGTCCTCGAACTGCTGCGCGCCCGACTGGACTCTTCGGTCGCTCCCTCCGCACCGTCGGAAGGCATCTGGTCGTCGATCGTCCATGTGATGCGCCACCCGGAGATGCGCGTGCTGGGCTGGTCGGCGCTGCTCTACGTCGTGGCACAGCACACTTTCACATTCTTCCTCGTGACCTATCTCTACGAGCATTGCCGCCTCAGCATCGCCGAAGCGGGCTTCCTGCTCTTCCTCGCCCAGATCGGCGGCACGGTGCAGCGGCTGATCCTGGGCGCACTGGGCGACCGCTTTCCGCGCATGATGCTGCTGGGCTGGACCGGCGTGGGAATTGCCCTGGGTGCCGTCGCCACCGCCCTGATCTCGGCCGACACACCCTATTGGCTGATCGGCCTGATCGTCTTTGCCTACGGTACGGTCGTCATCAGCTGGAACGGCGTGTCGATCGCCGAGTTCGCGGCACTCGCCCCGCCCGGACAGGTCGCCGCCGTAGCGGCGGTCCAAACCGCCCTCGCCTTCTCCGGCGCCGTCATCGGCCCCCCGCTGTTTGGCCTGATCGCCGCCGCCGTTGACTACCGCAGCGCCTTCCTCGTCGTCGCCGCATGCGTCCTCGCCGCGGCCGTCTGGCAGATCGTGACGTCGGCCCGGCTGCGGCGCCTGCGTCCCTCCTGAGACGTCGTCAGGGCTCCTTCATCCCGGCGACCGACACGATCTCTGCCCACTTCTTCGTCTCCGTGGCCTGGAAAGCCGCCAGGTCCTCGGGCGATCCCACGAACGAGACGCCGTAGGTGGTCTTCAGCAGGTTGAGATAGGCGGGCGACTTGGCGGCCTGCCGCACCAGCGCGTTGAGCCTGTCGATGATGGGCTTCGGCGTGCCAGCCGGCGCGTACATCGCGGTCCACGCCCACATCTCGAATCCCGGAACGCCGCTACCGTCCACCGTCGGAAACTGCTCGAGCCCGGGGATGCGCTGCTTGCTGGTGACCGCGAGCCCGCGTGCGCGCCCGTCGAGAACGGGTGGCAGGCCGACCGTGAAGTCGGAGAACACGACGTCGATGCGGCCACCCAGCAGGTCGGCAATGGCCTGCGGCTGGGTCTTGTAGGGAACGCCCAGCAGATCGATCCCGGTCATGATGCGGAACAGCTCCGCCCCGCCGCGGCTCGACCCGTTGCCGCTGCCGAAGCTCAGCTTGCCCGGCTTCGCCTTCGCGAGCGCAATGAACTCCTGGATGGTCCTGGCCGGCAAATCGTTGCGCACCATGACGATCTGAGCGCCGAGCGTGATGCCCGCGACCGGCGCGAAGCTCTTCACCGGATCGTAGGCCAGCGACTTGTAGACGTGCGGATTGATCGCCTGCGTTGTCTGGGTGGTGAAGAAAAGCGTGTAGCCGTCGGGCGCCGCGGCCGCTGCCGACTGCGCCGCGATCTGGCCTTCCGCGCCGGGCTTGTTGTCGATGACGACGGTCTGGCCGGTCTGCGCCGCAATGTCCTGCCCGATCGCCCGCGCGGCGATGTCGGTCGCGGTACCGGGGCCGAAGGCGGTGATGATCTTGATCGGCTTCGAAGGATAGTTCTGGGCGACGGCCGGCACTGCGAGAAGCATTCCGACCAGCAAACTGATGAGCTTCATGGACCGACTCTAGGCACAGGGAAGTGCTAGCGTCATCACAAAGAAAAGGAGGAAACGAAGATGAAGCTTCCCGTCATGGCACTCGCCGCGACCGTCGCCGCCTTCGCCGCCGCACCCGCCTGGGCACAGAAGGCCGGCGGCACGCTCAAGATCGCCCACATGGACAATCCGCCCAGCGCCTCGATCCATGAGGAGGCGACCATCTCGACCGTCATGCCCTTCATGTCAGTCTACAACAACCTGGTGATGTTCGATCCGAAGACGAAGCAGAACACGCCCGACAACATCATTCCCGAGCTCGCCACCGAGTGGAAATGGAGCGACGACGGCAAGCAGCTTACCTTCAAGCTGCGCGACGGTGTGAAGTGGCACGACGGCAAGCCGTTCAGCAGCGCCGACGTGAAGTGCACCTGGGACATGGTGATCTCAGACGAATCGAAGCTGCGCAAGAATCCGCGCAAGACCTGGTACTTCAATCTCGAAAAGGTCACGGTGAACGGCGACCGCGAAGCGACCTTCCATCTCAAGCGGCCGCAGCCCTCCCTGCTCACCATGCTCGCCGCCGCCTTCTCGCCGGTCTATCCCTGCCATGTGCCGACGCAGCAGATGCGGACCAAGCCGGTCGGCACCGGCCCGTTCAAGTTCGTCGAGATGAAGCAGAATGAGTCGATCAAGCTCGCGCGGAACCCGGATTACTGGAAGTCCGGCCGCCCCTACCTGGATGCGATCGAATTCTCGATCATCCCCAACCGCGCGACCTCGCTCCTGACCTTCGTTGCCAGCAAGCTCGACATGACCTTCACGTCGGTCGTCACGCCGGCCATGGTCAACGATCTCAAAGTCCAGGCGCCGACGGCGATCTGCGAGGCGCAGCCGACCAACACTCAGGCCAACCTGCTGGTCAATCGCGAGAAGCCGCCCTTTGACGACGCGAAGATCCGCCGCGCCATGGCCCTGTCGATCGACCGCAGTGCCTTCAACGAGATCCTGGGCCAGGGCAACTACCGGATCGGCGGCGCCATGCTGCCGCCGCCGGAAGGTCTCTGGGGCATGCCGACTGAATTCCTCTCGACCGTGGCAGGCTACGGCCCGGACGTCGCCAAGTCGCGCGAGGAAGGCCGCAAGATCATGGCCGAGCTCGGCTACACCGCCGAGAAGCCGCTGAAGATCAAGGTCTCGACCCGTAACATCCCGAGCTATCGCGACCCCGCGGTCATCCTGATCGACCACCTGAAGCAGGTTAACATCCAGGCCGAACTGGAACCACTCGAGACCGCCGTCTGGTACAATCGCATGATGCGCCGGGACTTCTCCATCGGCATGAACATCCAGGGTGTCGGCGTCGACGATCCCGACGTCGTCTTCTACGAGACCTTCCGCTGCGGCTCGGAGCGCAACTACACCAACTACTGCAATCCGGAGGTCGAAAAGCTGTTCGACCAGCAGTCGATGACGACCGACATCGCAGCCCGCCGGAAGCTCGTGTGGGAAATCGACAAGAAGCTGCAGGAAGACGGCGCGCGCCCCGTCATCCAGCACGGTTGGGGCGGCACCTGCTGGCGTCCCGAGGTCAAGGCGGTGAACCTCGCGGTCAACACCATCTACAACCACTGGCGTTTCGAGGACGTCTGGCTCGACCGGTAGACACTGGCTCCTCACCAAGCTCCGAGGGAGAAGACGAAAGGTCCCTCGCCGCGCTCGGGATGACAGTGCTTTCTGGATCGGTGCACTGCGCAAGTGCGACGCTGTTTGTCATCTCGAACGAAGTGAGCGACCTCAACCAACAGGTGGTACTCCTCCCTTGAGTGAGGAGGAGTACGACTCTCCTCAGCCCAGGTTCCGGCGGTAGAGGGCGATCAGGCGCTCCCAGTGACGCTCGGCGGCCAGCTTGTCGTAGCACCAGCGCTGCGGGAAGGCGAAGCCGTGGTGCACGGTCGGCTGGACCTCCAGTTCACCCTTCGCGCCGGACTTGTCGAACAGCGTCTTCAGCTCCTTAACCATCTCGGGCGGCGCCAGCTCGTCGTGCTCGGCGCAGGAAATGTAGAGTTCGCCCTTCGCCTTGCCGAGTGTGAGGTGCGGGCTCTCGACGGCGTCGCTCACCAGCCACGTCCCGTAGAACGAGGCCGCCGCCGCGATGCGATCCGGGTAACGCGCCGCCGCAGCCAGCGAATAGGGACCACTCATGCAATAGCCGTGGGTCCCGACCGGCCCCTTCTTCGATTCCTTCTGGGCATCGGCGAACGCGATCATCGCCGCCACGTCTTCCATGACGGGCGGGATCGTCATCTTGGTTCGAACCGACCGCATACGCGTGTGCTCGTCGCTGCCATGCTTCAGCACGTCCGGCCCGTACTTCGTGTCCGTGCCGGCCCGGTAATAGAGGTTGGGCAGCATCACGTAATAGCCGACCGTCGCGAGCCGCCGCGCCATGTCGTAGAGCTCCTCGCGGATGCCGGGCGCATCCATCAGGAACAGGATCGGGGGGTACGGGCCTCCCCGCTCCGGATGGCAGATGAAGGTCTCCATGCCCCCATCCTTGGTCGGGATGTCCAGAATTTTCTCGATCATCGGGTGTTTCCTCCGCCTTGCAGAATGCCGGCACCTTGATAGGCTTCGCTCAATAACAAAGCCTAGGGAGAGAAACGATGAGACGTAACCTGTTCAGCACGGCCGCATTCTGCCTTGCGGCCTGGGCTCTGCCCGCGACCGCCCAGCTTTCCGACAACACCCTGAAGATCGGCGTCGCGACGGACCTGTCGAGCCTCTATGCCGACATCAACGGTCCAGGCGCGGTGCTCGCCACCCAGATGGCGATCGAGGATTTCGGCGGCACCGTGCTTGGCCAGAAGATCGAGTTCGTTTCCAGCGACATCCAGAACAAGGCGGATGTCGCGGCCACCACGGTCGGCCGCTGGTTCGACAACGAGAAGGTCGACATGGTCATGGGCGCCGGCGCCTCTTCCTCGTCGATCGCGGCCGGCCGCGTCGCCGGCGATAAGAAAAGGATCTTTATCGCCCCCGACCCCGCCTCGTCGGACCTCACCGGAAAACTGTGCAATCCCTACATGATCCATTGGGTCTACGACACGACGGCACTCGCGAACGGCACCGGCTCGGCGGTCGTCAAAGCCGGCGGCAAGACTTGGTTCTTTCTCACCGCCGACTACGCCTTCGGCTACGCTCTGGAGCGGGACGTCTCCGCCGTCGTCAAGAAAGCCGGCGGCACCGTGCTCGGTGGGGTCAAGCACCCGATCAACACCAACGACTTCTCTTCCTTCCTGCTGCAGGCGCAGGGCTCCAAGGCGCAGATCATCGGGCTCGCCAATGCGGGCGGCGACACCATCAACTCGATCAAGCAGGCGGCGGAGTTCGGCATCGTCAAGGGTGGCCAGAAGCTCGCCGGCCTTCTGGTCTTTATCTCGGACGTCCATTCGCTGGGGCTCGAACGCGCCCAGGGTCTCAACCTGACCGAGGCCTTCTACTGGGATCTGAACGACCGGACCCGTGCCTTCTCCAAGCGCTTCGCCGCCCGCTTCAACGGCAAGATGCCGACGTCCGCACAGGCGGGCTTCTATTCGGCGACGCTCGCCTACCTGAACGCGGTCAAGTCGACCGGCACCGACGATGCCGACAAGGTGATGGCTGCAATGAAGGCCGCCAAGTGGGATGACCCGCTATTCGGCGCGAGCTATGTCCGCCAGGACGGCCGCAAGATGCACAACATGTACCTCTTCGAAGTGAAAAAGCCGTCCGAGTCGAAAGGTCCATGGGACTATTACAAGCTGCTGGCGACCATCTCCGGCGAAGAAGCATTCCGGCCGCTGGCCGACAGCGAGTGCCCGCTGGTCAAGAAGAACTGAAGCGAAAGTCCCTGGATGGCCGGCCGTGCGGCCCTCCAGGGATACCCGCCCCCCCTGACGCCGCATGACATGTACCCACCCGAGCGCATCGTCTGCCTGACCGAGGAAACCACCGAGACGCTCTACCTGCTGGGTGAACAGGACCGGATCGTCGGCGTGTCGGGTTACACCGTCCGGCCACCGCAGGCGCGCCGGGAAAAGCCGCGGGTCTCGGCGTTCATCTCCGCCGACATTCCCAAAATCCTCGCCTTGCGGCCCGACCTGGTCCTGACCTTTTCGGACCTGCAGGCCGACATCGTCGCGGCCCTGATTCGCGCAGGCGTGGCCGTCCATGCGTTCAATCAGCGGACCGTCGCGGAAATCCTCGACATGATCCGGATCCTGGGTGCGCTTGTCGGCGCCCACGAGCGTGCGGAAACCCTCGCGAACCGCCTGACCTCCAACCTCGAGGACGCGCGACAGCGTGCGGCACGGAGGAGCAACCGTCCCAGGGTCTATTTCGAAGAATGGGACGAGCCCATGATTTCAGGGATCGCCTGGGTTTCGGAACTGATCGAGGCCGCAGGCGGCGTGGATATCTTTCCTGAACTCGCCCCGCGCAAGTCGGCCAAGGACCGGATCGTCATGCCTGAGGAGGTGATCCGCCGGGCCCCCGACATCATCATCGGCTCCTGGTGCGGCAAAAAGTTCAGGAGCGAAAAGGTCGTGGCACGGCCAGGCTTCGAGACCATCCCGGCCATCAAGCGCGGGCGACTTCACGAGATTAAGTCGCCCCTGATCCTGCAGCCGGGACCGGCGGCACTCACGGACGGACTCGCCGCTCTGGAAGCGATAATCTCATGCCCAAACGAGACATAAGAGTACCGGAGGAAATCGCATGAATACCGGACAGGATCGGTCGAACATCTATGTCGGTGTGGCTGGTTATTTCGGAAAGCCCGACCATAAGGGCCGGGTCGGCATCTTCCGTCGCCCGACGGCGGGTGGTGACTGGGAGCATGTGCTGGGCGCCGTCCAGGCCTTCACCGTCTTCCTCCATCCGCAGAACCCGGAGATCGTGTTCGCCGGCACGAACGACGGCGTGTGGCGCAGCACGGATCGCGGCGCCACGTTCCGGCGCACCGCCTTCCCCGATGCCGGCAGGGAGGTATGGTCCTTCCTGGTCGATTCGCGCGATCCGGATCGCGTGTTTGCCGGCGCCTCGCCCATCGGCGTCTACCGCAGCGACGATGGCGGCGCGTCGTGGCAGGCCCTTCCCACCCCTGCCATCGATACGCACTGCTCGGGACCCTTCGCGTCGCGCGTGATGCGGCTCGTCCAGCATCCGAGGCGCCATGACGAGCTCTACGCCGCGCTCGAGATCAACGGCGTCATGCGCAGCATCGATCTCGGCCAGACGTGGACCGATTGCAGCGCCGGCCTCCTGAAGCTTGCCGAGCAGGACCATCTCAAGAGCAGGATCGTGAGCGACACGACGGCCGAGGGAATGCTCGACGGCCATGCGGTGACGATCAATCCCTCCGAGCCCGACGAGCTGTGGCTCGCGGTCCGCATGGGCCTGTTCCGCAGCAGTGACCAGGGCCGGACCTGGAAGGACATGGAGGTCGGCCGCTTCTCGCCCACCACCTACGGCCGCGACATCCGCGTCTCGCCGATCGAACCCAACACGCTCTATTCCGCCCTCTCCGTCGCCGCCGCCAGCCAGGACGGCGGCCTCTATCGCAGCGAGGATGGTGGCGAGAGCTGGAAGCGCTTCGACAAGGTCCAGGTGCACGGCACCATCATGTCGATCGGCCTGCATCCCGCGGATGCGGCTCAGGTCTATATCGGCGCCCGCTACGACGGCGAGGTCTTCGGCACCCGCGACGCCGGCAGGACCTGGCAGGCGATGCCGCTGCCGGGCGAGGTCCAGCACATCTACTCGCTGGCGTGCGGGTGACCAAGCAGAGATCCCGTCTTCTCGACCGAGGCACCGAAGGTGCGGAGTGAAGAGGTCGAGATGACGGGATCTCTACTTCGACTGCGCGGTGACGTCGTGCGATGGCGAAGCGGGCGGCGGCGCTTTCTTCGTGCCGCCAAGCAGGCTCCCGACATCGCGTTGGCGGCCGGTGTCGATCTTCACCGTTGCGGTCATCCCGGCGCGCAGCGGCGGTTCGCCGGCGTGAGGCAGCAGCCGTAGCTTGACCGGCAGGCGCTGCACGACCTTGACCCAGTTCCCGCTGGCATTTTGCGGCGGTAGAATGGCAAACTCCGCGCCCGTTGCCGGGCTGACGCTCTCGACCAGCGCGTCCCACGTCACGTCGGGATAGGTGTCGAGCACGACGGTGGCCTTCTGCCCGGCCTTCACATGGGTCAGCTCGGTCTCCTTGTAGTTCGCCTCGACCCACGGCCGGCTCAATACGACCAGCGAAAAGAGCGGCGTCGCCGCCTTGACCTGCTCGCCCTGCTGCAGGCGCATGTTCACCACCACGCCGTCGACCGGGGCGCGCACCGTCGTGCGGGCGAGATCGAGCGCCGCCCGCTCACACGCGGCCGTCTTCTCCCGCACCAGCGGATGCGCCTCGACAGCGAGTTGCGGGTCGCCGTTCAGTGCAGCCAGCACCCTGCGCAGCTTCTCCCGTGCGGTCGAGACGCGATCGGCGGCGGCGCGCGCGTCGTTCTGCGATTCGTCGCGCTTGCTGGCGGAAGCCACGCCCTTCGCCGCGAGCTCCTCCTGCCGCTGCGCCTGGCGCTGGAAATAGTCGGCGCGCGCTTCGGCGTCAGCCAGTTCGGCAACCGCCTCCCGCCAGACGCCGCGCAGGTTCTCGACGTGGGCGCGTGCCGAATCGAGTTCGGCCTCGGCGCTGTCGAGGGCGAGACGAAACGGACGGGACTCGATGGTGAACAACTGGGCGCCGCTCTCGACCGAGGCGTGGTCCCGGGTGAGGACGCGGCGGACCTGGCCGGACACTTCGGGCGCGATCTGGACGATGTGTGCCTTCACATAGGCATTGTCGGTCGAGACGTAGCGCCCGCCCGACAGCCACCACCAGCCCGCCCCCGCAACCGCCAGCAGCGGCACCATGAACAGCAGTGCCAGGCGAAGCACGGGAACCGGGCGGCGGCTCATGTGCCGTGCGCTCCCGCCATCGACTGGAGTTGAACCTTCACTCTTGCCGCCAGTCGCGTGAACTGGTCGCGCTCAGCGGCGGAGAGCGGCGCCAGCGCATCGTCGACCGTATCCTCTGCGATCGTCCACATCTCCTTGTGGGCGCGGCGCGCGTCTGCCGTCAGGTACAGTCGGTTGATACGGCGGTCCTCGCTGTCGGCGCGACGCTCGACCCAGCCGTTCTTCTGCATGCGGTCGATCATGCGGCCGGCACTGGCACGGTCGATTTCCAGCATGTCCGCCAGTTCGGTCTGGCTGGCGCCGGGACGGCGATAAAGCCGCGTGAGCACCAGCCACTGGGCGCGGGTCAGGCCGATCCCGCGCACGCGACGGTCGAACACGGTGCGGATCAGGCGCGCAACGTCGGACAGCACGTAGCCGATATATTCGTCGTCGTCGGGGCCCAAGGGTGCTCGCTCAAGATTGTTGCCTAGGCTACAATAGCCCAGTCCATGACTTCAAGCGCGACCACCGCCGACGCTGCCCCGCCTGCTCCCGAGGAGGCCGAAGCCTCGCTGGGCAAGCGCATCCTCATTCTCGTCATGGTGGTCCTGGGCTCGACCCTCTACGCGACCACCCTGCTGATCGCCTCGACCCTGCTGCCGCAAATGCAGGGCACCATGTCGGCCACCCAGGACGAGATCTCTTGGGCCATGACCTTCAATATCCTGGCCACGGCCGTCGCTACGCCGATGACGGGCTGGCTCTCAGCACGCTTCGGCCGCCGCGAAACCATGATCTGGTCGGTGCTGGCCTTCACGCTCACGACGCTGATGTGCGGCCTGGCCGATTCGCTGGAGAGCCTGATCCTGTGGCGCGTGCTGCAGGGCGCGCTGGGCGCCCCCGTGATCCCGCTCTCGCAGACCATCCTGCTCGACACGTTCCCCAAGCGGCAACAGGGGCTCGTGACCTCGATCTTCGGCATGGCCGTGGTCATCGGTCCGGTGATCGGGCCTACCGTCGGCAGCATGCTCTCCGAACTCTACAGCTGGCACTGGGCCTTCTACATGATCGTGCCCGTGGGCCTGATCTCCTTCGCCGGGCTGCGCCTCACCCTGCCCTATGACCGGCCGACCGGCCAGGCCCGGCTCGACTGGACGGGCTTCCTCTCGCTCTCGGTCGCCATCGCCGGGGTGCAGCTCGTCCTGTCGCGCGGCCAGAGGCTCGACTGGTTCGAATCGGCCGAAATCCAGATCGAGGCCTTCATCGCCGCGGTCTCCTTCTGGATCTTCCTCGCCCACAGCCTCACCGCCGAGCGGCCGTTCCTCAACCTGAAGCTCCTCCTCGACCGAAACTACTCGATCGGCCTCGTACTGGTGCTGATCTACGGCATGCTGAACTTCACGCCGATGGTACTGCTGCCGCCGCTCCTCCAGCAGCATGCCGGCTTCCCCGATGCGCTGATCGGCGAGGTCATCGCCGCCCGCGGCGTCGGCGCGACCATCGGATTCTTCCTCGCCATTTTCGTGGGCCGCATGGACCCACGCATCGGCCTGATCGCCGGCTTCACCGTGCAGACCCTGTCGGGCGTCTGGCTGATGGCGATCGACCTCAACGTCGACATGAACACGCTGATGCTGAACAGCCTGCTGCAGGGTATTGCCGTCGGCGTCATCTGGGTACCGCTCACCCTCGTCACCTTCTCGAACATGAGCGGAGCGAACCTGGCCGAAGGCACGGCGGTGTATCACCTGCTGCGCAACATCGGCTCCAGCTTCTTCATCTCGATCTGCGTGGCCGAAATCGTGCGGGCGACCAGCACCAACTACAGCCGCATGGTCGAGCTGGTGAACCCCTACAACAAGGCACTGGCGTTTCCCTGGGTAACCGGCGGCTGGGACTACGAGACCGTGTCGGGCCTCGCGAAGCTATCGAAGGAAATCAACCGGCAGGCGGCAATGATCGGCTACATCAACGCCTTCGGCCTCTATACGGCCGCCTCGGCAATGGCGATCCCGCTGATCCTGCTGATTGGCCGACGCGCACGGAAATAGCCGAGCCGGCCGGGCTGGATTCGGTCTTCAAGCCGCTGAATACGCGGCGAACAAACGAAATAACCGAAATAAACGAATCAAATGAAGTGAATGCCGCACCCTCGTGAATCCTGTGTCGGGGCCCCGTTCACGAAATATTATTGCCCAGGGTCGCCTCTGAACGCGCCTTCTGATAGGTCGCCCGCGCGGTTCCGGCGGCCAGGAGCGCCGCTTCTCGCCGCGTCGCCGCGCGGTCATCGAGCACATAGAGCAGGCCCGCGAAAAAGATGAAGGCGCCGCCCAGGATGTAGTAGTGCCAGGCCTCCAGGTAGAGCCGGAAGGTCACGACGACCAGGGGTACGGGAATGAACACCAGGGCGAAGCGGATCCACGAGCCGCGGTTATAGATCCGCACCGCCGCCCTCGCCTGCCTCTGCCGCGTCCACATCTCCCGCCGCAGCCTATCGAGATCGGGTAGCACCTCACCGCCCACGGGATCGTCCTCCCGCGCGAGCCATCTCGCGCGCGACCAGACGGACCGCCGGTCCGCTGCGCGCAGCGGAATCGGGCTTCACGAGATTGCCGATCTCGAAGCGCAGGAGCTGCACCTCGGGATGCAACGCCGCCGCCCGCCGCATCGCCTCGGTACCCTGTACGATCTTGTCGAAGTTCGGCGGCCGGACACCTTTCGTGCGCGGATATTCGAGGTCGACCAGGGCCGCGAGGGACCAGGCCTGCCGGCTGACCTCTGCCGCCCGTGGCAGGTAGGCCGGCGCAACGCCGTCGAGCCTATGCTGGCAGTTTGCCAGCGCGTCGCGCAGCGCGACAGCATGGCCGACGGCGACCGACATGCCCTGCCCGAAGGTCGGATTGAAGCTCGAGATGCAGTCGCCGATCGGCAGCACGCGCGGCGGCAGTACTGCGCCGCGCTCGAAATGCCGCCAGCGTGCCTCGGCGATGCGATAGCCGCGTATGGGCGTCAGCGGCACGGCCTCGCGCAGACGATCGGCGATATCGGGCACCGGCAGCGCATCGGCATAGGCCCGGAACCCGTCGAGATCGTCCGGCACCCTGTCGTCGAAGCGGCTGCACAGCGTGATCAGCCACTCGTCGTTCTCGACCGGGCAGACGAGTCCGTAGCGGTCGTCCGGCGGCAGCGGAATGCAGGCGATGAACCGGCCTTCGCCGCGGAATCGCGTCGGCTTGGCGAAACGGGCAGAGCTGTAGCTCACCTCGATCCCGAGAACCGTCTCCGGTACGTCGATACCCGCCAGCAGCCTGTCCCCCCGTCCCGTCGCGATCACGGTCAGGTCGAAGTTGTCGGGCAGTGCATCGATCGGCGTGCGATCATGGATCACGACATTGCCCAGCTGCAGTACCTGCCGGCGCAGCACCTGCTCGAAAGCCGGCCGGCTCATCATCAATTGGCTGCGACCGAGATCGCGCGTCGCATGCCAGGCATCCCGCTCCCAGATCGAGACGTCTTCGGTCTGACGCACCTCCGTCGCGCCCGCCGCCCGCATGGCCGCACGCATACCAGGCAGCAAGCTCTCGAGGGCGAGTTCGCCGCCCTTCAACAGGGTGTGCACCTGCAAATCCTGCGGAGCACCTTTTCGCGGACGCGGTGTGTCTGGAAGCGCATCCTTGTCCAGGACTTCGATCGCCTCGAAGAACGATGCGAGTGCCGCGGCTGCCGCGAGGCCGGCAATGCCCGCTCCCACGATGACGGCGCGTGCGCCCAGCCTGCTCCCGGTTATCATGCGGCAACAATAGACGTGACGGGAGGTTTCACGAAATGAAGTCGTTCACGCGACGCATGGCGATCTCGGCCCTGCTGGCAGCCCTGCCGGCCGGCCACGTCCTCGCGCAGGCCGCCTATCCCGACAAGCCGATCCGGCTCGTGGTCCCATTCGCGCCTGGCGGCAATGCCGACCTCACGGGACGCCTCTTCTCCGAGGCGCTGGGCAAACAGCTCGGCCAGCAGGTGATCGTCGAGAATCGCGGCGGCGCCGGCGGCGCGATCGGCGCCGAGGCCGTCGCGAAGTCGCTGCCCGACGGCTATTCGCTGGTCCTGGGGTCGACGGGCACGTTCCTCGTGAGCCCCCGCATGACTGGCGGCAAGCCGCCCTACACGCTGGCAAGCTTCGCGCCGGTCGCCCTGCTGAGTACCTCGCCGATGGACATCGTGGTCAACGCCAATGGTCCGTTCCGCGACTGGCCTTCCATGCTCGCCTGGCTGCGCGCCAATCCCGGCAAGCTCTCGATCGGGCATCCGGGCAACGGCAGCACCAACCACCTCGCTCTGCTGCAGATGCAGAAGGCGCTCGACGTGCGCTTCAACATCATCCCCTACAAGAGCAACGGTCTGGCGCTGAACGATCTTCTCGCCGGCCAGATCGATGCGGTGATCGACCAAGTGCCGGCTTCGATCGGCCATGTCCGTGGCGGCCGTCTGCGCGCCATCGTCGTGACGACCGCGCGCCGCGCCGGCCAGCTTCCCGACGTTCCGACCCTGCAGGAAACGGGCCTCAAGGACTTCGCCAGCACCACGCCGATCGTCCTCATGGCGCCGGCCGGCACGCCCCCCGAAATCGTGAAGAAGCTGAACGACGCCGTGGCGAATTCCCTCGCCGAACCTGCCGTGAAGGGGAAGCTGAACGACCTCGGCGCGGAGACCGAATCGCTCACGCCGCAGCAACTGAGCGCCTTCCTGCAAAAGGAAGACGCGGTGATCCAGGAGTTGCAGAAGAGCGGCCTGCTGAAGATGGACTAGGCGCTACTCGCGCCGCAACCATGCTGCCCGCATCGGTCGCAGAACGGCAATACCGAGTAGAGCGGCGACGGCGTTCGCACCGACGGCCAGCGCGAAGACGATCTGCCAGTCGCCGGTCGCCCGGACCAGCGTATCCGACAGCGGCACCAGCATGGCGGCAAAGCCTTTCGCCGTGTGCAGCATGCCGGCATTGGTCGTGGCATAGCCCGATCCGAAATAATCGGTGCACGTCGCGGGAAACAGGCTCGCGACCTCGCCCCAGGCGAAGAAGACCAGGCTGACCAGCAGCACGAACATCACCGGCTCGTCACCCCACCGCGCAAAGGCCAGGATGCTCAGGGCACCCATGGTGAAGGCGAAGAACATCGTGTTCTCGCGGCCGATATAGTCCGAAAGCCAGCCACAGAGCGGCCGCGCGATGCCGTTGGTGACCCGATCGAAGGTCAGCGCGAAGGTCAGGGCCGGCAGGGTCAGGCCCAGCATGCTGACCGGCACGTCAGCCACTCCGAAGCTGCGGGCGATGCCGGCGAGATTGGCCGTAAAGGTCAGTCCCGCCGCCGTCACCAGCAGCGACATCACGAAGAGCACCCAGAAAAGCGGCGACCGCAGCACCTCGCCCGGCCTGTGATCGTGGAGGGCATGCGGCAAGCGCTCCGGAATCGCGAGGGTCGCGGCCTCCGGCTTGCGCAGTGCCAGCGCCGCGAGGCAAACCAGCGCGCCCTGGCCCAGGCCGAACCAGAGGAAGGCCGCCTCGTAGCCGTGATGGTCGATCGTACGATGGATCGGGACGATGGTGAGCGCCGAGCCGATCCCGTAGCCCGCGACCGTCAGGCCGGTCGCCAGCCCGCGGCGGTCGGGGAACCACTTGAGAGCGTTGCCGATGCAGGTCCCATAGACACAACCTGCGCCGATGCCGCCCAGCGCCGCGCCGAGATAGAGCAGCGGCAGCGAATCGGCGACCGAGTTCAGGCTCCAGGCGATGGCGACCAGTGCGCCGCCCGCGAGCGCGACCGGCAGGGGGCCAAACTTGTCGACGAACCAGCCCTCGAAAGGCACCAACCAGGTTTCACTCAGAATGAAGATCGTGAAGGCGATCTGGATGGCGGCGCGTCCCCATTCGTACTTCGCGTTGATCGGATGCACGAACAGCGTCCAGCCATGCTGAAGGCTGGAGATCATCACCATGCAGACGATGCCGGCCGCGAGCTGTGCCCAGCGATTGTGGAGAAAACCCGTCATGTTCGCCGCTGCGCCGATCGATTATCGCGGAATTGGCAGGAAGGGGACATTGGCGCGCTGGTTTTCACTGGAATGACGGAACGACTTGCGGTGCATTGGGAGCCGGCAACCTTCCGGACCGTAAATGAGCCCGCGCCTCGCGTCGATCCTCGGACATTCACTGGCAGCACTTTACGCCGCGACACAACAGGCAGTGGCTCAACCGCCCTCGGTGACCGGCACCTGGACGAACGATCATGGGGCGGCGCTGGTCATCAAAGCAGTCGAACCGAGATAGCACCCCGTCATGACGCAGCAAAAAGTCCCCCTGATCGGCTTGACCCTCCTCCTTGTCACCGCGGGCCACATGCCGGCCCGGGCGGAACCTCCGTCCGGATGGAACATGTACAGCGGCCCCAATGTCACCCAGGTGATCGGATTCGCCGACGACAAGGCCATGGACTCCCGGCAAGCCGCCAAGATCAACATCCAGATCGGAACGGCCCGAATGGGAGCGGCCATCATGGACACCGGCTCCAGCGGTATCGTCGTCGGCTCGAAGCACTTCGATCCAACCGGACTGACGCCGATCGGACCGGGCAGCCAGGCCTACGACAGCAGCGGCGTCGCCCATACCGGCACCTACTACAATGTCTCGGTCGACCTCTACGATGCCGCCGGCAAGACCAAGGTCGCCACGACGCAGGTTCCCGTCCTCTACGTTAGCGATGAGTCCGCGCAGGATGTCCTCTACATGGGCGTCGGCTTCGACCGCACCAATGGCGCTTCAGTCAATCCCGTACAGATGACGCCCAGCCACAATCCATTGCTCAACCTGACCTGGGTTAAGTCAGGCTCGGTCGACCTCGTGCGCAAGGGCTATGTCATCCGAAACGGCGAAGTCGTCCTCGGCATCCCCAACAGTGATTCGACGCCGAACAACCAGTTTGCCTTCGTAAAGCTTGGGAGGAACCCGACCGATACCGATTGGGGAATCACGAGCATGACCGTGAAGGTGACACCCCCGGAGGGCGGGGACGGCAGCAAGGCCACGCCCGGCACGATCCTGCAAGACACCGGTATCGACTACATGTACGTGACGCCCCTGCCCGGCTCGGGAATGAACACCCACAACTGGGCGAGGGCCGGCACCAAGGTCGACATCAGCTTTCCCGGCAACTTCGCATCGTACGGAATCTCCGCCGTGGAACATCCATCGGCGACCTGTCCGACCGATCTGGCTCCGTCGACCACGCCGTGCACCGTACGTCCGGACAATGTCGCCTCCGGCACCTACGTCAACACCGGCCGCGAGTTCTACGCCGGCTTCGACTATCTCTACGATGCCGCCAACGGCTATGTCGGCTACTACTGGACCGGCAACACGACGGGCGGCACCTCGAGCCCGGGCGTCGCACTCGCCGGCCTGGTGGAATTGCCCAACAGTTTTCTCTCCACCATGCGCACTTTCCTGATGGGGCCGACGGTGCTGCAGCAGAGCGGCACCGGCACGTTCTCGGGCGAGATATTCGGCACCGGTGGCCTCACGATCTCGGGCGGACAGGTCAACCTGACCGCGGCGAACAGCTACTATGGTGGGACGACCGTCACCGGCGGCGGTACCCTGGCCATCGATGCAGATAGCCGGCTGGGCAACCCCTCGGGCGGGCTCGCGTTGGCGGGCGGCACGCTGCTGGCGACCGGCTCCTTCACGACACCGCGCGCCGTCACGATGGGTGTGGGTGGCGGCATCGTGGATACTGATGCCTTCAATGTCACTTTCGACACGGCGGTTACCGGACTGGGCGGCCTGACCAAGACGGGCCTGGGGATCCTGACACTGTCGGGCGCCAACAGCTACCCCGGCGGTACCGTCGTCAACGAAGGGACCCTGCGTCTCGCGGCCGGCGCGTCCCTGTCGCCCTTCGGCGCGCTCGTCGTCAATGGCGGCACCTTCGATCTGAACGGCAACGATGTCAGCGTCGGCCTGCTCCAGGGAGCCGGCGGCACGATCTCGCTGGGCGCCGGGACGCTCACCGTCACTGAGTCCGCCGCCACGACGCTCGCGTCCGTCCTCACCGGCAGCGGCGGCCTCTCGATGCAAGGGACGGGCGTGCTGACCCTGACGGGCGTCAACACCTATACCGGCCCGACCACGGTCACGAAGGGCCGGCTCGCGGTCAACGGCAGCATCACCAGCGACGTCACGGTCGGTCTCGGCGGCAGCCTGGGCGGCGCCGGCACGATCTTCGGCAGCGTGACCAACCGCGGCATGCTGGCCCCCGGCAACTCGATCGGCACGCTGTCCGTCACGGGCAACCTCACCCAGGCGACAGGTGCCACCTATCAGGTCGAGCTCAACAACCAGGGCCAGGCCGACCGCGTGAACGTCACCGGCATGGCCGTGCTGGGCGGCACCGTGAACTTCATTGCCGACCCCGGCTCCTACGCCGCGCAGCGGACCTACACGATCCTCAACGCCGCCGGCGGCGTCACCGGTGCCTTTGCCGGCGCCACGGGCAACTACGCCTTCCTGTTCCCCTCGCTGAGCTACGATGCCAGCAACGCCTACCTCACCGTCGCGCGCAGCTTCACCCGCGGCGCCCAGACACCCAACCAGGCGGCCGTCGGTGCCACGCTCGACGCCACTGCAACCAGCGCGACCGGCTCGTTCGGCAGCGCCATCGCCGCCCTCACCACCCTGCCGCCAAGCGCCGGCAGCGCCGCCCTCAATGCGCTAAGCGGCCAGAACTACTCCGCCTTCTCTTCGGTAGGCGTGGCGGGCGCGCAGCTCTTCATGAGCAACTTCGCGGGCCAGGCCGGCGGCGCCACCGGCGGCGGCAACCGCGTGGCCCTGGCCGAGGCTTGCGACGTCGCCTGCGACAGCGTCACGCCCGCCCTGTGGGGCGCCTGGGGCGGGGCGGTCGGTGGCCTCGGCACCATCCTCGGCACGACGAATGCCGGCACCCTCACCTACAATCTCGGCGGCTTCGCCGCCGGCATCGACCGCAAGCTCTCGCCCGACTTCCTGCTCGGCGTCACCCTCGGCTACAGCGGCGGCACCCAGTGGGTCCAGGGCTTCCAGGGCCAGGGCACCACCGGCACCGTGCAGGCTGGACTCTACGGCAGCTACGCGCGCGGCCCCGTATACGTCGACGCGCTCGCCGCCTATGCCTACTCCGACAACCAGATGACCCGTCAGATCGCCCTTCCCGGCATCCCCGCCGCAACCGCCCAGGGCCGCACCGGCGTCAACCAGGTATTCGGCCAGCTGGAGACCGGCTATCGCTTCGATATTGGCGGCCTGGCCCAGGCCGTCGTCACGCCGTTCGCCCGCCTGCAGGCCGCCACGGCTACCCAGAACGCCTTCACCGAAACCGGCGCCGGCGCGCTCGGCCTCAGCGTCGCGGCACAGACCACCAGTTCGCTGCGCACTGTGTTCGGCGCCCAGCTTGGCGGCGCCATGGACCTCGGCTGGCGCGACAAGCTTGCGATGCAGTTCCGACTGGGCTGGGGCCACGAGTTCGCCGATACGGCGCGCCCGGTCACGGCCTCGTTCATCGGCGCCCCCGCCTCGCCCTTCACGACGTTCGGCGCCGCGCCACAACGCGACAGCGTCATACTCGGCATCGCCGCCAACACAGCAATCGCCGACGCGACGTCGGCCTATCTCCGCTACGAAGGCGACGTCTCCAGCCAGACGTCCAGCCACGCGCTCACCGCCGGCATCCGCATGCTGTGGTGACCCTGTTCGTCAGGATTTCCGCAATGTCACCGGGACATCCAAGGTCGTGCCGCGGATGTACCTGCCGCTCAGACCCTCGGCCGTACGGCGCAGGAGGTATCGTCCCCCCAGCGCCGCCTCGATGGTGAGCGTCCCGTCGACGACAGTGCCCTGGTTCGTGCGCTTCACCGAATCGGCTCTATCGGCGAACGTGGAAACGAAGCCCTGGAGGGCGAATTCCATCCGGCCCTCGACGCGACCATTGCCTCCAACGGCGCTGATAATGAGGGTCGCCTCGCCAATCCCGGGAACGTCGCCTTTCCATGTTCCAACGAAGGCCGATGCTGAAGGCTGAGCAAGACCGGCCGGACTGAGCAACGTGAGGAACGCGGCGACGACGACTCTGCGCGATTGCATGAAATGCCTCTCTCCCGGCGGTCAGCCCCAGCTCAAGGTAATCGCCACGTCGCCCGGCATGCCACCCGGATAGTCAACGATGTGATAGCGGATGTGGTAGCCGAGCGGGCGCAGCTGCCGCTTCCAGTACTCGTAGATCTCCTTGGGAATGCCGGTGAGAGTCTTCTCCCATCCATCCTCGACCTGATTGATCGCCCGGCCGCCGTCGGTGCAGATGTGGTTGGGAAAGCGAAGCACCTGGACCGAGGTCAGGCCGTTCGCCATCGCGCGCTCGATGATGATCGAGGCCTTCTCGCTGACCTGCGCATCGGTCAGGCCCGACGGCGCCAGGAGATGATCGATGAAGGCCTTCTTCTCCGCCTCGGCCGCCTCGTGCGCCTTCAGGGCCGCTGAAGCCTTGGCACCTTCCGCCTCGGCCATCTTCACATGTAGTTCCTTGACGCTCATCAGTTTGGACATTCTGCTCTCCTTGAAAGGGGACGAGGCGTTGCGCCTAGAATTTTTCCGCGACGTAGCGTCGACCGGCAATCGAAGACTGGTCGTCATACGCTCGTTTGCTGGAACGCGACGGCAGCTTGACCTTGGCGCGATCCACCTTCTTGTAGGGAATCTGCGACAGGATATGCGCGATCACGTTCAGGCGGGCGCGCTTCTTGTCGTCGGAATGGACGATGTGCCAGGGCGCGTGCTCGGTATCGGTATGCTGGAACATGAGGTCGCGCGCCTTTGAGTAATCGTACCAGCGCGAATAGGACTCGATATCCATCGGACTCAGCTTCCACTGTCGCACGGGATCTTCGATCCGTGCCTTGAAACGGCGGTCCTGCTCCTCCTGCCCGACCTCGAGCCAGATCTTGATGAGACGCAGGCCGCCATCGATCACGAATTTCTCGAAGACCGGACAGATGTCGAGGAAGCGCCGGTGCTGCTCGGGTGTACAGAAGCCCATCACGTACTCGACGCCGGCGCGGTTGTACCAGCTGCGATCGAAGATCACGATCTCGCCGCCCGCCGGGAACCTCTCGACGTAGCGCTGGATGTACATCTGGGTCTTGTCGCGGTCGGATGGTGCCGGCAACGCGACGACCCGGAACACGCGGGGGCTGACACGCTCGGTCAGGGCCTTGATCGCGCCGCCCTTGCCCGCCGCATCGCGGCCTTCCAGCACGATGACCACACGCTCGCCGGAGACCTTGATCCAGTCCTGCAGTCGGCAGAGTTCGACCTGCAGCTCGCGCAGTTCCTTCTCGTAGACCTTGCGCTTGAGCTTTTCGGGACCGGCGCCGTGACCGCTCTTCTTTGGCATGTGCACCTCGGTGAGCATGAACGGCACGCTACCCTCGATCCACCCCCGGGCCTTTGATTTTGGTCAAGCAAGGCCATGGCATGCGGGCACAAAAAAGCCGGACGCTGCATGATCGGCAACGTCCGGCATCACTGGTCCTGTCGCCGGAACCGGCGACTGCCGCCCTAGCGGATGATCTTCACGGCGATCGCCGTCTGGTGCGTCCAGACGGTATTGACGACGTCGCCGGGCTTCAGAGAGGCCAGCGACTGCTTGCCGGCCGCAGTCAGAACCTGCGGCATGGTGATGACCTCGCCGCTGTTGGGAGACGGCTCTTCCGGCTTACCGTTCGACGCATTGATCAGCCAAAGGCCGCCATTTTCCGGGGTCACCTTGGTGACCATGCCGGACATGCTCCACATGCGGATCGGCTCGCGCGCCCCGGGAATACCGGTCAACTGCGCCCCCTTGTCGATCAGGGCCTTGGCCTGGGCGTCCGTCTGCGGCGATTTCTTGGCGATCAACACGTCGATATGGTCGAAATAGTTGCAGTCGACGATCATGCCTTCCCGCAGCGACGGGTAGTTGGTGACCAGGTCGGCCGCCCGCATCTTGATGCGGCCCATGTCCTCCCAGGTGATGTTGAGGATGCGACGATCGGGATGGAGCCCGTCGATCTTGCCGCGCTTGAAGTTCTGGTAGTTGTTGGTGACCACGAATTCCTGCGCCGAGGCCGTCGTGGCAAGCGTTGCGATACCGCCAGCGGCGAGAGCGCCTCCGGCCAGCAGCTTCAAGGCATTGCGGCGGGATGAATACGTCATTGTCGGTCTCCCCCTCGGTTTGAATTACGGCCGCTCCCCAGCCTGCCTGGGCAAGGGATCCACGTACCATGGTAGCAAGCCTCGGCCGCCGAGCCATGCCTGTCATTGATCGATATCAAACCATCGGGGCAGGTCATGAAGCCCCTTCCACGGTACTACCCCGTCACCTTGCCGGCGTCGCGAAGGCGCTCGAAGTCCAGGATCACGACTTCGCCGCTCTCGACCAAGGCGATGATATTGCGGCTCTTCAGCTTGCCGATGGAGCGGCTCACCGTTTCGATCGTCAGGCCGAGATAGTCGGCGATCTCGTTCCGGCCCATATGCAGCGTCAGCGGCTGGGCGAAGGAGACATGCCGCTCGGCATAGAGCGCGCTGATCTCCGCCAGAAAGTGCGCCACCCGTTCCGTCGACCGGAGCTGCCCCAACACCAGAGACAGCATGCCGGATTGCTTCAGCGCGCTCGAGAGTGCCTCGACGAGCGCCGCGGCGAGGTCGGGGTGCTGAGCGACGTAGGCGTCGAATTTTCGGCGATCAAAGGCACACGCTTCCACGTCGGTCAGCGCTTGCCCCTCGAAGGCATAGCGGCCGTCCCTGTCGAGATAGCCGACGCAATCGCCGGGCGCGCGCAGGGCCGTGATCTGCCGGCGGCCGTCATCGAGCGTGTGCGCGACCGCGACGATGCCCTTGCGGATCTTGAAGAAGGCGCCAATGGGATCTCCGGCACGAAAGAGCGTTTCGTGTCTTTTCCAGTGCCGGATACCGCCAAGGGAAAGCAGATGCTGAAGCCGGACGTCGTCGAGCGGCCTGCAAAGATTGAGTGTTCTGCCGATACACGAATCGCAGGGCAGGCTCGATGGCATCTTGAGCGGTTGCAGCGCGCCGAACGCGAGCGGCCTGCCGGGAATTGCACCGTTACGCACCATGCAATCATAACATACCAGCCATGACGAAGCCACCTGCGGCGCCCCGAACATATGGCAATCCGCTTTCAGGAGCCCCTGAGACGACTTGTCAGCGGACGTGCCTGTCCGATGGAACCGCCGGAAGGGTCAGCAGTGTCCGGCGCAGAACGTCGAAGATCACCGCGGTCGACCAGCCGAACATCAGCACCCCGCACATCGCGGTCGTCGGTCCGATCAGGCGCCATTGCTGAACGGGGATCACGTCGCCGTAGCCCAGCGTCGTGTAGTTCACGAAGGCGAAGTAGAGAACATCCGATCCGGGAGGCGCGGCGCCCACCATCGCGTAGGTCACCGCCCAGACAAGGACCTCGAGGCCGTGCGCCATCATCAGGACCGACACCGTCGCGACCATGATCGTGACCAGCACCAATGACGGCCCCAGCCTGGAGGTAGCGGCCGCACCCTGGGCCACGCGCACCAGCACCAGCATGACCAGGGCATGGATGACGATATTGCAGATGGAGGCGACCGCTCCCACGACGAACTGTAGCAGCATGATCCGACTATGCCGGAATCGCGAACACGGTGATTGCCATGACCACATAGACGGCGATGAGCTGCACGCCGATGAACCATGTGGACTTGCCATCCAGGAGCAAGATCGAGGCGACGAAGGTGGCAGCCAGCACCAGGAACACTTCGACGCCGGAGAAAGCCAGGGTGAGCGGCTCGGGGGCCACCACGAGGCTGAGCAGCACCAGAAGAGGTGCGACGAACAGGGCGATCTGCGTGCTGCTGCCGATGGCGATGCCGACCGCCATCTCCATGCGATTGCGCATGGCAACCAGCACCGCGGTACTGTGCTCCGCCGCGTTGCCGACCACCGCAACCACTACGACACCGACGAACAGGTTGGAGAGTCCCAGCGCGGCGGAGGCATGCTCGACCGTGCCGACCAGAATCTCGCTCATCCAGACGATCAGCAGCGTGACGGCGGCCATGACGCCGACCGTGAGCGACAGGGGCCATGGCATTCCGTGATGCTCCCCTTCGACTGCCGGTGCCTCCCCACGGAAGAGATCGGCGTGGGTACGCAGCAGGAACAGGAGGCTGAGCGCATACACGACCAGCAGCACCACCGAGACCACGACGCTGAACCGGACCGAACGGCTTGCCATCTCGCCCGAGCCGATGGCGGCGAAAACCGACGGCACCAGGATCGCGATGGCGGCCAACGCCATCATGCCGATCTGCGTGCGTACACCGATGGTGGCGAAGTTCTGGATCTTGTGCCGCAGCCCGCCCGCCAGGAAGGCGGCGCCCAGCACCAGCAGCAGATTGCCGATGATCGAGCCGGTGAGCGACGCCTTGACGACGTCGAGCATGCCGGCGCGCAGCGCTACCAGGGCGATGATGAGTTCGGCAGCGTTGCCCAGTGTGGCGTTGAGGAAGCCGCCGATCCCCTCGCCGAAGCGCGCCGCCAGCTTCTCCGTCGCCACGCCCAGCAGGCCGGCCAGCGGAACGATGGCGACACAGGCAAGCACGAAGACCAGGAGTGGCGAATCGGGCCGCGCATGATGCATCCAGGCGGCGATCGGCACGGCGAGCAGCAACCAAGACAACGGCGCCTCGGCCAGCACGCGGCGTACCGAGTTCATGAGTTGCTCCGAGATAGCCGTCAGCGCTTCGGAAGCCGGCTCGACTCCACAGCGACCGCCCGATCGATCACCGTGAAGAGGTAGGCGTCGGGGGAAAGCGTGCACCCGCCACGCACTAGGTGCGCGAGCTGAGCGCCCATTTCACCGTCGGGGATCGAAACACCGCGGTGCCGGGCGGCATGTTCCGCCAGGAAGACGGCCAGGGAGACGCGCTGGTCCGGCGGCAGCGTATGGGCTTCCCGACAGGTGACGTAAGCCGCCCTGTCGAAGGTCAGGTTCGCAGTCTGAGCGAGTACAGTCGATGCACCGGCAGTCAGAACGCCGAGTGCGGCCAGTCCGGCAAGCGTCGTGGTTTTCATGCGGCGTCCTCCGGCTTAGTTCTTGTTGCCGATGGCCGTGCCACCGATATAGCCGACAGCCCCGCCGATCAGGCCGGCGCCCACCACCTGCCCGAAGCTTCCGCCGGAGACCATTCCGATACCCGTGCCCAGGGCCGCTCCGGTAACCGCACCCTTCTGGCCCGGCGACATGTTCTCGAACTGGTCGCAGCCGCAGGTCGTGCCTGCCACCGCAACCAACAAAGCGATCGTACGCATCATGATGTTTCCCCTTCAGACAACATTGTGAAGGCATTCGACAGTCATCGAATTGACTAAAATCAAATTGACCCCAGGGTCGCTTGATTAAGGTCAATGACGCAGTGCAGCGTAAGGTGGATCAAGGGCGGACCTTCCGGAACCCGGGGAACGCCGTCATGGCAGACCGAGCCAGTCCCAACATCTTCCAGGAATACTGGATCGACGCCTGGCAGAGGTCGATCCTGAGCCTCGACGTGCTGCGGGAGCGCGGCAATACCTTCGTCACGCGGGCGGCCGAGGATGCGCCGCACGTGCTGGGCTTTGCCTTCGACGTGGTGCTGGACGGACGCACCCTCCCCCGCCCGGTGAACTACGTTCTCGTCAGCGTGACACCTCCCGAGGGCACGGTCATCGATCCGGCCAAACCACCCTACGTTGTCGTCGATCCTCGTGCGGGACACGGCCCCGGCATCGGCGGCATGAAGCACGAGAGCGAGATCGGTGTCGCCCTCGCCGCCGGCCACGCCTGCTACTTCGTGGGCTTCCTGCCCAAGCCCATGCCGGGACAGACGATCGCCGATGTCTGCGTCGCCGAAGCGGCCTTCCTCGAAGCCGTCGCCGCGCGCCATCCCGAAGCGGAGAGCAAGCCGGTGGTGGTCGGCAACTGCCAGGCGGGCTGGCAGATCATGATGACCGCCGCCATCCGTCCCGATCTGTTCGGCCCCATCCTGCTGGCGGGCTCGCCGCTTTCCTACTGGGCGGGAGTCCGGGGTCGCAATCCGATGCGGTATCTCGGCGGCACGCTGGGCGGCACATGGCTCACCGCCCTCGCAGGCGACCTCGGCAACGGCACGTTCGACGGGGCGAACCTCGTCGCCAATTTCGAGTCGCTCAACCCGGCGAACACCTACTGGGAGAAGCCCTACAATCTCTATGCGAAGGCCGACACCGAAGCGGCGCGCTTCCTCGATTTCGAGACCTGGTGGGGAAGTCCCGTCACCCTGAACGCCGGCGAGATGCAATGGATCGCCGACAACCTCTTCGTCGGCAACAAGCTCACCTCGGGGGACATTCTCACGGCCGATGGAACCCGGGTCGACCTGCGCAACATTCGCTCGCCGATCATCGTGCTGTGCTCCTGGGGAGACAATATCACGCCGCCGCAGCAGGCGCTGGGCTGGCTGACTGACCTCTACGATCACGAGGACGAGATCGTCGCCAACGGCCAGACGATCGTCTACACGCTGCATCAGACGATCGGCCATCTCGGCATCTTCGTGTCGAGCAAGGTCGCGACCAAGGAGCATGCCGAGTTCGCTTCCTGCATGGAGATGATCGACCTGTTGCCGCCCGGCCTCTACGAGGCGGTCATCACCGAGATCGACGAGAAGACGGTCAATCCCGGCCTGATCAGCGGCAAGCACCTTTTCCGGCTCGAAGCGCGCACGCTCGACGACATCCGGGCCTTGGGCGCGAACAGCGACGAGGACCAGCGGCGATTCGCCACCGCGGCGCGCGTCTCCGAGATCGGCACCGGCCTGTACCGGACGTTCGTCCAGCCGGCCGTCCGGGCGATGGTCAGCCAGCAGTCGGCCGACCTGTTGCGAGAGACCCATCCGCACCGGATGCGGTTCGCCGCTTTCTCAGATCGCAATCCATTCATGGCGCCGGTCAAGCCGCTGGCCGATTCCATTCGCGCCGACCGCAGACCCGTCTCACCAGACAATCCCCTGCTCACGATGGAGAAGGTCACCGCAAGCTGGATCTCCACGTGCTGGGAGAGCTATCGCCTGGTCCGCGATGCCATGACGGAAGCGATGTTTCTCGGGACCTACGGTTCGCCCGTCCTACAGGCGCTGGTGGGACTCGCAGCCGAAGAGACACCAGCTCCTCGGCATCCGGACCGCGCCCAGGAGGCCATTGCCGTGGCCTGGCGTGCGGAGATGGACAAGAAGTTCGAGGTCGGCGGTCTGGTCGAGGCCGTCCTCCGTTCCATCATGTACGTGCGCCGGCCCCAACGGAGTGCGGACGAGCGCGGCTTCTCGGTGCTGCAGGCCATACGCCGCATGCAGCCCGCCAACCGGCGCCTGAGCTTCGGCGAACTGAAGACACTGTTTCGCGAACAGTACCTGCTGTTGTATCTCGACGAGGAACGAGCGGTCCGGGCCCTTCCGCTCCTGCTGCCCGACGATCCGGAACTGCGGTTGCAGGGATGGCGGGTCGTCGAGGAGGTGCTCGGGGCGTCCGGCGACCTGCCGCCGGAAGGGACCGACCGCATCGACCGCCTGCGCCAGCTTTTCGCGGCGACACGGCATTCGCGCTGACCTGAAGAGAGGATTTGACGTGACAGCACCCACAGCGCGGCCGCATGAAAAATACGACCGGCTGATCACCGTCGCCCGCAACCATCCACCAATGGTCACTGCCGTCGTCCATCCCTGCGATACGGTTTCCCTCGAGAGCGCCGTTCTGGCCGCGAGCAGCGGTCTCCTGAAGCCCATCCTCGTCGGCCCCTCGGCACGCGTCCTCGATGTTGCCTGCCAGGCTTCCCTCGATATCGGCGCCTTCGAGATCGTGGACTCGGAACACAGTCACGATTCGGCAGCCAGGGCGGTCGAGCTCGTGCGCTGCGGGCGCGCCGAGGCGCTCATGAAAGGCAGCCTGCATACCGACGAACTGATGGGCGCCGTCGTCGCCCGGACGGACGGGATCCGGACCGCACGGCGCATCAGCCACTGCTTCGTCATGGATGTACCCGGCCATGACCAGGCGCTCATCATTTCCGACGCCGCCGTGAACATCGCGCCGACGCTGGAAGACAAGGTCGACATCGTCCAGAACGCCATCGACCTCGCCCATGCACTCGACATCGCCCAACCGCGGGTCGCGATCCTGAGCGCAATGGAGACGGTCAACGCCAAGGTCGCCTCGACCATCGATGCCGCGGCCCTGTGCAAGATGGCGGAGCGCGGCCAGATCAAAGGCGGAATTCTCGACGGGCCGCTCGCGCTCGACAATGCGATCAGCGTCGAGGCCGCCGCCATCAAGAACATCGTCTCGCCAGTCGCGGGCCGGGCCGACGTGCTGATCGTGCCGGACCTCGAGGCCGGCAACATGCTGGCCAAGAGCCTCACCTTCCTGGCCGGCGCCGATGCCGCCGGCATCGTCCTCGGCGCTCGCGTGCCGATCATCCTGACGAGCCGGGCCGACTCGGTGACGACGCGCCTGGCGTCCTGCGCCGTGGCCTGCCTCGTCGCGGCGGCGCGGCGCTCGAACGCGGCAACCGCAATCCCCTGAGGAACCATGAACGAACCGACCCGCCCCATCCTCGCCGGCAAGAAGGCTCTGGTCGTCGGCATCGCCAACGACCAGTCCATCGCTTACGGCTGCGCCAGGGCCTTCCGCGAAGCCGGCGCCGAGATTGCCGTCACCTGGCTCAACGAAAAGGCACGCCCCCATGTCGAGCCCCTCGCCCGCGAGCTCGAGGCGCCGATCACGGGCCCGATGAACGTCGCTGAACCCGGGCAACTCGAAGCCGTGTTCGGGGAGATCGAGCGGAAATGGGGCCAGCTCGATATCCTGGTCCATTCGATCGCCTTCGCGCCGATGGCCGACCTGCAGGGCGGTCTGCTCGACTGCTCGGCGGAGGGTTTCGCCAAGGCCATGGACATCTCCTGCCACTCGTTCGTCCGCATGGCGCGCCTGGCCGTTCCGCTCATGAAGGACGGCGGCACGATGTTCGCGATGAGCTACTACGGCGCAAACCGGGTCGTGCCGAACTACAACGTCATGGGGCCGGTGAAGGCCGCCCTCGAAGCATCCTGCCGCTACCTCGCCTACGAGCTCGGCCCGCAGCGCATCCGCGTCCATGCGATCTCGCCCGGCCCCCTGAAGACCCGCGCCGCGTCCGGCCTCAAGGATTTCGAGCTGCTGCTCAACGAAGCGGCCCGGAAGGCGCCGCTGGGCGAACTCGTGGACATCATGGACGTGGGCTACACCTGCGCCTATCTGGCCACGCCCTACGCGCACCGCGTGACCGGCGGCACCGTCTATGTCGACGGCGGCACGAACATCGTCGCCTGAGAAAGAGACGGGACATGGACAAGACCGGCTGCATTGCCGTCCTCAACGCGGGCTCCTCGAGCATCAAGTTCGCGATCTACGATGCTCACGAAGATGGCACGGAACTCTTCCACGGCCAGGTCGAAGGGCTCGGCACCCGCCCGCGCCTGAGGATGCACACTGCGGACGGCACCGTCGTCGCCACACGGGACTGGCCGGACAACGGGCTCGATCATCGCGCGGCCACCGCCGAGATCATGTCGCTGGGACGCGAGCTGCTGGCGGGGCGCCCCGTGCTGGCGTTCGGCCATCGTGTCGTGCACGGGGGCACCGCCTATGCCGCGCCGATCCGGGTCGACGCGTCCGTCATGACCGAACTCGCGAAGCTCGTTCCGCTCGCACCCCTGCACCAGCCGCACAATCTCGCACCCATCGCCGCGATCCTGGAAGCCGCGCCGCACCTGCCCCAGATCGCCTGCTTCGACACGGCCTTCCATCGCAGCCAGCCAGCCCTCGCCCAGCAATTCGCCCTGCCGCATGCGCTGACCGCCGAGGGCGTGAAGCGTTACGGATTCCACGGCCTGTCCTACGACTATGTCGTGGGCCGCCTGCGGGAGACGGAGCCCGCACTGGCCGGATCCCGGCTGATCATCGGCCACCTCGGCAACGGCGCCAGCCTGTGCGCCGTCCGCGACGGACAGAGCGTCACCAGCACGATGGGCTTCACGGCGGTCGACGGGCTGATGATGGGGACCCGCACGGGCGCTCTTGACCCGGGCGTCCTGTTGTACCTGCTGGAGGAGCGCGGCTACGACGCGAAGGCCATCGAGGACCTGCTCTACCGCAAGTCCGGCCTGCTGGGCGTCTCGGGCATCTCGTCCGACATGCGCACCCTGCGCGCCTCACCCGCGCCCGAAGCGCGCGAGGCCATCGACCTGTTCGTCTACCGCATCGTCCGCGAAATCGGATCCCTGGCGGCTGCACTGGGCGGCGTAGACGGCATCGTCTTCACGGCCGGCATCGGCGAGCACGATCCTGCAACGCGCGCCGAGATCGCTGCCGGCTGCGCCTGGCTGGGATTGAAGCTCGATCCCGTCCTCAATGTCGGCGGCAACGGCCGCATCAGTGCCGAAGGATCGGCCATGTCGGCCTGGGTCGTGCCGACGGACGAACAACGCATGATCGCCCGCTACACGAGAGCCGCCTTGCGCGGCTGAAGTTCGGAGTGGCGTTCCCTACGGGAGCGGACGAAGCGACCTCCTAAACGCGCAATAGTGGCGCCGTTATTGCGCTCTTGGCAGCTATCGGGTACTACAAAAACCTACTCCAAATCGTCCCGCAGTCGTGGCCGCCAAGTCTATCCGCTTCCCCCGCTACGTCGTAAAGCAGCACAATCGATTTTGGGCTCGCTTCGGCGTGCCTGAAGACGTCCGGCCGGCTTTCAATGACAAGCCCGAGTACTGGGTAACCCGCCAATGTGTCTCGCAGCCCCCAGCGCGCCCGCTGTAGTCCAGCAGTCGACCCCGCTCCCACCGCCCCCGCCGAACCAGACCCCGAAGGCCCCCAATCTCGATCCGCAGGTACAGAACCAGCGGGAGAATGCGTCTACCCAGCGCAAGGGCACCTCGATCTTCCGCAACGACCTGACGATCCCCACAGGCGGCGGCGCGACTGGTAGCGGCGTCAACATCCCCAAGTAGGCCGCACGGCCCTTCCTACTCACCACCATCGCGCCCTCAGGCTTCCCGCTTGGGGGCGCTTTCATTTGGAGCACCTATGCAGAAACTTCCCGAGAAGGCCGACGACCTGATCGACGAACTCGACAGAGCTTTCGCCCTTCGCAACCTGCCTCCCGACATGCCGTACCACGAGATGCAGCGCGAGCTTGGTAAGCGCGACGTGATCGACTTCCTCCGCGCCCTACAGACCGAGCGGGCCGAGCAGGTAGCCAAAGAGTTTGGCGGCAAGGGCAGCGCCGAGGAAATCGGGCAGTGGTCGACGCGATGAACACGACAGAAGCGCCTAAGCCGTCTTTCCGAGCCCGGATCGACCGCAACACCCGCAAGCTCGTCCTGCCTGTCCCCGTCTCCGGTCTCGCCCGGTTCGCCATTAAGGGCATCTGGCGCGACTTCGCCACCGAGGGGCCTGACCCTACCGTGGTCATCCTAAAGGCCCGCGCGAAGATCGCGAAGAGGACCACCGAGCATCGCCTTACCGACGATGCCTCCTTCCAGCTTCCGGAGACCGTCCAGCATGTCGAGCTAGAGGTGCTGTATCCAAGCGACCACGCGCACCTCGAAGTCTCGATCACGCCCATAGAGCCGGGACCAACGGCGCGCCAGCGCAAGCTTGAGAAGTTCCTTGAGCGCCGCGCGGCGTAGGAAGGGGAAGCCGAAGAAGCCTCTGGGGCCACGCAAGGCCCTGGAGGCGAAGGCCTTACGTTTGGGCGCCAAGATCATGGCCAAGCAGCGCAAGAAAGCTGGGGAGCACTCGGGGCCCGCCGTGGCCTTTGATGATGCTACTGGATGGGCTGACGTGCCGCGTTACACGTCGCCTAAGCTTGAGAGCAAGAGGCGGTTCGTTTGACGCTAAGGCGCCTACGGCGAGTGGCCCTCGTCCTGACCGGACTGCGTGGGCATTCCTTCTAGTAGCTTCATATAAGTTGGCTCGATATCCTTGAAGGTCAGCACCTCAAAGATTTGATTCTTGATCGAGTCAGCCGTGTCTTTCAGATGGCTTCCTGTTATCCCGTTTTCAGTTAGCCAATTCTTGAGAACCTTCAGCCTGTCGGCTCCATCAGGAAGATGAGCTTCGGTAAACGTTGGCAGAGACAGGCCATTCACGACAGCGTTAGCCGTTCCAGCTTCAGGCTCCTAATGAGCGTTTCTCTCCTGTCATCCAGCAGAGGCGAAACAACGGCCCTGAATTCCTCGCCAGACAGCTTCCATGCCTTGTTGATCAATTCATCCGACGCCACTAGCACCGCGCCCCATACGTAGTAGTCGTGCAGTAGGCTCTCAACGGCGCGGTAGGCGTTTTCAAGCAACTGGTAAAACGGCTCGTCGCTATCGGCTGACGCATCCGCGTGCGCCGCGTTCAGATGCGCGCTAATCAGGGCTGCCGCTCTGGTCGAATCGTGCGCCCAGCTACAGTGCCCCCTTCCGTCCACCAGCGCTTCGGGCCGGTCGGTGATTTTCCTCTGAGCTACTTCCCCGGCTATCGAGATCAATAGGTCCTCTCGCCACTTCTCTGCAGGAAAGGCGTCTTCTAGGTCCATCCCGCCATTGCGAGTCTGGGGATTGACGCGGATTTCTGACACCTTGGCGCCAAATATGTGAGCGACAACGGCGTGCCCAACCTCGTGCGCGGCCAGTTCAAAGCCTTCTGCGGGAAGCATTACGGACCTACTCCAAAAACCTACTCCAAATCGGGCTAAGCAACAGCATCGCCAAAGGTCACTGAAACGCCTGAGCAGCAATGTTTTATGGATATTATCGACAAGTCCAGCAGGCGCTGGCGTTCCCTACGGGATTCGAACCCGTGTCGCCGCCGTGAAAGGGCAGTGTCCTAGGCCTCTAGACGAAGGGAACGAAGCCGAAGAGCGGCTGAGATACCGGCTTGAACGCCGGAAATCAAGCGAGCACAGAGCCGGCAGTGGTGGCGGCGTCGTCGATCTGCAGGCGAACCGTTTCGCGGCCACCAAAACGGTCGATTTTGAGCGATCCGGCGACATGCAGCACGGGCCGCGCGGAATCCATCAGAGCAGGCCCCAGGGCGCTCTCGTTGGCCCGGAATGCGATGGCGTCGACCCGGCCGCGCTCTGCCCCCACCAGGGTGCAGCGGACATGCCCCTCGCCCACTGGCTGGGCATAGCTGACGCGGACGCCGGTGAGAGCGAAGCGCGGCTGCGCATTGCCCGCGCCGAACGGCCCGGCGCGCTCGATCATCGACACCAGTTCCGCGGTGGCGGCCGCTGGCGCCAGGGCGGCGTCGATCCCGAGTTCGCGGACCGGCGGCGCGGCGCCGAGTTGCGGGGCGATCCGTTCGTCGAGGAAGCGGGTCAACTCGGGCAGTGAATCGCGCCCCACGGTGAGGCCGGCCGCCATGGCGTGGCCGCCGCCGTTGACCAGCAACCCCGCCTGGCGTGCCGCGATCACGACGGCGCCGAGGTCGACGCCACGAACCGAGCGGCCCGAGCCCTTGCCCAGCGCCCCGTCCATGCCGACTACGAAGGCCGGCCTCCCGTAACGCTCGACCAGGCGACTGGCCACGATGCCGATCACGCCGACATGCCACCCCTCGCTCTCGACCAGCAGTGCCGACGGCAGGCTGTTGCGATTCGGCCCGTACATGGCCTCGATCCGGGTGATCGCCTGGTCGAGAACATCCCGTTCGATGGCGCGGCGCTCGGCGTTGAACTCGTCGAGCCGGACGGCGAGCGCACCGACCTCGTGCGGATCGTCGCTGGAGAGCAGGCGCGCCCCGAGATCGGCCTGGCCGACGCGGCCGCCGGCGTTGACCCGCGGCCCCAGCAGGAACCCCAGGTGATAGGCCTCCGGAGCCTCCTTGAGACGCGCCACGTCGGCGAGCGCCGTGAGCCCGGCATTGCGGCGCTGTGCCATCACCTGGAGACCGGCTTTCACCAGGGCACGGTTGACGCCGAGCAAGGGCACGACATCGCAGACCGTGCCCAGCGCCACGAGGTCTAGCCATTGCCGCAGATCAGGCTCCGGCCGCGCCGTACCGTACCAACCGGCCTCACGCAGCGCGCGGTTGACGCCGACGGCCAGGAGAAAGGCGACGCCAACGGCGGCCAGATGCTTGTGCGGGCTTTCGTCGTCCAGCCGGTTGGGATCGACCACGGCCACCGCCTCGGGCAACGCGATCTCGGCCATGTGGTGGTCGATCACGATCAGGTCGAGGCCGGCGCGTTTGGCTTCGGCCAGCGGCTCGAAGGCGGTGATGCCGCAGTCGACCGTGACGACGACCGAGGCGCCCTCCTCCCTGATCTTGAGCAGCGCCGGCGCATTGGGGCCGTAGCCTTCCTTGCGCCGGTCCGGGATGTAGACGCCGATATTGCCGCCGACGGCGCGGAAGAAGCGCAGCAGCAGCGCCGACGAGGTGGCGCCGTCGACATCGTAATCGCCGAACACGACGATACGCTCGCCCGTCCGCACGGCACGCACCAGGCGGTCGACCGCGGCGTCCATGTCCTTGAGGTGCGACGGGTCGGGCAGGAACTTGCGGAGCGTCGGCTCGAGGAAATCCCCGACCGAGTCGAGGCCGACGTCGCGCGCCGCCAGTAGCCGGCTGATTGCGTCGGGCAGGCCGTGGCGCTGCGCGATCGCCAGCGCCTGGCGCTCGTCGCCGAGCCGCGTGGCCCAGCGCTTTCCCGTCAGCGAGCGCTCGACGCCCAGAAAGGCCGGGCGCTCGGTTCTTGAAACGTCGGACATGCGGCCACCCTAGCCCACGGCGCGGTGGATACGCGCCGGGAGTCGGCCGACGATGCCGGGCTTACGCCCAGCTCGGCAGGCCGGTTTTGATCGAGAAATTGTGGTGGGCAGACACCCAGCGCACGGTGCCGGTCTTGGACCTCATCACGATGGAATGCGTCTCGGCGCCGTTGTGGAAGCGGCGCACGCCCTTCAGCATCGAACCCGAGGTGACGCCAGTGGCCGCGAACATAACGTCGCCCTTGGCCATGTCGGTCATCGAGTACTTGCGGTTGAGGTCCGTGATGCCCCACTTCTTGGCACGGGCCTTCTCGTCGTCGTTGCGGAACAACAGCCGGCCCTGGATCTGCCCGCCGATGGCGCGCAACGCCGCCGCCGCCAGCACGCCTTCCGGCGCGCCGCCTGACCCCATGTAGATGTCGATGCCGGAATCGCCGGTCGAGGTGGCGATCACGCCTGACACGTCTCCGTCGCCGATCAGCATGATGCGCGCACCGGCCTCGCGGACCTTGGCGATCAGCTCGGAATGACGCGGCCGGTCGAGGATGCAGACCACGAGGTCGTTAACGTCGACCTTCTTCGCCTTGGCAAGGTCGCCGAGATTCTGCGCCACGCTCTTGTCGAGATCGACGATGCCATCGGGAAGGCCGCCGCCGACGGCGATCTTGTCCATGTAGACGTCGGGCGCGTTGAGGAACCCGCCGTGCTCGGCCATCGCCATGACGGCCAGCGAATTGGGCAAGCCCTTGGCGGTGATGGTCGTGCCTTCCAGCGGGTCGAGCGCAATGTCGATCTTCGGTCCGCCGCCCATGCCGACCTTCTCGCCGATATAGAGCATCGGCGCCTCATCGCGCTCGCCCTCGCCGATCACGACGGTGCCTTCGATGTTCAGCGAATTGAGCGAGGTGCGCATGGCGTCGACAGCGGCCTGATCGGCCGCCTTCTCATCACCGCGGCCCATCAACTTGGAGGCGGCAAGGGCAGCCGCCTCGGTCACCCGCACCGCTTCCAGCGCGAGGTTGCGGTCCATCTTGCCGGTCTCTTCTCTCATCTCGGCCATCGTCTCCTCCGCGGCGTCTCTTTTCGCCCTCTAGAAAGCCTCTATCCTGATCATGCACGGCTCCTCGGCGACAGCGCCGAGCTTGGCGATGCGCGACAGGGCGCGCTGCATCGCAGCCTCTTCGGTTTCATGGGTGGTCAGCACCACCGGTACTTCTCCCGACTCGGAGCGGCCGCGCTGCAGCATCGATTCGAGCGAGATGCGTTCCTTCGCAAGCGCGCCCGACACGGCGGCGATCACGCCCGGCCGGTCCTGCACCATCAGGCGCATGTAGTAGGCCCCGACATGGCGGTCGATCGGCGACGCCTTCTTGGTCGCAAGCTTGTCGGCCGGGACGACGAAGGCCGGCATGTGCCGTCCGCGCGCCACATCCACCAGGTCGGCGACGACGGCCGAGGCGGTCGGCCCCTGCCCGGCGCCGCGACCCTGGAACATCGTCGTGCCGACGTAGTCGCCTTCGACGACAACGGCGTTGAACACGCCCTCGATGTGGGCAATCGGCGTGTCGAGCGGCACCATGCAGGGATGCACGCGCTGCTCGATGCCGTAGCGTGTCTCGCGCGCCAGGCCCAGCAGCTTGATACGGTAACCGAGCTCCTCCGCGAACTCGATGTCCATCGAGGTGATGCGGCGGATGCCTTCGACATGGACGCCCGCGAAGTCGACCTTGGCCCCGAACGCCGCACCGGTCAGCACCGCGAGCTTGTGGGCGGCATCGATACCGTCGACGTCGAAGGTCGGATCAGCCTCGGCGTAGCCCGCCGCCTGTGCCTCGGCCAGCACGACGCCGAAGTCGCGGCCGGTCTCGCGCATGGTCGTCAGGATGTAATTGCAGGTTCCGTTGAGAATGCCATAGAGCCGCTTCACGCGGTTGCCGACCAGGCCCTCGCGCAGCGCCTTTATGATCGGAATGCCGCCCGCAACCGCCGCCTCGAAGGCGAGGATGCGCTGCTTCTTCTCCGCCGCCGCGGCGAGTTCCGCGCCGTGCAGCGCGAGCAGCGCCTTGTTTGCAGTGACGACATGCTTGCCCGAGGCCAGCGCCTTCTGCACCAGACGGCGCGCCACGCCACCGGAGCCGCCGATCAGTTCGACGACGACGTCGATGTCCGGCGCGGTCGCCAGCGCCATCGGGTCCTTCTCCCAGCGCAGGCCGGTGAGGTCGATGTCGCGCTTCTTGGACTTGCTGCGGGCACTGACGGCGACGACCTTGAGAGGCCGTCCGCCACGCAACGCGAGAAGCCGGCCATGTTCGGCCAGCAGCTTCACCACGCCTGCACCCACGGTGCCGAGCCCGGCGATGCCGATCCTGAGAGGAGAATTCATGGGCGCCTGATACGACAGGATGGGGTCAGGCGCGAGCCTTGATCGGTGTGATGTTGTCCCCAACACCGCGCAGGTACAGGTCGATGGAGCGGCCCGGGTCGGCCAGCACCTGCCGGATGTTGCGGACGGCCTGGCGGATACGGTGCTTGTTCTCCACCAGCGCGATGCGGACATGCGCGTCGCCATGCTCGCCGAACCCGATGCCGGGCGACAGTGCGACGTTGGCCTGGGTCAGCAGCAGCTTGGAAAAGGCCAGCGATCCCAGCTCGGCGAAGTCCTTGGGCAGCGGCGCCCAGGCGAACATGCTGGCCGACGGTGACGGCAGGTCCCAGCCCGCGCCCTTCAGCCCTTCGATGAGGACGTCGCGCCGTTCCTTGTAGGTGTTGCGGGCCTCCTCGATACAGTCCTGCGGCCCATTCAGTGCGGCCGTCGCCGCCACCTGGATCGGCGTGAACGCGCCGTAGTCGAGATAGGACTTGATGCGGGTGAGCGCCTGAATGAGCGTCTTGTTGCCGGCCGCGAAGCCCATGCGCCAGCCGGCCATCGAGTAGGTCTTGCTCATCGAGGTGAATTCGATCGCGATGTCTCGCGCACCGGGTACCTGCAGCACCGACGGCGGCGGCACGCCGTCGAAATAGATCTCGGCATAGGCCAGGTCGGACAGGATCCAGATGCCCTGGCGCTTGCAGAAATCGACGATGGCCGCATAGAAATCGAGATCGACGACCTGGGCCGTCGGGTTGGACGGATAGTTCAGCACCAGCGCCAGCGGCTTCGGCACGGCATGGCGCACCGCCCGCTCGAGGGCCGGCAGGAATTCCTCGATCGAGGTCGAGCCCGGCACCGGAATGTGGCGCACGGAACCGCCGGCAATGATGAAGCCGTAGGGATGGATCGGGTAGCTGGGATTGGGCACCAGGACCGTATCACCCGGCGAGGTGATCGCCTGCGCGAGGTTGGCGAGACCTTCCTTCGAGCCGAGCGTGACGATGATCTCGCTCTCGGGATCGAGTTCGACGCCGAAGCGACGCGCATAGTAGGCGGCCTGCGCCTTGCGCAGACCGGGAATCCCGCGCGAGGCGGAGTAGCCGTGGGCGCGCGGATTCGCAGCGGCCTCGGCGAGCTTGGCCACGATGTGCGGGGCCGTCGGCAAGTCGGGGTTGCCCATGCCGAGGTCGATCACGTCCTGGCCGGCGGCGCGGGCGCGCGCCTTCATGGCGTTCACTTCCGCGAAAACGTAGGGCGGAAGGCGCTTCAGGCGGTGGAATTCCGAGTCGTCCATGTCTTTCTTCCTTCGGTGCCTAGAAGTCGATGAAGACTTCGACGCGCCGGTTGGCGGCGAGCCCGCGGGCGGTACTGGTCTGGTAGATCGGCTCCTCGTCGGATGCCGCTTCAGCGACCATCTGGCTGGTCGGCACGCCCAGCCGACGGAGTTCCTGGGCGATCGCCAACGCGCGACGGCGCGACACATCGAGATTGTCGCGGTCCTGCGCGGCGTGCGCCACAATTCGGACGATCCCGCCATTCTCGCGTTGGATCTTGGCCACGCGCGCCAGCACCGTGGAGTCCACGCCGTCCAGCCCTGCTGAAGAGGGTCCGAACTGGATCACGGCGACCTGCAGGGAGCCGTCAAACGGCGGCGACGTCAGCGCGCTGAACGGCACCTCGCCCGACTGGGCCATCGCGATGTTGCCCTTGACCGGCATCGGCTCCGCACACGCATCGCCGACAGGCTCCGTGAACGCGACCTTCAACGGCGCAAGCGTCATGACCGAGCCGACGTCGAAGCCCGGCGGCAGCCATCCCGGCTGCGGCGCGAAGGCCTTGTTCGGATCCGTCGGCGCCGCCGGAGCGGCCGGCGTGGGCTCGGGCGCTGCGGCCGGCGGCGCACCGGTCGTCACCGAGCCAGGCTCAGCGCCAGGCGGAGTCCAGCCGGGCGGCGGGCTGAAGGCCCCGTTTGGATTGCCCGAAGGCGCCGGTGCGGGTGCAGGAATGGGCGCAGGCGTTGCGGCGGGATCGGGCGCTGCGGTCGGCGGCGCCATCGGTGCGCTCGTCACTGGGACCGGCGGCGGTACAGGGGCTGAGACCGGTGCCTGATCGGACGTGATCGTTCCCGCGCCCACCGGCGGCGCACCGACAGGGGCTGCCGAAGGAGCTGGCGCGCCCTCCTGCTTCTCTTTCGCCTTCTCTTCCTTGTCGGCGGCCTCCCGCTCCAGGCGCGCTTCACGGTCCTTCCGGTCGCGCTCCGCCTGCTCCTTCTCGATGGCGTCGCGCTGGGCCTTCTGGCCGCCCTTGTCGGCGATGATCGAACCGATCGGAGGGGCCCGCTCGTCGCTGCCCACGACACCAACGTCATATTGCGGGTTGGCGGGAGCCGGCGGAATGCTGGCGGATGGCTGCACGCCCTTTTCGGCCCCGGGACGCGGCGGTGGACCAATCGGCGTCGATCCGCCGATCCAATCGCAGCCACTCAGGAGGGCGAGCGCCGACACGCCGAGCAGGCCGAGCCAGCGGCCGCTGCCGTTCGTGTCCTGGTGTCGCTGCATCGTCATCACCCGCTGTGTACGCTTGAAAGCCGATTTTCCGCCTGTTTAGCGGAGACCGGGAGGAAATTTGACCCGTCAGTTGTCGCAGCCTACCTATGAAAGGCAAGTGGCGGCCCGGGTCGGCACTAGTTATGGTACCGGGGCGTTGAATTTACCGCAAGAAACGCCACAAAGGCAATGATTCGGAAGGGGAAACGCATGTCCGATAGTCCCGCCCCCGCAGCCCTCGGCGGCCTGTCCCCGGAGGAGTCCGAGAAGCTCCAGGAGGCCTTCAAGGACATCGCCACGCGCAGCCAGAAACTGCTGCAGGACTTTTCCCAACGCTATCAGGCCGACGGCCAGCAGCCGGCCGACCCGCTCCATCTCACCCAGACCTTCATGGATTTCACGGCCAAATTGCTGGCCGACCCGAACCGGCTGGTCCAGGCGCAGGTCGAGCTGTGGCAGCAATACATGAAGCTCTGGCAGGTCACGGCCCAACGCATGATGGGCCAGACGGTCGAGCCGGTGGCCGAGCCGGCCCGCGGCGACAAGCGCTTCAACGATCCGGCCTGGAAGGACGAGGTCGTCTTCGACTATCTGAAGCAGTCCTATCTGCTGACGGCGCGGTGGCTGCAGGGCACCATCAAGGAGGTCGAGGGCGTCGACGACAAGACCGCCCGCAAGGTCGATTTCTATACACGCCAGTTCATCGACGCGATGTCGCCGTCGAATTTCGCCCTGACCAACCCGCAGGTCGTGAAGGCCACCGTCGAGACCAAGGGCGAGAACCTGCTCAAGGGCCTTCAGAACCTGCTCGGCGACCTCGAGCGCGGCAAGGGCCGGCTCGAGATCCGACAGACCGACATGGACGCCTTCAAGGTCGGCGGCAACGTCGCCACTTCGCCCGGCAAGGTCGTCTATCAGAACGATATCATCCAGCTCATCCAGTACGCGCCGACCACCGAGGAGGTCTACGAGATCCCGCTGCTGATCGTGCCGCCGTGGATCAACAAGTTCTACATCCTCGACCTCAAGCCCGAGAATTCGTTCATCAAGTGGGCTACCGAGCAGGGCTACACGGTGTTCGTCATCTCCTGGGTCAACCCAGATGAGCGCCTCGCGAAGATGTCGTTCGAGGACTACATGAACCAAGGCCCGCTCGCCGCGCTCGACGCCATCGAGAAGGCGACGGGACAACGCAAGGCCTCAGCGATCGGCTATTGCATCGGCGGCACGCTGATGGCCGCGACGCTGGCCTATATGGCCGCCCGCAACGACGACCGGATCGTGGCCTGCACCTTCTTCACCGCGCAGGTCGACTTCAGCGAACCGGGTGAACTCGGCGTCTTCATCGACGAGAACCAGCTCGCGAGCGTCGAGGAGATGATGGGCAAGAAGGGCTATCTCGAAGGCAGCGAGATGGCCACGACCTTCAACATGTTGCGGGCCAACGATCTCATCTGGTCGTTCGTCGTGAACAACTACTTGATGGGCAAGGACCCCTTCCCGTTCGATCTTCTGTACTGGAACGCCGATGCCACCCGCATGCCGGCGGCGATGCACAGCTACTACCTGCGCAACATGTACCAGAAGAACCTGCTCAGCCAGCCGGGCGGCATCGTTCTCGACAACGTCCCGATCGACCTGCGCAAGATCCGGATTCCGGTCTACATCCAGGCCGGCAAGGAAGACCACATCGCGCCGGTCCGTTCGGTCTACAAGGCGACCCAGTTGTTCAGCGGACCGGTGCGTTTCATGCTGGCGGGCTCCGGCCACATCGCCGGCGTCGTCAACCCGCCGCGAAACAAGAAATACCAGCACTGGCTGAACGAGACGACGAAGAACCCGCCGACGCTCGCCGAATGGCAGGCCGGCGCGCAGGAATTCCCGGGCTCGTGGTGGCACGACTGGGACAAGTGGCTGTCGGCCCTCTCCGGCCCGAAGGTCCCTGCCCGCGTGCCCGGCACCGCCGGCCTCCCCGCGATCGAGGATGCACCCGGCAGCTACGTGAAGGTGCGGTCCGGCGTCTAGCGGCCCCAATCGGGATCTGGGACGCCCATTCGCTTTTCGCGAAGAACGGCTTCCATTGCCGCGATCCCCTCCAGATAGTGGCCCTTGTCGCAATCGATGCGTGCCCCGATGCGGGTCATGTTGCGCGCTCCATCGGTGACACCTTCGCCCCGACTCTGGCCATAGTAGTCGAAGTATTTGATCAACTGCTCGCAACGCGCTTTGCTCGGAGGAACCTGCGCAAAGGCGATGGGCGCGGCGATTGCCGCGGCGATGAGCAGGAGGAAGACCGAGGGGACCAGGATTGAGTGCATGCGCGACGAACGCGCTGCAGCGTATCGGGTTCCGGAATGCGCGCCCGTGCCGCGCCCTACTCTGCCGCCTTGGGACGCTCGTTCCTATAGGCCTGTCCAAGCCGGACGTACGCGGCCGCAGACCTTCGGAAGGACTCGATATCCTTCTCGGTGATGTCCCTCATCTTCACAGCAGGATTGCCGGCCCACAACTCGCCCTTGCGCACGATCTTGCGCGGCGTAACCACGGCACCCGCCGCGACCATCGCGCCCGTCTCGACCACGGCCTCGTCGAGCACCGTGGAGTGCATGCCGATGAAGGCGTCGTCCTGCACCTCGCACGCGTGCAGCAACGCCAGGTGACCCACCGTGACGTTGCGGCCGACCACCGTGCCGACGCCGCGCGCGGCGATATGAATCACCGTCCCGTCCTGGATGTTGGAGTTCTCGCCGATCCTGATGCCCGGACCGTCGCCGCGCAGGACCGCGCCGAACCAGATGCTGCAGTTCGCGGCGATCTCGACCTCGCCAATCAAGGTCGCATTGGGCGCAATGAAGGCCGTGCTGTGGACCTGGGGCACGAAGCCGTTGAACGGCACGATGAAACCGGACATGGAAACGACACTCCACAAAAACGAAGGGCGCCCTGAGGCGCCCTTCGAAGATATCGGAAACGCGGGTTTAGCGCTTCGAGAACTGGAAGCGGCGACGCGCACCGGCGCGGCCGTACTTCTTGCGCTCTACGACGCGGCTGTCGCGGGTCAGGAAGCCGTTGGTCTTCATCGCACCGCGCAGACCGGGCTCGAACTTCGAGAGCGCCTGGGCGATGCCGTGACGGACCGCGCCGGCCTGGCCCGACAGACCGCCGCCGGAAACGGTGGCGACCACGTCGAACTGGCCGTTGCGCTGCGACACGTCGAACGGCTGCTGGATCATCATGCGCTGCGTCGGACGAGCGAAGTAGATCGTCTGGTCGCGGCCGTTGACGATGATCTTTCCGGTGCCGGGCTTGACCCAGACGCGGGCGACGGCGTTCTTGCGGCGGCCGGTGGCGTAGGCACGACCCTGCGCGTCGATTTCCTTTTCGCGCGGCGCACCGACATTCTGGGCGGCGGCCGTGGGGGCCTTCTTCAGTTCGGCAAACGACGAAAGTTCGGTAGCCATGTTAGCCGATCCTCGAATTCTTGCGGTTCATAGCGGCGATGTCGAGCTTCTCGGGCTGCTGCGCCTCCTGCTCGTGCTTCGGCCCGGCATAGACGCGCAGGTTCTTCATCTGCGCACGGCCGAGCGGGCCACGGGTGATCATGCGCTCGACGGCCTTGATCAGGACGCGCTCCGGGAAGCGGCCCTCGAGGCGCTTGCCCAGGGTCTCGCCCTTGATGCCGCCGGGATGGCCGGTGTGCCAATAGAAGACTTCGCGCTCGGCCTTGCGGCCCGTGAGGCGCACCTTCTCCGCGTTGATGACGACGATATTGTCACCGCAATCGATGTGCGGCGTGAACGTCGGCTTGTGCTTGCCGCGCAGGCGCATGGCGATGATCGTGGCGAGCCGGCCGAGCACGAGGCCGTCGGCGTCGATCAGAAACCACTTCTTCTGCACTTCGGCAGTCTTGATACTGGCAGTCTGGTGGGTGAGGGCTTGCATGGGTCTTTCTTCCAATGAGCGCGCGCTTATGGAGAGAGACGCTGGGCTTGTCAAATCGCTAAAATAATCCAAATGAAATCAATAACTTACAAGCGCGGTATCATATTACCTCCCATTTAAGCCTTGGGCGGTATGGCATATGTCACGGTCGCGTGCGCCACCGGATCGGGCTTGCCGGCGCTCCAGATCGTGAAGTCCCCGACCGCCAGGGTCTTGCCGAGCTTCAGCAATCGTCCCTCTCCAATCAGGTCCACCGGCTCTGGCTTGCGCATGAAGTTGATGTTCAGATTGGTCGTGACCGCCAGCGCCACCGGCCCGAGCTGGCCCAGGATCAGCAGGTAAAAGCCGCAATCGACCAGCCACATGAGCGTTGGGCCCGAGATCGTCCCGCCGGGGCGCAGATGCCGCTCGTGCGTCGGCAGGCGCAGACGGATGGTCTTGTCGTCGAGATGCTCGATGGCGAGGCCGAGATGCGCAGCCTGCGGAAAGTGCTCGCCGAGAAAGGCCATCAACTCGGCTGGCGACATCACCGGCATGACGCCCCTTCCCTCTTCCCATAGACTGCCGCCATGACCGCCGCCTCCAACGAATCCGTCCTGCTCCGCCGCGACGAAGGCCGCGTCGCCTTCCTCACGCTCAACCGTCCGCACGCCATGAACGCTCTCTCCGGAGATCTTATAGACGCGCTGCAGGCGGAACTCGACAGGCTGGCCGGCGACACCAATATCCGCTGCGTCGTCCTCGAGGCCAGTGGTGAGCGCGCCTTCTCGACCGGCCACGACCTGCGCGAGGTCGCCTCGACCCGCGACTATGCGGCCCACCACGATCTCATGAAGCGCTGCTCGGCGATGATGATGTCGATCGGACTCCTGCCCCAGCCGGTGATCGCAAAGGTGAAGGCGGTTGCCACCGCCGCCGGCTGCCAACTCGTCGCCGCCTGCGATCTCGCCGTCGCCTCGAGCACCGCCACGTTCGCGACGTCGGGCATCAACAACGGCCTGTTCTGCGGCACTCCTTCGGTGGCGGTTGGCCGCTCCATCGGCCCCAAGCGCGCGCTGGACATGCTGCTCACCGGCCAGTTCGTCGACGCCGACACGGCGCTGCGCGACGGCCTCGTGAGCCGCGTCGTGGCGCCTGCCGATCTCGACCGCGAGACCAAGGCGCTGGCTGACCATATCGCCGCCCAGCCACCGCAGCAGATCGCTTCGGGCAAGGCAATGTTCCGCAAGCACATGGAGATGACCGTCGAGCAGGCCTACACCTACGCGACCGACTTCATGGCCGGCGCCCTGCAGCGCGAAGATCCGCAGGCCGGCATCGACGCGTTCGTGAACAAGAAGCCGAAGCCGGAGTGGAAGGGCCGATAGCGGCCGGCGAAGTTGGCAAGCGGGCGCACAAGAATGCCCGCAGAGCATGAAATGGAAGGGAGGACACGTATGCGGGTATCGGAACTGTCCCGCCGTGCAGCCGTCGCGGCGGCCATGGCGAGTATTGGAGCGGCTGCTGTTCCGGCGGGCGCGCAGGATTTTCAGCCGGGCAAGCCCATCGTCATCGTCGCGCCGTTCGGCCCAGGCACGACCAACGACATCATCGCCCGCCTGCTCGCCCAGGACATGACGGCGACCCTGGGACAGAGCGTCATCGTCGAGAACAGGCCCGGCGCCACCGGCAACATCGGCGCCGACTTCACGGCCAAGGCCCGGCCCGACGGGCATACGGTGGTGATCGCGTCGTTGAGCAACATCATCAACCAGGCCACCGGCAACAACACGGTCAATCTGCTGAATGACCTGACACCGGTCAGCTTCACCGGCGGCGTGTACTACTCGATGTTCGTGCCCAACGAGCTGCCGGCAAAGAGCGTCGCCGAACTGGTCGAACTCGCCCGCAAGCAACCCGGCAAGATCAACTTCTCGGGCTTTGCCGGCGGCGTACCGCAGTTTCTGGGCGAGATGCTCAATCGCGCGGCGAAGATCGACATGGTGATGGTTCCCTACAAGAGCACGACCGACGCGCTGAACGACCTGCTGACCAATCGCATCCAGGTCTGGTTCACGCCGGTTGCCTCCGGCATCCCGGTCCACAACGCCAGGCAAGCCCGCCTGCTCGCCGTGACCGGCGAGAAGCGCGCCGCTGCCCTTCCCGACACCCCGACCTTCAAGGAACTCGGCTATCCCGACATCGTGGCCGACGTATCGTTCTACATGATGGCGCCCAAGGGTACGCCGCAGCCGATCGTCGACAGGCTTTATCGTGCAGCCGACAAGGCGATGGAGAACCCGAAGGTCAAGGAGGCCTTCCGGCTACAGGGCATCGAGGACCGGCGTGGCGGGCCGGCGGAACTGGGCGCCTATATCGTCGCAGAACTCCAGCGCTGGACTGAGATCGTGAAGCTCTCGGTGCCGCCGAAGTAGCGCCCACTCCTCCCGCCGGAATCAGAAGAGCGCGCCTCGCGGCGCGCTCTTTTTGTGTGCACGTCGACCAGCAGCTGGCGGGTTATTGCCGCCAGTCGGTGCCCTTGCCCTCGATCTGGCGCAGCGCCGCCTTCCAGTAGGTCATGCCGTATTCCGGGTTGGCGCGCTGCTGCTTGGCGCGCTCGCCGTACTGGCGGATGACGTCTTCCTCGATTGGCGCCGGCTCCTCGTCGAGGCTGCGGGCAATGACCTCGACCTCGCAGGCGCGCTCCAGCATGTACATGCGCCGCAGCGCGCCCTGGACCGTCGAGCCGACCGTCAGCAGGCCGTGGTTTCGTAGAACGACCGAGTTGCCACCCTGGCAGGAGACGCCCAGCGCATCGCACTCTTCCTGCGACGTCGGCATGCCGTACTCGTGATAGACGAGGTCGTCATAGACGGAGAGTGCGTCCTGGCTGATCGGGCGGATGCCCTTCTTCAGGACAGAGACGCCCGTGCCGGCCCGGGTGTGCGTGTGCATCACGCAGTTTGCATCCGGCCGCGCCTTGTAGACGCCGGAGTGGATGGTGAAGCCGGCGGCGTTGAACTTGCCGTCCTTGGCGTAGACGTTGCCGTCGATATCCATCTTCACGAGGCTCGAGGCGGTGATCTCGTCGAACAGGTCGCCATAGTTGTTGATGAGGAAGCACTTGGGCTCGCCGGGGATGCGCACCGTCATGTGCGTGTCGATCGTGTCAGTCCAGCCGAAATGATCGGTAATCCGGTAGAGCGCCGCCAGGTCGCAACGCGCCTGCCATTCGGCTTCGGTCATATCGAGCTTGTCGGATTGCACCACCGTATCCATCTCGCGCTCCTGCTTGTGTGTCTGTCGACGCCGCAACCCTCATCGTAACGCAACTTGCGCGAGGGGGCGATCCGCTCTCGCCCCTGCGACACGCAGAGCCGCCCTGCGAACCCCCGGCACAGTATTTGCGTCTCTTCTGCCGGACAGGCGGTATCGGAGGGCGTTCGTGGCGACCAACCCGTTTCATCTCGCGTGGTTCTTGCAAGGCTCCAGCGTGCAGGCCTGGGGCGAGCCCTGGACAGGACACATCGGGACGACATGGGAGCAGCCGGAGCTGTTCCTCGATATGGCGCGCAGCCTGGAGCGAGCCTGCTTCGACTACATCCTCCTCGAGGACTCATCCTATGTGGGAGAAAGTTTCGGCGGCTCGACCGAGATCTACCTGAAGAAGGCCATCGCCGTGCCGCGGCAGGACCCGTCGGTGGTCGCCGCGCTGATGACCCAGGTGACCTCGCGCATCGGCATCGTGCCGACCTTCGGCACCTTCGCCTATCATCCCTATCTTCTGGCCCGCCTCGTGGCGACGCTCGACCAGGTGTCGGCGGGTCGCGCCGGTTGGAACGCGGTCACCGGCAGTTCCGACTTCGCGGCGATGAACTTCGGCATGCCCGGCATGCCCGAGCACGACCTGCGCTACGACATGGCCGACGAATACATGGAGGTGGTGCGCGGCCTCTGGGGCTCCTGGGAGCCCGGCGCGATGATCGCCGACCGCAAGAGCGGCAACCTGATCGACCACACCAAAGTCCACGGCGTGAACTACAACGGCAAGTACTTCAAGACGCGCGGACCACTGAATTCCGGCCCGAGCCCACAGGGCCGGCCGGTGATCGCCCAGGCCGGCGGCTCGCCGCGCGGCCGGCGCTTTGCCGCCGCCCATGCCGACACGATCGTGGTCAACGCCAAGGGCATCGACGCCATGCGCGCCTACCGCGACGACGTCCACAAGCACATGATCGCGCAGGGCCGCAAACCGAGCGACTGCAAGGTGCTCTACCTGATCAACCCGATCCTCGGCGAGACCATGGAAGAGGCACTGGAGCGCAAGAAGAAGCGCGAGTGCATGGCGCAGGCCAACATCCAGGAGCGCCTCGCCCACTTCGGCAAGGTCACCAACATCGACTTCGGCAGGTTCGACCTCGATAAACCTTTGCCCGACGACGTGACCACCAACGGTCACCAGCTCAATCTCGAGCAGTTCCGCACCTTGGCCGCCGGCCGCTCGATCCGCCAGACCATGGCCTCGTTCAACGCCGTCGACCTGTCGATCGACCTGTGCGGCACCTGCGATTCGGTCGCCGCGCGCATGGGCGAGGTCATGCAGGAGGTCGGCGGCGACGGCTTCCTCTTCTCCATGCCCAACGTCAACCGCCGCACCCTGGCCGAGATCGAGGATGGGCTGGTCCCCGCCCTCCAGGATCGCGGCCTGGTGCGCAAAGCCTACGAGCACAAGCAGTTCAGGGAAAATCTCCTCGCTTACTGATCCAGCCGAACGGGAAGGAAGGCATCCATGAGCAAGAAGACAATCGGCAGGCGCTCCACTCTGGGTCTCATCGGCGCGGGCCTCGTCGCCGCCCCGTTCATCCGCCCCAGCTATGGTCAGGCCGCATGGCCCGAGCAGACGACGGTGCCCGATATCCTGAAGGGCAGCGGCGAGATTCGCATCGCCACCTTCGGTGGCACCATGCAGGAGACGCAGCAGAAGGCCTATTTCGAACCGTTCGAGAAGATCACCGGAATCAAGGTACGCGCCTTCCCCGGCTCCGACCCCACTAAGATCAAGGCGATGGTCGACACCGGCAATGTCGAATGGGACTTGGCCCAGCTCAGCCGGGGCTCGATCATGAACCTCCAGAAGCGCGGCGACTACTTCGAGAAGATCGACTACGACATCGTCGATCCCGGCGTCGAGAAGCAGTTTCGCTTCGAGTACGGGCTGGAGATGCTGGTCTGGGCGCAGGTCCTCGCCTACCGCACCGACGCCTTCAAGGGCGCCGTTCCGTCGGGCTGGGCCGATTTCTGGGACACCAGGAAGTTCCCGGGCGATCGCGCTTTGTATGGCACCAACAGCGGCGGCTGGCCCGAGATGGAGTTCGCCCTGATGGCGGCCGGCGTCCCGCCGGACAAACTCTATCCGCTCGACGTCGACAAGGCGTTGGCGAGCTACGGCAAGATCAAGAAGGACGTCTTCAAGTGGTGGGACACCGGCGCGGTGCCGATCCAGCTCCTGACCGATCGCGAAGTCACCATGACGTCGGTCTGGAATGGCCGCATGGCCGCGCTGCAGGCGGCCGGTGTTCCCGCGGCGATCAGCTGGAACCAGGGCCTGTCGAAGCGGGACGCCTGGGGAATTCCCAAGGGCGCCAAGAACAAGGTCAACGCCATGAAGTTCGTCGCCTACTCGACGATGGCAATCCCACAGGCGCGCGTCTGCCTCGGCATTCCCTATGGCTCCGTGAACGCAAGATCGAACGAGTACATTCCGTCCGAACGGCTGGCCATCCTGCCGAGCGCCCCGGACATCGCCAAGCAGCTCGTGCCCTACAACTACGATTGGTGGATCGACAATCGCGAGACCGTCATTCCAAAGTTCAACAAGTGGCTGTTGAGCTGACGCCGTGGCTGGCGCTGGCACGAACGAAGTTGGCTCACGTCCCATCGGCAGCGGCGCGTCGGTAGCGCTCTCCAATCTGGAGAAGACCTACGATCGGGCCAGCGCCGCCAAAGCCGTCGACGGCGTGTCGCTCGACATCCGTTCAGGCGAGTTCCTGACGATGTTGGGGCCCAGCGGTTCGGGCAAGACCACGACGCTGATGATGATCGCCGGTTTCGAGACGCCAACCACCGGCGACATCGCGATCGACGGCAAATCAGTCGTCGCCATGCCGCCCTACCGGCGCAACATCGGCATGGTGTTCCAGAACTACGCGCTGTTCCCTCACCTCACCGTCGAGGAAAATATCGGCTTCCCGCTGAAACAGCGCGGCGTTCCGAAGGCGGAGCGAACGAAGCTGGTGGCCGAGGCGCTGGAGTTGGTGCACTTGCCGGGTTATGGCGCCCGCTATCCGCGCCAGCTCTCGGGCGGCCAGCAGCAGAGGGTCGCTGTTGCGCGGGCCGTCGTGTTCAAACCGCGCCTGCTGCTGATGGACGAGCCGCTGGGGGCGCTCGACAAGCAGCTGCGCGAGAATCTCCAACTCGAGATGCGTCGTCTCCATGCAGATCTCGGAATCACCTTCATCTACGTGACGCACGACCAGGAGGAGGCACTCACCATGTCTGACCGGATCGCCGTCATGAACGACGGCAAGGTCGCGCAGGTCGGAAGCCCGGAGGATCTCTACGACCGGCCGGGCAACCGCTTCGTCGCAGGCTTCATCGGCGAGTCGAACTTCCTGCCGGCGGTGGTGCGCGGGGTGGACGACAACATCGTCGTCGCCGAGTGCGAAGGCACGCTGATCCGTGCCCAATGCCCCAGCCGCCCCGCAAGCGGCGAGAAGGTGACGCTGTCCACGCGGCCGGAACGTCTGCGCTTCGCCGATGGCGCGTGGGCCGGAACGACGCCGCAGAATCGCCTCAGCGTCACCGTCACCGAGGCCGTCTTCGCGGGCGAGCGCTGCCGCTACATGCTGCAGGCCGGTAACGGCACGTCGATCGTGCTCAAAGAGCCGTCCAGCGCCACCATCCGCCGCCGCGCCGTCGGCGAGCGCGCGGAGATCGCCTGGTCGGTCGCGGATACGATTCTTGTCTGAGGTCATCCAGCCCGCGTCCCTCGCCCTCGCGGTCAGCCGGCCGAAGACGACACCATTCGACTGGCGCCGCGCCGTACCGTTGCTGCTGGCGGCACCGCTGCTAATCTACATGCTGGTCTTCTATGCGCTGCCGGTCGTGGCGATGCTGTTGCGCAGCGTGAACGATCCGAGCTGGACACTGTCGCATTACGCGACCCTGTTGGATGACGTCGTCTTCCAGAAGACCTTCTGGATCACGATCAACACCTCCGTGACAGTCACCTTGGGATGCCTGATTCTGGGCTATCCGGTCGCCATGGGACTGGTGCGCGCCAAATCGATGGCGCCCTTCATTCTGGTGGTCATCCTGCTGCCCTTCTGGACCAGTGTCCTGGTCCGCAGCTACGCCTGGATGGTGCTGCTCGGCCGGCACGGCCTGGTCAACGAGGCGCTGATCGCGCTCGGCATGATCGATCGGCCGATCCGCATCCTGAACACGCCGCTCGCGACGCAGATCGCGATGATCCATATCCTCCTGCCCTACATGATCCTGCCCATCGCCAATGCGCTGCGGCAGATCGATCCCTCGTTGATCCGGGCCGCCTCCGGCCTCGGCGCGACGCCTTTCATGACCTTCCGCCAGGTCATCCTGCCGCTGTCCATGTCGGGTGTGGCGGCGGGCACTCTTCTCACCTTCGTGCTCGCGCTCGGCTTCTACATCACGCCGGCCATGGTCGGCGGGCCACGCGACATCACCTTGTCGATGCTGATCGCGCAGCAGGTCGACCAGCTCAACTGGGCCTATGCCGCGGCGCTCTCGGCCGTGCTGCTGGCGACGGCGCTGGCCATCCTGGCCGTGGCACGCAAGCTGCCGGGCGTGGGCAATGCTTTCAGGACGAGCATGCGATGAGGCTGGCGCGCATTCTTCCGGCCAGCATCGTCGGTCTGATCCTGTTCTTTCTCGCCTTCCCGATCGTCGTGGTGGCGATCGTCTCCTTCTCGTCGGCCACCTACCTCACCTTTCCACCACCCGCCTTCGGCTTGCGCTGGTACGAGGCCTATTTCAGCAATCCCGACTGGCTGAAGCCGACCTGGGTCAGCATCTGGGTGGCCTGCGCCGTCGTCATTCTGGCGACGTTCCTGGGCACTCTGGCGGCGTTGGGCATAGCGCGGCTGCCCAAAGGGCTGCGCATCGTCGCAGCCGGTCTGATCCTGTCGCCGCTGATCGTGCCTGGCATCGTCGTGGCAATCGGCATCTACTACGCCTATTCGCGCTACGGCCTGGTGGGCACGCCGATTGCGATGGTGCTGGCGCATACCTGCCTCGCCGTGCCTTTCGTCGTTACCAGTGTGACGGCGAGCCTTTCCGGCATCGACCCACGGCTGGAACAGGCGTCCCTGAGCCTGGGCGCAACGCCCGGCGCCACCTTCTTCCAGGTCACCCTGCCGCTCATCCGCCCCGGCGTGCTGGTCGGCGCACTCTTCGCCTTCATCACTTCGTTCGACGAACTGATCGTGGCGCTGTTCATCTCGGGGACCGGCGCCGTCACCCTGCCGCGCCGCATGTGGGACGATCTGCGGTTCCAGATCGATCCGACCATCGCCGCCGTCTCGACCCTCACGATCGTGCTGACGGCCGCCCTGATGGCCACCGCGCATCTCCTGCGCAAGCGCGCAGAGCGCAATCGGACGTCTATTTCTTCTGCAGCTGCCTGACCGCCGCCATCGTGTTCTCGACATGCTTGTCGGGATTGCGGTCGGAGAAGGCATAGACGATCTTTCCGTCCGGCGCGATGACGTAGGAGATTCGGTCGGCGATGCCGACGCTGCCGACCCGGATCAGCGCCGAATCATAGGCTTTGATGACCTTGAGATCGGGATCGGCGGCGACCGGGAACTTGCCCGAGCAGGCCTGTGTCGAGAACTTGTGCAGGGTGCCGATATCGTCGGCGGACATGCCGATCAGGGTTGCGCCCATCGCCTTGAACTGCTCCGCCGCCTCGGCGAACTCGTGCGCCTCGGCGGTGCAGCCGGTCGTGAAGGCCTTGGGAAAAAAGTAGAGCACCACAGGCCCGCTCTTCAGGGCCTCGGCCAGCGAGAACGTATAGTCCTTGCCGTCCAGGGCCGCCTGCGCCGTGAACACCGGCGCCGTGTCGCCGGGCTTCAGGGCGGCCCAGACAGGCGTCGCCAGGACACAGGCGAGAGCGATGGCCGTGGCTGCAATCCGCTTCATGATCATCTCCGCCAGCATTCGAGGCATGCAGACCATAACGCACGATGCGGTGCGATGGTGTCACGTCGGAGTGAGGCGTCGCTTCACTCGGCGTTCAATCCCTTCATGTACGTCGATGGGATGACGGACTTCACCGACTGTGCGCGCTTGGCCAACCAGTAGGCCTGCGCCGGCGGCACCGAGGCGAATTTCGGGTCCACGCCCAGCTTCTGCGCGGCATCCATCGGCCAGTTTGGATTGTAGAGAAGCTCGCGCGCCAGTGCGATCAGGTCGGCGCGGCCTTCCTGCAGGATCTTCTCGGCCTGGTCGGCATGCACGATCAGCCCGACCGCCATGCTGAGAATGCCGGCATCGTTCTTCAGCCGGTCCGCATACGGGACCTGGTAGCCGTAGGTCACGGGACCCGCGCTCACGACCGGCGAGCCACGCATGCCGCCCGAGCTGCAATCGATCACGTCGACGCCCTTGGGCTTCAGGATCTTCGCCAGCGCGACGCTCTGGTCGGGGCCCCAACCGGAATCGTCCTCGACCGAGAGGCGCACGAACAGCGGCTTCGAGGCCGGCCAGTGCGCGCGCACGCTTTCCACCACCTCGATGGCGAAGCGCATGCGGTTCAGCTCGCTCCCGCCATACTGGTCGTTGCGCACGTTTGAGAACGGCGAGAGGAACTGGTGGATCAGATACCCGTGCGCCATGTGGATATCGAGCACGTCGAAACCCGCTTCGTGTGCCCGTCGCGCCGCCTGCCCCCAACGCTCGACCGCCTCCGGGATCTCCGCCAGGGTCAGCGCGCGCGGCGTCGGATCGGTATCGGGCGAATTGATGCCGCTCGACGAGACGAGCTCCCATTCCTCCCAGTCGTCGATCTCGGGTGACGGCTTCAACGGTGCGCCGCCTTCCCACGGACGGAAGCGCCGCGCTTTGCGGCCCGAATGTCCGAGCTGGATGCCCGGCACGGAATTGTGCAGCCGGATGAAGTCGACGCAGCGCTTCAGGCCGGGAACGAACTTGTCGTCCCAAAGGCCGAGGTCGCCGACGGTGCCGCAGCCGCGCCGCTCGACCTTGGTGGATTCCATGATGACGAGACCGGCCCCGCCGGCGGCATAGCGCCCTGCATTCACGAGATGCCAGTCGGTCGCGAAACCCTTCTCCGCCGCATATTGGTGCATCGGCGCCACGACCACCCGGTTCTTCAGGGTGACGTCGCGAATGGAAATCGGCTCGAACAGCATCGGACCGGCCATGTATAATCCCCCCCCATGCAAGCCGCCTTCAGCGACCGTTATGACGATCAATATCTGCGCAAGATCCTGCGCGACACCCGGACCATCGCCATGGTCGGCGCCTCGGCCAACTGGAATCGTCCCAGCTATTTCGCCATGAAGTATCTGCTGGACCGCGGCTACAAGGTCATTCCGGTCAATCCGGCCGCCAAGGGCCAGGAAATCCTGGGCCAGAAGGTCTACGGCTCGATCGACGAGCTGCCGGACAAAGTCGACATGGTCGACATCTTCCGCAATTCCGAGGCCGCCGGCCCGATCACCGACGAGGCCATCAAACACGGCGCCAAGGTCGTCTGGATGCAGCTCGGCGTGGTCAACATGGAGGCCGCGGCACGTGCCGAGAAGGCCGGGCTCAAGGTGGTGATGAACCGCTGTCCCAAGATCGAGCATTCCCGCCTCGCCGGCACCATCGAATGGCACGGCATCGCCAGCGGCGTCATTTCCTCGAAAAAGAGAGCTCTTTAGAGGATGCACCTCACGAGCGCGCTCCTTGCAAAGCTCCACTCGGCCTGGTCCACCGAGACCGGTAGCAAGTGGCGCTCCGACAACCCCGCCTGCGGCCAGTGCAGCGTTACCGCCCTCGTCGCTCAAGATTTGCTGGGCGGTGACATCCTGAAGACGATCGTCGAGGGCCAATGGCACTTCTATAATCGCGTCGGCGGACGACGGCTCGACTTGACGGAGAGCCAGTTCAGCCAGCCGCTCGACTACCAGGACCTGCCGTGCAACCGGAGCGAGGCCCTCGAAGACACATCCCTCGTGCAATACCGAATACTGAAATCCCGCGTCGCGCCCTAAACGCAGCGATGCCGGCTCGAAGGCCGGCACCTGGAAGGTTTGGAGGTCCGCAGCACCGCCACACCAGGCTGCGGACCTCCGCTCCCCCTCATGATCGCGCCTTCCCGGTCTTCGCCGGGAATGACACGGCCCCCCTGAGAGACATCGTCAGGTGAAGAAAACCGGCGGTGGTGGGGCCACCGCCGGCTCCTCACTGAGGTTCTGCTCGGCCACCCGGGGAGAGATAGCGGCTTCGCTTCGACCTCGAAGACTGAAAGCAATGCTTGCGACGCCAGGCTCGAAGGCTGCGGCCGGAACCCGAAGGCTCCGGCCGATCGAGAGGTTTGCTAGGCCGCCCGGGGAGAGATAGCGACAAAGCGCGTCATCCCCTCTCGAAACACCTTCATGAGCACCGGCTTGCCGGTGGTCTTCGCTTCCTTGAGCTTCTCGGCAGCCATCTTCGGGCTGTCGACGGCGTCCTTGCCGACCTGCTGCAGGACGTCGCCGGCCTTGAGGCCCTGGTCGTCGGCCGGGCTACCCGGCTCGACCGTGGCAACGACCACACCCTTCACATCACCGCCGAGGCCGAGCTGCTTGCGCGCCTCCGGAGAGAGGGGTGCCAGCGAGACACCGTAGGACAGCGGCGCGGGCTTCGCGGCTCCGTCCTTGCCGTCGGCGCTTGCCTTGACGATCGCGTCGTCCTTCTGGCCGCCGACCTTGGCGGTGAGCGTCGTCTCCTTGCCGTCGCGCCACACACCCAGCTTGACCGAGGTGCCCGGCTTGACCGCAGAGATGGTGCGGGTCAGCTCCTTGATGCCGTCGACCTTCTTGCCGTCGACACTGACGATCACGTCACCCGACTGGACACCGGCGGCGAGCGCCGCGCTGTCCGGCTGGACCACCGCCACCAGGGCACCCTTCTCGCTCTTCAGCGACAGGCTCTCGGCGATCTCCTTCGAGACCGGCTGGATCTGAACACCGAGCAGGCCACGCTCGACCCGGCCGTTGTCCTTCAGTTCGGCCACCACCGGCTGCGCCAGCGACGACGGGATGGCGAAGCCCAGCCCGATGCTGCCGCCGGTCGGCGAGTAGATGGCCGTGTTGATGCCGATCACGTTGCCGTCCATGTCGAACAGCGGGCCACCCGAGTTGCCGCGGTTGATGGCCGCGTCGGTCTGGATGTAGTCGTCGAACGGACCGGAGTGAATGTCACGGCCGCGAGCCGACACGATGCCCGTGGTCACGGTGCCACCGAGGCCGAACGGGTTGCCGACCGCCATCACCGGCTGGCCAACGCGCACCTTGCTGGCGTCGCCGAACGAGACGTAGGGCAACGGCTTGTCGCTCTCGACCTTGAGCACGGCCAGGTCGGTCTTCTCGTCGCCGCCCAGCATCTTGGCCGGCAGCTTGGTGCCGTCCGCCATGGTGATCGTGATCGAGTCGGCCTTGCCGACGACGTGGTAGTTGGTGACGATCACGCCCTTGGCGTCGACGATGAAGCCAGTGCCGACGGCCTGGGCCTTCTCCTTCGACTGCGGGCGAGCCTGCTTGCCGTCCGGACGACCCGGCTGCATCGGCTGGCCGAAGCGCTCCGAAAAGCGCTTCATGAACTCTTCCATCTGCTGCTGCTGCGAGTCCGACATGCGGGTCTCGTCGCCGTCGTCGGCGCCGGCCTTCATGGTCACGGCGACATTGACGACCGCAGGGGTTACCTTGGCAGCCAGGTCCGAGAAGTCCTGAACGGGCATGGTCTGGCCGGCGATAGCCGCGGGCGCGGCGAACATCGGGGCGATCAGTGCAGGCGCCGTCAGGGCGGTGGTGAGCGCCAGGGCGGTCAGGATACGGGACTTGGTCTTGGTCATGATCTACAGCCTCCTCCTTTGGGGGGTGCACGGAATATGGGGGAGGACCTGTAGCGCCCGGATGGCCGCAGGATTGAATGTTTGTATAGTTGGGGAACGTTGCGCCGGGGGCCGGCGCCGGGATAGACGGGCGCTGTGAAAATCCTCCTCGTTGAAGACGACAAACAGACCGCCGACTACATCGCCAAGGGCCTGCGCGAGCACGGCCATGTGGTCGACCATGCCGACAATGGGCGCGACGGCCTGTATCTCGCCACGGGCGAGAAATACGACGTGCTGGTCGTCGACCGCATGCTGCCGCAGATGGACGGGCTGTCGCTCGTAAAGGCTGCTCGCGCCACGGGCATGAAGGCGCCGGTCCTGTTCCTCACCACCATGGGCGGCGTCGACGACAGGGTCGCGGGCCTCGAGGCCGGCGCTGACGACTACCTCACCAAGCCCTTCGCCTTCGCGGAACTCAGGGCGCGCATCGGCGCCCTCTCCCGTCGCCCGCCGATCGTGGCCGCGACGTCCCTGGTTGCCGGCGATCTCGAGATGGATCTGCTGGCTCGCACCGTGACGCGTGCCGGCAAACGCATCGACCTGCTGGCCCAGGAATTCAAGGTCCTGGAATACCTGCTGCGCCATGCCGGCGAGGTAGTGACGCGAACAATGCTGCTCGAGAAGGTCTGGGATTTCCATTTCGATCCCAAGACCAACATCGTCGAGACGCATATCAGCAGGCTCCGCTCCAAGATCGACAAGGGATTCGACAAGCCGCTGCTCCACACGATCAGGGGGGCGGGCTATGTCATTCGCGCGCCTGACTAGGATCCTGCGCTCGGCGAGCTTCCGCCTGCCGCTGATCTACGCCGTCCTGTTCATCGTCTCCGCTGGCGTCCTGTTCGCCAGCGTCTATTGGACCGCGACTGCGGCGATGCAGAACGACATGGCGGCCGTCCTTCGCTCCGAGGCCTACCAGCTTGCGGAGGTTCATCGCCGCAGCGGACTCGCGGGCCTGGCCGAGCAGATCACGCGGCGCATCAACTTCCGCACCAGGGGTCCGATCTTCTACCTGCTGCAGGCGCCCAATCGCCGCGTTGTCGTCGGAAACCTGCCGGGTATGCCGCCGGTCAACGGCGCCATCGACTTCGAGCCCGACCAGCCGCAGCCGGAGCTTGACCCCGATCGTCCCGGCGAACGGCCCAAGCTCACGGGCTTTGGCCTCACCCTGCCCGACGGCTCGTTCCTTCTGGTGGCCCAGGACGCCAACCGCCTGGTCGACATGCAGCGCGCCATCATACGCGCCTTTGCCTGGTCGGGCGGCCTCACGCTCCTGCTGGCCATCGCCGGCGGTGTCCTGCTCGGCAGCAATTTTCTGCGCCGCATCGACACGATCACGCGCACGAGCCGCGCCATCATGGAAGGCGACCTCTCCGCGCGCATTCCGGTCCGTGGCACGCACGATGAGATCGACCAGCTGGTGGCTAGCCTCAATGCCATGCTGGCCCGCATCCAGCAGCTCATGGACGGCCTGCGGCAGGTGTCGAGCGACATCGCCCATGACCTGCGCACGCCGCTCGGCCGCCTGCGCCAGCGGCTGGAGGACGCGCGCGAACGGGCCACCACGACTGCCGACTACAGCGCCGCCACCGACGCCGCCATCGACGAAGCGGATGCGCTGCTGGAGACCTTCTCGGCCCTGCTGCGCATCGCCCAGGTCGAGGCCGGTGCGCAGAGGAGTGCCTTCGACACCTTCGACGTCTCCGCCCTGCTGAAGAGCCTGGGCGAAACCTACCAGCCCGTCGCCGAGGATTCAGACCGCGCCCTCGATGTGCAGATCGAGCCCGGCGCGATGCTGACGGGTGACCGGCAGCTCATCGCCCAGCTCATCTCGAACCTCCTCGAAAACGCGCTGCGCCACACGCCCGAAGGCACGAAAGTGCGCCTGGGCCTGAGGCGGCAGGGCGACGGCTTCGAGATCGAGGTGGCCGATAACGGACCGGGCATCCCCGCATCCGAGCATGACAAGGTCTTCGACCGCTTCTACCGGCTCGACCGCAGCCGCTCGACCTCGGGCAGCGGCCTCGGCCTCGCCATGGTCAAGGCGATCGCGGGCCTGCACGGGCTCACGATCCGGCTCGAGGATGCGAAGCCCGGGCTCCGGGTCGTGCTTCACACCGCCAGGTAGCGCTTTTTTACGTCATCGTTGGCGCGCAGCTCGTCGATCGAACCGCGATAGACGATATGCCCCTTGTCGATCACCGCCACGTGGCTCGCGATGTCGAGGCAGAAATGCATGTTCTGCTCGGCCACGATCAGCGTGGTGCCCATGTCGCGCAGCCGCTGAATCAGCTCGCCGATCTTCTCGACGATGATCGGCGCCAGCCCTTCGCTGGGCTCGTCGAGCAGCACGACGTCCGGATTCCCCATGAGTGTGCGCGCGATGGTGAGCATCTGCTGCTCGCCGCCGGACAGCCTTCCGCCCATGCGGCCGCGCATCGAGGCCAGGATCGGGAAGACGTCGTAGATCTTCTCCAGGGTCCAGTCGATGCGGCCGCCGACTCCGGGCTTGATCGCGATCTTCAGGTTGTCGTCGACCGAGTGCTCGGGAAAGATCTGCCGGTCCTCGGGCACGAAGCCCACGCCTTCGCGGGCAATGCGGTCCGGCGAGAACCTCTGCACCGGTGTCCCATGCACGGAGACCGTGCCGCGTTTGGCCGGCGCGATGCCGATGATGGCCTTCATGGTCGTGCTCTTGCCCGCGCCGTTGCGGCCGAGCAGCGCCAGCGACTGGCCCTTCTCGACGCCGAACGAGACGCCGAACAGGATCTGGCTGGCGCCGTAGAACACGTCGATATTCTCGACGTTCAGGATCTCGGCAGTGCTCATGCCGCCGCTCCCTGCCCGGAAGTTCCATGGGCGGACTTGCCGAGATAGGCCTCGATCACCTTGGGATTGGTCCGCACCTGGTCGGGCGTTCCCTCGGCGAGAACTGAACCATAGGACAGGACGCGCACCGTCTGGGCGACCTTGAAGACGATGTCCATGTCGTGCTCGATGAAGATCAAGGTCATGCCGCGCGCACGCCACAGCCGCTGCACCGTCTCGATCATGCGCCAGCGCTCCTCCGGTCCCATGCCGGCGGTCGGCTCGTCGAGCAGCAGCACCTTGGGTTCCAGCGCCAGCGCCAGGCCAATATCGAGCAGCTTCTGGTCGCCGTGGCTCAGGTTGCGGCTCAGGATGCCCGCCACTCGTGTGAGCCCCAGCAGTTCCATGATCTCGTCGCGCTGCCGCATCGTCGTGGCCAGGGGAAACGGCGAGCGCAGCACCGCCTCTCGATGTTGATGCGCCTGTGCCGCCGCTGCCAGCGCTTCCGACACGGTGAGCGTCGGGAACAGGCTCGCCACCTGGAATGCGCGCCCGATGCCCAGGCGTACGATCCTTCGCTGCGAGAGGCCGGCAATGTCCTTGCCGGCCAGCACGATGCGGCCGGTATCAGGTGGGAAGCGCCCCGTGATCAGGTTGAACAGCGTCGTCTTGCCGGCGCCGTTGGGTCCGATGATGGCGCTGAGCGAGCCATCGGCGAAGTCCAGCGTAACATCGCGGGTCGCCGAGACACCGCCAAAGGACTTCTTGAGGTTTTCGAGCTTCAGCATCAGCTGTCGCCCTTCCCTGCGTCCTTGTCCGCAGCATCCCGGATCGCCTGCGCCGCCGCCTGGCGCCGGTTCTCCCAGCGCTCGGCCAGCAGGTCGAGAGGGCCTTTGCGCAGGCCGAGCACCAGTACGAGGATCACGACGCCCAGCACCAGCTCGGTGTGGCTGGTGTAGGTGACCGTAACGTCGTTCAGCAGGCGCAGGATCACCGTGCCGACCAGCGGCCCCAGGAAGACATTGGACCCGCCCAGCAGGATCATGAAGATCGCCTCGCCCGAGGTCGTCCAGAAACCGAAGTTGGGATAGGCGCCCGACACGAACAGGGTCAGCAGGATGCCGCCCACGGCGGCAATGCAGGCCGACATCACGAAGCAGGCCAGCTTGACCATCGTCACGTTGATGCCGAGGAAGGCCGCGCGCTCCTGGTTGTCACGGATCATGCGCAGCGTGTAGCCGAACGGCGACGTCACGATCTGGCGCAGCAGCGCGATGCAGACGACGAACGCCACCGAACAGAAGACGTAGAGCTGCGTCCGGTCCGCGAGATCGATGCCCAGGAACTTCGGCCGCGGGATGCCGCCCATCAGCCCCTGGTCTCCGCCCGTGAAAGATACCCAGCCCAGAATGATATTGTAGAATAGCATCTGGAACGCGAGCGTCAGGAAGGCGAAATAGATCTCGTTCAGCCGCACGCAGATGGCCCCCACGATCAGGGCCATGAGCGCCGTGAAGCCGATCGCCAGAACGAAGGCGCCGGGAATTGAGAACTTGCCGGACTGCATTGCGAGGCCGAACGCATAGGCGCCGGCGGCGAAGAACATGGCATGGCCGAACGAGACCAGCCCAGTGTAGCCGATCAGCAGATTGAGCGACATGGCCAGCAGGCCGTAGGCCATGCCGAACATGATGAAATCGCGGATTGCAGGGGGCGCGCCGAACACCGGGACCAGCAGCAACAGGACCAGCCCCAGCCCGGCAAGGCCCAGATCTCTCCAACGTGAGGTCATGGCCGCCTACCGGTGCGCTCGGCCGAAGAGGCCGCTGGGCTTGAAGATCAGGACCAGTGCCATGATCAGGAACATCACCCCGTCGACAAACAGCGGGAAGCCGATGCTGCCGAAGGAGCGAGTGAGGCCGATGATGATCGAGGCGGCGAAGGCCCCCACGATCGAGCCCATGCCGCCAATCACCGTCACGATGAAGGACTCGATGAGGATCGAGAAGCCCATGCCCGGTGTCAGCGACCGAACGGGCGCCGCGAGCGCTCCTGCCGCGCCCGCCAGCGCGCTGCCGATCCCGAATACGGCGGCATAGTAGAGGTTCACGCGGATGCCCAACGCCGACACCATCGGCCCATTGATGGCCGCGGCCCGCACGATGCTGCCGAAGCGCGTGCGGCCGATGACCAGCCACAGCAGCAGACCGATCGCCATCGCGGCGAGGATCATGAAAATGTAGAACGGCGGAATGACCCCGCCCATGAAGCGGACAGGCGGCAACCGGAACTCCGGCGGCATGCCCATCGACAGCGGTACCGGTCCCCACAGGATCTTGATGAGATCGTCCGAGATCAGCACCACGGCGTAGCAGACGAGCAGCTGCATCAGCACGTTGGAACCGTAGACCTTGCTCATCAGCGCGCGCTCGAACAGCACGCCCAGCCCCCCGACCGCCACGGCCGCGCCCAGGGCGGAAACGAAGTAGCTGCCGGTGAGCTGGTAGAAGGTCCACGCCGCATATGCCCCGATCATGTAGAGCGAGCCGTGGGCGAAATTGATGACGTTCAGAACGCCGAAGATCAGCGTCACGCCGGACGCGATCAGGAAAAGCAGCATGCCGATGATCATGCCGCTGGTGAGCTGCGTCACGACGCACGACGTCGTGCCGACGCAGCGCAACAACGCGTCGAGGTCCACGGGGATGTCCTATCCGAAGGTGAAGACGTTCAGGTCGCGTAGCCCTGCTTCTTCTTCCACTGCTTCTCGAGTTCCAGGATCGGTTCCCAGGGCGACATCTTGAAGTCAGAAATGTATGGCTCCTTCGACAGCGAGAGCCCATAGCCGATAATGTAGTTGATGGTCGTGTTGTCCTCGGCCCGCATGGTGATGGACCCGCCGTCACCGAAAGGCGTCTTGATCGTGGCGCCCTTGATCGCCTCTGCGAGCTTCTTGCCGTTGGTGTCGCCGTTCGTCTTCTTCAGCGCCTCGATCAGGAACTGTGCGCCGACCGCATTCTCCCAAGACCAGTTGGTAGGCTTGCTCTTCTGCGTCTTCACGTATTCCTGGTACCAGGCTTCGTTCTCCGGAGTCGGCGGAACGGTCCGGTTGTAACGGCCGCCCGAATAGACACCCTGCGGAAACTGCTTCACCTGGTCGACGACACCATAGTCGCCGAGATTGACCATGAAGGACGCCTGCTTTTCGAATAGGGCATAGAGATTCGCCTGATCGATGAAGGCTACCAGATCGCCGCCCCAAAGGGCGGAGTACATGGCGTCGGCCTTGGCATTGAGCAGCTTGGTCACGACCTCGGTGTAATCCGGCTGGAAGAGCTTCGGCCAGGTCTCCTCGACGACCGTGATGTTGCCGTCGAAGTGCTTGGCATACTCCATGAACTCGGCCGTATTCGACCGGCCATAGGCATAGTCCGGCGAGCAGGTCGCCCACTTCTTGAGGCCCTTCGCCTTGGCGACCTTGGCGGCATAGTCGCCGCCGCCGATTGCATCGTGGATGCCCTGGCGGGCCGTCCGGAAGGCCGTGGGCACGTGGAGCTTGGGATCGGCCGTGAGCGAGGAGGTCTCCGAGTTCGTATGGATGCAGAGTACGCCGACCTCGCGGATGACCTCCTGCACCGCAAAGGCCGCGCTCGACGCTTCAGCGTCGATAATGATCTGGCAGCCATCGTTGTTGATGAGGTCGCGCGTGACCTTGGCTGCCTCCTGCGGCGCGCCCTTGGAGTCGCGCACGACCATCTCGATCTTGCGGCCGTTGATGCCCCCCTCGGCATTGACCTTGTCAAAGGACATCTTGAGCGCGCCGACGCTGCTCTGCCCGAGAATCGCGACGCGACCCGAGAGGATCGTCGGCACACCGATCTTGATGGCGCCGCTCTGCGCCCTGCCGATCGCCGGGGCGCCGACAAGCCCAGCCGTGGCCAAGGCTCCCGCGCCCTTCAAAACTTGACGACGGCTCGCGCGCCGCGACTCGATGGACGTCATGGTACTCACTCCCGGAATAGTTCTTGCGGCCTTCGACCGATTGCCGCGATTCTATGAGTAATTGTTCGACATGGTCAAACGACAACCGCCGCATGGACGGGGGAAATGATCTCCTCGTCATGGCTATGGATACCGCTCACGATCTTTGCTGCGGCGGCGCAGACCGTTCGAAACACGGCGCAGCGGCATCTGACGGCCGAACTTGGAACGCTCGGCGCCACGCTGGTCCGCTTCCTCTACGGCATGCCCGTTCTCGGCGTGTGGCTTTGTCTGGTGCTTCTCCTCGGTGGATCCCCTCAACCGGTACTCACCTGGGCCTTCGGCGGATGGGTCGTCGTGGCGGCATTGAGCCAGATGGCAGGCACGGCGCTGCTGCTGCGCGCGATGGAAGAACGCAGCTTCGCAATCGGTCTGGTCTATTCCAAGAGCGAGGTCATCCAGGTTGCCCTCTTCTCGATACTGTTCCTTGGCGAGACGCTCTCGGGAGTAGCCGTTGGCGCCATCGTGATCGCCACGCTGGGCGTGGTATTGCTGACACCTCGTCCTCCATCCCCCCAGGGTGCCAGACGAAGCTGGGCCGACCCGGCGGCCCTTTACGGACTCGCTTCGGGCTCGGCCTTTGCCATCTCGGTCGTGGGCTATCGCGGTGCGAACCTGACGCTCCAGTGTGGTTCGGCGTTCCTTGCCGCGGCAGAAACGCTCTTCTGGAGCCAGCTCCTACAGGCGATCCTGCTCTGTACGTGGCTGCTGGCGCGCAATCCTGCCATCGTTCTGGGCGCCCTGCGGCAATGGCGTGTCTCGATTTTCGCCGGAGTTGCCGGCGCTTCGGCGTCACTGGCCAACGTGACGGCGCTGGCACTCGCCCCGGCGTCCCAGGTGCGGACGCTGATCCTGATAGAGGTCGTGTTCAGCTACTTCGTTTCGCGTCGCGTCTTCCACGAGGCAATGAACCGGAGAGAATTCGTCGGCATCGTCTTCATCATGGCGGGCGTCGTTCTGATCCTGTCGACGGCCCATTGACCGCGTTTTGCCCCGACATGGACAATGAACAGATGAAAGCAAATCCAACCTTCGCCTATGTCGGCAGCTACACCTCACCGGAGCGCAACGGCCACGGCAATGGCATCAATGTCTATCGCGTCGACCCTCGCAATGGCGCTTTCCGGCACGTCCAGCATCTCGGCGGGCTGGAGAATCCGTCATTCCTGGCCCTCAATGCCACCGGGGACCGCCTCTATTCGGTGCACGGCGATCGCAGCGAAGCGACTTCCTACACGGTCGACCGCGAGACCGGTCGTTTGGCCGTCCTGAACCGACAGGCGAGCGGCGGTTATAACCCCATCCATCTCGCCTTCGATGCGAAGCAGGCATTTCTCGTCGTTAGCAACTACGGCTCGGATTCGCTGGTGGCGCTGCCGATCGCGAAGGACGGCTCCCTCGGCCCCTATTCCACTCTCACGACAGTCGCGGCGCCGCTCGGACCTCATCGCACTGAGCAGAAGAACGTGAGGCCGCATCACAATCCGCTCGATCGCGGCGGCAGGACCTTCTACCTGCCCTGCAAGGGCTCGGACTGTGTGATCGGCTACCGCCTCGATGCCAGGCGCGGCGTGCTCGTCGAAGCCAACCGGATCGCTTCCCGTCCGGGCGCCGGCCCGCGCCATATCGACTTCCATCCACGCAAGCCGTTCGCCTACGTAATCAATGAACTCGATTCGACGATCACGACCTATCGCCAGGATGTGTCGAGCGGTGCGCTGACACCGTTGCAGACCGTGCCGTCGACGCCGCCGGACTTCACCGGCTACAGCACCGGCGCGGAGATCTGGGTCGATGGCGCCGGGCGCAACGTCTATGTCTCGAACCGCGGCCACGACAGTATCGGCGTCTTCGGGATCGATGCCAGGAGCACGCTGACGCCGCGCCAATGGGTGCCGACCAAAGGGAGCGTGCCGCGCTTCTTCGCCTTCGATCCGGCGGAGCGTTTCCTGTATGTCGCCAACCAGGGTGGCGATTCGATCATCGCCTACACGGTGGGCCGAAATGGGCTCCTGGCCCCCACCAGGCTGCGGACCAAAGTCGGCAGCCCGGCGTGTATCGTGTTCTCCCGCTGAAGGGTCAGCCTTCCTCCTGGAAGGCCTCCTCGCGGGCTTTCTTGATACTCGGCAGCGCCATCAGGGCCAGCAGCGCCGCCGTCGCGATCAGCAGGCCGAGGCTGATCGGGCGTTCGATGAACACCATGGCGTCGCCGCGCGAGAGCAGCATGGCGCGCCGGAAGTATTCCTCCATCTGCGGCCCCAGCACGAGGCCGAGAAGGAACGGTGCGCCTTCGCAGCCCAGCTTGACGAAGATGTAGCCAAGCACGCCGAAGATCGCGACCTGCATGACGTGGAAGGTGCTGTTCTGCAGGCTGTAGGCGCCGATGCAGCAGAACAGCAGGATGGCCGGTGCCAGGAAGCGGTACGGCACGGTCAGCAGCTTCACCCACATGCCGATCATCGGCAGGTTGATGATAACCAGCATGGCGTTGCCGATCCACATCGACACGATCATGCCCCAGAAGAGATCCGGCTTCTTGGTCATGACCTCGGGGCCGGGCTGGATGCCCTGGATGATCATGGCACCGACCATCAGCGCCATGACGGCGTTGGACGGAATGCCCAGGGTCAGCATCGGTATGAACGAGGTCTGGGCGGCGGCGTTGTTGGCCGCCTCCGGCGCCGCGACACCCTCGACCGCGCCCTTGCCGAACTGGCCGGGGTTCTTCGAGATCTTCTTCTCGAGCGTATAGGACGAGAAGGCGCCGAGGGTCGGACCGCCGC
>NZ_CAMFKM010000007.1 GCF_945957355.1 uncultured Reyranella sp. | reverse complement strand
TCCAGGTCTCCTTCTCGGGCGCCGCCGGCGTGGTCGCCGCATCGGGCGTGCCCTGCGCGTACGAAGCGCTCGACACGATCATCGCAATCATCGAGATCAAGCTTCTGCCGATCATCCGTTGTCTCCCCTGTTGTCGGCCGCACAGAACGCCGTCCAGGCTTAGGAATTCCAGAAGAGTGACGAGGGAAACCCATAGGATTCCCATAAGGACGGAAGCGACTGCCGACAGCAGAGGGGCCTCTTCAGCAATCTGATCAGGGACCTGAGGGTCACGCGCCGCAAATTCCTATGAATTTCCTATGTCGGCGGCGCGTCCGCCGGCTCGAAATCCTATGCCTGGAACGCCTCCTATGCGGCCGAAGGAGACTTCCATGCTCGACATCCTGTTCTTCGGCGGCGGCCTCGTCCTGTTCTGCCTGCTGATCGCCTACGAACGCCTGTGCAGCAGGCTGTGAGGCGATCATGAGCTTCGACTATGTCCTAGGCGGCGCACTCGCCACCCTCCTGCTCGTCTATCTGACGGTCGCGCTGGCGCGGCCGGAAAGGTTCTGAGGCGGCCATGACTCTCAATGGCTGGGCGCAGATCGCGCTCTTCTGCGGCCTCGTGCTGCTGCTCACGCGGCCGCTTGGCGGCTATCTCGACAATGTCATGGCTGGACGGCGCACCCTGCTGTCGCCGGCGCTGCTGCCGGTCGAGCGCGGCTTCTATCGCCTCGCCGGCATCGACCCGGCAGAGGAACAGAGCTGGTGGGTCTATGCCCGTGCCATGGTGGTCTTCCACGTCGTGGGCTTCGCCTTCCTCTATCTCCTGCTGCGCCTGCAGGACCTGCTGCCGTTCAATCCGCAGAGCATGTCCGCCGTGGCGCCGGATCTCGCGGGCAACACCGCGGTGAGCTTCCTGACCAACACCAACTGGCAGAACTACGGCGGCGAGACGACGATGAGCTATCTCTCGCAGATGGCGGGCCTCTCGGTGCAGAACTTCCTGAGCGCCGCCACCGGCATCGCGTTGGCCGTCGCGCTGGTGCGTGGCTTCGCGCGCGCCGAATCCAAGGGCATCGGCAACTTCTGGGCCGACCTGGTGCGCGTCACGCTCTATGTGCTCCTGCCCTTCTGCATCCTGCTGACGGTCTTCTATGTCTGGCAGGGCGTGCCGCAGAACCTGTCGTCCTATGTCGAGGCGACAACCCTCGAGGGCGCCAAGCAGACCATCGCGCAGGGGCCGGTGGCCTCGCAGCTCGCCATCAAGATGTTGGGCACCAACGGCGGCGGTTTCTTCAACGCCAACTCCGCGCACCCCTATGAAAATCCGACGGCGTTTTCGAACCTGGTGCAGATGCTGTCGATCTTCGTGATCGGCGCGGCGCTCACCAACCTGTTCGGCCGCGCCGTCGGCGATGAGCGTCAGGGCTGGGCGATCCTGGCCGCCATGGGCGTGCTGTTCCTGGCCGGCGTCGTGGTCTGCTACTGGGCCGAGGCCGGCGGCAATCCGCTGATCGGTGCGCTCGGCGTCGACAATGCCGCCGGCAACATGGAGGGCAAGGAAGTCCGCTTCGGCATCACGCTGTCGACCCTGTTCGCCGTGATCACCACGGCCGCCTCGTGCGGCGCGGTCAATGCTATGCTCGACAGTTTCATGCCGCTCGGCGGCATGATCCCGCTGCTCAACATCCTGCTGGGCGAGATCATCATCGGCGGCGTCGGCGCGGGCCTCTATGGCATGCTCCTGTTCGCCATCCTGGCGATCTTCCTCGCCGGCCTGATGGTTGGCCGGACGCCGGAATATGTCGGCAAGAAGATCGAGGCGCGCGAGGTGAAGTTCACCATGCTGGCGATCCTCTGCGCCCCGCTTGCCATCCTGGGTTTCACGGCGCTGGCCAGTGTCATCCCGGTGGGCCTGGCGGGCCCGGCCAATGCCGGTCCGCACGGCTTCAGCGAGATTCTCTACGCCTACACGTCGGCCGCGGGCAACAACGGCAGCGCCTTCGGCGGCCTGACGGGCAATACCGTCTTCTACAACGGCACGCTCGCTGTCGCGATGATGGTCGGCCGCTTCGCCATCATCATCCCGATGCTGGCCGTCGCGGGGGCGCTCGCGTCCAAGCGCAAGGCCGCGATTTCGGCTGGCACCTTCCCGACCCATGGCGGGCTGTTCGTCGGCCTGCTGGTCGGCGCCGTGCTGATCGTCGGCGGTCTCACCTTCCTTCCGGCCCTGGCTCTCGGCCCCATTGCCGAGCATTTCGCCCTGCTGGCCGGCACGCTGTTCTAACGAGGCGTCATCATGAGTAAACGTGACAAGTCGCAGTCGCTCCTCGACCCCGCGATCCTGAAGCCGGCGCTGCTCGGCAGCTTCACCAAGCTCGACCCGCGCGAGCTGGTGAAGAACCCGGTGATGTTCACCGTCGAGATGGTGGCCCTGGCCGCCACCATCCTCACCGTGCGCGACATCGCGACCGGCGTCACCGGAAGCGGCTTCCAGATCCAGATCGTGATCTGGCTGTGGGTCACCGTCCTGTTCGCCACCTTCGCCGAAGCCGTCGCCGAGGGCCGCGGCAAGGCCCAGGCCGACACGCTTCGCCGCATGCGCAGCGAGACCATGGCCAAGGTGCTCCTGGGTGTCGGCGACACCTTCGAACCCCGTCGCGCCCATACGCTGAAGGTGGGTGAGAAGGTGCTGGTCGAGGCCGGCGACCTCGTGCCCGGCGACGGCGAGATCATCGAAGGCGTGGCGACGATCGACGAGTCGGCCATCACCGGCGAGTCCGCGCCGGTGATCCGCGAAGCCGGCGGCGACCGCTCGGCCGTCACCGGCGGCACGCGAGTCCTGTCGGACCGGATCAAGGTCCGCATCACAGCGGAAGAGGGATCGAGCTTCCTCGACCGCATGATCGCGCTGGTCGAGGGCGCGGCGCGCCAGAAAACGCCTAACGAGCTGGCGCTCAGCGTCCTGCTGGCCGGCCTCACGCTGATCTTCGTGCTGGCGGTCGTCTCCATCCCGAGCTTCGCGACCTATGCCGGCGGTGCGGTCTCCGTCGTCGTGTTGATCGCGCTGTTTGTCACGCTGATCCCGACGACCATCGGCGCGCTCCTGTCGGCCATCGGCATTGCCGGCATGAACCGGCTGGTGCGCTTCAACGTGCTGGCGACCTCCGGCCGCGCCGTCGAGGCGGCGGGCGACGTCGATACGCTGCTGCTCGACAAGACCGGCACCATCACGCTCGGCAACCGGCACGCGACGCAGTTCATCCCGGTGACGGGCGTGACGGAGGAGGAGGTCGCCCGCGTGGCCCAGCTTGCGAGCCTCGCCGACGAGACGCCCGAGGGGCGCTCGATCGTCGTGCTGGCCAAGGAGAAATACGGCCTGCGCGGTGTCGACGTGGCCGAGCTGCACGGGCAGTTCGTGGCCTTCACGGCGCAGACCCGCATGAGCGGTGTCGACCACGAGGGCGCGGTGATCCGCAAGGGCGCGATCGATTCGGTGATCGAGCACGCGCGCACGCTCGGCGTCACGCCGCCGGTCGAGGAGGTCAACCGCATTGCCACGGGCATCGGCAAGGAAGGCGGCACGCCGCTCGGCGTGTCGCGCAACGGCCGCATCCTGGGTGTCGTCTACCTGAAGGACATCGTGAAGGGCGGGATCCGCGAGCGCTTCGCCGAACTGCGCGCCATGGGCATCCGCACCGTGATGATCACCGGCGACAATCCGCAGACGGCGGCGGCGATCGCCGCCGAGGCTGGCGTCGACGATTTCCTGGCGCAGGCGACCCCGGAGGCCAAGCTGCGCCTGATCCGCGAGGAGCAGGCCAAGGGCAAGCTGGTGGCGATGTGCGGCGACGGCACCAACGACGCGCCGGCGCTCGCCCAGGCCGATGTCGGTGTCGCCATGCAGACCGGCACCAATGCCGCGCGCGAGGCCGGCAACATGGTCGATCTCGACAGCGATCCCACGAAGCTCATCGAGATCGTGGCCATCGGCAAGCAGCTGCTGATGACGCGTGGCGCGCTCACCACCTTCTCTATCGCCAACGACGTGGCGAAGTACTTCGCGATCATCCCGGCGATGTTCATCGCCTTCTACCCGCAGCTCGGCTCTCTGAACGTCATGGGCCTGGCGACGCCGCAGAGCGCCGTCTTGTCGGCCATCATCTTCAACGCCCTGATCATCGTGGCGCTGATCCCGCTCGCCCTGCGCGGCGTGCAGTACCGCCCGAGCGGTGCCGCCGCCCTGCTGCGGCGCAACCTGCTGATCTACGGCATCGGCGGCCTGATCGTACCCTTCGTCGGCATCAAGCTGATCGACGTCGTGGTCGCGGCCACCGGCCTCGCCTGAAGGAGACTGTCATGCTTCGTCATTTCCGTGCGTCCGTCGTCATGCTGGTGCTGATGACGGCTCTGCTGGGCATTGCCTATCCGCTTGCCATGGTGGGCGTGGCCGGCGCCGCCTTCCCCGGACAGGCCGCGGGCTCGCTCGTCGTGAAGGACGGCAAGGTCGTGGGATCGAGCCTGATCGGCCAGTCCTTCACCGGCGAGACCTATTTCCACGGCCGGCCGTCGGCCACGACCGATACCGATCCCGCGGATTCGGCCAAGACCGTCGCCGCGCCGTACAACGCGGCCAACTCCATGGGCTCCAATCTCGGGCCGACTTCCAAGGCGCTGGTAGACCGGGTCAAAGAGGAGGCCGACAAGTTCGGCAAGGGTGTTCCGGTGGACCTCGTGACCACCTCGGGCAGCGGCCTCGATCCCGACATCTCGCCCCAGGCCGCGGCCTGGCAGGTCGCTCGCGTGGCGAGGGCGCGCGGCCTGCCGGAAGCCGAGGTGCAGGCGCTCGTGGCGCGGCACACCGAGGGCCGCACGTACGGCCTGCTGGGCGAGCCGCGGGTCAACGTGCTGCAGCTCAACCTTGCCCTCGACGCGCTGCCCAAGCGGTGACAATGATCCGGCAGCATGCCCGCCGCCGTTGATGATCTCCGGCCTTCGCCCGACGCGCTCCTGAAAGCCGCGGAGAAGGAGTCGCGCGGCAAGCACAAGATCTTCCTCGGGGCGGCGCCCGGTGTCGGCAAGACCTGGGAGATGCTGTCGGCGGCCCACCGGCGTCTCCGCGAGGGCGTCGACGTGGTCGTTGGCGTCGTCGAAACGCATGGCCGGGTCGAGACCGAGGCCCAGCTCCACGGCCTGGAGATCCTGCCGCGCCGGTCCGTCGACTATCGCGGCCGCACGATCGGGGAGATGGACCTCGATGCCATCCTGAAGCGGCGCCCCGCGCTGGTTCTGGTCGACGAGCTCGCCCACACCAACGCCGAGGGCAGCCGCCATCCCAAGCGCTACCTCGACGTCGAGGAACTGCTGGCGGCCGGCATCGACGTCTATTCGACCCTGAACGTCCAGCATATCGAGAGTCTGAACGACGTGGTGGCGCGGATCACGCGCATCCGGGTGCGCGAGACCGTGCCGGATCGCGTGGTCGATGCCGCCGACGAGGTCGAGCTGATCGACCTGACGCCGGCCGACCTGATCGCCCGTCTGGCCGAAGGCAAGGTCTATGTCCGCGACCAGGCGCAACGCGCGCTGCGCCACTATTTCTCACCGGGCAACCTGACGGCACTGCGCGAGCTGGCGCTCCGGCGTACCGCCGTCCGCGTCGACGAGCAGATGCGCAGCTACATGCGTGAGCACGCCATCACCGGCCCATGGGCGGCGGGCGAGCGGGTGATCGTCTGCCTCGATCCCGGGCCGGGCGCGGCCAATGCCGTGCGGGCCGCCAAGCGAAGCGCCGACGCGCTCGATGCCGAGCTGATCGCCCTTTATGTCGAGACCGACCGGCATGCGACCCTGTCGGAGGCTGAGCGTTCGCGGTTGGCCGAGGCCCAGCGCCTGGCGGTTCAGCTCGGCGCCGAAATCGTGACCTTGCCCGGCCGCTCGATCGTCGAGGAGATCGTGGCCTTCGCCCGCTCGCGCAACGCCACGCGGGTCGTGGTCGGCAAGTCGCGGCGCTCGCGCTGGTTCGAGCTGCGTCATGGCTCGGTCGTCGACGAGCTGGTGCGCTCGGGCTCAGGCCTGGCGGTCGAAGTCGCGCCCTCGGCCGAGGTCGAGCAGACAAGCGGATCGCGGGACTGGCTGCGCGACGTGCCGTTGACGCCGGGACCTTACCTCGAGGGTATCCTGGCGACGGCGGTCGCGACGATGGCCGGCGTGCTGATCGACCGGCTGATCGTGTTGCCGAACATATCACTGGTCTATGTGCTGCCCGTCCTCTTTTCGGCCGCGCGTCATGGGCTGGTGCCGTCGCTCTGGGTTTCGGCGCTGAGCGTGGCCTGCTTCAACTTCTTCTTCCTGCCGCCGCTCTACCAGTTCACGATCGCAGATCCCGCCAACGTCATGGCGCTGTTCCTGTTCGTCGTCGTGGCCGTCATCGCCAGCGCGTTGGCGGCACGGACCCGTACGCAGACCGAATCAGCGCGGCGCGAGGCGCGAACCACGGCGGGACTTTATGCCTTCAGCCGCAAGATTGCCGGTGTCGTCGATCTCTACGATCTCCTCTGGATCGTGGTTTCCCATATCGCCCGGCTGCTCAAGGCCGAGGTCGTCGTCCTGATGCCGCAGGACGGCGAACTTTCCACCCAGGCTGCTTTTCCGCCGGATGGGGCACTGAGCGAGGCCGACCTCGCCGCCGCCCGCTGGTCGTGGGACGCCGACCGGCCGGCGGGGCGCGGTACCGACACCCTGCCGGGCGGGCGCTGGCTGTTCGTGCCCGTCCGTACCAGCCGCTCGGCCGTCGCCGTGATCGGCGTATTGCCCAACGAGGAAGGCCATGAGCTGACGGCGGGTGAGCGCCGCCTGCTGGAGGCCGTCGGCAATCAGGCCGCCGTCGCCATCGAGCGCGTGACCCTTGCGGAAGACATCGATCAGGCGAGGCTGGGGGCGGAGCGCGAACGGCTGCGCTCGGCGATGCTGACATCGGTGTCGCACGACCTGCGGACGCCGCTCGCCTCGATCATCGGTGCTCTCTCCAGCCTGCGCAGCTTCGACAAGCGCCTGGATGGGGCGGCGCGCGAGGAGCTGCTGGCGACGGCGCAGGGCGAGGCCGAGCGGCTCGACCGCTTCGTGGGCAACCTGCTCGACATGACGCGGCTCGATGCCGGCGCCATCGTTCCCAAGCGGGAGGCGGTCGAAGTCGGCGACCTGATCTCGACAGCGCTGCGCCGCGCCGCGCCCCTGGTGGCGGGCCACGAGGTCGCCAGCATCGTGCCGCCGGCGCTGCCGTCGCTTCAGCTCGACTTCGTGCTGGCCGAGCAGGCCCTGTTCAACCTGCTCGATAATGCCGCCAAATATTCCCCGCCCGGCGGCCGCCTCTCGGTTGAGGCGAGACTCGCCGGATCGCGGGTCGAGATCGTCGTGCGCGACGAGGGGCCGGGCCTCGCCGAGGCCGACCTCGACCGCATCTTCGAGAAGTTCTATCGCGCCGAATCGGGCGACCGGCGTCGCGCCGGCACCGGACTGGGCCTCGCCATCGCCCGCGGTTTCGTCGAAGCCATGGGTGGTACGCTGACGGCACACAATCGAAGCAGTCGAGATAATCGAGATGATCGAACTGAAACCAGCGGGGCGGAATTCGTTGTGAGTTTTCCGGTGGGACATGACGGCTGACGGCGCCACCATCCTGATCGTCGAGGACGAACCTCCGATCCGCCGCCTGCTGCGGACCACGTTGGCCGCCCATGACTACCGCACGCTGGAGGCCGGCACGGGTGCCGAGGCTCTGCAGGCCATGCGGCACCACCGGCCCGACCTCGTGCTCCTCGACCTCGGCCTGCCCGATCGCGACGGGCTCGAGCTGATCGGCGACATCCGCAAGCTGGCGCCTGTGCCCATCGTCGTGCTGTCGGGACGCGGCGAGGAAGCGACCAAGGTGGCGGCGCTGGATTCCGGCGCGGACGACTACGTCACCAAGCCGTTCGGCGCCGAGGAGCTGATGGCCCGCCTGCGGGCGGCGCTGCGCCACCGGCTGCAGGAGCAGGGAGCGGACCGCAACTTTGCCAGCGGCGCGCTCAAGGTCGACCTGGTGCGCCGGCTGGTCGAGCGGGGCGGCGAGGCGGTGAAGCTGTCGCCCAAGGAGTATGACATCCTCGAACAGCTGGCGATCCATGCCGGCAAGGTACTGACGCACCGGCACCTGCTGCGCGAGGTGTGGCGCGACGAGGCGGTCGATCCGCAATACCTGCGCGTCTACATCCGTCAGCTTCGCCAGAAGATCGAAGCTGATCCCGCCTCGCCGCAGCACGTTCTCACCGAACCGGGTGTAGGGTACCGGCTGGTCTGAGGACGAGCCGGTCGGCGATGATCACGCGGCCGCTGGTGCCGGTACGGCGGCGCGCGGCCTGCAAGGCTTCGTAAAGCTCATTCTCATTGGCGACATCGACGATCCAGGCAAGGTCGGCGGCTTCACCGTCTGGCGATGCCACGCCAGGACGCAAGCTGCGCACGCACGTGCAGCCGCGACGCATCAGGGCAAGAAGAAGAGGCAAGGTGTGGTGACCGATGACGACGACACTCGCGGCGGGCTGCAGGTGTGCGACCGCCATCACTTGATCGACGAGGTCTTCGGATGGAATGCCGGACATATGAACTCCTTCGGTAGGCCTCCGATATGGCGGAGGCCTCCGTAGGAAATCGAGAGGGTCGGGAGCGGCCCGGTATAGCCCCGCCATAAAGACGGGGCGGTTCGCGGAAGGCCTACTTCGCGACCTTGGCGCCGGTCGCGACGTCGATTACAGAGCCGTCCTCGAGGCTCAGGCGGTAGATCTCTCGCAGCACATTGCCGGCGAAGCCCAATTCCACGATCGACACGGTCTTGAAGGCGGTCGGGATGCCGCCGGGCAGGATCTGGTTGAACTCGGCCGCCGTCTGGTTGAACGCCGCCTGGATCTCCGGCGTGAACTTCGCCATCGAGTAGACGAGCGTGTTGTGCGGATTGTGCGGGCGCAGTTCCTTGCCGTCCTTGACGGTATTGAGGCCGCTCACGCCCACCGTCTGCACCAGCTCCTTGGCGGCGTCGCCCATCACGCCATAGACGGGGCCGGTGACGCGCGGCAGCGGGCCGTCGCGCAGCGGCGTCAGCGCGGCCGTGGCGACGGTATTGAACGCCATCATCGCCTCGAAGCCCGGGCCTTCCTTCACGATGCCGAGGTCGAGCCACCAGGGATGGCCGGCGCCCTTGGCGGCTTCGGTCGTGTAGAAGTTCTTGAGTGTGACGTTGAGCACGGGCGGCAGCTTCGGCACCGCCTTCAGCATCTTCTCGGGCGTCGTCGGATCGGCATTGTGGATGTGCAGCACCGTGACGTGCGGAATGTTGAAGCGCAGCGCCTCGTCGATGAGCTTGGCGTTCAGCAGCTTCTCGCGCAGCAACCCGCCGATCGTGATGGAGAGAAGGTCGTTCACTTCCTTCGGCAGCGTATAGACGAGGCCGAAGGTACGCTTGTGTTCGCGGAAGGCTGGAGAGGAAAGTGAGCTGTTGTCGATCCCGCCCTGAGCCAGCGCCGGTTGGCTGGCCAACAGCGCCGAGCCTGCCATGACAAGAGCGGTCATCCCGCCAAGAATGGTTTTCCTCATGAAGATCTCCCCGTTGTGGCCCGCATACTTAGTGCAATTCGCGTGCCTGATGACGAGGGATCAGAAGGCGCACTCCGCGCGCATGGCGGGCGTAATGGGATCGGCCGGCATGTTGAGCTTGCAGTGATAGTCGAAGGCGGTTCGGTAAGGGGCGGCGATGCGGGCCTTGGCCTGAATGGGCAGGACGACGCGGTTGTTACGACGGTCGATCTGTTGACGGCCGTAACCGATGTTGGTGCCGTCGGGGAAATAGGCGTCAAAGAACGAGTGGCCGGCCGTCGAGGTGAACTCGACGGTCAGGACAGCACCGTCCAGACAGTCGAAGCGCGGGCCGCTCTTCAGGACGCCGGTCTCCGTGCTCTTTCCGGAAGGGCCGGAGACGGTCCAGTTCGACGTCGAGCCGGTCTTCGAGCTCTCGGCTTTCAGGACACCGCAGGCGAGGTTGCTCGGCGGGGGCGGGCTTGCAGGCTTGCCGGCCGTTTGCGCGTGCACCGGTCCGGCGAGGAACACCGCCGTCACCGGCAGCAACAGGATCATCTTCATTTCGGGAGACCGTCCAGCGCCTTCTTCGCGTCGGCGTCGTTCTGCGCCGCCGCCTGTTGCAGCCAGACCCTGGCCTTGGTCGCATCTGCCGCGAGGCCGGCGCCGCCTTTGGTAAGCAGCAGGCCAAGCTTGCGCTGGGCTTCGGCGAGACCTGTCAGCGCGGCGCGCTCGTACCAGTCCGCTGCCAGCGTGCCGTCGTGTGGGAAGCCCGCCTTGGGCGGCGTCGTCGGATCGTAGAAGGACGCCAGCTCGAGCTGCGCGGCGGCGCTGCCTTGTTCGGCGGCCTGACGGAAGACCAGGAAGGCTGCAGCGAAGTCACCCGCTTTGGCGAAATCGCGCGCCTTGACCAGCATCGCGTCGGGCGTGGGCTTGGTCGCGAGGTACTCCGCGACCGTCTCGCGAACCGACTTCTTGGGCGGCTCCGGCGCGGGCGGCTGCAAGGGGGTCGGAGCCGGCGGCGGCGCCGTGGCGACGACGGGCTCCGGCGGATGGAGATGGTTGGTCCAGTAGTAGTAGCCGCCGCCCACTGCGAGCAGGACCACGACGGCGGCAATCATCCAGCCCGTCGCGCCGGAGCGCTTTGGCAGATCGGCCAGCGGGTCGCGCGCCGCGCGCAGTTCAGGGCGTGGCGGGGGAGGTGGTGGTTCGGGCGCGATCTCCAGCGGCGGTGGCAGTTCCGGCTCGGGCGCTGGTTGCGGCGCCTGCCGGCGGCGAAGCCGCACGGTGTCGTCGTAGACGCCCGAGGCGCCGGCCGCGCCGGAAGTCAGCATCGCGGGCCAGGCCACGACTGTCGTGCCGACGACGCCGATATCGGGCTCGCGCACCCTGAGCCTGATGGTCGCGATGCCGGCAAGCCGATCGCAGATCTCGGGGCCGAGATGGAATTCCAGGATCTCGCCGTTGCGACGCACCTCGTCCGGCATCAGCCAGGTCTCGGTGCGGCGCCAGCCATCGTCGGCCAGATGTGCTTCTGGTCCCTGCTGACGCTGGATCGAGATGGTGAGGCCCTCGGGCGCGGCGCCGAGTTCGCTCACGCGTAACAGCGCGTGGCCGGGCTCCGGCAATGGGGCAATGGATGCGCGGACGGGCATTGAAACTCTCTACGCCGCCACGGTGCGCAGGATGGCGCCCAGCCGGTCGTTCTGCTCGGGCGTGATCTCGCGTCCGCCCTCGTAGCCGACATTGTCCATGGCGAGCTGCAGGAAGGCGCGCATCCAGTCCTTGCAGTAGTCGGCATAGATCGGCGCCGGGTTCTCACTGAGCTGCGGGATGCCGTCGACCATGATCGTCGGCTGTTCGAACACGCGGCGCAGGGGTGCGTTGGGCGGCAGGCCTGGCCGCTGGTCGAGCGGCAGCTTGTCGAAGCCCAGCGCGCTCACATAGCCGTTGAGCGCCGAGGAGGCCGTGCGCACCTGGCGCTCGGCGATCTCTTCCCACTTGGCGTTGGCGGCATTCTCCAGTTCGCGCACCTCGTGGGAGAGCTGGTCGATCAGCTTCAGCCGATGCGCGCCCACGATCAGCTCGTCGATCAGCCAGCCGAGATGCTGGCGGTCGACACCGAAATGCGACAGCGCCTTCTCGTCGGCGCCGACGCGGCGCATGTTCTCGAGCCAGTAGTCCGCGGCCTCGCGGGCGAAGCGCTCGGCGCGGTCCTCGAGCACGCCGGTCGGCGGAGCGGTGCGGCCCGTCTCCTCGCCGAACACGTCGGCGAAGATGGCGCCGAGGTCGATCGAAGCACCGGTCGACGCCGCCGCGGCCGCCGGGGGCTTGCCGTTCCGGCCCAGGCCCTCGTCCGACGGGCGGGCGGTGGCGATGCGGAAATAGATCTCGCGCAAGGCCGTGTCGGCGACCTGCAGGGCGGCGACCAATTCGCCGAACAGCTGCTGCTGGATGACGTTGGCGAGGCCGCGCAGGACCGTCTGTACGAGGTCGCGCTTCTTGGCGCGCGCGTCGCCGTCGGAGGCGCTGTGGAAGCCGGCCAGCCGGTCGACCAGACGGCGCAGCTGGACCTCGAGCTGGCCGCGCACCTGGGCGCGCTTGATGGCGGGATCGCAGACCGGGATCAGGCTCTTCACCAGATGGGCCACGCCTCCGTCGTTGGCACGGAATGCCTCGTCCCAGGCGAGCGCCGGATCGGCGAAGTGGCGGCGCACGTCTTCGTTCTCGACGAAATGGCGACGCAGCTCGCCGGCGCGCTGGGCGAAGGACTCGGCGATGCCGACCTCTCGGCCGCCGTCATAGTCCATCAGCCGCTCGTCGATGACGGTCGGATTTCGCAGCCAGAAGCTGTTGTTGAAGGGCTTGCCGTTCCAGTCGAGCGGCCACTCGCCGCGGAAATTGTTGACCAGCGAATTGCCCAGACGCGCGCTCCAGCGCAGTCGGCGCGACTCCTCGGTCTCGCCGGCCTTCTGCTCGAATTCGCGGTCCATCTTGGTCAGGACGAGGAACAGCGCGTTCTTCTGCCTGGCGCGGTCCGCTGGCGTGGCGCCGATCGTCTGGTCGATCCACGCCGTCATCATGTCGGAGAGGTCGCGGACCTCCTGATTGCCATCGGGAATGCAGAGCAGGATGGCGCTGAGCTCGCGTTCTGCCGAGTAGCGCTGGAAGAGATAGGCGACCTTGCCACGCAGCAGCAGCTCGCGCAGCGGGTTGGCGCCCTCGGCCACGCCCTTGGACTTGGCGACGTCGTCGAGATTGGCGAGCTTCAGGCGCGAACGGGCACCGGGAAAGTCGAGCAGGTCGGTGTGATCGAAAAAATCCCACGGCTTCTCGTCGATCGCGACGTTCAGCTCGGCGGTGAGGGCGCAGACCAGCGAACGCGGCAGGCGAGCGTCGGGCGCAGAGCGGCCGTCGGCGCGGCGCGGGCGCACCAGCAGCGGGTCGTCGGCATCGGCGCCCAGCCGGTCGAGCGTCAGTACGTCGACGATGCTCTTCTCGCGCGGGATCAGCGCGTCCATGCCGAGCTGCGCCTCGGGGGCGTGGCCGAGCTTCTGCAGCCCGTCGTAGAGGGTGAGATAGAGGTCGGTGAAGGGCTGGAAGTCGTACCACAGTACCGACCACAGGCGGGCGCGGTCCTGTCCCGACAGGCGTGGTGCGAGATCGATCGCCTCGCGCCAGAAGTCGGTGCGCAGCTCGGCGGTGACGCCGGCAAAGAAGGTGTCGAAATACTCGATCAGGTCGAGCACGTCGTCGGAGTCGAGATCGCCGGCCGGTGCCGGCTGGGCCTTGGCGCGAAGCTCGGACAGGCGCTTGCGGATGGCCGCGCCGTCGGGCCGCACGAACTCGGCCTTCTGGTGGTCGAAGTCGAGCAGGAAGGAGTTGCCCAGGATCTTCACGATATCGGTCTGCGTGAGCAGCCGCACCTTCACCGGGAATTCGGCCGAGCCGTCGCTGAGGCCCAGGCCAAAGCGCGTCACCAGCCCGGTCGACTCGCGATTGCCCGGCGGGTTGATCTCGCGCAGGAAGTCGTAGGTCTTGTCGGCGAAGCGCGCCTGCAACGGGTGACCGTCGCGGCTCGCCAGGATCGAGACGAGGTACGATTTGCCCGCCTGGCTCGGACCGAACACGCCCACGCACATGCGGCGGCGGGCGGCGCGAGCGAGCTTGCGGCTCTGGTTGCGAACCTTCTGCAGTTCGCTCACTAGCGACGGCGCCTGCTGCGCCACGGTCGGCGACTGTCCGGCGGCGTCTTTCAGCCAGGCCACACCCTCGCTCGCAGCGACGGCCAATGCCTCGCAGTCCTGGGCCAGCTTGAGATCGACTGTGTCCATGATCTTCCTGGAGGTCCCTCTAACCGGTCTTGAGCATGCCGGTGTCGAGCCAGTAGCCCTCACGGCGCGGCAGTGTCTGGAGGCGGAGCGTCAGACGGTCGAGCGCGACGGCGCGTCCGTCGCGATTGGTCACCTGGCGCAGGCGGAATCGTTCGACGTCGCCCGAGTCCTTGTCCTTGGGCTTCACGCGCGCGAGCGCGATCCTGAACGGCGTCTCTCGGGCATGGCGCTCGGCGTACTCCGGCTTGGCGAACTCCAGCGCGTAGAGCCGCGCCGCCGGCCAGCGCACCAGGTCGAGCTGGCGTGCGCCCAACCACATGGGGCCCCGGAACTCGAAGGCGACTTCCGGCAACTCGAACTCGCGATCGTCGAGGTCGACGTCGCGGTAGATGAGATCTTCCTTCTGCAGACGGCCGCCGCCGTCGAGCTTGCCGATGAACCGGGCGATGCTCTTGGAGCGCAGCAGGTCGGAGCGGAAGGAGAAGTCCGGAAGCTGCGACTGGGCCAGTGCGGCGATCATCGCGCCGACGGCCACGGTGGTCTTCGGATCCTCCACCCTGAGGCGTGCATCTCGGAACGGATACCAGGCGCCCACGCGATACTCGTGCAGCGAGATCACCCGCTCCGGCGGCAGCGGCAGCAGCTCCATCACCAGCGAGCGGATACCGGGCAGGCGTGACGGCCGTCCCGACAGCAGCAGCACGTCGCAATCGTAGGCATGGACGATCTCGGCAAGCGGCGCCAGGACGCGGCCCATCTCGGCCCGCACCGTCTTGTCGAGGCCCGGCAGGTCGACCGGAAAGACTACTTCGCGCAGGTCGAAGTTCTGCGCGCCGCGCTTGCGTGCCGCCTCGTTTACGAAGGTCACGACTTCCTCGGACGGCTTTGCGCCGCCCGGGAAGAAGGTCTCGTAGGGGCGCGGCTCGGCCGCGACGACGCCCGACGTCGGATCGTAGGTCTCGGCGGCGCGCAGGAACTCCAGCGCGAGCGGATGGGCAATCTGCAGCGCGAACTGCTGGCGCAGGTTGCGCTGGATCACGTCCTCGCCGCCGCGGTCGCCACCCACCAGTTCGGCCAGGAGGTCAGCCGGGTTGGCGATGCCGGCCGTGCGCAGGGCCGCTTCGATCGGCGGCAGCACGTGGCCCTGCACGACGCGCAGCAGGATGTCGTCGCCTGCGACGCTGAAGCCCTCGCGGAACTTCTGTTCCGGGAACAAGGTCACGGACGTGCCCGCGCCCTCCAGCCGGTAGGAGTTGATGATCAGGTCCGTGGTGCCGCCACCGACGTCGATGCTCGCGATGTTGAGCACGTCCTCGGGCGGCTTGCCGCGCGGCTTGCGCGTGATCTGGAAGAAGCGCCGTGCGTCGCCACCGAAATTGCGCGCGACTTCGGTGTAGAGATAGACGAGCTGTGTGCAGCTGGCCTCGTCCCAGTCGGTGAGCACGCGCGGAGCCGGCGCCGCCGGATCGTCGAGTTTCCAGCCCAGCATCATCCAGACGAGATCGCGCGCCGCCTCGGCGCGCTTGCGGAAGATCAGGCGCTCGGCGAGCGGCATGCCGGTCGGCAGCGTTAGAACGATGCGACGCAGGCGGCGCGGTGTCTCGGCATGGGCGCGGCGGCCGCGCTGCTGCGGCGAGTTCATCAAGGTGAGCGCCTGCAGCAGCACCTCGGTGAGCACGAAGGTCATCACCGAGGAGCGGGAGTAGAGCGGTTCGAACACTGGCAGGTGATCGGCCGAATCGGCATCGGCATCGACCAGATGGAGTGGTTCGCCCTTCTGGTTCACGAGCTGCGCCATCGGCCCGGCGGCGGCCGGCATTGCCGTCTGGTCCTGGGCGTAGGCCACGTTGAAGCGCCATTCGCGCGTCTGCGGCTCCTCGTCCCACAGGTAGCGCTTGGGACTCGACATGCCGGTATTGCCCTCGGTGCCGCGCCGGCGAGCCGCAAGCCGCGTCGCCTCGGGGCCGACCCGCGTCATGGTCGGCCAGACGAAGGCGTCGGCGCGGCCACCGAGGCGCGAGAGGTGGTTCTTGCCGAACCAGGCCTGTGCGAACTCCACGCGCGATTCGAAGGGACGCGTATGCACGACCTCGGGATGCGACAGGTCACGTAGCGCGAGCTCATAGGAATCGTTCAGATTGACGCCCAGCTCGCCGGCCGCCTCGATCAGCAGGCCGCAGGTGCGCGAGTTGCCGACGTCGAGCACGAGATCAACTTCGATCGCGCCGCGCCCCGGCCGCTCGGCGTCGCCCACCAGCTTCACCGGCGGGAAGTGCACCGCGGCGGCGAGCAGGCCGAGGAAGGCGAGATAGCGCGCCGTGGCTTCCTGCGGCTTCTGCTTGATGTCGTTGTCGATCTCTTCCGCGGTCGCGCGCGGATGCAGTTCGTGGAACAGCTCGTCGAGCCACTGCACCATCCAGCCCTGGCGCAGCAGCCAGTGATTGGCCCGCTGCTGCGGCGCCAACGCGAACAGCGCGCCCGACGTGACGTCCTTCGGGGAAGGCGCGAGATAGGCGCGGCCCTCGGCCTCGGCGATCAGGCCGGTATCGAAAGCCAGAACGGCGCGGTAGCGATTGCCCTGCTCGTCGCGATAGCCCGGTCCATAGCGCGCCTCGAGATCGACCACGCGCACGCGCGCCCAGTCGGCCGGGCCCTCACGGAACTGGTTGTTGGGCCGCACCTGCAGGAACGGCACCGGCACCCATTTGTCGAGGAAGGGCGCGAGCGCGTCTTTGGCGGTGATCACCAGGTTCGGATCGGCGGCGCGACGGCGGCCGTTCTCGACCACCTCGTACTGGCCGCGACCCTCGTCGAAGTCGAGCTGGACCAGATCGTCGACGGCGTTCGAGGCGGCGGTGTCGTGGAAGCCCCACTCGCGCACCTTGAGGCGCACCGGATCGAAGCCGAAGTCGAGGAACTGTATGCCGGAGCGGGCAATCAGCGTCGTCGGGCTGGGATAGCTCGGCAGGCGGGCGAGGTCGCTCATGTCACTCCGGTACGGCCATCATCATGCGTATGTAAGGGCTCAGCGTCCGATCTGCACCTGGTAGCTGCGCGGGTCGCCGGGCTGGCTGCCCTTGCATTGCGCCGCGCCGTCGGCGCCGATCTCGCAGTTCACCGTGTTGCGGGCGTAGGTCTTGCCGTCGGTGCAGCGCGGATTGCTCTTTTCCTCGATCACCAGCTTGGTTCCGTCCCAGCGTGCCTCGGCGGGCGCCTCGCAGGTGGCGCCGTTCTTCTGGGTGAAGGACACCTTGCCTTTGCCCTTGTCGTCCAATGTGTAGGACGGGCGAATGTCCTTCTCGCCGGTCGCGGTCGCAAGCCCGGTGCGCGAGCGCCAGTCGCCCTTCAGGAAGGCGAGGTCCTGCTTCTGCTTGGCCTCCGGCGGCACGACCATCGGCTTGGGCTCGTCCTTCTTGTTGTTGCCCGCCTCGCTCTTCGGAGCGTTGGGCGCCGCGCTCTTGTCCTTGTTCTGCTCGTCCGGTCCCTTCACGTCCGCGTTCTTGGCATCCGGCTTGTTCGCATCCTTCGCCGCGTCGTTTGCGGTCATGCCGAGATCGGGGCCGGCGCCGCGCTCGATCGGCGGGCCCCCGGGGGAGCCGACGATCACGCCGCCCGGTCCCAAAACGCCCGCGGCGCAGTCGCCGCCGCGCCGCGACAGCTCGTCGGTGAGGCGCGCCAGTTCGAGGCGCAGTTCCTCATAGTCGTGCGCCAGGGTCGCGACGCGGGTCTGCTGCAACTCCATCGGCTGGCGGACGGCGAACCCCAGCGCGCGTTCGCGGGCCTCCGCCTCGATGTAGGGTTCGATTCGTGGCAGATAGGGCCGCACCAGCCAGGCGAGCAGCGCCAGGATCAGCATCAGCACCATGCCGAGCAGCAGCCACTGCCACCATAGGGTGCGCGGGGCCGCGACGGCGGCAATTGCCGGCGCCGAGGCCATGACGGCTTCGGGCCGGGCGACTTGAGGCGCGGCGATTCGCATCGCCGCCGGCGGCGGGCTGGGCAGGAACACGCCGGGCAGTGCCGCATCGGCGGTGAAGCCCCAGAAGGTCATCACCGGATGTCCGTCCACGACGTACAGCGTCTCTTCACCCGGTGCGGTGAGCGCGTGACGCAGCAGGCGTGCGAAGTTGCGCTCGGCATTGGAGCGCTCCACCGCCTCCATCTGGGTCGCAAGACCTGCGATCTCGCCGTGCAGGCGATGCACCTTGTCGAGGATCTCACGGCGCTCCGCCTCGCCGAGATCGCCGAGCCGCTTCACCTCGCCGTCGAACGGCGCGTACCAGTCGATCGTGCGGCCGCTCGGCTCGGCCTCGGGGATTGCCAGCAGGTCGGCATGCTCGCGTGACAGGCGCGAAGCGATCGCGGCGCGCAGCTGTCCCGCGGCGCGCCACACCGGATCGCCCGCCAGCCCGAGCGCGCGGTAGCGCTGCAGTGGCTCACTGACCAGTAGCGGACCTGCGGCCATCTCAGTTCCTCACCGTCTGCTGCCACGCGGGCAGGCAATGGCGTAGTTCCAGCGCGTGCCCCATTGTTCACCCGTTACGATCACTTCGACTGAATAATCCCCGGCAACCGGATTCCAGTCGAACCCGAAGCCGCCTCGGCCGCTGCGCGGACCGCCGGTTCCGGCGAGCTGCTGGCCACGATAGATGACCTTGATGTCGTCGGGCCGCTGGAAGAGCTGATAGTTCAGCGCCACGAAGCCCGGCTTGTCGCCGAGATAATGCCTGTTGCGCGTCACGCCTTCGCCGCCGGAGTCACCCGACCAGTCGCAGGGGAGCTGGCCTGGCGGCGGCCGGTTGACGGGCGGCGCTGAAGCCTGCTGCGGCGGTTGCGGCTTGGGAGCCGGCGGCGGGGGCTTGGGCGGCTCGACCTTCGCCACGGGCGGTGGCGCCGGCGGCGGCTTGGGAGGCTCGATCGGCTTGCACTGTTCGAGTTTGTCCTTGAGTTCGGCCTGCAGCGAGGCGAGCTCGGCCTTGAGCTTCTGTTCCTGGTCGCCGGCCGACTCGAGGGCCGCCTTGAGCAGCGGCGTCGGATCGGGCGGCGCTTCGGGCGCTGGTGGCGCCGGCGTCTCGAGCGTCGCGACGTTCAAGGTCGGGTCGACCGGCACGCAGGCGCGCAGCAGCCACGAGGTCAGCAGCAGGAGCAGAAGGAGCAACAGGCCGAACAGCAGGGCGCTGAACCAGGGTGCCCAGCCGACGATGCGCGTCGCCGGCAGCATCGCCGCCGCTGGTGCAGTCGCGAACACCGCCGCGGGCCGCGCCGCCGCGGGAACCGTCGCCGGCTGGAAGGCTTGCAGGCCCGCCGCGGCGTCGGCTTCGTAGCCCCAGGCGACGATTACCGGTTGGCCGTCGACCACGAACACGAAATCGTCCGAGGGGCGGGATGTCGAGAGTTCGAGCGAGCGCCCGATCAGCCGCGCCTCTTCGCTGGTCTGCGATCCCAGGAGCTGGGCGCCCAGCGACCGGATGGAAGCGAGGTGTTCCTCGACGATGCGCAGGACTTCCGTGCGTCGGGTCTCGTCCAGTTCGCTGAGGCGTTGGGCGGTACCGCTGCGCGCGGCGTACCAGTCGATGCCGTCACCGGACTCGCGAAGCTGCGGCTCGGCCAGCAGGTCGGCGGGACCGTCGCCCAGGCGACGCCGTATGACGGACAGCAACTGGCCGGCGACCGCGTGCAGCGGTTCGCCCCGCACGCCCAGAGGACGCACGCCCAGTCGGGTCGTCATCAACAGAGTAGGGCGTTCGCCCATGGAGGCCTGAGGTCGGACTTATGATTGCGGATCGAGGCATCATAACATCGTTCGAATCCGGCGGGTTTGTGTCGGATTGAACACCGATTCGCGGTGAATCAGCCGGGGCTGAGGAATGCCGTTCTCCCGGCGGCTTCGATTCGCACAATCGGTGTCGCGAAGACGGCCGAGAGCGTCTCCGGGTCGAGCGTCTGGCGGGTTGGTCCCAGATTTGTCACACGGCCAGCCTCGACGATGCCGACCCGGTCGGCATAGCGCGCCGCCATGTTGAGATCGTGCAGCACCGCGAGGACACCCAGCCCCCGGTCGACGCGACGCCGGGCACTGGCCAGTGCCGCATGCTGGTGCGAGACGTCGAGTCCGGTGATCGGTTCGTCGAGCAGCAGGAACTGCGTGGCCGCGGGATCGGCGTCGCACTGGGCGAGCACGCGGGCGAGCTGGATGCGCTGGCGTTCGCCGCCGGACAGAACGGTATAGGGCCGGCCGGCGAAGGCCAGCGCCTCGGTCTCGGCAAGGGCCTGCTCGGCCAGCGTCTGCATCTGCGATTCCGACAGCGTGCCGCGAAAGGCGAGCAGGCCCAGCATGGCGATCTGAAGCCCGGTGAAGTCGAAGGCCACGGCCGAGTGCTGCGGTAGCACGGCGCGGCGGCGCGCCAGCTCCAGCTTGCTCCATTGCCCCAGCGGCCGTCCGTCGAGCAGGATCTCGCCGTCGGCCAGGACGCGATCGCCGGCCAGAGCGTTCAGCAGCGTGCTCTTGCCCGCACCGTTCGGGCCGATGATTGCCACGAACTCGCCCGGCGCGACGTCGAGCGAAACGTCGCGCAACAGCGTCTTGGTGCGCGCCCGCACCTCGATGCCGATGGCCTGCAGGCGCTTCACAGCCCACCTCGTGCGGCACGGCTTGCCAGCAGCCAGAGGAAGAATGGCCCACCCACCAGCGCCGTCAGCACGCCGATCGGCAGCTCGGCCGGCGAGACCATGGTGCGGGCCAGCGCATCGGCCAGCACGAGGAAGGCGCCGCCGAACAGGGCCGCGGCCGGCAACAGGGTGCGATGCGATGGGCCGAGCAGCAGGCGCACGATGTGCGGCGCGATCAGGCCGACGAATCCCACGATGCCGGAGATCGCCACGCCGGCACCGACCGCCAGCGCCACCTGCGCCACGAGCCGCTTCTTCAGGCGTTCGACATCGACGCCGACATGGCCGGCTTCGCGTTCGCCGAGCGCCAGCGCGTCGAGCAGGTGCGCCGTCGGCAGCAGGGTCGGCACGCTGACGAGCAAGATCAGCAGGGCCGGCGCGATTGCGATCCAGGTGACCGAGCCGAAGCCGCCCATGGTCCAGAAGATCAGCGTGCGAAGCTGCTGATCGTCGGCCACGAACACCAGCATGCCGATGCCCGCTGAGGTGAGCGCGTTGATCGCGATGCCGGCCAGCAGCAAGGTGCCGACCAGGGTCACGCCCTCGCGCGCGGCGATGCGATAGACGACGACGGTGGCCGCCAATCCGCCGAGGAAGGCCGCGATGGGCAGGGCCCAGGGCCGCAAGTCCGGCGGTACGACGTGCATCACCCTCTCGCCCAGCACGATCGTCGATACGGCGGCCAGCGCCGCTCCGCTCGAGACGCCGAGCAGGCCGGGATCGGCCAGCGGATTGCGGAACAGGCTCTGCATCGCCGCGCCGCCGGCCGCCAGCGCGGCGCCGACGGCGAAGGCCGCGAACACGCGCGGCGCACGGATGGCGTAGAGGACGGCCGCCGTCGTGTCGTCGAGCGGCGCGCTCGACAGGCCGACGGCCGACAGGATCTGGCCGAAGCCGACGGGAAAGGCGCCGATGCACAGGCTGGCCACGACGCTCGCCAGGGCGGCGAGCGCGAACAGCGGGATCGGACGCCGCAATGCAAGTGCGGTCACGGTGCGCGGGCGAGGTTTGGATGCAGTGCCATCGCAAGTTCGGTGGCCGCCTCGGGTGTGCGCGGACCGAAGCCCAGCAGGAGCAGCGTGTCGAATTCGATGATTCTGCCAGCCTTGCCGGCCGGCGTGCGGTTGAGCGACGGCTGGTCGAGGATGGCCTGCTTGCCGCCCATCGCCTCCACGGTCTGGCGCGTCACCAGCACATAGTCGGCGTTGGAGGCGATGACCGATTCCGGCGTGAGCGGCCGGTAGCCGGAATAGCCATCGACGGCGTTAATGCCGCCCGCCAGCTTGATGATGCCGGCGGCGGCGGTGTCGCGGCCGGCGGCCTGGGGCGCGCCGCCGGTCATCGACAGCAGGAAGAGCACGCGTGGGTGACTTTTTACCGTCGCAAGCCTGACGGTCAGCGTCTTCATGGACTCTTGGCCCCTGGCGATCAGGGCATCCGCTTCAGCCATCTTGCCGATCACCTTGCCGATGGCGGCGATCTTGGTGACCACGCTGTCATAGTCGTATTTATCCGGCAGGATCATGACCTCGATGCCGGTCGCCTTGAGCTGGTCGAGCGCACCGGCCGGGCCAGCCGCGGTGGTCGCGATGATCAGGGTCGGCTTCAACGACAGCACGCCCTCGGCCGACAGGGCCCGCATGTAGCCAACCTGCGGCAGTTTTCGCGCGGCCTCCGGGTACAGGCTGGTCGTATCGACGCCGACCAGCAGCTTCTCGGCGCCGAGTGCGTAGATGATTTCGGTGATGGAGCTGCCGACCGACACGATGCGGGGCGGCTGCTGCGCATTGGCGGGGAGGGCGGCGGCGGCCGCCGCGCCGAGTCCCATGCCGAGGACGGTGCGGCGCTTCATCACGAGGCCGCCTGCTTCTCGACGTTCGCGACGATGGCGCGCCATTCCTCGAGCTCCGGCTTGCCGGGCTTGCGAGCGCCGAACATCAGGAGAATGTTGCGGTTGTGCGCGTCGAACGCCTCGATCGAGGTGACGATGCCATCCTCGGTGGGCTTGCGCACCGAAAAGACCCGAGCCACGCCCGCGTCGCGCAGGTGCAGGTTGAAGTCCGGATCGAGCACGTTGAACCAGCCCTGCGTGTCGACCAGGCGCTTTACGGGGCCGGTATGGATCTGGATGCAGCCATGGCTGCCGACGAAGACCATGATCGGCGTGCCGTCGGCGGAGGCCGCCTCGAAGGCGGCGCGCAGCGCGCGCACCGGCAGCTCGCGGGCGAGATCCTCGCCGACCAGGCGCAGGGCCTGGACGCGGCCGACCTTGAACTTGCCCAGCATGCCGAAGAATTCGTGCGTGTCCTTCATGCCGAGCCAGGCCGTGCGCAGGCCTGCGACGTCGACCTCGGAATCGGGACGATCCACCGCATCGGGTATACGCGCGCCAATCTTCATGTCGGGCAGCGTCGCTGCCGTGTAACGCGCGATCAGCGCATCGAAGGCCGGCCGGTTGGTCTCTTCCGTGGCATAGATCTTGTGCACGGCTTCGCCGGCGCCATCGAAGAACTGCAGGCTGAGCCGTTCGCCCTGCTTCAGCGGCTCGCGCACCGCGAAGCCATGCTTCCACGAGCCGAGGAACAGGCGCAGATCGATGTCCGGGCCGAGGACGATGCCGTGCGGGGCCTTCACGTCCACGCCCTCGAAGCGGCCATGGCGCTCATGCACGCAATGCTCGTTGCGCGTGAGGCACATCACGCGGCCGACTCCGGGCATGTCGTTCAGGATGCCGCGCCAGTCCGTCGTCAGCGGTGTCGCCGTCTGGCCGACGCCGAGCGCCACCAGCTCGGCCTCGCTGACGCCCAGCGTCGCGGCTGCGTCGCGAATGCGCAGTGCGGGCTTCTCGCCGCGCAGGGTGTTCCAACGGGCGGCAAGGTCCGTATTCGGGGATGAGAGCATCAGGCTGTCCTTTCAACGAAGATGAAAACGAACCGGGATTTCCACCCAGGCGGCGACCGGGCGGCCGTCGCGCAGGGCGGGAAGGAAATGCCAGCCGCGCACCGCGGTGAGCGCGGCGCGATCGAGCAGTGGAAAGGTGCTGCTGCGCCAAACCATGATCTCGGCCGCGGTTCCGTCCGCATCGAGGCGCACGCGCACCATGACCTCGCCCTGCTGGCCGAGCTCGATGGAGCGCGGCGGGTAGACGGCCGGTGTCGGCGGGATCCGGTAGCGCGGCTTGCCCTCGAACGCGACGAGCGACGAGGAGGCGGCGGCCTGCTGCTGCGTGATGCTGGCATTGCCGGCGTCGGGCACGGGAGCCTTCGTGACCGCGGCTTGCGCCGTCGGGCGCGGTGCCACCGCCGGCTTCGGCTGCGGCGGCCTGGGCTTGGGCGGCGCGACGGGCTTCATCTCGGCGGCGGTCGGAGGGGGTGGCTCGTCCGGCGGAGGCAGCTCGACCTTGATCTCCGGTTCAGCGGCCGCGACCTCTTGCGGAGGCGGTGGTTCGGGCTCGGGCGGTGGTGTTGCCTCGGTTCGCTCGACCAGAGGAGTCGGCGGCTCGGGCTGCTGCTGCGGTTCGGGCGTGGTCTCGGGTTGGTCGGCCTCAGCGGTGGGCCCGGCGGTGGGCGCCGCGAGGGACAGTTCGACCATGAGCGCCGGCTCGTCGTCGTTGGCGCTGCTGCCGGACATGCCGGCGAGAAGAAGAGGAACGATGGCCAGCCCATGCAGCGCGAGCGACAACGCCACCGGCACGCGCGGACCGCGTGCCGGTGGCGCCGGCAGTCGCTCGGCAGAGAGGGCTGCCGGGACTACCATTTGGCCAGGAGGTTGACGCCGAAATACCGGCCGGGCTGGGCGTAGAGGTCGAGCTGCGGATTGGTCGGCGAGAGGCCGATCGTGTCCGGGGCGTTCCAGTACTTGGCGTTGGTGATGTTGAACGCGCCAGCATTGACCTTGAAGTGGTCGTTGAAGACGTAGCCGACGGTGGCATCGAGATTGAAGTAGGCCGGCGCCTGGAAGTAGGTCGGGCTGCTGACCTGGGTATGGGCGGCCGCCACCGTGCCGATGAGCTGCGCCACGATGCCCTTGTCGAAGCCGTAGCGGATGCGGGCCTGGGTGGTCCACGGCGAGACCGAGTCGACCGGCAGGCCGGTCTTCGTGTCGGTGCCCTGCGCGAAGGCTGTCCAGCCGGCCACCGCCCATTCCGGCGCGAAGCGGTATTCGCCGCGCGCCTCGATGCCCCAGATCGTCACGTTGGTGAGGTTGACGTACTGGTACTGCGTGACCGGCCCCACCATGCCGACGACAGTGGTTTCGAGGAAGTTGTTGTAGAGGTTGTAGAAGCCGGTGAGCTGCCAGCTCGAACCGTTCTCGTACTTGCCGCGGAAGCCGACCTCGAAAGAGTTGGCCGTCTCGGGCTTCAGGTTGGCGTTGGGCAGGATCTGGTAGAACGATGCGGCATTGGTGAAGCCGAAGTTCGCGTTGTCGTACGGCGGCGCGCGGAAGCCCGTCGCGTACTGGAAGTAGCCGGAATAAGTGTCGTTGAAGTGGTAGAGCAGGCCGAGCTTCGGCGAGGCCGAGACGTAGGTGGTGGCCGAGGGGACGGCGTTGAGCGTCGCACCCGTCGAATTCCAGAAGTACTTATCCGGGTTGGGCGTCATGTTGTAGTAGTCGAGCCGCACAGCCGGGGTGATCTTCAGGCGGCCGCCCAGGGCGCTGATCTCATCCTGCACGTAGATGCCGGCCTGCACTGTGTCGGTGTCGGGGAAGTTCTTGTTCGGATAGAGCTCGCCGCCCACCGAGTTCGTCGTGGCGCCGGTCGCCAGGGTGATCTGCGTCCTGTTGCGTGGCCGCGTCGTCGTGGTCCAGGAGAAGCTCGCGCCGTAGGTGAAGAAGTTGTCGAGGCCGCCGATCTGGCGATCGGTATGCATCTGCAGTTCGGCGCCGCTCACGTTCTGCGTGTAGTAGAACTGCGAGGCGCGGGCATTGCTCGGGACGACGCTGGTGGTTCCGCCGCGCAGCGTATAGGTGTCGGCCTGCGTGTAGACGGAGTTGAAATAGGCGAGGAAGCTCAGCCGGTCGACAAAGCCGATCGGCGCGTTGTGCTCCCACTGTGCGCTGATCCGGTAGGTGTTGGTATAGTCTTGGCCCCACTCGTCGTAGATCCGCGCGAACAGGCTGGGGAAGGTGCCGACGGCGCTGAGCATGTTGGTGCTCTGTCCGCTCTGGTTGTACGAGCCGGTGAGCCGGATCGTGTCGACCTCGGTCGGCTTGATCACCAGCTTGGCGAAGAAGTTGTTGTTGTACCAGGTCGTGGGATTCGGGCTGACCGTCGTCTGCGCCGGCTGGAATTCCTGGCCGTCTCGCCGCGTGTAGATGCCCATGAACTCGACGTTGCCGGAGCGGACCGCACCGGTGAACGATTCGGAGAACTGCAGGTTGGCGCCGCTGTAGGCGGCCTTGGCGCTGGCATAGACGTCCTTGCCGTCACGCATGTAGTCGCCGGGATCCTTGGTGGTGTATGCGACAACGCCGCCGATCGCGTCGGACCCGTAGAGGGCCGAGGCGGGGCCGCGGATGATCTCGACCCGCTTGATGTCCTCGAGGTCGGGCTGCTCGCGCGAATAGGTGCCGGCGCCCTGGTTGCTGTCGGGGAAGTCGGGCGTGCGCATGCCGTCGACCATCAGCAGCACGCGGTTGCCGCCGATGCCGCGGATCACAAAGTTCTGGAAGCCGGCGCGTCCGGGATTGTTGCCGACCGTGACGCTGGGCTCGTTGCGGACGAGGTCGCGGACGTCCTGCATGTTCTCGCGGTCGATGTTCTCGGTCGTGATCACCGACACGGTCGCCGGCACGTCGTCGAGCGGCCGGCGGCTGCGCATCGCCGCCGTCGTCACGGCGTCGAGCTGCGTGGGAACGGCCTGGGCCGCTGGCGGGGCCGGGGTCGGATCGGCACTGGGGGGTGTCGGTGCCTGCGCCCATGCAGGCGTGGCGAGAGGCGCACAAATGGCCGTCGTGGCCATCAGCGCGTAGATGATGCGCAGCTTCATTTGAACCAGGTCCCCAAGAAAAAAGGACGCCTGGCTCGCGGGAACCCTTGCGGGACCGGCTGGCTGGGCAGTTTGACCGAGGAGGGATGGCCCCTCGGGGTTTGCGAGTTACTTCGTCAGAATGAGTTTGTTCGAGGCGGTGAGGCGCAGCCGATACAGTTCGGCGCCGTGGCGGATCATGAGTTCACGCCGTCCTTGCAGAAGCGCGGCGCTCTCCACGGCCGGAATGGTTACTTCCAGCCTGTCGCTCTGCGCATCCGACACCCGATGGGGACGGGTCATCTCGTTCATCTCGCCTCACGCCCTTCTTTTGTATTGCGAACGACTCTCAATTGCATAGACTGACTGCGTGGTCAAGGTCTTTCAGCACGGGTGAGGCAATGGAAATCGTTCAGGAACAGAGGCTTGGCATCGCGCGCCGGGCGCTGACAAAGGGCTGCGGCAGGCCCGGCTGCGCCTGCGCGCTGCCCGTGAGCGAACGCTTCGTGCTGTGGGCCCTGCGCCAGTGGCAGCAGGACCGCGCGCTGCCCCGCGAGGGCTCGACCCTCCATCGCGGGTTCAAGGTCGCGGGCGTTCTCGACGCGCTGCCGGATTTCGCGATCGCCATGGACGCGTTCCTGTTCGGCGCACGGCGCGCCATGGATATTCACGTGCCGACCTGCTCGAGCGTCAGCCACGACGAGGCGGTGCTGGTGGCACTGTGCGGTCTTGCGCAGGCGGATCATGACGCGCCGCTGGTGGCGTCCCTCGACATCATGATGGCGCCCACCGCATCCCGCGTGGCCGCGATTCGCCTGAAGGCATTTGCCGTCGCGCTCGCCGGCGCAGGCCTCAGGATCGCTCCGGCGGCCGGCGCCGCCGCCGGTCGCCTCAATTGAAGGCCGCTGCCATGACCGCCCCGATGCCCGATCGCCTCTCCGACCTGCAGCACGCCATGCGCGCGATCGCCGATGCCGTCGAGGCCCTGCCCGCGGAGTGCCGCGATCTCGCCGGCAATGCCCTGCTCAACATTGCCGCCGAGGCGGTGGCCCAGGATGTGGGCTTCACCGAGGCGGGCCGCATCTTCGCACGGCTGGGCGATCTGCTCTCGCGCGGCCTGCAGCCGCCGGCGCAGGAGGCGGTCTCGCTGTCCGGCTTCGACGCCTGAGTCAGATCTCGATGCGGCTGCCCAGTTCGACGACGCGATTGGTGGGCAGGCCGAAGAAGTCTCCCGCGCTGGCCGAGAAACGCGACAAGGCAAGGAAGAGCCTCTCCTGCCAACGCGGCAACGGCGATGCGCTGGCCGGCATGTATGTATTGCGACCGATGAAGTAGGACGTGCGCATCGGGTCGAACGGGATGCCCTTGTCCTCGAGCAGGGCGAGAGCGCTCGGTACGTCGGGTTGCTCCATGAACCCGTAGCGCAGCACGACCCTGTGCACGCCCTTGCCGAGATGCGTGACCTGGCTTCGGCCTTCGGACGAAACGAAGGGAATGTCGGGGACCTCAATGCTCAGCAGCACCACGTGCTCGTGCAGCACCTCATTGTGCTTCAGATTGTGCATCAGCGAGCGCGGCGCGTTGGTCGACGTGGCGGTCAGGTAGACGGCGGTGCCCTGCGGCCGGTGCACGCGGGCCGGGTTGATGCTCTCGAGCAGGGTTTCCAGCGGCAGCGCCTCTGCCTGCTCGTGTTTGGCGACGGCCGCCCGGCCGGTCAGCCAGGTCCACATGCAGAGGAAGATCAGCGCGGCAATCGCCAGCGGCACCCAGCCACCGTCGAGGAATTTCAGCATGTTGGACGAGAGCAGGGCCAGGTCGAGCGTCATGAACCCGCCGAAGACGAGGATGCTGAGCGGCCAGCCCCAGTTCCACTTTCGTATGGCGATGACGCAGACAAGCATGCTCGTGATCAGCATCGTGCCGGTGACGGCGATGCCGTAGGCCGAGGCGAGGTTGGTCGACGACTTGAACGCCATGATCAGGATGACGACGCCCAGCATCTGCAGCCAGTTGACCACCGGGAGGTAGACCTGCCCGAACTCGCTCGCCGAGGTGTGCTGGATGTGGACGCGCGGACTGAGGCCCAGCAGGGCGGCCTGCTTGGCCATCGAGAAGGCGCCCGAGATCGTGGCCTGCGAGGCGATCACCGTGGCGGCCGTGGCCAGGGCCACCAGCGGATAAAGCGCCCAATCCGGTCCGAGATTGAAGAATGGGTTGGCCAGTGCGGTCGGATCTTCGAGGATCAGCGCTCCCTGCCCATAATAGTTGAGGAGCAGGGCGGGCAGCACGAGGCCGAGCCAGGCCATGCGGATGGGCTTGGCGCCGAAATGGCCCATGTCGGCGTACAGCGCCTCGGCACCGGTGATGGCCAGCGTGATCGCCCCCAGCGCGATGAAGGCGACGATCTTTTCCCGTAGGGCGAAGCCGATCGCGTGGTGTGGCGACAGCGCCATCAGCACTTCGGGACGCTGCACGATCTGGTGGATGCCGAGCAGCGCCAGCACGACGAACCAGATGAGCGTGATCGGGCCGAACCATTTGCCGATGCCGCTGGTGCCGAAATGCTGGACCGAGAACAGCGCGACGATGACGCCGATCGCGATCGGGATGACCATCGGCTCGAAGGCCGGCGTGGCGACGGTCAAGCCCTCGACGGCGCTCAGCACGGAGATGGCGGGCGTCAAGAGGCAGTCGCCGTAGAACAGCGCGGCCCCGGCGATGCCCAGCAGGAGATAGAGGCGCCGCCGCCAGGGTGACGGGATGTTGCTCTGGCTGGAGACCAGCGCCATGAGCGCCAGCACGCCGCCCTCGCCCTTGTTGTCGGCGCGCATGACGACGGCGACGTACTTCAGCGTGACGACGACGATCAGCGCCCAGGTGATGAGCGACAGGATGCCCAGCACGTTGTCGTGCGTCGGCTGGATGCCGGTGTACTCGCTGAAGCACTCCTTGACCGTGTAGAGCGGGCTGGTGCCGATGTCGCCGAAGACGACGCCGAGGGCGGCCAGGGTCAGCGCCGCCCGGCGCCGCCGGCCAGCGGGTTCAACTGCGGTGCCGTTGGCGGCCATTTCTGTAACGCGACTCCCCCTGCGAACAATTGATCCTAGCCGCGAATTCCGGGACGCTGCAGTCCAGAATTCGTAACAAAGGAGGAAACCGTGGCCGAGAGCGATAACTACCGGAAGGGCAGCGAAATCCGCGCCAGCCTGATGGGGGAGAAATTCGCCGCCGACATGAACAAGTCGGTCTACGGCGACCCCATGATGAAAAAATTCGGCGACTACGCCCGCGAGGCGGTATTCGGCATGCTGTGGTCGCGCCCCGGCCTCGATCTCAAGACAAAGACGCTGATCTGCGTGATTTCCGACACCGCCCAGGCGCGCTGGCCGGAACTCGCCATCCACCTGCGTATGGCCCGCCGGCAGGGCTGGACCGAGGACGAATTGTCCGAGGCGCTGATGCACCTTTGCGGCTATATCGGCCTGCCGTCGGTGCGCGAGGCGCTGCTCACCGCCAAGGAAGTGTTCGAGGAACTGCGCAAGGAAGGCTGAGGCCGATGATGCTGATGACGGTGAGCGACCTGCCGCTGGAGCGGATCGCGCGCGGCAAGGTGCGCGATGTCTATGCGGTGGATGCCGACCGGCTGCTGCTGGTCGCGACCGACCGGGTGAGCGCCTACGACGTGGTGATGGCCGAGCCCATTCCGCAAAAGGGCGCCGTGCTGACCCAGGTCAGCGCCTGGTGGTTCCGCCAGCTGGGCGACCTCGTCGATCATCACATGATCTCGGCCGATGCCGATGAGATCATCGCCACGGTGCCGGCTCTCAAGGGCCACCGCACCGAGATCGCCGGCCGCGCCATGCTCTGCCGGCGCGGTACGGTATTCCCCATCGAATGCGTGGTGCGCGGCTACATCACCGGCTCGGCCTGGCGCGAATACGCCAAGGCTGGGACCCTGGCCGGCGAGACCCTGCCCAAGGGCCTGAAGGAGAGCGGCCGCCTCGATCCACCGATCTTCAGCCCGGCAACCAAGGCCGAGAGCGGGCACGACGAGAATATCACCATCGCGCAGATGCAGAAGGTGCTGGGCGCCGAGGTGACCGCCGAGCTCGAGAGGCTGACCCGCCTCGTCTACACACGCGGCCGAGATGTCGCGCTGAAGCAGGGCATCATCATCGCCGACACCAAGTTCGAGTTCGGCCGGACGGCCGATGGCAGGATCCTGCTGATCGACGAGGTGATGACGCCGGATTCCTCGCGCTTCTGGCCGCTCGACGGCTATGCCGAAGGAAGGCCGCAGCCCAGCTTCGACAAGCAGCCGCTGCGCGACTGGCTCGACGTCGAGCGCCATGCCGGCCGCTGGAACGGCGAGGCGCCGGCGCCCCGGCTGCCTGCGGAGGTCGTCGAGGCGACCAGCAAGCGCTACCTCGAGGCCTATCGACGCCTGACTGGCGCCGACCTGTCGGTGTAGAAAACCCGTCTCCTCCCCCGTGAAGCGGGGGAGGAAGCCATGGTTGCTTGAGCCTTACTGTGCGCTCCGCGCCAGTCGCGCGTTGCGCAGCACGAGCCGCTCGCGCATCCACAGGAAGAGCGCGGCGAGCGGCAGCCATCCGATCCAGCGCAGGCCTTCCATCAGGTATTCGCCCTGGGTGGTCGCCATCAGATAGTCGGCCTGGACCTTCCAGACACTGGCGGCGACTTCGAAGCCCAGCATCCAGATCAGGATGGCCGGCAGGAGCACCGTCAGTGGCTTCATGTTCTCGCTGAGGCGTTCCGCGTACCAGGGCGCCAGCGCGATCGAGAAGGCCAGCACGGCGAGGATCAGCTTGGCAGCCGGATGGGCCTCGAACCAGGTCGCCAGCATCGGCTCGCGGGTGATCATGCCGTAGGCGGTCCAGCACAGCACCGCGCCGCCCAGCAGGATCACCGAGGGATAGCGGTCGACCAGCTTGATGACGAGCTGGCTGCCCCAGACGATGATCGGCACGCTGATGGCAAGGCCCAGCAGGATCAGCAGGATCGAGCCGTGCGAGGCGCCGCCGATGGCCAGCACGTTGTCGATGCCCATCACCGCGTCGGCGATGATGATCGTGCGAACCGCTGCGGCGAAGCTCGCGGCCGGCGCCTTCACGAGGTGGCTTTCCTCGGCATTGTCCTGCGGCGTCAGCAGCTTGCGCGCGATCCAGACCAGCGCGAGTCCGCCGGCCAGCATGAAGCCGGGCACAGCCAGGATGTAGACGACGAGGATGGCCATCAGGGCGCGGATGGCGATGGCACCGAAGGTGCCCCAGAAGATGACCTTGTTCTGGCTTTCCTTGGGAAGGTTGCGCGCGACCAGGCCGATGATGAGGGCATTGTCGCCCGCCAGCACGAGGTCGATCAGGATGATGGCGAGCAGCGCCGAGAAGAACGCGCCCGAAAACAGTTCGAGTTCCATGAAAATCTCCAACAACGATTGAATGTGTGCCCACGCCGCGCGCTTCCCGGAGAAGGGCGGTCGGGGTCGCTTCAGCCAGTCGTCAGAGCTTTATCGGCACCTTCTCGACGGCGCCGGGGTCGGCGGGATCGAGCGGCCGGAAGAAGGCACCGGCCACGATGCGCAGGATCATGATGCCCGCGGCCATCACGCCGCCGGCCAGCAGCAGCTCGAGGAGATGCCAGTGACGCATCGCCAGAACCGAAAACTCGCCGCCCAGGTCGAAGAAGGCGAACTCCAGTCCGGCCTCGCCGAACCAGGTCGGATCGACCGCATCGCCGAACGACGCCAGGATCATGCAGATCACGATCGAGGCAACGAACAGCTCGCCGCTCGGAGACACGGTCCGGACGGCGTTGGCGGCGCGATGCGATCGATGGATCAGGCGCATGGTCGAGGCAATTTCCGGCGACGTCGTTTGCAGATCAAGCGCAAAGCGACAGGGCCGTCCCGAAATGTCGCAGCCGGCTCAGATTTCTACCCGTCGCAGTCGAAGTGCATTTCCGATGACGCTCACCGAACTGAGCGCCATGGCGGCAGCCGCGAGAATGGGGCTAAGGGTGATGCCGAGGAGCGGATAGAGGACGCCCGCCGCCACCGGCACGCCGGCCGCATTGTAGACGAAGGCGAAGAACAGGTTCTGCCGGATGTTCGCCATGGTGGCCCGCGAGAGATGGCGGGCGCGGGCGATGCCCAGCAGGTCGCCCTTCACCAGCGTGATGCCGGCGCTCTCGATGGCAATATCAGTGCCGGTGCCCATGGCGATGCCGACGTCGGCGGCGGCCAGGGCGGGCGCGTCGTTGACGCCGTCTCCGGCCATGGCGACCACGCGGCCCTCTCCCTTCAGGCGCTGGACGATCCGCGCCTTGTCCTCTGGCAGGACCTCGGCCTCGACCGCATCGATGCCCAGCCGGGCCGCGACCGCGCCGGCACTGCGCCGGTTGTCGCCGGTCAGCATCACGATGCGCAGGCCCGCTTCGCGCAGGCGCTTCAGTGCTTCGGGCGTGGTGTCCTTGACCGGATCGCTCACCGCCAGCAGCCCCTCGGCCCGGCCGTCGACCGCCAGCAGCACGACGGTGGCCCCGTCCTGCCGCAGCGCATCGGCCTTCGCGTCGGCCGCGGCGACGTCGATCCCGGCTTCGCGCAGGAAGTTCGCATTGCCGAGCAGCAGGCGTCGGCCCTCGGCCGTACCCGACACGCCCTTGCCGGCGGGCGAAGCGAAGCCTTCGACAGTCGCCATCGCCATGCCGCGCGCCTGCGCGCCGGCCAGGATCGCGATGGCGATGGGATGCTCGCTGCCGCGCTCGAGGCTGGCGGCCAGCCGAAGGATCTCGCCTTCCGGAAGGTTGCCCAAGGGCTCGACGGTCGACAGGGTCGGCTTGCCGAGCGTCAGGGTACCCGTCTTGTCGACCACCAGGGTGTCGACTTTCTCCAGCCGCTCCAGCGCCTCGGCGTTGCGGATCAGGATGCCGGCGGCGGCGCCCCTTCCGACGCCGACCATGATCGACATCGGCGTGGCGAGGCCCAGCGCGCAGGGGCAGGCGATGATCAGCACGGAGACCGCCGCCACCAGCGCGTAGGAAAGCGCAGGTGACGGACCCCAGATCGACCAGGCGGCGAAGGCGACCACCGAGACGGCGATCACCGTCGGCACGAACCAGCCCGCCACGAGATCGGCCAGGCGCTGGATCGGTGCCCGGCTGCGCTGCGCCTCGGCCACCATCCTGACGATGCGCGACAGCATCGTATCGCTGCCGACCAGTTCGGCCTTCATGACGAAAGTGCCACTGGCATTCACGGTGCCGCCGATGACCTTGGCGCCCGCTGCCTTCGAAACCGGCATCGGCTCGCCGGTGATGCTCGACTCGTCGACCGATCCGGCACCCTCGATTACGGCGCCATCGACCGGCACCTTCTCGCCCGGCCGCACGCGTAGCCGGTCGCCGACCGCGATCCGGTCGATCGCCACTTCGGCATCGTTACCGTTGGCGTCGACGCGCAACGCGGTGCGCGGCGCCAGCCCCAGCAAGGCCTTGATGGCGCCGCCTGTCGCGTCGCGGGCGCGCAGTTCCAGGACCTGGCCCACCAGCACCAGCACGACGATCACCGCGGCCGGCTCGAAATAGACCGGCACCGATCCGTTGGCGCCGCGCAGGCCGGAGGGGAACAGGCCGGGCGCCAGGGTCGCCACGACGCTGTAGGCCCAGGCGACGCCGGTGCCGAGCGCGATCAGGGTGAACATGTTGAGGTGGCCGGTCTGCACGGACTGCCAGCCGCGCACGAAGAAGGGCCAGCCCGCCCACAGAACCACGGGCGTGGCGAGTGCCATCAGCAGCCAGGGCATGAGCCCGTGCGGCAGCAGCCCGTGCAGATTGAACAAATGCCCACCCATGTCGAGCGCCACCAGTGGGACGGCGAGCGCGCCGCCGATCCACAGGCGACGCGTCATGTCGACCAGTTCCTCGTTCGGCCCGTCATCGAGCGAGATCTCGGCAGGCTCCAGCGCCATGCCGCAGATCGGACAGCTTCCGGGGCCGACCTGGCGGATCTCCGGATGCATCGGACAGGTGAAGATGGTGCCGGGCGCCACCGGCGGCGCAGGCGGTGCTTCCTCGGGCTTCAGGTAGCGTGCCGGCTCGGCGGTGAACTTCTGCAGGCACTTGGGATTGCAGAAGTAATAGGTCTGCCCCTCGTGCACGGTCGTGTTCTTCGCGCCTTCGATCTTCACCTTCATCCCGCAGACGGGATCGATGGCGATATCAGGGTCCGCGGCCGGAGCGGCGGCAGGCGCATGGGAGGCGTGGCAGCAGGCGTGGCTCATGCTTGCTATCTATACCCTACGGGGGTATGGTTCAAGGATGGACGACAAGCTCAAGAAGTCGCAGCTCGCACGCCTCAGTCGGATCGAGGGCCAGGTGCGCGGCGTCGCGCGCATGATCGAGGAGGAGCGTTACTGCATCGACGTGCTGACGCAGATCCGCGCCGTGCGCGCCGCGCTCGACAAGGTCGAGCAGGAGACCCTGGGCGACCACCTGCAGCATTGCGTGGCGCACGCCTTCCATGCCGGCTCCGACAAGGACCGGCAGATCAAGATCGACGAGATCCTCGAAGTGCTGGATAGTCGCAGGCGCTGACGGGGAATGCCGATGACCCTCATCCGCCCGCTGAGAATGATTGCACCAGCGCTCCTGCTTGCGCTCGCGGCGTGGGTGCTTGCCGTTGGCGCTGCGTCCGCTCATGGCGGTCATGCCCATAGTGGTCATACCCACGCGGACGACCGTCCCGTGACCGTCGTGGCTTCGCAGCCGGTCGCGCATGAGGAGCCGGTCGCGCCGGTGACGAGCCTGCCGGATGGAACGGCGCTTCCTGCCACGCACGAGGGCGGCACCTGTCCAGGCGATGGCGCGGCAAACCACAGCGAGGGCTGCTGCACTATTGCCTGCCATGCGGCAATGGCCGCCCCCGGCATCGATCCCTGGGCAGGTCCCAGGATCGCGACATCGGTCCCGATGCTCGTGAGCGACCTGCTCGAGGGCCGTTGCGGCGACCGTTCGGAACGTCCTCCCAGATTCACCTGAGCGCGTTCGCGCCATGAGCGTGTGCTCGGTCGTGAGTCGCTCGCCGACTCGCTAGCTCCGACGCCCGACTTGCGCGAACGCAGGGAACTCGCCGCCGTCCGGCCGCGAGACACGTCCCGCTGCGTTCACGTCAATCCTGTCCGGGCTTCCGTCATGAAATTTCTGATCCCAGCCATGCTTGCGCTTGGAGCGGCAGCATGCGCCGCGCCTCCCTTGCCAGCGTTGTCGCCTGACGACGCTTCCAGCCCCGATGCCGCCATCGTCGGCACGCCGTACCAGCCGGTGATGTCCGGCACCGCGCCCCATGCGCCTGTCGGCCTGAAGCCGTGGCGGGAACTCAACGATCGTGTCGCCCCCGCGGCCGGGCGGTCGCAATGAACGCCTTCCCACGGGTGGCCGTCGTCACCCTCGTCGGCCTGCTGGCCGCCGGTTGCGCGAAGTTCACCGACGATGGCGGCATGGCGCCGGTCACGGACGGCGTTCGCCGGGAGATCGGCCGCGACGCCGTGAAGATCTCCTCGCCGGAAGACATGCGACGAGCCCGCGAGCGCGTGCAGTCCCTGCTGGCGGAACCGCTCAGCGAGGAGGCGGCCGTCCAGATCGCGCTCCTGAACAATCGCGGCCTGCAGGCGGCCTACAACGACCTGGGAATCTCGGAAGCCGAGTATGTCCAGACGAGCCTGCCGCCCAATCCCGCAATCACCCTGAACCGCACGTTCGGCACGGGAAACTTCGTGGAGTTCGGTTTCCAGCTCGTCGGTAACCTGCTGGCCTTCGCGACACTGCCCGCCAAGACCGAGATCGCGAAGCGCGAGTTCGAGGAGGCGCGCTATCGCGCGGTCGCAACGACTCTCAGCCTTACGATCGACGTGCGGCGCGCCTACGTGCGCGCGCTTGCCGCCCAGCAGCGCCTGGCCCTGCTCGAACAGGCGCGCCAGACGGCTGACGCCTCGGCGCAGATGATGAAGCAGCTGGGCGAGACCGGCGCGGCCAACAAGCTCGACCAGGCGCGCGTCTCCGCCTTCTATGCCGACCTGAGCATCCAGGTCGCGCAGGCGCGGCTGGCCGTCACCACGTCGCGGGAGGCCCTGACCCGGATCCTGGGCCTCTGGGGAAGCGATCTCGCCTACCGGCTTCCCGCCCGGCTGCCGGTCCTGCCGGCCGCCGTCGACACGCTGGCCGACGTGGAAGTCGATGCGATGCGACGGCGCGTCGACCTGATCGTCCTGCGGTACGAGATCGTGACATTGGCGAAGTCCGCGAACTTCGTGAATGCGACGCGCTACCTCTCGTTCCTGGAACTGGGCCTCGGCTACCGCAACGAGGTCGAAACCGGCAGCACGGGCGAGCAGACCTCCAAGAACAGATACGGGATCGAACTCGGCATCGTGATCCCCGTCTTCGATACCGGCCAGGCCCGGATGACGTCCGCCCACGAGATATACATGCGGGCGATCAACAGGCTCGTCGAACGGTCGGTCAATGCCCGTTCGGAGGCGCGTGTCGCCTATGCGACGTACCGCGCGACCTATGACATCGCGAAATACTACCAGTCGCGCATCGTTCCGCTCCGGCGCCAGATCTCGTCCGAGGTGCTGCTTCGATACAACGGCATGCTGACCGACGTCTTCGAGGTGCTGATCGAGGAGCGCGAGCGGATCAACGCGAGCATCGGGGCGCTCGATGCCTTGCGCGACTACCACCTCGCCGTCGCCGATCTCCAGGCCGCCCTGATCGTCGGCGGCACGGTACCGCCGTCCGGCGTGATCAACACGACCCCGCCTCCCGAAACAATTCCACTCGGACTCTAGGAAAGGAGAACGACATGAGCATTTCCAGGCGCGATCTCGTCGGAGCATCGGGGCTCGCACTCCTCGGCGCCGCCGCCGTCAGCGGTCGCCTCCAGGCGCAGTCGATTCCCGAGGCGCCGACCTCCACCACGAACACGATGCAGCCGCCGCTCTATCCGACCAGCGGACCCGACTACCAGCCGGTCGTGACGCTGAACGGATGGACGCTGCCATGGCGGCAGAACGGCGACTGGAAGGAGTTCCATCTCGTCGCCGAGCCGGTCGAGCGCGAGATGGCACCCGGCATGACGGCGCGCCTGTGGGGCTACAACGGCCAGAGCCCCGGTCCGACGATCGAGGCGGTCGAGGGCGACAAGGTGCGCATCTTCGTGACCAATCGCCTGCCCGAGCACACGACCGTCCACTGGCATGGGCAGCTCCTGCCGTGCGGCATGGACGGCGTCGGAGGGCTCACCCAGCCTCACATCAAGCCGGGCAAGACCTTCGTCTACGAGTTCCAGCTCATGAAGAGCGGGACCTTCATGTACCACCCGCATGCCGACGAGATGGTGCAGATGGCGATGGGCATGATGGGCTTCTTCGTCGTCCATCCCCGCGATCCGAAGCAGCATCGCGTCGACCGCGACTTCGTGTTCCTGCTGAGCGCCTACGACATCGAGCCCGGCGGCTACGTGCCGAAGGTCGCCGAGATGCTGAACTTCAACATGTGGACCTGGAACAGCCGGGTGTTCCCCGGCATCGACCCCCTGGTCGTGGCGAAGGGAGACAGGGTGCGCGTGCGCGTCGGCAATCTCACCATGACCAACCACCCGATCCATATGCACGGCTACGACTTCGAGGTTACCTGCACCGACGGCGGATGGGTGCGGCCGGAGGCGCGCTGGCCCGAAGTCACGATCGACATCCCGGTGGGCGCCATGCGCGCCTTCGAATTCGATGCGATCTACCCCGGCGACTGGGCGATCCACTGTCACAAGTCGCACCACACGATGAATGCGATGGGGCATGACCTCCGCAACTTCATCGGCGTCGACAAGAAGCAGTTCGCCAGACGGATGAAGCGCCTGGTGCCCGACTACATGCCGATGGGCAGCGCCGGTATGGCCGACATGGGCGAGATGGAGATGCCGCTGCCGGACAACACGTTGCCGATGATGACCGGTTTCGCCCAATTCGGCGCCGTGGAGATGGGCGGCATGTTCTCGGTCGTGAAGGTGCGCGAGGGCATCGGGTCGAACGACTACAAGGACCCCGGCTGGTACCAGCATCCGCCCGGAACGGTGGCCTGGGAATGGACGGGACCGCCGCCCGCCGCCACCCGTGCGCCCACACCCGTGCCGACCGCCAAACCCGCCGGCGCGCCGGCGCGCGTGGTCAAGCCGTCGTCCCATGACTCCCACAAATAGTTCGACCGAGGAGGCAATCGTGAAAGCCAGAACGTTCCTGACGGCATCGATCGTCGCGGCCCTGCTGGCCGGCGTGGCCCTCGCGGCACCCGGCCATGCGCCGGGCGAAGGCCATGATCATGGCGGTGAGACGCCGTACGGCAAGCCGGGAGATCCGAAGAAACCGGCGCGCGTCGTCCAGGTCGTCTTCCGCGAGGACGAGGGGAAGATGTTGTTCCTCCCAGACAACTTCAGGTTCAGGAAGGGCGAGCAGGTGCGCTTTCAGCTCCGCAACAACGGCGCGGTCGACCACGAGTTCGTCATCGGCACCGTCGAGGAAAACCTGAAGCACATGAAGGAGATGGAGAAGAACCCCGACATGGAACACGACAATCCCAACGCGAAGCGCCTGAAGCCCAGGACTACCGGCGAGATCCTCTGGCAGTTCACCAAAGCGGGCACGTTCGACATCTCCTGCCTCATCCCCGGACATCGGCAGGCGGGCATGACCGGCACCATCGTCGTCGAGTGAGTCCCTCAGGAACGGAGATTTACATGTTCAGGAAGATCGTCACGGCGATGCTGGCCACGATCGCGTTCTCGGCGCCCGCAGGGGCCGACAGCGGCATGGTGCAGGCCGAAGTCATGAAGGTCGACAAGTCCGCGGGGAAGGTCACGCTCAAGCACGGGCCCATCAAGAGCCTCGACATGGATGCGATGACCATGGTGTTCCGCGTCGCCGATCCCGCCATGCTCGACGGGATGAAGGCCGGGGACAGGATCGAGTTCGAGGCCGGTCGCGTCAACGGCGCCATCACCGTCATCAGGGTTGGCAAGGGTCGCTGACGGCGCGAGTCTGCAGGGAACAACGCGTGGCATGCAAATTGCTGCATCGTTCTCGGAAATTTCGGGGACGATCCAGGGGGTTCGCATGTTCCGTCGTTTGCTGTCCGGTCTCGCCGTGGCTGCCGCTTTCGTCTCCGCGGCCGCGGCGCAGGACCTGCCCAAGAACCAGTTCAAGGTGATTGGCCTCAACAGTCCGACGCCCGTCTCGATCCACGACGAGCTGCCATTCTGGCGCAAGACGATCCCCGAGGCGTCCAAGGGTGCCATCACCGTCGACGTGACCCCGCTCGACCAGATGGGCATCGACGACAAGACCATGTTGCGGCTGCTGAAGCTCGGCGTGATGGATTTCGCCGCCATGGACATCTCCAAGATGGCCGGCGACGACCCGCGCTTCGAGGCGTGCGATCTCGCCGGCCTCACGCTCACGCCGGCCAAGGCGCGGGAAGCCTGCAACGCCTATCGCGCCGTGATCGACCGCCAGATGCAGAAGAACTGGAATGCCAAGCTGCTGGCCTTCGGCGGCAACACGCCCCAGGTCTTCTGGTGCCGCGACGTGCTGGCCGGCCTCGAGGGGCTCAAGGGCAAGAAGATCCGCGTGTTCAACAACACGATGCGCGACTTCCTGAGCGGAGTGGGCGGCACGGCGGTCAGCATGGCGTTTGCCGAGGTCGTTCCGGCCCTCAACAACGGCGTGGTCGATTGTGGCGTGACCGGCAGCCTGTCGGGCAACACCGCCGGCTGGGCGGAGGTCACCAAGTCGATCTACCCGATGTCGCTGGGCTGGAGCATCAACGTGCTGGCCGTCAACCTCGACACTTGGAAGCGGCTCGATCCCAAGACGCAGGCTTTCCTGACCGAGCAGTTCAAGGCCTACGAAGACAAGATGTGGAAGACGATCGAGACGACGACCGCCGAGGCCGACAACTGCAACACCGGCAAGCAACCCTGCACGATGGGCAAGCTCGCCAAGACCACCATCGTGCCCGTGAAGCCCGAGGAGATGGAGGCCCACAAGAAGCTGGTCGAGGGCGCGGTGCTCGCCGGATGGGCCAAGCGCTGCGGGGCGCCCTGCGCGAAGGAATGGAACGAGACCGTCGGCAAGACGCTCGGCCTGCAGGCCACGCCGTAGCCGGCGGAAGCTGAAATGATCGGAGTCCGTCGCTTCGCCCAGTGGGGCCTTTGGTTCGGTGGTGCGCTGGTTCTCCTGGCTGCGGTGCTGATCGGCATCGACGTGCTGATGCGCAAGTTCCTCGCGCGCTCGATCGGCGGTGCCGACGAGCTGGCCGGCTATTCGCTGGCGATCGGGACAACCTGGGGCCTGGGGGCGGCATTGCTCGACCGGGCGCACATCCGGATCGACTCGCTCTACGTGCTGTTCCCGCAGAAGCTGCGGCTGGCACTCGATCTCCTGGCCCTGGTTCTGTTCACCGCCTTCTTCGCGCTGACCCTTTGGCACGGGCTGGGCGTGGTCGGTCAATCCTGGACGTCGGAATCGCGCAGCCAGTCCGCCCTCGAGACGCCGACCATCATTCCCCAGTTCCTCTGGATCGCCGGTCTGGTGGCCTTCATCGGCATCGCGATCGTGATCCTCGTGCAGTCGCTGCGACTCGCCGCGGCGGGCGACCTGAGCGGCATGGCGCAACTGATCAGCACGCGGTCGGCCGAGGAGGAAGTCGAGGACGAGATTCGCGACCTCAAGGGCCGGCAGGATCGCGAAGGAAGCACCTGACATGCTCATCGTCACGCTCCTCATTCTCATCGGCCTTCTGGCTGTGGCGATTCCTGTCGCCGCCGGCCTCGGCATCCTCGGCCTGTCGCTCTCGGGCATCTATTCGAAGCTCCCGCTGTCGCTCGCGATGGGCGAGATCGCTTGGGGCACGTCGAACAACTTCCTGCTCGTGGCCATTCCGTTCTTCGTGCTGCTGGGCGAGATCCTGCTGCGCTCGGGGATGGCCGAACGCATGTACAACGCGCTGGTCCTGTGGGTGCCGTGGCTGCCCGGCGGCCTGATGCATTCCAACATCGCAGCCTGCGCCATGTTCGCGGCGACGTCTGGATCGAGCGTGGCCACGGCGGCGACCATCGGGACCGTGGCACTGGGCGAGGTCGAGAAGCGCGGCTATTCCGAGCGGCTGTTCCTCGGCACGATCGCCGCCGGTGGCACGCTCGGCATCCTGATCCCGCCTTCCATCAACATGATCGTCTATGGCGTCCTGACCGAGACCTCGATCCCCAAGCTCTATCTGGCGGGCTTCATCCCCGGCCTGGTGCTCGCGAGCCTGTTCAGCCTGACGGTGCTGGTAATCTGCCTCGTGCGGCCGGCGATGGGCGGCAAGCCGACGTCGACGAGCTGGCAGCAGCGGATCGCGGCCTTGCCCGACTTGATCCCGCCGCTGGTGATCTTTCTGTCGGTCATCGGCTCGATCTATGCGGGATGGGCGACAGCCACGGAGTCGGCGGCGCTGGGTGTGATCGCCTCCATCGGTATCGCGGCGGCCTATCGCCGGCTGACGCTGCGCACCCTCCTGAACGCCTTCGAGGGGACGATGCGGACCACGGCCATGATCATGGCCATCCTGCTCGCGGCCTACTTCCTGAACTTCGTCATCACCTCGATCGGCCTCACCGGCCAGGTCAATCGCTTCATCACCAGCCTCGGCCTGTCGAAGGTCCAGCTGCTGATCGTCGTGGTGATCTTCTACTTCATCCTCGGCATGTTCATGGAGACGCTGTCGATGATGGTGGCGACGGTGCCGATCATTGCGCCAATCATGATCAAGGCCGGCTACGATCCGATCTGGTTCGGCATCATGATCATCATCCTGATGGAACTGGCCATGATCACGCCGCCGGTCGGCATCAACCTCTATGTCGTCCAGGGCCTGCGCAAGAAGGGCCGCATCGACGACGTGATCCTCGGCACGTCGCCCTTCGTCATCACCATGCTGCTGATGCTGCTGGTCCTGTCGATCTGGCCGCAGATTGCGCTGTGGCTGCCGCAGATGGCGGCGACCTAGGTCGCCGCCGCCAGTGTAATCACGATGTTCCCCGCGCTGTCGCGTTCGGCGCGGGCGCCGGGCGGGACCACGCAGGTCGTGTCGTATTCATCGATGATCAGCGGGCCGGTCTTCGCCTCGGCGAGATCGGCGCGGCTCACGACCGGCGTGTCCATCCAGCCATGCTTGTCGCCGAACCAGGCGCGACGCGAGGCCTGGCTCTTCACCTCGGCGCGGCTCGGCCTCACGTTCCGGGGCACGCCGCTGCCCTCGCGCAGGCCCGCGCCCACCAGCTGGATGGCGACCAGCTCGACCGGCTCGTCCGGCCCGGCGCGATGGCCGTAGGTGCGCTCGTGTTCCTGCCCGAACGCTTCCTCCAGATGCGCGACCATCCTGCGGTCGATTGGGCCATCCGGCACCGGCACCGTGAGCTCGTAGCTCTGCCCCTTGTAGTGCAGCGCCGCGGAGCGCTTCAGCCGGGCAGCTGCGCCGGTGAAGCCCTCGGCGGCGAGCTGGCCGTCGGCCTGCTGCGCCATCGTGGTCCAGGCGCGGTCGATCTCGGCGAGATCGGCCTGGCGCAGCAGGCGCCGGAAGGTCCGCGCGTAGTGATGCTCGACATCGGCGTAGAGCAGGCCGAAGGACGAGAAGAGCCCGGCCGAGGGTGGCACGATCACGCGGCCGATGCCCAGCGCGGCCGCCATGCCGGCGGCGAACAGCGGTCCGTTGCCGCCGAAGGCGAACAGCGAGAACTCGCGGGGATCGCGGCCGCGCTCGGTCGACACCGCCTTGATGGCGCGGATCATGTTGGAGGCCGCAATCAGGTGGGCGCCGTAGGCCGCGCGTTCGACCGTCATGCCGAGCGGCCTCGCGATCTTCTCCTCGAACACGGCGCGCGCCTTGTCGGCGTTGAGCTTCACGGCACCGCCCACGAGGTGGCCAGGATTGATGTAGCCCAGCAGCACGTTGGCGTCGGTGATGGTTGGTGCCTCGCCGCCCTTGTCGTAGCAGACCGGGCCGGGGAAGGCGCCAGCGCTTTCCGGCCCCGCCTGCAGCGCGCCGCCCGGATCGATCCAGACATGGCTGCCGCCGCCCGCGCCCACCTCGGCGAGGTCGATCGCCGGCACCTTCAGCGTGTAGCCCGCGCCGGTGAGCAGGCGCGAGCCGATCATGATGCCGGCGCCCACCGCATATTCCTGCGCGCGTGCGACCTCGCCGTCCTCGACCATCGAGGCCTTGGCGGTGGTGCCGCCCATGTCGAAGGTGATGATCTTCTCGAGGCTCTTGGCGCGCGCCAGCGCCTGGGCGCCGACTACGCCGCCGGCGGGGCCCGATTCGATGATGTTCATCGGACGCTCGGCGGCCGCGGTGTCGGTGGTGAGGCCGCCGTTGGATTGCATCAAGAGCAGGCGCGCCGGGATGCCGGCATTGTCGAGCCCGCGGCGCAACGCGTGCAGGTAGGTCGCCACAATCGGCATCACATAGGCGTTGATGACGGTGGTCGAGGTCCGCTCGTATTCCTTGATCTCGGGCAGCACCTCGCAGGAAACGCTGAGCGGCAGGTGCGGGGCCTTCCGGGCGACGAGGTCGCGCAGCATCAACTCGTGCGTGGGATTGGCGAAGGAGTTCAGCAGGCAGATGGCGATCGCCTCGACCTTCTCGGCCAGCAGCGCGTCGACGGCGCGTTCGGCGTCGGCTGGATCTAGGGCGCGGTCGATCTTGCCGGTATGGTCGACCCGTTCATCGACCACGCGGCGCAGGTAGCGCTCGACCAGCGGCTCGGGCTTGGTCCAGCCGAGGTCGTAGAGCTTGGGCATGCGCAGGGTGCGGATCTCCAGCACGTCGCGGAAGCCCTTGGTGGTGATCAGCCCGACCCTGGCGCCCTTGTGCTCGAGGATCGCGTTGGACGCGACCGTGGTGCCGTGGCGGATCTCCTCGATGGCGCCGCCGTCCAGGCCGGTCTCGCGGAAGACCTCGCTTAGACCGTCGACGATCGCCTGGGCGTAGTTGCCGACGCTCGAGGAGATCTTCTTGGTGTGGATGGTGCCGTCGGATCCCAGCAGCACGATGTCGGTGAAGGTGCCGCCGATGTCGACACCGACGCGATAGGAAACGGTCATGTCGGTTACTCCGCCGCCCGGGCAAGCGGGGCCGGATCGTGCCATTGGACCTTGGGCGTCTCGGTCCAGCCGCGCGCCTTGGCGATCTCGGCGCGGCGCGCCTCGGTTGCGGCCGTGTCGACCGTCCAGCCCTTCGTGTCGATCGCGACACCATAGTCGGCAAGCGCTTTCGCGGGCGACAGCAGTTCGTTGCGCACGTCGCGCAGCACCGCGGCGGGATCGCGTTCCAGCGGATCGCCCCAGCCGCCGGCGCCGGCCAGCACATGGCGGAAGATGTCGCCACCCTTCACCGTCATGGTGAGCTTCGAGGGCAGCAGCCGGTTCTCGCCATCCGGGTTCAGATAGTTCTCCGACGGTCCGCCGGGACTGCCGCCATAGAGGCCGAAGGGGCGATGGTCGCGGCGGTCGGAGCGGACCTGCAGCATGCCCTCGGCCTCGAGGAACTTGTAGTCGCGCCGGAATGGCACGCCGCCGCGATACTTGCCGGCGCCGGCCTTGTCGGCCACGAACTCGTAGGCCAGCAACTTGATCGGCTGCTCGGCTTCGGTCACTTCGATCGAATGCGAGGCCATGTTGGCGAACATGTGCGAGTTGCCGTCGAGCCCGTCGGCGAAGGGGCGGGCGCCCCAGGCGCCGCAGGTGAAGTCGACATAGACGAAGGGCTTGCGGGCCGCATCGTAGCCGCCGATCGAGATGCCGGTGTTGCCGCCATCGCCCGCCGCCTTCACGCGGTCGGGCAGCATCATGGCCAGCGCGCCGAACATGCAGTCGGTCATGCGGAAGCCGGTCAGGCCGCGCGCCGCACAGGCTGCCGGCAGCACGCCGTTGCCCACCGTGCCCGGCGGGCAGATGACTTCGATGGCACGAAAGACGCCTTCGTTGTTGGGGATACCCGGCGGCAGCACCGACCGCACGCCGGTATAGGAAGCGGCCTTGGTGAAGGAGAGCGTATTGTTGATCGCGCCTTTCACCTGCGGGTTGGTGCCCGTCCAGTCGACGACCATGTGGCCGCCCTTCTTGGTGATGGTGACGAACAGGCGGATCGGCTTGCCGTAGTCGACACCGTCATCGTCGATCCAATCCTCGAAACTCCATTCTCCGTCCGGCAGTTCCTGGATCGCCGCCCGCGTCAGGCGTTCGGCATAGTCGATGACCTCGTTCAGATAGAACTTCGTCTCCTCCGCGCCATGGCGCGAGACCAGCTCGGCGAACTGCTTCTCGCCGATATGGCAGGCCGCGAGCTGGGCGCGCAGGTCGCCGAACAGCTGGACGGGCAGGCGGACGTTCTTTTCGATGAACGTCATGATCGTCTTGTTGAGGACGCCCTTGTCGTAGAGCTTCATCGGCGCGATGCGCAGGCCCTCGGCGTAGATCTCCGTCGAGTCCGAGGCGTTCGAGCCCGCGACCCTGCCGCCGACGTCGATGTGGTGGCAGACGGTGCAGGCGAAGGCCAGTCGCTCGCCCTCGTGGAACAGCGGCTTGATCACGAAGATGTCGGGCAGGTGCATGCCACCGTCGAACGGGTCATTCATGATGAAGACGTCGCCTTCGGCCATGTCGTCCTTGAAATGACGCATGATCGATTCCATGGCGGTCGGCACCGAGCCGAGATGGCCGGGCAGGGTGAGGCCCTGGGCCGCGAGCTTGCCGTTGGCGTCGGCGAAGCCCGTCGAATAGTCCATGTTGTCCTTGAGCACGCCGGAATAGGTCGTCCGGAAGACCGTGAGCGCCATCTCGTCGGCGATCGAGAAGATGGCGTTCTTGAAGAGCTCCAATGCGATCGGATCGGATACCGGCACTTGTCTTCCTCCCGAAATCAGCTGCCGTCATTTGGCGAGCGTCACCATGCAATTTGCAAGCCGCTTCGCCTGTCGAATTTCGGCTATGTATCGCCGGGACCGGTCCGACCGGTCGCATGGGCGAACTCGCCCGCGTCACGCTAGATTGTATCGGCCCTCCAAAGGAACGCTCGATGCCCAAGACCAAGATTGCCCTCGCCTGTCAGGGCGGCGGCAGCCAGACCGCCTTTACCGCCGGCGCCTTGAAGGCACTCTGCCAGGCCCAGGGCCAGGGGCGGCTGAAGGACGAGTTCGAGTTCGTCGCCATCAGCGGCACCTCGGGCGGCGCCGTCTGCGCCACGCTGCTCTGGTACTCCTTCATGAAGGGCGAGCGGCCGGTCTGGAAGCGCATGATGGATTTCTGGGAGGAGAACACCGCCCAGGGTCCGGTTGAGCACGCGATCAACAGCTTCATCGTCGAATCCGTGCGCCTGGTGAATGCCGGAATGATGCCGACCCTGCAGCTCAGCCCGTCGTCGCTGCTCATGCAGTCGATGATGGAGTTCATGACGACCGGGCAGCGCACGGGCTTCTCCGATTTCCGCGGGTTGCTCGAGAAGCACATCGACTTCGCGGAGATCGCCTCGTGGGGGGCGAAGCCGCAGCGGCCAGTCCTGATGCTCGGCGCCGCCAACGTGACCAGCGGTGCGCTCGCCAAGTTCGTGTCCGCGCACGAGCCCATCCGGGTCGAGCACATCCTGGCTTCCTGCGCGGTGCCGAACATCTTTCCGGCGGTGCAGATCGGACAGGATGCCTACTGGGACGGGCTCTTCTCGGACAACCCGCCCGTCGAGGAACTGATCCGCCCGCGCTCGGTCGGCGAAGCCAACATTCCCGACGAGGTCTGGCTGATCAAGATCAATCCCACGGCCAGCCGGCGGGTGCCCCTGAAGCCGGGGGAGATCGTCGACCGTCGCAATCAGCTCGAGGGCAACATCTCGCTGTTCCAGCAGCTCGGGCATCTCGAGTTCATGAACGACCTGATCCTGGCCGATGCCTTCCGTCCGGAATTTCTCAGCCGCTTCGACATCAAGGCGCCCGTCCGCATCCCGAAGTCGTTCCATACCGATGGCGCCAAGCCCTACCACATTCCCTGTATCGAAATGCCGGCCGAGCTTCAGGACCTGCTCGACTACGAGGGCAAGATCGATCGCGGCTCCGAGAACATCGGCCGCCTGATCGCCGAGGGCGAGAAGGCGGCGGAAGTCTTCCTGAAGGCGCGGGCGGAAGCCGTCGCCGCGTCTTCCCTCGGTGAAAGCCAGACGGCCGGGCAGGCCACACCGACCGGCGAGGGGTTCAGTGAACTCCCCCTGTCGCGCTGGCGCGATCCGACGGACCGCCAGGAGTGATCGTTACTGGGGCTCGATCTTCGCGATCTTCACGTACTCGGCCCACTTGGCGCGCTCCTCGCGATCCTGCGCCGCGCACTGCTCGAGCGTGAGCGGCTTGGCGGTGAGGGCGAACTCCTCGGTCAGGCGCTTGTTGTTCTCGGGCGCGGTAATGGCTTCGTTGATCAGCGTGTTCAGTCGCTGCTGGATGGGCAGCGGCGTCGCCTTCGGCACGGCGATGGCCAGGAAGCCCGAGGAGACGAAACCGGGGAAGGTCTCGGCGAGGACCGGTATGTCGGGATAGAGCGGGCTGCGGCTGGCCAGCGAGATGGCCAGCGCCCGCGCCTTCTTGTCGACGACCTGGCCGCGCCCGGCGGTGAGGTCGACGAACATGAAGTTGATGGCGCCGCCATACAGGTCGTTCCAGGCATTGCCGATCGCCTTGTAGCCGACCCCCTGCCAGTCGACGCCGGCCCTCTTGCCCAGCACCTCGGCCGGCACCTGCGAGCTCGCGTTGAAGTAGCCGAAGTTGAGCTTGCCGGGCCGTGCCTTGGCATCGGCCAGCAGGTCAGCCAGCGTCTTGTAGGGACTGTCGGCCGGCACCACGAGGAAGGTGCCGGAGGAGCCGATGATGCCGACGACCGAGAAGTCCTTCTCCGGGTCGTAGCCCGGGTTCTTGTACATGTGGACGTTGGCGGCATTGGTCGAGGTCGTGGCCAGCATCAGCGTATAGCCGTCCGGTGGTGCGACCTTCACGGACATCGCGCCGACAATTCCATTCGCGCCCGGCTTGTTCTCGACCACGAAGGGCTGGCCGGTCTTCTCCTCGATGTACTTGCCGACCAGGCGCGCCGTGATGTCACCCGAGCCACCCGGTGCGAAGGGCACGATGATGCGGATGGCCTTCGTTGGGAAAGTTTCGGTCTGCGCAGCGGCGGGCAGGGCGGCAAGGAGAGGGAGGGTGAAGAGGCTGCGGCGAGACAGCGATGTGCGGAATGTGTCCATGGGAGTGGACTCTAGCGCATATGCATCGGATGGACAGCGCGCCGCTTGCAGCCCTACCTTGCAGCCATGTCAAAATCAGGTCGGCCGCCGCTCGACGGCATTCGCGTCATCGATTTCTCCCGTGTGATCGCGGGACCCATGTGCACCCAGATGCTCTCGGACATGGGCGCCGAAGTGATCAAGATCGAGAATCCCGACGGCGGCGACGACACGCGCAAAGGCGCCGGCCCGCGCGCCGGCGGCCCTGGCGGCGAGAGCCACTTCTTCATGACCTACAACAGGGGCAAGAAGAGCGTCGCGCTGGACTTCACCAAGCCCGAAGGCCAGGCGATCGTGCACAAGCTGCTCGCTGGTGCCGACGTGCTGGTCGAGAACTTCCGGCCGGGCGTCCTGAAGAAATACGGCTTCGACTATGCCAGCGTCGCCGCGAAGTATCCGAAGCTGATCTATCTCTCGATCTCGGCCTACGGACAGACCGGTCCGCTGTCGGACCGGCCGGGCTACGATCCCGTGCTGCAGGCCGAGTCGGGCATGATGAGTGTCAACGGCGAGGCCAACGGCGAGGGGCTGCGGCATGCCATCGCCATCGTCGACACCATGACGGCGATCCATTCGGTGGCCGCAGTCAACGCCGCGCTCTATGCGCGCCGCGACACCGGGAAGGGCCAGCAGATCGATCTCGCCCTCTACGACACGGCGCTCGTGTCGCTGGGCAACATGGGTTCCTACTACCTGATCGGCGGCGAGCAGCCGCGGCGCGCCGGCAACGGCCACTTCGCGTCGGCGCCCAACAGCTCGTTCGAGACGGCAAACGGCAAGATCTACATGGCGGTCGCGAACCAGAAGCTGTTTGCCGACACGGCCAAGGCGCTTGGGCACCCTGAGTGGGTGACCGATCCGCGCTTCGACACGGTCGCCAATCGCGTGGCCAACAAGCCCGAGCTCACGCGCCTCATGGAAGAGGTGCTGACGACCGACACCAAGGAGAACTGGGCGCAGAAGCTGCGCCACCTGCCGGCCGGCCCGATCCGCACCATGAAGGAGGCGCTGGACGAGCCCGAGGTGAAGCGACGCGGCATGCTGAAGACATACAAGCACAGCAAGGTTGGCGACGTGCCGCTGATCGGCTCCAACTTCCACTTCTCCGACACGCCGGTCGACGACACGCGGCCGCCGCCGGCGCTGGGCGAGCATACCGATCAGGTGCTGACCGAACTGGCGGGCCTCGGCGCCGCGGAGATCGCGGCGCTGCGCGAGAAGAAAGTGATCGGCTAAAGTCTTCTGTCGTCCTGAGCACAGCGAAGGACCTTGCGGACCGACGAGACGACTCCTTGGCTAGCGTGAGATCCTTCGCCTTCGGCTCAGGATGACGAGGGCTCACCTGTCCAACCAGGTCTTCAGGATCAGGTTGGTCTCCTCGGGCTTCTCCATTGTGACGAGATGGCCGCATTGGTCGACGACCACCAGCGCGGCCGCCGGGATCGCCTTCGCGATTTCTTCCGACAGGAACAGGGGCGTCGCCGCATCGTCTCGACCGCAGACGACGATGGTCGGGCACCTGATGCGAGGCAGGTCGGGGCGCCGGTCGGTGCGGATGGCGGCCAGCTCCTCCTGCCGCTTGTAGATCTCGACGCCGATCTCGCCGCACATCGTCATCACCTCGTCGACCAGCGGCTTGTCGGGCAGGCGATAGGCCGGGATGAAGCGTGTCATCTGCATGCCGAGCACCAGCTCGAAATGCCCCTCTGCGGCGAGCCGGATGCGGGCGCGCCGGATCGCTCGTTCGGCCTCGCTCTGGCTCCTCATGCCGGTGTCGAGCAGCGCGAGCTTCGTCACGCGATCGGCGGCGAATTGCATGATCTCGACAGCGAGCATGCCGCCCAGCGAGAGGCCGGCCAGCGCGAACTTTTCCGCCGGCATCTGGTCGACGACCCAGCGCGCGGCGGTCTCCCAGCTGTCCCAGATGGACAGCGGCGCCTTGCGCCAGTCGGGCACGACGATGTCGGCCTGGTCCGCGAGGGCGGCGACTTGGGCCGAGAACAAGCGGGGCGAGCACAGCACGCCGGGGACGAGCAGCAGGGGGGTCTTGGTCATTTCCTTCCTCCATCGCTCAGCGTAGCGCAGACGATTCGGGTGCGGTACCAATAGGCATGGCCGCCGCCTCCGTTCGCGACATCCGTCTCGACCTGTTCCGCGGGCTCGCTTTGTGGTTCATCTTCCTCGACCACATTCCGACCAACATCGTGAGCTGGCTGACGGTTCGTAACTACGGCTTCAGCGACGCGACCGAGATTTTCGTCTTCATTTCGGGATACACGGCCGTAATCGCCTATGGCCGGATGCTGGACCAGGAAGGATGGCCCCGCACCGCCGCGCGCATCTATCGCCGCGTCTGGCAGCTCTACGTCGCTCACATCCTGCTGTTCGTGGCCTTCTCCGCGCAGATTGCCTGGGTCTCGATCGCGCGCGACACGCCGGCCCTGATCGAGGAGATGGAGCTGCTGGGCCTCGGCCAGAACCCCTATCGCGCCATCCTCGAGGCGGCACTGCTCAAGTTCCGGCCGGTCAATCTGGACGTGCTGCCGCTCTACATCGTGCTGCTGGCTGTCTTTCCGCTGGTCCTGCCGGTGGTGGTGCGCTGGCCTTGGGCCGTGATCGCGGCCTCTCTCGTCCTCTATGCCGCGACCTGCCGCTTCGACTGGAAACTGCCAGCCTACCCCGACGAAAAGGTCTGGTACTTCAATCCCATGGCCTGGCAGGTCGTCTTCCACGTTGGGGCGGCCTGCGCCGTGTTCGGCTCCGGACTGTCCTGGCTGGACCGGTTTCGCACGCCGCTGACCACCCTGGCCGTCGCCTTTCTCCTGTTCGCCGCGTTCATCGCCCTGTCCTGGCAGTACAATCCGCTGGAAAGGCTGGTCCCGGTCTGGGTGGCGCGGATCATCTATCCGATCGACAAGACCAACATCGACATCCTGCGATTCCTGCATTTCCTGGCGATCGCGTGGCTGGTCCGGATCGCCGTGCCGATCGATGCCCCCGCCCTGAAATGGCCGATCTGGGAGCCACTTCGCAGATGCGGTGAAGCTTCATTGCTTATATTCTGCATCGGGACCTTCCTGGCGCTCAGCGGCCAGGTCATCGTCAGTCACTATGAAGATTCGATCTTGTCGCAGATTGTCGTGAGCATCCTGGGCATCGCCATCATGTGTGTGGCCGCCTACATCGCGGCCTGGTTCAAGCGCGGGAATGCGCGCGCGGCCGCTCGGGTGCCGGTGGTGACGGAAGTCCCCCGGTGAAGCGGACGATCGCCCTGCTGGTCGCCGCGCTCGCCCTGGCGATGGGTGGAGCCGCCCACGCCAAGTCGATGACCCTGTGCCGCGCGAAGCCGGAGGTGCTTGCGCTGGGAACGACGCTCCCGATCTCACGCAAGGCGATCGCCGAGCGCAAGCTCCTGCGCATCATTGCGCTGGGATCGTCGACGACCGCGGGCTACGGCGTCTCCAATCCGGCCTTCGCCTATCCCACGCAGCTGCGCATCGGTCTCGAGAAGGCCCTGCCCGGCATCGATATCGAGGTGATCAACCGCGGCATCGGCGGCCAGGACGTGGAGGAGATGGCGGCCCGCATGCGCTCCGAGATGGAGGACAACCCGCCCTCCCTGGTGATCTGGCAGACCGGCACCAACGCCGCCATCCGCCACATGCCGCTCGACAAGTTCGACAAGACGCTGCGCGGCGGGTTGAAGCTCGGCACATCGCTCGGGGCCGACTTCATCCTGATGAACCTGCAATACGTGCCGGCCGTCGTCGCCGTGGCCGACAAGGAAGCCTATGAGAAGGTCATGGCCGGGGCGGCCAGGGACTATTCCGCGGGCCTGTTCCGCCGCTACGACATCATGCGCGGCTGGTACGATGACGGCATGCCCTACGCCCAGTTCGTGCAACTCGACGGTCTGCATCTCAACGATTTCGGCCAGAAGTGCATCGGCAAGCTGCTGACCCGCTCGATCCTGGATGCGCTGACCGGTCCCTGAGAAGAGGACACAACATGCCCCGTCGCTTCGTCGACCTTTCGATCTACCTCGAGAACGACGTGATCTCCGATCCGCCGCCGTTCGGGCCGAAGATCCAGTATCACAGGCATGCCGACACAGCCGGCCAGATCGCCAGCTTCTTTCCCGGCTTGAAGAAGGAAGACCTGCCGGACGGCGCCGGCTGGGCGGTCGAAAACGTCAGTCTCTCGACGCACAACGGCACGCATCTTGACGCGCCGTATCATTTCCATCCGACGATGAACAAGGGCGAGCGCGCCATCACCATCGACGAAGTGCCGCTCGAATGGTGCTTCCAGCCCGGCGTGAAGCTCGACTTCCGCGACAAGCCCGACGGCCATGTCATCACCGCGGCCGAGGTAGAGGCGGAACTAAAGCGGATCGGCCATGAGCTGAAGCCCTTGGAGATCGTCGTGGTGAACACGCGCGCGGGCTCGCGCTACGGCAACGACGATTACGTCAATGCCGGCTGCGGTATGGGCTACGACGCCACGATCTACCTGCTGGAGAAGGGCGTGCGCCTGACCGGCACCGATGCGTGGAGCTGGGACGCGCCGTTCTACTTCACCGCCCAGAAATGGGCGAAGGACCACGATCCGTCGATCATCTGGGAGGGCCACAAGGCCGGCCGCGACATCGGCTACTGCCACCTCGAGAAGCTGCACAATCTCGAATCGCTGCCAGGCGACGGCTTCACCATCGCCTGTTTTCCGCACAAGATCCGCGGCGCCTCCGCCGGCTGGACGCGCGCCGTCGCAATCTTCGAGGAGTGACGCGCCGTGCGCGTCATCCCGAGCCTTTGCGAGGGATCTTCGCTACCCGAGAGTCGCCGGCCGCCGCGCGACAAGGAGTGCGAGGCCGAGGGCTGCGATGAGACCGCCCGCGACGGTGCGAAGGCGGCGCAGCATCGTGGGTCGGCCCATCGCGATCGACCGGGCGCGCGAGGCCAGCAGCGCCACCACGACATCGACGGCGGTATTCAGCCCCACCGAGATCAGGCCCAGTACCAGGAACTGCAGCCACACGGGACCCGCTGACGGATCGACGAACTGCGGCAGGAAAGCGAGGAAGAAGGCGGCGGTCTTGGGATTGAGGGCTTCGACGAGGATACCCTCGCGGAACGCCCGGGCCGCACCCGTCGTCAAGACCTTGGTCTGGAAAGGCAGTCGTGCCTCGCGGATCGTCTTGGTCCCGATCCACACGAGATAGAGCGCGCCGGCAAGCTTCAGGATCGTGAAAGCCTCGGCGCTCGCCATAACAAGGGCCGATACGCCGACGGCTCCGGCAGCGACATGGACCAGTCCGCCCAGCCCGGTACCGAAGCTGGAGGCCAGGCCCTCGGCGCGGCCACCGGCCAGCGTGCGCGCCGCGACATAGAGGATGCCAGGGCCTGGCGAGATCGCGATCGCCAGGGCCGTCACGAAGAAGAGCGCGAGGGTCGCGAAATCCATCGCCGGCTACGGCAGCGGGTCGGGCTCGCCCGGCGGCAGCGGCACTTCGAAGACGTTGAGCGTCATCGACACCAGCATGTAGTAGCCGCAGACGCCGACGAGATCGACGACGCCTTTCTCGCCGAACGCGTCGAGGGCGCGCTTGTAGTTGGTCGGCGCGACCCTGTTGGTCTCGAGATACTCCGTAACGAAATCGTAGATGATCTTCTCGACGTCGCGCTTGAAGGGCGGTGTGGCGCGCAGGCGGACCGCCTCGATGATGTCTTCAGCGAGGCCGGCTTCCTTGGCGAGGCGTGCATGGGCGTAGAACTCGAACTGCGCCTTGAAATGCCGGCCCACCAGGCAGATCGCGAGTTCCGAGAGGTCGCGCGGCAGCGAATTGTTGAAGCGGCAGTATTCGCCGAGCTTCTGGGCGCGGTCGGCCAGCACCGGGCTGCGCAGCCACGGCTCGAAGGGGCCGCGCAGGCCGCCACGGGGACCCGAGAGGATCGCGTCGGCAACCTTCTTCTGTTCGGAGTCGAGTTTGTTCAGGTCGAGCGGCGCCAGACGCGGCATTGCGTTTCCTCTGTTCTGTGTTTTCGAAAGGTCAGATCGGACAGCCGGCGTCGGCGACGCGGTTGGCGTCGGCGCCATCGAAGATGTGGTTCACGATCGACAGGCCGGCCTGCATCGCCGCACTCGATCGCACGCTGCAGGAACCCGTCGCCGTCCACAGCACCTTGCCGCTGTTCGATTCGTAGAGCGTGAGCGAGACGCGCAACGTCGAGCCGGAGGGCGCAGGCGGGATCGTGTCGCGCCGCCCGATCGGATTGGCGGGCAGCGCGAGGCGCGGATTGGCGCCGGTCTCGTAATCCTGGCTCTGGATCAACGGTATGTCTCGGTCCAGGCCGCCGCCGGACAGGTCGAAATAGCTCACATCCATGCGCATGATGTTGCCGCCGCTGAAGCCGACCTGGTTGCCGCGCTGGGTGAGGCGGACCATCACCTGGCGGCGCAGCTCGCGGGCAAGATGGGTATCCGAGGTGAGTTGGACCGCGATCTTGGCCTTCGGGATCTTCTGGTAGGCCTTGATCTCCAGGTCGCCGATCTTCGGCCCGGAGCTGCCGCCCAGCCCGTATCCCTGGGCGGAGGCAGGGGCCGCGGCGCAGAGCGCCGACAACGCGACAAAGATGGCGGCGATACGCATTCGTCTTTCCCCTCAACGTCCCTCGACCGCCGTCAGCCTGCTCCAGCCGGCCTCGTCCCGGTCGAGCATGCGCTTCAGCGATTCGAAATGCAGGAAGGCCTGCTGCGCCTCGCCTGCGATCTGCCTGGCCGTGTGTTCGGCCATCGCCTCGTCGATATTGTGCAGTTCCCGGCCGGTCTGCATGGCCAGCACCTGCACCATCGCCGCACGTTCGAGGTAATAAAGGTCGTCGTAGGCTTGGGCAACGGTCGGACCCGAGACGATGACGCCGTGGTTCCGCAGGAACAGGATGTCCTTGTCGCCCATCGCCCGGCACATGCGTTCGCCCTCGTCGTTGGACAGGGCGACGCCACCATAGGCCTCGTCGTAGGCGATGCGGCCCCAGTAGCGGAAGGCGTTCTGGGTGCACATCTCGATGCGACCGTCGCGGATCGAGGTCAGGGCCGTCGCATAGGGCATGTGGGTGTGCAGCACGACCTTGGCGCGCGGGTTGCCGGCATGGATGCGGGCATGGATGTAGAAGGCGGTCGGCTCGACCGGATACTTGCCCTCGATGATGGTGCCGTCGCCGTCGGCCATGACGATGTCGGACGGCGTGATCTCCGACCAGTGCAGGCCCTGCGGGTTGACCAGGAAGAGATCCTCGCGGCCGGGCACCGCCATGCTGAAGTGGTTGCAGACGCCCTCGTTCAGGCCGTGCCGCGCGGCGGCGCGCAGGGCGGTGGTCAGGTCGATCCGTGCCTGGGTGACCGGGTCGTTGGCAAGCATTGAAAGGGCTCCGTTGAAGAAAGGCTCCGCCGCGGGCGATGATGCTGCCAAGCGCATATGTGGCCAAGCGAAATCGCCGACGTCAGGAGCCGTCCCGATGAATGTTCTGTTCGATTCGCCGGTTGGAGCCTTGCTGGCGCGGCCGTGGGTCGATCCGGTCGGGCTGTACGGCCTGAGGCGATGGTATTTGCCGCTCTCGCGATTATGGGCGGCGGCCAATCTCGCCGGGCTGGATGTCGCTCGATTTCGCGAAGAGATCGGCATGGCCCTGCCGGGCTTCTGGTCGGAGGTCCGCCTGCAGCGTCTGCTGACCCGTCATGGACGGGCGCGAGCCCGCGCGGAGGAGACGCGGACGGAATGGGAAGTCGCCATCTTCGAGCCGGCGGCCGAAGGTGATCCTGAACGGCTAGACCGCGAAAGACGTACCGCTGCGACCGCCCACCTGGCGAGCCGTGCGCTCTTCTATCCGCTGCTGTTTCCCAGCCGGCCACCGCTGGCCCGCTGGCGAATCGACCCGCCCGAACAGGTCGAGCGCGAGCTCGGCCGGGTGTTCGGCAATCCTTCCGCCCTCTATGTGGCGCCGCTCGCCCTGGAAGGCATCGAGGCATCGCGCAGCTACCTGAAGGACGGCCTTCGCGAATACTGGCTGCGGGCCGCCACTCCATCGGCGCGACTGCAACGACGCCCGGGCAGCGAAACTCTCTATGCCCGTGTCGTCGAACCTGTTGGTGGGACATTCGACACTTTGGTCTTCGGAAACGGCCTCTGCGTCGAGTCCGAATTGATGTCGATGGATCGCGGTCCGGGGCCGCTACTCGCGGCAATGGGATGGAGGGTCATCGAGCCGGTCTCGCCATATCACGGCCTGCGGGCGATGCCGGGCTTCTATGGCGGCGAGCCATTTTTTGCGGCTAGTCCGACGAGTTCCATGGATCTCATTGCCGGACAGGCGATCGAGTCGGCGCTCCTGGTCGCGTGGGCGCGCGCGCGGTTCGCCGGCAAGGTGGCGCTCGCCGGCATATCGATGTCGTCGTTCGTGGCGCAACTGGCCGCCAGCCATTGCCATCTCTGGCCGCCCGAGGCGCGGCCCGACGCGGCCCTGCTGATCAGCCATTCGGGCCGCGTCGAGGACGTCACCTTCGGAGGAGCGCTTGCCGGCATGCTGGGGCTCGACCGCGCACTGATCGAGGCGGGCTGGACACGCGAGAACCTGGCGCGGCTTTCACGCATGATCGATCCCGCGGACACGCCGGCCTTGCCGCCCTCGCGCATCGTCTCGGCACTGGGCGAAACCGATCGCTGGGTGCCCTATCGCGATGGCTTGGCGCTCGCGCAACGCTGGCGCCTGCCAGAAGACAATCGGTTTCGCTACCGGTTCGGCCATCTCGGTATGCCGGTCCAGCTCATCCGCGACAGCAGCCCCTTCGCGAGGCTCAGGCAGGTGATGAACGAGGGCTAGCCGTCGTGCCGGAAATCTCGCGCACCAGCTTGGTGCGCACGGCGCGGCCGAAATGGTCGAAATTGTCGGCCACGATCAGGAACGAGCCCGGCCCCCCGATAACGCTCTCCTCGTAGTACTTGTCCAGGGTGAGGTCGGGCGGGCGGCCGAAATTGCTGCGGTTCATCATCACCGGCAGGCCGTTCACCACGATGCCCTGGGACACGAGCTTGTCGCGCATGATCTCGGCGGGCGGGCCATCGTTCGTGCGGCCGTCACCCGAGACGTCGATGACGCGCCGCTTGGCGGCAAAGGGCGAGTTCTCGAAGCGCTGGCCGGCATGGGCGAGGGCCGCTCCGACGGCGGTCCAGCTCTGCGAGGTTCGCGGCGCCTCGGCGAGTTTTTCTGCAAAGCGTCGGGCCGCCCCGGGGCTGTCGATGACCGTCCAGTCGATCACGACGGTCTGGAAGTGCGCGCCTGCCCACTCCGTGTAGCAGATCGCGATACGCCTGTTCTCGCCAGAGAGGACGGCGTCGACCACCCGGTCGTTGGTCAGCGCCTCGATATAGCCGCGCCGCTGGAGTTCGGCCTCGACCTCGTCGATCGATCGCGAGACGTCGACGGCCAGCACGAGCTGCAGGTCGACTTGTGTCTGGGCGCGAGCCGCCGGTGCCGTCGCCAGCGCCGCCATTGAGCCCAGGAGCGCCGACCGTCGCTTCATGCCCACCTCCGTCGAAGGCGCGAAGCATAGCACCGTCGCGGCATACGCAAACGAAAACGCCGGAGGAAATCCTCCGGCGTTCAAGTCGACCGTCAGGACGGCCTATTGCCAGAACGGCCTACTGATCGTCGTCGAAGCCGCGCTTGCGCGGTTCGTAGTCGCGGTCGCGACGCGGACGGTCCGGGCCGGGGCCGAAGCGACGGGCCGGCTTGCCGAAATCGCCGCCTTCGGCCGGAGGAGCAGGGGGGGCGCTGGTGAAGTCAGCACGGCGATCCCGCATCGGGCCGCCGTCGCCGGCGCCGCGGTAGCCACCGCCACCGCCGCCGCCGCCGTAACCACCACCGCCGCCTTCACGGCCGCCGCCACCGTAGCCGCCGCCACCGCCGCCGCGATAACCGCCACCGCCGCCGTCACGGCCGCCACCACCACCGTAGCCGCCGCCACCACCGCCGTAGCCGCCGCCACCACCACCGCCATAGGGCGGACGCGGGCCGCGCGGACGGAAGCCGCCGCCATCACCACGGCCGCCGCCACCGCCGCCGCCGTATCCACCGCCGCCACCGCCACCACCACCGGGCTGACGTTCGACGGCTTCACGGACCGCGATCGAGCGGCCATCCAGCAACGCGCCGTTCATGGCCTGCATGGCCGAGGCGCCTTGGTCATCGGTTTCCATCTCGAGGAACGCGAAGCCGCGGCTGCGGCCGGTCTCGCGATCCACGATCACTTTCGAAGATGTAACGGTGCCGAACTGAGAGAAGGCTTCAGACAGACGCTCAGACGTGACCGAATAGGGCAGGTTGCCCACAAACAATTTGCGACTCATTCAAGGCTCTGGGCTAGAGGAAGGATCGAGCGGAGTCCGGCGCGCGCTTGCTGGACGGATGCGTCCAAGCGTTTCGATGACCTTTGACAGATGACCAAGTAGCTCACGGGAAGACGTTGACCGGTATCGCGCTCCGCGACTGTGTGCCGAGACTCATGATGATACTCGTCGGCTAGTGTCGCAATGCAGCACTTATGCGCTGAATCAACGCTTGAGTCCACCTCGTCGCACGGTTGAGGCATAACGAATCGCGGCACACAATCGCCACTGAATCGGGAGGGATTGCGAAATGATCGTCGACCATCGAACCTACGAACTGCAGCCGGGACGCCTGCGCGACTTCCTCGCGCTCTACGAAAAGGAAGGCCTGCCCGTCCAGTTGAAGCATCTCGGCAATCTCGTCGGCTATTACACGACCGAGGTCGGAAACGTGAACGAGATCGTTCACATCTGGGGCTACGCGGACCTCGCGGATCGCACGAAGCGTCGCGCTGCGATGGCTGCCGATCCCGCCTGGCAGGCGTATTTGCAGAAGAGCCGAGAATATATGAAGACCATGAACAACAAGATATTGGTGCCCACTACCTTCTCACCCACGAAGTAAGGGAAAGACGTCCAACATGGCTACCGTTTACCCGCGCCGCAGCGGCGCGCAGGTTCTGATCGACCAATTGCGAATCCACGGCACCGACACGATCTTCGGCGTGCCCGGCGAAAGCTATCTGGCCGCCCTCGACGCCCTCTACGCCCAGCGCAATTCGATCCGCTACGTGATCTGCCGCCAGGAAGGCGGCGCGTCCTATATGGCCGAGGCCTACGGCAAGCTGACCGGCAAGCCCGGCGTCTGTTTCGTGACGCGCGGTCCGGGCGCCACCAATGCCAGCGTCGGAATGCATACCGGCTTCCAGGATTCGACGCCCATGATCCTGCTGGTCGGGCAGGTCGCGCGCGAACAGGCCGAGCGCGAGGCGTTCCAGGAAATCGATTATCGCCGCATGTACGGCCAGATGGCCAAATGGGTGACCCAGATCGAGGATGCCCGCCGCATTCCCGAGATCGTGAGCCAGGCCTTCCATCGCGCTGTGAACGGCCGGCCCGGTCCGGTCGTCATCGCCCTGCCCGAAGACATGCTGGTCGACGAGGTCGAGGTCGCCGATGCCGGTCCCTACAAGGTGGCGCGCGGAGCGCCGGCGCCCGAGGACATGGCGTCGTTCCGCGAGCTCCTCGCCGCGGCGAAGCAGCCGCTTGTGATCCTGGGCGGCGGCGGCTGGGACGCGAAGGCCTGCGCCGACATCCGCGCCTTCGTCGAGGCCAACCACCTGCCGGTGACCACCGCCTTCCGCAACCAGGACCTGATCGACAATCGCCACGACAATTTCGTGGGCGATCTCGGTCTTGGCGTGAACCCGCCGCTTGGCAAGCGCATCAAGGAGAGCGACCTCATCATCGCGATCGGTCCGCGCCTCGGCGAGGCCACCACCGGCGGCTACACCATGTTCGACCTGCCGGTGCCGGCGCAGAAAATGGTGCACGTGCATGCCGGCGCCGAGGAGCTCGGCCGCGTCTATCAGGCGACGCTCCCGATCAACGCGGGCATGGCGCAGTTCGCGGCGGCCGCGAAGGCGATGAAGCCGGTCGATGCCTCTGCCTGGAAGGCGGGTGTCGCCGAAGCGCGCGCCGACTACCTGAAGAACATCGAGCCGACGCCGCAGCCCGGCTCGGCCAATTTCGCGGAGATCGTGGGCTGGTTGAACAAGCGCCTGCCCGACGACGTCATCGTCACCAACGGCGCGGGCAACTACGCCGGTTTCGTTCATCGCTTCTTCCAGTATCGCGGCTTCCGTACCCAGCTCGCGCCGACCAACGGCTCGATGGGCTACGGCGTGCCGTCGGCGGTGGCGGCGAAGATCGCCGCGCCCGGCCGCACCGTCGTGTCGTTCAGCGGCGACGGCTGCTTCCTGATGAACGGGCAGGAGTTCGCGACCGCCGTCCAGCATGGAGCGAATGTCGTGTTCATCGTGGTCGACAATGGCATGTACGGCACGATCCGCATGCATCAGGAGCGTGAGTATCCGACGCGCGTGCACGGCACCGAGCTGAAGAACCCCGACTTCGCGGCCTATGCCCGCGCCTTCGGCGGCCATGGTGAGACGGTCGAGCGCACCGCCGACTTCGAGGCGGCGTTCGAGCGCGCCCTCGCCGCCGGCAAGCCCTCGATCATCCATGTGAAGACGGACGCCGAGGCGATCACCTCGCGGATCACCATGAGCAAGCTCCGCGAGCAGGCGCTGGCCAAGCAGAAGCACTAGGAGCGGGCACGCGAAAGTCCGGGCGCAGGTCCTATGGACGGGCTTGCGCCCGGCTGTTGCCGCCTTTATAGAGGCGGTCCGTGGAGATTTGAGCCGACCGGCTTGCGACCACGTTAAACATCGCTAAAAGGTCGGAGGTGCTCGCAAAGCCCCCGTCCTTCCAGGTCGGGGGCTTTTCGTTTGCGCAGCTGGAAGGGCGCGCGGCGAGACAGGAGAGTGAGATGGACGGTTCGATTCCCGTGAAGAAGGCGCAGGCCGATGTTTCGAAGTGGCGCCCCCAGACCCGCGCGGTGCGTGGCGGCCAGGTGCGCAGCAACTTCGACGAGACGTCGGAAGCGCTGTTCCTGACGTCGGGGTACGCCTATTCGAGCGCCGAAGAGGCCGAGGCCACCTTCAAGGGCGAGAGCAACCACTACCAGTATTCGCGCTTCGGCAATCCGACCGTCTCCATGTTCGAGAACCGGCTGGCCGCGCTGGAAGGCGCCGAGGCCTGTCGCTCGACCTCGACCGGCATGTCGGCCGTGTTCTTCGCGCTGCTCGCGCTGCTCAAGTCGGGTGATCGCATCGTCGCGGCGCGCCAGCTCTTCGGCTCCTGTCACTACATCGTCACCGACCTGCTGCCGAAGTACGGCATCCAGAGCGAGCTCGTCGACGGCGGCGATCTCGCGCAGTGGGAGAAGGCGCTCTCCAGGCCGACGCAGGCCGTGCTGTTCGAATCGCCGTCCAATCCGATGCTCGACATCGTCGACGTGAAGGCGGTGTGCGACTTCGCCCACAAGGCCGGCGCCAAGGTCGTGCTCGACAACGCTTTCGCGACGCCGATCCTGCAGCGGCCGCTCGAATTCGGCGCCGACGTCGTGGTCCACTCCGCCACCAAGTACATCGACGGCCAGGGCCGTACCCTGGGCGGAGCGGTGCTGGGCTCGAAGGAGTTCATCGTCGACAAGCTGCAGCCGATCATCCGCAATACCGGCCCGTCGCTCAGCCCGTTCAACGCCTGGGTGCTGGTGAAAGGCTTGGAGACGCTCGGCCTGCGTGTCGAGCGCCATTGCGCCAATGCCCGTCGTGTCGCCGACGCGCTGGCCGCGCATCCGGCGATCGGCCGCGTGCTCTATCCCGGACGCCCCGACCATCCGCAGCATGCGCTGGCGGCGAAGCAGATGTCCGATTTCGGCGGCGTGGTGACGTTCGACCTCAAGGCCGGCAAGCAGGGCGCGTTCGCGGCGCTGAACCGCCTGCAGATCGTCGACATCTCCAACAATCTCGGCGATGCCAAGAGCCTCGTCACCCATCCGGCGACGACGACGCACATGCGCATCGGCGCCGAGGAGCGCGCGAAGCTCGGCATCACCGACGGCACGGTCCGCCTCTCCGTGGGCCTAGAGGATGCCGAGGACATCATCGCCGACTTGACCCAGGCGCTGGGCGGCTGACGCAGGCGGCCGGAGACCGGAGATGGCGCTTTCGGCCGATCTGTGGGCGGCGAATTCCGACCTGGCCTCGCGCATCCTGTCGCACGGTTTCGTGCGCGGGCTGCGGGACGGCTCGCTGCCGATCGAATGCTTCAAGGGCTATGTCGCGCAGGACGCCTATTTCCTCGAAGCCTTCGCGCGCGCCTATGCTTTCTGCCTCGCCAATTCGCGCTCGCGCGAGGATCTGTACGGGTTCGCCGGCCTGATCGCCGGCGTCCTGCAGGAGCTGAAGCTGCACAAGGGCTACGCCGAGCGCTGGCGGGTCGACCTCGACGGGGTCGCCCCCATCGAGGCGACTCGCGCCTATGTCGACTTTCTCCTCGAGACGGCGCGGCGCGGCGATCTCGGCGAGACGATCGCGGCGATGACGCCGTGCATGCGGCTCTATGCCTATCTCGGCCGTTCGCTGGCCGCCAACAGCGTGGCCAAGCTCTATTCGGAGTGGGTGAAGACCTATGCCGATCCGGGCTTCGAGGCGCTGGCCGTCCAGCTCGAAGCCCTGCTCGACCTGCATGCCGAGGATAACGAAGCGGTGCGGGCCAACTACCGCCGCGCCATGGAACTCGAACTGGGTTTCTTCGCCGCCCACGTTTAGCGGGCGTTGGCAAGGGTTTTTGCAGGTACCGGCGGGCAACGCCCGCGGTATCATGATACCTGTTGGAGGGGCGCGACTCTCGTTTCGATTGATTCGTTTATTTCTTTTGTTTCGTTCATTTGGCGGAATCCGGCTCTTTCGACGGCCTGTCAGAGCGGCGCCAGTTTCTCCATCGAGCGGTCGAGGGCGCCGTGCAGGTCGGCGGTCAGCTTCGTGCCCATTGCCGTCCGCACTTCCTGCTCGGCCTCGGCCCACAGCGGCAGCGCGCGCTTGAACAGGGCCCGGCCGGCCGGTGTCGCGACCAGCTCGTGCCGGCGCTTGTCGCCTGCATCGGCGCGTTCGATCACGCCCGACGTCAGCAGCGGCCGCAGGTTTCGGGTGAGCGTCGTGCGGTCCGTCGCCAGCAGGTCCGACAGTTCCGTGATGCTGACGGGGCCGCGCGAGATCACATAGCCCAGCAGCGAGAATTGCGAGATGCGCAGGCCGGTCGGTGCCAGGTGCCGGCTGTAGATCTGGGTGACGCGCCGCGCCGCGCTGCGCACGCGAAAGCAGGTGCACTCGGCGGGCGACAGGCGGACCGCAGGAGAATCGGCTGTCATGGGAGCGAGATTATCGCCGCTCCTTGCGCCGGCAAAGTCCAAATGTGTATATGCACATAAGATCGTGATGGAGATGGGCATGGCTGCAGAAGCAGGATTTGGCGTGGTGCCGATCGAGCAGGCGCGTACCCTGGATGGGCTGGATCTCTTCAAAGGCCTGCTGGAGGGACGCTATCCGGCGCCGCCGATCTCCCGGACCCTGGGCTTCAAACTGCTGGAAGTCGAAGCCGGGCGCGTCCTGTTCGGCTACACGCCGGTCTTCGACCATTACAACCCGCTGGGTACGGTCCATGGCGGCATCGCCGCCACCCTGCTCGACTCGGTGATGGGTTGCTGCATCCACACGATGCTCAAGGCCGGCAGCGGCTACACCACCGTCGAGATCAAGGTGAACTACGTGCGCGCGATGACCGACAAGACCGGGCCGGTGCGGGCCGAGGGCAAGGTCATCAATGTCGGCTCGCGCATCGCCACGTCGGAGGGCCGCCTCACCGACGCCGCCGGCAAGCTGCTGGCCCACGGCACGACCACCTGCCTGATCTTCCCGATTTAGCCTAGTCTGGCGGCATGCAGAATGCCGCCGCCGAACAGAGACTCCTGAAACTCTCCATCGCCGTCACCGTCGTGGTGTCGGCCTTCGGCGTCCTGTTCGGGCTGCTGTCGGGCTCGATGTCGATCCTGTTCGACGGCGTCTTCTCGGCCATCGATGCGGCGATGTCGGGACTGGCGCTGTTCGTGTCGCGGCTCGTCACCCGCGTCGCCGAGAACCGGCGCTTCCAGTTCGGCTACTGGCATATCGAGCCCATGGTGCTGGCCTTCAACGGCGGCACGCTGATGCTGCTCTGCTTCTATGCTTTCCTGAATGCCGTCGACAGCCTGCTGGCCGGCGGCCGCCAGCTCGATTTCGACTGGGCCATGGCCTATGCCGTCCTGGTCTGCCTCGCGTGCTTCGGCATGTTCTTCTACGAGCGCCACCGCAATCGCCGGATCGACTCCGATTTCATACGGCTCGATACACAGAGCTGGCTGATGAGCGGAGCGATCACTTCGGCCCTGCTGGTGGCCTTTGCGATCGCGTCCACGCTGAAGGGAACGGCTTACCAGTACCTTGCGCCGTATGCCGATCCGGCGGTGCTGGCTTTCCTGACGCTGGTCCTCGTCTTCGTGCCGATCCGCACGGTGCGCAAGGCGTTGGAGGAGATCCTCCTGATCACGCCGCCCGGCCTCGATGCGCGTGTCCGTCAGGTCATGGACGAGATGGTCGCGCGGCACGGCTTCAAGACCTACACAAGCTACGTCGCCAAGGTAGGACGTGCCCAGTTCATCGAAATTCACATCGCGGTCCCGCCGCAATCCCCGATCGACAGTGTGGGAAAGGCCGATGCGATCCGGCGCGAGATTGCCGATGCGATCGGCGGCGAGGGGCCGAATCGCTGGCTCACGATCGACTTCACCGCCGATCCGAAGTGGCTGTAGACGGGTTTGACCTTTTGGCTGGAAACTCCCATGTCAGGGGCCGGAAGGAATTCGCCCGAGCATGTACAAAGCCACAACCCGCGCCATCCAGGTGACGGTCCTGCCACAATATCTGCCGGATCAGTCGGAGCCCGAAAAGTCACAATTCGTGTGGGCCTATACCGTGCGCATCGAGAACGGGGGTGATGTCGCGGTGCAGTTGCGCAGCCGGCACTGGAAGATCACCGACGGGCTCGGCCGCCTTCAGGAGGTGAAAGGTCCGGGTGTCGTCGGCAAGACGCCGTTGCTGCACCCCGGCGAGGTGTTCGAGTACACTTCCGGCACGCCACTTTCCACGCCATCCGGGATCATGGGCGGCACGTATCAGATGGTGGACGAGGCGGGCGTAAAGTTCGATATCGAGATTCCGACCTTTTCGCTCGACACGCCGACGGAGCAGCGCAGCCTCAACTAGGCCGCGCGAATCTTCAGGGGAGTAAGACGATGAACAAGATGGCGAAGCCGCGCGAGGTCGTTTCGCTCGCCACCGGCCTGTCCCGGCCCTCGCGCGAGGAGGCGGAGGCCGCCGTCCGCACGCTGATCCGCTGGGCTGGCGACGATCCCGGCCGCGAAGGCCTGGCCGGTACCCCCGACCGCGTGGTGCGCTCTTACGAGGAGTTCTTTGCGGGCTACGATCAGGACCCGCGCGACATGCTGCAGCGGACCTTCGAGGAGGTCGAGGGCTACGACGAGGTCGTGGCACTGCGCGACATCCGGCTGGAATCGCACTGCGAGCATCACATGGTGCCCATCATCGGCAAGGTCCATGTCGGCTACCTGCCGGACAAGCGCGTCGTCGGCATCAGCAAGCTCGCCCGCGTGGTCGACGCCTATGCCCATCGCCTGCAGATCCAGGAGAAGCTGACGGCGCAGATCGCCAACACGCTGCAGGAAGTTCTCCAGCCGCGCGGCGTCGCCGTGGTCATCGAGGCGGCGCACCAATGCATGACGACGCGCGGCGTCCACAAGTCCGACGTGACCATGGTCACCAGCCGAATGCTGGGCGCCTTCCGCGACAATGGCGAGACACGGCGCGAATTTCTGAGCATGATCGGCCGCACGTCGATTTGAGTCGAACCTCATCCTGAGGAGCACGCCGCAGGCGTGCGTCTCGAAGGATGGGATACACCGCGGCTGTTGCCCACCCTTCGAGACGCCGCACTCGCGCGGCTCCTCAGGGTGAGGTCGTAATAGAGTGAGCAAGGGACATCATGGCCGGAGAGACCGTCAATTCCATCGAAATGCTGCGAAGGCTCGTGGCATTCGATACTACCTCGCGCAATTCCAACCTCGCCCTGATCGAGTACGTGCAGGCCTATCTCAAGGGCCACGGCGTCTCGTCGAAGCTGGTGCCCAACGAGGACGGCTCGAAGGCCAATCTCTTCGCCACCATCGGTCCCAATGTTCCAGGGGGCGTCGTCCTGTCGGGCCATACCGACGTCGTGCCGGTCGACGGCCAGCCCTGGGTCACCGATCCGTGGACGCTGACGCTGAAGGACGGCAAGTATTACGGCCGCGGCACCTGCGACATGAAGGCCTTCTACGCCATCGGCCTCGCCATGCTGCCGGAGTTCCTGAAGGCCCCCCTCAAGAAGCCGATCCACTTCGCGCTTTCGTACGATGAGGAAATCGGCTGCTTCGGCGCGCATTCGCTGGCCGCCCGCATGGCGACAGAGGTGCCGAAGCCGCGGGTCATCATCATTGGCGAGCCGACCATGATGACCGTGGTGCATGCCCACAAGGGCAGCCAGAGCTACGTCACCAAGTTCACCGGCTTCGAGGCGCATTCCTCGATGACACATCTCGGCGTCAGCGCGATCCATTTCGCCGGCGAGTTCATTCACTATCTCAACACGGTGCAGGAGGAACTCGAGGCGGCCGCGCCGAAGGACAGCGAATTCATGCCGGCCGCCGCGACCTTCAACGTCGGCACCATCATCGGCGGCACCGCGGGCAACATCCTGGCGCGCGAGTGCGAGGTGCTGTGGGGCTATCGCGAGCTGCCGACCCGCCCGATCGAGGAGCTGGGGGAGCGTGCCAAGAAGTGGCTGAAGGAAGAGCTGCTGCCGAAGATGAAAGCCAAGCACCCGGCGGCCGGCATCGAGACCGAGCTGCGCGCCTCGACTCCCGCCTTCTCGCCCGAGGGCAACGACGACGCCAAGGCACTGGCGGGCAGCTGGTCCGGCTCCAACACCGTCGGTGCCGTGGTCTATGCGACCGAGGCCGGCATCTTCCGCAAGGTGCTGGGCGTGCCGACGGTCGTGTGCGGCCCCGGCGACATCGCCCAGGCACACCAGCCCAACGAATTCATCCTCGCCTCGCAGGTCGAAGCAGGCGAGGAATTCATGAAACGCATGCTCGAGTGGTCCTGCCGGGACTGATCGTGACCAAGACGTGCCCGACCTGATCGCCGTCGACTGGGGCACGAGCTCGCTGCGTGGCGCGCGTCTCGACGAGGCGGGCCGCGTGCTGGAGGAGAAGAGCGCGCCGCTCGGGATCCTGAGCGTGCCCGCCGGCGATTTCGCCGGCGTGTTCGCCTCGCTGTTCTCGGACTGGATGGAGCCGGCCGGCAGTGTCTGCCTGATCTCCGGTATGGCCGGCAGCCGGCAGGGCTGGGTCGAAGCGCCCTATGTCGCCTGTCCGGCCGGACCGCAGGAGCTGAAGCGGCACCTGCACTGGATCGAGCCGGCGCGCATCGCCCTGGTGCCCGGCCTCAGCATCGAGCAGGGCGAGGTGCCCGACGTGATGCGCGGCGAGGAGGTCCAGATCTTCGGGGCGATGCGGTTGGCGGGCCTTACGGACGGATTGTTCGTGCTGCCCGGCACGCACAGCAAATGGGCCACAGTGCGGGAAGGCCGGGTGGCCGGCTTCCGGACCTGCATGACCGGCGAGTTCTATGGCCTGCTCAGCCAGCATTCGATCCTCGCGCGGACCCTCCAGGCCAATTCGCCGCTCGACGAGGCGATGTTCCGGCGCGGCGTGATTCGCGCCGGGGAAGGCAATGGCCTGCTGCACGACGCCTTCGGCGTGCGGGCGCTGGCCTTGTTCGATCGTCTGTCGCCGGCCCAATCGGCCAGCTATCTCTCCGGCCTGCTGATCGGCGAGGAACTTCGGACGCAGGAGCTGACGGTCGGCCGCGAGGTCATCGCCATCGGCGCACCGGCACTCACCGCACGCTATGCTCTGGCTCTCGGAGAGAAGGGCGTCAGGGTGCGCAGCTTCGGCGCCGAGGCGACATGGGCGGGCTTGAGGGCTTTGCAGGGATGACCACCATCGAAAGGTTCAGGGCCGCGATGCGTGAGCTGCCGCTCGTTGCCATCCTGCGGGGGCTCAAGCCCGAAGAGGCACCTACGATCGGCGACGTGCTGGTCGAAGCGGGCTTCCGCTTGATCGAAGTGCCGCTCAACTCGCCGCGGCCGCTCGACAGTATCGCCCTGCTTCGCAAGCGCTTTCCCGATGCCGTCATCGGCGCGGGCACTGTATTGACAGCGGTCGAGGTGAGGGACGTCGCGTCGGCCGGAGGCGAGCTCGTCGTCGCGCCGAATTTCGACCGCGACGTCGTCGAGGAGACGGTGCGGCTCGGCCTCGCGAGCCTGTCCGGCATCATGACGCCCACGGAAGCCTTTGCGGCCCTGAAGGCGGGCGCGCATGGATTGAAGCTCTTCCCGGCCGAGCTGGCCTCTCCGTCGGTGGTCCGGGCGCTGCTGGCGGTGCTGCCGAAGGGCACGCCCTTGATCCCGGTCGGCGGCATCGGCGCTGACAACATGGCGGCCTGGCGTGCCGCCGGTGCGGCCGGCTTCGGCCTCGGCTCGTCGCTCTACAGGCCGGGCGACGATGCGGCGACGGTTCGGATGAAGGCGGGCGCGATCGTGGCGGCGTGGGCAAAGCCGGAGGAGTAGCCGCACCCCCTGACGCGCGTGTCGCGGCGCAATGGTTGATACACGACAGTCGTGCCTTCGATGTTGCAAATGCGCAGCCTGTGAGGTCAACCTCGGATCGACATGATCCGGGGAGAAGCCACAGTGAACGCGCCACGTTGCCGGAGGCGCCGCAGGCGTGCGAGGGGAAAGGCAAGAGGAGCGAGGCTGTCGGCACTTGTCCTAGCGGGGATCGCATCGTCGATTGCGCCGGTATCCGCACAGGATACGCGTTGGGACGCGCTCCTCTCCAACACGAACTGGTACGTGGCGATTCCCAACCTGGTCGCCTACGCGAGCAGCAACAGCAATACGACCGCCAACCCCTTCCCGATCGGAGACCAGACCCTGTGGTCTCTGGGAACCGTCACGAATGGCTCGTTCCGCGGGGCGAGCGAGGCGACGTTCGCCATCGGGCCCACGGTCACCGCGCCGACCTACTCGGCCATGCACGGAGTCGTCACCGAAGCGGGGCAGATCCGGATTGAATTCACGTCTCCGGACAGCGCGACCATCGTGGGCATCGGACAGATGCGCGAGGTCGGCGGCGTGCCGCTGATGGAAATGCAGATGATCACCGGCACCTCGCAGCTGGTCACGCACTGGGCCTACATGGCGCCCTACAATCCGGCCGTGTTCACGCCGCCCTCGCCGACGCAGTATGTGCGCGCTGACATCACCTCGCCGGAGTGGCGCTGGACCGCCGGTACAACCTGGCAGGTGTCGAGCCCGACTGTCTTCGGCACCGCGACGCCCGGTACCTTCAAGATCACCGGCTACAGCAACGGATACTACTGGGGTGTTGGAGCGGCGCCGCTCGACAGCACGGTGGGCAATTTTACCGTCCTGGGCTCGATGACCCCGGAGGGAAATCTTTTCTTCAACCTGCTGTTCGGGGCGACCTACGACAGTCTTGCGGGCCAGATCACCGGCGATGCGACGACTGGGGCCATGGCTCTTCGCGCGTACACCCTGTCCGGTCCGGTCGGCGTGCCGACAACGGCCAGCATCATGCCGGTTTCCACCATTGCCGCGGGCCAGACCTATTTCCTGAGCAACGTCGGCTCGACCGTCATCCCGGCCTTCACCGGAGGCACGCTCCAAGTCGACGAAACCAGCGGCGTCTACAATCAGAATTTCCTCGTCGACGGATCGGCCACCAACCGTCTCGACCTGCGCGGCAATTCGGCCGTGCTGAGCGGCGTGCTCTCCGACGCCGCGCCCGGCGCGCCGGGCAATCTCACCATCGCCAACAGCGGGCTCGGCGGAAACGTCTCGTTCGCCGGAAACAGCACCTACTCCGGTCTCACGACGATCGAGGCAGGAGCTACGCTGTCGGTCGACGGTTCGATCGTCTCGCCGGTCTCGGTCCAGGGCACACTGCGGGGCACGGGAACGATCAGGGGCGCCACCACGGTGCTGAGTGGCGGTACGCTGGCGCCGGGCAATAGTCCGGGAACCCTCGCCTTCGCCGCGCCCGTGACCATGGCGGCGGGCAGCACTCTCTCCCTCGACATAGACGGCACCGGGACCGGAAATGGGGCCGGCAACTTCAGTCGCGTGGTGGTGACGGGTGTCGGCAACGGCTTCACCGCCGGCGGCACGCTGCAGCCTGTCCTGCGCGGCATCACCGGTGCCGCGACCAACGACTTCACGCCGGCCGTCGGTCAGCAATTCATGGTCGTTGCCGCACAAGGCGGTGTGCAGGGGAGTTTCGCCGGGCTCGCCCAGCCTGCAGGCCTGGCACCGGGAACGCGGTTCGACGCCCTCTATGCCCCGACTTCCTTATCGCTGGTGGTGACGCCTGCGTCCTACGGCAATCTCGGCGCCGCCGGCCTGTCCCAGACGCCCAACCAGGCATCGGTCGGGCAGGCGCTCGACGTCCTGCGCCCTGCCGCGGGCGTGCGCATGAATGGCCTGGCGCAGTCGCTCTTCGCGCCGCTCTACAGCCTGCCCGCGGCGTCGATTCCACAGGCACTCGATCAGCTTTCACCCAGTCTCTATGGCGACGTGATGCTGTCGGCGCGCCAGGGCTTCTATGGATTTGCCGATCAGGTCAGCCAGCGTCTCGGCACCCGGCGTGCCGGACGGGGCGGTGGGCACAACGTTGCCATGGCCTGTGGCGATTCCTGCGGCGGACTGCCCAACGCCGCGCCCAACACGGTGGCAGGACCGCTCGGCACGACCGCCTGGCTCTCGGGTTTCGGGCAGTGGACGCAGGTTGCCGCGGCGGCCGCCCCCGGCTTCCAGTCTTCGCTCGCCGGCGTGATGGCCGGTCTCGACGTCGAGCTGGCGCCCGGGTTTCTCGGCGGCGTCGCCCTGGGCGGCGGCAGCGCGAACAGCTTCGCCGGCAACGGCGGGACCGCTCTCGGATCGGCGCTGCAGGCGATGGTCTATGGCGAGTACGCCACGGGGGCGGTGTTCGTCCGCGGTCTGGCGTCCTATCTGCGTTTCGATCAGACGACGACTCGTCCGCTGGGGGCCTGGAACAGCGTGTCGAGGGACAGTCTCGTCACGACCGGCGTGGGGGGGGAGATCGCGGCCGGGATTCGAATGGCCTTGGAAGACTGGACGGTGGAGCCCACCGCGGGGTTCGCCGCCGCCGGCTTTTCCTCTCCGGCCACGGTCGAGCAGAACATCAACGGCCTTGCCCAGCAGATCGACGGACAGTCGCTCACCAGCATGCGCGGAACCCTGACGCTCCCGGTGAGCCGTACGCTCGCGATGGCCGATCAGCGCTCTCTCGCGTTGCGCGGCCTGCTCGGTTGGGCGCACGAATTCGCAGACGTGTCGGCGACGACGCAGGCGGCCTTCGCCGCGGCTCCCGGCGTGCCCTTTGCGACGGTCAGCGCACCGATCTCGCGCGATTCGGTGTTGATCGGTCTCGCCGCCGATTTCGCACTCGAGGATGGAGTGGCCTTCTTTGCAGGCTGGCAGGCAGCGATCGGCTCGTCTTCGACGGCTCAGACACTTCGCGCAGGCCTGCGTGTTACGTGGTAGTCATGTCGCTCGCGTACGGCGCGCCCATCCCAGGAGGAATTCATGATTCGCACGATCATTTGCACGTCTCTGGGACTCGTGCTGGCCGCGGGCTCTGTCCAGGCTCAGGTCTACTGCCGTGCTGAAGGCGTGCCGCACGGCTGCGTCTGGGCACCGCGCGGCGCCGGGGCGCCGGGAGTGGGCGTGCTTCCGGGCGCTGGAGCGGGCGCGCCCGGCGTCGGTGTCGCGCCGGGTGCTGGGGTCGGTGCTCCCGGGGTTGGTGTCGCGCCCGGCGTGGGCGCGGGCGCACCTGGGGTCGGAGTGGCCCCTGGACATCCCGTGGACGGGGACGTGAACAGGGGCGGACCGGTGAATCGCGCCGGTCGACGCTAAGCTGCTGATTTTAAACAAGGATTGAAATCGTAACGGAAAAGACTCCGTCGAGTCTTGAATTTCAGAACTCTCAAGATATATCTTGGATATGTTCAATCATATCAAAGATCGGTCCATGAGAGCTTTTCATCATCACCATCCTCGCAACGAAGAGGCCCACCGGCATCATTTCGGCCGGCGAAGCCATGGTCGGCCGGGCCACGGCTGGCACGGCGATTCGGACGAAGGCCGTGGCGGGCGTGGCCGCCGGCGGGTCTTCGACTCGGGCGAGCTGCGGCTTGTCCTGCTCAAGCTGATCGCCGACGAACCGCGGCATGGCTACGAACTCATCCGCGCCATCGAGGAGCTGACAGGCGGCCGCTACGTCCCGAGTCCCGGCATGGTCTATCCGACGCTGACCCTGCTCGACGAGATGGGCCATATCGCCGAGACCAAGTCGGAAAAGGCGCGCAAGGCCTTCGCGGTCACGCCAGACGGCACCACCCATCTGGTCGAACGCAAGGCCGAAGTCGACGCGCTGTTCGCGCGGCTGGCGGAGCTCGCCGGACTGCAGGAGCGCACCGACTCCGCACCCGTGCGCCGGGCGATGGGCAATCTGCGCGAGGCGCTGATCAATCGCCTGGCCCGCGATGGCGTGCAGAAGCAGACGGTCTACGACGTGGTCGCCATCATCGACGAAGCCGCGCAGAAGATCGAACGCCTATGAGCATTGCCAGCACCGCGCGCGTGCCGACCGCCAACGGCAGCCGCTACCTCCAGCAGCTCTGCAAGCACTGGAGCCACAATCTCGAGGTCGAGTTCACGCCGGAGACGGGCAGGGTCGTCTTTCCACGCAATGCCCGCGGCGCCGATTGGCCGGGCGATGCGACGCTCCATCTGACGGCGCAGGCCGATGCGCTGGAATGCCGGCTGGAGGCCAGCGCCGCGGGGCAGCTCGAAGCCCTCAAGGGCGCCGTCGCCAGCCACCTCGATCGCTTCGCCTTCCGCGAGGCGCCACTCGCCTTCGACTGGCGCGATGCGTGACAAGCCGCGCGCTTGTTAATGCCGGGGCGGGCTTGCACATTCCGCGCGAGTGCAGCCCGAGGACCCCATGTCGACCCTTCCTGAAGACGTCTTTACCGAGCCCGAGGATTTTTCGCCGGATACGCTGGCCAACCTGGGGCCGCTGGCCCGCCTGGCCGGCGAATGGGAGTCCGACAAGGGGATCGACATCGCGCCGAAGGCGGCGGGCCCCGAGCAGCGCAACTTCCGGGAACATATCCGGATGGAGCCGATCGACCCGCAGCCCAACGGGCCGCAGCTCCTCTACGGGCTGCGCTACCACATCCATATCAACACCGACGAGGAAGCCATCACCTTCCACGACCAGGTGGGCTACTGGCTGTGGGAGCCGGCGACCGGCCTGATCATGCAATCGATCGCCATTCCGCGTGGCCAGGTCGTGCTGGCGGGCGGGACGGCGAAGCCGGGTGACAAGACCATTTCCGTGGAAGCCAGGCGCGGCGACACCCGCTTCGGCATCTGCTCGACCACCTTCCTCGAGCAGGCGTTCCGCACCGACTATTACCGTATCGACATCACCTTCAACGATGATGGCAGCTGGACCTACGTGACACGCACCGACCTGGCGGTGCGCGGCAAGACGCCCGCCTTCGACCACCGCGACACGAACACGCTGCGGCGGGTCTCGGCGGCGGCACAGAACCCGATGGTGGACCGGCTGAAGAGCGGCAAGTTCGACTGAGCCGTCGCTATTTCAGCTTGAGGCCGACCACCCGCAGCAGCCCGTCCGGCACCGGCCGGAACCCTTCGAGCCGGACCGTATGGGTCGCCAGGTTCTGCGGGTGGTACAGGTAGAAGATCCAGCCTTTGTCGAGGAAGCGCTCGGTGATCTTGCGGTAGATCGCCTTGCGCGCCTCCGGGGCGGTCGCGGCCCGCGCTTCCTGGTGCCAGCCGTCCAGTTCCTTGTCACAGTACTTCCCCATGTTCTGCGGCGCACCGCAGGTCTGGAAGACCACCGCATTGCCGTCGGGATCGCTGCGGCCGCTCCAGGTCAGCGCATAGACCTGGAAGTCGCCGTCCTCGCCGGCCTTCAGCGCGGTCGCCACCTCGACGACGCGCAGCTTCAGGTCGAAGCCCGCCTCGGCCACCAGCGACTGCACGACCTCGGCGATGGCGCGCGACTCCGGCGCGTTGTTCACCATGTAGTCGAGGGTCAGCTTGCCGGTGATGCCGGCCTCCTTCATCAGCGCCTTCGCCTTGGTGACGTCGCGCTTGGGGATCGGAAAATCCTTCTGGTAGTACGGGCTCTGCGGGCTGACCCACTGGTTGCCCGGCACGAACTCGCCGTTGAACACGACCTGGTTGATGGCGTCGCGGTCGAGCGCCAGTTCGAAGGCGCGGCGCACCCTGGGGTCCTTGCCCAGCGGATTGTTCGACTTCGGTCCATTGTCCTGGTTGATCATCAGCCCGAACCAGGCGAGCGACACCGAGTTGGCGAGCTTGAGCTTGGGATCGGCGCGCACGGTCGGGATGTCGGTCGCCAGGATGCGCTCGGTGAGGTCGATGCCGCCGGAGCGCAGGTTGGCCAGGCGCACGGTCGTATCGACGATGGGCAGGTAGGTGATCCTGTCGATGAACACCTGGTCCTTGTTCCAGTAGTCGGCGAACTTCTCGACCACGATGCGGTCCTGCTGGACTCGCTCGACAAACTTGTAGGGGCCGGCGCAGACCGGCTTCAGGCCGAACTTGTCGCCCGCCGCCTCGGCGGCCTTGGGCGAGACCATCATGCCCGACCGGTCGGTGAGCTGGGCCAGCAGCGGAGAAAAGGGCTGCTTCAGGTTCAGCTTGATGGTGAGAGGGTCGACCACATCGACGCTTTCGACGATGCCGATCTCGGGCTTGCGGAAGGAGCCCTTCATCGTGAGGTGGCGTTCGAGGCTGTACTTGGCCGCCGCCGCGTCGAACGGCTCGCCGTCGTGGAATTTCACGCCGGGGCGAAGCTTGATCGTGACCGTCCTGCCGTCGGCCGAGGTCTCGTGGCCGAGTGCCAGCTGCGGCACGATCGCCAGCTTCTCGTCGATGTCGAACAGCTTGTCGCAGATCGAGGCGAAGACGATGCGGCCGGTGTAGGTGCGCGACAGGGTGGGGTCGAGAACGTCGGGATCGTCGCCGATTCCGATCCTGAGATGCCCCTGTGCCGAGGCGGTGCTCGCCGCCGCACAGAAAGCCAATGTCGCGAGAAAACGATGAGCCGTGCGCCGCATGTTGCCTCCGTCCTGACCGTCCCGGGACTCCAGCACGCGGCGTGCCACGAGGTCGAGTGAAGCTCGACCTGGGACGACAATTCTCTACCGGACTTCGAATCCCATCTTTGCCAGCGCGGCGCGCAGGGTCTCGCGGCCGTTCATCGCCTTGATCGGGCCAAGGCGGTTCAGCACGCGCTGCGTCCAGGTCGCCGCCTGCAGCTCGTGACGGGCCGAGAACTTGCTCATCTCGGCGTCGTAGGCGGCGCGCAGGGCCTCTTCCTTCGAGGCGTCGTAGTGCTCGGTGTGGAGCACCACCGACTGCGGCAGGCGCGGCTTCACCTCGCCCTCGCCCTTTTCCGTGGCGTATCCGACGCAGAGGCCGAACACGACGACGGCCTGGGGCGGCAGACCCAGAAGTTCGGCAACGCGGATCGGGTCGTTGCGCATGGCGCCGATATAGACCGTGCGCAGGCCCATCGATTCCGCGGCGACCACGGCATTCTGGGCCGCCAGCGCTGCGTCGATCGAGGCGACCATGAAGGTCTCCAGCCAGGGCATGGTCTCGAACGGGGTCTTCGTCGCGTTCGAGATTCGCTGGTTGCGCGACATGTCGGCGATCCAGGCGATGAACAGCGGGCACTGCTCGATATGCTTCTGGCCGCCGGCGTCTCGGCCAGCACCTTCTTCTTGGCGGGATCGGTGACGGCGACGGCCGACCACCACTGCATGTTGGAACTGGTGGCGGCCGACTGGGCGGCCGCGATCATGCTCTCCAGCGCGCCGGCCGGCACGGGATCAGGCTTGTAGCCGCGCACCGAGCGGTGATCGAGCATCGTGGCGATGGTTTCGTTCCACGGGCCGGCGGCCGGTACGGCCTCCGCGCCGTAGCGGCGAGCAAGAGCATCGGTCTTGGCGGGAGTGGCGGGCGTCAGGGAATCCATCAGGCGATGCTCTCGGGTTTGCGGCGGGTGATCGCGGTGATCAGCGCCAGGAAGATGAAGCCGGTGACGATCATGAAGATGGCGCGCGGCTCGCCATGGTCCATCAGGGAGCCATAGAGCAGCGGGGCGACCATGCCGCCCAGATTGAAGCCGGTGCTGACGAAGCCGAACACCTTGCCGAACGAGCCGGGAGGCGTGACGGCCCGCACCATCATGTCGCGCGACGGCTGGATGATGCCGTTCAGCAGGCCACCCAGCGACATGACGCCGATCAGGACGACGCCCGGCATGTCCACCCAGGCCATCAGGATCGCCATGGTCGAGGTGCAGGCAAAGCCGACGGCGGCGACGCGTTCGTGATGCGGTGTGCGGTCGGCGATGATGCCGCCCAGCAGCACGCCGCCGGCGCTGAACAGCAGGAAGCCCGACAGGGCCACGCTGGCGACCGAGAAGGGCGTGCCGTGGATTTGTCCCATGCCGACGACGGTGAAAGTCTGGATGCCGCCATTGGCCATGGCGAGGCAGAAGAAGAACAGGAGATTGCGCAGGATCGGGGCGCTCAGCAGCAGATCGAGGCCCACTTTCTGGTCTGCCTTGGTCGGTGCCTGTCCGGGCTTGTGCACGACGCGCGGGAGGACGCTGCCGGCCACGACCAGCAGCAGCGCCGTTGCCAGCGACAGGCAGGCCACGAAGAGGAAGGCGCCGTGCCAGCCCCACATCGCCGCGCAGGCCAGCACCAGGGCGGGCGTGACGCCCGATCCGAGATAGCCCGCGAAAGTGTGGATCGAGAAGGCCTTGCCGATGCGCTTGTGGTCGATCGTGGCCGACAGGATCGAATAGTCGGCCGGGTGATAGACGGTGTTGGCGAGACCGAGGAAGGCGTAGGCGATGACGAAGAACCAGTAGCCCGGCAGCATCGCGGCTGCCGCGACGGCGAGGCCGCCCAGGATCAGGCCGCCGGTCAGCATGGCACGAGGGCCGATGCGGTCGACCAGGAAGCCGGCCGGCGTCTGCAGCAGGGCCGACATGACGTTGAACGCCGTGAGCGCGAAGCCGATCTGGAAGTAGCTGACGCCAAAAGCCTCGCGCACCTCGCCGAACAGCGGCGGCAGCAGCATGATGTGTACGTGGCTCACGAAATGCGCCACGGCGATCAGCGCGATCACCTTGAATTCGCGGGTCTTCTTCGCATCGCTACCGGCGTCGCTGGCCGGCAGGTCGAAAGAATTACTCGTCGATGACATTGACGCCCAAGGTCCCTATGCGTGAGATCTCGACTTCCAGCCTGTCGCCCGCCTTCATCCAGAGCGGCGGCTTGCGGCCGGCACCGACGCCGTCGGGCGTGCCGGTCGCGATAATGTCTCCCGGCTCCAGCCAGGTCACCGTCGAGAGATATTCGATGATGGTCGCGACATCGAAGATCATGTGATCGGTCGTGTCGTGCTGCACCACGGTGCCGTTCAGCCGCGTCGTCAGTTCCAGCCGCTGCGGATCGGCGATCGTATCCGCCGTGACCATCCACGGACCGAGCGGCCCGGTGGCCGGGAAATTCTTGCCGGCGAAGACGGAGTGTTTCTGGAAGTCGCGCACGCTGCCGTCGATGAAACAGGTGTAGCCCGCGATCACGGAGAGGGCGCGGGCGCGCGGGACGTGCCGGCAGCGTTCGCCGATCACGATGGCGAGTTCGCCCTCATAGTCGAACTGGGTCGAGGCGCGCGGCCGCACGATGTCGCCGCCATGATGCACCAGAGTGTTGTGAAGCCGCGAGAAAACGCTGGGCACGGTCGGCATCTGGCGTCCGACCTCACCGACATGGCTCGCATAGTTGAGGCCGACGCAAAGGATCTTGCCGGGATCGGGAATGACCGGCAGCAGTTCCACGTCTTCGAAGCTGAGATCGGCCGATGCTTCCCTTGCCATGGTGCGGAGTTCGTCGAGAGACTTCGCCGCGATGACGTCACGCAGGCCGGCGCAGCGCCCCTTCGTGCGCGCCGACAGATCGACGATGCCGCCGTCGACGGCCGCGCCAAATTTGTTCGCGCCCGCATGGCGAAAGCTGACCAACCGCATAGGGACGGACCCTAGGGTGATTGCAGCAGCTTCGAAAGACCTTTGGAGAGTTTGATGCTGTCGACGGCGCCCGGCTTCGCAAGTGCACCATGGGTGGCCTTGGCGGGCTTTTGAAGCGCCAGCCCCTCGGCCATCGAGATGGCGCACGCCACCCCGTCGAGAAGAGGGGCGTCGACCATCGGCTTCAGCTTCGCGGCTAGACCGGCCAGGCCCGCACCGCCCAGGATCACGACGTCGGCGCCGTCCTCTTCGACGCAGGCGCTGCAGCCTTTTGCCAGCAATTCCATTGCGGCGGTGGGGTTACGCGCGATGTCGGCGCCCGTCGGCGCGACGGTGCGCACAGAGGCCAGACGGGAGGTGAGGCCGTGGCCTGCCACGAACTCCTCCAGCATCGACTTCCAGCGCTCGCCGCCGGTGACGATGGAGAAGCGGTTGCCCATGGCGCAGGCCTGCAGGATCGACGCATCAGCCATGCCGACGACCGGGACCGGGCTGACTTCCTTCAGAGCCGCGAGACCGGGGTCGCCGAAGCAGGCGAGAACCACGACATCCTTCGGGCCGCGATCGTTGGCATAGGCGTCGAGCGCGGCATGGCTTGCGATGGCGTAGGCCGCGCGCGAGGCGATGTAGCGGGGGCCGAAGGAACCGGTCAGCGCCCGCAGGCGCGTGCCCTTGGAGGCAAAACCCTTCGCCGTCCTGAGGACCAGATCGGTGATCGACTTCGTCGTGTTGGGATTGATCAGCAGGATGTTCGTCATGGTCAGGTCCGCATGGCTTCCGCGAGACGCGCGGCATCGTGATTCTCGCCGATCGACATCGAGCAGATGCGCGAGATGTGGGTGAGGGGCAGGCCGCTTTCCCGGGCCCATTCATTGATCTGTGCCTGGGCCAGCTTCTGGTCCTTCTTGGACGTGCCCTTCTCGCTGATCGGCACGCCGGCATCGCGCAGGCACATCATCAGGTCGCCGGTCAGGATGAAGGAATCACGGCCGAGGAAACGCAGCAGGTACTGGCCGGAGAAGCCGCCGAGCCGGGAGCCGCGTTTGGCAAGGACGTCGAGCAGGCCGATCTGGTCGTCCGCCGGCCAGGCGGCCAGGAACTTGCCGAAGCTGCCATGCTCCGCCGCGATGTCGGTGACGAACTTCGCATTGTCGCGCACCGACCGGATGCTGGTCGGGTTGCGCACGATGCGCGTGTCCTGTGTCAGCTTCTCCCAGAACTCGGCGGGCTGGAACAGGAGCCGCTTGGGATTGAAACCGAGGAAGGCTTCCTCGAAGCCCGGCCACTTCTTGTCGATCACGCTCCACACGAAGCCCGCGCAGAAGACGCGGCGCGCCATCTCGGCCAGCACGCGGTCGTCCGTCAGCTTCGCCAAAGCCTTGTTGTCGCGCTTCTTCGGCATCAGCGACGCCAGCACCTTTTCGCCGCCCTTGCGCTTGGCGGCGCGCGCCTGGATCGACTTGAAGGAAACGCGTGCCACGCCTTCTACTCGAGCCAGCCGTCGAAGAAGTCGAAGACGCTCGCCTTGAACATCGGATGACCGATGCAGGAGAAGTGATCGCAGCCCGGCAGGGTCACCGCCTTGGCGCCGGGAATGCAATCGGCCAGACCCTGCGGTGGTCCCGCGAGCTGGTCGCGGGCGCCGGCCACGACGAGGGCCGGACGCCGGATCGCCATCAGGGAATCGCGCGTCAGCGGCAGGCGTGGCCCGCGCGAGCAGGCGGCCAAGGCCAGCCGGTCTTCCTTCTGCTCGTCGGCGAAGTGCCGGAAGCTCCTGAGCATCGGGTCCGCGATCTCGTCGGGGGTGGCAGCTTCCATGGCCTCCGCCATGGCGCCTTCCGCGCGCGGCGGATCGAACAGTTTGCCGCCGACGCCCGCGACCACGAGATGATCGATGCGGCCGGGATCCACCAGCGCTGCCGTCAGCGCGATGTGCGCGCCCATGGAGAAGCCCAGCACGTGGGCGCGCTCGACGCCGGCACGGTCCATCAATGCAAATACATCGCGCGCCATCGCCTCGCGGTCATATCGGGCGGGATCGTGCGGCTTGGCGCTTTCGCCATGGCCGCGATTGTCGAGCGCGAAACCGCGTAGCCCCTTGGCGGCGATGGCGTCGTACCAGCCCATGCGCTTCCAGTTCTCGGTGCGATTCGCGGAGAAGCCGTGCACCAGCACGATCGCCTTGCGGCCATCGGCGGGACCGAATTCGTCGTAGGCGAGGTCGAGCCCATCGGAGGTGAAGTGAGCCATGACTTTCCCTAACAAGTGGCATGAACTGCGACAAGGTTGATCGCGCTGCCCAAGTGTCGGAAAACCGCGACAACGAAAGAGGAAGCGCATGACGGGACATGGCGGAAAGATCGGCAAGACGGTTCAGGAGTCACAGCCCCACTGGCCGGAGGCGCCCAAGCGGCCGAAAGGCGCGCCCAACATCCTGGTCATCCTGTTCGACGATGTCGGCTTTTCCGACTTCGGCTGCTATGGCTCGCCGATTCACACGCCCGCCATCGACGCCATCGCCAAGCGTGGCCTGCGCTACACCGGCTTCCACACGACCGCGATGTGCTCGACGACACGCGCCGCGTTGCTGACCGGCCGCAACCACCATTCGGTCGGCGTCGGCTGTCTCGCCAACTTCGATTCGGGCTACCCGGGCTATCGCGGCAAGATCAGCCGCGAGGCGGGCACCATCGCCGAGATGCTGCGCCCGCACGGCTATCGCAACTACATGCTGGGCAAGTGGCACGTGACGCCGCTCACGGAATCGGGCGCCACCGGCCCGTTCGACGGCTGGCCGCTCGGCCGCGGCTTCGACCGCTATTACGGCTTCATGGATGCCGAGACCGACCAGTATGCCCCCGAGCTGGTGCGCGACAACACGCCGGTCGATCCGCCGGGCACCTTCGCCACCGGCTATCACCTGACGTCGGATCTCGTCGACCAGGCGATCCGCTATCTCGCGGACCACGTGGCCGACAATGCCGAGATTCCCTGGCTCACCTGGGTGGCTTTCGGCGCCTGCCATGCGCCCCACCAGGCGCCGTTCAACCTCGTCTCCAAGTACGACTCGGTGTTTGCCGAAGGCTGGGACGCCGAGCGCGAGCGTCGTCTCGCCCGCCAGATCGAGATGGGCATCGTGCCCAAGGGCACGCAGCTGCCGCCGCGCAACGACTCGGTGCGTGCCTGGGCGGACGTGGCCGAGCCGGAGCGGCGCATGTTCACGCGGCTGCAGGCTGCCTATGCCGCTATGCTCGACCATGCCGACCAGCATATCGGCCGCCTGATGGCCTTCCTCGAAAGCGCCGGCCAGCTCGAAGACACCCTGGTCATTGTCATGTCCGACAATGGTGCCAGTCAGGAGGGCGGCCCGTTCGGCATGATCAACGCCATGGGGCCCTACAATCTCCGCCGCGAATCGCTCGAGGAGAAGATCGCGCGCATCGAGGATATCGGCGGGCCCGACACGCATTCGAACTTCCCGTGGGGCTGGGCGATGGCGGCCAACACGCCGCTGCGCCGCTACAAGCAGAACACGCATGGCGGCGGCATCCGCGACCCGCTGGTGATGGCCTGGGACAAGGGCATCGCCGCGCGCGGCGAGCTGCGCCACCAGTTCTGTCACGCCAGCGACCTCGTGCCGACCCTGCTGGACGTGGTCGGCATCAAGCCGCCCAAGGTGATCAACGGTGTGAAGCAGATGCCGCTCGAAGGCACGAGCTTCGCCAAGAGCCTGAAGAACGCGAAGGCCAGGTCCAAGGCCAAGCCGCAGTATTTCGAGATGTTCGGCCATCGCGGCCTGGTGCAGGACGGCTGGAAGGCTGTCTCCTACCATCCGCCGGGCGCCGACTTCGCCAACGACAAGTGGGAGCTCTACCACCTCGACCGGGATTTCAACGAGACCAACGATCTCGCCGAGAAGGAGCCCGAGCGGCTGAAGGCGATGATCGAGGAGTGGTGGCGGCAGGCGGAGGCGAGCAAGGTGCTCCCTCTCGACGACCGATTCGCGCCGCGCTTCGCCGACAATGCCAAGCGCTTCCACGGTCCGCGCAACCGCTTCGTCTTCCACGCCGGTATGGGCCATGTCCCGACCGACGTGGCGCCTGACGTGCGCAACCGCACCTACACGATCGAGGCTGACGTCCATGTCGACGGGCCGATGACCGAGGGCGTGCTGATCGCCCATGGCGATATGACGACCGGCTATTCGCTCTACATGAAGGACGGGAAGCTCACCTACGACATGAACATCGGCGGCGAGCATCATCTGATCGTCTCCGACCGGCCCGTGCCGGCCGGCAACCGCAAGCTGGCGGTGCGCATGCGCCGCAACCAGGGCCGCAACCTGGCCACCATCCTGATCGACGGCGAGCCGGCGGGCAGCTTCGACACCCAGAACGGCTTCGTGAGCTTCATCTCCTGGTCGGGCCTCGACATCGGTCGCGACCGGTCGAGCCCGGTGTCGCACTACGAGGCGCCGTTCGCCTTCACCGGCAAGCTGCGTAAGGTCACCGTGCTGATGGACGACGATCAGGTGCTCGACGCCGAAACGGCAGCCACGGCGGCGCTGGCGCGCGAGTGAGCGAAGCCCGCCCGGGAAGGGGCATCGACAGCGCCTACGCCTGGCGGCTGGCGCTGGTCTCGATGGCCTGTGTCGCGCTGGGCGGCGGCGGCATCTACCTGCCCATGGTCGGCCTCAAGGAGATGGCGGCCGACTTCGGCGATCAGCGCGCCGTGCCGTCCTTTGCCTACATGGTGGGTTTCTTTGGCATGGGCGTGGGCGGCGTCTTCATGGGCTGGCTGGCCGATCGCACCAGCCCCCGGGTGCCCCTGCTGATTGCGGCCCTTTCGATCGCGCTGGGCGGATGGGTCGCGTCGCGCGGCGGCGAGTTCGCACTCTATGCCGGCTACGCGATGCTGCTGGGCTTCTTCGGCAATGCCGGCACCTTCACGCCGGCGATGAACAACGTGCAGGGCTGGTTCGAGAAGCGGCGCAACATGGCGGTCGCGTTGATCTCCATCGGGCCGGCGGTGGCCGGCTCGGTGTGGCCGCAGGTCTATCGCCTGCTGCTGCCGGAGATCGGCTGGCGCGACACGCTGCTGGTCTATGGGCTGGTGTCCGGTGTGCTTCTGCTGCTGGGCGCGCTCTATGTTCGTGCGGCACCGACTTTGCGCGGGCCGGGCGGGCGGCGGCGCGAGGAGAAGGTCCACCTGCCGCTACCCTCCTCGACGATCATGCTGCTGCTGTCGGCCGCCGGCTTCTGCTGCTGCGCCGCCATGGCGATCCCCTTCGTGCATATGGTCGCGTTCTGCGGCGACCTCGGTTATCCGGCGGCGCGCGGCACCGAGGCGGTGTCGCTGGTGCTGATCTCGGCCATCGTCGCCACTTTCGTCATGGCGCGCCTCGCCCAGCGCATCGGGCCGCTGCCCGTCAGCCTGCTCTGCTCGGTGATCCAGATCGGCTCGCTGGTCGGCTTCCTCCATGCGCGCGACATCAACGGCATCTACGCGCTGTCGCTGCTGCACGGCATTCCCTTCATCGCCATCGTTCAGGGGTATGCGCTGAACCTGCGCTTCCTCTACGGACCGACCATCGCCGGCTGGCGACTGGGCGTGGTGATGCTGTTCGCGATGGCGGGCATGGCGGCGGGCGGCTGGCTGGGCGGCTTCATCTTCGACGCGACGCTCTCCTACGCGTCGGCCTTCCAGTCGGCGCTCGCCTTCAACCTGCTCAACCTGATGCTGCTGGGTATCCTCTACATGGCCCAGCGCCGGCGGCAGATGGTCAGTCTGCCTTGATGCCCGACTGGGCAATCACCTTGCTCCAGCGCTGATCCTCGCTCTTCAGGAACGCGGTGAACTGGGCAGCGTCCATTGCGTGCGGGATGGCGCCCACGGCCAGGAACTTCTTCTGGATGTCCGGCAGGCCGACCACCTTCACGACGGCGTCCGACAGGCGCTTGACCTTGTCGACGGGCGTCTGCGCCGGCAGGAGGACCGCCAGCCACGCACTGGCTTCGAGGCCGGGGAAGCCCTGCTCGGCGATGGTCGGGCTGTCGGGGAAGAAGGAGAGGCGATCGAGCGTGCTGACGGCGATCAGCCGCAAGCGCCCGGCATCGACATGCGGCTTGGTGACGGTGACGGTATCCATCGCGAGCTGCACCGTGCCGGCGACGAGGTCGTTCATCGCCGGCGGGCTGCCCTGATAGGGCACGTGAAGGATGCGCATGCCGGCCTTGGCCTTCAGCTCCTCCATCGCGACGTGGCTCAAGGTGCCGTTGCCCGACGAGGGATGGCTGAGCTTGTCCGGGTTGGCCTTAACGTAGGCGATCAGTTCGGGCAGCGTCTTCACCGGCAGGGACGGATGCACCACCAGCACGAGCGGCAGGTCGCACACGCGCGCCACCGGCTCGAAGCTGGTCAGGCTCTGGTAGGTCACGTTCTTGTAGAGGTGCGGATTGATGGCCAGGGCGGCGAGCGGCGACAGGACGAAGGTGCTGCCGTCCGGCGTCGCGCGGGCGACCAGGCCAAGCGCGATGCTGCCGCCCTGACCCGGTCTGTTGTCGACGATGACGGTCTCGCCCAGCTCGGGCTTCAGTGCCTCGGCGAGCAGCCGGGCGACGATGTCGGTCGCCTGGCCGGCCGGAAAGCCGACCACCAGCTTCGCGACCTTGTCGCCCTGCGCTTGGGCCGACGGCGCGGCCAACGTGGCGAGCGAAAGCGCACCAAACGTACGTCGTAGCATCTTGATCCTCCCTGGCAGGCTGTTCGAAGAGGGTTTTTGCCCGCTCTGGCGGGAAACATGGCCCGGCTGCGGTACCATGATACCTGCAATTGGAGCCGGTTTTTCCTTTCGTCTGATTCGTTTATTTCGTTTATCTCGTTTATTCGCGAAAATCGGGCTTTTCGGCGGCCCGCTAGATGACCCTGCGCGCCCTCAGCGCCGCGATCTCCGCTCCGGACAGGCCCAGGCCGCCATAGACTTCTTCGTTGTGCTGACCGATCGCCGGACCGGCATGGCGGACGGCGCCCGGCGTTTCGGAGAAGCGCGGCACCACGCCCTGCATGCGCACTGCACCCAGCTCCGCGTCGGGTACGCTGACGATCGCCTGGCGGGCCTGGAACTGCGGATCGGCGAAGACGTCGGCGATGTCGTAGATCGGCGAGAAGCCGACCTCGTGCCGGGTGAAGGTCTCGCGCAGCTCGGCCAGGGTCAGCCTGCCGATGGCCGCGCCGACGATCTCGTCGAGCTCGCGGTAATGCTTCACCCGCGCCGGATTGAGGGCGAATCGCGAATCCTCCAGCAGGTGCTTGAGGTCGAGCGCCGCGCAGAGCCGCACGAAGATGCTCTGCGTCGAGGCCGCGATCGATGCCCACTTGTCGTCGGCGGTGCGATAGACGTTGCCCGGCGCGGCATACTGGCTGCGATTGCCCGACCGCGTGCGTACGGCGCCGAGCTGGTCGTACTCGATGGCCAGGAACTCCAGCGTGCGCATCATCGCTTCGGTCGCCGAACAATCGATCTCCTGGCCGCGGCGCTCGGGATGGCGTGCGAGATCGTGCAGGGCGGCCAGGATGCCCAGCGCCCCGAACAGGCCGGCGACGGCGTCGGAGATCGGATAGCCGAGATGCAGCGGCCGCCCGTCCTCCTCGCCGCAGATCTGCGTGAAGCCGCTCATGGCCTCGAAAATGCGCGCGAAACCCGGCCGCCCGGCATAGGGCCCGTCCTGGCCGAAGCCGGTGACCCGCAGGATGGTGAGGCGCGGATTGAGGCCTTGCAGCCAGGCGCGCGTGATGCCCCAACCGTCGAGCGTGCCGGGGCGGAAGTTCTCGACCAGCACGTCGGCGTCGGTGACCAGCTTCGCGAACAGCTCGCGGCCCTCGGGAATGCGCAGGTCGAGGGTGACGCCTTTCTTGTTGCGGTTGGTGACCTTCCACCACAGCGGCACGCCGTCCTTGTGCGGCGCCAGTGCACGCAGCGAATCGCCCACGCCCGGCATCTCGACCTTGACGATCTCGGCACCGTAATCGCCCAGCAGGCCCGCCGCGAACGGGCCGGCCACGACCGTCGAAATGTCGACGATGCGCAGGCCCTTGAGCGGTCCGGCGGCTTCTGTGGGGTTGGTTGTCATCGTGCGTTTCCTCGTTGGCGAATATTGGGCCGATGCGCATGCGGAGCCGTCAGGGCAGCCAAACCAGCTTTGCGCGACAGGGAAGGCAGACAGGCGCGGGCTAAGGCTGGCAGACTGGTTGCTGGAGGCACTGCATGAGCAACGAACTTTGGCGTCTTACCGCAGTCGAGGCCGTTTCGCGCCTCAAGAAGAAGGAGATTTCGCCCCTCGACCTGGTGGACGCTTCGGCGGCGCGCATGGCCCAGGTCGAGCCCGCCGTGAACGCCATGCCGACGCTGTGCCTCGACCGCGCGCGCGACCACGCCAAGCGGATCATGGAAGGCAAGGCCAACGAAGCCGAGGGCGAAGCGGGCTGGCTGGCCGGTCTTCCGGTGTCGATCAAGGACCTGACCGACGTGGCGGGCGTGCGCACCACCTATGGTTCGCCGATCTTCGCCGACCATGTCCCAGAGAAATCCAATCCGCTGGTCGAGCGTATCGAGCGCAAGGGCGGCATCGTGGTCGGCAAGTCGAATACGCCGGAATTCGGCGCCGGCGGCAGCACCTTCAACGAGGTCTTCGGCCGCACGCGCAACCCCTGGAACACCTCGCTCACCTGCGGCGGCTCCACGGGCGGCGGCTCGGTCTCGGTGGCGACCGGCGAGGTCTGGCTGGCGCACGGCTCCGACCATGGCGGCTCGCTGCGGCGGCCCGGCACCTACTGCTCGACCGTCGGTCTCCGCCCGTCGGCCGGCAGGGTGACGCGCGGTACCTCGAACAATCTCTATTCGCCGCAGTCGGTGCAGGGCCCGATGGCGCGCAACGTCGCCGACCTGGCGCTGTTCCTCGACACGATGGCAGGTTTCTGTCCGCAGGACGCCATGACCTTCGACGCCCCGGCCGTGTCGTTCAGCGCGGCGGTGGCCAATCCCGTTCTGCCGAAGCGTGTGGCCTTCACGATTGATTTCGGCGGCCGATTTGAGGTCGACCGCGAGATCCGCGAGATCTGTACGAAGATGGCGCAACGCTTCGAGGAGCTGGGCTGCATCGTCGAAGAGGTCTCGCCCGACTTCGGGCCGGTCGACGAAGTCTTCATGGCGTTTCGCAGCCAGCAATTCCTCGTCGACCGCGAACTGCAGATCCAGCAGCATCGTGACAAGTTCAAGCCCGACATCATCTGGAACACCGAACTCGGCCTGAAGCAGACCACCAGCCAGCTCGCCTGGGCCGAGCGGGAGCGCGCGGCGCTCTATCGGCGCATGTTCGCCTTCTTCCAGACCTACGACCTGCTGGTGACGCCGGGCGCGCCGACCGCCGCCTTTGACGTCAACCTGCGGGCGCCGGCCACCATCGCCGGCAAGAAGCTCGAAAACTACATGTCGGGCTCGACGCTCAACTCCGCCATCACCGTGACCGGCAGCCCGGCGATTGCCGTTCCCTGCGGCTTCGACAGTTTCGGCCGGCCGGTGGGCCTGCAGCTCGTCGGCAAGCCGCGCGGCGAGGCGGCGCTCCTTCAGGCCGCCGCGCTTTACGAGAAAATGGTCGGTTTCGATCGACTCCTCCCCATCGACCCCAAGCCGGGAACCGTGCCACCATCCTCCCCATAAGACGGGCCATAAAGGGGAGGAAACAATGCGGGTCGTCATTACCGGCGCGAGCCGTGGTATCGGTCGCGCGACCGCCTTGAAACTGGCGGCCGAGGGCGCGGAGGCGATGACGCTGTGCGACGTGGCCTATCTCGACGAGCTCGAGACGCTGGCTACCAACCTGCGCACCTCGGGCTGCAAGGTGCGCACGCTCAGGGCCGACATGGCCAAGCCCACGGCGCCTGCCAGGGTGATCGCGGCGGCGGTCAAGGCGATGGGCGGCATCGATGCCCTGGTGGGCAATGCCGGCATTACCGCGCCCGCGAAGCTGGTCGACCTCGACCTCGCGACCTGGAACCGCGTGTTCGACATCAACCTGCGCGCCAACTGGCTGCTGGCCAAGGCCGCCCATCCGCATCTCAAACGCTCAAAGGGCGCCATCGTGATGCTGGCGTCGATGGCGGGCGTCGTGCCGCAGCTTCCGACCGGCGCCTACAGCCCGACCAAGGCCGCGCTGATCATGCTGACCGAGATGATGGCCCAGGAATGGGCGCCCGACGGCATCCGCGCCAATGCTGTCTGCCCGGGCTTCGTCCATACCTCGATGACGGACGCGATCTACAGCAAGCCCATCCTGGCGCGCGGCCGCGCCAAAATGGTGCCGCTCGGCCGGGTCGCCAAGCCGGGCGATATCGCCGATGCCATCGCCTTCCTGCTGGGACCGCAAGCCAGCTACATCACCGGGCAATCCCTGTTGGTCGATGGCGGCCTCGTCCATTCGGTCCTCAACCATGTTCCGGGAGTCGCCGCGACGCCGCGCTCCCGATAGGCTGGAGTGACAAACTCCGGCCTCAAGCACCTCGCATGGAAACCTCGCCCAAGACGGCACGTCAGCTCTACGAGGCGCTCAAAGCCGATCCGCGGCGGCCGCGTTTCGGCTTCGGGCGCAAGCCAGCCCTGGTGAACATCGATCTCCAGAACGCCTACACGCGGCCGTCCGAGTTCGCGACGGCCTACGAGACCGATCCCCGGCAGATCGAGCATGTGAACAGGCTGGCGCGGTTGCTACGCTCCCACCGCTGCCCGGTGATCTGGACCTTCGTCGCCTATCTCGACTCGGGCGAGGATTGCGGCGTGTGGGGAACGCGCGCCGACATGTCCGAGAGGCTGCGAAGCATCAAGGCCGGCGACCGGCGGGCGCAGCTCGACGACCGCTGCGACGTCGAGCGCGACCATGACATCGTCATGAACAAGCGCATGGCTTCGGCCTTCTTCGAGACGAACCTGGGCTCGCTGCTCACCTTTCACCAGGTCGATACGCTGATCGTCACCGGCGGTTCGACGTCGGGCTGTGTGCGCGCCACCGTGGTCGACGGTCTTTCGCGCGGCTTCCGTACCATCGTTCCCGAGGAGTGCGTCGCCGACAAGCACGAGAGCCCGCACTTCGCCAACCTCTACGACATGATGGCCAAATACGCCGATGTCCTGCCGATGGCCGAAGTGGTCGAGTTCCTCGAAGGCTATACAGCGGAGTCCTCAAGTGGATGATCTGGAGTCGCGTCCGTAAAAGAACCACCAGCTCAAAAGCACCCCGTCGTCTCGACCGAAGCCGAGCGTAGCGAGGCGGAGTGGAGAGACCTTCTCTCCCCGATTTGACGGCTTTTGGTGGAGAAGAGGTCTCTCCGCTCCGCGCTGCGCGCTCCGGTCGAGACGACGAAGTGGGTTTGGGTCGAACTTAAAGTCATCCTTCTCTAATTGAAGATCGACGGGTCGATCAGGGGCCGGCCGCGCGGGCGGGCGGCTTCGGGGCGGTCGCACTTCTGGAAGAGTCCGCGGCCGGCCGAGCCGCTCATGCGGCCTTCCTCCATCACCACCTCGCCGCGCGACAGGGTCATCACCGGATAGCCGGTGAGCTCGCGCCCCTCGTAGGGCGTGTAGTCGCAATTGTGGTGGAGGATCGAGTTGGTGAGGCTCACGCGGCGTTCGGGATCCCACAGCACAATATCGGCATCCGAGCCGACGGCGATCGTGCCCTTGCGCGGATGCAAGCCGTAGATCTTCGCGGCGTTGGTCGAGGAGAGCGCCACGAACTGCTGCAGGGTGATGCGGCCCTTGTTGACGCCTTCGGAGAACAGCAGCGGCAGTCGCGTCTCGACGCCCGGCACGCCGTTGGGGATCTTGCGGAAGCTCTGGGCGGCACCGGGCAGCTTCTTGCCGCGCACGTCGTCGAACCTGAAGGCGGCATGGTCGGAGGAGAGGACCTGGAAGGTGTTGGCCGACAGGCCTGTCCAGATATGCTCCTGGTTGTCGGTGCCGCGCGGCGGCGGCGAGCAGACGCACTTTGCGCCCTCCTCGCCGGGCTTCTCGAAATCCTCTTCGCTGAGGAAAAGGTATTGCGGGCAGGTCTCGCCATAAACGCGCAGACCGCGCGCCTGGGCGCGCTGGATCTCGTGCATCGCCTCCTTCGCCGAGACGTGGACCAGCAGCATCGGCACGTCGAGCAGTTCGGCCAGCGAGATGGCGCGATGGGTGGCCTCGCGCTCGACGACGAAGGGTCGCGACGTCGCATGGAACTTGGCGGCCGTCATGCCCTTCAACTCCAGCCGCTCGGTCAGCCAGGTGATGCAGTCGGAGTTTTCCGCATGGATCATGAGCATCGCCTGCTCGCGGCGGGCGGCGGCCAGCGCATCGAGCATCTCGCGATCGGTCAGCTTCACGTCATCGTAGGTCATGTAGACCTTGAACGAGGTGTAGCCGTCGGCGACCAGGGCGGTGAAATCCTGGCCCATGATCTTCTCGCTGGCGTCCGACAGAATCACATGGAACGCATAGTCGATCAGCGACTTGCCTTCGGCACGCGCATGATACTTGTTCACCGCGTCGCGCAGGGGCTGGCCCTTGTTCTGGTAGGCGAAGGGAATGATGGTCGTGGTTCCGCCGGCCGCGGCGGCGCGGCTGCCGCTCTCGAAATCGTCGCAGAAGACCGAGCCGTCGGCCGTGTCCTGGTCGAAGTGGACATGGGCGTCGATGCCGCCGGGCACGGCGATCAGGCCGCTGGCGTCGATTTCGCGGCGGCCCCGGTCGAGCCGTTCGCCCAGTGCCACCACGCGTCCGCCGACGATCCCGATATCGCCCTTCACCACATCGGAAGCCGTGGCAATCGTCGTGTTGCGGATGACGAGATCGTATTCGGCCATTTTCCCTCCCGTTTGCCGCTATTATAGCAAGTCCCGTGCCCGTCTCCGGTGGCCGCCTCTGCGCCTAGACCGGGGGCGCGGCCCGGTCCAAACTCTCATCAACAACATGGGAATGGTAATGAAACGCTGGGTTGGCTCCCTGATCTCCGTGCTGGCGGCCCTGGGCCTCGCTGCCATCGCGCACGCACAGACCGTCGCCATCAAGCCCGCCGTGGTCTTCAGCACCGGCGGCAAGTTCGACAAATCGTTCAACGAGGGAGTCTGGCAGGGCGCCGAGCGGTTCAAGAAGGAGACGAACATCGCCGTCGCGGAGTTCGAGCCCAGCAACGAGACCCAGTTCGAGCAGGCGCTGCGGCGCTTCGCCCAGCGCGGCCAGGATCCGATCATCGCGGTCGGCTTCGCGCAGGCGGTCGCTCTCGACAAGGTCGCCCGGGAATTCCCCAACATCCACTTCACCGTGATCGACAGCGTGGTGGACCTGCCCAATGTCCAGTCGGTCGTGTTCAAGGAACAGGAAGGCTCCTTCCTTGTTGGCGTGCTGGCGGCGATGGCCTCGAAGACCGGCAAGATCGGGTTCGTGGGCGGCATGGACATTCCGCTGGTGCGCCGCTTCCAGTGCGGCTTCGAGCAGGGCATCAAGTACGCCAGTCCCAATGCGGAGCTGATCACCAACATGACCGGGACGACCCCGGCTGCCTGGAACGATCCGGGCCGCGGCGCCGAGCTGGCCAAGGGCCAGTTCGACCGTGGGGTCGACGTCGTCTATGCCGCCGCGGGCAGCACCGGGCTGGGTATCCTCCAGGCGGCCAAGGACCGCGGCAAGCTCGGTATCGGCGTCGACTCCAACCAGAATCATCTGCATCCCGGCAACATGCTGACCTCGATGCTGAAGCGCGTCGATCTCGCGGCCTACGACAGCTTCAAGGCCGCGAGGAACAAGGAGTGGAAGGGCGGCGTGCAGGTGCTGGGCCTCAAGGAAGGCGGCGTCGACTGGGCGCTCGACAAGGACAACGAGAAGCTCATCACGCCGCAGATGAAGGCCGCGGTCGAGGCCGCGAAGGCTGGCATCATCTCGGGCCAGATCGTCGTCCACGACTATATGAGCAACAATTCGTGCAAGAGCTGACGGCCGACGCTGCCATCGAGCTTCGGGGAATCGAAAAGTCGTTCGGCAGCGTGCACGCGGTGCGCGGCGCCTCGCTGCGGGTGGAACGCGGCAGCATCACCGGCATCGTCGGTGAGAACGGCGCCGGCAAGTCGACCCTGATGAGCATCCTCTACGGACTCCATCGCGCCGATGCGGGCGAGATCCTGATCGATGGAAAGCCGGTCGAGATGGCGAGTCCGCGCGACGCCATCGACCACGGCATCGGCATGGTCCACCAGCATTTTATGCTGATCGACAGCTTCACCGTTCTGGAAAACCTGATCCTGGGCGCCGAAGGCGGGGCGCTGCTGGCTGGCGGACTCGCGGCGGCGCGGGCCGAGCTGGGCCGGCTCGCCGGTGAATATGGCCTGGCCGTCGATCCCGATGCGCGCGTTGGCGACCTGTCGGTGGGCGAACAGCAGCGCGTCGAGATCCTCAAGGTGCTTCTCCGCGGCGCACGCATCCTCATCCTGGACGAGCCCAGTGCCGTGCTCACGCCGCAGGAGACCGATCGGCTGCTGCAGATCCTCCGCCTGTTGCGCGACCGCGGTGTCACGGTCGTGCTGATCACGCACAAGCTGCGTGAGATCCTGGCCGTCACGGACAAGGTGATCGTCATGCGCCGCGGCGAGGTGGTGGCGGAGCGGCGGACGGCGGAGACGCGGGCGGATGAACTCGCCGCATTGATGGTCGGCCGCAAGGTGCGCTTCGATCTCGACAAGGGACCGTCACGGCAGGGCGAGACGATGCTGGCGGCGCGACACCTGTCGCTGGTCGATGGCCGCGGCATCCGCCTGCTCGACGACATCTCGCTCGAGGTGAGGGCGGGGGAGATCGTGGGCATCGCCGGCGTTTCCGGCAACGGCCAGACCGAATTGCTGCAGGTCCTTTCGGGTATCCGGCCGCCAACCGGCGGCGAGATGGAAGTGTGCCGGCGCAAGGTTGACGCCGCCCACCCGGCCGATCCGGCCGAAATGCGCGCTCTGGGTGTCGCCCATGTGCCGGAAGACCGGCTGCGGCAGGGGCTGGTGCCGGACTTCCTCGCGTCGGAGACTTCGATCCTCGGCTATCAGGATCGCGAGCCGTTCTGCCACAACTACCTCATGGACGGGCCCGCGGTCGGCAAGTACTGCGCCGATCTCATGGAGCGCTTCGACGTGCGGCCGCGCACGCCGGGCCTGCGCTCGGCGAACTTCTCGGGCGGCAACCAGCAGAAGCTGATCCTGGCGCGCGAGATGGCGCGCAATCCCAAGGTGCTGCTGGTGGGGCAGCCGACGCGCGGCGTCGATATCGGCGCCATCGAATTCATCCGTCGCGAGCTGATCAGGAGCCGCGATGCCGGCTGCGCCGTGCTGGTCGTATCGGTCGAGCTGGAGGAGATCCTGTCGCTGGCCGACCGCATCCTGGTGATGTTCGGCGGCCGCATCGTGGGCGAGGTGGCGGCCGGCGAGGCGGACGAGCGTGCCCTGGGCCTGATGATGGCGGGTGCGCGAGCGGCATGAGTGCATCGCGCCGTCCGCTGCCGGGCTGGGTCGAGGTCGGCCTGCTGCCGCTCGCCAACATCGCGATGGCGTTTTTCCTCGTCGGGTTGATCGTGGCGATCATCGGTGTCGATCCCTTCCATGCGCTGAAGCTGCTGGTCCTGGGCGCCGTGGGCTCCTCCGAGTCGATCGGCTACACGCTCTACTACGCCACCAATTTCATCTTCACCGGCCTCGCCGTCGCGGTCGCCTTCCATGCCGGCCTGTTCAACATCGGCGGTGAAGGGCAGGCCTATATCGGCGGGCTGGGCTGCGGCCTCGCCGTGCTGGCGCTCGACCGCTATCTGCCGGGGCCGCTCATGGTCCCGCTTGCCATCCTGGCCTCGGCGGCCTTCGGTGCGGCGTGGGCCGCCATTCCCGCCTGGATGCAGGCCTGGCGCGGCAGCCACATCGTCATCACCACCATCATGTTCAACTTCGTGGCCTCGGCCCTGATGGTCTACCTGATGGTGAACGTGCTGATCGCGCCGGGCTCGATGACGCCGCAGAGCCGCGGCTTCGCCGCCTCCGCTTCGGTGCCGTCGATGCAGGCCGCGCTGCAGTGGATCGGCATCGCGGTCGCGCCGTCGGCGCTCAACCTGTCGCTGCTGCTGGCGCTTCTGGCGTGCGCCGGCATCTGGATCTTCCTGTGGCATACGCCATGGGGCTACGGGCTGCGTACCATGGGGCAGAATCCGGAAGCGGCCCTTTACGCAGGCACCAACCTGAAGCGCACGACCATGCTGGCCATGTGCCTGTCCGGCGCGCTGGCCGGCGGCGTCGCGGTCAACGAACTGCTGGGCGTGCATCACCGGCTCGTGCTCGATTTCGCCGCCGGCTACGGCTTCACCGGCATCGCCGTGGCGCTGATGGGACGGGGCCATCCGCTGGGCATCGTTCTGGCGGCGCTGCTGTTCGGCGCGCTGCAGCAGGGCGGAGCCGAACTGAATTTCGAGATTCCCACGATCACCCGCGAGATGGTGGTGGTGATCCAGGGGCTGGTGATCCTGTTCTCGGGCGCGCTCGTCCACCTGCCGCGGCCGTGGCTGCAGGCGCTGTTCGCGCGAAAAGGCTGAGATGGAGGAGACGCTCACCCTCGTCGTCGCGACGCTCGCCGCCACCCTGAGGGTGGCGACGCCGCTGGTGCTCTGCGCCATGGGCGGGCTGTTCTCCGAGAAGAGCGGCATCATCGATGTCGGGCTCGAAGGCAAGATGCTGATGGCGGCGTTCTTCGCGGCGGCCACGGCATCGCTCACCGGCTCCGCCTGGGCCGGCGTCGGCGCCGCGATCCTGGCCGCCGAGATGTTTGCGCTGCTGCACGGCTTCGCCTGCATCACCCATCGCGGCAACCAGGTCGTGAGCGGCATCGCGATCAACATCCTGGCGATGGGCCTCACCGTGGTGCTGGGCACAGCGTGGTTCGGGCGCGGGGGCCAGACGCCACCGCTGGCCGGGATGGAGCGTCTCAACCCGATCTTCTTCCCGGTCGCTGGCGACAACATCCTGGTCTATGTCGCGCTTCTCTCCGTGCCCTTCGCCTGGTGGGTGATCGAGCGCACGCGCTTCGGCCTCCGGCTGCGCGCCGTGGGCGAGGTGCCGCTGGCGGTCGATGCCGCCGGCATTTCCGTGTCGTGGCTGCGTTACCGCGCGGTGCTGATCTGCGGCCTGTTCGCCGGCCTGGCGGGTGCCTACCTGTCGATCGCGCAGAATGCCGGCTTCAGCCGCGACATGACCGCAGGGCAGGGCTTCATCGCCCTGGCGGCCATCATCTTCGGGCGCTGGCGGCCGGTGCCGGCCTTCGCGGCCTGCCTCGCCTTCGGCCTGCTCGATGCGATCGCCATCCGCCTGCAGGGCGTGAAGCTGCCCGGTATCGGCGAAGTCCCGGTGCAACTGATCCAGGCTTTGCCCTATCTTCTGACACTATTCCTGCTGGCCGGCTTCATCGGCCGCACCGTCGCGCCGAAGGCGGCCGGCGTGCCTTACGAGAAGGAGCATTGAGATGAACGACCTTCTCCATATGGCGCAGCGCATGATGCTGCGCGCCCATGCGCCCTATTCGAAATTCCATGTCGGTGCCGCGCTGCGCGCCGAGGACGGCTCGATCCATGGCGGCTGCAACGTCGAGAACGCGGCCTATCCGCAGGGGCTCTGTGCCGAAGCAGGTGCCATCGCCGCCCTGGTCGCGGCGGGTCACAAGCGCATCCTCGAATGCGTCGTGGTCGGGCCCGGCCCGGAAGTCATCACGCCCTGCGGCGGCTGCCGGCAGAAGCTGCGCGAGTTTGCCGGAGACGACGTCCAGGTCCATCTCTGCGGTCCCGATGGGCTGCATCGCACGGTGACCCTGGGGCAGCTCCTGCCGATGTCCTTCGGCCCCCAGCATTTCGCCTGACCGTGAGCGACGTTCTCGGGCGCGCAGCGCCGGGGTACCGGCCGAAGGTCGCGTTGATCCTGGGCTCGGGCCTCGGTGGCTTCGTCGAGGAAGTCACGGCGATCGCCACGATTCCCTACGCCGATCTGCCAGGCTTCCCGCAGCCGACCGTCGGCGGCCATGCGGGTCGTCTGGTGCTGGGTCATGTCGGCAAGACGCCTGTCGCGGTGCTGCAGGGCCGAGCGCATTACTACGAGCGCGGCCGGGCCGACGAGATGAAGGGCGCCATCGAGGCAATGGCCGGCCTGGGCTGCGAGACCCTGGTGCAGACCAATGCGGCCGGCAGCCTGCGCCTTGACATGCCGCCGGGCTCGGTGATGGCGATCAGCGATCACATAAATTTCGCCGGCATCAATCCGCTGTTCGGCGTGACAACGGGCGATCGCCGTTTCGTCGACATGGTCGATGCCTACGATCCGACATTGCGGTCCAAGCTGCTGGAAGCGGCCAAGGCCGCGAACGTGATGTGCCATGAGGGCGTCTACATCTTCTTCAGCGGGCCGAGCTTCGAGACGCCGGCCGAGATCCGCGCCGCGCGTGTGCTGGGCGCCGATGCCGTGGGCATGTCGACGGCTCCCGAGACCATCCTGGCGCGCTATGCCGGCCTCAAGGTCGCAGCCCTGTCGCTGGTGACGAACTACGCCGCGGGCCTCGTGCCGGGCACGCTGGCCCATGAGCAGACCCTCTCGGTGGCGGCCGCGGCAGGCGACAAGGTGCGGCGCGTTCTGCGCACCTTCCTCGAACGCTGCGCCTGACATGCTGCCGCAGGAGATCATCCGCCGGAAGCGCGACGGGCACGAACTAACGCCAGAGGAGATCGCCTTCGTCGTGCGCGGCATCCACGACGGCGGTTTGAGTGAGGGCCAGGTCGCGGCCTTTGCCATGACCGTGTTCTTCCGTGGCATGACCGTGCCGGAGCGTGTCGCGCTGACGCTCGGCCTCGCGCGCTCGGGCATCATGCTCGACTGGCGCGACCTCGACCTGCCCGGCCCGGTGCTGGACAAGCATTCGAGCGGCGGCGTCGGCGACAAGGTGAGCCTGATGCTGGCGCCCATCGTGGCCGCCTGCGGCGGCTTCGTTCCCATGATTTCGGGTCGCGGTCTCGGCCATACCGGCGGCACGCTCGACAAGCTTTCCGCCATCTCCGGCTACAACGTGCAGCCCGACATCACCACGTTCCGTCGGGTCGTGCGCGAGGTCGGCTGCGCGGTGATCGGCCAGACCGACGATCTGGCGCCGGCCGACCGGCGTCTCTATGCGACCCGCGACGTCACCGGCAGCGTCGAATCGATCCCGCTGCTGGTGAGCTCGATCCTCAGCAAGAAGGTCGCCGAGGGGCTGGACGGGCTGGTGATGGACGTGAAGTGCGGCTCCGGCGCCTTCTGCGACACCGAGGAGATGGCGCGCGATCTTGCCCGAAGCCTGGTCGATGTCGCCAACCGTGCCGGGCTGCCGACCGTGGCGCTGATCACCGACATGGACAGGGTGCTGGGCCGCGAGGTCGGTAATGCCCTCGAAGTCGTGGAAACCGTGGCCTATCTCACGGGAAGCGGCGTGCGCGAGCCGCGCCTGCACGAGGTCACAATGACGCTGGCGGGCGAGATGCTGGCGCTGGGTGGACTGGTGGCGGATGTCGGCGAGGGCCGGGCCAGGGCCGAGGCCGCGCTCGTCGACGGGCGCGCTGCCGAGACTTTCGCCCGCATGGTCTCGGCCCTGGGCGGACCCGGCGATTTCCTCGAACATGGCGCCCGCTATCTCGGCCGCGCCCCGGTGGTGAAGGCCTGTACGGCCGAGCGATCCGGCCATGTCGTCGGAATGAATGCCCGCGAGGTCGGCATTGCCGTCGTCGAACTGGGCGGCGGCCGCCGGCACGCCGACGATGCCATCGATACATCGGTCGGCCTCACCGGGTTCGTCGATGTCGGGCGGCAGATTCGGAGCGGCGAGCCGCTTTGCCTCGTCCATGCCGCCAGCGAGGCCGATGCCGACGCGGCGATTTCCTTGATACGCCGCGCCGTGCGCATCGAAGAGGAGGCGCCGCCCGAGAGGCCTGCGATCCTCGAACGGGTCGCGCTGTGATCGACCTCGACGCCTATGCACGAGACGGTTTCGCGATCCTGCCGGATTTCGTCCCGATCGAGGACTGCGAGGCTCTCGAGGCGCGCGCTGCCGAACTCGTGGCCGGATTCGAGCCGGCGGGCGCACCCACGGCTTTCTCGACCGTCGATCAGGCCCATGCGAGGGACCGCTACTTTCGCGAATCGGGCGGTGCCATCCGCTTCTTCGTCGAGGCGGAGGCGCCGGGCCAGCTGAACAAGATGGGGCACGCGCTCCATGACCTGGATCCGGTGTTCGACCGCTTTTCGCGCCAGCCGCGGCTGGCCGCGCTCGCGGAGGCCCTTGGCCTCCAAGAGCCGCTCCTGCTGCAGTCGATGTACCTGTTCAAGCAGCCGCATGTCGGTGCCGAGGTCGGCTGGCACCAGGACGCGACCTTCCTGCGTACCGAACCGGCCAGCGTCATCGGCTTCTGGATCGCCCTCGACAATGCCGACCGGAGCAATGGGTGCCTGGTCGCGCTGCCGGGTGCCCATCGCGGACCGTTGCGCCAGTGGTTCGGCTATCGGGACGGCGAACTCGTCACCCGGACGCTCGATGCCACGCCCTGGCCGGAGGTCGAGCCGGTTGCGCTGGAAGTCCGGCGCGGTACCCTGATCGTCCTGCACGGGCTCCTGCCCCATGCCAGTACCGCCAACCGTTCGTCGCGGCCGCGTCATGCCTACAGCTTGCACCTGATCGACGCTCGGGCCGATTATCCGAAGGACAACTGGCTGCAACGACCCGACCTGCCGCTCCGAGGATTTGCGTGATTCCCAAGGCTGAAATCCATTGCCATCTCGAAGGCTCGATTCCGCCGAAGCTGGCCGTCGAACTGGCCGAACGAAACGGCCTCATCCTGCCGCCCAACCTGTTCGACGAGAAGGGGCATTACGCCTGGAAGGATTTCTGGAGCTTCCTCGACTCCTACGACCGCGTCTGTACGGCTCTCAAGAAGCCGCGTGACTTCCGTGATGTGATCTACAGCTACCTCGCCGGGGCGGCACGCGAGGGCGCGGTCTATGTCGAGATGTTCTGCTCGCCCGAGCGGCCGGCCGCGCTCGGCATCTCCTATGTGCAGTGGCTCGAGGCGCTGGCGCAGGGCATCGACGACGCACGGCGCGAGTTCGGCATCGTCGGTCGCATCATCATCATCTGCATCCGCCATCTCGGACCGGAGCGGGCAGAAGCGATGGTCCGTGCCATGCTGGCCGAGCCGCATCCCTATGTGGTGGGCTTCGGCATGGGCGGCGACGAGGCCAAGTTCGCGCCGGCCGATTTTGCGCCGGCCTACCGCCTCGCGCACGACAACGGCTACGGCTGCACCGTCCATGCCGGCGAGGTCGTGGGTCCGGAGAGCGTATGGGCCGCGATCCGCGACCTGCCCGTGACGCGCATCGGCCATGGCGTGCGCTCGGCGGACGATCCGGCGTTGATGGAGGAGCTGGCGCGGCGCGGCATCGTCCTGGAGGTCTGTCCGGGCAGCAACGTTGCGCTTGGACTCTATCCCGACCGGACCTCGCATCCTCTTCATCGGCTGATCGCGGCCGGCGTCAGGGTGACGCTGAACTCGGACGATCCACCCTTTTTCCATACGACGCTGGGCACCGAATACGACCTAGCCGGCCTCGACGAGGGGCACCTGCGCGGCATCGCCCGCACGACGATCGAGGCGTCTTTTGCCGATGCGGCGACCCGGCGGCTGTTGCTGGAGAGGATATCGCCATGAGCGCTCGCAAGTCCCTGATCCTCGCCCTTCTCCTCGCCGTCCTTTCCGGAGGCGCGGTCCGCGCTCAGGACGTTCCGCCGGCGCACGATCTGCTGCTGGCGAATCTGTGGATCCAGCGCGCCGTCGAATACAAGGCCAATGCGCTCACCGTGTACGCGCTGGCACGGATCCGCCTCGACGAGGCGCTGTCCGACAGGAATTGGACGGCGGCGCCGGGCGAGCAGACGGGCGATTTCCAGAACCTGCCGCCGGCCGTCGTGCTTGATGTCGACGAGACCCTGCTCGACAACTCGAAATATCAGGTCTGGCTGATGCGGGCGGACCAGAGCTTCAGCACGAAGAGCTGGAACCAGTTCTGCGCCGCCCAGATCTCGGCTGCGATTCCCGGAGCCGTCGAATTCACGAAGTATGCCGAGGCGAAGGGCGTGAAGGTCTTCTACGTCACCAACCGCGGCGCCGAGACCGAGAAGGACACGCGCGAGAACATGGCGAAGCTCGGCTTTCCCATGGGCGGAAACGTCGACACGTTCCTGATGCAGGGCGAGAAGCCCGAATGGACCGGCGCCAAGAGCGCCCGCCGCGCCGCGATCGCGAAGGACTATCGCATCCTGCTGAACATCGGCGACAATCTCGGCGATTTCGACGACCGCTACCGCAGCAGCGAGAGCGACCGGGTGAAGGTGTTCGAGGCGGCCATGCCCTACTGGGGCAAGCAGTGGCTGATGCTGGCCAACCCGACTTACGGTTCGTTCGACACGTCGCCCTACGGCCACGACTTCAAGAAGCCGCGCGGCGAGCAGCGCAAGGCGAAGTGGGACGTGTTGGAGTCGTGGAGCGGGCCGACGCCTTAAGCGGGCAAGCATCCTCATTGGAGCGCGCCACTCCAGTGGCGCCCAAGCGCCGTCGATCAGCGAGGTATGAGCGCAACTGGAATTGCGCGCTCCCTTGATCACTCAGATCGCCGCCTCGGTCTCCGCGTCGAACAGGTGCAGGCGCTCGGGCTTCAGTGACAGGTGCAGCCGGTCGTTGCTGCGGATGCGCATCGTGGGCTCGACGCTGGCGACGACCGTTGCGGGACCGACCCGCGTGTCGAGCAGGATCTCCGAACCGAGCTGTTCCACGACCTCGACAGTGGCGTCGAAGCAGAGGTCGGGTGCGTCCCTGTCGGTCGCGATGTGCACGTCCTCCGGGCGGATGCCGAGCGTGACCGTGCGGCCGGCCCTGGCGCGGGCACGCGCGGCCTGGGGGCCAGGCAAGGTGAGGCGCAGGCCGGGCGCCTCGGCCACGACGGCGCCGTTGGTCTCGCCGAGCGTGGCCTCGATAAAGTTCATCGCCGGCGAGCCGATGAAACCCGCCACGAAGCGGTTGGCCGGCGTGTTGTAGAGTTCGAGCGGCTCGCCCACCTGCTGGACCCAGCCGTCCTTCATCACCACCACGCGGTCGCCGAGGGTCATCGCCTCGACCTGGTCGTGCGTCACGTAGATCGCCGTCGTGCCCAGCCGCTCGTGCAGCTTCTTCAGCTCCACCCGCATCTGCACGCGCAGCTTGGCGTCGAGGTTGGAGAGCGGCTCGTCGAACAGGAAGACCTTGGGATCGCGCACGATCGCCCGGCCGAGCGCAACCCTCTGGCGCTGGCCGCCGGAAAGCTGCCGCGGCTTGCGCTCCAGCAGGTTCTCGATGCCGAGGATGGCGGCAGCGCGCTTGATGCGGGTCTCGATCTCGGGTTTCGCGAATTTCCGCATCTTGAGACCGAAGGCCATGTTGCCGGCGACGCTCATGTGCGGATAGAGCGCATAGTTCTGGAAGACCATGGCGATGTCGCGATCCATCGGCGGGACCTCGTTCACCACCGAATCGTCGATCAGGATCTGGCCGGAGGTGATGGCCTCGAGCCCGGCCACCATGCGGAGCGTCGTCGTCTTGCCGCAGCCCGAGGGACCGACCAGGACCACGAACTCCTTGTCGCGGATCTCGAGGTCGACGTCCTTCACCACGTGGGTGACGTCGAACATCTTGTTGAGCTTGCGGATGCTGACCTCGGCCATGATGCGCTACCCCTTCACCGACCCGGTCAGGCCCGAGACGTAGTGTTCGACGAAGAATGAATAGACGATCGCCACCGGGATCGAGCCCAGCAGGGCGCCGGCCATCAGCGGTCCCCAGAAGAAGACGTCGCCGCGGATCAGCTCCGAGGTGACGCCGACGGGCACGGTCTTCTGATCCGGCGAGGAGAGGAAGACGAGCGCATAGATGAACTCGTTCCACGATAGCGTGAAGGCGATGATGCCGGAGGACAGGATGCCGGGCACGGCGACCGGGATGACGATGTAGACCATCGCCTTCCAGCGCGAGGCGCCGTCGATGCGAGCGCACTCCTCCAGTTCCTTCGGGATCGCCTTGAAGTAGCCCATCATCAGCCAGGTGCAGAAGGGGATCAGGAACGTCGGATAGGTGAGGATCAGCGACCAGGGCGTGTCGCCCAGCTGGAAGTTGCGGATGATCTCCGCCAGCGGGATGAACAGCAGCGTCTGCGGCACCAGGTAGGTGATGAAGATCGCGGTGCCGAGGCCGCCGGCATAGGGGAAGTTGAGGCGGGCGAGCGCGTAGCCCGCCAGCACGCCGCAGAACAGCGAGATCACCGTGGATACGAACGCGATCATCATCGTGTTCAGCATCCAGCGCATGAAATTGGTCTCTTCGAACAGATAGAGTATGTGCTCGATCGTCGGATTGTTCGTCCAGAACGGCATGTAGTTGACCGCGTTCCACGGCCGGTACAGCTCGCCGTCCGGCCGGAAGGTCGTGATGATCATCCAGTAGAACGGGAACAGCAGGACGAACACGAACAGGATCAGCGGGATGTTGTAGAAGACCCATCGCCGCCACAGCGCGCCTTCGATCATCGGCGGATCTCCCGGCTCATCTGGTTTCCACCCGGCGAATGTACAGGAGCTGCGCCACCACGATGATGAACAGGAAGGGAAACATCGCCAGCGAGATCGCGGCGCCTTCGGACAGCAGTCCCGTACCGATGCCGAGCTGGTAGGCATAGGTGGCGAAGAGGTGGGTGGCATTGGCCGGGCCGCCGCCGGTCATGACGTAGACGAGCTGGAAGTCGGCGAAGGTCTGGATCACCGAGAACAGTACGACCACCAGCGTGACTGGCATGAGCAGGGGCCACGTCACATGCCAGAAGCGCGACCAGGGCCGGGCGCCGTCGATGGCGGCAGCCTCGTGCAGTTCCGGGCTGATGGTCTGCAGGCCGGCCAGCAGGGTGATGGCGAAGAAGGGCACGCCGCGCCAGATGTTGATCACGATGATCGACGTCATCGCGAGATCGGGATCGCCGAGCCAGTTGATGCGCGTCGTGATCAGCCCGAGCTGGAACAGGGTCCAGTTGATGACGCTGAAGGTCGGGTCGAACATCCACTTCCAGGCGAAGGTCGACAGCACCGTCGGGATGATGAACGGCAGGAGAATGAAGGCGCGGATGATCGCCTTGCCCCTGAAGTGCCGGTTGAGCAGGATCGCCAGCCACAGGCCCAGCGCCAGCTTGAACACCGTTGTCACGCCCGTGTACCAGAACGTGTTCCATACGGTCGTGTGGAAGATGCTGTCGTTCCAGATCTTCTGGAAGTTCTTCAAACCGACGAAGTGGCCGGGGTCGCCGACGCGGGCACTGCTGAGCGACAGCAGCACGCCTTCGACGAACGGGTAGGCGATGAACAGGCCGAGCAGCACCGCCGTCGGCGTGAGAAGGGCGAGCGCCAGCCAGCGCTCGTCCTCGAGGCGTCGCAACCGCGCGGAGGGACGCTTGCCCTCCGCGCTTGCGAGTGCGGTAACAGCCATGATCCGGGCGCCGTCCGCGGGGCCGGGCTCAGACGTAGATCTTCTTGAGTTCGGCGTCGGCCCACTTCACCGCGTCCTCGGCGGGCATGCCCTGCACCGCCTTGGCGTACATGTCGGTGACGATGTACTTCGACAGGGCCTCGGCTGCCTTGGCATTGGGCGGTCCGGCATGGCCCGGCGCCTGGCCGAGCTTTGCCGCGACCTTGAACGGCGCCATGACGGGATCATCGGTCCAGACCTTGTGGCCTTCCCACTTCTCGGTGCAGGGCGTAGCGAAGCCCTTCTGCGAGACGAACCACTTCTCGAAGTTCTTCTCGGTGTGGATCCACTTCAGGAACTCCTTCGCGGGGTCCTGGTTCTTCGAGTACTTCATCAGCATGTGCGACTGCAGCAGATGGAACCCGAACTGCCCGGCCGGCCCCTTGGGCAGCGGCGAATGCAGGATGTCGGTATGCATCGGCGCGCCTTTCTCGGTCATGTACTGGGTGGGCTTGCGCAGCGTCTCGATGTAGATCGAGGCGCCGTTCAGCGTCGCCGAGATCGTCTGGGACAGGAAGGCGCGGTTGTTGTTGGTGTCGTCCCAGGCCAGCCCGCCCTCGTCATGCGCGTCTTTCCAAAAGGCCTGCATGAACTTGACCGAATCAAGCGTCTCCTTGCTGTTCATGATCACCTTGCCGGAGGGATCGACCTCCATGCCGCCCCATGACCAAAGATAGGGATAGGTGAAGCCCGGCGCGTCGCCGAACGTGTGGCCGAGCGTCTGGCCGATCGGCCGGCCCTTGGCCTTCAGCTTCTTGCCGACCTCGCGGTACTGTTCCCAGGTCTCGGGGAACTTCGCGGCGCCGGCTTCCTCGAACCACGACTTGCGATAGGCGATCATGCCGCCGATCACCGCCCAGGGCATGCCCATGAACATCTTGCCGTCGCTGCAGACGGCGCGGGCGTACTTGTACATCCCGCCTTGCGCCTTGCCGACGGCTTCGGCGATCTCGGTCAGGTCGACCACGCTGTTGGCGTACAGATAGGTCTGGTTGTTGAACGCCATGATCAGGTCGGGACCGGCCCCCGACTGGATGCCTGCGGTCACCCGCGGCTGCAGATCATTGCCGTTCACGGTCTCGAGATTGATCTTGATGCCCAACGCCTTCTCGGCCTCCGGCAGCATCTCCTTGCGGAGAAGAGCATCCGAGGCCGGCACGAAGTCGACCCACTTCAGCCAGTGGACCGTCCTCTGCTGGGCGAAGGCCGGCATGCGGCCCGTTGCGAGAATGGCGGCCATGCCGCCCATGGACGCAGCGGCAGCGCCGCCGGCAAGCTTAAGCACGCTACGACGCTTAGTCTTGGCCATGTTGTCCTCCCAGGACTGCCGCCTCGTTGGACGGCTTTTGAATTGCCGTCATCGTAGGCACCTGCGAGGACATGGCGCAAGCCGGGATACGGAATTTTTACGAGCGATACTGAATATCGCCTGACGATTCCTATTCCAGCAGGGAGCGCAGCATCCAGGCCGACTGTTCGTGCACGGTGAGGCGCTGCGTCAGCAGATCGGCTGTCGGCTCGTCGCCGGCCTTGTCGGCCACCGGGAAGATGCCGCGGGCGGTGCGCGCCACCGCCTCGTGGCCGGTGACCAGGATGCTCACCATCTCCAGCGCCTTCGGTGGTTTGGCTGGTGCGTCGGCGAGCGAGCTCAGCTTGCCGAACTGGCCATAGGAGCCGGGGGCGGGGTAGCCCAGCGAGCGGATCCGCTCGGCGATCGGGTCGACCGCGTTCCAGAGCTCCGTGTACTGGGTCATGAACATCGTATGGAGCGACGTGAACATCGGCCCCGTGACGTTCCAGTGGAAATTGTGGGTCGTGAGATAGAGCGTGTAGGTGTCGGCCAGCAGGTGGCTGAGGCCCTCGGCGATCTTCTTGCGGTCCGCTTCCTTGATGCCGATCGAGATGGCGGGTGTCCTGGCCATGGGCTGCTCCTCTGAAGTCAGGCCGCGAACGTAGCAGCGTCCGTGATATCGGCAATCATACGAAAGTTCAGAGTAGCCCGGGATCGATGGTGAACAGGTCCTGCGCCCTGCCGACGCCGCGCAGGGCGAAGCGGCCGACGGAGACCAGGCGGGCGCGTTCCTCCGCGGGAAGGGTCTCCGCGAAAGTCGATGAGACGAGAAGGGGACGGTCGACCGAGCGGCACATCGAGGCGATGCGGCTGGTCTCGTTGACGGCGGGACCCACGACCGTGAAGTCGAGGCGGTCCAGGCTGCCGATGTTGCCGTAGAAGACCTCGCCGATATGCAGGCCGATATAGACATTGGTGATCGGATGCTCTTCGGCCTGGCGGCGATCGTTCAGCTCTTTCATGCGGACACGCAGGTTTTCCTCGGCGCGAAGCGCGCAGACGCAGGCTTCGGCCGGACTATCGGCGCGGAAGACCGCCAGCGTGCCGTCGCCGATCAGCTTCAGCACGTCACCGCCGGCCTCGTGGATCGAGGTGATCACCGCCTCGGCATAATCGTTCAGGAGCGGGATGATCTCGCTGGGTTTCGCGGTGTCGGTGATGGCGGTGTAGCTGCGCAGGTCGGAAAACCAGAGCGCTGCCTCGACCCGGTCGGCGACGCCGCGCTGGATGCTGCCCTCCAGCACGCGACGGCCGGCGTCGCGGCCGAGATAGACCTGGACCAGCGTGTCGGCGATGCGCGCCAGGGCGGCACTCTTGATCGCGAGCGCCAGCGCCGGCACCAGGCGGCGCAACGCGGCGATGTTGGCGTCGCTGAAGCCCCCGGAATGGCGCGTCGACCAGGCCGAATAGACGCCGTCCATGTCGCCGATCTTGGTGTTGCCGGCAAAGCGATGGATGAACACGATATAGTCGGTGTGGCCGGCATCCTTCATCTCCTGGATGACAGGAAAGTCCGGCTCCTCGCCGAAACCGACGCGGCGGCGCAATTCTTCTCCGCCGGTTTCCAACAGATGAAAGAATGGGCTGCGCTGCCAGGATTCGGCGGCGGGACCGCCCTGGTCGGTGCGTGCATAGTCCGTGGCCGCTTCTTCCTCGACGGAATCGTCACGCCAGCGATAGATGCGGCCTTCATGGACGGGATGCAGCGTGTCGATGAAGGACAGTGCCCGCGACACCATGAGGCCGGCCTCACGGCACTTCTCGCAGAATTCGCGCAGCAGCTCGCCTTCGTCGAGGCCGTCGAGGCCGCGGCGAAGGAGCCAGTCGAGAAGGATGTCGGTATCGAGAAGGGTCATGGGGCTATTGCCCCATCAACCCACGCGATCGCGGAAATGACAAGCCGCGCGATGGCCCGGTGAGACCTCGCCGAACGCCGGATACTCGGCCGTGCAGATGTCGGCCTTCAGCGGGCAACGCGGATTGAAATGGCAGCCTGAGGGTGGATTGAGTGCGCTGGCGATCTCGCCGCGCGCCTTGGCGTCGGCGCTGATGGCGGCGCGATGGAAAGGGTCGGGGATCGCGGCGATCAGGGCGCGCGTATACGGATGGCGCGGATTCTCGAAGATTTCCTGCCAGCCGCCCTGTTCGACGATGCGGCCGAGATACATGACGGCCACGCGGTCGCTGACATGCTCGACCACGCCGAGATCGTGGCTGATCATGATGTAGGCCAGCCCCATCTCATCCTTGAGTTCGAGCAGGAGGTTGATGATCTGGGCGCGAATCGAGACGTCGAGCGCCGACACCGGCTCGTCGCACAGCACCAGCTTCGGCTTCAGGATCAGGGCGCGGGCGATGCCGATGCGCTGGCGCTGGCCGCCGGAGAATTCGTGCGGATAGCGGTCGGCCTGCTCGGGGCGCAAGCCGACCTTGGCCATCATGTCGATCACCCGTGCCTCGACCTCGGCCTTGTCGGTGACGCCGTGCAGGCGCAGCGGATCGGCCAGGGTGCGGCGCACGGTCTGGCGCGGATTGAGCGAGGCGTAGGGGTCCTGGAAGACCATCTGCACCGTGCGCGCCATCCTCATGCGGTCGGGCGGCGTGTTGCCGGAAATCTGCTGCCCGTCGATGCCGATCGTGCCGCGCGTCGGCGGCAGCAGGCCCATGATGGCGAGCGCGAGCGTGGACTTGCCGCAGCCCGATTCGCCCACCAGTCCGAGGCACTCGCCGGGTTTCACGTCGAGCGTCACGCCGTCGACCGCCTTCAGGGTCTTGATCCCGCCGCCCAGCGCGTTGCCGACCTTGAAATGGACCGCCAGGTCGTCGAGCGAAAGCAGGCCGTCAGCCATGGTGATGGCACCTCACGAGTCCTTCGGCCGGCAGCGGCGTCGCCTCCGGCACGACCGTGCGGCAGATATCGGTAACGGCGGGGCAGCGCGGATTGAAGCGACAGCCAGGCGGATAGTTGGCGATCGACGGCACGACACCCGAAATCTCACGCAGCTTCTGGCGGCCGCGCTTCGCGCGCTCGCCGAGCCGCGGCAGGGAATCGATCAGGCCCTGCGTGTAGGGATGGCTCGGTCGCGCGAAGATCGAATCCGCCACCTGGCTCTCGACGATGCGGCCGGCATACATGACGGCTACCCGCTTGCACATGTTGGCGACAAGCCCGAGATCGTGGCTGATCATCAGCACGGCCGTGCCCTTGGCGGCGCAGAGTTCGGCCATCAGGTCGATGATCTCCGCCTGCACCGTGACGTCGAGCGCCGTGGTCGGTTCGTCGGCGACCAGCAGGTCGGGGCCGCAGGCGAGCGCAATGGCGATCATCACCCGCTGGCGCATGCCGCCCGAGAGCTGGTGCGGATAGTCCCTGATGCGCCGCTCGGGAGAGGGCACGCGGACCTGGCGCAGTGCGTCCTCGGCGCGGTCCATTGCCTCGTTCCAGCTGGCACCCTGATGCAGCACGAACATCTCGGCGATCTGCCGGCCGACCGGCGACAGCGGATTGAGCGCCGTCATGGGTTCCTGGAAGATCATGGCGATGCGCTTGCCGCGCAGCCGCCGCATCTCGGCGGCGGAGACGTTCTGGATCTCCTGGCCGTCGAGCACGATCTTGCCGCCCGCCAGCGACAAAGGCCGGCGCAGCAGGCCCATCACTGACAGCGCCGTGATGCTCTTGCCGCAGCCCGACTCGCCCACCAGCCCGAAGGCCTCGCCGCGCCCGATCTCGAACGACACATTCTCGACGGCGTTGTAGGTGACGCCGTCGCCGGCCAGCGCGATGCGCAGGTTCTCGACCTTGAGAAGGGGCGTGGTCATGCGCGTGCCCTCATCCGCGCCGCGTCGTCGACTGCGGATCGAGGTAGTCGCGCAGCCCGTCGCCCAGCAGGTTGAGGCCGAGCACGGTGAAGAAGATGGCGAGGCCGGGGAAGACCGAGAGCCAGGGCGCGGTGGTGATCTGGTCGCGCGCTTCCGACAGCATGCTGCCCCAGCTCGGGAAGGGGGGGCGGATGCCGAGGCCGAGGAACGACAGCGCCGCCTCGGAGAGGATGGCGCCACCCATGCCCAGGGTCGCGATCACGATCAGCGGCCCCAGGATGTTGGGCAGGATCTGCGTGAACATGATGCGCAGATCGCCATAGCCCAGGATGCGCGCCGCCTGGATGTAGCCCTGGCTCTTCAGTGACAGGACCTGGGCGCGCGCGATGCGACAGGAATAGGACCAGCTCGTGAGGCCGAGCGCGATGACGAGGCTGACGAGGCCGGGACCGAGGATCGCCATGATGGCGAGCGCGAAGACCAGCGACGGGATCGCGAGCATCAGGTTGGTGAGGCCGCTCACCAGATCGTCCCACCAGCCGCCCCAGTAGCCCGCGGTGAGGCCCAGCGTCACGCCGATCAGGCTGTTGCAGATCTGGCTGATGATGCCGACGCTCAGCGACACGCGCGCGCCCCACACGATGCGGGAATAGATGTCGCGGCCCTGCGCGTCGGTGCCGAAGGGGAATTCCCAGCAGGGCGGAATCTCGGCGTTCATCAGGTTGGCGTCGAGCACCGGGTCGGTGAGCGCGATCCACGGCGCCAGGATCGCCGAGGAGATGGCGATGGCCACCAGGCCGCCGCCGACCCAAAGGGAGGCGCCGCCCTTGAGGCGCAGGCGGGGAAGCTTGAGGGCGCGGCTCATCGGTACCGGATCCGGGGGTCGATCACGACATAGGCGATGTCGACCAGTGTGTTGATGACGAGGAAGAACAGCACGATCATCAGGATGCAGCCCTGGACCGTCGGCATGTCGCGCTGGAACACCGAGTCGACCATCAGCGAGCCGACGCCCGGCCAGGCGAACAGCTTCTCGACGACGACCGCCTGTCCCATCAGCGAGCCGAACTGCAGGCCCACGATCGTGATGACGAGGACCAGCGCGTTGCGCAGCACGTGCCATTCGACGACCCGGCGCTCGCTCATGCCCTTGCTGCGGGCGGTGCGGACGAAGTCGGCGTTGAGCACGTCGAGCACGGCGGCGCGCGTGGTGCGGGCGAGCAGGGCCATCGGCCCGACGCCCAGTGCGATCGCCGGCAGGATCAGGTTGCGCAGGCCGCCGTCGCCATAGCCGAAGCTCGGCAGCCACTGGAGTTTCAGTGCGAACAGGTACATCAGCATCAGGCCGAACCAGAACTGGCTGAGCGAGAGGCCGGAGATGGCGCCGACCATGGCGGCGGTATCGACCAAGCTTCCGGGCTTGAGCGCGGCGAGGAAGCCCAGGGTGACGCCGACCAGGATGGCGAAGGTCATGGCCGCGAGGACCAGCTTCAGCGACGGCCAGATGCGAACGGCCAGCATCTTGGTGACCGGCTCGCGCGTGCGGAACGAGGTGCCGAGATCGCCGGTGGCGGTGGCGGCTACGTATTTGGCGAAGCGCTCGACCAGCGGGTCGTCGAGGCCCATCTCCTTGCGCATGCGTTCCATGACCGCGGGGTCGATGGTCGAGCGGCCGTCCTCGTTCATGCCGGAGATGAAGCTGCCCGGCAGGACGGAGAAGAGCAGGAAGACGAGCGCCACGACGGCGAGCATCGTCGGGATGATGTTGGCGAGGCGGCGGCCGAGGACGAGGAGCATTGCAATGATTCAAAGGGTTCCCCGCCTGGCGGGGAACCCTCGACTTTCTTCGTTCGCCGTTACTTGGCCGGCGAGCTTGCGTCGACCCAGATGTCCTCCGGGTATTGATGCGTGATCTCGGTCGGGTTGGCCTGCAGGCCATGCACCCACGGCTGGAAGGCCAGGACTGCCTTGTTGTAGTTGAAGAACCAGACCGGCGCCTCGTCGTAGAGCAGGTTGTTGGCCTTCTTCAGGATCTCGTCGCGCTTGGCCATGTCGCCTTCCTGGGCGGCGGCGTCGAGCAGCTTGTCGAAGTCGGCGTTGTTGAAGCCGGTGTAGTTGCAGGCCGTGCGCGGCGTCTTGGAGTAGTAGCAGCGCAGCGTCGCCAGCGAGTCGGGGCCGGTCAAGCTGGATGCGATCAGCGCCTGGTGGTCGCCCTTCATCAGGAGCTCGGTCAGCACCGTGACCTCGACCAGCTTGGGCTTGGCCTTGATGCCGACCTTGGCCAGCATCGGGATCACCGCCTCGACGATCGGCAGGCCCCAGCTCTCGTTCTGGCTGGTCGTCCATTCGAACTCGAAGCCGTTGGGGAAGCCCGCTTCCGCCAGCAGCTTCTTGGCCTTCTCCGGATCGTAGGGATAGGGCTTCATGGTCTTGTCGAAGGCGGCGGACGACGGCGGCAGCCAGCTCGTGGCGCGATAGGCCTTGTCCTTGACCAGGCGCGAGATGATCAGGTTGGAATCGATCGCATAGTTGATCGCCTGACGTACCCGCTTGTCCTGGAACGGCTTGATCGAGCCGAGGTTCATGTGCATGGAGCGCGTGAACATCTCGGCCACTTCGAGGATGCCCTTCGAGAGCTGCGGATCGGCGCGATAGGCGACGTACTGCGCCGGGCCCAGGATCGAGGTGTCGATCTCCTTGTTGCGGAAGGCGACGTCGCGGGCGGCCGCCTCGGCCATGATCAGCACTTCGAGCTTGTCGAGATAGGGCTTGCCCGGCTTGTAGAACTTGTCGAAGCGATCCATCACGACGCGCGAGCCCGGGATGTGCTCCTTGAACTTGAAGGGTCCGAGGCCGACCGGATTGGAGGCATAATTGCCCTTCTCGACCTCTTCCTTGGGCAGGATCGCGGTCGAGCCGCCGAAGAAGTAGTAGCCGGGATCGACGCGATCGGTGATCGTCATCTCCAGCGTGAAGTCGTCGATCTTCTTGAGGCCGGAAATCTCCTTGGCCGTGCCCTTCTCGACGTCGACCGCGCCCTTGATCAGGCGGACGTAGCGGGCGCCGGGATAGCCCTTGCTGCCGTCCATGATGCGGGTGAAGGAGAAGATCACGTCGTCGGCCGTCATCTTGCGGCCGTTATGGAAGAACGCGTCGTCGCGCAGCTTATAGGTATATGTGAGGCCGTCTGCCGACACCGAGACGGACTTGGCGAGCTCGAGTTCGAGCTTGTTGGCCGCAGTGTTCCAATTATACAGCGAGCGCTGCAGCGCCTTGCCGACGATGTCGTCCTGGGCCCGCGGCGTCACGTGCGGGTCGAGGCTGCCGAAGCTCGCGGCGTAGGGCGCCGTCATCCGAAGCGCGCCGCCCTTGCGCGGGGTTTGCTGGGCGTTCGCCGTGCCGACGCCGATGACGGCAATCGCGGCGACCGCGAGCCATGCCAGTTTACGCATCAACCATCCCCCTCCAGAACATTCTCGTTGGCACGCATTCCATCTTGCCTTGCGCCTCCGTGCAAGAGGAATGCCTAAGACGGCCGCAACCATGTCTAGAGAGTCGCATTACCCGAGCATGCAGGTATCCGAGGTCATGACGCGCGAGGTCGAGACGATCGCGCCTGATGCGTCTCTCCAGGCGGCTGCCGAGGCGATGGAGGCGATGGGCGTCGGTTCGCTGCCGGTCTGCGACGGAAAGCGGCTGGTCGGCACGATCACGGACCGGGACATTGTCGTGCGCGCGGTGGCGGCCGGCTGGTCGCCGGTCGACGCCCTCGTGAAGGACTGCATGACCGAGGACGTCGCCTATGCCTTCTGCGACGAGCAGACGGAGGAAGTCCTCGAACGCATGAAAGTGCTGCAGATCAGGCGCCTCGCCGTCCTCGACCGCGACAAGAACCTCGCCGGCATCGTCGCCTTGGGCGACATCGCCACCGAGCCCGACGCTGCCGATCCGGGCCGTGTCGGCGCCGCCGTGTCCGAAATCTCCGAGCCGTCGCGGCCGCTCAAGTAGCGGCTCAGGCCGGAACGCAGTAGCCGTCGCGCCGGGGATCGCAGCCGCCGGTGAAGATGCCGGTCTCGGGATCGACCGCCACGCCCTGCATGCCGCCAACGCTCCAGGTCCATTCCGGACCGGTGGTCACGTCGTGTCCGAGCTTGCGAAGGTCGGCATGGACCTCCGGCGAAAGGCGCGATTCGAGCAGTACCGCGGCGCCGTCGGTCAGGCGGCCGCGCGGCGCCTCGATCGCCTGCTGCAGCGGCAGGCCGAAATCGACGTGCTGGACCATCGCCTGTGGCTGGGTCTGCAAGATGCCGTAGCTGCCCGGCGTGCCCAGCGCGAGGATCGGGGCGCCGTCCTTCGTCGAGATCGACGGTGCCATGCACATCGGTAGCTGGTCGCCCGGCTTCACGCGGTTGGGACTCTGCGGGTTCACGTCGGCCCAGTAGAGGAAGTTGTTGAGGCAGAGTCCGGTGCCCGGCACCACGACGCCCGACCCGAAGACGCTGCCCAGGCTCTGCGTCAGGCAGATCAGGTTGCCTTCGTTGTCGGCGATCGAGAAGGAGGTGGTGTGGCTCTCGTCGGTCGGCGAGACCGGCTGCTGCGGCGGCGTCCACTGTTCGGTCGGGCCGATCACCGGTTTGCCGTCGCGCACCCGGGCACGCAGCGTCTCGACATGGGCGTCCGACAGGATCTCGGCCAGCTTCTGCGGCGCCGGCACGCCGGCCGCGATGCGCACACCGGCAGCGATGCGGACGGCACGCAGCACCGTGTCGAGATGCTCGGTCGAATTGCGCTTCATCGCGGCGAGGTCGAAGCCTTCCAGGATGCGCAGGGTCAGCAGGAACTGGAAACCCTCGCAGGGCGGCGGCGGCACGTGGACGGTGCGGCCGCGATAGGTGACGGCGACCGGGTCGCGCCAGGTCGCCTTGGCGGCCAGCAGGTCGTCCATGACCATGCAGCCGCCCAACTCGGTCAGCCGGTCGAGGATCTTCTGGCCGAGCGGGCCGCCATAGAGCAGGCCCGGCCCTTCGCTGGCCAGCGCCTCGAGCGTGCGCGCGAGGTCGGGCTGCTTCAGCACGAAGCCCGGCTTCACGGTACCGGCGCCGCCGGTATAGACACGCGACCATTCCGGATGCAGCGCCTTGTGGGCCGCGAGGTCGCCCGCGACGGCCTGCATTTCCTCGAGGTTGAATTCGATCAGCCGGAAGCCGTCGCGCGCGATGGCGATCGCCGGCGCGAAGAGTTCCGGCAGCTTCTTCTTGCCGTACGCCCGGTTCAGTTCGCACCAGCCGGCGAGATTGCCCGGCGCCCCGACGGCGACTGCGCCGCGCTGCAGTTGCGCGCGGTTGCTGAGCTTGTCGATCGGGAAGTTCTTGGAGATCGGGCCGACGAAGTCGAGCGTGCGGACGCGCTTCTCAGCAGCGACGAAGCAGGTCGCGACGCCGCGGCCTGCGAGGCCGGACATATAGGGTTCGACGACGTTCAGTGCCGCTGCAGTTGCGACCGCCGCATCGAAGGCGTTGCCGCCGTTCGACAGGATGCGCGCACCGGCCGCCGCCGCGAGTGGATGGGCCGCCGCCACCATGCCGTGCCGCGATGCGATTGTCGGACGCCTGCCGTGTTGCAGCATGAGATCTCCCTTTGAAGCGCGCGGATCGTGCCGCCTCTTTCGCGCCTCGACCAGCGACAATTGCGCATCGGTGCTGCCGCTAGCATAAAGGCCGCCATGACAATCGGCCGGCGCAAAGCCCTGACGATCCTCGCTGCAGCGTCCGCGGCTGCATCTCCCGCACGCGCTCAATCCTGGCCGGCAAAGCCGCTCACCATCGTGGTGCCCTACGCCGCGGGCAGCGCCACCGACACGCTGGCCCGCGTCATGGCGGAATACCTGGCGCCCAGGCTCGGCCAGCCGGTGATCGTCGACAACAAGGGCGGCGGCAACGGCTCGATCGCAGCCAACTTCGTCGCCAAGGCGCCGCCCGACGGCTACACGCTGATGATTGCGACGGCGGCGACCCATGCGGGCAATCCCAACCTCATGAAGTCGGTGCCGTACGATTCGTTGACGGATTTCGCGCCGGCCGGGTTCTACGGCTTCATCCAGTTCGTCCTGCTGGTGCGAGCCGATACCGGCATGGACACGCTCGCCGACTTCATCAAGCGCGCCAAGGCCAAGCCGCCGCTCACCTCGGGAGCCGGCACGCCGTCGGCGCGCGTCATCACCGCGACCCTGGCGGAGCGTCTCGGCACCGAGATCACCTACGTGCCCTACAAGTCCGCGCCGCAGGCGCTGGCCGACCTCCTGTCGGGCCAGATCGACATGACCTTTGCCGACGTGGCCATCGCCGTGCCGCAGGTGAAGGCGGGCAAGGTGAAGGCGCTGGTGATGGCGTCGGACTCGCGCTCGTCGCTGCTGCCCGAGGTTCCGACCTTCCAGGAAGCGGGGCTGGGCCAGTTCGCGCTCGATGCCTGGTTCGTGATCATGGCTCCGTCGAAGACCCCGCCGGAGATCGTGGCGCGGATCGATACGGCGGTGCAGGAGATCGTGACCGATCCCGAGGTGATCAAGCGCCTGCGCGGCATCTCGTTCCAGCCGCAGCGCAAGGCGCCGGAGGATGTCCGGCCCTTCATCAAGTCCGAGATCGAGAAATGGGGGCGGCTCTCCAAGGCTGCCGGCATCGAGAAGGAATGAAGATGATGGAGAAGAAGCGCCTCGAATTCGGCTGGTTCCTGCCCACCGCAGGCGACACCACCGCCTATGGGCTGCCGAGCGCACAGGTGCCGCCATCGCTCGACCTGTTCGACAAGATCGTCGGCGCGGCCGAGGCGGCGGGCTTCGAGTACATGCTGGTGCCGGTCCAGACGGCCTGCTGGGAGGCCTGGATCACCAGCGCCATGATGGTGGCGCGCTCCAAGTCGATGCGCATGCTGGTGGCGGCGCGGCCGAGCTACATCAATCCCGTGCTGCTCGCGAAGATGATCACGGCCTTCGACCAGCTCTCGGGCGGGCGCATCTGCATCAACCTGATCGCCGGCCAGAGCGAGGCCGAGAACGCCTCCGAAGGCATCAAGTGGGGCAAGGAAGAGCGCTACGAGATCATGGACGAGGAAGTCTCGATCCTGAAGGCGCTGTGGATCACGAAGGGACCGGTGAACTTCGACGGCAAGTTCTACCAGCTGAAGGGCGCGCAGATCCGGCCCTATCCGCTGCAGCAGCCGCATCCGCGATTCTATCTGGGCGGCGGCTCCAAGCAGGCCTGGGAGATTTCCGCCAAGCACTCCGACGTGCATCTCTTCTGGGGCGACACCTACGAGCGCATCCGCGCCAACATGGCCGAGATCAAGTCGATGGCCGCGCGCCATGGCCGCGAGAAGGAGATCGGCTTCGGCATGCGCCTGCAGGTCGTCTGCCGCGAGACCGAGAAGGAGGCCTGGGACTTCGCCCATGGGCTCGTCGAGCACGCCAGCGAGGCGCAGAAGGCCTTCGTGAAGGAGCGCTTCGCCACCTCGGAAGCCAACCGCCGCGTGCGCGAGCTGGCGGCGATCGGCGAGACCATCGAGCCGCATCTGTGGACCGGCATCACCCAGGTCCGGCCCGGCGCCGGAATCGCCATCGTCGGCGATCCCGAGCAGTGCGCCGACACGTTGCAGAAGTTCATCGACCTCGGCTGCCATTCCTTCTGCCTGTCGGGCTACCTGCACGACGAGGAGGCGGAACGGTTCGGCAAATGGATCATGCCGATCCTGCGCGAGCGCAACCGCGAGCGCATGCTGGCGGCGTAGCTTCCATCTGCTTAGGGTGGCGGCCATGGCCCAGCCGACCCTGCCGGACTTCAGCGCCCGCCAGCTCGAGGCGGTCCTCGCCGTCGGCGAATATGGCAGCTTCATCGCCGCGGCGTCGCGGCTGCGCATCTCGCAGCCGGCGCTGACTCGCTCCATCAAGCGGATCGAGACGGCGCTGGGCGTACGCCTGTTCGAGCGCAGCACGCGGCATGTGCAGATCACGCCGGCCGGTCGCGAGTTCGCGGCGGTGGCGGAGCGCATGCTGAACGACCTGCGCATCACGGTGCGCTCGATCCGCGAGGTGGCCGAGGAGCAGCGCGGCCGGCTCGCCATTGCCAGCATCATGTCGGTGGCGAGTGGGACTCTGCCGTTGCTGCTTGCGGCCTATCGTGCCGACCGGCCAGGCATCGAGATCCATGTCCAGGAAGGCGTGCACGGGAGCGTGCTGGAGGCGGTGCGCAGTGGCGCCGCCGATCTCGGCCTCACCTATGTCGACGAACTGCCCGATGCGATCTCCGGAGAAGCGCTGCAGCGGGAAACCTTCTGTCTCGTGGTGCCGCGCCGCCACCGGCTGGCCCGGCGCCGCAGCGTCGCCCTGGCGGAGTTGCGTGACGAGCCGCTGGTGGCGCTGCCCAGCGATGCGCGCACCCGCCGGACGATCGATGCAGCCGCCGCAGTCGCAGGCCTTACGCTGCGCCAGATCGTCGTCGTGAGCCAGTTCGCGACACTGATGGGATGCGTGCGGGCCGGCGTCGGCCTCGCCATCGTCCCGACGGGTGCCACGGGCCTGTTCCTCGGTCGCGACCTGCGCGCCATTCCGCTGGGAGAGCCGAAGCTCTCGCGCCGCCTCGGCATCGTCCTGCTGCGGGAGCGCGAGCCGTCCCCGGCGGCCGCCGGCTTCCTCGCCCTGACCCGGAAGTCGTGGCCCAGACCGCAGCGACGTTAATGTCAAAAGTGGAACAATGACGGCTATCAGCTTGCAGTTGGCATAAGCGCCCTTGCGGCTATTCTGGCCAGAAGCCGACCGGAGTCATGTGCCCGGAGCGGTGGAGGAAACGACATGCAGTTTGCATCCCGATCCTACTCGGCCGACAGCATTTCGGCGGTCCAGGAGCTCTATCATTCCAACGGCTGGACCGACGGCCTGCCCATCGTGCCGCCGACGCGCGAGGCGGTTCAGGAATGCCTCGAATGGGTGATGATGCCGCCCGACCAGCTGATCGGCATCGAGCCGGTGCGGGGTCTCGCGATCACCGCCGAGAAGCTCGCGATCAATGCCGTCATGGCGGGCTGCCTGCCGATGCACTTCCCGGTCGTCGTGACGGCCTGGACCGCCATGATGCAGGAGGAATTCCTGATGCACGGCGCGACGGCGAGCACCGGCGGCTGCGCGGTGCTGGTCATCCTGAACGGTCCGATCCGCCTGGAGATCGGCGCCAGCGGCTCGTTCAACGCGCTCGCCAACTCCGATCGCGCCACGGCGGTCATCGGGCGCGCGATCCGGCTCTGCCTGATCAACCTGCTGGACGACCGGCCGGGTGTGATCGACCGCTCGACCCTCGGCCATCCCGGCAAGTTCAGCTACTGCGTCGCCGAGGACGAGGAGGACACGACCTGGCTGCCGCTGGCCGAGCATCGCGGCGTGCCGAAGGGCGCTTCCTCGGTCACCGTGATGGCGGCGGGTGCGCCGCGCCAGCTGATGAACGAATGGACCACGAAGCCGGAGGAGATCCTCGAAACCTTCGCGGCCGAGATGCGCGCCAACATGCGCCATTACTCGATTCATCCCGGCAACTACGCGCTGATCATTCCCAAGCAGCTGCGCGAGCATCTGCAGGCCGGCGGCTGGACCAAGGCCGACATCGCCACCTTCATCCATGAACGGGCGCGCATCCATCGTCGCGAATGGGCCGAAGTCGGCAAGGGCGCCGTGGTCCGCGACCGCGGCGACAGCGTCTATACGGCGATGGACTCGCCCGACCAGCTGCTGGTCGTGGCGGCCGGTGGGCCCGCCGGCGGCTTCGGCGCCGTCATCCCGCCCTGGCTCGGCAACAAGAGCTACGCCGTCACCCTGCCGATCGGCGTCTGCGTCGATTGCGAACCGCCCAAGAAATAGGAGGAATCCCCGATGTTCGAAGTTCTCGATCCCACGCCGGGCACCGCCCCGCCGGCCGGCCGGCTCGCCCCGCGCCTCGACACGCTGGAAGGCAAGACGGTCGGCTTCATCTCGAACGGCAAGGAAGGCACCAAGGGCTTCTTCAGGCACCTCGACCAGATCCTGCGCGAGGAATACGGCGTCGCCAACGTGGTGAGCCGCACCAAGTCGAATTACAGCGCGCCGGCCGACCCTCACATCGTGGCGGAGATCAAAGGGTGGGATGCGGTCGTCTCCGGCCTGGGGGATTGAGGGTCCTGCTCATCGTGCAGTCTGCACGACTCAGTTACCGCTGAACGACTGGAAGTTCCCGCTTTCAGCGTGATGACGACCCGGTTCGCCAGCGCGGCGGAGATGATGAGCCGCGTGCTCGGTATGCCGGGCTATGCCTTCGCCCAGATCGGTCACCCGGTCAGCAGCGCGACCGACGACCAGCTCCGCGACATGGCGCGTACGGCCATCGAGCAGGGCCTGGCGATGCTGGTGCGACCGAAGGCGTGAACTTCCCCCAAAGGCAACCTCGGGCAGCATTTTGCGTTGCCCGGGGGAACCAATAGCGGGAGTTCACGGCATGAAGCCGATGGCGATTTTGGGTGTTCTTCTGATTGTGATCGGCATTGCCGGCCTGGCGATCGACAATATCTCCTTCACCGAGCGCAAGACCATCGTCGATGCCGGCCCGCTGAAGGTCACGGCCGACGAGCAGCGCACCATCCCCATTCCCACCATCGCCGGCATCGTCGCCGTGATCGCGGGTGCCGGCCTCCTGTTCATGGGCCGTGCCGCCCGCGGCTGAGCGCGCTTTCCCTCCGTCAGGGGATCTCCATCCGGACCGCGATGGCGGCGCTGGCGATAACCGCCGGATCGTTGTTTTCCGGATCGGCGACGTCCAGGCCGCCCTTCACCACCTTCACGGTCACGATGCCGTGAGGCAGGGAGGCCTTGACCTTCTCCGCGTCGACCTTGTCGGGTTGCTGCACGCCGATCGTGACGTCGACGAACATGCCGGTCTTGGTGTCGATCTTCAGCGCCCGGATCATGGCGAGTGAGGAATGGTGCAGGGCATCCTGCACCGCGCGCAGGGCGGCCTTGGTGTAGTCGCCGCCGTGCAGGTCGTTGCCGGTGCCGAGTTCGAGGATCACGCGCTTGGCGGTCATGGTCTTCCTCCGCTCACAGGTCCAGGCGGACGATGGCGGCCGCCTGCGCGATCACCGTCTTGTCCGTGCCGGCTTCGTTGTCGATCTCCAGCCCGCCTTCGAAGACCTTCACAGTGCCAGTGCCGTGCGGCAGCACCGCCAGCACCTGCGCCGTGTCGACCTTGTCGGGCTGGGGCACGCCGATCAGGACCTCGACGACCATGTCGTCGCTCGACTTGCCGAGCGCCGTGGCAACGGTGAGCGAGTTGTGCCACAGCGCGTCCCGCAGGGCGCGAACGGCGGCCTTCGTGTAATCGCCGCCCCGGATATCGGTGCCCATGCCGATCTCGAGGGCCACCTTCTTCAACGCCATGGCATTCTCCCGTTCAGGACTTCGCGAGGCCCGCCTTGATGAGCAGCGGCTTCACGTCGACATAGTACTTCTCGGCGAAGGCGCGGAACTCGGCGGGGTTCTTGTCCCAGGGCACCTGGATGAACTTCGCGAGATATTCGATCACCTTCGGCTCGGCGGAGGCCTGCTTGAAGGCCTGGTAGAGCGTGTCGACGATATTCGGCGGCATGCCCTTGGGGCCGAGCAGGCCATAGGGGCTCTGGCCCACGACGTTGACGCCGAGCTCGATCATCGTCGGAACATCGGGGTAGCGGGGGATGCGCTTCTCGGTGGCGAAGGCCAGGATGCGGCACTTGCCGTCGTCGACGAACGGCGCCCACTGGGCTGCGTCGGCAATAAACTGGATCTCGCCGCTCATCAGCGCCTGCATCCATTCCGCGCCGCCCTTGTAGGGGACGTGGGTGAACTTCGCGCCGGTCGCCTGCTCGACCTCGATCATCATGAGCTGGCCCGTGCCGCCGACGCCCGAGGTGCCGAAATTGTACTTGTCGGGGTCCTTCTTGCCGGCAGCGATCATGTCCTGAAAGGTCTTCCAGGGAGAATCGGAGCGCACGACGATGCCCATCGTGTAGCCCGAGAGGCCGGTGATGTAGGTGAAGTCGGTCAGCGGATTCCAGTTGGTCTGCTGGTAGTGCGGATAGCGCAGCGTGTTGATGCTCATCACGGCCAGCGTGTAGCCGTCGGGCTTCGCGTTCAGCAGCATGGCCGGTGCGAGCGTGCCGGCGGCGCCCGGCTTGATGTCGATGATGACCTGCTGCCCCAGGATCTTGCCCACGGCCTCGGCGAGCAGGCGCATGTGCACGTCGGTGACGCCGCCCGCTGCGAAGGGGTTGTAGATCGTGATCGGTTTCTCGGGCTTCCAGCGGGTCTGGGCGCGGGCCAGCATCGGGGTGCTGAGCGCCGTCGCGCCGGCCAAGGTGGCAAAGCGGCGACGGTTGATCGAGACCGGCTGGGACATGGACGCTTCTCCCGTTTCTTTCCTGCAAATCCTGCACGTGACGAAACGGCTGCACGAGGCAGCCGTCCATTGTTCGTTCCATAGCGTCTTGGCGCAGGCGCGTTAAGCGCTACTTCCGGCGCGCGGCGTCGATGCTCCAGGGGCCGGGGCCGGCGGCGGCGAGGTACAGGAAGACGAAGCAGTAGAGAACCGCGAGTTCGCCCTTGTTGAGGATCGGGTAGAAGCCCAGCGGGGCGTGGACCATGAAGTAGGCCACGGCCGTCATGCCGGAGGCGATGAAGGCGGCGGTGCGGCTGAAGAGCCCGATGACCAGCAGGATGCCGCAGACGAACTCGATGATGCCGGCATAGCCCGGCATCGTCACGAGGTTGAAGTTCGCGGGGACGACGCCTGCCGGGAATTTCAGCAGCTTGCCGGTACCGTGCTGCAGCAGGAGGAGGCCGCTCATGATTCGCAGCACACTGAGCAGGCGCGGCGCCCATGCAGCGCCGATTGCATCGAAGTTCATTGCGATGAATTCCCCGAACCAAATTGCACTTCGAGCATCCTGCAGGCGGCTCGCTCTTTCGACAAGCGATTGCAGGTGATTCGGTTACCGATCCGTCAGTGAGTACTCGCACTTCGCGCGCGGTTTGCCTATGATCCCGCGCGACCGGTCGAAAGAACCGGCAGATGTACAAGTAATAAGCGGCCCGAGGCCGCGCGCGTGGAGGAAGTATGGCGACGGTCGAGGTCCGCACTGTGCGGAAGGCGTTCGGGCCTGTTGAGATTCTACATGGCGTAAGTGTCGACATCGCCGATGGTGAGTTCGTGGTGCTGGTCGGGCCGTCGGGCTGCGGCAAGTCCACCCTGCTGCGCATGCTGGCGGGACTCGAGAACATCACGTCGGGCGAGATTGCGATTGGCGGGAAGGTGGTCAACACGGTCCCGCCAAAGGATCGCGACATCGCGATGGTGTTCCAGAACTACGCCCTCTACCCGCACATGACCGTCTACGACAACATGGCCTTCTCGCTGACCCTGGCGAAGGCGCCGAAGTCGGTGATGGACCAGGAAGTCGGCCGGGCTGCCAAGATCCTCGGTCTCGAACAGCTCCTGCATCGCTTCCCGCGCCAGCTCTCGGGCGGCCAGCGCCAGAGGGTCGCGATGGGCCGTGCCATCGTGCGCAACCCGCAGGTCTTCCTGTTCGACGAACCGCTCTCGAACCTCGACGCCAAGCTGCGCGTGCAGATGCGCTCGGAGATCAAGGAGCTGCACCAGCGGCTCAAGGTCACCACCGTCTACGTCACGCACGACCAGATCGAGGCGATGACCATGGCCGACAAGATCGTGGTGATGAACAACGGCCATATCGAGCAGATCGGTGCGCCGCTGGAACTCTACGACCGGCCGGCCAACCTGTTCGTCGCCGGCTTCATCGGCTCGCCGGCCATGAACATGGTGAAGGGCACGGTCTCGAACGGCGCCCTACGCATGGAGGACGGCACGGCCTGGCCGCTGCCCGCCAATGGCGGGCGTCCGGCCGACGGGCCCGCCGTGTACGGCGTGCGGCCGGAACACCTGATCCTCGATCCCGGCGGCATCCCGGCCACCGTGCAGGTGGTCGAGCCGACCGGGTCGGAAACCCAGGTCCTGATGCGGATCGGCGGCCAGTCCGTGATCGGCGCCTTCCGCGAGCGTGTCACGGCGAAACCCGGCGAGATCCTGCCCGTGAGGCCCGATCCCGCCCTGGTCCATCTGTTCGACCAGCAGTCGGGCCAGCGCCTCTGAGAACGGGGAAAAGAAGACAAACCAAAGGTCAGTCAGGAGGAAACAACAATGGCGTTCATCATCAAGCGGCGTGAGTCGATCATCCTCGGTGCCGCGGCGGCGGCAATGGCGATGGCCGGCAAGGCCAACGCACAGTCGGAGATCCCCAAGGCCGACGTGCCGGCGCCCAAGCTGCCGATCGAAAAGGGCGCAACGCTCCGCCTGATCCGGCCTGCGCGCTTCGTCGAGCCCGACGAGGTGATCTTCCGCGCCAACAGCGCCAAGTTCGCCAAGGAAACCGGTGTCGAGATCAAGGTCGACTTCGTGGGTTGGGAAGACATCCGCCAGCAGACCGCCGTGTCGGCCAACACCGGCGCCGGCCCCGACATCGTGCTGGGCTGGGCGGAAGACCCGCACATCTACGCCGACAAGGTGGTCGAGCTCAGCGACGTCGCCGAGTATCTCGGCAAGAAGTACGGCGGCTGGATGTTCCTCGGCGAGAAGTTCGGCAAGAAGGCCAAGACCAACAACTGGATCGGCATCCCGATGGGCGGCACCGGCGGCCCGCTGGTCTATCGCGCCTCGGCGGTGAAGGAGGCCGGCTTCGACAAGGTGCCGACCACGCTTCCCGAGCTGCTGAAGCTCTGCCAGCAGCTCCAGAAGATCAAGAAGCCGGCGGGCTTCGCGCTCGGCAACGCGGTGGGCGACGCCAACGGCTTCGCCAACTGGATGCTGTGGAGCCATGGCGGCGCGCTGGTCGACGAGGACGGCAAGGTCATCATCAACAGCAAGGAAACCGTCAACGCCCTCAACTACGTGAAGGAGCTCTATCCGACGTTCATCCCGGGCACGATGTCGTGGAACGACATCAGCAACAACCGGGCCTATGCGTCGAACGAGCTGTTCTTCACCGCCAACGGCGTGTCGATGTACTTCGCGCTGAAGAACGATCCAGCGACCAAGGCGATCGCCGACGACACCGAGCACGCGCTGCTGACCCAGGGCGTGGCAAGCTCGGCGCCGATGAGCGCCACGGTGCTGAACGCCATGGTGTTCAAGCACACCAAGTTCCCCAACGCCGCCAAGGCCTACCTCACCTTCATGATGGAGGCCGAGCAGTACGATCCGTGGCTGACGGGCTGCCTGGGCTACTGGTCACACCCGCTCAACGCCTACGACAAGAGCAAGGTGTGGACCAGCGATCCGAAGATCACGATCTATCGCAGCACCATGAACAACCGCTTCTGGAGCGGCTACAAGGGCCCCATCACCCAGGCCGCCGGCACCGTCGCCGCGGAATACATCCTGGTGCAGATGTTCGCCTCGGTGGCCTCCGGCCAGGCGACTCCGGCCGACGCGGCCAAGGAAGCCGAGCGTCGCACGCGCCGCTACTACCGCTAGGGCCTGACAGGGAAGGGCGCGACCGGTTCGCCGGTCGCGCCGATCTCCACTCTCCGGAGGGAAGATGACAGTCGCCACGATGACCGACTGGAACAAGGCTCGCAGCCAGCCGGGTTGGCTGATGCGCCTGTTCGACAACAAGGCATTCCTGATCTTCATGTGCCTGTTGCCGGCTTGCGGCCTGCTGATGGTGTTCCTCACCTATCCGCTGGGCCTCGGCATCTGGCTGTCCTTCACCGACACCAAGATCGGCCGCACCGGCAACTGGATCGGCCTCGAGAACTTCGAGTACCTGATGGAGGACCCGCAGTTCTGGACCGCGGTCTTCTACAGCGTCTTCTACACGGGCGTCGCGACGTTCGGGAAATTCGCGCTGGGCCTCTGGCTCGCGCTGCTGCTGAACCGGCACCTGCCGCTCAAGAACCTGCTGCGCGCCATCATCCTGCTGCCGTGGATCGTGCCGACGGTGCTGTCGGCGCTGGCCTTCTGGTGGATCTACGACCCGCAGTTCTCGATCATCTCCTATTTCGCCACCGACGTGCTGGGCGTCCGCGAGAAGCCCTTCGACTTCCTGAGCACGACCTGGCCGGCACGCTGGTCGCTGATTGCCGCCAACATCTGGCGCGGCATCCCGTTCGTGGCGATCTCGCTGCTGGCCGGCCTGCAGACCATCTCGCCGTCGCTCTATGAGGCGGCCCTCCTCGACGGGTCTACGGCCTGGCAGCGCTTCCGCTACATCACCTTCCCGCTGCTGTTGCCGATCCTGGCGATCGTGATGACCTTCTCGATCATCTTCACCTTCACCGACTTCCAGCTCGTCTATGCGATCACCCGTGGCGGGCCGATCAATTCGACCCACCTGATGGCAACGCTCGCCTTCCAGCGCGGCATCGCCGGCGGCGAGCTGGGCGAGGGCGCCGCGATCGCCGTCGCCATGATCCCGTTCCTCGTGTTCGCCACGCTGTTCAGCTACTTCGCGCTCGCGCGCCGCAAGTGGCAGCAGGGAGAGGCCAATGACTGACGCCGCTTCGACGGCACCGACTCCGGCCAGTTCGACCGCACCCGCCGAAGATATGGTGTGGGAGACCCGCGGCCGGCGGATGGTGACGATCTACCTGCCGCTGATCTGCTTCGTGATCATCCTGCTTTTTCCGTTCTATTGGATGGGAATCACGGCCTTCAAGCCGAACGCGGAACTGTACGACTACAAGACCTACAATCCGTTCCTGATCGGCAGCCCGACGCTCGATCACATCTACAAGCTGCTGTTCCAGACGTCGTATCCGAAGTGGCTGATGACGACGATGGGCGTGGCGGTCTGCTCGACCTTCCTGTCGCTGCTCTCCAGCGTGCTGGCGGCCTACGCGATCCAGCGCCTGCGCTTCAGGGGCAGCCAGTATGTCGGCCTGGGCATCTATCTCGCCTATCTCGTGCCGCCGTCGATCCTGTTCATCCCGCTGGCGACGACGGTCTACCAACTCGGTCTGTTCGATACGCCGCTGGCGCTGATCCTGACCTACCCGACCTTCCTGGTGCCGTTCTGCACCTGGCTGCTGATCGGCTACTTCAAGTCGATCCCGTACGAGCTCGAGGAATGCGCGCTGATCGACGGCGCAACGCGCCTGCAGATCCTGCGGCGCATCACACTCCCCCTGGCAGTGCCCGGCCTGATCTCGGCCGGCATCTTCTCCTTCACCCTGTCGTGGAACGAATTCATCTATTCGCTCGCGTTCATCCAGAGCAGCGAGAAGAAGACCGTCCCCGTCGCCATCCTGACCGAACTCGTGTCGGGTGACGTCTATCAGTGGGGTTCCCTGATGGCAGGCTCGCTGCTGGGATCGCTGCCGGTGGCGATCTTCTATTCGTTCTTCGTCGACTATTACGTCTCCTCCCTCACCGGGGCGGTGAAGGAGTAGCGTATTCCGCCTCAGGCAACGGGGCCCGGCGGGCCCTGGGGATGAGGCACGGGCGTAGGCATGTCCTCCGGCGCCGGCGTGCCCGGCGGAAGCGGCATCTCGGGGGGGATGGGATCGACCTTGCCCGGAGCAGGCGGGACGGCGGGAACTTCGCGCGGCGGATTTGCGGCATGCAACTTCATTTGTAAGCCTCTCCTGATGACGGAAAAACGAATGCCCGCCTCACGGCGGGCATTCGGCTTCGGGGAACCTGGGACTAGTGGTCCTTGTTCTGCGGCTGCTGACGCTGACCCGGCTGGCCCGCCTGGTTGGGCTGCTGGTTCTGCTTCTGCTGCTGCTCGCGCTGGACCTGTTCGCGCTGCTGGCGATCGCGATCCTGCTGCTGCGAGGGATTCTGCTTCTGGTCGTTCATGGCGTTTCTCCATGTTCGCCGCGACCGCCGAAATGACGACCGCTGCTTACAAAACGCCTCCCTCGCGAAGGGGGTTGCACGCCCTTCCGTTTCTGGACCTGCAGGGTTCGAGAGAATTCAGGCGTGCCCTATGAGGACGATCACACGCACCCACGCCGTTGCGCCTCTATTTCTCCGGCACTTTACCGATGCGCTCGACGGCGACTTTCAGTCGGGCTGCGTCCTTGTCCAGGAAGTCCTTGAACTGGGGCGCATCGAGATAGGCGATGGGAGTTTCGACCTTGGCCATGGCCTCCTTGAATTCCGGATCCTCGACCGTGCGACGCACGGCGTCGCGGAGCGTCGTGAGGATCGGGGCGGGCGTCGCGGCAGGCGCGAACAGTCCCGACCAGATGTAGAAGGTGGCGTCGTAGCCCAGCTCCTTCATGCTGGGCACGTCCGGCATCGAGGCGAGGCGCTTGTCGCCCCAGACCGCGAGCGCACGCATCTTGCCGGCCTTGATCTGGCCGATGGCCGCCGACGGGCCCGAGGCCAGGGCGTCGATCTGCCCGCCCAGCAGCGCCGCGACCGCGGGTCCGCCGCCCTGATAGGGGATGTGGAACAGCTTGATGCCCGCGGCGTCGGCGAAGATCTCCATCGCCACGTGCAGCGTGCCGTAGACGCCCGAGGAGCCATAGTTGATCGTGCCGGGCTTGGCTTTCGCGGCGTCGACGAGATCCTTCAGTGTCTTGTAGGGACCGTCCTCGCGAACGACCAGGACTGTGGGATCGGCGCTGATCAGGGCGATCGGCGCGAACTGGTCGAGTTCGTAGGCGGGCGCGCGGCCCTGCAGACGATCGGCCACCGGCAATACGGAGATCGACGACAGCGCCATGAGGAGGGTGTAGCCGTCCGGCGTCGCGCGCGCGGCCTGCGCCGTGCCCACCGAGCCGCCGGCGCCGCCCTTGTTCTGCACGACGACCGACTGCTTGAGCAGCTTGCCCATGACGTGCGCGGTCGGCCGGCCGGTGATGTCGGCCACGCCGCCGGGCGGGAAGGGCACGATCATCGTGATCGGCCGCGACGGATAGGCTTCCTGGGCCCGAACCGGGACGCCGAGCGGCAGCATCGCCGCGCCGGCCAGAAGGGTACGCCGCTTCATCGTTTCCTCCATTTGCGTCCTGGTTTGTTACTTGCCCTTGGAGCCTGCCTTGGCCGCCCCGCCCCGCGTGCCGGGATAGGTCGCGGTGAAGCCAAAGAGGGTCGAGAGCGCGTTGGGCACCATGATCTTGTCGAGGTCGTCGAGGCCGGCGGTCTTGGTGGGCTTCACGCCCAACACCAGCGGGCCCTTGGGCGCCTTCCAGTCGCCGACGAAGGAAGCGAGGGCGTCGAGCGCTTTCAGGGTCTCCCCGGTCTGGGCCTGGGCGAAGCCGGCCAGCGCGTCGAGCGCGGTCGTGATCAACTCCTCGGCCTTGATGCCTTCCTCGCTGGCCACGGCCGGGACCAGCTTGCCCAGCAGTTCCTTGTCGTCGACGGTCAGGGAGGCGCTGCGCAGCCGGCCCTCGTCCTTGGCGGTGTCCATGTCGGTGTCGTCGCTCACCCCATCCACGATCATCGACAGGGCAAAACGCGCCTGACCGCGCAGGGTCACCTCCAGCATGTTGACGGTCAGGACCTTGCCGGCCGGATCGATGCGATAGTCGAGGGCGATGTCGAAGGGAACTTTGGGAACGCCGTAGGGCTCGAGCGCGGTGAACATCTCGTCGTCGCCCGTCATGCCCTCCATCCTGAGCCTGGCGAACCGCGGAGCCCGATCGTCCTTGGAATCCTTCCGGAGGCGATCGAAGTCGAGGTCCTCGACCGTCACCTTGTCGATCTTGATGGTGCTTTCCTTGTCGCCGGTCGCGGCGTTGGCCGGGACGACGGCCACGACGTCTTTCAGGACGAAGCCGGAGGCCCCGAGCGGCTCGGCGCCGGCATAGCTCAGCGTCTTGAGCTCGAACTGGGGCTTGATCTCCTTTTCGAAGCGCTCCAGCCCGTTCTGCGCCCAGGTGCCGGTCGCAAACCCGATCAACAGCAGCGCCGACAACAGCGCCGCGAAAATTACCCGCATGAACTCATCTCCTCGCCAGCGGTCCAGGATAGCACAGACGATCCGGTCCCTGCGCAGCCCGCTCCTATACCAAGGGAGGAATCGCTTCCGTCACATGGCCCGGGCATGGTGCGCCATCGACAACCTGAAGGAGACGACAGATGATCCGCAAGGCAAAGGCCCACTGGCGCGGCACCGGCAAGGACGGCACCGGCGACCTCACCAGCGATTCCGGCGTCCTGTCCGGGACGCCCTATTCCTTCAAGACCCGGTTCCAGGGCGAGAAGGGCACAAATCCCGAAGAATTGATCGCTGCCGCCCATGCCGGCTGCTTCACCATGGCGCTGGCGTTCCAGCTGCAAACGGCAGGCTTCACGCCGTCCCTGCTCGAGACCGAGGCGGCCGTTTCGCTCGAACAGGACGGCGCCGGCTTCAAGATCAGCAAGTCCGCCCTCACCCTGGTGGCCGAGGTGCCGAACCTCGATCAGTCGACCTTCGACAAGCTGGCCGAGGCGGCGGAGAAGGGGTGTCCGGTCTCCAGGTTGCTCAATGCCGAGATTACGCTCCACAAGACTCTGAAGTAGTCTCCGGCCATCACAAACGGGCGCGCCGCTTCGAGCGGCGCCCCGCAAGCCGGGGGAGAGTTCGATGGTTCGTGCGTTCGCCAGTTCGCTCGCGTTGCTGGTCCTGCCCCTCGCGGCTGCGACGGCCCAGACCACGCTCACGAAGGAAGATGCCGGGAAGATGGTGATCGGTCTCTACGCGATCTCCGTGGCTGTCGATACGTGCGACCTCGACATGACGAAGGAGCAGGAAACCCGCCTCGAGTTCTGGATCGAGTGGGCCGAGAAGCAGCTCGACATCGCTGACCGCAAGCTCGACAAGACCTACGATACGATGGAAAGGGAAGCGGAGAAGAACAAGAAGGACTTCTGCGAGAAGATGATGCCGATCGCCACGCAGGCCCTGAAGGAACTTCCTCCGGCGATGTGAGGCTGAGCGGAGCTCAGCCGAGAAGCGGCAGGTCGATCCACGCCGGCGCATGCCCGGCTCGATTCGATCTTGCCCAGAAAGACTCTACCGATATCCCGCCGCCTGCAGCTCGAAGAGTTCGGCGTAGCGTCCCTGTTGCGCCATCAGCTCCTCGTGCGTGCCCTGCGCCTCGACCCTGCCGTCGGCCAGCACCAGGATGCGGTCGGCCATGCGGACGCTGGAGAAGCGGTGGGAGATCAGCGCCGCGGTCTTGCCGCGGCTCAGCTCCTTGAAGCGCTGGAACACCTCGAATTCGGCACGGGCGTCGAGGGCGGCGGTCGGCTCGTCGAGGATCAGCACCTCGGCCTCGCGCATGTAGGCGCGGGCGATGGCGATCTTCTGCCATTCGCCGCCCGACAGTTCGACGCCGTTCTTGAAGCGCTTGCCGATCATCTGGTCGTAGCCTCGGGGCAGGCGGGCGATCACCCCGTCGGCCTGGCTGCGGCTGGCCGCGCGCGCGATGCGTTCGCGGTCGCCGCGTGCCGAGATGCGCCCGACCGCGATGTTGTCGCCGGCCGGCAGATTGTAGCGGACGAAGTCCTGGAAGATGACGCCCATGCTGCCGCGCAACGCGTCGAGCCCGTAGTCCCGCAGGTCGCGGCCGTCGAGCAGGATGCGGCCCTCATCGGGGTCGTAGAGCCGGGTCAGCAGCTTGACCAGTGTGGTCTTGCCGGCGCCGTTCTCGCCGACCAGCGCCACCACCTCGCCGGCCTTCAGCGTGAAGGAGAGATGGCGCACCGCCCAGTGCTCGGCGCCGGGATAGATGAAACCGACATCTTCGAACACGAAGCCTTCGCGGATCGGCCTGGGAAAGGGCAGGGGATTTGCCGGCGAATGAATCTCCGGCCGGACCTCGAAAAAGGAGAAGAGATCGTCGAGATAGAGCGCCTGGCCGGCCACCGAGGAGAATCCGCTCAGCAGCGACTCGAGAAGGGTGCGCAGGCGACGGAACGAGCCCGCCAGGAAGGTGAGATCGCCGACCGAGAATTCGCCGGTGAGGGTGCGCCAGGCGATGTAGGCGTAGGCGAGGTAGTAGCCGACCGTGCCGATGGTCGTGAACAGCCCGCCCCAGCCGGCCCGGCGCAGCGCGAGACGGCGGTTGGCCTCGTAGAAGGATGCGGCGAGTCGGCGATAGCGGTCGATCAGGAAGTCGTGCAGGCCGAAGATCTTCACTTCCTTGGCGGTTTCGACGCTCGCCGCGGTCTGGCGGACATAGTCGAGCTCCCGCCGCTCGGGCGTGCGGCCGAAATCGAGCGAGTAGCTCTTGGCGTTGAAGTGGGCTTCACCGAGGAACGCGGGCACCAGCGCCACGACCAGCAGCACGATCAGCCACGGCGCGAACACGATCAGGCCGGCGGCGAGGCTCGCCACGGTGACGAGGTCCTGCGCCTGGGAGAAGAGCTGGCTCATCAGGGTCATGCGGCCGCTGGTCTGACGGCGGGCGCGTTCGAGCTGGTCCTGGAACTCGGCGTCCTCGAAATCCTCGAGGTCGAGCGTCGCGGCATGCTCCATCAGCCGCACACTCGAGCTGGTGCTGACACGCTCGGCCAGTAGCCCGTCGAGCAGGGAAACGATGCGGCCCAGCGCGTCGGCCAGCACCGCCACCGCGAATTCGGCGCCGAGCAGAAGGCCGAGCCGGTTGAGATGGCCGCTGTCGATCCATTGCCGCAGCGTCGCCGGCTTGTCGGGTAGCTGAACCAGCATCACGACATCGTCGATGATCAGCTTGCCGATATAGAGCGTGGCCACCGGCAGCAGGGCGCGCATCAGGCGCAGCACGATCGTCGCTGCCGCCAGGGTCGGGCTGGTGGCCCAGACCATGGCGAGGAAGGGCCGCAGGTTTCTCAGCGCGCCGACGCGCTCGCGGAACGAGCTGGCGCTGATCGTCGACGGTGAAGGCATCGTGGCTCAACCCCGGGAAAGGGGTGCGGGTTCCGGCTCACTCATCCGGCAGGGGCTGGGCATCCAGCCATTGTCGCGCGAGGTGAAGCTCCCGGAAGATGGCGAGGGGGCGTCGCGCCGTGGCGGCTGCGGCGAAGGTTTTCGCCTGCTCAAAGCTGCTGTCGGACGCGGCGACGATCGCCAGGGGCCCGACCTGGCCATGGTGGGCATAGAGCACCACCCGCCTGCCCAGCGCCCGCAGGTTATCGTCGCTCAACGCCCCGGGCGCGTGGGTGATCTTGAAGATCTTGCGATACCCCATCGCGCCTTCGGTGGTGACGCCGGCGAAATAGCGTTCGATGTCGCTCACCGTCACGGTGCCCCGGGCGACGGCTACGACGAGCCGGTCGGCATGCGAGATCGTCCATTGCACGGACATATTCCAATTCTAGCACGGAATGGATGACGCGCGGGACCTGGAGGCGGCATAGTGCGGCCTCCGGGGGAGTACCATGAGAATTCGAGTCTTTACCGTCGTCCTCGTTGCCTTGCTCGCGGCGGCCTTGATGCCGACCAGCGCCGAGATCCTGCCAACGCCGCCGGGCTGGCAGATCGAACGGGCGGTCCTTGTGAACCGGCACGGCGTGCGCTCGCCGACCGCGCCCAATGATGAGCTCGACAAATACAGTGCGACGGCCTGGCCCACTTGGCCCGTCGAACCCGGATTCCTCTCGCCCCAGGGCGAGGAGCTGTTGCGGCTCATGGGGACCTATTACCGTGTGCTGTACGGCGGGCGCGGTCTGGTCCAGGCGGACGATTGCCCGACCGCCGGAACCGTCGCGGCCTGGACGGATCTCTCGCAGCGCACGCGCACGTCCGGCGCCGCACTCCTGGCCGGCATGTATCCGCGCTGCGCCAACCTGCCGCTGCGCAACCAGGCGAACTTCACTGTGCCGGATCCCCTCTTCAATCCGCAGCCGACGGCATCCTGCCCCATGGATCTCGCGGCCAACCGCACCGCCATCCTGGCGCGCCTGGGGGGCAGCTTCGCCTCCGTCCAGCGCGACTATGCCGCGTCGCTCTCCATGATGCAGTCCGTCCTCTGTCCGGGCGGAGCGACCCGGGGGGCCGGCGGTGGCAGCTGTGGTGAAGCGGGCACGCCGAACAGCATCGTCGGCGGCACCGAAGACGGTGTCCGGCTGCGCGGCCCCATCGGCTATGCCTCGACGGCGGCCGAGAACTTCCTCATGCAGGCAGCCGAGGGGATGCCCAAGGACCAGGTCGCCTGGGGGCGGCTGGCTCACGATGCCTCGCTTCGCGAGCTCCTGACACTCCACCAGCTCGATCAGGATCTCACCCAGAAGACCAAGCCCATCGCCCAGCAGCGCGGCTCCAACCTGCTGTCACTGATCGGCGCCATCCTGGTAAACGGCCACAGTTTCCCGGGCCATGCGGCCACGGGGCAGCCGGTGCGCCTGGGCTTTCTGGTGGGCCACGAGAGCAACATCCACAACATTGCCGCCTTGCTCGACCTCACCTGGCAGATTCCGGGTTTCCTTCCGGGCGAGGCCTCACCCGGTGGCGCGCTGGCCTTCGAGCAGTTTCGTGAGGTGAGGAGCGAAAAGCGCTACGTGCGGATCGCCTACTATGCGCAGACGCTGGACGAGATGCGCCATCGCTCACCGCTCAGCTACCGCGACCCGGCGGGGATGGTGCAAGTGGCCCTGCCGGCCTGCTCGGCCGACCTGGTGAACAATGCCTGTCCTCTCGAGACCTTTCTGAAGATCGTGAAAACGGCCGTCGATCCCGGATGCGTCACGGCGACGCCCGGAAACTACTAACGATCCGAAATCAGCCGCTCGCGACCGAGCGCGGTGATCGCATCGCCTTCCGGGCTGGTCTCGATCAATGCCAGGTGGAGGAGGCGTGCGCGATGCTCGTCGGGCATCGATGGGGCCGTGCCTTCGGCCAGCGCACGCAGTGAGGCAAGAGCGGCCTGGGTGAGCGGCGCGATCAGGCCTCTGGGCATAGTTCGGATGTCTCTCGCCATGTTGGCTATCACCTCTGTCGTTGGACGGTGATAACGGCGGGGCGATGTGAAAGTTGACGGCGCAGACCTCGATTACGCGGGGAACCGCCCCGACTTCGCCCTGTTTCGCCGAGCCTATGCGCCAACCGTGACGCGCGACGGTGGGTCGAGCAGGGACACCAGCACGCGTTCGAGGCTTTCGGCTTCGAGCGGCTTGGGCAGGACGGGAACGTTGGCATAGCGCCGGTCGATGCTGTCGCGCTGGTATCCCGTGATGAATACGAAGGGAATGCCGCGCGCGATCAACAAGTCGGCGAGCGGATCGGCGAGCTCGCCCGCGAGATTGAAGTCGAGGAGTGCTCCGTCGAATCGCTCGCTCCGCGCCGCTGCCAGACCATCGGCAAGGCCGCCATAGGGCCCCAGCACCGTGGCGCCGAGATCCTCCAGGATGCGCTTGGCCATCATGCCGACCAGGACCTCGTCCTCCACCATCAGCAGGCGCCGGCCCGCGAGGCTTCGCGTACGCCGTCCGGTCATGTCTCTAGGGCCTTCCTGCTCGGGCTGTCGTGCGGGTGCCGGCCCGACGATCTGGGCCCGCGGAATGGACAGGCGGCAATGCAGGCCGTCCGGCCGCCAATCGTAGAAGACGCCGCCGCGGAACTGTGCCTCGATCGAGGACCGTACGATCGACAGGCCGAAGCCCAGCGACCTGGGCTCGACGGCAGGCGGCCCTCCCGTCTCGATCCAGTCGACGACCAGCGCCTGATCGTCGATCGTCCAGACGAGGCTGAGGTGGCCGTTCTCGGTCGACAGGGCGCCGTACTTGGCGGCGTTGGTGGCGAGTTCGTGCACCGCGAGCGCCACGGCCTGCGCGGTCGCGGGCAGTAGCATGGCCGGCGGACCGCCCGACTCGATGCGCCGGCGGTGGTCGGTACGGTAGGGCGCCAGCTCCTCGTCGACGATCTGGTTGAGATTGGCGCCCTGCCAGCGTGTAGCCGACAGGAGGTTGTGCGTGGCGGCGAGCGCATGGATGCGGCCTTCGACCGTCGATACGAATTCCGGCGTGCTCTTCGCCTTGGTGAGGCGCAGTACCGACAGGACGACGGCCAGCATGTTCTTGGCGCGATGATCGACCTCGCGCGCCAGCACGAGCTGCCGCTCCTCGGCGCGCTTGCGTTCCGTGATGTCGACGGTGACGCCGTTCATACGCATGGCGATACCGTCGGAGCCGCGCGTGACAACGCCGGCGCCGAAGCACCAGCGGACCTCGCCGCTCGGTCGGATGATTCGGAACTCGACCTGAAAACGGTCGTCGCCCGCTGCGACGATGGCGTCGACCGCGATCTTCTCACGATCATCGGGATGGACCATCGCTTCGATGCGCTCGACAGTGGGCTCGAAGGCAGCGCGGTCGACACCGAAGATCCGATAGGGCCCGTCATCCCACTCGACGTGGCCGGACGCGATATCGACTTCCCACGAACCCATGTCGCCGGCGCTGAGCGCAATGGACCGGCGCTCCTCGCTGCGGCGCAGCTGCTCCGTCTGGGCCTCGAGTTCCGCCGTCCGTTCGGCGACGCGCTTCTCGAGTTCCCGGTTCATCGCCTCGAGCTCGCGGGTCTTGCGGTACAGCTCGATGAAGACGCGGACCTTGGCGCGCAGTACTTCCGGCACCACGGGCACCGTAACGTAGTCGACGGCCCCGATCTCGTAGCCGCGCAGATGGTCGGTCTCGGCGATCTGCACCGCCGAGACGAAGATGATGGCGAGCTTCTGGAAGCGCGGATGCTCGCGGATCATGGCGGCCAGCTGGAAGCCATCGATCTGCGGCATCACCACGTCGATCAGCACGACGGCGACGTCCTCCAGTTTCAGCAGCAGGCCGAGCGCCTCGTGCGGCGAGTTGGCCTTCACCAGGTTCTCGCCCAGTTGGCCGAGGATGACCTCGTAGCTCAGGAGCTTGGCCGGCTGATCGTCGATCAGCAGGATGGTGACCTTGTCCATGGGGGCTGAAGCGGCGGCCAAGATCAGCGATGCAGCCAGAGGCGCAGCGCCGAGAAGAGCTGCTCGGTGTTGACCGGCTTGGCCAGGTAGTCTGAGGCGCCGGCCTCCAGGCACTTCTCGCGATCCCCTTTCATCGCCTTGGCGGTCAGTGCGATGATGGGAAGGCGGCGCAGCGCCGGCTTGCCGCGGATCAGCGCCATGGTCTCGTAGCCGTCCATCTCGGGCATCATGATATCCATCAGTACGATCGACACGTCGGGCGATGTCTCGAGGATCGAGATCGCCTCGTGGCCGGTCGTCGCCGTCAGCACCCGCATCCCGCGCCGCTCTAGTGCGCTCGACAGGGCGAAGATGTTGCGGGCGTCGTCGTCGACCACCAGCACGGTACGACCCGACAGCACCTCGTCGGAGCCGTGCAGCCGTTCCAGCATGCGTTGCTTTTCCGGCGCCAGGGCCGCCGCGGCGTGGTGCAGGAACAACGAAGTCTCGTCGAACAGCCGCTCGGGCGACGCCGCACCCTTGACCACGATGCTGCGCGCCATTGAATGCAGCCGGGCCTCCTCCTCGGCCGTGAGGTCGCGGCCGGTGAAGACAACGACGGGCAGGTCGGCCAGCGCCGGGTCGGTCTGGACGGTGTCCAGCACATCGAAGCCCGACATATCCGGCAGGCGCAGGTCGAGCACCATGCAGTCGTGGCGCTCGGTGCGAAGCCTCTCCAGGGCCTCCTCGCCCGAGGCAACCGCCGTGATCTCCACGTCGGGATGGTCGAGCAGGGCGGCTATGCTCAGCCTCTCGCCCTCGTCGTCTTCCGCGATCAGCAGCTTCTTGCGCCGCGGCTGGACATAGTCGTTGATGCGCGCCAGCGCGGCGCTCAGTCCTTCGGTCGTGGTGGGTTTGCTGAGGTAGGAGAAGGCGCCGCGCGACAGGCCTTGCTGGCGGTCCTCGTCCATGGTGAGGACTTGCACCGGGATGTGGCGGGTCTCCAGCGTTCGCTTGAACTGGCTCAGGACGTTCCACCCCAGCATGTCGGGCAGAAACACATCGAGCGACATGGCGACCGGCTTGTACTGCAGGGCGAGGTCGAGCGCCTCGGCGCCGCGCGCCGTCACCACGGCTTTCAGCCCCGCCGCGTGTGCGGCATCGACCATGATGCCCGCATAGTTGGGGTCGTCCTCAACGATCAGCAGCGTGCGATCGCCGGGCTGCAACTCGTGGCGGTCGTCGGGGAACTGGTCGGCGAGATGCTCAGGCAGCGGCGCCATCGGCAAGGGCTGCGAACCCTGGCCTTGGCCCTGGCCCTGGGTCGGTTGGCGCACGGCGGTGCGCGGACCGGTGTACATCATGGGCAAGTACAGGGTGAAGGTGCTGCCGACGCCGGGCGTGCTGCGCAGCGCAAGCTCGCCGCCCAGAAGGCTCGCCAGCTCCCGGCTGATCGCGAGGCCGAGGCCGGTACCGCCATACTTGCGGCTGGTGCTGGCGTCGGCCTGCTGGAAGGCCTCGAAGACGATCTTCTGCTTCTCGACAGGGATGCCCACGCCGGTGTCGGTGACCTCGAAGGCCACCACCGAGCGTGCCTGGTTCAGCGCGGCATTGTCGGAACGCCATCCGCCCGTGACCGGAACGGCCCGCAGCCGCACGCTGCCCTCGGCGGTGAATTTCAGGGCGTTGGACAGCAGGTTCTTCAGGATCTGCTGCAGTCGCTTGGAATCGGTGACGATGGAGCGGCCGAGCCCGGGATCGGCCTGGACCTCGAAGACGAGGCCCTGCGATTCAGCCTGGTGACGGAACGGCCGCGCCACGCTTTCCAGCACGTTGGTGAAGTAGATCTCCTCGGCGTCGACGGTGACGGTGCCGGATTCGATCTTGGAGAGATCGAGGATGTCGCTGATCAGGTTCAGCAGGTCGGTGCCGGCGCCGTGGATGGTGCGGGCGAACTCGACCTGCTTGGCGTGCAGGTTGCCTTCGGGATTGTCGGCAAGCTGCTGGCCCAGGATCAGGATCGAGTTGAGCGGGGTGCGCAGCTCGTGGCTCATGTTGGCCAGGAACTCGGACTTGTAGCGCGAGGTCAGCGCCAGCTCGGACGCCTTCTCCTCGACGGCCCGGCGGGCCTGCTCGATCTCCTGGTTGGCGCGCTCGACCTCGGCGTTGCGTTCGGCAAGCTGGGCGGCCTTTTGCTCGAGCTGCTCGTTGGTCTGCTGCAGCTCGCTCTGCTGGCTCTGCAACTCGCCGGCGAGCTTCTGAGACTGCTGCAGCAGGCTCTCGGTCTGCATCGTCGCTTCGATCGAGTTCAGCACGATGCCGATCGAGGCGGTGAGCTGCTCGAGGAAGGCGAGCTGCAACTCGGTAAACCTGCTGAGCGAGGCAAGCTCGATCACGGCCTTGACCTGGCCCTCGAACAGGATGGGCAGGACGACGATGCTCGTCGGCACGGCGCGGAACAGGCCCGAGGTGATGGGCCGCGCCGCTTCCGACATGGTCGAGATATGGATCGGCCTTCCATCGGCGGCGCATTGGCCGATCAGGCCCTCGCCGACATGCAGGATCTCGGGGTGACCGTCGCCCACGGCATCGGCATAGACCGAGACAAGGCGCAGCAGGCGTTGCGTGCCATCCTCGTGCGTCTGGTAGATCACCGCCTGGTGGGCATCGACGAGCGGCGTCAGCTCGCTCAGGATCATGCGGCCTACGGTGCCGAGATCGCGCTGACCCTGGAGCATGTTGGTGAACTTGGCGAGGTTGGTCTTCAGCCAGTCCTGTTCGGTGTTGCGCTCCGTCGTCAGGCGGAGATTGTCAATCATGGTGTTGAGCTTGTCCTTCAGCTCCGCCACCTCGCCCAGCGCGTCGACCTGAATCGAGCGCGTCAGGTCGCCCTTGGTGACGGCCGTCGCCACTTCGGCGATCGCGCGGACCTGGGTCGTGAGGTTGGCGGCCAGCAGGTTCACGTTGCCGGTCAGGTCCTGCCAGGTGCCGGCGACGCCCGGCACTTGCGCCTGGCCGCCGAGCTTGCCCTCGGTGCCGACCTCGCGCGCCACGCGCGTCACTTCGCCGGCGAAGCCGTTCAACTGGTCGACCATCGTGTTGATGGTTTCCTTCAGCTGAAGGATCTCGCCGCGCACGTCGACGGTGATCTTCTTCGACAGGTCGCCCGTCGCGACGGCGGTGGTCACCTCGGCGATGTTGCGCACCTGGGTGGTCAGGTTCGCGGCCAGCAGGTTCACGTTGTCGGTGAGGTCCTTCCAGATGCCGGCGACGCCCGGCACCTGCGCCTGGCCGCCAAGCTTGCCTTCTGTACCGACCTCGCGCGCGACGCGGGTGACCTCGCCGGCGAAACCGTTCAGCTGGTCGACCATCGTATTGATGGTGTCCTTCAGCTGCAGGATCTCGCCGCGCACGTCGACAGTGATCTTCTTCGACAGGTCGCCCGTCGCGACGGCGGTAGTGACGTCGGCGATGTTGCGCACCTGGGTGGTCAGGTTCGCGGCCAGCAGGTTCACGTTGTCGGTGAGGTCCTTCCAGATGCCGGCGACGCCCGGCACCTGGGCCTGGCCGCCCAGCTTGCCCTCGGTGCCCACCTCGCGTGCCACGCGGGTCACTTCGCCGGCGAAGCCGTTCAGCTGGTCGACCATCGTGTTGATGGTGTCCTTCAGCTGAAGGATCTCGCCGCGCACGTCGACGGTGATCTTCTTGGAAAGATCGCCGTTGGCCACGGCGGTCGTTACTTCCGCGATGTTGCGCACCTGGCCGGTGAGGTTGGTGGCCATGAAGTTGACGTTGTCGGTGAGGTCCTTCCAGGTGCCGGCGACGCCCGGCACCTGCGCCTGGCCGCCCAGCTTGCCCTCGGTGCCGACCTCGCGCGCCACACGGGTCACTTCGCCCGCGAAGGAGTTGAGCTGGTCGACCATCGTGTTGATGGTTTCTTTCAGGCGCAGGATCTCGCCCGACGCGTCGACGGTGATCTTCTTGGACAGGTCGCCGCCTGCGACCGCGATCGTGACGTCGGCGATGTTGCGCACCTGTGTGGTCAGGTTCGCTGCCAGCAGGTTCACGTTGTCGGTGAGGTCCTTCCAGGTGCCGGCGACGCCCGGCACCTGGGCCTGGCCGCCCAGCTTGCCCTCGGTGCCGACCTCGCGCGCCACGCGCGTCACTTCGCCGGCGAAGCCGTTCAACTGGTCGACCATCGTGTTGATGGTTTCCTTCAGCTGAAGGATCTCGCCGCGCACGTCGACGGTGATCTTCTTCGACAGGTCGCCCGTCGCGACGGCGGTGGTCACCTCTGCGATATTGCGCACCTGTGCGGTGAGGTTGGTCGCCATCGAGTTGACGTTGTCGGTGAGGTCCTTCCAGGTGCCGGCGACGCCCGGCACCTGCGCCTGGCCGCCGAGCTTGCCTTCGGTGCCGACCTCGCGCGCGACGCGGGTGACCTCGCCGGCGAAACCGTTCAGCTGGTCGACCATCGTATTGATGGTGTCCTTCAGCTGCAGGATCTCGCCGCGCACATCGACCGTGATCTTCTTCGACAGGTCGCCACGCGCCACGGCGGTCGTCACGTCGGCGATGTTGCGCACCTGGTCGGTGAGGTTGCCGCACATGGCGTTCACGGAGTCAGTGAGGTCCTTCCAGGTGCCGGCGACGCCCGGCACGATCGCCTGGCCGCCGAGCTTGCCCTCGGTGCCGACCTCGCGGGCCACGCGCGTCACTTCCGAGGCGAAGGAGCGCAACTGGTCGACCATCGTGTTGATGGCCTCCTTCAGCTGCAGGATCTCTCCGCGCACGTCGACTGTGATCTTGCGCGAGAGGTCGCCGTTGGCCACCGCGATGGTGACGTCGGAGATGTTGCGCACCTGGGCCGTCAGGTTGTTGGCCATCGAGTTGACGCTCTCGGTCAGCTCGCGCCAGACACCCGTCACTTCGCTCACCTTGGCCTGGCCGCCCAGCTTGCCTTCGGTCCCGACCTCGCGCGCCACGCGGGTGACCTCGGAAGTGAAAACGGAGAGCTGCTTGATCATGGTGTTGACGATGGTCGCGGCGCGCAGGAACTCGCCCTTGAGCGGCCGACCATCGACATCGAGCCGTGCCGTCTGCAGTAGGTCGCCCTGCGCCACGGCACCGATGACGCGCGTCACCTCGGTGGTCGGCCACACGAGGTCGTCGATCAGCGTGTTGACCGAACTCTCCATCTCGCCCCAGGCGCCCCCCGATAGGCCGAACTTGACGCGCTGGCGGGTGCGGCCCTGTTCGCCGACCGCCTTGCCGATGCGTTCGAGCTGCTGGGCCATGCTCTCGTTGCCGGCGGCGATGTCGTTCACCACCGCGGCGATCCTCCCCAGGGTGCCGTCATGGTCCGCCGCCAGCCGGGCCGAAAAATCGCCGCTGCGCAGAGCCTCCAGCACAGCCAGCAGGTCGCGGAGCCCGGCCGACGGGAGCTGGTCGCGAGAGGGAGAGGGCGAAGCAATCGTCGGACCACCGACCAGTGACGAGCCAGCGTCGGCGGTCATGCGGAAGCCCCCTCGGAAGGAGGCATGTCGCACGAATTAATTTCTCTTCCGTTGGAACCCGCTCGGGACACTTCCAGACCCCCCGCAACGGTGGGAACAACGCCTCGAGGTGCACCGGGTTGCATGGTCTTTTGCATTTGACCCGGAGTGGTCAGGCGAGGCCACGAAGGTTGCCGCCGAGGTGCCGGCCGTGATGGAGGACCTGGCCCGGCGTAACCGAACCGGTCGTGTACACGCGTCGTGGCAAGGTCTGGGAGATCGGGGCGACGGCGGAATTGTTCGCCGATCCGAAGACGGGTGAGTCAGGCCGTTCGTGGGCTGCGAACTCGAGCCGTCACTGCCCGGCGAACAGCTTCGCCTCGCGACGGCCGGCCTGTTCGTTGGCCATCGTCACCAGCCCGTAGGTCACCACCACGGTGAAAACGATCGTGGCGTAGAGCGTATAGGGATGCGTCGCCGCTGCGGCACCCGGCGGCAGGACGTGGACCACCTCGCCGCCCAGGACGGCGGCGCGAGCGACACGGGCGATTCCGAGACCTGCGAAGGCGAGGGCCGCCGGCAGCCGGCTGTGCAGATCATCCTTGTGGCGGCCCTGCCAGATCTCCCAGGCGGAGGCCAGCCCCAGCAGGCCGAGGAGCAGGGAGAAGGGGATCGACGCGGCCTGTCGTCCCGCACCGAGGGCCCTCAGGACGACGAACAGGGCGAGGAAGGCCGCGCTGATGCCCACGGCGAGCGCAATGAGCCGGACAATGTCGGTGCGACCTTGATTGGCGAAGCGAAGACTGAGCCACATCGCGGCAAAACCCGTAACGATCACCATGTCGGCGGCCAGCAGGAGCGCGAGATCGGCCTGGGCGATGCGGACGCGCAGGATGAGCGCACCGAGGACGGTGAGCAACAGGGCCACCGCCCAGGCACGAAGCCCCGGCGCGTTGCGATGGTGGTACCAGGTCAGGAGCGCCGCACCCGCACTGGCGACGGTCACGATGCCGCCGATCAGGTAGAGGGTCTTGACGTTCAGTTCCATGGGCGGTCAGGCGGGCGGCGCGACGGACAGGCCCTTGACCTTGTGACGGTCGATGAAGCCCTGAACCAGGCCCGACTTCTTGGCCTTTTCGACGAAGTCGGCAAGGAAGGCCGCGCCCTCGACATTGGGCTTGGCCGTGCCGACGGCCTGCTGGACCGCGGTGAACTTGCCGTCGAGGATCCTGAGGCCCGGCGCCTTCTCGACATCCTTGAGCAGGCCGGGGCGGAGACCCGCCAGCACCTCGAGCTTGTCGGACATGAACTTCTCGTAGGCCGCGTCGAGGCCGCTCACCTGCACCAGCGTGGCGTTCCTGATGTTGTTCACCAGCCAGAGATCGTAGGCAGAGCGGGCGGAGACGGCGATGCGCACGCCCTTCCTGTCGACATCGGCGATCGATTTGATGGGAGAGCCCTCGGGCACCATGTAGGTCGCCTCGATCTCCACATAGGCGGCGGTGAACTGGATCTTCTCGGCGCGCTGCGGCTCGGCGCCGATCAGCCCGATGTCCCACACGTCCTTGCCGACCTGGTCGCCGAGCTCGCCGGGAGACTTGAAGGTCACGTACTTCACCGGCACGCCCAGCGAGGCCGCAATCTCGCGCGCCATGTCGGGGGCGACCCCGGTCGGGTCACCGCTGTCGCTGCGGCCGGTGACCAGCAGGAAATTGGAGAGATTGATGCCGGCGCGCAGGACGCCGGTGGGGGCAAGTTGGGCTCGGACCTTGTCGTTCATGGCGACAGTCTATGGCCAACCGACACCGGATGGTAGGAAGATGAGCATGTCCCGCCAGGTCACACACCGCGTTGCGATGCAGCTAGGCGAAATTGATGCGGTCCAGTCACAGCACTGGCCCGTCCGTTCGCGCTAGACTGAAACCCATGACAGCAGAAATCGTCGTCGAGACCACTGCCGGCCGGATCCGCGGCGTCCGCGATCGCGGAGTCGAGATCTTCAAGGGGATTCCGTATGCCGAGCCGCCGCTCGGTGACCTGCGCTTCCGGCCGCCGCGCAAGCCCGTGCCCTGGGCCGGCGTTCGCGATGCGCTCGCGTACGGCAACATGGCGGTGCAGAGCCAGAATGTCTTCGCGCTGCCCGACGACCTGTTGCGCCTCTTCACGCTCGCCGGAAAGCAGAAGCTCGACGAGGACTGCCTCTATCTCAACGTCTGGACCTCGGGGCGCGAGGGGGCGGAGCGGCCCGTCCTGTTCTGGTGCCATGGCGGCGCCTTCATCACCGGTTCGGGATCCTCGCCCTCGTCGGACGGCGCCAATCTCTGCCGGCTCGACGATGTCGTGGTCGTTTCGTTCAATCACCGCCTCGGCGCGTTCGGCTATCTTCATATGGAGGACACGGCCGAAGGTTTCGAGCATGCCGGGCTCGCGGGCGTGCTCGATATCATCGCCGCGCTCCAATGGGTACGCGACAACATCGCCCGCTTCGGCGGCGATCCGAACAACGTCACCATCTTCGGCGAATCCGGCGGCGGCGCGAAGGTGAGCGTGCTGATGGCCATGCCGCCGGCCAGGGGCCTGTTCCACAAGGCCATCATCCAGAGCGGACCGGCCGTTCAGATGGCCAATCGCGAGGACGGCACCCGGACCGCGCGCCAGATGCTGGAGCATCTGGGGCTCGATGCGGCCAACGCCGGCAAGCTGCGCACGCTGCCGGCGGCGAAGCTCCTCGAAGCGCAGGTCAAGGTGCTGGCGGGTGTCAGTCGCGCAGCCTTCGCCGACCGGCGGCGGCTCGGCTTCAACCCGGTGATCGACGGCGCGCTGTTTCCCGGCGGGCCCTTCGCGCCCGATGCGCCGCTGCCTTCGATCGACGTCCCGCTGATGATCGGCAGCAACAAGGACGAGATGACCCTTTTCCTGGGCCACATGCCGTGGGTCGCCGATGCGACCTTCGAGAGCCTGCCCGAGTCGCTCACGCCCTATCTCGGCGCGCGGGCGGCCGACATCGTCGCGGTCTATCGCAAGGCGCAGCCGAGGCTCCGGCCCGACGAGATCGCGATCGCCATCGTTTCCGACCAAGGTATCCGCGCGCCGTCGCTCCTGATCGCGGAGCGCAAGCTGGCGCAGGAAGCGGCGCCGGTGTTCGTCTATCTCTTCGCCTGGGAGACGCCGGTGCTGGGCGGCCGGCTGCGCTCCTGCCACACGCTCGAGATCCCCTTCGTCTTCTCCAATCTCGAGACGGCGGAGCTGACCGGCGACGATCCCGGGCGTCTTGCGCTCGGCGAGACCATGAGCCGGGCCTGGATCGCCTTTGCGAAGCGTGGCGATCCGAACCATCCCGGCCTGCCGGTATGGCCCACTTATTCGGCGCGCATGCGCGCCACGATGATATTCGACACGGTTTGCCACCTGGACATCGACCCGCTGGGCACGGAGCGGCGGGTCTGGGAGACAAAGGCATGAAGATAACCGACGTCACGTTGACGCTGTTCGCCTGGGACGACATCCCGCCCACGACCTATGGCGCGCACACCGGTCGCTTCTCGGGCAAGAGCGCGCTGGGCCTGCTGCGTATCGTCACCGACGAAGGACTGGAAGGTCACGCCTTCCTGGGCTCGGCGATGAATCCCGCGACGACGGACGGGCAGGGGCTGATCAGCCACATCAAGCCGGTGCTGATCGGCAAGGACCCGTTCCAGCGCGAGCACATCAACCAGGAGATCTGGAAGCGCCAGCGCTCCGCGGGCGTGCGCGCCATCGGCGCGGTCGACGTGGCGTTGTGGGACCTAGTCGGCAACGCGATGGGCCAGCCGATCCATCGCCTGCTCGGCACCTATCGCCAGTCCGTTCCGGCTTACGCCAGCTCCGCCGTATTGGCCTCGCCCGCCGAGTACGCCGAGGAGGCGATGCAGTTCAAGGAGTATGGCTGGGCCGCCTACAAGATCCATCCGCCGACGCGCTGGCGGGAAGACATCAAGGTCTGCGAGGCAGTGCGTCGCGCCGTCGGCGACTACACGATCATGCTCGATTCGACCTGGAGCTACGACTATCCGGCCGCCATCCGCGTCGGCCGCGCCGTCGAGGAGATGGGCTTCTACTGGTACGAGGATCCGCTCGCCGACCAGGACATCTACAACTACACCAAGCTGAAGCAGCTTCTTTCAATTCCGATCATGGCCACCGAGTATCCGCAGACCGGCCTCGATTCCTACCAGCCGTGGATCCTCCAGCAGGCCACCGACTATCTGCGCGGCGACGTGGCGGTGAAGGGCGGTATCACCACCCTGGTGAAGACGGCTCATCTCGCCGAGGCCTTCCGCATGAACTACGAGGTCCATCACGGCGGCAACTCGCTGAACAACGTCGCGAACCTCCATGTCATCGCCGCGATCCGCAACACCGAGTTCTTCGAGGTTCTGCTGCCCGACGGCGCGCAGAAGTACGGTCTCGAGAAGGACATCGTCGTCGGGCGCGACGGCATGGTGCATGTGCCGAACGGTCCGGGCCTGGGAGCGGACATCGATTTCGCCTTGATCGAGCGCAAGAAGCTCGCCGTCCTGAGCTAGGAGGCTGGAATCGACATCTACATCGACGCCGATGCCTGCCCGGTAAAGGCCGAGGTCTATCGGGTGGCGGAGCGCTACGGATTGAAGGTCTTCGTCGTGGCCAATGCCTACATCAACGTGCCGCGCGATCCGCGGATCGAACGGGTCGTCGTGAGCGACGGTTTCGACGCGGCCGACGACTGGATCGTCGAGCGGGCGGGGCCCGACGACATCGTCGTCACCTCCGACATCCCGCTCGCCGATCGCAGCCTCAAGAAGGGCGCTTCGGTCATCGGTTCCAACGGCGTGCCCTTCACCGCCTCCTCGATCGGCATGGCGATGGCGAACCGGGAACTGATGTCCAATCTTCGGGCGATGGGTGAGATCACGGGCGGGCCGAAGCCGATGGCAGCGCGCGACCGGTCGCGCTTCCTGTCGGCGCTCGACGAGGCCATACAGAAGGTGAGGCGACGCCGGACCTAGCGTGCGGCGGCCAGCTCCATGGGCAGCGCGCCGCCTTGGAATAGCCCAAGAGCAGGACCTGCAATAGACTAGGGTGGCATCCTGCAGCGCCTTGCGGCGTTCAAGGGGTCGGGGCGTTCACGAGTAGATGGCCATGCAGAAGCGAACCTGGATCCGGACTGGCGCGGGCGTCGTGGCGTTTTCCGCGCTCGTTGCACTTGCTGGCCTGGCCGCGCCCTCGCTGCTGGATATCGATCAGTACAAGCCCGCCATGATCGCGGCAGTGAAGGAGGCGACCGGCCGCGAACTCGTGATCGAGGGCCCGCTGAAGCTCACGGTGTTCCCGTCGCCGCGCATCAGCGCCCGGCAGGTCCATTTCGCCAATGCCGTGGGCGCCAAGGGCGCCCAGATGGTGGATGTCCGCTGGATCGGCGTGAGGCCCTCCCTTTGGGCGCTGATGCAGGGACACATCGAGATCGAACGGCTCACGCTGTTCAGGCCGACCCTGGTCCTCGAGAGCGACGCCGAAGGACGGCCCAACTGGGAGTTCCATCCCGGTGCCGGCGCCGCCCAGCCAGCCGGGGCGCCGAGCAGCGGCCTCCATCTCGCCATCGGCACCGTGAAGATCCGCGAAGGGACGCTCAGCTACACCAATCCAAAGACGGGAAAGACGCTGAGGGCGGAGAACCTGGAAGCCCTGGCGTCCGTCGGCTCCCTGCAGGGGCCGTTCGAGTTCGACGCCACGGCGACCGTCAACGGGATTCCCCTGTCGCTGATGGCGAAGGTCGGCGCGCCGACCGACAAGGGCAGCGACATGTCCTTCAAGCTCAAGGTGCAGAGCGGCACGCTGAACTTCGACGGGCATGTCAGCCGCATCGCACCGGATGCCGATATCAAGGGCAAGGTCTCTCTCGCCACCGGCGGCCTGACCGATTTCATCGCCAGCCTCGTACAGGCGGGCGGTCAGGACGCGCCCGCCTTCGACGCTGCGGCGATCGGACCTTTCGCCTTCGACGGCGACATCGACCTCTCGGCCGAGAAGCTGGCGCTCACCGATTTCAGGATGTCGATCGGCAGTGAAGGCGTGTCGGGCAGTGTCACACTGGTGACGGGTGCGAACCCGTCCCTCGAGAGCCGCCTGTCCCTGCCCAGGGTCGACGCCGAGAAATGGCGTGCGCTGCTGTCCAACCCGGGACTGTTTCGGCCGAAGCCCGTGTCATCCCCCACCATGCCGGCCGCAGCCCCTGCCGCCGCGCCCGCCGCCCCCGCCAAGGCGACGCCGGCTTCCGCCTCGCTGTCGCCGTTTCCGCCCGCGTTCACCGTCCTGCTGTCGATCGACGCCGGGGAAGTGGCGTTTCGCAGGGGTACGGCGCGTGACGTGTCGCTTGCCGTGGAAATTCGCAAAGGCGTCATTACCGTGCCGCGCCTGAACGCCACCTTGCCAGGCGACATGATCCTGAAGGCCAACGCCACGCCGCCAGCGGTCGCGCCTGCGTCCAAGCCGGCCAGCGCTCCTTCCGTACAGGCCACCGGGCAGTTCAGTCTCGCCGGCTCGCGGTTGCGCGAGACGCTGGCCTGGCTGGAGATCGATACGTCGGGTGTGCCGGCCGGCAAACTCCAGACCCTGGCGATCGAGGGCAAGGTGGCATCGACCGCCAGCAGCCTGCAGATCTCCGATCTCACGATGGATCTGGATGGCCAGCGTGCGACCGGCAGCGGCAGCATCACCTTCGGCCTGCCGCTCACGGTGGCGACCTCGGTGCAACTCGACAGCTTCGACCTCGATGCCTACCTGCCGCCGCCCGTCGAGCAATCGGTCGTTTCGGACCCCGCGGCATCGACGGCGCCGGTCCCGGTCCCGCCCGCCGCCCCCGCAGCGCCCGACAAGACCCTGCCTGTCCTCGGGCTCAAGGCCAAGGTGGCGAAGCTCTTGTTCCGCGGCGGGGCCCTGAACGGTATCGATGCCGATCTCGCCGTGCAGGGCAACCTCCTGAAGGTGAACGGCCTGAAGGTCGCCGAGCTTCTGGGGGCAAAGTTCGACCTCAAGGGGCAGGTGGCCGACTTCGGCACCGCGCCACAGTTCGACTTCACCTTCAACGCCACGATGCCCGACACCGACAAGCTGCTGGTCTATGCCGGCATGCCGAAGTTCGTGAACGGGAAGCTCGGGGCCTCGACCGCGAGTGGCAACGTGGCAGGCACAATGGAGGCGCTGACCCTGCGCAATGCTTCGGTCACCGCGGCCGGTGCGACCGCGCGCGCCACCGGATCGCTGGTGCTGGGCGACAAGTTCGCCTTCGACCTCTCGAGTTTCAACGTGCAGGCGCAGGATGCGAGCGGCCTGGTGTCGGTGGCCACCGGGAAGCCGCAAACGGGCCTCGGCGGACTGGCCGCCGAAGGCGCCTTCAAGGGTAACGACCAGCGCGCTTCGTTCGAGGGCAACCTGACGGCGATCGGCACGCCGATGTCGGGGCGTATCGATGCCACGCTCGGGGCGAGGCCGAACTTCGCAGCCAACCTGCGTATCCCCGGCACGCTCGACCTCGACCACTGGCTGGGCGTCACCGACGGGCCCGTGCCTTCCGTGCCCACGCCTGCGTTGCCGGTCGCTCCGGGCGGCGCAAACGCTGAGGCTGTGCCGCTGCCCTCCAAGGGGCCGCGCGTCGCGACGGGCAAGCAGATCGATCTTTCGGGCCTGCGCGCCTTCGATGCTTCGCTCAACCTCGAAACAAGTGCCATCGAGGTCGGGGCGCTCCGCGTGACCTACGCCGACATGAACGCCACCCTGCGCAACGGCGTGTTCCAGGTATCGAAGCTTACGGGACAGTTCTACAGCGGCGCCGTCGACTTCACGGGCACGGTCGACGCGTCGAAGGACACGATGACGGTCGACGTCGCCGGGACCCTGCAGGGCATCTACGTCGGCGAGCTGCTGCGCGGCGCGGCCGGGCAGAATGTCTTCGGCAACGAGCATCTGAAGGTGGCGGTCGACGGCAAGATCAACGTCATGAAGGTGGCGCTGCAGGGGCAGGGGAACACGCCCGAGCAGCTTCGCGATTCGCTGACGGGCCAGGGCCACCTGTCGGGCGTCGTCTATCCCTCCGTGGCCGGCGGGTCGCTGGGCTTCGCCTCCTTCGCGACCGGAATCGGCAGTCTCTTCAGCACCGAGATGGGTTTCAACTCGGCGGTCATCTCGGGCTTTATCAATGCGCAGAGCACCATTGAAGGCGACATCACCCTGTCCAATGGCGAGATCAACCTGCAGAATCACGCGTTGAAGGGGCCGAATGCGACGGCGCGAATCAACAGCCGTACCAGCCTGACCGCGGCGACGACCGAGACGACCATCGCGCTCGACTCGGGCTCGAACGGTGCGACCGACTATGTGATGACGGTGAGCGGACCCGTCTCTGCGCCGACGATGAGCATCCGCGGGAAGTGACGCGGTCGCTGCGACGCCGCTCTAAGCCGCGCGTTCCTTGAGAATTTCCCAGGCCCGGCGGAAGGTCTGCGCCATTTCCTCGGCGGGCACGGCGCCGGAGAACAGGACATGGCCCTGCAGGGCGAAGCTTGGCACGCCCTGGATGCCGGCGTTGCGCGCCATCTGGTCGCCGGCCAGCACCTCGCGACGCCCTTCGTCGCTGGCCAGCATGGCCAGCACTTCGGCACGATCGAGTCCGGCTTCGGCGGCGACGTCGCCCAGGATATTCGAGTCGCCGATGTCGGCGCCCTTGCAGAAGTAGCTCTCGAACAGTTCCTCGACGACCGCGTCCTGCACGCCGCGCTGGCCCGCGAAGCGGATCAGGCGATGGGCATTCACCGTGTTGGGAGTGCGGACGATCCTATCGAGATGGAATTCGAGCCCGACCGTGGCAGCGGTCTCGGTGATGCGCTGGTCCATCTGCCTGGACCGCTCGAGGCTGCCGAACTTGGCGATGCGGTAGCTCGTGCGTTCGACGCCCTCTGCCGGCATCTCGGGATTGAGCTGGAAGGGGTGCCAGGCAACGGCGACCCGGCAATGCTGCGTAGCGAGGAGATCGAGCGCACGTTCGAGCTGGCGCTTGCCGATGTAGCACCAGGGGCAGATCACGTCGGAGATGACGTCGATGCGGCCGGTCGGTTGGACCTGGTCCATGGCTTTGTTTCCTTCCCTATTGACGGGAAGCCTATACCTGCCGGGAATCCCCGGCAACGAGAGGACCCCTGCACATGCCGAAATACCGCTCCGCCCTGATCGTGGGGACTGGTCCAGGCCTCAGCGCCTCGCTGGCCCGCCTGTTCGCGAAGAACGGCCTGTCGGTCGCCCTGGCGGCCCGCCAGACCGACAAGCTCGCTGCACTTGCGAAAGAGACCGCGGCATCCGTTCACGTCTGCAACGCCGCCGAGCCATCGGAAGTCGCGGCCCTGTTCGAGGCACTCGACGCAGCCGGTCGCACCCCCGACGTCGTGGTCTACAACGCCAGCAACCGGGTGCGCGGCGCGCTGGTCGACTTGGCGCCGGACGACGTGAAGCGGGCCATCGAGATCAGCGCCTTCGGCGCCTTCCTGGTGTCGCAGCAGGCGGTGAAGCGGATGCTGCCCAGAGGGGAAGGCGCGGTTCTCCTGTCGGGGGCGACGGCGGGCGTGAAGGGCTTCGCGCTGTCGGCGACCTTCGCCATGGGCAAGTTCGCGCTGCGGGGGCTCGCGCAGTCCATGGCGCGGGAGCTGTCGCCCAAGGGCATCCACGTCGCCCATTTCGTGATCGACGGCGGCATTCGCAGCGCCGCCCGGCCGGTGTCAGACGACAGGCCCGACAGCCTGCTTGATCCCGACGCCATCGCCGAGACCTACTGGCATGTGCTCAACCAGCACCGCAGCGCCTGGAGCTGGGAGGTCGAGGTGCGGCCCTGGGTCGAGAAGTTCTAGGGCGACCCGCGCGCTACCAGGAAAAGCGCCAGGTGAGCGCGGCGCCGGCCACGAACTGGTTCCGGGATCCGCCGGGTCCCGTGACGATCGGCGAATTGGCGACCGTGTCGGCCAGGTAGTTGTAGCTGCCGAACGCGACGAAGCTCAGCTGGTCGTGGATGCGCCACAACGCGCTCGCCCCGACGCCGACGCTGCGAAGCCCGGCACCGGGATAGTATTGCGCATAACCCGAGTTGATCGATTGCAGCGCGGTGATGCCGAAGTAGGCCTGGTTGAAGGTGCCATCGGTCACCGAGAGCCGCGGTCCGCCGGACAGGAACACGCTGTCGCTCACCCTCAGCTTGCCGTCGATCAGGGCATCGAAGATCAGGCCGTTGCTGCCGCCGATGCCGCGCCGCAACTCGACCTTGGCCGAGAGGAAGGGCTGATCGTAGCGCAGGAAGGCGCCGCCCTCGATCGTGAAGGGGACGTTGCCCGTGCCGTAGAGGTAGCCACCATCACCCTGGTTGCGCGGAAAGCGGTAGCGGAAGATCGGACCGGCCTTGAAGCCGGAGACATCCAGCAGCGTGGCGCCGATGCCGTCGCGCGCCGAGATGAAGACCTTGTCGCGCTGGTAGCGCAGGTCGAGATTCGGAATCGGCAGCACGCGATAGTTCGCACTGCCTTCGAACCACGGGGCGATCACCACGCCCGGTCCGATGTCGAAGGTCCAATCCTTCGGCGGCGGGCCCGCAGGCTCGCTGCCGATACTGGTGGGCTGGGCATGGGCCGTTCCAGCTTGCACCGTGACGACTGCGAGGCAGGAGACGAGAAAACGTAGCAAGCGCACGGGCAACTCCGCTGTTGACGCTCCTCTACGCGCCCAGCGGACCGGCGGATCAGTCGCTGTGAATTAAAGCGACTCTTCGAGCATCAGCCGCGCCGCGTGAAGATCCTCGAACACGCGCAGGCACTTGGCGCGCACTTCGGGCAACGGCGGCAGGATGTCGGGCACCATGAAGGCCATCGTGCCGGCGGCATGGGCCGCGGTGAGGCCGACGTTGGAATCCTCGAAGGCGATGCAGCGCTCCGGCGTCACGCCGAGCCGGCGGGCGGCCTCGAGATAGACGTCGGGCGCAGGCTTGGCGTTCTCGACATCGTCGCGCGTCGCGACCGCGGCGAAGCGATCGATGAGACCCGCGCGACCGAGATGGCGCTCCGCGGTGATCCGGCCGGAGCCGGTGGCGACGGCGAGGGGCAGGCCGCGGCCCGCCAGGAAGTCGAGCATCTCGACGACGCCGGACTTGATCGGCAGATGGCTCTCCAGCCGTCGCTTGGCATGGCCGGAGAAACGCTCGCGGAAATGATCGATGCGGAAGTCGGGCCCATAGAAATTCTGGATCATGACGTCGCATTCGCGCCCCGAGACGCCGATCATCGAGTGACAGAATTCCAGGGTCATCTCGATCTCGAAATCGCGGGCGGCATCCTGCAGGGCATCGATGTAGACGGCCTCGGTGTCGATCAGCAGACCGTCCATGTCGAAAAGGATGGCTTCAACGGGTTTCTTCAGCATGCTTTCGTTCTAAGCTGCCGGGCGAAGAGGGCAAGGGAGAGAAAAATTCATGCGTATCCACAACCTGTATGTAGACGCCGACGGCGAGACGCACTTCCGCGACATCGAGATCGAGTGGAAGAATGAAGGTCGCGGCGGCAAGACCTCCGCCACGCTGCCGGCGACCGGCATCATTTTCCGCGAGACGCCCGGCACCTACGATTATGAATGGCATCCGGCGCCGCGCCGGCAGTACATCATCAACCTCGACGCCGGCGTTTCCATCCAGGCCAGCGACGGCGAGACGCGCATCATCGGCGCCGGCGAGGTGATATTGGTCGAGGACACGCACGGCAAGGGCCACTTCTCGAAGGCGATCAACGGCCAGCTTCGGCACTCGATCTTCGTTCCCATCGAATAGCGTAAGGGTATCCCATGAACATCCAGACTCCGGTCGATCCCACCAACCAGCTCGTCGAACAGGCGCGCCGCGTGCTGCCGGGCGGCAGCTTCGGCAACATGCCGGCCGAGGTGATCCTCAAGGAGGGCCGGGGCGGCCACATCTACGACGAAGCCGGCAAGGAATATGTCGACTTCCTGCTGGGCTCCGGCCCGATGTTCATCGGCCACGCCCATCCCGAGGTCACCGCCGCGGTGCAGGCGCAGGTGCCGCTCGGCACGACTTTCTTCGGCAACAACCGCCACGGCATCGCGCTCGCCGAGGCGATCGTCGATGCGGTTCCCTGCGCCGAGCAGGTGCGCTTCGTCTGCTCCGGCACCGAGGCTGACCTCTATGCGATGCGCGCCGCGCGCGCCTTCCGCAAGCGCGACAAGATCCTGAAGTTCGAGGGCGGCTATCACGGCATGAGCGACTATGCGCTGGTGTCGCTGGCGCCCAAGAACCCCGGCAACTTCCCGCGCGGCACGCTCGATTCGGCCGGCATCCCGAAGTCGGTGGCCGACGAGATGGTGGTCGCGGCCTTCAACGACATCGACATGGTGCGAAGCCTGATCGAGGAGCAGAAGGACGAGCTGGCCGGCGTCATCGTCGAGCCGTTCCAGCGCCTGATCCCGCCGAAGCCCGGCTTCCTGCAGGCGCTTCGCGAGGTGACGGCCGAGCATGGCATCCCGCTGATCTTCGACGAGGTCGTGACCGGCTTCCGCTTCGCCTATGGCGGCGCCCAGGAATATTACGGCGTCACGCCGGACCTCTGCACCCTGGGCAAGATCGTGGGCGGCGGCTTCGCGCTGGCGGCCATCGCCGGCCGCGCCGACATCATGAAGCACTTCGATCGCCTCGCGATGACCGACGAGGATTTCATCTTCCAGGTCGGCACGCTCTCGGGCAATCCGGTGGCGGCCGTGGCCGGCCTCGCCACGCTGGAAGTCCTGAAGCGACCCGGCACCTACGAGGGGGTCTTCGCCAACGGCCGCAGGCTGATGGACGCGCTGTCGGAGCTGCTGAAGAAGCACGGCTTCAAGGCGCAGGTGATCGGCGAGCCGCCGCTGTTCGACATCATCTTCACCGACCAACCGGTGAAGGACTATCGCGACACGCTGAAGGCCGACACCGCGATCCTGAAGCGCTTCAACCAGGCCCTGCGCGCCCGTGGCATCATGAAGGGCGACAGCAAGTACTATGTCAGCGTCGCGCACACCCAGGCCGACATCGATCACACGATCCGCGCCTGGGAAGAGGCGCTGGTGGAGATCAAGTCCGCGCGCTGAGCAGGTTGCCCAGGATCAGGCCGAGGGCGAGATCGTCCTCGGCCCCGAAACTGTGGCGCGCGATGCGGCCCTCGCGATCGATGATGACGGTCGAGGGCGTGCCGCGGAACCCGTAGGCTGCCATGGTCTGCGGGATCGGCCCGTCGGTCGAGGCATGGTCCACGGCGACGGGGAAGGTGATCCTGTATTCGTGCAGGAAGGCTTCGAGCGATACCGGCGTCATCGCTGCGTGATGCTCGAACACGGTGTGGATACCCAGCACGACCAGCCCGTCGATCGATCCGGCGATTTCATTCAGCCGCCGCGCCTGCGGGATCGCATTGGCGACACAGCCGGGACACAGCATCTGGAAGGCATGCAGTACGACAATGCGGCCGCGCTGGCTCTCGAGCGTGATCGGCTGGTCGGTATTGAACCATCGCTCCACGACGAGGGGCGGAGCAGGTGGACGTGCGCTTTCGGTCATCCGAGTTAAAGGTCCTTCTTTCAAGGACTATCGAGGCCCTTCGACTTCAGGATCTTGCCGTTCTCTGGGTTGGCCAGCGCCAGCAGGAGCGTGTCGGCGGCGGCGCGGTTGCGGGAGGCCACGGACACGCCGCCGGAATAGATCGTGTAGTTCTGCAGCATCAGCGGGATCGGGCCGACGAATTGCACGCCCGGTACGCCCATCAGCTCGCTGCTCTGCTGGAGCGCGATATCGGCCTTGCCGTCGACGATGCGCTCCGCCGCCAGTCCGCCCTGGACCAGCACGCTCTTCGGCTTGAGCTGGTCGGCGATCCCCATCTGCTGGAAGAGCTGGGCGACGTAGATGCCGCTCGACCCGCCGGAGGCCGGGTCGATGTAGGCGACGGCGCGCGCCGCCAGCAGCGCCTTCTTGAAGCCGTCGGGCTCGGAAATGTCGGGCACCGACGCGCCCTGCTTGATGGCCATGCCGACGCCGGCGCGAGCCAGTTCCTTGGCGCTGCTCTCGTCGATGCGGTTGCCGAGGAACTGGGCCATCGGGATCGGTGGCATGACGACCACGTCGAAATACTCACCGGCGGCGACGCGCTTCTGCAGGGTGCCGGTGGTGCCACTGTCGATCGTCACCTTGTGGCCGGTCTTCTTCTCGAAGTCCGCGACGATCTCGAGCGCGGCCGGCTTGTAGGCGCCGGCGGTCAGCAGCTTGAGGTCGGCGGCCCCGGCGCTGCCTGCGGTGAGGGCGAACAGTAGGACGAGCAGGACGCGCATGGTTTCCTCAGGCTGGCGTGCCCATGACACAGGGCTTCGGCGCAGCATACATCAGCGCGTGCATCCGTGTGGGGACATTGTAGCGCCCGGGCGGCGCTAGGCGGCGGTGATGCTGCCGACCAGCAGGCACCCGACCAGGCCGCTCAACCGCGTCGGCGCGGTGATGTCCAGCCGCAGCGCGTGGTCTGCCGCAAGGTCGTGACTCGCATCCTGGACCGCCACGGTCGCATCGCCGTGGGGACTGTAGGCGATATGCGTGCCGGGCTGCAGGACAAGGGTACGGTCTTCATCGAGGACGGCGATGTCGACTCTCACCTGCGCTCTCGCGCCGATCAGGTTGACCACTTCCACCGGCCCCGCCTCCAGGCGGCTCACGATCGGCGTCTCTCCGGCGAAGCGTACAGGCCGGAAGGGCTGTCGCACGTCGATCTCGCCCCCGGGCGTCTCCAGCACCAGTCCGCTGCCGGAGACCAGGACCTGCACGCGGTCGAAGCCGGTGTAGTCGGAGAAGGGCCCCGCCTTCACGATCGGCGTACGTCCGAACCGCCAGACATCGCCCGAAAAGGCGATGTCGACGGTCGTGCCGCCGCCGTTCTTCCACGGCGTGCGGAGGTAGTTCGCCGGCGTCAGCAGTGTGATCACGGTCCCACCCCTCATGGTGCGAGGGTGATGTTCACCGTTTTGCCGACCGTGTCGTTCCAGGTCTTGACGCAGTCCGCGCCGCAGCGCTTGGCGAAGGACGGCAGTATCGCCTTGGTGAGCGCGTCCTTGCGCAGGGCCTCGTCGGCCGGCGTGACCGGCACCAGCTTCATGTTGGCGGGCGTGCCCTCGCTGCACGGGCTGGTGCCGGTGTTGCAGTTGATACCGGTCTGCGTCTCGGTCCGGGCCTGTTCGAAGATCGACTTCTCGAGCTTGTTGAGCTCGGTCTGCAGAAAGGCCTGGACCTTCGGATCGAGCGAATTCCACCACTTCAGATTCGCGAGCTGGGCGGCCACGCCGAAATTGACCGGCATGGGCGAGATGAACTTCGCCGACTCGTGCCACTTCGACTTGTAGCCCGACAGTGCGCCGGTGATGGCGCAGTCGACCACGCCGCTGGCGAGCGCGGGCTGGACCTCGGCGAACGCGATGTTGAGCGGCGAGGCGCCGATATGGGTCACGAAGGCCTGCTGCGAGGCGCCCGACGCGCGGATCTTGCGGCCTTTCAGGTCGGCGATCGTGACGAAGGCGTCGCGGCAGTACAGAACCTGGGCCTGGTAGGAGCCGAAACCCAGCAGCTTGATGCCGTGTTTCTCTTCCAGGAACTTGGCATAGGCCGGCCGGATCGCGTCGATGACCTTCTCCAGCTCCTCGACGGAACCCACGAGACCAACCAGGTCGGCGGCTTCATTCATCGGCACTTCGCCGGAATTGTAGTTCAGCACCGTGGTGGCGAACTGCAGCGTTCCGCTGGAGACGAGGCGGAAGATCTCCGCACCCTTGAAGCCCAGCTCGGTGAAGGGCTTGACCTGCACCTTGATCGCGCCGCCCGATTCCTTCGGCACCGTCACCGTCCAGAAAGGCACTTCGCGGCTCGTGTACATCGACAGGCCGCCGATGCTGCCCACGACATTGAACGAGGTCGAGGGCAGGGCCGGCGGCGTTTGCGCCATGGCGCTGCCGAAGGCAAACGAGCCGGCTAGAGCTGCCGCCGCGATGAATTGCTTCAGGAACATGAAATCCTCCTTTGAGTGGTCAGGCCTTCAGAAGGGCCGGCAGCCACAGGGCCAGTTGCGGAAAGGCAATCAGGATGCCGATCATGACGATCATCATGGCGACGAACGGCAGCGCACCAATGCAGAGGTCGTAGAAGGCGCCGCTGCGCCGCACCGCCTGGACGACGTAGAGATTGAGTCCGACCGGCGGGGTGATCAACGCGGCCTCCATCAGGATGACGAAGACGATGCCCCACCAGACGGGGCTGTAGCCCAGCGCCACGATGACCGGCACCACCACCGGCGTGGTGGCGATCATCATGGACAGCGTCTCCATGAAGCAGCCCAGGACCAGGTAGAACGCGACGATGGCGATCAGCATACCGAGCGGCGAGAGGCCCAACGCCAGCACCGAGTCCGTGATGGCCTTGACGAGGCCGATCGACACCATGACGAAGTTCAGGAAGAAGGCCGCGATCACGATCAGCATGACCATGCAGGTCGTCCGCACGGTGCCCTCGAAGGCCCGTAGCAGGACCGGCAACGTGAGCTGGCCGTTGGCCGCGACCAGGCCCAGCGTCGCCATCAAGCCGAGCGCCGCAGCCTCGGTCGGTGTGGCAATGCCGGCATAGATCGACCCCACGACGACGAGGAACAGGCCGAGCGGCGGCAGCAGGTTCCTCAGGCCGGAGATCCGCTCCTGCCAGAGGTTCGCCGTGTCCTGCCGGGGACCGGCCCATTGCGGGCGGAACAGGCACAGCGCCAGCACCATCAGCGAGAACAGTCCCGCCAGCATGAAGCCCGGGATGAAGCCTGCCGCGTAGAGATCGGCCACCGACGTGTCAGTCAGCACGGCATAGATGATCATGTTGATCGAGGGCGGGATCAGGATGCCCAGGGTGCCGCCCGCCGCGATCGAACCGAGGAACAGCGGCCGGTTGTAGCCGCCCTTGTCCATGTTCGGGATGGCCACCGTGCCGATGGTCGCGGCCGTGGCCACCGAGGAGCCCGAGGTGGCGGCGAAGATCGCGCTCGCGGCGATGTTGGTGTGGATGAGGCGGCCGGGGATGCGCGAGAACCACGGCGTCAGAGCGGCGAACAGGCGCTCGCTCATGCCCGAACGGTGCATCAGCTCGCCCATCATGATGAACATCGGCGCGGCGATCAGGATGAAGTCGTTCGAAGAGTTCCAGGCGAGCTCGCCGATCGCCCCCGTCATCGGGAAGAAGGCGTAGCGCTCGGACAGGACATAGGCCATCAGGCCGAGCGCGACGGCGACCGGCAGGCTGATACCCACCAGGACGACCAGCAGCGTGAAGGCTGTGCCGATCATCGCGGCGTTCCGATCGCGGGCGGCGCCTGTTCCACGCCGGCCTGGCTGATTTCATCGGTGACGCGCAGGCTGCCGATCAGTGCGTCGAAACCGGGACCGTCGCCCGCCAGCAGGCGAAGCACGGCCTGGACGGGCAGCAGTACGGCGACACAGGCGAACCAGAAGATGCCGATCCACCAGATCGACTGCGGCAGGGCCATCGGAGTCTGGAGAGCCGAAACCGATTTGGCGTTCATCGCCATCGACTGGGCGAGTGTGCCCCAGCAGAACCAGGCGAGTGCGACGGCCAGCAGCGCCAGCGACAGGGACGCGAGGAGGTCGAAGGCGACGCGGACGGATCGCGGAAAGGCATCGAGCAGGATGTCGACGCGGATATGCGTCTTGGAAGTGGTGGCGAACCCGAGTCCGAGGCCGATGCAGGCGGCCAGGGCATAACCCGACACTTCGAAGCTCTCGACCATGCCGCGTTTGAAGAGGTAGCGGGTGATGACGTCGATGGTGATGAGACCGCTGCAGCCGACGAGAATGATGGCGCCGCCCACCCAGGCGAGGATACGCGAAATACGCTGCGGCCACGGCTCGGGCGGCAGGAGGCTGGACGACTCACTCATCTACGCATTGCTCCCCCAAATGACGGCGCCCCCAGCAGCCGTCACACCCGACGCAATGTCCGGGCCGTTCCCCTTGTAATCGGTCGTCCGGTCGCCCGCTAGGGCACGATCTTCTCCTTGCGGAAGCGCGTCAGCAGGCGCTCGAACATGGCCTCGCTGTCGACCACCTCGTGGAAGCCGTGCAGCCGGCTCTTCGTGACATCGGACATCACGTCCCAGTCCGAGCCGAAGACATAGTCGGCGAACGGCCAGGCCACGAGCTGGCCGAAGTCGAACTTCTTCAGCCGGTACTTCTTCGTCATCTCCGCCCACAGCTCGGCCTTGTCGGCCATCTGCTGGGTCAGGCTGATCGTCTGCAGCTCGCCCACCTGCATGTCGAAGATCTGGGCGATGCGCGGCCAGACGTTGCGCCAGCGGAAATAGTCGCCGTTGGTGATATTGTAGGCTTGGTTGGCGGCGCGCTTCTCGGTGGCTGCCCACACGGCCGCGCTGGCGAAATGCGAGGATTCCGTCACCTGGTAGATCGTGCCATAGGCGCCCGGCTTGCCGGGAAAGCGCAGCGGCAAGCCGAGCTCCTTCGAGATCGCGGCATAAACGGCAATGGCGGGCATGATGCTCATCGCCGTGCCGGGCGCGAAGCCGCACAATGTCTGGGGTCTTAGCTCCGTCCAACTCCATCGCTTGCCGCGCTGGAAGCCCGTCAGCCAGTCGATCTGGTCGAAATAGAAATCCGGCGGCATGTGACGGGGATCGGTCTCGCGCATCGGCGTCTTCAGCGGCCCGAGATGCGTGCCGTAATACTTGGTGCCGGTGACCAGCACGACGCGCTGCAGGCTGCGAGATGCTTTGGCGATGGCCGTCACCGAGTTCACCAGCATGTCGCGATTGGGCGCGATCACCGAGGCATAGCCCGCCGCGTTGCCAGTGCCGGGCTGGAAGGCGGCGTAGAAGATGTGTGTGACGTCGCGCAGGTCCTTCAGTTTCGCCGCCACGTCGTCGAGATCGAGCAGGTCGACGGAGACGTGCCGGTAGCGTGGCCCGTCCATCTCCGGCCGGCGCGACAGGCCGACGACCTGCCAGTCGCCCTCGGCCACCAGGCGCTCCACGATGTAGCGGCCGATGACGCCCAGGGCACCGATCACGACGGCCTTCTTCTGCATGTCCTTACCCCGTCGTCGCGATGGTGCCGTTGGCCAGCAGGGAATCAATCTCGCTGGCGGTGTAGCCGTGTTCGCTCAGGATGGCGCGGCTGTGCTGGCCGGGTACGGGTGCTTCGGCGCGGGCCGTGCCCGGTTCCGGCGGCAGCATGCCGGGCAGGGCAGGGACCGGCACCTTCGCCGGCACGCCGGCCTGTTCAAGCCAGTGGATCAGGCCGGTTTCCTTGACGTGCGGCTGGTCGATGAAGTCGGCGTAGCTGTTCAGCCGCTCGTGCATCAGCTTGGCCTCGGTGAGCATCTCGCTCCAGTGCGCGGAGGGCTTGGCCTCGATCATCGGGCGTATGATCGCATAGAGCGCCGCTTCGTTGGCGAGACGCGCCGCCGGCGTGGCGAAGCGGTCCTCGTGCGCCAGCGTGGGCACGTCCATCAGCCGGCAGAGGCTCTGCCAGTCGCTGTCCTTCAGGGCGAGGATCGACATCCAGCCATCCGCCGTCTTGAACACACCACCGGGCACGCCGCCCGGCTTCATGGTGCCGCCTTCGAGATGGCAGGCCATCAGCCGGATCGACTGCAGCGCCGTCGCCGACTGCATCAGGCTGACATCGATGTAGCGTCCTTTGGTCTCGTCGCGTCGTGCGTAGAGTGCGGCGCTCACGGCCTGGAAGGCATAGAGCGCGGTCGACATGTCGACCACGATCACCGGCACGCGGTGGGGAATGCCATCCTCGCCGCGATTCTCGGCCATCATGCCGGTATAGGCCTGAAGCACCGGGTCCATGGCGGGCCGCTCGGCCAGCGGCCCGGTCTGGCCGAAACCCGAGATCGACACATAGAGCAGGCGCGGCACCCGCGCCGACACCGTTCCATAGTCGAAGCCCAGACGCTTGATGACGCCCGGCCTGAAACCTTCGAGGAAGATGTCGGCGCCCTCGAGCAGACGCCAGACGATCTCCTTGCCGGCGTCGCTCTTGAGATCGACCGACAGGCTGCGCTTGCCCATGTTGCCGATGATCGAGAAGGCGCTGTGGTTGCCGTAGTGGACGCCTAGGGTGCGCGCCCAGTCGCCCTCGCCCATTCCTTCGACCTTGATCACCTCGGCGCCGTGCTGGGCCAGCAGCATCGCGCAATAGGGGCCGGCGATACCCTGGCTCAGGTCGACCACCTTGAGGCCGGCGAAGGGTGCGTCGTAGCTCATGCGAGCTTGACCAGCATCTTGCCGAAGTTCTCGCCGCGCAGCAGACCGATGAAGGCGCGCGGCGCCTTGTCGATGCCCTCGACGATGTCCTCACGGTACTTGAGTTTGCCGTCGCGGATCCATTCGCCCATTTGGCGCATCGCCGGCCCGTAGTGCTGCGCGAAGTCGGTGACGATGAAGCCGCGCGCCATCACGCGCTTGCCGACGAAGGTGCCGAGCAGGCGCGGTCCCATCGACGCGCCGGTGGCGTTGTACTGCGAGATCGAGCCGCACAGCGCCACCCGGCCGAAGAAGTTGATGTTGCGCAGCACGGCGTCGGTGATCTCGCCGCCGACATTGTCGAAATAGACGTCGGGCCCGTTGGGACAGGCGGCACGCAGCGCGACGTCGAGGTCCTTTTCCGCCTTGTAGTCGATGCAGGCATCGAAGCCGAGTTCGTTCTTCACGAAGGCGCACTTCTTCGCGCCGCCCGCGATGCCGACGACCCGGCAACCCATGATCTTCGCGATCTGGCCCACCACCTGGCCGACGGCGCCCGATGCCGCGGAGACGACGACCGTCTCGCCGGGCTTGGGCTGGCCGACATGCAGCAGGCCGAAATAGGCCGTCATGCCCGGCATGCCCAGCACGCCGTTGGCGGTCGAGATCGGCGCCAGCGAGGGATCGACCTTGCGCAGGGCCGGCCCGCCGCCGATTGCATATTCCTGCCAGCCGAGACGATCCTCGACGATGTCGCCCACCTTGAAGTCCGGATGCTGCGAGGCCACGACCTCGCCCACCGTGCCGCCGGTCATCACCTCGCCGAGGCCGACGGGCGATGCGTAGGAGGCGGCATCGCGCATGCGGCCACGCTGGTAGGGATCGAGCGAGAGATAGTGGACCTTGACCAGCACCTCGCCGTGGCGCGGTTCCGGCACCGGCACTTCCTCGACGCGGAAGTCGGATTCGGCCGGTTCCCCGGGCGGGCGGCGCACGAGGACGACGCGACGGTGCGTTTTGGGGATAGTCATGAGCGGTTGCCTCCGATTTGCTTTGGGGCCCACCATAGCGCGGGATTTGCAGGAGCTGCCATGCCGACGATCCGCCGTCTTTCGTTCATCGGACTCGAGTATTCCTTCGCGCCGGAGAAGGCCTACGGCATGTCGCGCAGCGGCGGCTTCCGCCGCCAGGGCGGGCTGGTCGAGGTAGAGACCGACCAGGGCGTGACGGGAATCGGCGAGGCCTTCGGCAATCCTCATGTGACGCGGGAGTATTTCCGCATGCTCGAGCCGATGTTCGTGGGCCGCAGCGTCTTCGACTTCGATCATGTCGAGGCGAGGGTGCGCAACGCGATCTATCATCTGGGAGTCGGAAACCAGCTTACCTCGTGTCTCGCGGGCATCAACGTGGCGCTGTGGGACGCCATTGCCCGCGGCTTCGGCGTGCGCGTCTGCGACCTGATCGGCGGCTGCGGCGCGACCCGTTTCCCGGCCTATGCCTCGACCGGCTTCTTTTCCGACGATCCCGATCGCCAGCTCGAACACATGATGGCGGAGGCGGCTTCCCATCCCTATGCCGGCGCCAAGATCAAGATCGGCCGCGGCATCCGGAGCGACGTCGAGCGCGTGAAGCTCGCGCGCGAAGCGCTGGGACCCGACAAGTTGCTTCTGGTCGACATCAACGGGGCCTACACGGCCGACGTGGCGCTGGAATGTGCCCGCGCGATCGAGCCGTTCAATATCCACTGGATCGAGGAGCCTCTGCCGCCAGGCGACTTCCGCGGCTACGCCGAGCTGCGGGCACGCTCGCCGATCGCGCTGGCGGCTGGCGAGGCCCACCATACAGTCCGCGACTTCCGCGCGCTGATCGACGGGCGCTGCATCGACATCGTGCAGCCCTCCATCCCCGGGGTCGGCGGCATCACCGAGGCCAAGCGCATCGTGGCGCTGGCGCATGCGCAGAATCTGCGGGTCGCACCGCATGTCTGGGGCGGCGCCGTGGGTCTCGCGACGGCCTGCCATTTCCTTGCCGCGCTGCCGGCGACGCCGCACACCGAGCATCCGCCGCACCCCTCGATGCTGGAATACGACATGAGCGACAACGAACTGCGCACGAAGCTCCTCAAGACGCCGCTCAGTCTCGAGGCCGGTCACATCCTGCTGCCGGAAGGTCCCGGCCTCGGCATCGAACTCGATCGGGATGCCGTCGAACGCTACCGGGTGTGCTGATGGCGCCGGTCACAGTCGACCCGGACAAGGTCCGCGAGTTTGCGACGGAAGCCAGCTTCTACAAATGGCTGGCCGAGCATCACGACACGGAAAGCGAAGTCTGGATCAGGATCCGCAAGGTCGGCTCCGGCCTGAAGTCGATCACCCCTAGGGAAGCGATCGACGTCATCCTGTGCTGGGGCTGGATCGACGGCATCCGCAAGGGCTTCGACGAGACGAGCTTTCTGCAACGCTACACGCCGCGCGGCCGAAAGAGCGTCTGGAGCCAGATCAACGTCGACAACGTCGCCCGGCTGGTCGAGGCGGGGCGCATGACCGAGCACGGTCTCAAGCAGGTCGAGGCGGCCAAACAGGACGGCCGCTGGGACCGTGCCTATCGAAGCAAGGACTCGAAGCTGCCGGACGATCTGCAGGCGGCCATCGACGCCGCGCCCAGGGCGAAGGCCATGCTGGCCACGCTCAGCGCCCAGAACCGCTTCGCGCTCATCTTCCGGACTGAAAACATGAAGACGGAAGCCGGACGAAAGAAGAAGATCGCTTCCTTCGTCGAGATGCTGAAGCGCGGCGAGACGATCTATCCGCAGGGGAAGAAGAAGGCTTGAGGGTCTTCAGCGCAATGTCGGATCCAGCCGGTCGCGCAGCCAGTCGCCCAGCAGACTGATCGACAGGGTCGTGAGCACGATCGTGGCGGCCGGGGCCAGCATGATCCAGGGCGCATGGCTGATGTATTCGCGGCCATAGCCCACCATATTGCCCAGAGAGGCAAGCGGCGGCTGGACGCCGAGGCCGAGGAACGACAGGCCGCTCTCCAGCAGGATGATCTCGGGGAAGGTGAGCGTCATCGAGACGATCAGGGTCGAGGCGATGTTGGGCAGGATGTGCAGGCCGTAGATGCGGGCCGGGCTCGCGCCGAGCTGGCGGATCGCGGCGGCATAGCCCTGCTCGTTGGCGGCGAGCGTAAGGCCGCGCGAGATGCGGGCATAGCGTTCCCAGGAATGGAAGCCCATCAGCGCGATGAACAGCGGCAGGCTGTTGCCCAGGAAGGCCAGCACCGCGAGCGCGATGATCATGAAGGGCATGCTGGCCTGGAAGTCGATGGCCATCAGCACGACCTGCTCGACGGCCCTGCGGAAGTGCGCGGCCAGAAAGCCCAGCGCCGTCCCGAGCGTTGCCGCGATGATCGTGCCGAAGAAGGCGATCAGCAGGCTCATGCGGATCGACATGATGAGCCGCGAGAGCACGTCGCGGCCGAGTTCGTCGGTACCCAGCGGATGGGCCCAGGTGCCGCCCATCAGGGCCGGCGCCGCCAGCCGCGCCTTGAGATCGAGCGCGGTGATGGAATAGGGCACGAGAAAATCCCCGCCCAGCGCCGTCACGATCATCAGCGCGAGCCATGCCAAGGCCAGGGTCACGCCGAGCGGCAGGGCGGGTAGGCGGCGGCGAAGGGTAGGAGCAGCCGCGTGTTCGGCGATGGCCATGTTGCTCCTCCTAGTGCGCGGCGGCCGTGCCGCGCACGCGCGGATCGAGCCAGCCATAGGCGAGGTCGACGGTGAGGTTGGCCATCACCATCCAGGCCGCGATTACCATCAGGATGGCCTGCACGACCGCGAGGTCGCGATTGGCCACGGCCGATACCAGCAGCCGGCCGACGCCCGGCCAGGAGAAGACGCTTTCGACCACGACGGCGCCGGCCACCAGGCTGCCCACCATGAAGCCGATGATGGTGACGGTCGGGATGGCGGCATTGGGCAGCGCGTGCCGGGTCACGACGGCATGCCAGGTCACGCCCTTGGCCGAGGCGGCGCGGATATAGGGCTGGCCAAGCACTTCCAGCATGGCCGAGCGCGTGAAGCGCGCCATGATCGCGGCACCCCCGGTGCCCAGCGTGATGATCGGCAGGATGGCGGAGGCGAGCCCGCTGCTGCCGCTGGCCGGCAGCCAGCCGAGTTGTACCGCGAACACCAGGACCAGCAGCAGCGCCAGAACGAAGCTCGGCATGGTGAAGCCCGCGACCGAGGCCGCCATGGTCAGCCGGTCGGCCATCGAGTTGCGATGCAGGGCGGCATAGATGCCGGCGGGAATGCCGAGCCCGATCTTGAGCGCCAGAGCCGGCAGCGTGATGGCGAGGGTCGCAGGCACCCGTTCCATCACGAGTTGGATGGCGGGCCGCCCGTCGCGCATCGACTTGCCGAAATCGCCGGTGAGGGCATGGCCGATATAGGACAGGTACTGTTCCCAGATCGGCTGGTTGAGGCCCCAGGACTCGCGGAAGGCGGCAATCGCTTCGGGCGGCGCGTCGACCGACATGATGAGCAGCGCCGGGTCACCCGAGAGCCGCAGCACCACGAAGGCGAAGGTCATGACGAACAGGATCGTGAGGCCTGCGCGCAGCAGGCGCGAGGTGGCGAACATCAGCATCAGGCGGCAACCTGCAGGGCGGGTTCGTGGACGCGGTGGCAGGCGACCATGCGGCCGCGGGCCAGGGGCTGGAGCGTCGGTGCTTCGGCTCGGCACTGTGCGGTGGCAAAAGGACAGCGTGTGTGGAAGGCGCAGCCGGAAGGCACGTTCACCGGATTGGGGGGATCGCCCTGCAGCAGCATCCGCTCGCGTTTCGATCCGCCGCCGAAATCGACGGCCGGGATCGCCGCCACCAGGGCGCGCGTATAGGGATGGGCCGGCGCGGCGAAGAGGCTCTCGGCCTCGCCCTGCTCGACGATGCGGCCGAGATACATGACGGCGACGTCGTGGCTCACCTGGCGCACGACCTTGAGATCGTGGCTGATGAAGAGATAGGCCATGCCAAGCCGGTCCTGGAGATCGAGCAGAAGGTTGACGACCTGCGCCTGGATGGAGACGTCGAGCGCCGAGATCGGCTCGTCGCAGACCAGCAGGTCCGGCTCCGTCATCAGGGCACGCGCCAGCACGACCCTCTGGCGCTGGCCGCCGGACAATTCGTGCGGATAGCGTTCGTACTGGTGCCGCTGCAGGCCGACCGATTCCATCGTCGCCAGCGCGCGGTCGCGGCGCTCCGCGGCCCCTGCTGCCTTTGCATGGATGACCAGTGGCTCCTCGATCTGTGTGCCGATCGGCAGGCGGCGGTCGAGCGCGCCCAGCGGATCCTGGTAGACCATCTGGATGTGCCGGCGCAGCCCGCGCCAGGCCGGCGTACCGACCGGCGGCAGCGTCTGTCCGCGATAGTGCACCGTGCCGGAGGTCGGCGGCACCAGTCCCAGCACCAGCTTGCCGGTCGTCGACTTGCCGCAGCCCGACTCGCCCACAAGGCCCAGGGTGCGGCCCGGCCGCAGTGCCAGCGACACACCGTCGACGGCGCGCAGCACGGCCTTGGGCGCGAACAGACCCTGGCCGGTGCGAACCCGATAGTGACGGCGCAGATCGGTGGCCTGGAGCAGGTCGCTCATTCCGCGGCCTGTCTCTGGATCCAGGCAGATGCGCCCGGCTCGAGACGTCGGTGACACGCGGCGGCATGCCGGAAGCCGACGATGCGTGAGGGCGGCGGCACCGTCGCGCATTTCGTCTCGGCGACGGGGCAGCGCGGCGAGAAGCGGCACCCGGCAGGCACCTTGCCCGGCTCCGGCACGGTGCCCGGAATCGCGGCCAGCCGGCGGCGCGGGCCGGTCAGCGCGGGCAGCGCCGCCAGCAGGCCCTGCGTGTAGGGATGACGCGCCGCGCCGAACAGATCGGCGCCGGGCGCTTCCTCGACGAGGCGCCCGGCATACATCACCGCCACGCGGTCGACATTCTCGGCGACGACGCCCAGGTCATGGCTGATCAGGATCAGCGCCATGCCGGTGTCACGGCGGATGCTGCCCAGCAGGGCGAGGATCTGTGCCTGGATGGTGGCGTCCAGCGCCGTCGTGGGCTCGTCGGCGACCAGCAGGTCGGGTTCGCCGGCCAGCGCCATGGCGATCATGACCCTCTGGTTCAGACCGCCGGAGAGGAGATGCGGATAGTCCATAAGACGCCGGCGGGCATCGGCGATGCCGACCTGGTCGAGCAGGCGCAGGGCCTGGGCCTCGGCGGCGCGCCCGGTGAGGCCGCGATGCAGCCCGAGCGCTTCGGTGAGCTGCCGCCCGATACGATGCACCGGATTGAGGCAGCTCGACGGGTCCTGGAAGATCATGGCGATGCACTTGCCGCGTACCTGTTCGAGATCGCTACGCGCCGCACCGACCAGTTCCCGTCCGTCGAGGCGGACCGATCCGGTCACGCGCGCTTTGGTGGGCAGGAGACCGAGCGCGGCCAGCCAGGTCACGCTCTTGCCCGAGCCCGATTCGCCCACGATGCCCAGCGCCTCGCCTGGCGCGACGTCGAGGCTCACGCCGTCGACGGCGCGCGAGGCCTGCGCACCGCCTGTGAAATCGCCCGCGAAATCGACCGTGAGGTCGCGTACCGCGACGAGGGGCGCCGTCATCGTGTCGCCCTCAGATCGAGAAGTTGTTGCTGCGGAACTCCATCGCGAAAGACGGCGAGGCCTTCCACTTGATGTCCCGGCGCTTGGCCGTGAAGGTCGCGTTCTGGTGCAGCACCGTATAGGCCGGGTCCTCGCGCTCGCAGATCTCGAGCATCCGCTTGAACATCGCCTTGCGCTTGCCCATGTCGGTCTCGATCTCCATCGCGGTGGAGAGTCGGTTCATCTCGTCGTTGGTCCATTCGCCGACCTGCTGCTGCTGGCCTTGCGGCCCGTGCTGGGCGACCAGCGAGGAGATCGGATCGTTGAAGCCGGCGCTGTTGGACCAGTCGCGGACCGCGCGCGGGCTGTTGCCGTCGAAGATCTGCTGCCAGTTCTCCTTCATCTCGATCTGCACGTTGAGGCCGGCCGCGCGCCACATCTCGACCAGCACCTGCGCGGTCGACACCTGGTTGGTGTAGTAGTTGTTGAGCAGCCGGTACGGGATCGGATCGCCCTTGTAGTTGGCTTCCTTCAGTAGCGCCTTGGCCTTGGCGGGGTCGTAGGCCGGGACCGTCCAGTTCTCGACGAACATCGGTCCGTAGAACTCCCACTGCAGGCCGGCCGGCACGCGGGTGCGGCCCGACCACAGCGCATCGACGATCGCCTGGCGATCGATCGCATGGGTGAAGGCCTGGCGGATGCGCGGGTCGGCGAGGCGCGGATGGTTCTTGTCGAACACGGTGATGCGATGATTGACGATGGTGCTGCCCAGCACCTCGAACTTCGGGTTCTTCTCGATGCCGGGAATCTGGTCGGGCGGCACGTCGCAGATGAAGTCGAACTGGCCGGCCAGCAGGCCGTTGATGCGGGTCGCGACCTCGGGCACCACCATGATGCGCACGCTCTTGAGCGGCGGGCGGCCGCCCCAATAGTCATCGTGCGCGTCCAGGGTCAGCGACTGGTCGGGCACGAACTCGCGCACCTTGTAGGGGCCGGTCGAGACCGGGGCGCGCGCCCAGTCGAGCCAGCTCTTGGCCTCGTCGTAGGCGCGGCGCGAGACGATGTCGCTGCCCAGGCGCCCGATGCGGCCCTCCATGGTCACGTCGGGCGTGCGGTTGACGAAGCGCACCGTGTATTTGTCGACGGCTTCGACCTTTTCCAGCGCCGGGAACAAGCGCTTGGCCACGGCGGGCACTTCCGGCGGCAGGTTCTTGCCCTGCACCGCATCGCGGATCAGGACCGAGGTGAACAATGTCTTGTTCGAGGTGATGTCGTAGTCGGGACCGAACATGCGGTCGCGGCTGAAGGTGAAGACCACGTCGTCGGCGGTCATCTCGTCGCCGTTGTGGAACTTCACGCCCTTACGCAGGGTGAACTCGACGGTGCGGTCGTCGATGCGCTTCCAGCTTTCGGCGAGGCCCGGCACCTCCTCCAGCTTGGCGAGCAGGTTCTGCATGATCAGCCGCTCGAAGATGAAGGAGAACACGCGCTGGCCGACGTTGGATTGCTCGCGCAACGGCTCCAGCGCGGCGCTGTTGGCGATCTGCTGCACGGCGATGGTGATGACGGGCCGGCGGTCGGCCTGGCCGAGCGCAATGCGCGGCAGGCCGAAGCTGGTGGCGGCGAGGCCGGATGCGGCGATCAGAGCGCGGCGGCGCAAAAACATGACGTGAAACCCCGGGGACGACGAGGCCGGCACGCTAGGGTGCTTCCGTGAACGGGAGGTTTCCGTTCCGTGACGCTTCGCTTGTTGCACTGCGGGAAACGTCGAACGGCAGAGCAAATGTCCTCCCGGCTTTGCGCATGGGCTGGGAGAATAATCGAAGGAGGCGTAGACTCGCCTCGGCCACTCGGGGAGAGAACATGCCGATCAGCAATCGTCTCTACGCAGAATTTCTGGGGACCGCCTGGCTGGTGCTGGGCGGCTGCGGCAGCGCCGTGCTTGCCGCCGGCTTTCCACAACTCGGTATCGGCTTTGCCGGTGTGGCGCTCGCCTTCGGCCTCACCGTGCTCACGATGGTCTATGCCGTGGGCGGCGTGTCGGGCGGCCACTTCAACCCGGCGGTGACGGTCGGCTTGGCCGTGGCGGGCCGCTTTCCCTTCAGCGAGGTCGTCCAGTATGTGGTCGCGCAGGTGCTGGGTGGCATCGTGGGCGCCGCCATCCTCTATGTCATCGCGACCGGCAAGGCCGGGGCCGAGATCGGAAGCTTTGCCACCAACGGCTATGGCGATCACTCGCCCGGCAAGTACGGGCTCGTCTCCGCTTTGGTCATCGAAGTCGTCATGACCTTCGGCTTCGTGACCATCATCCTCGGCGCCACGGACAAGCGCGTCAGCCCGGCGGTGGCGGGCCTTGCGATCGGTCTCGCGCTCACCCTCATCCACCTGGTGACCATTCCCGTTACCAATACGGCGGTGAATCCCGCGCGCAGCACGGCGCCGGCGCTGTTCGTGGGCGGCGCGGCCCTGTCGCAACTCTGGCTGTTCTGGGTGGCGCCGCTGCTGGGAGGCGTCATTGCGGGCGGCGCATACGGCCTGCTGCGCGGCAAGGACTGACGGGGCGGACTGGACCCTGTACACTGGTATTCTAGCCCGTGCCCAATTAAGGACGATCCCGCATGTTCATCAAGAGACTGGCCCCACTCGTCCTGGCGGGCTTCATGCCGCTCGCGGCCGCCGCCCAGCAAAACGTCGAGGTGAAGTTCTCGTTCAAGCAGAACCCCAACAACATCTCCGGCTGCATCCAGGCCGACCCGTCCTTCACGCGCGACCACACATTCACGATCGTCAACGGTCAGGTCGAGCTGAAGTCGGCCGGTGGCATCGACGTGAAGATGAAGCCGATTCGCCCGAACGTGTATCAGGGCACCTTCAATCTCGGTCGGATGAACCTGATCTACACGGCGGATCTCGGCGCCACGCCGCCCACTCTGGTCGCGCAGAGCCAGGACGGTGGCTGCAAGTGGAATGCGGTGAAGGCCTGATTTTGCGGCTTCCGCGTTTCTGCGAGATGTGAAGCCCTTGCGGCGGTCGATCCCGTTCAGCATCACGATCCTGATGCTGATGGCCCTGGTCGTGGTGCCGCTCACGAGCGTGCTGCTGTGGCTCGGCTGGCGGTCCGTTGACCTGCTCGAACAGCGCAGCGCCGACCAGAGGGTGTCCCATCTCGAATCGGCGGTGGAAGACTTCCTTACCGAGGGTCTGCATGTGGTGGTATCCGTCGGTCAGGCCCTGGCCTACGGTCCGAGCTTCAACGCCACGGAAAATCCGCTGACCGACGAGGAGCGGCGGCATCAGCTCATCGCCCTGCTGCAACGTCACCAGGCGGTTCAGTCGGCCTTCGTCGGTTATACCGACGGCAGTTTCATCTATGCCGGGCGGCCGGAATCCCTCAGCATCCAGCAGCGCATCGACCTGGATGCGCCGGATGGAGAGTCGATCATCGTGCGGGTGATCGAGGCGGGGGCGTCGCCGCGGACGGAAACCTACTGGTTCTATCTGCCGGACGGCAGCCACGGCCCCGCCCGGACGACCACGACGAGCTTCGATGCCCGCACCCGGCCCTGGTACGTCGCGGCGATGAAGGCAGGGCAGGCGATCCTCACCGAGCCCTATCGCTTCGCCCAGACACCCGACGCCGGCATTTCCGCCGGCATCCCGCTGCGCGCCGGTATCGGCGTCGTGGGATTCGATTTCACGCTCCGGACGCTGTCGGAGCTTCTGACCGCCTACAAGATCACAGCCAATTCGGTGATCGTGGTGGGCCATTCCGGTGGCGGGGTCGAGATCGAATCCGAGCCATGCGCGCCGACGCTGCCGGGCTGTCTGTCGGCCGATGCTCTGGTACGGCAGACCCTGCACAAGGCCGTCGGTGAGTCCATCGCCACTGACACGAAGATCGACCGCCAGGTAGAAGCGGGGGGCCATGCGTATCGCGTGATCGTCCACCGCATGCCGCCGTTGCTGGGGCAGAGCTTCGTGATCGGAGCGGCGGTGCCGGTACGCGAGTTGACCGCCGAGTCGCGGGTGCTGCTGCAACGGGCCGCAGCCGCTGCGGCCATCGCCGTGGCGCTCGCCGCAATCGGGGCGCTGGCGGCATCGCTGATCCTCTCGCGTTCGATCGCGCGCATCGCCCTCAAGACCGAGCGCATCCGCCAGCTCGATTTCTCGGACCAGCAGCCCATGCAGAGCCGCATCACCGAGATCGCCCGCCTGTCCGACGCGGTCGAGAACATGCGCGCCGGGCTGGAGATCTTCGGGCGCTACGTCTCCAAGACCCTCGTGCAGCAGATCATGCGGTCGCCGGAGAGCAGCGGTGTCGGCGGAACACGTCGCGAGGTCACGGTGATGTTCTCCGACATCGAGGGCTTCTCGCTCCTCACCGAGACGATGGAGCCGGAGCTGCTGACCAGCCGGTTGTCGCGCTATTTCGAGGCGCTGGGCTCGGCGATCTCCGCCAATCGCGGCACGATCGACAAATATATCGGCGACAGCATCATGGCCTTCTGGAATGCGCCGGAGACCGATCCGGAGCACATCGCCAACGCCTGTCGCGGCGCGCTGCAGGCCGCCGCCGCGGGCCGCGCTCTTTCGGAGAAATGGCGCGAGCGGGGCCGGCCGGGCTTCCGCACGCGCTTCGGCCTGCATACGGGACCGGCTGTCGTGGGCAATGTCGGCGCGCGCGAGCGCATCAACTACACATTGGTCGGCCAGGTCGCCAACCAGGCCTCGCGCCTCGAAGGCATGAACAAGGTCTACGGCACCGAGATCCTGGCGAGCGGCGAAGTCGCCGGCCCAACCTCGGCCCTGTTCGTATGGCGACACGTCGACCGCGTGGTGGCCGTCGGCACCACGGAACCGCACGACGTCTATGAGCCGATGGGCGAAGCCGCCAGCCGCGCCGAGCACGCATCGTTCCTCGCCGCGTGGGAGACGGCCCGCGAGGCCTATGTCGCCGGCCGCTTCGAGGACGCATTGGCCGGGTTCCGGGCCGCCTCGGCGATACGCGAGGAGGACCCGCCCTGCCATGTCTTCATCGGCCGGTGCGAAAGGTTCCTGCGCGACGGTGCCCCGGCCGGATGGGACGGTATCTGGCGCATGGACCAGAAGTAGACCCTCAGAAGCGGGCCGAGAGGCGTCCGCTGAAGACGTTCACCGGGCCGCGCACGGCGTTGTAGGCCGGGTTGAGCAGGAGCTGATAGTCGGCGGTGGCGACGAGACCCTTGGTGATCTGGAAGGCATAGTAGGCTTCCAGGACGGCTTCGGAGGCATAGGTGAGAGCGCCGTCGCCGACCAGCACGCCCAGGCCACCGGCCGCCAGATAGTTGCTGTGATCGGCCGAGAGGGAATTGAGCGCGCCCGCGATGCCGATCCGGTCGTCGGGCCGGGTCCAGCGCGTGCCCTTGATCGAAGCGCCCAAGGAGATGCTGGTGTCGATGTCGGTGAAGGCCATGATCTCCGACGCGCCGTTGTTCCAGCTGAAGCGGCCGAACAGGCCGACATCGTCGGTGATCTCCTGCTCGAGGTTGAGGTAGAGACCGTACTTGGTGCGGCCGCGCCGCGTCTGGGCGATCGTGTCGTCGGCCGTCAGGCCGGGCGTCAGGGCCGCCAGCGCGACGGCCTCGTTGTAGGAGCCCGAGAAGGCGCTGTTCATCCAGGTGCCGAGCCTCACTGCGCCTGGCCGGTCGAACGGCCGGTAGCGCAGCTCGAGCTCGCCGACATAGCCGCCGCGAACGAACAGGGCCGTGTCGAACGTGTTGGCATTGGGTTGGTTGCCCACCAGGAAGTAGCCGGCGCGCACGGCCCAGCTCGGGCGGTTGAGCTCGGCGGTGAAGCCCCAGGTCAGGCCGAGGCGATCGGCGGGATAGTCGAAGGCGCCGGACGCCCAGATCGACCAGTTGAGGAAGTCGATCCTCGGGTCCTCGGCGTAGGTGTTACCGTCGAAGATGTCTTTCACCGAATACTTGCCGATCTGCAGCGTGACGCGCGAGACGTCGCGCTCGCCCGAAAGCTGACCGTACTCGCTCTCGACCTTTTCGCGCTCGCCCCCCAGGCCGATCTCCTGGCGCAGGAACAGTCGCGAGGTGTTATAGCGTGGGTAGGGGAAATTCGACTTCTGCGCCTCGCCGTTGGGATAGCCGCCGGCGCCCGTGGTGTTGGCGACGCCGAAACCCTGCAACAGTTCGGGATTGTAGTAGAGTTCGCCGCCCTCCCAGAGCCGTACGCCGAGGAAGGCGGAGACCGTCCAGGTCTCGCGGCTCTGTCCGTCCGCCGGCAGGCTGTTGGCGCCCGAATAGGCCGCGGCGATCGGCGGATAGCCCTGGAAGATGAACGTCGTCTGGCCATGGATCTCCCACGACCCGGGGCCGCGGTCGGGCTTGTCGTCCGGATCCTTGTCGGGCGCGCCGAACTTGTAGTTCAGGCCGAGCCTGACCCGGTGCAGATCGTAGAGCGAATCGTAGCGCGACGGCGAAGCGAAGGTGAAGCCGTTCAAGGGCAGGCTGGTGTAGAGGTACTCCGCACGCGCCGACCACTTCGAATCCATTCGATAGTCGAGGCCGGCCCCCAGCACGTAGCCCGCCCTCACATTACCGGGTGTCGCGTCGTCGTTGCCGGTCGTGAGGTCGATCCGCTCGGAGCGAACGCTCGCCCAGGCGATGCCGCCGGTCACGAAGGGGGTCCACCGGTCGATCGCGTAGCCGACGCGGCCGCGCAGGCTTGCGAGAAATTCGAGTTGCTGGTTGGCGGTCGCCGTGGGCGTCGCTCGATAAGACATGACCTGCCCCAGGTCCTGCGCGCCGGCGAAGGACATGTCCAGTTCGAGGCCCAGCATCAGGCGGGCGGGAAGGTATTGCTCGTAGCCGGCCTGTACGCCGCCGAAGACGGTGCCGTAAGGCGTGGTGCCGCCGGCGGTCGAGCCGGGAACGGGATCGGCGAAGGTGGCGGTGGCGTTGCCGAAGAGGTAGCCGACATGGCCGCCGACATAGAAGCCCGAGCGCGACGCGGCGGGCTCGTCGGCTCGTGCGGGAATCGCCGCGAGCAGGACAGCAGCGATCGCGGCGATAGCCGTGCCTGCCGGACCGCGAGGCCGTGCCTCGAAGAGGGATGTTCTCGCCGTCATTGCCCGCTCGATATCACGCGGGCAACGTTGCCGCCCTGCGACGATTTCAGAACCTGACGGTTACACCCAGCGTGAAGAACTTCGTGCTTAGGGTGTCGTAAGTGGTGCCCACGAGCAGGTCGAAATCGAACCTCGGGTGGGCAGCCGGCGTGTAGCGCAGCCCCATCTGGTTGCCGATGATGCCCGGCTGGCGACCGAACGCCTCCATCATGAGCGTGACGTCCCAGCCGACGTCGACCTCGACCTGGCCGCCCCAGAAGAAGGCGGTGGGATGGTCGCTGTTCAGATAGCTCCATCCGCCGTTGACGTTGATCCTGAACTTTTCCGTCACGGGAATCGTCACGAGCCCGATCAGGCCGGCGAGGCCCAGCTCCCCGGTCCGCGCATTGACGCCGGCGTTGAGGCTCAGTCCAACGCCCACGCCCTTCGATGCGGGCTGGAAGTTGATCTTCATCTGAGGTCCGATAAGCGGTCCGGAGATGACCTGATCCCAGTAGTGGGCGTAGGCCGCCCCGATCTCGAGCCAGGGCATCTCGAGGGTCGTGCAGGCCGGCGCGATGTTGCCGTAGCCGTCGCCCGGAACGAAGTCGGCGACCCACATTTCGACATGGCAGGTGCCGGGTGTCTCGACTTCGGAATCGTCAACGATATGAGCGCCGCCAGCGGCCATTGATGGGCTGGCGAACACGGAGGCGGCGACCCAGAGGAGAGTGCCGAGAAAGATGCAGCAGCTGTTATTTTTCACGCGCGTGGAAATTCGCCTGCCACTGTTACAGGCGCAAGTCGTTTTACCCGCGCATCAATGTCCGCACGTGGCTCGCCACCGATTCGGCAAGGGCGGCGAGGTCGTAGCCGCCTTCAAGGACTGATATCACACGCCCCCTCGCGTGCCTCGTGGCGATGGCCAAAAGCTCCTCGGTCAGCCAAGCGTAGTCCTCGGTTTCGACGTCGAGCTGGGCCAACGGGTCGCGGCGATGGGCGTCGAAGCCCGCCGAGACGATGATCAGTTCGGGCGCGAAGCCGTCGAGGGCCGGCAGCAGCCGGTCGGCCCAGGCGGCCCGGAAGGCGGCGCTGCCGCTGCCGGCGGGCAGGGGCACGTTCACGACATTGCCGTCGATGCCGCGCTCGCGCGGCGAGCCGGTGCCGGGATAGAGCGGATACTGGTGCGTCGAGGCGTAGAACAGGTCGGGGTCGGTCTCGACCACCGCCTGCGTGCCCTGGCCATGATGGACATCGAAGTCGACCAGGGCGATGCGCCGGAGGCCGTGGGCCGCACGCGCATGCAGGGCGCCGATCGCGGCATTGCTGAACAGGCAGAAGCCGCCGGGCACGTCGGGCGTGGCATGATGACCGGGCGGCCGGACGGCCGCGAAGGCTGTGCGGGCCTGTCCGCCCATCACGCCGTCGACGGCGGCCACGACCGCGCCGGCGGCATGGCGTGCGGCATTGGCACTGCCGGCGCTCATCACGGTATCGGCATCGACATGGACCAGCTCGCCGGGCGGCGGGCGGATACCCAGGATGGTGTCGACGTAGGTCCGTGGATGGACTCGCGTCAGCTGCTCGATCGTGGCGGCGGGCGCGATCAGACGGCTGAGGCCATCGAATTCCTCGTCCGCCAGGGCCGCGGTCACCGCGCGCAGCCGGTCGGCCCGCTCCGGATGATAGTCGCCGGTATCGTGCTCGAGGAACGACGGATGGCTGATCAGCAGCGTCATGCTTCCCCTCTAGCGCGGTTCGGCGATCTGCGACAGAGTCGCCCGCAACCCATCGATCGCTGTGAGGTTGTTTTGTCCAAGTTGCGCTGTCTGGCCTTTGTCGCCCTGGTCCTATTCGCGGGGCAGGCCGCCGCCCAGGAAACCATGTTCCGGCTGAAGAATTCGATGGAATATCCGATCTCCCAGCTCTCGGTTTCGCCGACCCAGCTCAATATGTGGGGGCCAAACTTCCTGCGGCCTCCGGCCATTCGGCCGGGCGAGGCCCGCGAGGTGTACTACCGCGCGCCGACCGACTGGTGCATGGGCGACCTGAAGGTCACGTTCGCTGATGGCGGTCCGCCGGCGGTCTGGGGGTACTTGAACCTCTGCACCCTGAAGAACATCTCACTCTACTACGACCGCATGAGCGGCATCACCACAGCGCGCTACGACGAGTAGGAACATGGACGCCTTGCCGGGTCTGCCGTTCGACAACAGCTATGCGAAGCTGCCGGAGCGGTTCTATGCCCGGCTGGTGCCCACGCCGGTGGCGGCGCCGCGTCTGGTGAAGCTGAACGAGGCGCTGGCCCTGCAGCTTGGCCTCGATCCCGGAGCTCTGGCGTCTCCCGAGGGCGTGGAGATGCTGGCGGGCAACCGCGTGGCGCCGGGATCGGAGCCGATTGCACTGGCCTATGCCGGGCATCAGTTCGGCAACTTCGTGCCGCAGCTCGGCGATGGCCGCGCCATCCTGCTGGGCGAGGTCGTGGACGGCGACGGCCGGCGCCGCGATATCCAGCTCAAAGGCTCGGGGCCGACGCCCTTCTCGCGCAATGGCGATGGCCGCGCCGCAGTGGGTCCGGTGCTGCGCGAATACATCGTGAGCGAGGCGATGGCGGCACTTGGCATCCCGACGACGCGTTCGCTGGCCGCCGTCACCACCGGCGAGCCGATCTGGCGCGACGGCGAGCTGCCGGGCGCCGTGCTGACACGCGTCGCCTCCAGCCACATCCGCGTCGGCACCTTCCAGTTCTTCGCCGCGCGCGGTGACACGGAGGCGCTGCGCCTGCTCGCCGATCATGTGATCGCGCGTCACTATCCGGAGGCCCGCGAGTCCGCCGAGCCTTACCGGGTCCTGTTCGAGGCGGTGATCGCCCGGCAGGCGGCGCTGGTGGCCCGCTGGCTTCTCGTGGGCTTCATCCATGGCGTGATGAACACCGACAATTGCTCGATCGCCGGCGAGACCATCGACTACGGCCCCTGCGCCTTTATGGACGCCTACAACCCCGAGACGGTGTTCAGCTCGATCGACCAGCAGGGCCGCTATGCCTACGCCCACCAGCCGAGCATTGCGCACTGGAACCTGGCGCGCTTCGGCGAGACGCTGCTGCCCTTGCTGGCCGAGGACAGCGACAAGGCGCTGGCCATCGCCAACGAGGTGCTGGGAACCTTCCGCCAGCACTATGTTGCGGCGCTGATCGGCGGGCTGCGGCGCAAGCTCGGCCTGTTCAGCGAGGAAGAGGGCGATGCGGCGCTGGCGCAGGACCTGCTCAACGCCATGACCGACGGCCAGGCCGATTTCACGCTGACCTTCCGCCGCCTGGGCGACGCCGCCGCCGATCCGGCGGCCGACGCCGGGGTCCGTCGCCTGTTCGATAACAAGCCGGAAGCGTTCGACGACTGGCTGCCGCGCTGGCGCGAGCGCCTGGCTCGCGAATCGCAGGATGCTGCAAGCCGGCGGACGGCGATGCATGCCGTGAACCCGCTCTATATTCCGCGTAACCATCGCGTCGAACTTGCCCTGGCCGCAGCGGCCGAACGCGAAGACTACGCGCCGTTCGAGGAACTGCTCACGGTGCTGGCGAAGCCGTTCGAGGAGCGGCCGGGTCTCGAGGCCTATGCCGAGCCGGCACCGCCGGATCAGGGCGTCTACAGGACGTTCTGCGGGACTTAAGGATTCTCGCTTCGCTCAGGATGACACTGTTGTTGGATTTTGCGCAGTGCGCTTAACCAAAAGCTGGTGTCATCCTGAGCGCGGCGAAGGATCTTTCTCTGTCCTGCCTCAAAGATTGACGACGGTCGGCCGCGCATCCTTCCAGTCGATCCACCGGTCGAGATGCATGAAGCGTCCGTCGTCGGTGCCGATCTCACGGGCGATCAACGCATTCAGCTTGGCGTTCATCATCGCAATCAGGTCGCGATTGCGCTCGAAGTCGTGGGCCAGATTCACGATCTCGTCGGGATCTTTCACCAGGTCGTAGAGTTCGAGGTCGTTGTTGGCGCGGAGCTGTTCCAGGGTCGTCGGCGTGTTGAAGCCGCGGAACGAGAAATAGCGGCTGAACTTGTAGCGCTCATCGACGATCGAGCGGATGCAGACGCGCAGCTTCCAGTCGACGGGGAACGACTCGATCTTTTGGAACAGCTCCGAGCGCCCGATCGATTTGTCGAGCAGGGTCTCGTAGAGCTCCTTCGTGAAATTCGCGTCGTGCACCATGAGCTGGCTGTAGCAGAACAGGGTGCCGCCGCGCTTCTGCGTGAAGGCGGGATTGGCCGGCTGGCGCAGCAGGGGCGAGAAATCCTGTCCCTTCATCCGCGTCATCGTGTCGGCCACCGGCGTCGTCGACTTGCCCGTCAGCGCGACGATGGTCGGCACGAAATCGAGGTGCGAGGTGAGCTCGAGGCAACGCTGGCCGCCCTTGATCTCCGGATGCACCACCAGCATCGGCACGTGGTTCTGCTGGCGGTAGGTCGTCGTGCCCTTGCCCTGCAGGCCGCCGTGGCTGGCCAGCAGTTCGCCGTGGTCTGACGTGAAGATCACGATGGTCTTGTCGGTGAGTCCCAACCGGTCGAGCTGCTCCAGCACCTGCACGAGCTGCTGGTCGGCATCGCGGATGGCGTTGAAGTAATAGTTTTGCCGGACCCGCATGCGCCATTCCTCCTGCGGGATCAGTCCGGTCAGGATGGCATTGGCACCCTTGTAGATGCGATGCGCCGGCACGCGGTCGGGTGTATCGAGCGATTGCTGCCAGGTCTTCTGCAGGGGGATGTCGTTCCATTCCCGCCGGTAGAAGGAATCGTTCGGCGGATGGTCGATCTTGAGCTTGGCCTCGACGGCCTGGACCGGCGTCTCGCCGCGCCTGTCGGTGTTCACCCACATGACGTCGTGCGGGTTCACGAGATTGACCGCGAGATACCAGGGCTGCTTCCGATCGGTCATCGGCCGGCCCTTGGCCTTCAGCCACTGGATGGCCTGGGCCGCCGTGATCTGGTCGTACTGGTAGCCGCCCTGCGCGCCCTCGATGAAATCGCCGACGCCGGTATAGTCGTAGAAGCCGTAGTCGCGATCCATCATGGTCTCGAACAGGGCCTTGATGTCGCCCGCGTGGTTCTCCATCGCCATGGCGCCGTTCAGGTGCCACTTGCCCTTGTAGGCGGTGTAGTAGCCCATCTTGCGCAGGATCTTGCCGATGGTCGGCAGGCTGGGATCCAGGCTCTTCATGTAGGGCACGCCGGCATTGTCGAAGATGCCGTTATGCGGCATGTGCAGGCCGGTATAGATCACCGCGCGCGAGGCCGAGCACATGTCCGCCGCGATCTGGTGATTCTCGAAGAACGTTCCCGTCGTGCGCAGCCGCTCGTGTCCCGGCAGCGGTATGGGCCAGCGCGGGCCCATGTAGTGCTCCTGGTCCGTCAGGATGAAGAGGATGTTGTAGCCGCCGTCGCTGGAGCCCGGTGCCTCGGCGGACGGGAAGGCCGATTCGGTGCCGCCGGTGATGCGGGCCGTCTGCGCCTGGGCGGGCGTGTCGCAAGCGGCATTGGCCGCGAAAGCGGCACCGCCGGCGATGAAGGTCCTGCGCGATGGATGGGTCACGAAGTCCTCTAAATGAGTTCGCTTACTTCGTAGCACCGATTCCGGGCGCACGTGCGATGTCGAGGAGCCGCGCACAGTCGACATGCTCTTCGAGATGATCGGCCAGCCGGTCGAGCGTGTCCTCTATTCCCGCCTCGTAGTCGAAACCGGAACTCGCGGCGCCGATGCGCTGCAGCCAGTGACGCCTCTGCCGGTCGTCTGCCATCAGGCCATGGATGTAGCAGCCGGCGACCCGGCCGCTCGCGTCCATCGCGCCGTCAGTGCCGCCGCCGTCGAGTTCGAGCAGCGGGCGCGCGGACGTGACTGTGCGGCCGACATGCATCTCGTAGCCCTTGAACGGCACGCCCTCGGCCGTGGTCCTGCCGGTGACCTCGGTCAGGACCTTGTCGCCGCCCAGCACGGTCTCCGCGTCGAGCAGGCGCAGCCCATCGACGCTGCCCGGTGGGCCTTCGATTCCCTCGGGATCGGCGATGCGCCGTCCCAGCATCTGATAGCCGCCGCAGATGCCCAGCACGTGCCCGCCGCGCCGCAGATGCGCCTTGAGGTCAATGTCCCAGCCGGCCCCGCGCAGGGTGTCGAGATCGGCGATGGTGGCCTTGGAGCCGGGCAGGATGACCAGCGCGGCATCGCCCGGGATCGGCTGGCCGGGCCGGAGGAACACGACGTCGACGCCCGGCTCCTGGCGCAACGGATCGACATCGTCGAAGTTTGCGAGGTGCGGATAGGCCAGCACGACGATCTTCGCGATGCCGCCTTGTGCCGTGCGGGCGGGCAGGCTGAGCGCATCCTCGGCGGGGAGCCGGACGGCCTCCGGGAAGTAGGGCACGAGGCCGAGCGCCGGCCAGCCGGTCCGATCTGCGATCAGCGTCATGCCGTCGGCAAACAGGCTCGGATCGCCGCGGAACCGGTTGACGATGAAACCCTCGATCATCGCCGTGTCCTCGGGATCGATCACGGCCTTGGTGCCGACGAGGCTCGCAATGACGCCACCGCGGTCGATGTCGCCCACGAGCACGACCGGCACGCCCGCAGCCCGCGCGAAGCCCATGTTGGCGATGTCGTCGGTGCGCAGATTGACCTCGGAGGCCGATCCGGCGCCTTCGACCAGGACCAGATCGGCTTCGGCGCTGAGACGGCCGAAACTGTCGAGCACGGAATCAAGAAGGCCCGCCTTGATTCTCTGGTAGTCGCGCGCCCAGGTATTGCCCACGACCCGGCCCTGTACCACGAGCTGGGCGCCGACATCGCTCTGCGGCTTCAGCAGAACGGGGTTCATGTGGACGCTGGGGGGCACGCGAGCGGCGCGCGCCTGCAGCGCCTGGGCACGGCCGATCTCGCCACCATCGGCCGTAACGGCGGCGTTGTTGGACATGTTCTGCGGTTTGAACGGCCGCACCCGGAGGCCCCGCCGCACAAAGGCCCGGGCGAGGCCCGCGACCAGCAGCGATTTGCCGACATCGGAGCCGGTCCCCTGGATCATCAGTACGCGCGCTTGCATGGATCTCCGAAAGAGGAGCACACTGACGTGTGCAAATTTCATTTAAAATGCGAATAACGGATTGACGGGTGTGAACGCAGGGCTCTATCTGGAACGAACAGGCGCCCCAATAAACATGTCCGAGGAAAGACTTGGGAAGTTGATGTCGGTTTCGAAGCGATTCTGGGGGCTGTCGTCGGGCGTGCTGGTTGCTGTGTGGCAAGTGTCGGCACTCGCCCAGCCGGCTGTCGAGGACGAGCTGCCGAAAACCTTCGCCGAAGGCTTCATGCAGGGCGTGGGCCTGCCTGTGATCAGCATCTATCATCTGGCTGCCATGATCGGCATCGGTATCCTGGTCGGTATCGCCGCGCGGGGCATCGTGCCCGTGCTGGCCTTCGGGCTGGCCGCCATCGTCGGCGTGGCGATACAGCTCAGTCCCTTTGACATCCCGGGCGAGGGCGCCTTCGTGGCGCTGACGACGATGGTCATCGGCGTCCTCATCCTGCTGCGACAACCGCTCAGTCCCAAGGTGGCGTCGATCGTATTCGCCGTCGCGGGCCTCGTGCATGGCTATTCCCTGGGCTCCGTACTGGTGGGCGCCGATGCCGTGCCGATCCTCGCCTACGTCGCGGGCCTGCTGGTTGCCCAGACCGCGCTGGGCGTCGCCTCCTGTGCGATCACGCTTGGCGCAACGAAGTGGCCCGCACAACGGACCGCGCTGATGATCGCCGGCTGCCTCGTGATGGTGGCGGGCGGCGTTGCTGCCATCGAGGCGGCCGGCCTGATCGGCTGAATCCGGCGTCCCCGCGCGCCGGAGAGGATTGCCGCGACCCTCCGCTGCCATGATCCCTCTGCGAGGGGTATGACGATCCTCGTTCTTTCGTTCATTCGGTGGAGTTGATGACGCATCCGGTTTTCGACGCGGCCTTCCGGGCCGAATTCCGTCAACTCGTTCTCTGGCGGCGCGACGTGCGCCGCTTCCGTACCGATCCGGTGGCGCGCGAACGCATCGACGCGCTGCTGGAAGTGGCCAGTCATGCCCCGTCGGTCGGCCTCAGCCAGCCCTGGCGGTTCGTGCATGTCGAATCGGCAGAGCGCCGCCGCGCCGTGGTGGAGAGCTTCACGCAGGCGAACGAGAAGGCGCTCGCGGGATACGCGGGCGAGAAGCACGCGATCTATGCCGGCCTGAAGCTCGCGGGCCTCAAGGAAGCGCCTGTCCATCTCGCCGTCTTCTCGGATGACGGGACGCACACCGGCAGCGGTCTCGGCCAGCAGACCATGCCGGAGACGCTGCATTACTCCGTGGTGGCGGCGATCCAGACCCTGTGGCTGGCCGCGCGTGCCGACGGGATCGGCATGGGCTGGGTCTCGATTCTCGATCCGAAGAAGGTGACGCGGGCGCTCGATGTGCCGGCTGGCTGGAACCTCGTCGCCTACCTGTGCCTCGGCTTCCCGGCCGAGGAGCATCTCGATCCCGAACTCGAGCGTCATCACTGGGAAGTGCGCAGCGACCTTGCCGACGTCGTCTTCACGCGTTGACGCTTTGACACGCTCTCTTTGCCGGGCATTATTGCGCCGCACCGTGGGAGGGTTTGTGTGACTTCAGGGGATCGGCCGACAGAGCAATCGATCTCCGATGGCGCCTTGTACTTTCTGGCAGGCCTTTGCGGGCTCGCCACCGGTGTCCTGGGCGCGGCCTTCCATCTCGTCGTCGATACGCTGGTCCGGTGGCCGTCCTGGCTGGTAGCGTACCTCGGACACGGGGCTCTCACCTTTGCGGCCGCCGCCGCGATTGCCGCCGTCGCACTGGTCGCGGCTTTCTTTCTCACGCGCCTTGTCGCACCCGAGGCGGCCGGCAGCGGCGTCCAGGAAATCGAAGGAGCGATGGAAGGATTGCGCGACGTTCGCTGGCGGCGCGTGTTGCCGGTGAAATTCGTTGGCGGCGTGCTGGCCCTGTCGTCCGGGCTCGTGGCGGGCCGCGAGGGTCCGACCATCCACATGGGTGCGTCGATCGCGCAGGCCGTCTCGGAGCGCATGAAGCTCTCGGAGGCGGAGTTGCGCGGCCTGCTCGCCGCCGGTGCGGCGGCCGGCCTCGCGGCGGCCTTCAATGCGCCGCTGGCCGCGATCCTTTTCGTGATCGAAGAGACGCGCAAACAGTTCCGCTACACGCTGCGCTCCTATACCGCCGTCATCATCGCCTCGACAGCCAGCGCCGTCGGAATGGAACTGGTGGGCGGTACCGCGCCGCAGCTCAAGCTCGACAATGCCGAGATGCCGCTGTCGATGCTGCCGGCGTTCCTCGTGCTCGGCGTGTTCCTGGGCGGACTGGGCATCGTCTTCAACCGCACGCTGCTCTTCCTGCTCGACTGGGTGGCGGCTACTTTTCGCAAGGTGCCGTTCGTGCCGGCGCTCGTGGTCGGTGCTGCGATCGGCGCTCTGGCGCTCGTGCTGCCTCTGGCCGTTGGAGGCGGCGAGCTGCTGATTCCCGGCCTCGTCAACGCCAACCTGCCGATCCAGATTCTGCTGCTGCTCTGCCTGTTGCGGTTCGTCGGAGTCATGGTGAGCTATCCGGTGGGTGTCCCCGGCGGCATCTTCGCGCCTCTGCTGACGCTTGCCACCACGGTGGGCCTGATCGCGGCATCGCTGCTGCAGATGGCCGTGCCGCTGCCGCCGCTGACGGGCGCGGCCTTCGCCATCGCCGCGATGGGCGGGCTGTTCTCCGCCTCTATTCGCGCGCCACTGGTCGGCGTCGTGCTGGCGGCCGAACTGACCGGCGGCTACGCGCTCATCCTGCCGCTGATCGTGACCTGCGTGACGGCCAATGCCGTATCGCAGGCATTGGGCGGACGGCCGATCTACGAACTGCTGCTGGAACGCACCCTGCGGCTCGCGGGGAAGGCGCCGCTGCCGCCGGTCACGACCGGCGTTCTTTCACCGGTCGGTGTGGATGAGGGGCGTCGCCCCTAAGTCCGCGCCGGCAGGAACCAGTCCAGGATCCGCGCATTCTCGTCGCGCGGATAGGTGTGCGAGAGGTCGGCAATCTCGCGATAGATCACATCGGCGCCGGCCTGTTGCAGCGCGCGCTGCGCGCCTTGCGCCATCTCCGGCGGAAACATCCAGTCCTGCGTTCCATGCACGATATGGACGGGCAGGTCGCGGACGCGGTCGGCATCGGCGAAGGTCATAAGCATGGGATGGAAGCTCGCGGAGACCGGCGCGAGATGGGTAAAGCGGCAATCGCCGCGCAGGCCGATCACATAGGTGAAGGTGCCGCCGTCGCTCATGCCGGTCAGAAGCTGGTGCGTGGTGTCTATGTTCCAGTCGTTGACCACGTCCTCGGCCATGCGATCGATGCGTGGCCCGTCGATCTCCGGCTCCATCAGCGACCAAGTGGCGCCGGATGCCGTAGGCGCCAGCACGATGAAGCCGCGCGTGCGCGCCTCGCGCACCCAGCTCCACAGGAAGGCGCCGCCATTGCCGCTGCCGCCATGCAGCGCCACGACCAGCGGCCAGCTCTTCGCCGGGTCGTAGTACTCCGGCACGTAGAGCGAGAAGGCGCCGCGCGTGCCGGACGGGCCGGCAATGTGCATGAAGCCCACCCCCTCGCGCGTCGGGTCGGACGCGGCCAGACGCGCCTGCAGATCGGTATCGTCGCGCGCGGACTGTTCGAGGAAGAAATTGCCGATGGGTCTCAGATAGGGTGACAGCGGATAGAGCGCCTCGCAGGCCCGCGGATAGCCCCGCAGCGCGCGATAGGCGGCGACGATGGGCTGCGCCGCTTCAGGGGCAACAAGCAATCCGGAAATGGCCTCACCCGCAAACACCGCCGCCCGTTCCAGATGGTCGCGCACAGGGGCCAGCCGCCCCGGCCAATCGAGGGCGCGCGAGCCGGCGAGGGCCGGGGCGAGATCGTCGTTGCGGCCGGCCAGGGTTTCGAGGATCTGCGGCAGGGTATGCGGCGACAGATGGCGCGCCGCGAACTCGATGGCGTGCAGGGCGCGCAGGGTCGCCGGGACCAGCGCGGAGAGGGCGTCGATGGCGGCCTCTTCGGCCATCAGTCCTTCAGCATCACGGCGTCGAGCGCCGGCTTGCCGCGGATCATGTCGGCCGCCTTCTCGGCGATCATCAGGACTGAGGCGTTGAGGTTCGCGGACGGCATGGTCGGCATGATCGAGGCATCGACCACGCGCAGTCCCTCGATGCCGCGCACGCGGAGCTGGTCGTCGACGACGGCGGTCGGGTCGGTCTCGGGCGCCATGCGGCAGGAGCCCATCAGATGGAACGTCGTGGTGCCGCGTTCCTTGGCGGCCTGCATCAGGTCGGCATCCGACTGCTTCTCGGCACCAGGGAACTCTTCACGATCGTAATATTTGCTGAGAGCCTTCGAGCCCAGCAGGCGCCGCGCCAGCTTCATGCCCGCCAACAGCACGCGACGGTCGCTCTCGGCGCCCAGGTAGTTCGGCTGGATGATGGGATGCTCGAACGGATCGGCGGAGCGGGCGCGAACGTAGCCGATCGAATCCGGGCGTTGCTGCCACGAAGCGATGGTCATGCCGGGGAAATCGTCGAGCGTCGACTGCACGCCCTCCTTGTAGCTCGCCGGCGTGAAGGTGAGCTGCAGGTCATAGTTCTCGATGCTCTCGTCGGATTTCCAAAAGACGTAGATGAGCGTCGGATTGAGTGTCAGGAGGCCCTTGCGCGTCGTGACGTATTTCAGGACCTCGCCGGCGAGGCGCAATCCCTTTGAGCGTTCGTTGATGCTGGTCGCGTTCTTCACGCGCGCGACGAAGCGGGGCGCGTAGTGATCGCGCAGGTTTTCGCCGACGCCCGCCAACTCGTGCTTCACCTCGATGCCCAGCGACTTCAGCAAAGGCGCAGGTCCGATGCCCGAGAGCTGCAGGAGCTGCGGCGAGTTCACCGTGCCGCCGCTCAGGATGACTTCCTTCCGGGCGCGGACTTCCATCGGCGTGCCGTTACGGCCGCCCTTGCGATAGCGCACGCCGATGGCGCGCTTGCCCTCGAGAATGATCGACGTCGCCTGCGCATGGGTTCGCACGGTGAGGTTGGGCCGCGACATGGCGGGATGCAGGTACCCGCGGGCGGCGCTGACCCGGCGGCCGTTCTGGATGATGCGCTGGACGTAGCTGACGCCCGCCTGCTTCGTGCCGTTATAGTCGGGGTTGCGCGGGATGCCCTGCTCCACCGCGCCTTCGATGAAGGCCTCGCACAGGGGATCGCGCCATTCGAGATCGGTGATCGGCAGGTTACCCTCGCGGCCGCGGAAGGTCGGATCGGCATCGCCCGCCATGCGGTGTTCGCTGCGGCGGAAATAGGGGAGCACGTCTGAATAACCCCAGCCGCGATTGCCGCGCTGCGCCCAGCCGTCGAAATCGAGGCGCTGGCCGCGATTGTAGATGTGGCCGTTGATCGAGCTCGATCCGCCCAGAGTCTTGCCGCGCGGCGCGGCGATCGCGCGGCCGCCGGTCCATTCGCTGGGCTCGGACTTGTAGAGCCAGTTCACCTTGGGATCGACCAGGGTGTACATGAAGCCGGCCGGGATATGGATGAAGGGATGCCAGTCGCGTGGACCGGCCTCGAGCACGCAGACCGTGACGTTGGGATCCTCGCTCAACCGGCTCGCGAGCACACTGCCCGCCGAGCCGGCACCCACGATCACGTAGTCGAAACTCTCCATCCGGTTGATTCCTCCCTTACGGTCTGGATTGACCACCGGATTTGGGCAGGAAGCAATGCTCCATCGCGGGAAAACGTCGAGCCTTCACGTCGGCTGAATAGGCGGCGGCGGCTTCGGAGATCTTTACTCCAAGGTCGGCATAGCGCTTCACGAACCGCGGGGTGAAATCGCTGAACAGGCCGAACACGTCCTCCGACACCAGGATCTGGCCATCGCAGGCCGGCGAGGCGCCGATGCCGATGGTCGGGATCGGCAGCGATTTCGTGATGGCGGCGGCCACCGGTTCCAGCGTGCCTTCCAGCACAATCGCGAAAGCGCCGGCCTCGGCCATCGCCTCGGCATCGCGCGTCACCTGCCTGGCTTCCTCGTCGGAACGTCCGGTGGCCTTGAAGCCGCCGGCCACGTTCACGGCCTGCGGCATCAGCCCGACATGGGCGCAGACCGGGATGCCGCGCTGCACGAGGTAGCGCACTGTCTCCGCCATGACTTCGCCGCCCTCGAGCTTCACGCCGCTCGCCCCGGTCTCGGACATGATGCGTGCGGCACTGTGGAAGGCCTGTTCCGGGCTCGCCTGGTAGCTGCCGAAGGGCAGGTCGACGATCACGCAGGCGCGACTGGAGCCGCGCATCACGGCCGAGCCGTGGGCAATCATCATGTCGAGCGTGACGGGAAGCGTGCTGTCGAAGCCGTAGACCACCATGCCCAGCGAATCGCCGACCAGCAGCAGGTCGACATGCGGATCGAGCCAGCGCGCCATTTGCGTGGTGTAGGCGGTGAGGCACACGATCGGCTCGCCGCCCTTGCGGGCGCGGATCTGCGGCGTGCTCACTCTCTTGGCTGCGGTGACGGCGCTCATGATCTCCTGACCTTTCGAAAGCCGGCTAGTGAATGACGAACCGCGGCAGCACCATCCTGATCGACAGCCCGCCGCCGGGACGGTTGGCAGCGACGACCTGACCACCCAATGCCTCGACGTTGCGCCGCACGATCCAGAGCCCGAGGCCCGAATGCTCGACGGCGCGGTCGCTGCCTATGCCATCCTCGGGGCGCAAAGAGAAGTAGCGTTGGAAGACGCTGTCGATCTTCTCGGCGTCGATGCCCGGCCCCTCGTCATCGACCGTCAATTCGACGGTATCGGCGGAGACGCGTAGCGAAATGGCGATCTTCGAGCCGGTGGGCGAAAAGCTGATGGCGTTCTCCAGCACGTTCTGCAGGGCGATCTCCATCATGCCTGCCGCCGTGCGCACGATGGCGCCGCGATCGAGCTTCACGACGAGGCCGATGTCGCGGGCTGCGAGAATTTCGCGAGAGTGTCGTGCCGCATCCTCGACGAGCAGCGCGAGGTCGGCCGGCACGCGCGGCGCATCGATCAGGTCGGCCGTCCCCATGTCATGACGCTGGGCGGCATTCACCAGGTTCAGCAGTCGCGCCAGCGAGGAGTCGACGATCTCGAGCGCGCGGCGGGCGCGCTGGTCGTCCTCCGGCACGGCGCGGCGCACGGGACGCAGCGCTGACTGCACGGCCGCGAGCGGCGTCTTGAAGGAATGCGCATTATCCTCGGCCGACTGGCGGATCTCGCGCGACACGCGGCGAAGTTCGTGCACCAGCCGGTCGAAGTCGCGGGCGACTCCCGACAGTTCCGGAACGGTGTTGCGCTGGACGAAGGTCGCGTCGGCTGCTCGGCCCAGCGCGATCTCGTCCGCAACGTTGCGGAAACGGCGCAGGCTGAGACGGATGCCCAGCGCCACCAGCACGGCCAGCAAGGCGCCGACCAGATAGATCGCCGCGGCGATGCGGATCTCGCGCGTCTGCCAGTAGGGCCGGCCAATCGACGTGTTGAGGAAATCCGAGGCGACGTGCGTGGTCGTCAGGATCCAGCAGTTGCCGCGGACGCGTATCGGGACGATCGAGGTCAGCAGCTCGACCGTTCCGTCGGAACGGCTGTAGCGCATCTCGTCGGAGGCGTTCCAGGTACAGGCTTCCGACAGGCGTTGCAGGATACCGCGCTGGCCGAGTTCCTCCAGTTCCGCCGTCACCGCCTCCGGTGCCAGAGGTGGCGCCGACGCCACCAGGTAGAAGCGGCTCGCCGTGCGCGCGGCCGGCGGCTGGTACATCAGCTTAAGGACCGTGCCGCTGCTCGCATACCTTTCGAGCGCGCGGTTGAGGTTCATCGGCTCCGACGGGTCCGTCTCGCGCAGCACCGGGGTCAGCGCCTCGGCGATCAACGCGCTGCGGTCCTGGACGGCGCGCGTTACCAGGACCTGCATCTGGCCGTCGGCGCTTTCGAACTGGCCATAAAGGACGATGGGCAGCGCCACGAACAGGCCGATCAGCGCCACCAGCTTCAGCGTGAGCGACGCGGCAAGCCGGCGCAGCACCGGGCGTCCGCGACTTGGCCTAAGGCTTGCCATGGAGAGGCTCCGTCGTCTCGACCGGAGCGCGCAGCGCGGAGTCGAGAGACCTTCTCTCTACAATTTGCCGGCGTGTGGTCGAGAGAAGGTCTCTCCACTCCGCACCTTCGGTGCTCCGGTCGAGACGACGGGATCTACCGAGGTGGCGTGAACTCATACTGCTCTAGTCCTTGCCCCAGCGGTAGCCGAACGACTGGTAGTTCTGGATCTCGGCGAACTCGGGATCGATGGCCCGGAACTTGTTGCGGATGCGCTTGATGCAGGAGCGGACGTTGGTTCGGTAGCCATTCTCACCGCTCCCCGCGATGAAGCCGACATAGTGCATGCAGTCGTAGACTGCCCGGTAACTCACATAGCTGCCGACGTTGGCGGCAAGCGTATGCACGATCTTGAATTCCGTCACCGTCAGATTGAGGTCGGTCTCGTCCCAGAAGGCGCGGCTGACCGTGGGCTTCAGCAACAGCCGGCCGCAATGGAAATTGCCTTCGCCGTCTGCCGACATCGGCTTGTCAACGCGATCCGCGATGAGCCGCAGGCGGCGGGCAAGGATCGGCACGCCGCGCGACTTGTCGACGAAGTCGATGGCGCCGCGATCCAGCGCGAGCTGCTCGTAGTTGGGTTCGCTGTGTCCCGTCAGGAACACCACCGGCAGGTTGATGCCGGCACGCTGCAGCTTGGGCAGGAGGTCGATGCCCGAGACGCGTGGCAGGCCCCAGTCGAGGACGACGATCTCGATGTCGCCGGCCGTTTCCAGGAATTCGACCAGGCCGGTGCCGTCGCGGAAGGCGGCGACGTCGAAGCCGTAGTCCCCGAGTTCGCCGCTCGCGGCCTCGCGGAAATCGTCATCGTCCTCCACGAAGGCGATGCGGACCCGCCGGCCGGTTTCGACCCCGGCGTCACCTTCAGCGTCCGGCCTGTATCCGGGATTGGAGCTGGGCCAGGCAGAGGCGTCGTCCTTCGTCTGTGTCGTCATCGCTCTTCACCTTGTACGCGAGGGTTCCGTACTGCTTGGTTTCGACATCCGGATAGAGCTGGATGTCGAGAGTGCACTTGCCGTTGCGGTAGCGCCACTGCTTGCCGGGAGGGCGATCCTCCACGCTGGTCGGCGGTCCGAGCAGGGCTCGCAACTCGGATTCGCGATAGCCGGTTAGCACCGGCGCCGGTGCCGCTGTGGTGGCCGGCGCAGGTGCCGCCGCGACATCAGCCGCGGCCGCGGCCGTTACCGGCTTCGCAGGCCGTGCGGCAGCGACCGGCTGTGGCGCGGTCTTGCGCACGGGGGCTGCGGGCGGCGGCGGCTTCGGTGCGCTGAGGCTCGCGAGATCGTCGCGCGCCGCGCGCATCACGTCGCAGCCGGACAGGAGCAGCAGTCCCAATCCGACGCCGAAAGTCCGTGTTGCCAAAGTTCCAATCGTCATCCGCATCCAAGAGAAGCCGGCTAGTAGGCCTAAAGAGGCCATGTGGCGGGTTTGCGGCACGATGCCGTGCCAAGAGCGCGCGATTCCCGTGGGAAGGTCGCCTTCCATCCCTCAGGATTGCGGCCAACCGTCACCGGGGCAAGTGCGATTTCGTCGAGCGGCGCGGCCGTCGTATGGAGAAACCATGGATATCAGCAAGGACATGACCACGCAGCCTGGGACGATTCGACGTGTCGACTACACGCCGCCGCCGTTCCTGATCGAAACCGTCGACCTCGATGTCGAGCTTGGGACGGAGACCACCGGCGTCGTCGCGCGACTGGCCGTTCGGCGCAATCCGGCGGCGCCGTCGCAGCCTGCGGATCTGATCCTCGACGGCAAGAAGATGGAGTTCGTGTCGATCCGTCTGGACGGCATGCCGGCGGCCCACGAGGTGACGCCGGAGACCCTGACCGTTCGCGGTGTTCCCGAGAGTTTCGCGCTCGAGATCACCACGCGCCTTCGTCCACAGGACAATAGCGAGCTGACGGGCCTCTACAAGTCGCGCGATCTTTTCTGCACGCAGTGCGAGGCCGAAGGCTTTCGCCGCATCACCTATTTCCTCGACCGGCCGGACGTGATGGCGCGCTACACGACGCGCATCGTGGCCGACCGGGCGCTGGCCCCGGTGCTGCTGTCCAACGGCAATCTGGTCGACAGCGGCGATCTCGGAGACGGCCGGCACTTCGCCCGGTGGGAAGATCCATTTCCAAAGCCGTCGTATCTGTTTGCGCTGGTGGCGGGGCCGCTCGAATGCCTCGAGGACCGATTCACGACGCGCTCCGGCCGCGAGGTGACGCTGCGCATCTACGTCCGCCCCGGCGACGTCGGGCGCTGCGGCCATGCGATGGAATCGCTCAAGAAGTCGATGAAGTGGGACGAGGATGTCTACGGCCTCGAATACGACCTCGACACGTTCATGATCGTCGCCATCGACGACTTCAACATGGGCGCGATGGAGAACAAGGGGCTGAATGTCTTCAACTCGAAGCTCGTGCTGGCCAATCCCGAGACCGCGACCGATCTCGACTATCATTCGATCGAGGCCGTCGTCGCCCACGAATACTTCCACAACTGGACCGGCAATCGCGTCACGTGCCGCGACTGGTTCCAGCTCTCGCTCAAGGAAGGGCTGACCGTCTTCCGCGACCAGCAATTCTCGGCCGACATGGGCTCGGCCGCCGATGCCCGTATCGGCGATGTCCGCCGTCTGCGCGCCGGCCAGTTTCCGGAGGATGCCGGGCCGATGGCCCATCCCGTCCGGCCCGATTCGTACATCGAGATCAACAATTTCTACACCGCGACCGTCTACCAGAAGGGGGCGGAGGTGGTGCGGATGATGCATTCGCTGCTGGGACCCGAACGCTACCGCAAAGGCATCGACCTCTACTTCCGGCGCCATGACGGCCAGGCCGTCACCTGCGACGATTTCGCGAGCGCCATGGAAGATGCCTCGGGCGTCGATCTCACGCAGTTTCGCCTGTGGTACGCGCAGGCCGGCACGCCGGACGTCCGTGTCGAGGGCAGCTATGACGCGGCCGGCAAGCGCTACACGCTGACGGTCGGCCAGCGTCTGCGGCCGACACCCGGGCAGCCCGAGAAAAAGCCGATGCACATCCCGCTCGCCGTCGGGCTGCTGGATGGCGCCGGGCGCGACCTGCCACTGAAGCTTGCTGGCGAGGCGGCGGCGGGCGGCACGACACGCGTGCTCGATGTCCGCAACACGCGCGATGTCTTCGTCTTCGAGGATATACCCGAGGCGCCGGTCGCCTCGCTGCTGCGCGGCTTCTCCGCACCGGTGAAGCTCGACGCACCGCGCTCGGACGACGAACTGACCTTCCTGATGGCGCACGACAGCGATCCCTTCGCGCGCTGGGAAGCCGGCCAGCAGCTCGCCGCCCGGTTGATCCTCGAGCTTGTCGAGGCGCGCAAGGCCGACAAGCCGATGGTCGTGCCGGACCATTTCGTCGACGCCATCCGCCGTACGCTCGACGACCAGCGGCTTGACCGCTCCTTCATCGCCGACGCCGTCACGCTGCCCGGTCTCGCCTTCCTGGGTGAGCTGATGCCGGAGATCGACATCGACGGGCTGTGGGCCGTGCAGCAGCGCGTTCGTTCGGTTCTGTCCGACCAGCTCGCGGACCGCTGGGGCTCGGTCTATGACGCCAACCACGCGTCCGGTCCCTACCGCTTCACGCCCGGGGAGGTGGGACGTCGTCGCCTGCGCAGCACGGCGCTTTCATATCTGTCGACCGACAAGGGCGATGTGGCGCGGCGGCGGGCGGTCGCCTATTTCGAGGGCGCCGGCAACATGACGGAGTCCATTACGGGCCTGACCGTCCTGGCGGAGCTCGGCGGCGCCGAAGGCGAGGCGGCGCTGGCGGCATTCTACGAACGCTGGAAGGGGGAGGCGCTGGTCCTCGACAAGTGGTTCGGCATCCAGGCGCGCACGCCGACCGAGGGAACGCTGGAGCGCGTGAAGCGCCTCGTCGACCATCCGTCCTACGACCGCCGGAACCCCAACCGCGTCTATTCGCTGATCGGCGCCTTCGCGTCAGGCAATCCGGTGCAGTTCCATCAGGCCGGGGGCGCCGGTTATCGCTTTCTCGCCGACCAGGTCCTCGCCACCGACAGGCTGAACCCGCAGATCGCGGCCCGGCTGCTGGGCCCCCTCGGCTCGTGGCGCCGCTACGACGCGATCAGGCAGGATCTGATGAAGCGCGAACTCCAGCGCATCGTCGCCGAGCCCGGCCTGTCGCGCGACGTCTTCGAGATCGCCTCCAAGAGCCTTGCCTGACCCTGCATATTCTTTCATCGGGAATGCCACTTGAAAGGTTGCTGTAATGATGCAATTATAGAATGTGGGAAGTGAGTAACGAGTTCCGGTCGGCGCGTGGGGCGCCGGCTCGGAAATCTGGGGTCTAGACACATGGAAACGAACACGAAATTCATTGTTTCGGGTGTGGTGGCTGCTGTTTTATCGATTGCCGCCATTGCATATGCCCAGACGGCCGGATTCACAGAGACGACCGGCCCGCAGGTCGCGCAACAATCTGCAGTCATGCCGCAATCTTCGGTGATGCCGGGTGAAGCGACATGTGCGTCGCAGCACCAGGAGCAACCAGGCCTGTCGACGTCGGATCTGCTGGCCGACAGCTATGAGATCAAGGCGGCGGTTCCGGGCGGCGTCTGGCTGCAGAAGAAGAAGGATGTCTTCTACTGCAACTCCGGCGTCACCAGGGACGACGAGACGATGTGCTGGAAGATCCGCGCTCCGCTCAAGGGCCAGAACTGCACCGACGCCCAGAACCGCGCCCGGTCGAAGGCACTCCCGGGCTAGGTACCGCTCTGCGGACGGGATCGCTTCAGCTCGTCCGCCATCTTTTCCGCGATCATGACCGTCGTGAAGTGTGTGTTGGCGCGCACGACGGTCGGCATGATCGAGGCGTCGACGACGCGCATCCCCGAGACGCCGATCACGCGGCATTCCGGATCGACCACCGAGCGCGGATCGCCTGCCGCGCCCATGCGGCAGGTGCCGCTGGCATGCTGGGCGTCGGAGCATTCGGCGAACATCCAATCGTCGAGCGCCTGAGGCTCGAATGGGTCATCGATCGAGCGTCCCGTCGTGCCGTACGCGACCCGCGTCGAGATCGCCTTGAAGGCAGGCTGCAGGCAGAGGTCCCGCATCCGTTGCACGCCGTCGCGCATGCGGGCGAGGTCGCTTTCGTCCGACATCATGCGCTCGTCGACCTGCGGGTCGACCGAAGGATCGCGGGTGGTGATGCGGACCGTGCCTTCGCTGAAGGCCTGGAAGGCGGAGACGGCGAGGCGCGCCCGCGCTGTGCCGCCATCCTCCTCCGGCCGCAGGTTGCCGGCGATCATGATCATGTCGTTGACGCCGGCGCCCGCGAGCTCCGAGGAATAGCGCAGGCAGCAGTTGGTGTGGCGATGCATCAGCGTGCTCACCCGTGCATCGTCGCGCAGGTCCAGCATCAGGCCGAGGATCGGATGATCGAGCAGGTGCTTGCCGACCGGCCGGTCGGCCACGACCTCGATCCCCAGCGCACCAAGCCAGTCACGCGGACCGATGCCGGAGCGTTGCAGGATCGCCGGCGAATGGATGGCGCCGGCCGACAGGATGACCTCGCGGCGGGCCCGAACATTGCGCGCATCACCACCGACGTTCACGCGAACGCCGCTGACATGCGGGCGATTGCCCTCGAATTGCAGCGTGTCGACGACGGCTTCGCCCACGATCGTGAGGTTGGCGCGGCCGCGCGCCGGCTCGAGATAGCCGTCATTGGTCGAGATGCGCAGGCCCTGCCGGCTGTTGATCGCGTAGGGCGAGACGCCCGTGCCCGTCGGGGCGTTGTGGTCGTCGCACCATGGATAACCCAGGCCGAGGGCGGCTTCCCTCAGGGCGCGGTCGACCGTGCCCCATTGATCGACGGGCGCGCGATAGACCGGAATCGGCCCCTGGTTGCCGTGATAGGGCGCATCGCCGAAATCGACGTCGGTTTCGAGCTTGCGGAAGTAGGGGAGGCAGGCCTCCCAGCCCCAGCCCGCAGCCCCCATGGACGCCCAGTCCTCGAAATCCCCGGGGATGCCGCGGATGGCGATCTGGCCGTTGATGGTCGAGCTGCCGCCGATCGCGCGGCCGCGCCACAGGAGTTTCGGCTCCTGCCGCTCGGTGCGGCGCGCCATCAGCTTCGGGTAGCGGTAGTTGTCGTCGCCGATGGCGCGCAGCGGATTGGGGATGCGCAGGTGATGCGGTGTCTCGGCGGTGCGGAAGTCGCGTCCGGCTTCGAGCAGCAGCACGCGCAGCGACGGGTCCTCGCTCAGGCGTGCGGCCAGGACCGCGCCGGCCGAGCCGCCGCCGATGATGATGTAATCGTACTCGTTGTCCATGAGGGGTCACTGCTCTCGAAGGGCTGGCATGCTTCTTGGTAGAATGCCATCGCCTGTTCAGAAAGCCGCATGCAAAAGGAGCGCCGCATGGTCGCAAACGTCCTGGAGGTCAACCCCGAGCGCCTGTGGGACAGCCTCGAACGATCGGCCGAGATCGGGCGTTTCCGCGACGTCGGCCTGCGCCGCCTGGCTCTGTCGGCCGAGGACAAGCAGATGCGCGACCTGTTCGTCGAGTGGGCGAAGTCGGCAGGGTGCACCGTCGAGGTCGATCGTCTCGGCAACATCTTCGCGCGCCGGCCGGGGACCGATCCGTCGCTGCCGCCGGTGGCGATCGGCAGCCATCTCGACACGCAGATCTGCGGCGGCCGCTACGACGGCATCCTGGGCGTGCTGTGCGGCCTCGAGGTCGTTCGCACGCTGAACGATCGCGGCCTTCAGACCAAGCGCGGTATCGAGGTGATCTGCTGGACCAACGAGGAGGGTGCACGCTTCAATCCGCCGATGATGGGCTCAATGGCCTTCGCCAAGGTGCTGACCCTGGAGAGCGTGCTGGCCACCACCGACGATGCCGGCATCACGGTGGAGAAGGCGCTCGACGAGATCGGCTATGCCGGTTCCGCGCCGGTGGGCCGTGAATTCGACGCCTATCTGGAGCTGCATATCGAGCAGGCGCCGGTGCTGGACCGCGAGGGCTGCGACGTCGGCATCGTGGTCGGCGGCTACAAGACCCAGGCGCTGCGGCTCACCATCAACGGCGATACCGGCCATGCCGGCGGCACGCCGATGGCGCAGCGGCGCAACGCGCTGGTCGGCGCCGGCTACGTCATCGCCGCGGTCAACGACATCGGCCTGGCCTATGCCGCGGACGAAGGCCGCACCACGACGACCCGCATCGAAAGCTTTCCCAACCTGGCCGGCACCTACGCCGAACAGGTCAAGCTCACCATCGACTTCCGTCACATCGATGCCGACCGCTTCAAGGCGATGCGTGCCGAGGTCGATGCCGCGATCGCGGCGGCGGCGAAGAAGGCGAATGTCGAGATCGAGGTCGCGGAAGGCTGGAGCTGGGGAAGCGAACTGTTCGCCCCGGAATGCATCGAACTGTTGAAGACAACCGCGAAGGAACTCGGCCTGCCCTACCGCGAGATGCGCAGCCAGGCCGGTCACGATGCCTATGCGGTGGCGACCATGGCACCGACGGCGATGATCTTCACGCCTTGCTTCGAGGGCATCAGCCATAACGTGAACGAGGCGATCGAGCTCACGCGCTCGGTGCCCGGCGCCAACCTCCTGCTGAACGCCGCCGTCGCCCGCGCGAACCGCTAGCCTCCGGTAGCCATTTCGGTGGCATGGGAATTGCGTCGAAGCCGCAAAGACTGTTCGCGTTTCGCGACCCGTGATGACGGGTCGGCATTTGGGGGTGCAGTCATCGTCGGAGCGTCGAGGGGCGCTTCTGGGCGATGACACGGGATCTGCGGACGGCGTCCTTTCATCCGATGAATGGTGGCGATATGAAGCGGCGAGTTCTTCTGCAGGGTGCGGCGGGTGCAGCGTTTCTGGCGGGCGGCGCGTTTCCGGCGGCGGCCCAGAGCCGCGCCGAGACTCTGCGCTATGTGACGGGCGCGACCATCAACACGCTCGACACGACAATGCCCGGCGCGACACGCGAGGCATTCGGCCTCAGCATGAACGTCTATGATCGGCTGTTCAGCTTCGGCCGCAAGAAGGTGGGTGAGAATTGGGCATTCGATCCCGACACGATCCGTGGCGAGTTGGCCAAGTCCTACAGCATCAGCCCCGACAACAAGGTCATCACCATCACCCTGCGCAGCGATGCGACCTGGCACGACGGCACGCCGGTGACGGCGGAAGACGTGAAGTGGTCGCTCGACCGGCATGTCACGGCGAAGTCCCTTGCGGCGCCGCAGTTCACGACCGGCTCGCTGACGAAGGCTGATCAGTTCAAGATCGTCGATCCGCAGACCGTGACCGTGACGCTCGAGAAGCCCGACCGGCTGGCGCTCGCGAACCTCTGCGTCTGTTACGCCATCATGATCAACAGCAAGCTGGCGAAGAAGCTTGCGACCGCCGACGACCCGTGGGCGATGGAGTGGATGAAGACGAACACCGCCGCCAGCGGTGCCTACATCGTGGACAGCCACAAGCCGGGCGAGAGCACCGTGCTTCGGCGCAATGAAAAGTGGGTCGGCGGCGCCGGCGGCGCGCTGCCGTTTTTCAAGCGCATCATCATCCAGACGGTGCCGGAAGCCGCGACGCGCGCCAACCTGATCGAGCGCGGCGATGCCGACCTCGCCATCGATCTGGCGGCCAGCGATCTCCCGACCATCGAGAAATCGGCCAAGTCCAAGGTCGTGTCGATCCCGCAGACCAACGGCTTCACGCACATCTCGATGAACACGCAGATGGCGCCGTTCGACAATCTCAAGGTCCGCCAGGCCGTCGCCATGGCCCTGCCCTACGAGGACATGTACAAGGCGGCGATCTTCAGTCGCGGCACCAAGCTCTACGACGCGACCTGGACCACCGTGCCGCCGGATGCGAGCTTCCCGCAGGCCATTCCCAACAAGACCGATCTGGCGAAGGCCAAGGCGCTGCTGGCCGAGGCGGGGCATCCGAACGGCTTCTCCACGACCTTCGCCTTCACCGCCGGCCAGGCGGCGACGGCGGAGCCGATGGCGGCGCTGGTCAAGGAGTCCCTGGGCAAGATCGGCATCAAGGTCGAGATCCAGAAGAAGCCGGATGCCGAGTTCAACACGCTCGAATCCGAAAAGAAGATGCCGCTCTTCACCGACGGCGCGACCGCCTGGCTGCCCTATACCTATTACTTCTTCTATCTCTACTTCACGCGCGACCAGCGTTGGAACTTCGCGAGCTTCAAGAGCAAGAAGATGGAGGATCTGACGCTCGACGCCCGCTACCAGACGGACAAGGCGAAGTACGAGGAGGGCTGCAAGCAGATGATCGAGCTGTTCAATGCGGAGACGCCGTTGATCATGCTGTGGCAGCCCAACCATGACGCCGTGATGGCCAAATCGGTGGACGGCTATACCTACCAGTTCTACCGCCAGGCCGATTTCCGCGACCTCAAGCGGGTCTAGCGCCTTGCTGACCGGCATCCTGCGCCGGGTGGGTCGACGCCTGCTGGCATCGATTCCTGCCCTGTTCGGCGTGGTGGTCGTCACGTTCGTGCTGATGCGGGTGCTGCCGGGCGACCCGGCGGTGTTCTTCTCCTCCGGCCCCTCCGCCGGCAAGGAGGAGATCGAGGAACTGCGCCGGAGCATGGGGCTCGACCGGCCGATCCCGGTGCAGCTGGTGCGTTATCTGGGCGAGGTCGCCACGGGCAATCTCGGGCGCTCGATGACGACGGGCCAGCCTGTCATATCGGACATGACGCGCCGCCTGCCGGCGTCGCTCGAGCTCACCTGCACGGCGCTGTTCATCGCACTGATGTTCTCCATCCCGCTGGGCGTCGCGGCGGCGCTGCGGCCGGGTACCGCGATCGACCATGTCGTGCGTATGCTGTGCACGCTCGGGGCCTGCGTGCCGACCTTCGTGTCGGGCCTGCTGCTGATCTATGCCTTCTACTATCTGCTGGGCTGGGCGCCCGATCCAACGGGCCGCATCGACATCTTCGCCTCGGCTCCGCCCGACATCACCGGATTCTTCCTGATCGACTTCGCCCTGAAGGGTGACTGGGAAGGGTGGATGGCGGCCTTCTCGCAGCTCCTGCTGCCCGCCTGCACCATGGCGCTGTTCGTGCTGGCACCGCTCGCCCGCATGACGCGCGCCTCGATGCTGGCGGTGCTGGGCAGCGACTTCATTCGCACCGCGCACGCGATGGGCCTGTCGCGGCTGCGCATCATCGTGGCCTATGCGCTGCGCAACGCGCTGCTGCCCGTGCTGACCATCACCGGAATCGTGTTCTCGACCATGCTGGGCGCCAACGTGCTCGTGGAGAAGGTCTTCTCCTGGCCGGGCGTCGCCTCCTATGCGCTCGACGCGCTGCTCGCCTCGGACTACGCGCCGGTGCAGGCCTTCGTTCTCCTGATGGCGATGATCTTCGTCATGGTGAACGTCACCATCGACGTCCTGTACGGCATCGCCGATCCGCGGGTCTCCGTCGCATGAGCGAGCTCGTCCTCAATGGCTCCTCGACCGGGCGTCACATCGCCTACGTGCTGCGCTCGAACCCGGTCACGGCGCTGGCGGCCACGGGCACGCTTCTGCTGGTCCTGGTCGCGATCCTCGCGCCCGTCCTGGCGCCCTACGATCCCGTCGCCTCCAACGTGCCGCAGGCGCTGCGGCCGCCCTCGTGGTCGCATCTCGCCGGCACCGATCAGCTCGGCCGCGACATATTGAGCCGCATCATCTGGGCGGCGCGCCTCGACCTGATGATCGCGGTCTCGGCCGTCAGCCTGTCTTTCGCCATGGGTGCCGTCATCGGCGGCTTCTGTGGCTATCGCGGCGGACGGCTCGACCGCTGGGTCGGCCGGTTCGTCGACGTGCTCATGGCCTTTCCGCTGTTCGTGCTGGCGATGGCCATGGTCGCCGCGCTGGGTAACCGGGTGGAGAACATCGTCATCGCCACCGCGGTCATCAACCTGCCGTTCTATATCCGCTTCGCACGCGCCGAGGTGAACGTGCGGCGCAATGCCGGCTGGGTCGAGGCGGCGCGCGCCTGCGGCGACAGCCATCTCTCGGTCGTGCTGCGTGTGCTGTTGCCGAACATCCTGCCAGCCATGGCGGTGCAGATCTCGCTCAACCTCGGCTGGGCGATCCTGAACGCCGCCGGCCTTTCCTTCATCGGCCTCGGGGTCACGGCGCCGACGCCGGAATGGGGGATCATGGTCGCGGAGGGCGCGCGCTTCATCACCACGGGCAAGTGGTGGCTCGTCGCCATGCCGGGCCTCGCGCTGATGCTGACGGTCCTGTGCTTCAACCTGCTGGGCGACGGGCTGCGCGACATCCTCGATCCGCGGATGCGGACATGACACAGGACCTGCTGCGGGTCGAGAATCTGCAGGTCGCCTTCTCGACGCGTCACGGCACCGTCACGGCGTTGCACGGCATCGACATCGCGCTCAAGGCCGGCGAGACCCTGGGCATCGTGGGCGAGAGCGGCTCGGGCAAGTCCGTCACCTCGCTCGCCGTGATGCGCCTGCTCGACCGCGCCGGCCGGATCACCGGCGGCCGCGTGATGTTCGAGGGGCGCGACATCACGCATGCGGGACACGCCGACCTGCGGCGGCTGCGCGGCTCCGCGCTCTCGATGATCTTCCAGAACCCACGTGCGGCGCTCAATCCGATCCGCACGGTGGAGCAGCAGATCGTCGACGTGCTGGCCGCCCACGGCAAGCTGTCGCGCGCCAATGCGCGGGCTCAGGCGCTCGACCTGCTGCGCGCGGTGCTGATCCGCGATCCGGAGGCGCGGCTCAACGCCTATCCGCACGAACTGTCGGGCGGCATGTGCCAGCGGATCATGATCGCCATGGCCATCGCCTGCGAGCCCGTGCTGCTGATTGCCGACGAGCCGACGACGGGCCTCGACGTGACGACGCAGCAGACGGTCATGGAGTTGCTGGCCCGCATCCAGGCCGAACGCGGCATGGCGATGATCCTCATCACGCACGATCTCGGCCTCGCCGCCCGCTGGTGCGACCGGATCGCGGTGATGGAAGCGGGTCGCGTGGTCGAGCAGGGCGAGACTGTGGCGCTGTTCGAGGCGCCGGCCCATCCCTATACGAAGCGCCTGGTGGCCGCCTCGCCGACCCGGGATTCGACCCTGACCGATCTCGCGCCGCCCGGCCTGGCGCGGGATACGCCGCCGGTCGTCGCGGCGCCGCGCGAGCGCAAGCCGGGCACACCGCCGCTGCTCGAACTGGTGCATGTCGTGAAGTCGTTCGGCGGCCCGACCCGGGCGGTCGACGACGTCTCGTTCCAGATTCCGCCCGGAGGGTCCCTGGGCCTGGTGGGCGAATCCGGCTCGGGCAAGAGCACCCTGTCGCGCCTGATCTGCCGGCTGATCGATCCGGACGACGGCGACATCGTGTTCGACGGCGAATCGATCGCGCGCATCCCAGCGCGCGAGTTCCATCTCTCGCCACGCCGCCGAGACATCCAGATCGTGTTCCAGGATCCCAACGACAGTCTCAATCCGCGCTACACGGCGTTCGACAGCATCGCCCATCCGCTGCGCCGGCTCGAAGGGCTGCGCGACGGGCCGGCGCTGCAGACGCGGGTGCGCGAGGCCGCCGGCCGGGCCGGGCTACCGCTGGACCTGCTCGAGCGGTTTCCGCACCAGCTCTCCGGCGGCCAGAAGGCGCGGGTGGGCATCGCTCGGGCCGTTGCACCACGCCCGCGCCTGTTGCTCCTGGACGAGCCGACGGCCGCGCTCGACGTGTCGGTGCAGGCGGTGATCCTGCAATTGCTCGACCGGTTGCGCCGGGAGGATGGGATTGGACTGCTGTTCGTCAGCCATGACCTGAACGTGGTGCGGATGCTGTGCGACGACCTCGTGGTGTTGCAGGCTGGCAGGGTTGTCGAAGCGGGGCGCAGCCAGGAGGTCTTCCAGCGGCCGCAGGCGGCTTACACGCGCACTCTGCTGGACGCGGTGCCCTACTTCGATCCGCAGCGCACGGAGCTCTTGAAGACGGCGTGATGTCATGACAGCAGGCGATCTCTCTTCCCTCGAAGCCCGCGTGAAGCGCGACCTCGAAATGACCGCACATCCCCGTACGGAGTGGATGACGCCACGATTCCACCGAGGCAAGCCGGCGCTCGACGTATTGATCGTCGGCGCGGGCCAGTCCGGGTTGTGCATCGGCTTCGCGCTGATGCGCGACAGGGTGCACAACATCCTGCTGATCGATCGCGCGCCGGCGGGAAAGGAAGGGCCGTGGGTCACCTTCGCCCGTATGCCGACCCTGCGCAGCCCCAAGGACCAGACCGGCCCCGACCTCGGCATTCCCAGCCTCACCTTCGAGGCCTGGTACGATGCGCTCAAGGGTCCCGGCAGCTTTGCGGGCCTGCATCTCATCCCGAGCGGCGCGTGGCACGACTATCTGCAATGGTATCGCCACGTGCTCGACATTCCCGTGCGCAACGACGTGGCCGCCACGGCAATCGAACCCGGCCGGCTCGACGATGGCGGCAACTGCCTGCTGGTCACGCTATCGACCGGCGAAGTGCTGGCGGCGCGCAAGCTGGTGCTGGCCACCGGCCAGGACGGCACCGGTGAATGGTGGATGCCCGATTTCGTGCGGGCGCTGCCGCCGGACCGCCGCGCCCATACCTGCGAGATGATCGACTTCGAGCGCCTGCGCGGGAAGACCGTCGCCGTGCTGGGCTCCGGCGCCTCCGCCATGGACAATGCCGCGGTCGCGCTCGAGCACGGCGCCGACGTGCATCTCTTCGTGCGCCGCGCCATGCCGTCGGTCGTGCAGCGTTATCGCTGGCTCACCTTCGCCGGCTTCCTAAAGCATATCGGCGAGATGCCCGACGAATGGCGATGGCGGATCATGGGCAACATCCTGACCGCCCGCGAAGGATTCCCGGCCGGCACCTATGAGCGCGTCATGGCCTTCCCGAACTTCACCATGGAACTCGGTCGCGCCTGGACCGATGCCCGCATGGAAGGCGACCGCATCCGTCTCGAAACGACGCGCGGCCCGTTCGTGGCGGACTATGCGATCTGCGGCACCGGTATCCGCCAGGATGTGGCGCAGCGTCCCGAACTCGCTGCCTTCGCCGATAAGATCGCGCTGTGGAAGGATCGCTACACGCCGCCGCCGGGCGAGGAGGACGAGCTTCTCGCAGCCTATCCCTATCTCGGCCCCGACTATGCCTTGCTGGAACGCAGGCCCGGCCAGGCGCCGTGGCTGGCAGACATTCATGTCTTCGGCATCGGCTCGACCCTGAGCTTCGGTCCCTCGGGCAGCAGCATCAACGCCATGACGACCGCCGTGCCGAAGGTGGTGGCCGGCGTCACGCGCGGCCTGTTTGCCGGCGACCTTCAGCGCCACTGGGAATCGCTGCTGGCCTACGACGTCAAACAGGTCGAGCTGGACTGGAGCCGGATGGCGACGGGCGAGGAGACTGGAATTTTTCCGGCCGAGGAAGAATCACACTGACCATCTCAAGAACAACCTCACCCTGAAGAGCGCTCCGCAGGAGCGCGTCTCGAAGGGTGGGCACGCGCACCGCGTCTCTTGCCCATCCTTCGAGACGCCGCGCTGCGCACGGCTCCTCAGAATGAGGGATGTTGGCAATTCAAGACGAAGAGACTCTAGCCTAAAGGCCAGTAATGACGGCGCGATCGGTCTGGTCCAGCGCCATCGGCTGGCCGTTGCGGATCATCTCGGCAAACCCTTCGTTGGGCACCATGACCGTGAGGCAATAGAGCCGTTCGGCGCCGGTGTTCTCGATCACATGCTCGCGGCCGGGCGGCAGCACCAGCGCGTCGCCCTGAGCGATCTCGCGGACGCTGCCGTCGTCGCAGCGGCAGCAGCCGGTCCCGCTCAGCACGTAGAACATCTCGTGCGCCGTCGCATGGAAGTGCGGCGGTGTCCTGCCGCCGACCTCGAAGATTTCGACGGCGGAGACGAAGGGCGTCCGGTCGGAAAGCGGATCCACCAGCATCGCGAACTTGTTGGTATCGGCGGGCGAGATGCGCGACACGCGGCAGTCGATGGCACGCCGCAACAGCAACTCTTCTTTCACGGAGGTCATCTTTTCACTCCCCGGCAGGCGTGCCGTAGCCGCCGCCGCCCGACGTTTCCATAACCACCCGGTCGCCCTTGGCCAGGGTGAGGTTCTCCTTGCCCGAAAGTTCGCGGCTGCCGCCCGCGGCGCGATGGAGCGTCACCCGGAACGGCGCGCCGTCGGCGCCGCCCTGCAGCCCGTAGGGCGCGATCACGCGCCGTTCGAACATGGTGGTGAGTGAAAGCCCGTCTTCCATCACCGTATAAGCACGGCGCATGCCGTCGCCGCCGCGATGACGGCCCGTGCCGCCGGAGCCGCGCCTCAGCCGTTGTTCGTCAACCCGGATCATGTATTCCGATTCGACGATCTCGGCCGGCGTGTTCATCGTGTTGGTGAGGTGGACGCGCACCACCGGCGCCCCGTCGCGGTCCGTGCGGGCGCCCTCGCCGCCGCCATGTGTCTCGTAGAAGGTGCCGATGGCGCCGTCGCGCCGCGTGCCGCCGAAGATCAGCAGGCCCGCGGTGGTCGAGCCGCCCGCGGTCAGACGCTCAGGGACTGCCTTCTCGAACGCCCGCATGATGGCGTCGACCGCGCGCTGCGAGGTCTCGTGGTTGCCGCCGACCACCGGCTTGTCGATGCCGGGTTCGAGGATGGAGCCCGGTCGGGTGAGGATTTCCAGCGGACGATAGCAGCCGCCATTGGGCTGGATCTCCGGGCCGGCCACCGCCTTGATCGCATAGTAGACCGCCGCCATCGCCACGAACGGCGTGGTGTTGAGCGGCCCCGCGACGGCGTCGTCGGTGCCGGAGAAATCGAACTTCGCCGTTTCGCCCGCGATCTCCACCCGCACACGAATGGCCGCGGGTTGTCCGCCCGGTCCGTCATCGTCGAGGAAATCCTCGCCCTCGTAGATGCCATCGGGCAGGCCGGCGATCGCCTCCCGCATCTGCGCCTCCGAGAGATCGTCGAGCCGGTCCAGGGCGGCGCGCAGGGTGGCGGCACCATGTTCCTCGCCCAGCCGCAGCAACCGTCCTTCGGCGGCACGCGTCGAGGCCATCTGGGCCATCAGGTCGCCCTCGCGCTCGGCCGGTCCGCGCAGGTTGGCGAGCAGGAAGTCGCGCTTCTCCTCGTCGATACCGTCGGCGGTGAACAGGCGCAGCGGCGGGATCCGCACGCCTTCCTGCCAGGTCTCCGTGGCGGCGGCGAAATAGCTGCCGGCCCAGGCGCCGCCAATGTCGCCCCAATGGGCGAGGCTGACGGCAAAAGCGAAGAGGCGGCCTTCGAGAAAGATCGGCCGAATCGCCTTCACGTCGGGCAGATGATTGCCGCCGACCTCGGGCAGGTTGAGGAACCACACGTCGCCCGGCCGCAGCCGCTCGGCCGGCACGCGTTCCAGGAACTTCTTCACCGTGAAGCTCATGACACCGAGATGGATCGGAATGTCGCGACCCTGGGCGATCAGGTCGCCCTTGTGGTCGGTGAGGGCCGACGACAGGTCGCCGGCCTCGCGCAGCAGGGGCGAGCGGGCCGAGCGCATGACCACGAACGACATCTCCTCGGCGGCGGCCGTCAGCGCATGCCGGATCACCTCGACGGTGAAGGGATCGACGCTGTTCCTCATCGTGCATCCTCGCGAATCCAGAGATGGCCCATCGCATCCGGGTTCAGCGTGTAACCGGGCGGTACGACGATGGTCGACCAGGCATCCTCGACGATCGCCGGTCCGGCGATGCGCGTGCCGGTCGGCAGTCGGTCGCGATCGTAACGCGGAGTCTGATGCGGCGCGCTGGGCTCGAACCAGCAGGGAGCGATCGAGGTCGGTACGGCGCTTTCGCCCGGGATGCCGAGCGGCGCGAAGGTCGTGCGTCGCGCGACCAGGGCGCGCATCCGAAGGCTCTGCATCTCCCAATGCTCTTCGGTCGCGTAGCCGTAGATCTCGTGGTGGCGCTGGCGGAAATCGCGGCCGAGGCGTTCGAGGTCGAGCGGCTGGGCGAAGGGCACCTCGACGGCGTAGCTCTGGCCGACATAGCGGACGAGGGCGGTGCGCTCCACGTCGATCTCGTCGGCGCCATGTCCGTGGCTGTGCAGCGGCGCCATCAACGTGGCGAGCATGTCGTCATGGAGCGCGGTGAAGCGGGCCGCCTCCCAGCCGATGTTCAGCATCCGCACGGATTGCTGCTGCGTGTAGCTCATGTCGGCGACGATACAGCCGAGGGCGGAGAAGCCCGAGGAGAAGCGCGGCACCACGATCTCGGCGATGCCGAATTCGCGCGCGAGGCCCACGGCATGCATGGGCCCCGCGCCGCCGAAGGCGAGAAGCGTGCATTGCCGCCCGTCGACGCCGCGTTCCACGGTGACCCTTGCCAGCGCCCGCACCATCGCGGCGTTGGCCACGCGCTGCACGCCCAGCGCCAGCTCGACGATGCCGACGCCCAGCCGTGCGGCGAGCGGCGCGAGAGCGGCTTCGGCCGCGGCGACGTCGAGCGAGATGGCGCCGCCCAGGCGTCGCGTCGGATCGAGATAGCCCAGGACCGCATTGGCGTCGGTGACCGTCGGCAAGGTTCCGCCGCGCCCGTAGGCGGCTGGGCCTGGCTCCGCACCAGCGCTTTGCGGGCCAATGGAAAGGCCGCCAGTCCCGAGCGTCACCAGCGATCCGCCGCCGGCGCCGATCGATTCGACCGCGACCATGGGCTGTCGCACCGGCCGGCCGGCGAGCTTGGAATCGGTGGAGATCTCGGCCGCGCCGTTCAGGATGAGGCAGACGTCGGTCGTCGTGCCGCCCATGTCGAAGGTCAGCGCCTTCTCCAGGTCGAGTGATGACGCGACGCTGGCCGCCGCCGAGATGCCGCCCGCCGGGCCGGACAGCGCCATCGACAGCGGCCGCTTCGCAGCGGCCTCGGGCGAGGCCATGCCGCCGGCCGAATGCATCACGTGGAGCCGGGCGCCCGTTACGTCGCGTTGCAGGCGATCGAGGTAGCGCGCCGCGATGGGCATGACGGAGGCGTTGAGGACCGTGGTTGCCGTGCGCTCGAATTCGCGCGTCTCCGGATTGACCTGGTGCGATAGCGAGACGAAGGGAAAGGCCTTTGCCAGTGCGGCACCGACGGCGCGCTCATGGTCGGCATTGGCATAGGCGTGGAGCAGCGACACGGCGATGCTCTCGATGCGCATCGCCTTTGCCTGCATCACCACCGCGTCGATCGCGGTGGCGTCGGGCGTCAGGACCGCAGCACCGGTGAAGTCGATGCGCTCGGCCAGGGCGATGCGTCGTTCCGGCGGCACCTGCGCCTCGCGTCGCGGCGGCAGGTCGAGCCGATAGAGATGCTGGCGCCCGGCCCGGCCGATATCGAGCACATCCTCGAAGCCCGCGGTTGCCACCAGGGCGACGGGCTCGACCCTGTCCTCGACGATCGCATTGGTGACGAGCGTCGTCCCATGGACGAGATCGTCAACGGCCTCTGCGGAGAGGTCGGCGGCCGCGAGGGCGGCGCGGATGCTGGCGACGGGATCGTTGCGCTGGGTCGGCACCTTGATCGAGCGCACGTCGCCGGTCGACGGCAGCAGGGCCACCAGATCGGTGAAGGTTCCTCCGATGTCGATCCCGACCTGCCAGCCACTTTCCGACATATGTCACGCTCCTTGGCGCCGCCGGAGCAGGATACGGGCCATTTCCCGCCGGCGTTACACGGATGTGGGCGTGAAACGGGCGACCAGCTGGTGCGAATCGCCGGGATAGGTGAGCCGGACGTGGGTGACGGTCACCGCGGCGCGCCAGGTGCGGCGTTCGACGATCAGGCAGGCCGTCGTAGCGGCCACCAACAGGAGTGCAGCCCGCTCCTTACCGGCGCTGCTGGCGCCGATGCGATGCTCCGCCGCGGTCCAGGGGACACTGTCGAGCAGCCACCGTCCCGGGGCGATGTCGTCGAAGCGCTCTTGGGCCGCCTCAGGCACTGCCTCTGCATTGATCAGACGCTCTTCCAGGCAGAAGACACTGTCGTCGGCGAAATGGCGGACGACGAGATCGACGACCCGACCGGTCGACCTGGTCCCGAGGCGCTCGCGATCCGCTGCGGTGCTTCGCCTTGTGTCGCGGGAAACCAGTTCGAAGCGATAGGCTTGGCCCAGCGCCAGCACCTCCGCCTTGATGTCGTGGATTTCCAGGACCGCCGCCTGCGATTGCGGCCGCGTGACGAAGGTGCCGGCCTTGCGGCGGCGCTCGACCAGGCCGGCGCGCGCCAGCTTGGCCAGCACGTTGCTCACCGTCATGCGCGAGCAGTCGTAGGCTTCGGCCAGCTCGTGCTCGGTGGCGATGCGGGCGCCGGGCGCCAGCTTGCCCGAGAGGATCTTGCCTTGCAGGTCGCCGAGGATCTTCTGATGAAGCGACTGGGGCGCGGTCGTCATGAAGCGTGCAGCACCTTGTTCAGCGCCTGCCGGTAGCGCCGGCCGACCGCCTCGCGATGGATGTGCCGGCCGTCGCTCACGAGCCTGGCACCGGCCCGCCAGACGCAGTCCACCGTCTGGCGTCCGCCTGCGAAGATCCAGCCATCGAGCCACCGATCGTGTTGGCGATGCACGAGCGCCGGGGCGTCGGCTCTAAGGCTCACCAGATCGGCGGACTGTCCGACGGCGATCGTGGACGGTGCTCCGAGCGCCTGGGCGCCACCGGCAAGCGCCGCGTCGAACAGGGTGCGTCCCACGGAGGGCGTCGCAGCCCGGGCCAGGGCGTTGCGCGTGCGCAAGGCGAGGCGCTGTCCATATTCGAGGAGACGCAGCTCCTCGGCGGCATCGATCAGGACGTTGGAATCCGACCCGACGCCGAACCGGCCGCCGCGCGCCATGAAGGACTGCGCGGGAAACAGTCCGTCGCCGAGATTGGCCTCGGTGATGGGGCAGAGGCCTACGACCGCGCGACGCGCGGCGATGCCGGTGCTCTCGGCGTCGGTGACATGTGTCGCGTGGACGAGGCACCAGCGTTCGTCGACCGGCAGGCGATCCAGCAGCAGCTCGACCGGACGCTTGCCGGACCAGGCGAGGCAATCCTCGACCTCCTTGACCTGTTCGGCGACGTGGATGTGGACGGGCCCACTATTGGCGAGCGGCAGGATCTCCGCGATCTCCTCGGGCGTCGCCGCGCGCAGACTGTGCGGCGCGATGCCGATCACGGCTCCGGGCAGCGACGACACAGCCGTGCGGCTTGCCTCGATCAGCCTCCGGTAACGGTCGACATCGTTGATGAAGCGCCGCTGGCCCGGTGCTGCGGCCAAGCCGCCAAAGCCGGCGTGGAGATAGAAGACGGGAAGAAGCGTCAGACCGATCCCGGTCTCGCCGGCCGCTGCGGCGATCCGCGTCGCCAGCTCTGCGATGTTCGCATAGGGCGCGCCGCCGGGATCGTGATGCACATAATGGAACTCGCCGACGCGGGTGAAGCCGCTTTCGAGCATTTCCACATAGGCCTGTGCGGCGATCGCTTCGACCTCGTCGGGGCCCATATGGTCGACGAAGCGGTACATCGCCTCGCGCCACGTCCAGAAACTGTCCTCCGTGCTGCCGCGCTGCTCGGTGAGGCCCGCCATGCCGCGCTGGAAGGCGTGGCTGTGCAGGTTGGGCAGGCCGGGCAGGCCGATTTCGTGGCGTTCGTCCCCCGTCTCGGTAGGGGCGTCCTTCATCAAGGTTTCAATCCGGCCGTCCACGATGACGAGGCGCACGCCGTCGGCCCAGCCGTCGGGCAGGAGCAGGGAGCGGAACCAGAGGGCGGTTCTGGACATATTATTATGTATAGTCATAATAAGAGCCGCATGCAATGTGATCGCCTCTGGAAGAACGCCCGCCTAGCCACCCTGACCGGCGAGGGGCTGGGCCTCGTGGAAGACGGTCTCGTCGCCGCGCGCGACGGCCGCATCGTCTTCGCTGGCGCGGCAACCGATGCGCCGCTGCTCGACGCCGCCGAGACGATCGATTGCGCCGGCCGCTGGATCACGCCGGGCCTGGTCGATTGCCACACCCACATCGTCTATGGCGGCAACCGCGCGCACGAGTTCGAGCTGCGTCTGGCCGGGGCCAGCTACGAGGAGATCGCGCGCGCGGGCGGCGGCATCGTCTCGACCATGCGGGCGACCCGCGCGGCCACCGAGGAGGCGCTGGTCGCCAGCGCCCTGCCGCGGGTCGACGCGCTGATCGCCGAGGGTGTCACGACGATGGAGATCAAGTCGGGCTACGGGCTCGACCTCGCCGCCGAGCTGAAGTCGTTGCGGGCGGCACGCCGCATCGCCGAGGCACGGCCGCTTTCGATCAAGACGACCTTCCTCGGCGCGCACGCGCTGCCGCCGGAAGCGAACGGCGACAAGGATGCCTACATTTCCTCCGTCTGCGATGAGATGCTGCCAGCCGTCGCCAGGGCGGGGCTGGCCGATGCGGTCGACGGCTTCTGCGAGGGTATCGCCTTCACGCCGCAGCAGATCGAGCGCGTGTTCGAGGCGGCGAAGGCGAAGGGGCTGCGTGTAAAGCTTCATGCCGAGCAGCTTTCCAACCTGCACGGCGCGAGCCTGGCGGCCCGCTATGGTGCGCTCTCGGCCGATCATCTGGAGCATGTCGACGAAACGGGCGTGAAGGCGCTAGCCCAAGCCGGCACCGTCGCCGTGCTGCTGCCCGGCGCGTTCTATTTCGTGCGCGAGACGCACAAGCCGCCGGTCGAGCTGCTGCGGCAACACGGCGTGAAGATCGCGCTGGCGTCCGACAGCAATCCCGGCACGTCGCCGCTCACGTCGCTGCTGCTGGCGATGAACATGGGCGCCACCTTGTTCCGGCTCACGGTCGACGAATGCGTGGCCGGCGTGACGCGCGAGGCGGCGCGCGCTCTGGGCTGTCTCGACGATGTCGGCACGCTGGAAGCCGGCAAGTCGTGCGATCTCGCCATCTGGGACATCGAGCGGCCGGCCGAGCTGGTCTACCGCATGGGCTTCAATCCGCTGCATGCGCGAGTGTGGAGAGGCAGATGAAGGCGATCGTGATCACGCCCGGAACCGTTCCGCTGGCGGCCTGGCGCGACATCTATCGCGGCGCCGCGGTGAGCCTCGATCCCGCTGCTTACGAAGTGATCGAGAAGTCGGCGCGGGCCGTGTCGTCCATCCTTGCCAGGCACCAGCCCGTCTACGGCATCAACACCGGCTTCGGAAAGCTGGCCAGTGTCCGAATCGAAGAAGCCGATCTGCAAACCCTTCAGCGCAACATCGTGCTCAGCCACGCCGCCGGCGTCGGCGCGCCGATGCCCGTGCCTGTCGTGCGCCTGATGATGGCGTTGAAGCTCGGCAGCTTGTCGCAGGGTGCGTCGGGCGTGCAACCCGCGACGGTGCGGCTGCTGGAAACGCTGCTGGCCGAGGGGCTGACCCCCGTCGTGCCCTGCCAGGGCTCGGTCGGCGCCTCGGGCGATCTCGCGCCGCTCGCCCATATGAGCGCGGCGATGATCGGCGTCGGCTCGTTCATCGTCGAAGGTGAAGTGGTCCCCGCTGCAAAGGCGCTGGGTGATCTCGGACTGAAGCCGCTGGTGCTGGGCGCCAAGGAAGGGCTCGCGCTGCTGAATGGCACGCAGTTCTCGACCGCCTATGCGCTGGCCGGCCTGTTCGAGGCCGAGAACCTCTACGGCGCGGCGCTGGTCACCGGTGCGCTCTCGACCGACGCGGCACGCGGTTCGGATGCGCCGTTCGATCCGCGCATCCACCTGTTGCGGCGCCACCGCGGCCAGATCGCGACGGCGGAGGCGTTGCGCGGCCTGATGGCGGGCTCGGCGATCCGCGCGTCGCATCTGGTGGGCGACGAGCGGGTGCAGGATCCCTACTGCCTGCGCTGCCAGCCGCAGGTCATGGGCGCCGTGCTCGACATCCTGCGCCAGGCGGCAGCGACCCTGGAAACAGAGGCCAACGGCGTCACCGACAATCCGCTGATCTTCACCGATCCCGAAGAGGCGCTGTCCGGCGGCAATTTTCACGCCGAGCCGGTGGCCTTCGCCGCCGACATGATCGCGCTGGCGCTGTGCGAGATCGGCTCGCTGGCCGAACGCCGCATCGCCATGCTGGTCGATCCGGCGCTGTCGGGCCTGCCGGCCTTCCTGACGCCGCGGCCCGGCCTCAACTCGGGCTTCATGATCCCGCAGGTGACGGCGGCGGCATTGGTTTCGGAGAACAAGCAGCGCGCCCATCCCGCCAGCGTCGATTCGATCCCGACCTCGGCCAACCAGGAAGACCATGTCTCGATGGCCGCGCATGGCGCGCGACGCCTGCTCGACATGGCGGCCAACCTCTCCTCCGTGATCGGCATTGAGTTGCTGGCGGCGGCACAGGGCTGCGACTTCCACCGGCCGCTGGCTTCCAGCCCGCCGCTCGAGGCGGTGCGTACCCTGCTGCGCCGCGAGGTGCCGCATCTCGAGGACGACCGTCACTTCCATCCCGACATGGAGAAGGCCACTTCTCTCGTCGCAAGCGGGGTCATTGTCGCCACCGTCGGCCCCGGCTTCCTGCCCGCACTCCAGGAGACACCATGAATCGCATCGACAATGCCCGCACCGTCCGGGCGCCGCACGGCACCGAGCTCACGGCCAAGAGCTGGCTCACCGAGGCGCCGCTGCGCATGCTGATGAACAACGTCGATCCCGACGTCGCCGAGAAGCCAGGCGAGCTCGTCGTCTATGGCGGCATCGGCCGGGCGGCGCGCGACTGGGAGAGCTTCGACCGCATCGTGGCCTCGCTTCGCAAGCTCGAAGCCGACGAGACGCTGCTGGTCCAGTCGGGCAAGCCGGTCGGCGTGTTCCGCACCCACGCCGATGCGCCGCGCGTGCTGATCGCCAACTCCAACCTCGTGCCGCGCTGGGCGACCTGGGAGCATTTCAACGAACTCGATCGCAAGGGACTGATGATGTACGGCCAGATGACGGCCGGCTCGTGGATCTACATCGGCAGCCAGGGCATCGTTCAGGGCACCTACGAGACCTTCGTCGAGATGGCGCGCCAGCATTACGGCGGCAGCCTCGCCGGTCGCTGGATCCTGACCGCCGGCCTGGGCGGCATGGGCGGCGCGCAGACCCTGGCCGCCACGATGGCCGGCGCCTCCTGTCTCGCGATCGAGTGCCGTCCCAGCAGCATCGAGTTCCGCCTGCGCACCGGCTATCTCGACGTCCAGGCCAAGGATCTCGACGATGCGCTGGCGATCATCGGCAAGGCGGTGGCCGAGAAGAAGGCCGTCTCGGTCGGCCTGCTGGGCAACGCCGCCGAAATCCTGCCCGAGCTGCTGCGGCGCGGCGTGCGGCCCGACTGCGTGACCGACCAGACCTCGGCCCACGATCCGGTGAACGGCTACCTGCCCAAGGGCTGGACCCTGGCGGACTGGGAAGCCAGGCGCACCAGCGATCCCGCCGGCGTGGCCAAGGCCGCGAAGCAGTCGATGGCCGGTCACGTGCGCGCCATGCTCGAGTTCCACAAACTCGGCGTACCCACGGTCGACTACGGCAACAACATCCGCCAGATGGCGCTGGAGGAGGGCGTGGCCGACGCGTTCAGCTTCCCGGGCTTCGTGCCGGCCTACATCCGTCCACTTTTTTGTCGCGGCGTCGGGCCGTTCCGCTGGGCCGCGCTGTCTGGCGATCCCGAGGACATCTACCGCACCGACGCGAAGGTGAAGGAGCTGCTGCCGGACAACAAGCATCTCCACAACTGGCTCGACATGGCCAGGACACGCATCAAGTTCCAGGGCCTGCCGGCGCGCATCTGCTGGGTCGGGCTGGGCGACCGTCATCGCCTCGGCCTCGCCTTCAACGAGATGGTGGCGAAGGGCGAGCTCAAGGCGCCGATCGTGATCGGCCGCGATCATCTCGACTCGGGCTCGGTCGCCAGCCCCAACCGCGAGACCGAGGGTATGCGCGACGGCTCCGATGCCGTGTCCGACTGGCCCCTGCTGAACGCACTGCTCAACTGCGCCTCGGGCGCGACCTGGGTGTCGTTGCATCATGGCGGCGGCGTCGGCATGGGCTTTTCCCAGCATGCCGGCATGGTGATCGTCTGCGACGGCACGCCGGAAGCGGCCAAGCGCGTCGAGCGCGTGCTGTGGAATGACCCGGCGACCGGCGTCATGCGCCATGCCGACGCGGGTTACCAGGAAGCCATCGACTGCGCGCGCGAGAAGGGCCTCAATCTGCCCAGTCTTTAGGTCTCAGGGAGTCGAGCATGACCTTCTCGCTCGTCGGACGCTGTGCTCGCACCGGCATGCTGGGTGCTGTCGTCACCACCTCGTCGATCTCGGTCGGCTCGCGCTGTTCACATGCACGGGCGGGCATTGGGGCGGCGCTGACCCAGCATCGGACCGATCCCAGGCTGGGGCCGTTGGCGCTCGACTTGCTGGCTCATGGCTTCTCGGCGCCGGAAGCCATGCAGGCCGTGGTTGCGGCGACGCCACATCGGCATTGGCGGCAACTGGCGCTGATCGATGCCGCCGGCCGCACCGCCGTCTATTCCGGCGCCAATGTCCGGGCCGAGCGCGGCGAGGCGCAAGGCAAGGATTGCGCCGCCATCGCCAACATCGTGCGCTCCGCGTCGCTGCCGCAGGCCATGGTGACCGCTTTCGAGGCTTCGCCGGATAAGCCATTGGCGCGCCGCCTGATCGATGCGCTCGCGGCGGGCGAAGCGGCGGGCGGTGAATTCCAGCCGGTGACCTCGGCGGCCTTGCTCGTCGTCGACCGGGAGTCCTTTCCCTATGTCGATCTGAGGGTCGACGATCATGCTCAACCTATCGCCGAACTCGCCGGGCTTTGGGCCAAGTACGAGCCCGAAGCCCACGCCTATGTGATCCGCGCCGTCGATCCGGAAGCCGCCGCGCCGCCGCCGGGGATGAAACTCAGGTCGACATGATCTTGTAACGCAACTTTTTTGCGGGGCTGGCATTTGTCCAATATGCCCCGCGATGATCTCCGCCCCGAAGAACCGGCCGAAAAGGCCGCCCGCGAACGGCTCGAAGCCGCTCTGAAGCGAGCGCTCTGGGCGCAACGGGCCTCACGCTCCTGGGCTGCGTTCACGGCCACCAGGGCCGATCAGCCGAATCTCTGATTTCCCACCGCGTCGAAGCGGCAGCCCAGCCTGTACCGCGATGAGGGGTGCAGGCATCGCACCATCGTGACCGGCTTCGTGCGCGTCCAGGTACGGCGGGTCAGCATCAGGCAGGGCTCTGCCGGATCGATCTGCAGGCAGTTTGCCTGCTCGGGCGTCGGCAGGACGGCATCGACGACATGCTCGATCTCGTCGAACGGCACGTTCTGCACCAGATACTCACCCGGCGGGATAACGTTGAAATCCTGCTCCAGGAAGCCCGGCACCACCTGCGGGTTGACGTAGCGGTCCTCGAACTGCACCGGGACCTCGTTCTCGAGGTGAAGGCACACCGAGTGAAAGACCGACTGGCCCGAGCGCAGGTCAAGCCAGGCGGCGATGTCGCCGGGGGCTGCGACCCGCTCGGCCGAGAGCAAGGCGCAGCGATAGTCGTGTCCGCGCTGGCGGACTTCGCGGGCGATGCTGGCGATGTGCAGCAGGGTCGATTGCGGCTTGTCCTCGGCGACAAAGCTGCCGACGCCCGCAACCCGCACGATCCGTCCCTGCTGGACGAGGTCCCGAAGGGCGCGGTTGACCGTCATGCGCGACATGCCGAACCGGCTCACCAGCTCATGCTCCGAGGGCAGGCGGTGGCCGGGCGGCCAGGATCCGTCCTGGATGTGGCGCACGATGTAGTCCTCGACCTGCTGGTAGAGCGCGGTCGGTTCCATCGGCCCCTCAGTGATCCGCAGCGATGGCTTCGACCCGGATCTCCTCGGTGAGGCGGGCCTTCAGCGCCATGAACTCAGGCGTCGTCTTGACCGTGTAGTGCCGGGGATGGGGCAGGTCGACGGTCAGCTCGGTCTTGATGCGGCCCGGGCGGGCGCTGAACACGACGACGCGGCTGGCCATGAAGATCGCCTCGTCGATGTCATGGGTGATGAACATCACCGTCTTCTGCGCCTGCTCCCAGATGCCGAGCAGCAGCTCCTGCATCAGGACGCGCGTCTGGTTGTCGAGCGCACCGAACGGTTCGTCGAGCAGCAGGATCTTGGGATCATTGGCCAGCGCGCGGGCGATCGCCACCCTCTGCTGCATGCCGCCCGAGAGCTGCTTGGGAAAATGATCCTCGAAGCCGCGCAGGCCGACCTGGGCGATGAAGCGGTCGCTGATCTCGCGCTGCTCCGAGAGCTTCATGCCCTTTTCGCGCAGCCCGAAGCAGATGTTCTGGCGCACGTTCAGCCACGGGAAGAGCGTGTAGCTCTGGAACACGACGCCGCGGTCGGCACCAGCGCCCACGATATTCGTGCCGTCGAGGTTGATCTCGCCTGTCGTCGGCGTCTCGAGCCCGGCGACCAGCCGCAGCAGGGTGGACTTGCCGCAGCCCGACGGACCCAGCACGGTAATGAAATCGTTGTCGCCGACCTCGAGGTCGACCGGCAGCAGAGCCTGCGTCGGCGGTACGTTGCGCTTGTGGCCGGGAAAGATCTTGGAAACGCCACGGATCGACAGCCGGCTCATCGCAGCAGGCTCCACGCGAAGAGGTACTGGTTCACCTTCTTGAAGGCCAGGTCCGAGAGCAGGCCGACCAGGCCGATCACCACGATGCCCGCGATGATGTGGTCGGTCGCCATCAGCGCCTGGCTGTCGGTGATCATATGGCCGATGCCCGAGGAGGCGCCGATCAGCTCGGCGACGATGATGTAGGTCCAGCCCAGTCCCAGCACCTGACGCAGCGCCTCGGCGATGTCGGGCGCGGCGCCGGGCAGGACGACCCGGCGGATCACGCCGGTGTCCTTGCTGCCGAGCGTATAGGCCGCTTCCACCAGGTCGCGGCGCGTGCCGGCGACGATCATGGTGATCATGAGGGTGAGCTGGAAGAAGCAGCCGATGAAGATGACGGTGAGTTTCTGCGCCTCGCCGATTCCGACCCACAGGATCAGCAGCGGGATGAAGGCCGAGGCCGGCAGATAGCGCGCAAAGGAAACGAAGGGCTCGAAGAAGGCTTCGATCGGCTTGTAGACGCCCATCGCGATGCCGAGCGGCACGGCAATGATGGCGGCAAGCACGAAGCCGCCGACGACGCGCCAGATGGTCATGCCGACGTCGTAGCTGAAACCCTGGGTGGCGAAGAGGCTCCACCCGGAAACCAGCGTCTGCCAGGGAGAGGCGAGGAAGTGCTTCGGGACGGCCCCGGTCCAGGTGATCAGGGACCAGAGCGCGACGAAGGCGACGAAGAACGCCACGCCCAGGACGATGCGATTCTCCCGTTTGACGGGAACCAGCAGTTTCATGATCTCTTCTCAAACCTTCCTCCCCATTCCGATGGGAAGGTGTCGGCGTCCTACGCCGACGGAGGGGGCATGACCCCTCCGCCTCGTAAGACGAGGCACCTCCCCCGCTGACGGGGGAGGCAAAAGGCTGGCTACTTGATGTACGTCGTGTCGAAGAGCGTATCCATGTTGTCGGGCTTGCTCTTGATCACGCCGATCTCGAGCAGCAGCTCGGCGGCTTCCTTGTTGAAGGCCTGGATCTCGCCGCTGAAGAACTTCTTGTTGGCTTCGCGGTCAGCCCACTTGATCTTGGCCTGCGACTTCTCGAACTGCTCGGCGGTCTGCTTCACGTCGGCGCCCATGATCGTGAAGGCCTTCTGCTTGTCCTTCTGGATCATGTCGAGGGCCTGGAAGTAGCTTTCGACCAGCGCCTTCACGGCCTTCGGGTTCTCCTTGATGAACTTCGGCGTGCAGCCGAACGAATCGAACACCATCGGGTATTGCAGCGAATCGGCGATCAGCTTGCCGGTCTCGGGCTTGTCGCGCACCAGGCTGAGATAGGGCTCGTAGGTCACGGCGGCGTCGAGGTCCTTGCCGGTGACGAAGGCATTGGCGGCGGGTGCCGGCTCGAGGGTGACGAGCTTCACGTCCTTCAGGGACATGCCGTTCTTCTTCAGTATCCACGCCAGGGTGAAGTGCGGGTTGGTGCCCGGCGCCGAAGCGGCGATGGTCTTGCCCTTGAGGTCGGTGACCTTGGAGATGTCGTTGCGGGCGACGATGCCGTCCGAGCCCATGCCCTGGTCCATCTTGAAGAGCTGGGTGGTGGCGATGCCGTTGGCGTTCCACACGATCCAGGTCTCCACCGTCGTGGCGGCGCACTGCAGGTCGCCGGAGGCGATCGCGAGGTGGCGGTCCTTCTGCGGGATCTTCTTGATCGTCACGTCGAGGCCGTTGGCCTTGTAGATGCCGGCCTCCTTGGCGAGCGTGATCGGCGCGAAGCCGGTCCAGCCGGAAATGCCGATGGCGACCTTGGTGTCCTGCGCCTGGGCGCCGCCGGCGAAGGCCGCCGCCGCAACGACGGCGGCAAATGCTGTGAACTTGGACATCGATGAGCTCCTGGCGTGAGTGTTACGAACGATAGACGACGGGGAAGATCGGGGCGTCGAACGGGGCGCCGCCTTCGAAGCTGAGGTCGGGGAAAGGTGGTGAAGTCCGTCCGGCGCGCTTGGCGAACACCGCGTCGTCGCCGACCCAGCGCGCCGAGAAGACACGGCGTGCGCGCGGCGACTGGTTCGCCGGCGCGCCGTGGACGGTGCTGAAATTGAAGGCGATGGCATCGCCCGGCTGCATGTCCCAGCCCGCGATGTCGAGCGTCGGGCGCATCGCCTCGATGTCGGGCATCACCTCGAAATCGTCGTTGGCATAAAGCCGCGTGCCGTCGAAGCGCATGGGGCGGAAGCCCTTGCCCCAGAGGTGCGAACCCTTGATGCATTCCATCACGACATCGCGCGACACGGGATCGAGCGGGATCCAGAAGCTGACGCTCTGCCGGCCCTCGACGAAATAGTAGGGCTGGTCCTGGTGCCAGGGCGTGACCGTGCTGCCGCCCGGCTGTTTCACCAGCACATGGTCATGGAAAAAGCGCGCGGTGCGCGAGCCCATGAGGCGGGCCGCGATCGCCGCGGCCGGCGATTTCCAGACGAAGGCCTCGAATTCGGGGATGCGCTGCCAGTTGCACAGGTCCTGGAAGAAAGGGGCGGAGCCATCGGCCGGCCGGACGGTGCGTTCGAGCGAGCTGGGATTGGCCATCAGCGCCTCGACCCCGGCGCGCAGCGGTTCGACCCAGGCGTCGAAGACGCCGCGCAGGACGATGGCGCCATCCTGCCGATAGCGCTCCGCCGAGTCGTCCGTCTCCGGCAAATTCTGTTCGGTCCCCATGCCTAACCTGTAGCCTGTCTATACAGGTCGAGTCAGCAGATTCTGTGCCATTTGGGACCGGAAAACGCCCGGAGCCCGTGCACCACCGCTGGCATGACGCTTGCTGCCTGTCCGGTATCAAAGGCAGGTGCAGGATGGAAATCGGTGTCTTCATTCCCATCGGCAACAACGGCTGGCTGATCTCGTCGACCTCGCCGCAGTACACGCCGAGTTTCGACCTCAACCGTGAGGTCGTGCAGCGCGCCGAGCGCTACGGTTTCGACTTCGCCATGTCGATGATCAAGCTGCGCGGCTTCGGCGGGAAATCGCGCTACTGGGACGACAACCTCGAATCCTTCACCCTGATGGCGGGTCTCGCGGCGGTGACGACGCGCATCGACCTCATCGCGACAGTCGCCGTGCTCACCCTGCCGCCCGCGATCACCGCGCGCATGGCCGTGACGATCGACAGCATCTCGAAGGGCCGCTTCGGCGTGAACCTCGTCACCGGCTGGCAGAAGGCCGAGTACGACCAGATGGGCCTGTGGCCGGGCGAGGAGCATTTCAGGCATCGCTACGAGATGGTCACCGAGTACGTGACGGTGATGAAGGAGCTCTGGGAGACCGGCCGCTCGGACTTCAAGGGCGACTATTGCAAAATGAACGACTGCCGGCTCTCGCCGTTGCCGTCGCGGCCGATCAAGCTGATCTCTGCCGGCACCAGCGACGCCGGCATGAAGTTCGCGGCCGAGCATTGCACCTATAATTTCTGCAGCGGCCAGGGCGAGGCCAACGATCCGCGCGATTGCGCCGACGCCGTTGCGCGCCTCAAGACGGCCTGTGCCGCCGCGGGCCGCGACGTGAAGGCGCTGGCCCTCACCATGATCATCGCTGACGAGACTGACGAAGCCGCGATGGCCAAGTGGGAGCACTACAAGGCGGGCGTCGACCTCGACGCCATCGGCTGGCGCTCCGACCAGGCGGCGTCCGACAAGTTCGCCGCCGCCAACTCGACCGCCGGCCGCATCCGCCGCCGCGAGCCTCTGCCCAACAATGGCTCGCGCCTGATCGGCTCCTACGCCACGGTCGCGCGCCTGCTCGACGAGATGGCCGAGATCGACGGCCTCGCCGGCGTGATGCTGACTTTCGACGATTTCATCATCGGCATCGAACAGTTCGGGCAGCGCATCCAGCCGCTGATGCGCAGCCGCGCCAAGTTCGCGGCTGCCGCATCGTAGTCATTGGAGCGCGCCGCTCCAGTGGCGCGCTCCATGGCTTAGACTACGCAACCGTAATGCGCCGACGAAACCAGCTTCGTGTATTTGTCGTGCACGGAGCCTGGGCGCGGGCGGTCTTCCGGGGCGGGCGGGCGCCAGTCGGCCATGCGGCGGGCCAGCTCCTCGTCCGAGATTTCGAGGTTCAGGGTTCGCGCATTCGGATCGATGACGATCGTGTCGCCGTCGCGCACCGCGGCGATCGGGCCGCCGCGCGCCGCTTCCGGTGAGATGTGGCCGATCAGGATGCCGTGGCTGACGCCCGAGAAGCGCCCGTCGGTGATCAGGGCCACGTCCTCGCCCAGGCCGCGCCCCTGCAGCTGGATGGTGAGCATCACCATCTCGGGCATGCCGGGACCGCCCACCGGGCCGACGTTGCGCACGACGACGACGTTGCCGGGCACGACCTCGCCGGCACGGATCGCCTTCATCGTGTCGGCCTCGGACTCGAAGACGCGCGCGATGCCGCGGAACTCTCCCTTTTCCAGCGTCTTGCCGCTCAGCTTGAGGAGGCAGCTCTCCGGCGCGAGGTTGCCCTTCAGCACGCTGATATGATTGTTCGCTGGCGCCGAAGGCTTCGATACGGATACGACGATGTCCTGCGGGCCCAGCTCTTCGAGGGTGGGCACGGAAGCCAGGTTCTCGGCCAGCGTCTTGCCGGTCACGGTCATGACATCGCCATGGAGGAAACCGTGGCGCAGCAGCTCCTTCATCACGATGGGCACGCCGCCGATCTCGTGCAGGCTCACCATCGCGTAAGGCCCGTGCGGCTGGAGATTGCAGATCAGCGGCACCTTCTCGCCGACCTGCTGGATGCGCTCGATGGTGATCGGCACCTGCGCTTCGCGCGCGATGGCCAGCAGGTGGAGGTACATGTTGGTCGATCCGCCCATCGCATAGACGGTGGCGATGGCGTTTTCGAAGGCCTTCTCCGTCATGATGTCGCGCGGACGGATGCCGGCCTCCATCAGCCGATAGAGCGCGTCGACCGACGCCTTTGCCTGGGCCTGCACGTCGGCATGGATGTCGCTGCCGGCCTTGTAGTCGGCCGGATGCGAGGCGCCGCGCGGCAGCATCATGCCGATCGCCTCGGCGATGGTGCTCATCGTGTTGGCGGTGAACATCGCGCCGCAGGTGCCGCTGCCCGGCATGACGTTGCTCTCGAGCTCGAGCAGCTCCTCGCCGGAGATGCGGCCGGCCTCGTTGGCGGCCCGGCCCTCGACATAGTCCATGATGGTGAGGTTGTTGCCCTTCGCCGCCCAGGCGCCGAACGAGACGCGGCCGGGCGAGCTGGTGCCGGGATAGAGCACTAGGCCGAAGGCGTTGGTGCGGGCGAGCGGCATCAGAGCAGCGGCGCCGGTCTTGTCGCAGCCGGAGATCACGATCATCGCATCGCCGTGATGGGCGTAGTGTCCGATCTCGAAGCAGTCGGCCACGACGTCGCGCGACACCAGACTGTAGCCTGCGGTTGGGGTGCCCTGGGTCAGCGCATCGGACACGGCCGGCGCCCCGACGATCAACCCATTGCCGCCGCGCTCGGCCAGCAGCTCGACCAGCAGATCGCTGATCGTGCGCACCCGGTTGTTGCAGCGATGGGCGTTGGTGTAGGCGCTCGCGATCGTGACCACGGCGCTGGCTTGGGCCGTCTTGTCTGGCTCGAAGCCGGCGGCCCGGAGTTCGACCCGCGATTTTTTCCAGAAGGTGCTGCTGTCTTTTTTCATCCCGTATCCGTTTGGTTTTGCCCCGAAGTTTACCCGCCGACACGGGCTGCCGGCTATGCGCCGGGGCTCGCGACGCGGAACCTGCCATTTGGTCAGGTGATTGCCGTTGCCGGCGGGCAGGGTCTTTAATTGCTCCCCTGAAGAAGAAGCAGACTCAGGAGAAACGTATGGCCAGCAGCATCACCGTGACGCCGATTGCAGGTTCCCTCGGCGCCGAGGTGACGGGTGTCGACCTGCGTACCATGGACAACCATGACTGGGCGCAAGTCCACCAGGCGTTCCTCGACTACAAGGTGATCGCGATCCGCGACCAGGAGCTGTCGCCGCAGGGCATGATGGACGTGGGCGCACGCTTCGGCGAGCCCAACCACTATCCCTTCGTGAAGGGCATGGACGACTTCCCGTTCCTGTTCGACATCGTCAAGGAGCCGTCCGAGAAGCGCAATTTCGGCGGCGGCTGGCATTCCGACACGACCTACATGAAGACCCCGCCGCTCGCGACCCTGCTCTATGCGCTGGAGACGCCCGAGCGGGGCGGCGACACGCTCTATTGCGACATGGTCGCGGCCTACGAGAGTCTCTCGGATCGCATGAAGGAGATGCTGGGCACGCTCAGGGGCGTGAACAGTGCTGGCCTCAAGCATCTTGGCGGCCGCAAGGCGCACCATTCGGTGGTCGGCGGCATGAAGATCACCGGCACCGAGGATGCCGATTCATATGAGGCTGTGCATCCGATCGTGCGCACGATCGACGAGACCGGCCAGAAGGCGCTCTATTGCAGCATCGGCCACACCGTCGCTTTCGAGGGCATGACGCCGGAGGAAAGCAAGCCGATGATCGACTGGCTGCAGGCGCATGCGACCCGGCCCGAGTTCACCTGCCGCGTCCACTGGAAACCCGGCACGATCACGATCTGGGACAACCGGCGCACGATGCACAATGCCATCAACGACTATCACGGCATGCGCCGCCACATGCGGCGCTTGACTTCGGGCCCGACGAACCCGGTTTGATGCGGCCCGGTCTTATGCGGCAAAGGGACCTCTGCAGCCGTTGCATTTCGATGCTCGGCTGGCTGCCCTTTCGTCGGTGCGCGCGCTTGTCTATCTGAGAGGTCGAACCAACCTTCTGCAAGGGATTGCAATGACCGTGCCGACCGGGCCGCTCGCCGGCATCCGAATTCTCGACCTGACGACTGTCCTCTTCGGTCCCTTCGGCGCCCAGACGCTGGGCGACTGGGGCGCCGAGCTCATCAAGGTCGAGGGGCTCACCGGTGACCAGTGGCGCTACACCGGCCAGTTCCGGAACCGGGGCATGAGCGGCCAGTTCATGGCTGCCAATCGCAACAAGCGCAGCGTGGCGGTCGACCTGAAGACCGCCGGCGGCGCGGAGGTGCTTCGACGCCTCATCGCGCAGGCCGACGCATTGGTGACGAACATCCGTCCCGCCGCGCTGGAACGGCTGGGCTTCGGCTACGAGGCCTGCAAGGCGCTCAATCCCAGGATCATCTATGCGGCCGCGACCGGCTTCGGCCAGGACGGGCCCTGGGCCAAGCGGCCGGCCTTCGACGAGATCGTCCAGGCTTCCTCCGGCCTTGCCTCTTCCATCGGGTCCGACGACGAGCCCGCCTTCGTGCCGAGCCTCGTCGGCGACAAGCTCTGCGGACTGGCCCTCGCGGGCGCCGTGGCTGCGGCGCTGGTATATCGGGAGCGCACCGGCAAGGGGCAGCTGGTCGAGGTGCCGATGCTGGAGACCGTCGCGGCCTTCAACAGCATCGAGATGCTGGGAGGTCATGCCTTCGTGCCCCCGATCGGGCCCGCGGGATACAAGCGCGTCAAGGAACGCAAGCCCGTCAAGACCAGGGACGGCTGGCTCACCATGCTCCCTTATTCCGGCGAGAACTGGTGCACCTTCTTCGAGACGGTCGGGCATCCCGAATGCATCGAGGAGTTCTCCGTTCGCGATCCGATCAAGCGGGCGGCCAACATCGATGCGATCTACGCGCGCATGAAGGAGATCGCGCTCGAACGGACCACGGCGGAATGGGAAGAGCTGCTCCTCCGGATCGACGTTCCGCATGCCTCGTTCGCGAAGATGACGGAGATCGGCGAGCAGCCGCATCTGAAGGCCGTCGGCCTGTTTCAGAAGCTCGAGCATCCAACCGAAGGGACCATCCAGCAGGCCCGCCCGCCGGCGCGCTTTTCGGAAAGCCCCGCCGCCATCCGTCGCCTGCCGCCCACGCTCGGCCAGCATACGCGTGAGGTCCTGATGGAAGTCGGCTACAGCGAAGCCGAGATCGACGCGCTGGTTGACGCCAAGGCCATCGGCGAGTCCATTCCCGCATAGGGGAGTGCTTCGTGGGAAAGCTCGTCGGAATTCTCATGGTCCTCTTGGTAGGACTCGTTGGCGTGGCCCTGTACGTGGCGCCCGGCTGGATGGCGGCGCAGCTCGTCGCTGTATTCGGTGTTCCACCGCCCGATGACCGAAGTCTGATGCCTCGATTGAAGACGGTCTTGATGGAAGCCCTGGTCAGGGATCGCGCTCCCTGCAGCGGCATCCACAGGATCGAGTCCCCGCGACAGGTCGGATACGACGTCGTGCTGACGGCCGTGTGCCTGAACGGCGCCTCCTATGGAGTCCAGTTCAAGCCCACGGGTGAGGTCACGTTCTGGCCGAGCCGGTGAAGGGAGCGGTCAGCGACGCGCCGGGCAGAGCGACAGATAGAAGAAGAATGCCATGACCGGCAGCACGAGCCAGTTGAGCGCAGCGCCCGGGGCCGTGCCGGTCGTCATCACCGGCTTGAGGTGTCCGGCCAGGCCTCGAAGCACGGGCTCGAGTGCGAAGACCAGCAGCACGAGCGGCACCGTCCCGCGCCAGCGCAGCAGCAGCACCCAGAGCAGCAGGGCGAGAAGAAGCTGGATGGCCCCCCACTGACCAAAGATCGCGACGATGTTCGGGCCGCCCGCGACGGCCGCGACATCGATCGTGGCGATCGACTGCGCACCGCCGTCCGGCGCCAGCAGGTGGATGCAGGAGCGCACGGTGATCACGCCGAGCCAGACGATCGCCACCCAGAACGACAGCATGGGTCCGTCGTATAGCGCGGGATTGGCGGGCAGCAGCCGCGCCGGGGAGGGGCGCCACGAGACGGGCATGGCGAGGACCGTCAGCCCTCCATGATCCACTCTGCCCCCGAGGCCAGGGCGATCTCCTTGACCTTGGCGAGCAGGTTGGGGCCGACGGGAATGCCCGTCTTCAGGCGCGCGGCGGCGGTGCGGCGCTCGGGATCGCCTGCCACCTGAACGGGCCTGGCCGGATCGGCCGGCCGGGTCGCGCGCAAGGTATCGCAGAACGCGGCGACGTCGGCCTGGAAGTCCGCCGTGTCGCGGAACATGCCGGGATCCATCGCGAGAAAGAAGTGGCCGATGTCGATCGGACCCGGCCGCGTGTTGCGCGTCGGGTCGGTCACCATCACGCCGCCCGACAGTGCCGAACTCAGGATGTTGACCATGGCGCCGAGGCCGTAGCCCTTGTGGCTGCTGCCTTCCGGGGTGCCGCCGAGGGGCGTCATGAAGCCGCCCTTGCTGACTTCGTGCGGGTCTGTGCTGGGCTGGCCGTCCCTGGTCACCAGCCAGCCCGGCGGCGTTTGCAGACCCTCGTTCGCCTTGTTGCGAATCTTGCCGGCCGCCACGGTCGTGGTCGCCATGTCGAGCAGGAACGGCTTGCCCGGCTTGCCGGGCGCGGCGAAAGCGATCGGGTCGGTGCCGAGGCGGGCCTGCGCGCCATTGGTCGGCGCCACCTGGATGCCGCTTGCCGAGGTGGTCGCCAGGCCAATGAAGCCGGCGTCGACCGCCTGCAGGACATAGAAGCCGCAGGCGCCGAAGTGGCCCGAGTTGCGCACCGCCGCCACGCCGATGCCGGTCTTCTTCGCCTTCTCAATGGCGATTTCCATGGCGCGCCGTCCGGCGGGATGGCCGAGGCCGCCGCCGCCGTCGATCAGCACCGACACCGGCGTTTCCTTCACGACCTTCGGCTCGGCGGTTACGTTGAGCTTGTTGCCGAGCCGGCGCTCGTCGTAGGGCGGCACCATCGAGATGCCGTGCGTGTCGATGCCGTGGAGGTCGGCCCAGCTCATGATCTCGGCAGTGCCGGCCGCCGTCGCCTTGGGCATGCCCCAAGCCTCGAGGATCAGTTCGAGCTGCTTGCGATGGGTTTCGTACGACGCCGGCATTCTTCTTCTCCGTTTTTCCCGGCGTCATTATTGCCGGGCGGAGAGGTTTGCGTCACTCGGCCGTACCGGTTGGCGATACGGCTAGGCGGGTCGCCGCTACTGCGGCGTGAGCCGGACCGCCTTCAGGTAGCGGGTGTTGTAGTAGTCGGCGTCGAGCGACGTCACCATGACCGGCGAGCCACGATGCGTGGCGTGCACGAACTGGTTGTTGCCGCTGTAGATACCGACATGGGTGATGGTGCCGCGATAGCCGAACATCACGAGGTCGCCCTTCTGCAGGTCGCTGCGCGCGACCGGCGTGGCCTCGCGCACCATCTCGTGCGGCATGCGCGGGATGCGCTGTCCGAAGACCGCGCCGTAGAGATAGTAGACGAAGCCGCTGCAGTCGAAGCCCGTCGCCGGAGAGATGCCGCCGTAGCGATAGGGCGTGCCGAGATAGTTCATGGCGCGCGAGACCAGCTTGTCGCCCCATTCATTGCCGCCTTTGCCGGGGGCGGCGGCCGCCGGGCCGGCCGAGAAAGCGGCCGGCACCACGCCGGAGGCGGGCGCCGCAGCGTTGAAGCCGGCGAACGCGCCGTTGTTCTGCTGCCACTTGGCATTGAGTTCGTCGGCCATGCGATCCGTCGGATCGGCCGGGGCGGCCTTGGCCACCGGCTTGAACTTCGCCTTGGGAGGTGCCTTGCTGGCCTGCGCCATGGCGGGAGATAGAGTGCCTGCCGTTCCGAAGAGAGCCACGGCCGCCAGGACCGTGATCGAATAAGCCGTCGCCTTGAGGACTGTTTGTACGTTTGAGGTGGTGCCGCGCCCGTTTCTCAAAGCCATGAATTCGTTCCCCTTGGAGCCAGTACCAGGTAGCCGATGGCCAAGGGCATAGTGGCGAAGCCCGCCTTATCCGTCCAACAAATGTTGCATATTTGCCACAATGGTCACAGGCGGCCTAACTCATTGATTTGTATTGTCATTTTTCTGTCACCTGGAGTCTTTTCCCGGGTTCCGCCCAAGGTCCCTGTCGCCTGTCGCCTGGCCGGCGGCTGCGGACCGGCGACAATGGCGACCCGGCTCCCCTCGGTCAGCTGATATTGGCCGTCGGTTATGACGACGTCACCCGGCTCGAGCCCATCGCGGACGACCGCGATCCCTTCGGTAACCGTTCCCAGGGCGATAGGGCGGATATGGGCGGTACGGCTCGCGGTTACCAAATAGACGAAGTAGCCGCTGGCGGATCGCTGCACGGCGGACAGGGGGACCGTTAGGGCGGCATTATCGGAGGTGCCGCGGACCTGGATTTTTACACGCAATCCCGGCAACAGCGCGTGGTCCTCATTGGAGAAGGTGGCTTCGAGCTTTCCCTCACGCGCGCGTCTTGGGCTTCCGTTGTCGGCGAGAACCAGCCTGCCTTCCGCCACCGGATGCACCCGATCTTCACCATACGCCCACACCCGCACGGGGCCGTCCGCTCCACGCCGCCGTAGCGCCGAAAGTGCCGGCCGCGGCAGCACGAACTCCACGTAAATGGGGTCGATCTGGCGGATGGCGACGAGGCCTGTCCTCTCGGCAGGGGTGACGAGGTCACCGAGGCGGTGCAGCGGTTTGCCCACAATACCTGAAGCAGGCGATCGAAGTTCGTAGGAAACGGGGGCGGTTACACCCGATTGCGCCGGGTTTTCGCCGGCGTTCACGCGCGCGAGGAGGTCGCCGGCCTGAACCCGCTGGCCGGCCGTGAAATCGATCTCGGTGAGTTCGCCTTCGATCCCGCTTCGGACGACGGTGGTCTTGCTGGCAACGACCGTGCCGATGCTCGTCAGGTAGGTCGGCACATCGCGGGCCGACGCGATGGCCGTGACGACGGGCAACTGTGCCCCGTCTGAAGAGTTCGGCTCGGGCGACTGCGCCCATGTTGCGCAAGTCTGTAGCTCCATGAAGGCCGCTACGGCCACCATGGCGAGTGCCACGCACATCCTTCGTCCGGCCGGACGCAGAGTCGACAGATGCATGATGCAGTCTCCGCAGCAGGATGACGCTGCGTACCGCATCGTGCGTCCGGACAGGCATCACCCAAAAGGTTGATCGTGGGACCCGTTCGTATGGTTCGCCCAAACGTTGGTTTGTCTCCTCGGCCCGGGACACGGCCGCAATGCATTCGCATGAAGCTGACGCGGGTGGTGCCAGGAGCGAGACAGCCTGCGATGGTCGATCGACAGAACCCGACAACCTTGCTGCGACATTCCTGTCCCGAAGCCGTTGCGAGCAATCGAGCCGGACCTGTCGACAGGGTCGCATGAACAAGGCGTCCGAAAGTGGTATGTTGATCGGTGTCTGGAGTGTCTCTTCAGCACATGAGTAGGGGAGAGGGGACTGATCGATGGTGAATGACCTCGTCGTGGATTTGTCGCGGGCGCAATTCGCCGCGACCGCCCTCTACCATTTCCTGTTCGTGCCCCTGACGCTTGGCCTCACGGTGCTGCTGGCCGTCATGGAGACCGTCTATGTCACGACGGGCCGCGAAATCTATAAGCAGATGGCCCAGTTCTGGACTCGCCTGCTGCTGATCAATTTCGCCCTGGGCGTTGCCACCGGCCTCACCATGGAGTTCCAGTTCGGCACCAACTGGTCCTTCTATTCGAGCTTCGTCGGCGACACGTTCGGCGCGCCGCTGGCCATCGAAGGCCTGATGGCCTTCTTCCTGGAATCGACGTTCATCGGGCTGATGGTGTTCGGCTGGGACAAGATGTCCAAGGCCCAGCACCTCATCGTGACCTATGCCGTCGCGCTGGGTTCGAATTTCTCGGCGTTGTGGATCCTGGTCGCCAACAGCTTCATGCAGCATCCGCAGGGCGCCGAATTCAATCCCATCACCATGCGCATGGAACTGCAGAATTTCGGGGCGCTGTTCTTCAACTCCGATGCCCAGTCGAAGTTCGTCCATACAGTGCTCGCGGGCTACGTGACGGCGGCCATCTTCGTTTGCGGCATCAGCGCCTGGTACATGCTGAAGGGACGCCACCTCGATCTCGCGCGGCGCTCGTTCCGTGTCGCCGCGGTGTTCGGCATGCTGGGCGGCGGTGGCGTCATCACGCTGGGCGATGCGCTGGGTTACGTCGGAGCCAAGGTCCAGCCGACCAAGCTCGCCGCCATGGAGGCTCTGTGGACCTCGGAGAAGGCGCCGATGGCCTTCAATGCCATCGCCTTTCCGAACCAGGCCGAGCAGAGGAACTATTTCACGATCCAGATTCCCGCGATGCTGTCGATCCTGGTCACGCATTCTCTCGACGGCGTCGTGCCCGCGATAGACCAGCTCGAGGTCCAGGCGCAGGAGCGCATCCGGAACGGTATCCCGGCCGTCCAGGCGATGGAGAAGCTGAGCGCCAATCCGCGTGACGAGGCCGCGCTCGCCCAGTTCAAGGCGCATGGCAAGGACGTGGGCTACGGCTTCCTGGTGCTGCGCTACGCCCCCCAGGGTGACCTGTCGAAGATCACCGACGCCGACATCGCCCGCGCCGCGCGCGACACCATTCCCAACGTGTCGATCGTCTTCTGGTCGTTCCGCATCATGGTGGCCTTCGGCCTGCTGATGCTGGCCTACCTCGTGCTGGCGACGCTGATGACCCTCTCCAACCAGGTCGAGCGGCAACGCTGGTTCCAGTGGGCCTCCTTGTTGATGGTGGCGGTGCCGTTTCTCGCGTGTGAGTTCGGATGGCTGGTTGCCGAAGTCGGGCGCCAGCCCTGGACGGTGAACGAGATGCTGCCGACCTGGCTCTCGGCCTCGACCCACAGCGTCGCCTACATGGTGTTCTCGCTGTCGGGCTTCATCCTGCTCTACACCGCCTTCGCGATCGTCGAGATCTACCTGATGCTCCTGTTCATCCGGAAGGGACCGGAAGAACATGCTGCAAGTCCCCACGTTGCGGCTGCCGGCCGCACGCTCGCGGCGCACTGAGGGAGACGCGTCATGGAAACCTACATGATTCTCCTGGTCGTCTGGTGGGTGCTGCTCGGCGTGCTGCTGACGGGCATCGGCGCCATGGTCGGCATGGACATGGGCGTCGGCACCCTCCTGCGCTATGTCGGACGCACGGACTCGGAACGGCGCGTGGCGCTGAACGTCATCGGCCCGCACTGGGACGGTAACCAGGTGTGGTTCATCCTGGGTGGCGGTGCGATCTTCGCGGCCTGGCCGCTGGTCTATGCGACCGCCTTCTCCGGCTTCTACATCGTCATGCTGCTGCTGCTCTGGAGCATGATCCTGCGGCCGCTCGGCTTCGAGTATCGCAGCAAGCTGCCCTCGCCGGCCTGGCGCGCCGTCTGGGACACGGCCCTGTTCCTGAGCGGTCTGCTGCCGATGGTCGTGTTCGGCGCGGCGATCGGCAATGTCCTGCAGGGCGTGCCGTTCCACTTCGACTGGCGCCTGACGTCCTTCTACACCGGCAGCTTCCTGTGGCTGTTCAACCCCTTTGCCGTCCTGTGCGGGCTGATGTCGGTCGCGCTTGCCGTCTACATGGGCGGCTCCTGCCTCGCCAGCGGGGCCGAGGATCCGATCGGCGCGCGTGCCCGGCGCGCCGCGATCCTGGGCGGCCTGGCCGCGCTCGTGATCTTCACCGTCGCGGGCTTCTGGGTCTCGACGATGGAAGGCTTCAAGCTGGTGGCGGGACCCGCTCCCGGTGTGCCTCAGACGCCGCTGCACCAGCAGGTGGTGCGGGTGCCCGGCGGGCTGCTCGCCAACTACGCCGCCCATCCGGCGCTGTGGCTGCTGCCGGCGCTGGTCTATGCCGGGCTTCTGCTGGGCGCGCTCGCCCATACGATCAGACGGCCGATCCTCGCTTGGTGGCTGGGAGCGCTGGCCTGGATCGGCGTGATCGGCACGGTCGGGGCCGCCATGTTCCCCTTCATCATGCCGTCTTCCAGCAATCCCGCGCACAGCCTCACGGTCTGGAACTCCGGTTCGAGCCGCGTGACGTTGACCTGGATGGTGGGCTTCGTCGTGATCTTCATGCCGCTCATCATCTGGTACACGAGCTGGGCCTTCTGGGTGATGCGCGGCAAGGTCGGCGTGAAGCACGTCGAAACCTCGGACCACGCGTACTAGGGGAGGCCGGACATGTTCGTGCGCTACATCATCGCCATGACGCTCGCGGCCCTGGCCATCCTGTTCGCCATCATCCTTGGCGACTACGGCCCCTGGTACCTGTCGTGGTTGCTCGGTACGGGCTTCATGGTCCTGGTTGCTGTCTCGGCTGGCGTGCTGTTCGAGGCACAGGAGGATGCAGCCAAGGCGGCCCGCGGTCCCGGCGAACCGCTGGATGTCTCCAGCGCCGTCGACGCGCCTGCGCAACGGCCATCGCGCTGACCTGACGATCGCTTTCCCATGACCGGGACCCCGGCGGACGCGCCCGGCCGTCGGCGCGCCGGCGTCGAGCGCTGGCTGCGTGGCGAGATCGCGCAAGCGGCGCGGAGCGGCGTGCGGCGTGCGATCGTGCTGGGTGCCCTGGCTGCGGCACTCGCCGTGCCGCAGGCGTGGCTGCTGGCCCATGCGATCGCCCCGGTCGTCATGGAGAAGGCCTCGATCTCGTCGGCGCTCGTCTGGCTGCTGCCGGTGCTGCCGCTGCTGGGACTGCGCTTCGTTCTTGCCAACGCCTCGGGGCGGGCAGGGCTCGCGGCGGCGGCCCGGGTGAAGGCCCGCATTCGCTCGGCCCTGCTGCGCCATCTGGCGTCGCTTGGACCTGCAACAAACGCAGGCCGCAGCACGGGCGAGGCCGCCACCGTCGTGCTCGAAGGCGTCGACGCCCTCGACGCCTATGTGTCGCGCTTCATGGCCCATCTCGGCGTGCTCGTCGTCCTGCCGCCGCTCGTGCTGGTCGTCGTCCTGCCGCGTGACTGGATCTCGGGGCTCGTGCTGCTGGTGACGGCGCCGGTCATCCCGCTGTTCATGATCCTGCTCGGTCTCGGCGCGGAGAAACTGAACCGCCGGCAGTGGCTGCGGCTCCTGCGCCTGTCCGGCCGGCTGCTCGACGGGCTGCAGCGCCTCACCACCTTGCGCCTTCTGAATGCCGGCGACCGGGAGGCCGAGCGTCTCGCGGAAGCGGCCGAGGACTATCGAAAGAGCACCATGGCCGTGCTGCGGGTCGCCTTCTTGTCCAGTCTGGCGCTCGAATTCTTCGCCACGGTCGGGATCGCCCTGGTCGCCGTGCTGATCGGCTTCCGGCTGCTCGACGGCGCGCTGGGCTTCGAAGCCGCATTTTTCGTCCTGCTGCTCGCGCCCGAGTTCTACGCGCCGTTGCGCCAGTTGGGCCTCGACTATCACGCGCGGATGGAAGCCCTGGCCGCGGCCGAGCGCATCCTCGACCTGCATGCGGAGCCGCCGGTGCCGGCGGGTCGGGAGCGGCCGGCGCTGGGTTCGGCCATCACGATCGAATGCGAGGGCGTAAGTTTTGCCTGGGACCATGGCACGGACCCTGGCAGGCCTGCCCTCCGGGATTTCTCGCTGCGTCTCGTGCCCGGTGAGATCGTGGCCCTGGTCGGGCCGAGCGGCGCGGGCAAGAGTACCCTGCTGTCGCTGCTGCTAGGCTTTCTTCGCCCGCAGACGGGTCGGCTGCTCGTCAATGGCCACGACCTCGCCAACGTCGACCCCGCGCACTGGCTCGGCCATGTCGCGGTCGTGCCGCAGCGGCCGCACATGTTCGAGGGCAGCGTGCTCGACAACATCCGGCTGGGCGATCCCGACGCCAGCCTCGATCGCGTGCGAGACGCGGCCCGCCTGGCTGCCGCCGATGAGTTCATCGCCGCTCTGCCGCAAGGCTATGACACGCCGCTTGGCGAGCATGGCGAGACGCTGTCGGGCGGCCAGGTGCAGCGTCTGGCGTTGGCCCGGGCCTTTCTCAAGGAGCGGGCAGGCGTGCTGCTTCTCGACGAGGGTACCGCCGGACTGGACCGCGGCACGGAAGCCTTGGTGGCCGACGCCATCCGTCGGCTCGCGGCGGGTCGCACGACATTGATCGTCACCCATCGCCTCGCCACCGTGCGGCTCGCCGACCGGGTCGTGTTCCTGGAGGAGGGACGCATCGTGGAACAGGGGCCCCGCGCCGCGCTCCAGGCAGACGATGGTCGCTTCGCCCGCCTCCTGCGCGACGCGGGGCTCGCCCCATGAGCGACATGGCCGTCGTCCGCCGCCTGCTTGCGCTCGCCCGGCCGTGGCGCGGCTGGATGGGGCTCGCGGTCCTCGTCGCCTGCGCGACGGTGCTAGCGAGCGTCGCGTTGATGGGTGTCGCCGGCTGGTTCATTGCTGCGATGGCGATCGCCGGGGTCACCACCGGCATGATGAACTACTTCCTCCCGGCGGCCGGCATCCGCTTCTTCGCCATCGTGCGGACCGGCGGACGCTATGGCGAGCGGTTGCTGAGCCATGAGGCCACGTTCCGGCTCCTGGCGGGCCTGCGCCTCTGGTTGTTCCGGCGGCTCATTCCCCTGTCGCCGGGGCAACTTCAGGCGCGGCGTGGCGGTGACCTTGCGGGCAGCCTGCAGGCCGATGTCGAGACGTTGCAGCACGCCTATCTGCGCCTGGCCTCACCCGTCGCCGTGGCGCTGGCTTGCAGCGTTGCGGTCGTTCTGGTCGTGGCCGCCCTGCATCCGCCGACGGCGCTGGCGCTCGCCGTGCTTCTGATCGTGGCGGGTGGTGTCGTGCCGGTGATGGCGCGCCGCGCCGCCGCGGTGCCCGGCGCGGAAGCCGTCGCTTCTCGTGCCGCCCTGCGCGTGGCCACGGTCGACCTGCTTCAGGGCCTGACGGATCTGCGCGCTGCGGGTGCCGTCGACCGTCGCCTCGGGGTCATCGACGCGCTGGGCGAACGGCTGGTCGACAGTCAGTGCCGCGCGTCGAACGCTGGCGTGATCGCCGAGGCGGCGGTCGGTCTCTCGGCCGGCCTGGCCCTTTGGTGTGCCACCCTGCTGGCCGCGGCGAGCGTCGCTGCGGGAGGTCTTCTGCCTGGGGTCGAGCCCGCCCTCGTTCCGGCGCTCGCGCTGGCCGCCCTGGCGGCGTTCGAAGCGGTCGCGCCGCTGCCGGCGGCCATGGAGCGCTGGGGCGAGGTGAGGGCGGCGGCACTCCGCATCTTCGATCTCGCCGATCGAAGCCCGGCCATCGTTGCGGGGCCCGACCCGTCGCCCGTACCGCGAGACGCTAGCATCGTCTTCACATCGGTGCGGCTACGCTACGCGCCCGACCTGCCGCCGGCGCTCGACAGCCTCGACCTCGCAATTCCCGACGGCCAGCATCTCGCCATCCTGGGACCAAGCGGAGCGGGCAAGAGCTCGCTCGGCCGCCTCCTGGTGCGCTTCTGGGACTACGAGGGCGAGATCCGGCTGGGCGGGCACGATCTGCAACGGTATCGGCCGGAAGACCTGCGCCGCCTCGTCGGCATCGCCACGCAGGATGCGCAGCTCTTCAATGGCTCGGTCCGCGACAATCTCCTCATGGCGGCTCCGGAAGCCGACGCCGCGGCAATGGAACATGCTCTCGATGTCGTTCAGCTCGCCGAGTTCGTGCGCGGCCTTCCCGAGGGAATCGACACGTGGATCGGCGAAGCGGGCGCGCGGCTATCCGCCGGCCAGGCCCGCCGGCTCGTCCTCGCCCGCGCGCTCCTCCGGGACCCTCGTATCCTGATCCTCGACGAGCCCACCGAGAATCTCGACGCCGGGACCGCGCGCCGGCTGATCGCTTCCCTGCGCGCCGCAACGGAGGGACGCACGGTCATCCTGATCACCCACGATCCACGCGCGGCCGCCCAGTTCACCGGCGTTATCGTGCAGATGGCGGATGGGCGAGTCGTCGAATGAAGCGCGGCGGTGCGGCCCGTCGGGTGCGAACGTTTTCCAGCTTGTTCAGTAAGCGGCCTCCAGCAGCCGCTGAGCGGCGGCAATGCGTTCGCTGTCGGATCGGACGCCGGCGTTGGCATTGAAGTTCTTAACCGTCTGCCCGGCGATGAGGGGGATCGCCGATCGCGGGATGTTCAGCTCGCTGAGACGCACAGGCATTCCCACGCTGCGGTACAGCCGTTCCAGCTCATCGGCGATGACCGGCCTGATCGGGCCGGTGCTGCGACCGAGGCCGAGGGCTTCCGCCACGACTTGCGCCGCGGCCGCATCGTCATCCTGTTCCAACCGGATCCGGGTACCGTGGATGGCGGAGATCGACTCCCCCTGGCCGACATGCGGGAACTGGACATGCAGCGCGGTGGAGACGGCGTAGTCCCCGCCAAAGGAAGAACTGGCGCCCATGCGGGCGCCATCGTCCTCGGCCCGGTTCTGCAGGAAGGCCGCGATGCAGAGATCCGCCCGCGAGGCCGCATCGTCGCGCTTCTCCGCGAGGCCCGAATAGGAGCGGAAGGCGAGACGGAAGGCCTGGAGGCGATCGCCTTCGACCAGCGGATTGGATTCGGCAGCGGCGATGGCTGCAACGGCACTGGAAAAGACCGTCGTGGCGGTCGACCGGTGGGATGAAGACGGTGTCGTCATCAGGACGTCGTGGTCCAGCAGGATCGCCTGCGGCCGGGTCTTGGGATCGAAGAACTCCATTCGATGATCCAGGTCGTCGTTCTTCAGCCCCGTTCCCGCGCGGTTCATCGCGCTGGTGGGAGTCGTCGGGATGTTGACGATGGGGAGCTTCGGCGCCGCTAGGCGCGGACTGTAGGCCGGCTTGTCGGCCGGGTACTGCGTCATGAGCTCGAACGGATCGCGATCCTCGCCGAGGAAGATCGCGACGGCCCGCGTGGCCACCAGCACGCTTCCGCCGCCGACGGCGATGAGGAGATCGGCCTTGGCCTCGCGCGCGGCATCCCGGGCGGCGCAGACGTTGGGATAGGGGCAGTCTTTTTCGATCCGGTCGAAGACGCCGGCGAAGGTCGGTCCCAGCGCCTTCTCGATGCGACGAACGGTGTCGGTTCGCCCGTTGATCGACGGCGAGCAGATGACGAAGGCGCGCTTGGCGCCGGCGCGGGCAACGACTTCCCTGAGGGGAGCCTCGAGGACGTTCGTTCCGCAGTACAGACGCCAGTTATGGCCCGAGGCACGAAAGCTCACTGGATCTCCTCCTGTTTCCGGAATCTTTGTAAACCGATAGCACATTTTGCCGTCGGCCATGGCTGCAGCCCGCTATAGTGGCAACGTCCAATGTGCGAGGAGTGAGGTCCTGTGGCATCGCCGTCGTCCGTCGCCGTCATGAGTGGTCTCGCCCTCGAGGTGGCCGTCAATCGCTGGCTGAAACCGGCCTTCGAGGCCGCATCGCCCTATCGCCTGGAGATCGACTGGCGTCCGACCACGGCCCTCATGAAGTCGATCGTCGACGGGCAGCGCGCCGACGTCATCATCGCCATCGACGGGGCCATGGACAAGCTCTGCGCCGATCGCATCGTGCGTCCCGAGACGCGCGTCTGTCTCGCCGATTCGATCTTGGGTGTCGGCGTCCGTGAAGGCGCACCGAAGCCCGACGTTTCGACAGTCGAGGCCTTCAAGCGAGCGCTGGTGTCTGCGCGGGCGGTGGCCTATTCGCGGGCGGGCGCGAGCGGCATCTACTTCACCGGGCTGGTCGAGCGGCTGGGTATCGCCGCCGAGGTCAATGCGCGCGCCGTTACGATCCCTATGGGCTTCACCGGCGAGAAGGTCGCGAGCGGCGAGGCCGACCTTGCGATCCAGCAGGTGAGCGAGCTGATGTCGGTCCCCGGCGTCGCCGTCGCCGGTCCATTTCCGCCGGAGGTCCAGACCGTCTCCACCTTCGATGCCGCCATCTTTGCCGATGCCAAGAACGCAGAAGGTGCAGCCGCGTTCATGGCGCTGCTCGCCTCGCCCGAAGCGGCGAAGGCCTATGCCGATGGCGGCCTGGTCTCCCGCCTCGAGCATTCCTGAAATCATTCTCGTTTCGAAAGTCCGGCCGCATGTCGAAGAAGCCCCGCATTGTCCTCCTGCATGGCACGCCCGTCGCCGTGGAGCCCATCCAGCGCACGTTCGCCACGCGGTGGCCCGAGGCCGAGGCCATCGACCTGCTCGACTCCTCTCTGTCGGTCGATCGCGCCAAGGACCACGACCTGACGCCGCGCATGTTCGAGCGCTTCGTCGAACTCGGCAGCTACGCGCACCGCATCGGGGCCGAGGCGATCCTCGTCACCTGCTCGGCCTTCGGGCCGGCGATCGAGCGCATGGCAAGGGAACTGCCGGTGCCGGTGCTGAAGCCCAACGAGGCGATGTTCCGGGAGGCGATCGGCCAGGGCCGTCGGATCGGCATGCTCGCGACCTTCGCGCCGTCAGTGCTGACCATGACGGAGGAGTTCGAGCAGTTCGTCGCCGAGGCGGGCGCTGAGGCCTCGCTCGAGACGATCGTGGTCGAGGGCGCCATGGACGCGCTGCGCAAGGGCGATGCCGACCGGCACAATGCGCTGATCGCCGCGCGGGCGTCCGAGCTCGCGCACTGCGACGCCATCATGCTCGCGCACTTCTCGACCTCGCGCGCGCTGGCGGCCGTCAGTGCCGCGGTCAAGACACAAGTGCTCACCGCGCCCGACGCCGCGGTCGACCGCATTCGGGCCGCCATCGGCGGCTGATGCCGGCTATCTCAACTGGTAGACGCATCCCAATGCGTGAAAATCTGCTTGAGACGCTCGATAGTGTGCCGCCATTTTGGCGACGCGGGCTGCGCAACCGTATTCTGATTGCCGAATAGTCCGACTTCGTTGACGGCCTTTTCCAGCGGTACTGTGCCAAGCCATTTAACAGGAACAAAATACTCGGACTTTTCGGGGTCATCCGCATATTCGCGGTGATACGTACCGGCCTTGAGAACCTCGAGTGCCGGCCGATCACCGGTTGCCGTCGGCAATAGGAAGTCGTTTGCGCGAGCAGCCTTGGCAACTACGCGGCCGACACCGACGAATCCGTAGCTCGGTGCTTTCACCCAGATGCGGTCGCCAGGATCAAGGCGCTTCAGCGCTCCGCTGTACCAGCTGCCACCACCAGCCGAAACGAAGCCGTATTCAACGGCCTCGCTCCATGCCCTCGTTTTACTCTGACCAAAGTTGACGTAGTACTCCCCGTTCCAAGGCTCGCTCGTACCGCTCGCGGCGCTGACTGCGTTGGCCTGAGTCTCCGCGGTGTCTCTGAGCCAGGCACGACTCAGTAGGCTCGTATCGCCGTCAGCAAAGACCTGAAAGAAAAGGACGTTAATGGGTATACCCCGATCTCCAAGATAGGCCACGATTCGTTCAGTGCTATCGTCGAGTTCTGCTGCGACAACGACGATTTGGTGACTGCCATTAAGGGTGTCCTCGTCGAGGACCGTACCGAACCGAGATCTGAACTCGGTGGCCAGGTCCTTCTCTGGTGCGAATGCACTGTAGATTGTCGCGAGGTCTTCGGATTTGAGCGAAGCAACGTAGCTTGCATAGTCGAGAGCTTGAGCCACTACCTCTCTCGGCGTTCTGTTTCGCTTCAGTTCGATGAGAACGAGAGAGCCATCCGGCGCCAGTGCCAGGAGATCGATGATGCCGCCAAATCTTGTAGCGATTTGTCGACCTACGAGCATCCACTGATCGTCAAGTATGGCTGGTGCAGCGACGATCATCTCTTCAAGAGCCTTCTCACTTGGCAAAGATGAAGCGGCTAGTGGGGACGGAGTTCCGCCGACCTTCCAAATCGCTTGGCGTATCGCCATTCAGTATTCCTCCAGTCTCGAATGTGTATGCTACCAGTGATGGGGAGCAATGAAACTGAGCCTATTGCGCGGCCCGCGCCTGGTTCTAGGACTTGAAGGAGGACATCATGGCAAAGAGAATCGTCGAGAGCCCGCAGGCGATGAAGGCGCTGGTCGGTCAGGAGCTGGGAGTCAGCGACTGGCTGGTCATGACGCAGGAGCGCATCAACACCTTCGCCGACGCCAGTGGCGACCATCAGTGGATCCATGTCGATGTCGAGCGCTGCAAGACCGACATGCCGGACGGCAAGACCATCGCGCACGGCAATCTCACCTTCTCGGTGATCTCCACCTTCGCCCGCGATGTGCTGAAGATCGAGAACATGCGCAACGGCATCAACTACGGCTCGAACAAGGTGCGCTACACCAGCCCCGTGCAGGTCGGTGCTCGCATCCGCGGCCGCCAGAAGCTGCTCGCCGCCGACGACATGCCGAACGGCGGCATCCGCATGACCTATCAATGGACCGTCGAGATCGAGGGCCAGGAACGTCCGGCCTGTGTCGCCGAGACCATGAGCATCGCCTACGCCAAGGCGTAGAGTCTTTCACCTCATCCTGAGGAGCGCCCCCGCGGGGGCGCGTCTCGAAGGATGGGCAACAGACACGGTGCTCGTGCCCACCCCAGCGCGGAGGTTATTCCGCGCGACGAGACGCTCACTGCATTCGCTCGTCAGGGTGAGGTCGGTGTTGGGATGCCCGGCTTGGTTCCTCGCTACTTCCGCTTCAGATAGTCGATCGCGAGATAGCTGAGCGCGCGCACGCCGTACTTGAGGGCGGGCTCGTGGACGCGGAAGAGCGGCGAGTGGTTGGCGGGCGCCTGCAGCGGGTCGACGTCCGGTGGCACGACGCCCAGGAAGAAGAACATGCCCGGCACGACCTGGGCGAGATACGAGAAATCCTCGGCGCCCATCACCGGGCGCACCTCGGTGACGCGCTGCGTGTCGAGACCGTTCTTCAGGCTGGTGGTGCCCCAGTCGGTGAGCGGCGGATCGTTGTAGGTCACCGGCACGCCGTCGAAGACCGTGACGGTGGCCCGGGCGCCGGCGGCCTCGGCGATGGCGCCGGCGGTCTTGTCGATCCGCTTCCAGATCTCGGCGCGCACGCCCTCGTCGTGGGTGCGGATGGTGCCTTCCATGGCGACCGAATCGGGTAGGATGTTGTTGCGCACCCCGCCATGGATGGTCGAGACCGACACGACCGCCGGCGTGAGGGTGGGATCGAGCTGGCGGCTGACGATGGTCTGCAACGCCAGGATGATCTGCGCCGAGGTGACGACGGGATCGATGCCGCGCCACGGTTGTGAGCCGTGAGTCTGGCGACCCTCGACGTCGATCTTGAGGCGATCGGCGCTGGCCATCAGTCCGCCGGGACGCAGCGCGATCACGCCGGAGCGGATGCCCGAGGTGACGTGCAGGCCGAACACCGCGGACGGCGCCGGGTTCTGCAGGCAGCCGTCGGCGATCATCGCCTGGGCGCCGCTCGGACGGCCGTCGTTGGAGCCTTCCTCGTTTGGCTGGAAGATCAGCTTCACCGTGCCCGGGATCTCGTCCTTCATGCCGGCCAGGATCTCGGCGACACCCATCAGGATGGCGACGTGGCAATCGTGGCCGCAGGCATGCATGACCGGGACGGTCTGCCCGAGATACTGCGCCGTGGCCCTGGAGGCGAAGGGCAGGTCGACCTTCTCCTCGACGGGCAGTGCATCCATGTCGGCCCGCAGCGCCACAACGCCGCCGGGCTTGCCGCCCTTCAGCACGCCCACGACGCCGGTGATGCCGACGCCTGTCTTTACCTCGTAGCCGAGCTTCTGCAGGTGCTCGGCGGCGAGCGCGGCGGTGCGCGTCTCCTGATAGGAAAGCTCCGGGTGCTCGTGAAGGTCGCGCCGCCACGCGATGACCTTGTCCTCGATCTCGAGGGCCGCAGCGGAAATGCGCTCGGAAAGTTCGTTGCCGGTGGTGATGTCGTTCATGCCGTGAGTGTCCTAGACGACAGGGCATGTAGGCAAGGGTTTCGCGCAGGCGGTATCGTGCCGGCGGCTATGGTATTGCCAATATTGCCGTCTCTCTTTTCTGTTTCTTCCAAGAGCACCGACACGATGACAGGACAGAAGTTGCTCGTCGCCAACCGCGGCGAGATTGCCATTCGCATCTTCCGCTCGGCTGCCGATCTCGGCATGGGCAGCATCGCGATCCATCCCGCTGACGACAGCGCCAGCCTGCATGTCGAGAAAGCCGATGCGGCGATCGCCCTGCCGGGCCGTGGCGTCGCGGCGTATCTCGATGGGGCAGCTATCCTGCGAGCGGCAAGAGAGGCGGGGGCGACGGCAATCCATCCTGGCTATGGCTTCCTGTCCGAGAATGCAGGCTTCGCGCGTGCCTGTGCCGAGGCGGGCATCACCTTTGTTGGTCCGACGCCTGAGATAATCGACCTGTTTGGGGACAAGCACCGGGCCCGGCAGCTTGCCGATGAAGTCGGTGTGCCGACCCTGCCGGGCACGGTGGCGCCGACGACACTCGCAGAGGCTCGGTCCTTCATGGACGGGCTCGGCGCGGCGGCGGCCGTGATGGTCAAGGCAGTGGCTGGTGGTGGCGGACGCGGCATGCGTCCCGTCCTGACGGCCGAGGGGCTGGAGGAGGCATTTGCCCGCTGCCGCTCGGAGGCGACCGCTGCCTTCGGTTCAGGTGATCTCTACGTCGAGCAACTCGTGCGTCAGGCGCGCCACATCGAGGTGCAGGTGATCGGCGATGGGGTGGAGGTCGCGCATCTGTGGGAACGCGACTGCTCGCTGCAGCGCCAGCGCCAGAAGCTCGTCGAATTCGCGCCCGCGCCGAATCTCGATGCCCGCGTACGGCAACAGGTGCTGGATGCCGCCCTGACGCTCGCGCGCGCCGCGAACTACCGCAGCCTCGGCACGTTCGAATTCCTCGTCGATGGCGCCAGCGGTGCCTTCTACTTCATCGAAGCAAATCCGCGACTTCAGGTCGAGCACACTGTGACGGAAGCGGTCACGGGCCTGGACCTCGTCGAGCTGCAGCTCCGGCTGGCGAGCGGCGCTACGCTCGCGGAACTTGGCCTTGCAGGCGGCGCTGGACCGGTCCCGCGCGGCATGGCGATGCAACTCCGCATCAACGTCGAAACGATGCAGCCCGACGGGACGGCCAAGCCCGGCGGTGGCGTCGTGGGCACCTACGAACCGCCCGGCGGGCCGGACATTCGCGTCGACGGCTACGGCTATGCCGGCTACGCGACCAATCCGGCCTACGATTCGCTGCTCGCCAAACTCATCGTCGTCGCCCGCAGCGGCCGCGTCGGGGATGTGACGGGCAAGGGCTACCGGGCCCTCTGCGAATTCAACATTGCCGGCGTGCCGACCAACATCGCCTTTCTCCAGGCTGTGCTGCTGGACAAGGGTGTGCGGGCGGGCGACCTCGACACGGGCTTCGTGGAGGCCAACGCGTCGGCGCTGATTTCCCTGGGTGCGGCCGCTCATCCGCGTCTGTACGCGACAGCGAAGGGAGATACGAAGCGGGGTGCCCGGGCAGGGGCCAAGGTCGACGCCGCCGACCCTCTCTCCGTCCTTGCCTACGGGCAGGCGACGCGCGACCAGTCGGGACCGAATGTCGGCACTACCGTCGGAGATGCTCTGCAGGACGGCATGTCAGGGGTTCGGACGCCGATGCAGGGCACTGTCATTTCGGTTGCCGTCTCTGTTGGAGATGCCGTGCCGGCGGGGGCCGAGGTTGTCGTGATGGAAGCCATGAAGATGGAACACGTCATCAAGGCGACCGCAGGTGGCATCGTCCGGGCCATTCATGTCGAGATTGGTGACGCTCTGTGGGAAGACCAGCTGCTGTTGACGCTCGAGCCGTCCGAGGTCGAGGCGCAAGTCCAGAGCGGCGCTGATGAGATCGACCTCGATGCCATCCGGCCGGATCTGGCCGAGATGCTGGCGCGCCGGGCTCTGACGCAAGACAAGAGCCGGCCGGATGCGGTGAAGCGCCGGCACAAGACCAGCCATCGGACGGCGCGCGAGAATGTCGATGACCTGATCGATCCTGGCACGTTCGTGGAGTATGGCCCCCTGGTCGTTGCGGCACAGCGGCATCGGCGGACTCTGGACGATCTGTTGACCCGCAGTCCGGCCGATGGCCTCGTCACCGGCGTCGGTCGGGTAAACGGACGCATGTTCGAGGCGCCGGCCACCGGCGTTGCCGTGATGGCCTATGACTACACCGTCTTTGCCGGGACGCAGGGCGTTCACAATCACTGGAAGACCGACAAGATCCTCGACATCGCCGAGGACGGGCGGATGCCATTGGTGCTGTTTGCAGAAGGCGGCGGCGGCCGGCCGGGCGATGACGACTATGGCGGCTTCATCCAGTTCGACACATTCCATCATTTCGGCCAGCTCTCGGCGCTGGTGCCGCTGATCGGCATCGTCTCCGGTCGATGCTTCGCGGGCAATGCGTCGCTGCTCGGCTGCTGCGACGTGATCATCGCGACGGCGGACACCACGCTCGGCATGGGCGGCCCGGCAATGGTCGAGGGCGGCGGACTCGGGGTGTTCGCGCCGGAGGAGATCGGCCCGATGTCGGTGCAGACGCGCAACGGAGTCGTCGACATCCTGGTCGCCGACGAAGCCGAAGCCGTTGCCGTAGCCAAGAGATATCTCGCCTATTTCCAGGGGCCTCTGAAAGAGTGGATCGCGCCGGATCAGCGGCGGATGCGCCATATCGTGCCGGAGAACCGGCTGCGCACGTACGAGGTGCGCGACGTGATTCACACGCTGGCCGACGAAGGCTCGGTGCTCGAGCTGCGCCGCGATTTCGGGCGCACGTTGGTCACGGCGTTGATCCGACTGGAAGGGCGGACGGTCGGTGTGATGGCCAATGATCCGAAGCACTTGAGCGGCGCGGTCGATTCCGACGGATCCGACAAGGGCGCGCGGTTCATGCAGCTCTGCGACGCTTATGACATCCCGCTCGTCAATCTGTGTGACACGCCCGGCATCATGGTCGGCCCGGAGGCCGAGAAGACGGCCCTGGTTCGCCATGCGGCGCGCATGTTCCTGACCAGTTGCAACATGACCGTTCCGTATTTCACGATCGTGCTGCGCAAGGCTTACGGCCTGGGGCAGAGTGCGATGGCCGGCGGCAACTACCGCGCCCCTTATTTCTATGTGTCCTGGCCGACCGGCGAGTTCGCGCCGATGGGCATCGAGGGGCAGGTGAAGCTGGGCTATCGCGCCGAGCTCGCGGCCATCGCCGATCCGGAGGAACGCCTCGAGTTCTTCGAAAGCAAGGTTGCGCAGGCCTATACTGCTGGAAAGGCGTTGAATCGCTCGACCAATTTCATGCTCGACGACGTAATCGATCCTGCCGAGACGAGGCCCTGGGTCGTCAACATGTTGGCGGCGATCCGGCCGGGCCCGGCACGCGCTGGCAAAAAACGCCCGATGGTCGATTCGTGGTGATGGTGGAGTGATCCGGTCGGCAACCTGACCTCTTCCGGGAACACAGAGCGGGGAATTCAGGCACCTGGGCCAGGAATCAACTTGGCTCCTGTAACGCGGATGGTGGAGGTCCGGCCCTCAGAGCAAGAGAAGCTCGTGCTCACTCGTGCTTCAGAACGCGGCCGTCGGGTGCGGCGACTGTAACCGTCAGCGGGATGCCGGACTTCACACTCTGGGAGACCGTACAGAAATCCGTAAACTGGGCGAGGGCGCGGTCGAGGTGCGCAAGCGTCTCGGGCGCAACGCCCAGCGTCAGACTGACGTCGATGCCGACGACCCGCAGCCTGTTCCGATCGTTGCGACCGATCCGGCAAACAGCGGTCGCCGTCAAATGGCCAGGATCTTCCTTGAACTTCCCGTGCGCAAAAACGAGGCTGGCGGCAAGGCAGTTGGCGACGCTGGCCGCAAGCATATGCGACGGCGACGGTCCTTCGCCGTCACCAAGGGGCGCGGGTTCGTCCGCGACCGACGTCGGCAGTCCGGAGCCGTAGTCGACCAGAAACCGGTACTTGTCTTGTCGGGTGATCGTAACGGAGATCTGGTCGCTCATTCTCGTGCCCTCCTCGACGGGAACCAACCTGCCAGATGATACTGGATGGCGCCAGCCGGCTCAGCCCTTATCGAGCCTACTCCGTGATCTTTACGAAGCCTTGCTGAACGAGCTGGATCGTTCGGGCCATGGCGTCCGTATTGATCTTCACGCCGGGTAGCAGGTCGGCGTTGCCCCAGCCATTCGCCTTTGCGGTGGCGCCGCAAAGCTCGATCTTCACGCCGCCGTTCATCAGCGCGAAGACGAGCTCCTTGTAGGGATTGCCCGTGGCAATGTGCCGGGCTGCATCGTAGGCAACGTCGTGAAGGGTCACATGTCCGGCGTTCGTGTGAAACACTGCAATGACCTCGGACTGTGCACCCCAGTCGATGATGTCGGCCACTATGAGTTGCAGGTGGAAGAGCGAGGCCGGCAGGTCTCCCTCGAACGCCAGGCCGCCGATGCTGTGCACTGATTTTACCTGCTTCAGTGCGACGGGAATATCGACGGTGATTGGATTCGCTGAATTCGACATGTGCTGACTCCTCTTCAGGTGCGCATGAAAGCCAGGAGATCGGCATTGATGATCTCCGGATGAGTCGCGAACATGCCGTGCGGCAGACCCTTGTAGGTCTTGAGCAGGCCCCGTCGAAGCAGCTTTATCCCGAGGTGCGCCGAATCGGCGATCGGCACGACCTGGTCGTCTTCGCCGTGCATCAGCAGGACCGGCACGTCGATCTGCCTGAGATCCTCGGTGTGGTCGGTTTCCGAAAAGACTTTAACGCAATCGTAGTGGGCCTTGGCGCCGCCCATCATCCCTTGCCGCCACCAATTGCGGATCAGCCCCTGGGAGACATTCGCCCCTGGGCGATTGAATCCGTAGAAGGGGCCACTCGGAACATCGAGATAGAACTGCGCGCGATTGGCGGCGAGTGCCGCCCGATATCCGTCGAATACCTCGATCGGGGTGCCGCCCGGGTTACGCTCGCTCTTGAGCATGACCGGAGGAATGGCGCTGATCAGCACGGCTTTGGCAACCCGGCCTTTCCCGTGTCGTGCGACATATCGGGCCACTTCGCCGCCGCCGGTCGAATGGCCGACATGGATGGCGTTCCGAAGGTCGAGTGCCGCCGCCAGCTCAGCCATGTCGGCGGCATACGTGTCCATGTCGTTGCCCGTGTGCGTCTGCGTGGATCGGCCGTGGCCGCGGCGGTCGTGGGCGATGACGCGGTAGCCCTGAGCGAGGAAGAACAACATCTGATTGTCCCAATCGTCGCTGCTGAGTGGCCAGCCGTGATGGAAGACCACGGGCTGCCCGGCGCCCCAGTCCTTGTAGAAGATCTGCGTGCCGTCCTTCGTGGTGAGATAGCTCATCGCATGTCCTTTCGCGGATCCGAGTGAACGAGAGGTACCCGTCTGTGCCTCGGGGCCAATCATCGGCAGGGCCGCCAGCGCTGCAGCGGAGCCGGCGATCAACAGGTTCCGGCGCGAGAAGGGCTTTTCGTGTGCGCTCATGGCTCTTGCTCTCTCGTTACCCGACGATCACCGGTGTCAGAGTGATCCGCGCCGCTTCGCGGGTCTTGTGAGCTCCTGCTGCTGATTGGAAGGATGTGCCGCCCCGACGTCTCCGCATCCGTGCAGGGCGATCATGTCTGCGGTGTCATCAGATCCAGCGCCAGCTCCCACAACCGTTCCGCATTGGAGCCGTCGAGCGCATAGGGGGCGACGCCGGCGAGCGCCGCGCTCGGGCGCTCGTTGCACACTGGCGCGACATTGCAATCCTCGAAGTAGCGACCGCTGACGCCTTTGAGCGCCGGTGAAGCCGCCAGCAGGACCGAAGTCGCGGCTCCCTGTCGTAGCGTCTTCCGCAGGGCCTCCGGGGTGCGCAAGCCGCCCGTGTAGCGCTGCAGGTTTGTGGCGATGGCGCCCGGGTGCAGGGCGTTGGACGTGATGCCGCTCCCGGCCCATCGCTGGGCTATGCCAACGGACAGCAGGATGCAGGCCGTCTTGGACTGGGCGTAGGCAAACAGCGGATCATAGGGGATAAAGCGAAAGTGAGGGTCGTCCCAGAGTACCGGGCCGAACAGGCTTCCCGTCGAGCTGACGCAAACGACGCGGGCGTCACCGGCCTCCGCAAGATGCCGGTGTAGACCCAATGTGAGTGCGAAATGTCCCAGGAAGTTGGTGGCGAACTGCATCTCGCAGCCCTCCGGCGAGCGCTCGAGTACCGGCAACGCCATGATCCCGGCGTTGTTTACCAAGGCGTGAAGAGGACCCTTCCAGCCGTCGATGAAAGCACGAACCGAATTGAGGTCTGCCAGATCGAGGGCGCGCGCCTCGATTGCATCGTTCGCCGTGCTTTGCCGGAGGGCCCCGACTATCTCCTCGGCCTCGCGAAGCCGCCGCGCGGCAATCGTGACGGAGGCCCCTGCGGCGGCCAGGCTGCGCGACGTCTCCAGGCCAATGCCGCTCGCTCCTCCGGTGACGATCATCGCCTTGCCGGTGAGGTCGACGCCCTGGAGAACATCGTCAGTCGTCGTCAAGAATCCAAATTGCTCAGTCGAGGACATGCTGCTTTCTCCGCCGCAGGACGGTTCCCGTGCACGCCAATGCTTGCTGGCGGGTGGCGCTGGGTCTTGGCGCCTCGTGCTGACGATTGGATGGAAATGCGGTCGTCTGCGGCGCCTGTTCCAGCAGTTCCTTGCAAATCCGGGCAGGGATCCCCAAGCCGCAGTCCGCTTCATCGTGACAATGTCTCGTCGCCCTGAAGACGAAGCTGCCGCCTCGCGCTGTGGCCTCGAACCACCGGAGAGTCAGTCATGACACGCCAATCCGCCAGCGGCCCGGAGCCGCAAGTCCCCGAGAGACTGTCGCGCCGGAATTTTCTCTTCTGCTCGGCAGTCGTTGCCGTCGGCATTGCGTCGGCGGAAGCTCTCGCCCAAGCGCCCGCGCGCGCCGCCGGAATGCCGGTCAGTGTGAAGGACACGGGCGTGGTGTTCATCGATCCCCAGAACGACGTGCTGAGCCCAGCCGGTCGCGCGTGGGGTGCCACCGGCGCCAGCGTCACCGAGAACCGCACCGTCGAGAACATGGAGCGTATCTTCAAGGCTGCCAAGGAGCGCGGCTACGACGTGTTCATCTCCCCGCACTACTTCTTCCCGACTGACAAGGGCTGGAAATTCAATGGTCCGCTGGAGACGGACGAGGCGCGCGGCGATGTCTTCCGGAGAAGCGGTCAGCTTACGCTTGAGGGATTCAAGAATTCAGGAGCCGATTGGCTCGATCGGTTCAAGCCCTATATCGATGACGGCAAGACCGTCGTTGCAAGTCCGCACAAAGTGTTCGGACCGCAGACCAACGACCTGGTCCTGCAGCTGCGCAAGCGTGGGATCTCGCGCATCATTCTGGGCGGGATGCTGGCGAACATGTGCGTCGAGTCGCATCTGCGCGAACTTCTCGAACAGGGCTTCGAGGTTGCAGTCGTGAAGGACGCCGTTGCCGGTCCGCGCCATCCCGAATGGGGGGATGGCTACCAGGCGGCACTGATCAACTATCGTTACCTCGCCCATATGGTGCCATCGACCGACGAGGTGCTCGACCTCATGCGTCGTGGCGCCGGCTGAGGCGCGGGGCTGAAATGACGAAGGCGCCAATGATGCAGGCGATGGTGCTGGAGGGCGTGGACGCGCCCTTCCGGCGAGCCACGGTCGACCGGCCGAAGCCGGCAGCCGGTCAGGTCCTGGTGCGTGTTGCGGCGAGCGGCGTCAATCCGCTCGACCTCAAGATCCGGCACGGCCAGGCACCACATGCCAGGCACCCGTTGCCTGCGGTGCTGGGATTGGATCTGGCGGGGACAGTCGAAAGCGTGGGCGCGGCTGTCACGGCGTTCAAGCCAGGCGACGCAGTCTATGGGCTTGCCGGAGGTGTCGGCGGTCTCCAGGGCTCGCTGGCGGAGTTCATTGCAGTCGATGCAGATCTGCTCGCGGTAAAGCCCAAGGCTCTTGATATGCGAGAGGCAGCGGTTCTGCCCCTCGTCTTCATCACCGCCTGGGAGGGACTCGTCGACCGTGCGCGCGTTCGTGCTGGACAGAAAGTGCTGGTGCAGGGCGCCGGGGGCGTTGGCCACATGGCCATCCAGATCGCCAGGGCGTTCGGCGCCGAGGTTTATGCCGTGGACAGCGCCGCCAGGCGGCCGGAGATCGAAGCCGAGAACGCGGTCGCAATCGACTATCGACGCTCGACCGTCGACCAGTATGTCGACGAGCATACAGGAGGAGAGGGCTTCGACCTGGTCTACGACACCGTCGGCGGACAGGCCCTGGACGCATCGTTTTATGCCGTTCGCCGCTTCGGACATGTGGTCAGCTGCCTTGGCTGGGGAAACCATGCATTGGCGCCGTTGTCCTTCCGTGCGGCTACCTATTCCGGCGTCTTTACTCTGTTGCCGATGCTGACAGGGCGGGGACGCGCCCATCATGGCGAGATTCTGCGCGAAGCGGCGAAACTTGCTGATGCGGGAAAGATCAGACCGCGGTTGGATCCGCGCAGGTTCGGGCTCAGCTCGATTCTCGACGCCTACGGTGCGATCGAAGACCGTAGCGCCAAGGGCAAGGTCGTGGTCGATGTCGCCGAATGAATGCCTCTCTCCCTGGAAAGGAACTCGTCATGCCATTCGTGAACGTCAAGCTGGTGGAAGGTGTCTTTAGCAGCGAAGAGAAGCATGCGATGGCCAAGGCTCTGTCCGATGTCATGGTCAGGTTCGAGGGATCGGAGGCGTTCCGCGAGGTGGTTTGGGTTCTGATCGAGGAGCTTCATCCCGACGGTTGGCATATTGGCGGCCGGCCCTTCGAAGGGCCGAAATCACTCATGGAGACTCTCGGCAAATCCAAAGCGGTGTACGAGGCCATCGATGGCAAGCCGACGACCCGTCAGGAATTCTCCGATGCACTGCCAGTCAGGTCGTGAAGAAGAAGCGCGGCCGAGTGCCGCTTCACTTTCGAGTGGCGGCAAGGCCGGCGAGCATGGCGTGGGCTGCGCGTAGGTCTCCCGTGGCGAATCCCTCGCTGAACTGTGCGTAGACCGATGCCAGGAGCCGCCGCGCTTCGGCGGCCCGGTTCTGCGTCACCCGCAGGCGCGCCAGGCTCATCGCGGCCCGCAGCTCCCAGGAGAGAGCGCCCTGCTCGCGCGCCGCCTCGAGCGCCTGCGCAAAGCAGTCCTCAGCCAGGCTAGCCGAACGGCTGGCCGGCGGATGCCCCAGGATCTCACCCTTGAGACGCAGGAGCTCCGGCATGCACCAGCGTTCACCCTCCGCCTCCATCTTCGCGAGAGCCAGTTCGATCGTGGCGAGGGCGTCGGTGAGGCGGCCCTGTCCGGCCAGGGCTTCCGCGAGGGCGCCTTGGAATTCCGGGTACCAGGTCGTGCCGCCCAGAGCGTCGGAGGCGGCGAGCGCGTCGGCGAGCACCGCCGTGCCTTCTGCAAACCGGCCCTGCCGGACCATGACGTGGCCGGTCACGCAGCTGGTCAGGGCCTGCCAGAACGCGACGCTGTGGCGCCTTACGATGTCGGCCAGCTCCGTCGCGGCCTTCTCCGCCTGGTCGAGATCGCCGGTAAGAAGCGCGAGCGGACAGGCTGCCATGTTCAGCGCGTAGCAGAGCGTGAGCTTGTGCTCCGTCAGGCGAGCGGCTTCAACGCAGGCGCGGGCGTTCTCGAGCGCCTGGTCGGGGAAGCCCTGTATCCAGAGCGCGCGAGCGAGTATCGATTGGGCGAGAACGCGCTGGTCGTAGTGGAACCACATCGCGTGCCGGTGGTCCGTTGGAGCAACGTAGAGATCGCGCACACGCTCGAGATGCTGGCGCGCCTGGGGCTGCTGGCCGACATGATGCAAGGTCGTGCCCAGCAATCGATCGCCGACAAGTCCTTCTGCAGTCCGACCCGCGCGCCCGGCTATTCGTGCAAAGCGTTCCGCAAGGGGCTGGGCTTTGCGCATCTGGCCGCTGTTATAGCGGAAGCTCCACATCGCCCAGAGCGCGCGAAGCTGAGTGTCCTGGTCGTCCTGTCGTTCGGCGGCCTCGAGCGCCCTGGCGAGAACGATGCCCGTGCGCTCGACCGTTCCCGTGCAGTGATAGAGCGCGGCTCCCAACGACATATGCAGCATCAGATCCGAGTGCTTGCTCAGATCTGAGCGGCTCTCGAGGTCTTCCAGGGCGCGCTCGACCCGCTCGCGGCACTCCGCGATGAGCGATGCGCCGATCCATACGGCCGCATAGGCGGCAGTCAGGACCACGCCGACCGAGCTATCCCCACGAGGCGAGAAGGCCCAGTCGAGAGCGGCGCGAACGTTGTCCATTTCACGCTCGAGCAACGCCATGTGATCGGCAGTCGACCCCGATTGGGCGGCAGGCACGGCGCGCTGGGCGAGATCGCGATAGTATTCGGCATGGCGCCGGGCGGTCGGCTCGGCTTCCCCGAGGGCAACAAGTTTTTCAGCCGCGTAGGCTCGGGTCGTCTCCAGCAACTGCCACCGGCCCCCTGAGGTGGAGGTGGCCTGCGATATGAGAGACTTGTCCAGAAGGGCCGCAATGTCCGTCACGGTTGAAGACAGACTACCGAGCGGCTGTTCGGCGACGGCCGCAGCGGCTTCGAGCGTAAAGCCGCCGGCAAAGACGGACAATCGTCGCAGCAGGCGTTTCTCGACCTCGGAGAGGAGCTCGTAGCTCCAGTCGAGAGCGGCGCGGAGAGTCTGGTGGCGCGGCAGTGCCGTCCGCCGTCCCCCCGTGAGTAAAGCGAAACGGTCGTCGAGCCGTGCCGCCACTTGCTTCAGGCCGAGCGTAGCGGTCCGGGCCGCGGCAAGTTCGATCGCCAACGGTATGCCATCCAATCGACGACAGACGGCCGCCATCATCGGCAATTCGTCGGCCTGCGGCGAGAAAGCCGAATGCAATGCCTTCGTTCTCGCAACCAGGAGCTGGACGGAGCTGTAGCCAAGGACATTGCCTGTCCCGTCCTGGCGGTCCGGCACGCTGAGCGGCGGCACGCGGTGGACGCGCTCTCCATCGATCCTCAGGATTTCACGACTGGTGGCCAGGATCGTGATCCGAGGGCAGTTGTTAACGAGAGTCTCCACGAAATGTGCCGCTCGGTCGATAAGGTGCTCGCAATTGTCGAGTACGAGAAGCAGGCGCCGTCCCCCGATGGCTCGCGCGATGGAAGCGGGTGATATCTCGCCGCCCATCTTCAAGCCCAGGGCGGCCGCGACCGCCGTTGGGATCAGGTTTGGATCGGAAAGCGAGACAAGCTCAACGAACCACGCATCCCCAGCGTATTGCTGCGCCAGATCGTGGGCGACCGCCAAAGCCAGCCTGGTCTTCCCGATCCCTCCCGGTCCGGTCAGCGTCACGATTCGATAGGCCGACAGGAGATCCTTGAGCGCTTTCCTGGCTTCAGTGCGTCCGATGAGTCCGGGGCCGGGATAGGGGAGGCCGCCCTTGAGGAATCCCTCCATCGGCTGCTCACGCCCGTCGATGTCGGTCGCATCGCGCTGGCGCCATTCGCCCGACAGTCGGTAGCCGCGCCCGGAAACCGTCTTGAGCATTCCGCGATCCGTCCCGAGCGCCTTGCGTACCGCCGAGATGTGAACCTGGAGCGTGTTCTCCTCGACGACGGCTCCGGGCCACACCTGCGTCATCAGAGCATCCTTGGTGACCAGCGTACCCGCCGTGCAAACGAGAGCTCCAAGAACCTCGAATGCCCGGTCGCCGATCCGCACAGGAATGTTGCGCGCGCGCAGCTCGCGCCGAGCCAGATCGACCTGCCAGTCGCCGCATTCGAAGACGCTGCTGCGCATCACTGCAATGTCCCCGCGGTTCTCCAATGACAATTGATTTTGACGGGTTTCGAACTCTGCCGCCACTTGCGCAGGGGGCGTGCGAGCTGGCGAATAACCATCAGATGCCTATGGGAAAGCGGCATCATCTCTTCAGGATTCTTCAGGAACGCATCAGGGATTGTGTGCTGCCGGCGCCTCATGCTGTGGCCAGAAAGGTGAAGCATGAAGTCCGGCACATCGCACTCACACTCCCCGAATGTCACCGCGCCAGGTGACCTGTCGGGATATCAGCAATGGACGAGTAGCCTCGCCCGGTTGCTGGAAGCCGCCAGACAGGAGCTGGAAAACGACCAGTGCGCCGCCAGGGCGCTAATTGTCGAAGCTGCTGCCATGCTACGCGCAGAAGTGGACCGGTCCGGCAACTCGGGTGGCATCGGTCCTTCGGGTCTGGCGGGCTGGCAGCGACAGCGCATCCGGACCTACATCGAGGAGAACCTCGATCAGAGGATTCATGTGAGAAGGCTAAGCGAGATCGTGCGCCGCAGTCCGGCGCACTTCTCCCGGGCCTTCAAGCGCTCGTTCGGAGCGCCACCGCATGCGTACATCGTTCGCCGCCGGCTCGAACGGGCAATTCACCTGATGTTGGACAGCGATGCATCATTGAGCGAAATCGCACTGACCTGCGGATTCACGGATCAGTCGCACCTGAGCAATCTCTTTCGACAGCATATCGGGGTCAGCCCCGCGAGTTGGAGACAAAGCCGCCGGCAGGCCAATCCAGTCCCCGCCACCGCCACCGCCACCGAAAGCTTTTCATTCCCTCTTCTGCGCACCATCGCGAAGGACGGCTACCTTGGAGGCCGGCCATGAGCGCCCGGCGTATTAGGGTAGGCATCATCGGTGTTCACCCCGAGAAGGGCTGGGCGACGACCGCGCATCTACCCGCTTTGCGTCAGTTGCCCCAGTTCTGCCTTTCCGCAATCAGTCATCATCAGCGTGATACCGCAAAGGCGGCCGCGGAATTGAATGGAGCGCCGCACTACTTCGACTCGGCGCAGGAGCTGGTGCATCACCCCGATGTCGATCTCGTCGTGGTGGCCGTGAAGGTGACGCGTCACAAGGAAATTGTTCCAGCGCGCTGCAGGCCGGCAAGGCAGTGCTCTGCGAGTGGCCACTCGCGATGAACTTGCCGGATGCGGTTGCGATGCGCGACTGCGCTCGGGCAATGCGCGCCACCACGGCGGTCGGTTTGCAAACCCGTGCCACTCCCGTATTCGCCTATCTCCGATTGTCGCCGGAGAGCCGTGTACAAAGAGTTGCCTGCTCGAAAGGTCGAGTTCGACTTGCCTGGTTTCGTGACATCGTCTGGGATGTTGGCCGGTCAGGACCACGTCGGCCCGCGCCAGATGTTCCGGCCTCGCAGCGCCAGCATTGACGGCATTTATGCACGGCTGCCAGGCAGCACGAATACTGTTCCATGCGGGAGGCGGTAGATCAGCCGCCTGGTTCTGGGCGATGGCCAACTGTCGTGGCCGGGGCGCAACTACGTCTACGCCTCACCCCTCCATGCCCTGAATAAAACAGCAGGCGAATGGAAATATATGACGTTGCGGACGGGTATCTTTCGGATCGGCCGGCTATGTCGTTTCCAACATTGGCGGTGGGGTCACGATTCTGCGTCCGGACGGTTCGCGCATCGAGGCCGGCGAAGGGTTCGGCGCGCCTGGCCCTGGCGTGGCCACGACGAAGGACGGCCGCGTGTTCGTGGTCGATTATGGCGGAACAACGGTGCGGGAAATCCTGCCGGACGGCCAGTCCCAGGTCGTTGCGGATGGGCTGCGTAGCCCGGTCGGCTTGGTGGTCGCCCCCAACGAAGCATCCTTGCTCACCGCCGCCTGGGGCGATGGAGCGATCTATCGGATTCCATTGCCAAAGTAGAAGCGACGATCCGTTATGCCGCGTGATGGAGTGCGGCAACCGGCGGGCGATATCGCGTCCCAGGGGCAATCGGGGGAGGGAGAAATGGCGGACAGGGCGGGATTGCCCATAGTCAGCGGCAAAAGGCCGGAAAATCAAGCTTTTCAAGAGCTGCGCTTGTACTAGTTTGTACCACAGCTATGCCCAGGTATGCCAACCCTGAGCTGTGCAATACGGGTATGGGCCGCCCACCCACCACTCGCGACGAAGGCCACGTGGAGGTAGCCGCCGTGCCCATCGGAGCGACCCAAGAGGCGGCAACAAGGCCACCGGATGGGGGATCTAGGTTGCTCCTAGTGTAGCCATAGACGGCAGAAGGCCAGGCGAGCTGGCGCACGATCAGAAAGCGCCACCCTCAACCATTATCATCGGGCAGGTTAAGCCGTCGTGACTCATTTGCGTCAAAGTAGGTTCGAACCGCTTCATCTGTGATTTGAAATTTGCGACGCTTCTCCTCCATCATGCGATTCACGAGTCCGCGTTCTTCCATAATCTTTCCGCGCTTACCTACTAACTGGTAAGAGCAGTCCAATTCTCCAGCAATCTCCGCTGCCGCCAAGTTGCGCTTCTCGCTATAGAGCGCTTCCAAGATTCCCAATTCTGTGGGTGGTAATAGCAACTCGTCATTTATATTTTGGAGAACTTGCTCGTACTTCTTCGACAAGTTTGTGACCGAGCAGGTTCCCTTTTTGCAGCTAGGGCAAAGCATATCGAAGAGTCTTAAGCTCTCTAGCCGATCAATGCCGTGGACGGCATCACAAGTGGAGCATTTAATCTCCTGGTTGCGCTTCAAATAGTCGGCGATGATTGGGCCGTAGTCGAAGATTCGCTCGACAAAGTACAGTCTGAATTCCCGCTGTCCCTCTGGCCTTCCGAACTCAATTGAGTATCGATTACAGAGGCCGTAGTTAAGTGCGTAAACTGAAACTTGCCGGCCGTCGCGATCTTTCATCTCGAAATACTTCGTCAAGAAAAAGTTTAACTCTAGGGTGGAGAGAATGCCCTCTAGACCCGAGACGACATGGAAGTGGCTCGTGGGCGGTCGTCCTTCGATGAGAGCGAAAACTTTCGAACTATGATTTCTCAGTTCCCTTGCCTTCGTGACGAATGCTTCAAGAAGTTCCTTCAGACTGAAGACAGAGGATCTCTCCGCGAAGCTCTCATGCCTAAATTTTTGCACACCAAAGTACGGTTCAATTTTTTCTTCATAGTACTTTGCGGCGGCATCTCTTACGGCGCGAACCCTGATCTCTTTGCCGTAAGCGAGATGAGAGTCACGCAAATTGTGTAAGACGTGGCCCAGATTCCTAGGATTTCCTACGGTGGCGTAGAAGAGGTGGCGGTAAACGGTATCAACGTCGGATTCCGCAAACTTTTTGAGCGTCGAATTGCAATAGTATTTGAGCCTGTTGTTTATGAGCCTGGATGTAAACTCGATGGCCTTTTCTTCCATCGTGTTTACGTCATTGCCACCATACAACTTAAAAAGATCCAAATAAATTTCGTCGATCTTCGTCCTATCGATTTGCCCATAGTAGACTCGGTTGGGATAGGCCGCGACCTTGAACTTGATAAGTTCATGGGACCAGTTGTTTAGCGGAGCCAAGATTGTGTCGACAAATACCGCCATTGCATCGGGAGGCAACTCAGAAAAATCGTCTATGAATATGTATAGATGCCGTATTCCCATGGGCGCCAACAAGTCGGCAACCTGCTTCATCACTCCCGTAATATTAAGATTTCTCAGTAGGATCCGGGAGTATGTCTGCTCTTGATTAGATTCTCTCGAAGCAGTATCGGCGATTTCCGCGCGGGCAGATGCTTTTGCCGAGGCATCGATTGGGCCAATGCTCCCCTCAACGGATGCACCTATCTTTGTTTCTGCTGCTTCTTTTTCGAGGTTTCCCTTCTTTTCAGACAACGCACTAATGCCAGTGACGTCGGTGAAATCGTCGGCGAAGGCTGTTTGAAGAATATCGTCCAGAGGCTCGAAAACTTCTGCTCTTGACTTGCCAACTGTACCTTTGAGCCTCTCGAAGAGAGAGCTGTCGATTTGCTTCTGAATTTCCGTTCTGATTTCGGTCAGTACCTCTCGGATGAATGCTCTATACAAGAGCAACCGCCGGATCGTGTTTTCAGACAGTGCATTATTGGCTGTGCTGATCTTCTGCAGGAGTGCGGGGTCAACCTCTGCTGATTCGTACACAGTCTTGATGTCAATGTAAGAAGAGAGTGAGCTTTTCTGCTTCCTTATCTCATGCTGCGCCCGCTGAAAGACGGTGGATTTACCGGTCCCTTTTCGGCCAATAAGAATGGTTGTGCTTTGACGCAGGACGGTCTGCAATACTCCGTCTTCCGGCAGTGGATCCACATACAACTTCTCGATCAGCGGCCGGTTAGTGTCAGAATCACTGAGTTCGGCACGGCGATAGAGTTTGAGCGACTGCGCAGCTTCGGCAAAAGCTTTTAGGTCGTCCGGTTTCCAAGTTGGCATTATGGTATGGGTCCATTGTTATTGGATCCAGAATGCACCCCGTAGTAGCAAAATAGCAAGCACGGGATCCATTAGTCCGCCCCGAATAGCTCCCGCGTAGCGCGCACTTTGCAGCTCTCAATATCCCTCAAGTAGACCATCGGATATCCCACGGGCGTCTCCGCGCTCTCCTCCCAAGCCATCACGATCATATCCCGCACCGCCGTTGCGCCAGCCGCGAGCCTTTCAGACGCGAAAGCCGCGCCCCGCTGAGCGCCTCGCTTGAAGCCTCCGTCCTTCTCTAGAGCGTACAGAGGGCCGACTTGGGCGAGCGAAGCGAGGAGCAGGGCCTTGGTTTTGTCTTCGATTGAGCAGCCACAAGGCTGATACGGACCGACCTCAGCGGCCACCGCCGAACGCGACAGGTTGCGCTTCACGAACTCGCCTTCGAAGTACGCATGAATCTTCTTCGTGGTGTATCCCGGAGACCCATTCGTGTCCCGTGGCGCCCCAAGCAAGGGCGGCGGTGGAGGTGCCGAGGAAGAGCCCGAAGCTAAGTAGCCTGCGCACCAGGGTCCGCCGTGTCATCATTTACTAGAGTCTCCCCCAAGACCGTCCAGTGAACGGTTAGCGGCTACGTTTGTCGAGCGCATTGAGTGGCGCGCTGGAGACACCGCCGCACGCCTTGCGCTTTGGTTGTCCACGCGCGTGTCGTGTCATATCGTTCAAAGCCGCTAGAGAGGGGAGCACGCCATGTTTTTGGACATTGGGGGCAACAAGGTCTTCACACTGAGTTTTGGGAGTGGACCGCGAACAATTCTGGCGCACAGCGGATGGGTCGGGAACTTCGAAGACTGGATCGGAGCGCTTGCCCCGTTGAGCGAGACATGGCGGACCGTCGTTTATGATCATCGCGGCACAGGCGAGACGACCGCCCCGGTAGAGGCCATCACGCACGAGGCATTGGTTGAAGATGTCTTCGCGGTCATGGACGCTCTCTCAATTGAGAAATGCGTTCTCGCTGGCTTCTCGCGTGGCGTGATGACTGTCATGCGGGCCGTCCTTCGTCATCCCGAGCGGTTCGAAGGCTTGATCCTGATGAATGGGACCGGCGAAGTGCAACTACCAGGCGCTACCCCGACACCGCGAGTGCCGCCATCGAAGTGGCCCGGAGAGACTCATCGAGAGCGCCTCAAGTGGTTTATCGACCGAAGCACGCCGGAGCTCGATGTGGAGCACGTTAGGCGGTGGGGGATAAACATCCTGTCGCGCGCCGAGCCGGAAGCCGCCGAGAAGATTATGACGATGCAGTGGGCAAGCACAGTCGATTGGGCGAGCGAGCTTCCGAAGCTACGCATTCCAACCCTTCTGCTGCACGGCGAGAAGGACTTCCTCGTTAACATCGAGACGATGCGCTACATCAAGTCACTGATTCCAGAGAGCAAGCTCGTCGTTCTAGAAGGAGCAGGACACATTCCGGCAATGACGCGGCCAATGGAGGTTGCCGCCGCGATCAGTGACTATTTTCAATAGCAAATCTAGAATTGAACCAACTACTTGCCGGCGAGGGCAACTACCAAGTCTGACAAGCGCTTCCGCTTATTCGCGTCCTTGATCATATAGTAGGCGCGAACTAGCTGGAGCGTCTCTCGCTTCGTGAGGAGCGCGCCTTCTTCGTCCGCGTGCTTGGTACTCTTTGGGCGGCCCACCTTGCGCTTCCCTGAGGTGGCGGCCTCTGCGCCCAGTCCTTCGAAGAAGTGAGTAACTGGCAAATCGAGCACGTGTGCGAACTCGAAAAGTCGACTGGCGCTCACGCGATTTGAGCCATTCTCGTACTTCTGAACCTGCTGAAAGGTCATCCCCACGGCTCTGCCGAGAGCCGTCTGGTTCATGCCCAGAAGCATCCGCCGCTGGCGAAGGCGTTGACCGACGTGAATGTCTATGGGGTGGGAGCGCGCCAAGTGAGGTCCTCTTGCTAAAGCGCGATAATCGGCCGTATGCGTGCCAGCGGCAAGACCAAGCCACCTGTGGAGCGATAGGGGCTAGCCCGGATGTCTCACGGAGTTGAGTAGCTTGGGTGGCTTCGAGGATTGCGCGTCGTTGGCGTTGATGAGGCAGGGCGGGAGCGTTGTTGGGGATAGTCTGGGCGAGTTCGGTCATCCGCGCCGAAGCGGAGTTGGCAATCATGATGTCGGCTTTGCGCTGTCTGGTTCGTGTCAGCGCTGCGTGCCGAGCGCGGCGTAGGCGAGCGCCCAGTCGCGCTGGCGGGGGTGGCTCGATGCCATGGCAATCCTGACGCGGCGGACGGAGATGCGGACCAGGGCGGCGGCCTTGAGGAGTTTGAGGCGGATCGAGCCGCAGGTCGCATCGGCGAGCTTGGTCGCCTTGAGGCCGATGCGCTGGAACACACCGCCCAGAGAAGCGCTCCGGCACTAACGAATTGGCTAAGTTTCATCTCCCTCCCCCTAGGGCTATGCGAGCTAGCGTCCGGCGGCGAGCGCTGCCCGCATCTCCGCCACCAACTGCGATCCCCTCGGAGTTAGCGCGGCGAGCTTCATGCGAGCGCTTGCCGGATGATCGACCTTGGAAATCAGATCGGGAGGAGGGCCGAGCGTCCTGCCGTAGGAAGTTGAGCCCGCTCCCAAGTTGTCGAGCCCGACACTTACGCCCGCTTCCGTGACGTTCAGCAGCTTGGCTATTTGTCGTGGGTTGATCGGCGACCGCGCCGCGACGACCAAGAGAAGTTGGAAGGACAGGAGCGAATTGCTTCTGCAATAGCGGCGGTAGGTATCTACGCAGCGAACGAGCCGGTCTAGGGAGGCGTCGGGAGAGCCCCACGAGGAAAGCGCTGGGGAAATGTCTGTTCTGTCGGGCATGGGCGCTGCGTATCAGGTGGCAGACAATGTGTCTATACACGCGACGCGAGCGTCGAGGCTGGAGAGCAAAAGTCCCATAGGCTCATTGAACGTCAGGCGTTCACGCCTTTACGGAGGTGAGAGCTAGGGGTGACCGGCGCTACAGTGTTTGGGGGCTATTCGAGCGGCCCTGCGCGCTTCTCTCCAGGAATTCCCATGGGGCGGCGGTTGGGGAAAAGGCGCAAATAAATATGGGCATGGAGCGAAGGGAAGTTAATGGCCGCTATGTAATTTACCGCAGGAAATGCAGCGATACTTAGAGGCCGCTGTTTTTAATTGCCGTGACGCCGCTCCATAGTCTCTCCGCCGCGTCGCGATAGTCGCGCCGTGGACGAGCAAGAGAGATCGGAGATACAGATGCGAGAGATCGTCTATTTTAACGTATGGGGTTTCGAGTTGTTCGTGGGCCTGACCGATTGGTCCTCGCGCCTGGATCGGATTGAGTCCGGGCGCGGGTTCATGTGGAAGCGGCTGTATATGTGTTGGGACAGCCCGTGGAGCCAGCCCGCGAGGTAGGAGCGGGCCACGAGGGAATGCGTAGCGGGGTCATTGGCGGATCGCTGGTGGCCCCGTTCTACTGTCTGGGCGCGGTGGTTGTGCTAGCGTAAGTAGTTCGCCAGTAGCGAGGGGAGGGGCTGTTGGGGCGGTTTGGTGGGGTAATCGCGTGTAGCGTATTCGGCTTGCTGGCGGCGTGTGCCGCGCCCGAGCCCATGGATACTCAAGTGATGCGCTGGGCGAAACCCGGAGCGAGCTACGATCAGTATATGCAGGAACGCTACGTGTGCGCCCAGGAGGCAAGCCGGCAGCGTTCCAGCGGGCAAGCCAATGCTTATGGGGCGTCGTCGCAATCACGGCCCACAGTCAGCCTCAGTCTGTTCCGGGCGTGCATGGGCGCGAAGGGGTGGCGGCAACGCCCCGATGGGTACAGCCCACCGCCCGGCGATACAATCATGATGGAAGATTGAGCCAGCAATGCTCGACCTTAAGAAGCCTCTAGACGGCGTTCCAGGGCTTCTCTTGATGGGTGCCCTGATCTTCTTCGGCGCAACCGTCGGAGTGGCTGTGGCGCTCGCGTTGTCGTGGGTAGACATGAAGGACTCTATCGCGAATTTCCTCGGGGGCGTCGTGGGGGCAGGCTTGGGCGCGGCGCTCGCGGTCTTGGGGGCGGTGTACGTGCAACGCCGCGATATGCGCGGGCGGGTTTCTCACATCATCAACGTAGCGAACGCCAGCCTAAGGGAATTGGATCAGCATCTCGAATTCTTCGAATCGTTCTTAACGCAGATGACGCCCGTGGCCGAACCGCGAGATGATCATTTGCAGATAGCGGGGCGATTGCTGGACCTTATGAGCGCAGATATTAAGGGCGTTCCCAGCCTTGCAGAGCTGCCGGAGGAATTGTTTGAGGCCCTAGCGCAGTTGCGGGCGGAACTGCCGAAGTTTGTCCACGATGCCGAGAGCTACCTGGAGATGTTCGAACTATTGCGTGGGCCGGTGGCTCTGTACGACCGCTTGCGTCGGGAGTTGAAGCAGAGGCGGGCGGAGGTGGCCGGGCTTTTGAAGGGGCTTCGCGACCTCTAGGCCCACCCCCAGCCCCTTTGCGGGTGCCGAATGGCGTTGGGCCGGCTCGAAAAGAACTGATCTCTGCTAACTTGCACGTGCTGAGTTCGCGAGCATTCCTCTTCTGATCATCATTGATTGAGCCTGAAGCGCCTACGTCGTCCGCACCGCCTCTACCCCCTAGGTGAGTAAATCGGAAGCCCCCGGAGAGGCGTTCATCTCCGCCCTGATCCGGGCGACTGTGCCGGAGCCTACCCCGAACTCAGCAGCAATCTTGTGCTTGCCCTTGTCGCCCTTCGCGATGGCCGCGCGGATAGCCGCTTCAAGTCGCTGGCGTTCCCTGGCCTTCTTCTCGTTTTTCTCGCTTCCCAGCCTCGGACGCCCCAATGTCACTCCCCGGGCGCGCGCCCGGTCAAGGCCAGCGTTCACTCGCTGTTTAATCATGTCGCCCTCGAACTCCGCGAACGCTCCCGTGATGTGAAAGAGCAGCTTCCCGCCTGCCGTCGTGGTGTCGAGCGTTTCCCCGTCGCCTCGAAACTTCACGATGAACAGGTCCACTCGGCACGCTTTGAGGTGTTCGATGGTCTTCAAGAGGTCCCCGAGGGATCGCCCGATGCGGTCCAGGGCGAAGACCATGATTACGTCAAAGAGCCCACGCTGGGCATCGTTGAGCATCCGGTCGAACTCGGGACGATCCTTCCTGCCCTTTGCTCCGCTTATGCCCTTGTCGCTGTAGGCCGTGACGATCTCCCACTCACGATGCGCCGCGACCGCTTCTAGGGCTTGCCGTTGGTTCTCGACGGTCTGCCGGTCGGTCGATACGCGGAGGTACAAGGCGGCTCTCTTGGGCTTCTTCGGGGCCATGGCGTTCTCCTAGATCAGTGCAACGGTAGTGCCCGCATCCTAATCGACAGGATGGGCGGAAAACAATTGTAAACCGCCCAAGCCAAACGGCGAGATGCACCCATTGAAATCATTGAGGTTTTCCGGGGAGGTTTCGGAGGGGTTTTCTGCCCAGCCCTCTAGGACCAAGTCGGGCCGGCGCGCACTCAAGTGGAGGCCGGTGCCAAGGTAGGCATGAATGTAGCCGTGGCGGCCTCATGGATTGCCGCGCGAGGGTCGTTGTCTGCCTGAGTCACTTTGACTCACCCCCGCCAATGTTAGCGGCAACTAAGCGCTTGGGCGGGGTGGCGAGAGACGTCGGGGGAGTGCCGGGAGAGGCCCGCGAGGGTCAACGCGGGAGCCTAATAGGCGCAAGGCCCCTAGAGGGGGGGTGGCGGCGCGGCGCGCTGGCGCTTAGGGGGGCGTGAATATCCCAGGCTGGAAGCCCGGTGAAAGGATCGGAGTCACATCGGAGCCTAGGATTGAGAGGCAGGGTCGCTGGGATGGGCTACTTGAAGATGAATAAGCCTGAGGAGCCCGCAAGGGCGACGAAGGCTGCCTCAGCGTTGGCTCCCCAGGCACGGGCTTAATCAAGTAGACCGCATACTTCAATTGGACCGGACAGTATCCGAACACAGCCAATGTCAGGTCTAAAGCCGTCGTATGCCGGCTCTCCGCCACTTCGCGTCCGAAGCGCTCTCCAAGGCCACGCACAAGCCCGGCAACCTGACTCAGTGAAGGAGGATCGGTGTATCCGTTGGCCTGCAAGCTATCCAAGAAGGCAACAGACGCCGCATAGACCTGAAGCGCGGGTAGCGTGTCGCCTGCGTAGGCGAAGCCGAATGTCCGATCAAAGTGTGCGTGCGCCAGCACTCCACTCATGGCCGGAACTTGGCGGCATTTGACGCGTAAGGGCAGAAGCTTAGCGGCTGAGTCCGTCCGTATGATGACACCTTGCTTTCCGGCGGTGCTAATGCGCGTATCCGCAGCGGCCCATAGGACCTGCCCCTCGCGCCAAATCGCTACAACGGTCATGGCTTGGCCTCCGACACCTTGGCGAGCGTTCGGGCGAGCATCCGGATAGCGCGCAAGCATCGGGCTATCGGTGAGGTCTCCTCGGAAGCGCCTCTGGAGGTCCGCTAGAGCACCGTCGATGGCGTCGCGCGCTGCCTCATAGAATGCGCTTCGGTCACTCGCTCCAAGGCCAATGCGCTTCTCCGCGAGGAACTCCCCGACAAACTTCACGACGATGCCTTGTTCAGCCGGAGGGGTTCGGAGGCGGCGGCCCCATTGGAGCGCGTAGCGTTGTGCCGTCCACGGTTCCGAGGCGGCTCCCCAAGGGCCGTTCGGCGCGGTCTTGGAGAACGCCTCATCGGGGGCGGGGGAAGCGGCATAGCGTTCTAGGAGCCACCGCCAGAGGTCTCCCGCGAGCGCGTGGAGATCACCGGGAGTGACCGCGATTGTTTGTACCTGTTCGGCCTCCAAGGTCGGTACAGGCGGCGCTTCGAGGCGCTCAATGAGAGCATCGTACTCACCCGCGATTGCGGAGTGCCGCTTGCGCCCTTCGCGCGCGTCGCTCGTATTGAGTGAGCGTTTGAACTCGCGCATTCCGGCGGCCTTCCGGAGGTGCTCCGGGATAGCCTTGCGGAAGTAGAGCTTGCCTGTCTTCGGGTGCCGCCAGGGCCGCGCCATGCAGAGAACCGTCACGACTTTGTACCACTCCTTTGTACCAGCGCGGCTCAAAGAGTGTCGAGAAAGCCTGAAGTTCCTTGATTTACGGGCCTTTCGGAGGCCACTGGCGGACAGGGCGTCCGCCAATCCAGTGACCGCCGCCGTCCGCGGGCGGCCGAATAGTCCCGTTTTGTAAGGATTATTCCCCGATATCCGTCCTTGCCTGTCCGTCCGCGTCCGCCTATGTACCCACCATTATGGTGGGTAAAATGGCGGGTAGGCCTTGGCGCGCACTCTTCACAATCTGAAGCCCATCACCCTGTCCCGGCCAATGAAGCCGGGTTACCACGGCGACGGTGGTGGCCTTTACCTCCAGGTCACATCCGCAGGGGCCAAGAGCTGGATTTTCCGCTTTGCACTGGCCGGGCGTCGCCGGGAGATGGGCGTCGGCTCCTTCCCATCCATCAGCCTCGCGGCAGCCCGGGAAGCGGCCACCAAGGCGCGTGCGCTGGTAAAGGCGGGCAAGGACCCCATTGCCGTGCGTGAGGCTGACAGGGCTCAGGAACGTCTGGAGGCGGCACAGGGGGTGCTCTGGAGCGACGCCGTCGACCAGTTTCTGGAAGCCCACACGGGCTCCTGGCGCAACAAGAAGCACCGCCAGCAGTGGCGCAACACGCTGGACGCCTACGCCACCCCCACTTTGGGGCCGCTATCCGTTGGCTCAATCGGCACACCCGAAGTCATCAAGGTGCTGGAGCCGATTTGGTACACGAAGCCCGAGACGGCTTCGAGAGTGAGGGGCCGAGTGGAACGGATCCTCGATTGGGCGAAGGTAAAGGGCTACCGGACGGGCGAGAACCCGGCTCGGTGGAGGGGGCATCTCGACAAGGTGTTCCCTCCAAAGGCCAAGGTCCGGAAGGTGAAGCACCACTCGGCGGTGCCGATCGACGACCTGCCCGCAGTCTATGCCCGTCTTTGCCAGTCCAAGGGCATTGCTGCCAAGGCTGTGCGGTTCGCTATCCTGACGGCTACGCGGCCCGGTGAGACCGCTGGGGGCCTGTGGTCCGAAGTCGACCGGAAGAATGCCTTGTGGACCCTACCGCCCGAGCGGATGAAGGCAGACAAAGAGCACCGCGTAACCCTATCTCGCGAAGCCTTGGCGATCCTGGACGAGATGGCCGAAGTCCGAACCGGCAAGCATTTGTTCCCCGGCCACAAGTCGAAGCGGCCCCTGTCTCTGACGGCCCTTTCCAAGGCCTTGGAAGCTGCCGGCGGCGGCGATGCCACGGTACACGGCACGGCGCGCAGCACGTTCAAGGACTGGGCGTCAGAGCGAACGTCGTTCCCGTCTGAGGTGTCCGAAATGGCCTTGGCTCACTCGATTGGCGACCGAGTCGAGGCCGCCTACCGAAGAGGCGAACTCCTGAAGAAACGGGCGGCACTGATGCAGGCGTGGGCGAATTTTCTGACTGCCGAATCCAAGGGGAAGGTAATCCCCATCGGCCGGCGCGGGCGTGCGGCATAGAGTAGAATCGACATCGACGCGGCTAGGGCGACGGCCCGAAAACCTCCTCCGCAGAGGCTGCCG
>NZ_CAMFKM010000006.1 GCF_945957355.1 uncultured Reyranella sp. | reverse complement strand
CCCGAACGTCCGCGAGCCGCAGAACCGCCGCGTCGAAATCGTCATCCAGTAAGACGATCCGAAGCGTTGACTTCAGGAACGGCCGGGGGCGACCCCGGCCGTTTCCATTTTCAGCTATGCGCTTTTCGGGTTGGCGGCGCCCGGGCCGGCCTCTATATCCGGGCGCAGGAGAGTGAATTCATGTCACAAGTGTTGATGCCCAAGGCGACCGCCGTCTGGTTGGTCGAGAACACGACCCTGACCTTCGATCAGATCTCGGCTTTCACCGGCCTGCATCCGCTCGAGATCCAGGCGATCGCCGACGGCGAAGTCGCTGGCGGCATGACGGGCTACGATCCGACCACCAACGGCCAGCTGACCAAGGAAGAGATCAAGCGGGCCGAGGCCGACAGCAACGCCCGGTTGAAGCTCAGCCCGCGCGACGTGCCGATGCCGCAGGCCCGCTCCAAGGGCCCGCGCTACACGCCGGTCGCCAAGCGCCAGGATCGTCCCGACGCCATCGCCTGGTTGCTGAAAACGCACCCCGAACTGCAGGACAGCCAGGTCGCCAAGCTGGTGGGCTCGACCAAGAGCACGGTGCAGTCGGTCAAGGACCGTTCGCATTGGAACATGCAGAACCTGCGACCGCGCGATCCGGTGACGCTCGGTCTCTGTACGCTCAAGGATCTGAACGACGCTGTCGACCGAGCGCGCCGCAAGGCCGCCCGCGAGGATGCCTCGCGCAAGAAGGAAGCGGCGCAGTCGGGCGTGGTCGAGGACGCCGCCGACGTCGATCCGGCCGAAGCCGACCAGCCCGACGTCAGCGAGCAGTAGTCCCCGCTTCTTCCCCTTTGCGTGCTCCGCAAAGGGGAGTGCTATTTCTTAGACGGTCATCATCACCTTGCCGACGTGGTCGGCGCGCTCCAGTTCGGCATGCGCGCCGGCGGCGTCGGTGAACGGGAAGGTCTTGTAGATGATCGGCTTGATCCTGCCGGCTTCGAGCAGGGGCCAGACCTTCTCCTTCAGCCCGCGCGCCATGCGGCCCTTGCTCTCGACGCTCTGGGGCCGAAGCGTCGACCCCGTCAGCGTCAGGCGATTGACCATCAGGAAGCCGGCGCTGATCGTCGCCGTCGCGCCGCCCTGCACGGCGATCACGACGCAGCGCCCGTCGAGCTTCAGCAGCGACAGGTTCTTCGGCAGGTAGTCGCCCGCCACCATGTCGAGCACGACGTCGACGCCGCCCGACAGCTTCTTCACTTCGGCCGCCCAGTCGTTGTCTTTGTAGATAACCGCGTGGTCGGCCCCGAGCGCCTTCACGGCGTCGGCCTTTTCCCGCGTCCGTACGGTGGTGAGCACGGTTGCGCCGAACGACTTGGCGAGCTGGATCGCGGTAGTGCCGATGCCGCTCGCGCCGCCATGGATCAGCACGGTCTCGCCGGCCTTGAGCTGGCCGCGCTCGAAGAGGTTGTGCCAGACGGTGAAGTAATTCTCCGGCAGCGCCGCGGCGTGCAGCAGGTCGAACCCCTTGGGCAGTGGAAGACATTGCGGCGCCGGTACGATGCAATACTCGGCATAGGAGCCGCCCGGCGTCAGCGCGCAGAGCTCGTCACCGATATTCCAGCCGCTCACCCCGTCACCCAGCGCGGCGACGGTGCCGGAGGCTTCGAGGCCCGGCAGGTCGGAGGCACCCGGCGGGGGTGCATAGTTACCCTGGCGCTGGGAGATGTCGGGCCGGTTGACCGCAGTCGCCGCGACCTTGATCAGGATCTCCCCGGCCTTGGGCTGCGGCACCGGCCGCGTCGTCGGTACCAGCACCTCCGGCCCGCCATACTTCGTGATTTCGATGCAGGTCATCGTCGCGGGCAGGGCACTCATGGTCGGCCTTTCGAAGCAGGTGGAGCGGTGCTAGTCCTGCCTTAGCCGCTTCCGTGGAGATGCGCCATGGCCTTCGACCTCGACGACCTCGACCCCCGACAGAAGAAGACACAGCCCAGGAATCTCGATGTCATGAACGTCGATGACCTGAAGGAATACGTCGACGTGCTCAAGGCCGAGCTCGAAAGGGTCGAGGCGAAGATCAAGGCCAAGCAGAGTCACGCCGCGGCCGCCGCCTCCCTGTTCAAGAAGTGATGGTAGCGGGACTGCGCAGAGAGGGGAGGCCCGTGTGGTCGAAGCCAAGTTCCTGAAGCCCGATACTCTGGCGCTGCATGCGGGGCAGCATCCCGATCCGGTGACCGGCGCGCGGGCCGTGCCGATCTACCAGACGACGTCCTTCGTCTTCCGCGACGTCGATCATGCGGCCAGCCTGTTCAACCTCGAGGTCGGCGGGCACATCTACAGCCGCATCTCCAATCCGACCGTTTCGGTGTTCGAGGAGCGGGTGGCGGCCCTCGAGGAGGGCTCCGGCGCGCTCGCGGTGTCGAGCGGCCAGGCGGCGCTGCACATCGCCATCGCCACGCTCATGGGCGCGGGTGGTCACATCGTCGCCTCGACGTCGCTCTATGGCGGCACGCGCAACATGCTGGCGCTCACCCTGCCGCGCTTCGGCATCGAGACGACCTTCGTCCACCCGCGCGACCATGAGGGTTTCCGCAAGGCCATCCGTCCCGAGACGCGCCTCGTGCTGGGCGAGACGATCGGCAACCCGGGCGGCGAGGTGCTCGACATTCCGGCCATCGCCGCGATCGCCCACGAGTCGAAGATCCCGCTGATGGTCGACAACACCTTCGCCTCGCCGGTCCTGTGCAGGCCGCTCACCCTGGGCGCGGACATCGTCTTCCATTCGGCCACCAAGTTCATCGGCGGCCATGGCGTGGCGATCGGCGGCGTGATCGTCGACTCAGGGCGCTTCGACTGGGAAGGCTCGGGCAAGTTCCCGACACTCACCGAACCCTATGCCGGCTATCACGGTATCGACTTTGCCGAGGAGTTCGGGCCGCATGCCTTCGTGATGCGCGCTCGCACCGAGGGCGTGCGCGACTTCGGCTGCTGCCTGTCACCGCAGAACGCCTTCTATCTGATCCAGGGCCTTGAAACCTTGCCGCTCCGCGTCGCGCGTCACGTCGAGAATGCGCGCAAGGTGATAGCGTTCCTGAAGGCCAATCCCGCAGTGGAACGCATCGCCTCGCCCGACATGCCGGAGCATCCCGATCATGCTCTGGCGCAGAAGCTGCTGCCCAGGGGCACGGGCTCGATCTTCAGCTTCGACATCAAGGGCGGCCGCGAGGCCGGCCGGCGCTTCATCGAGCGGCTGAAGCTGTTTTCGCATCTTGCCAATGTCGGTGACGCCAAGTCGCTGGTGATCCATCCCGCCTCGACGACGCACGCCCAGCTCGATGCGGCGGCGCTGAAGGAAGCGGGCATCGGCGAAGGCATGATCCGGCTCTCGGTCGGCCTGGAAGACCCCGAAGACCTGATCGACGATCTTGGGCCGGCGCTGCGCGCCGCGCAGAAGGGCTGACCATGAAGCTCACCGTCGATGGCCGGACCGTTTTCGCAACGACCGGCGGTACCGAGTTCGATGCAGGCAAGCCCGCGATCGTCTTCCTTCATGGCGCCGGATTCGACCGCACCGCCTGGCGCCTGCAGACGCGCTGGTTCGCCCATCACGGCCGCAGCGTGCTGGCCGTCGATTTCCCGGCGCACGGCTGGTCCGATGGACCGGTGCTCAACAGCATTCCAGCGATGGCCGACTGGACGGCGCGCCTGATCGAGGCAGCGGGCCTCAGGCAGGCGGCGCTCGTCGGACACTCGATGGGTGCACTGGTCGCGCTCGACTGTGCGGCGCGCCACGGCGACAAGGTGCGGGCACTGGGCCTGTGCGGTGTGGCAACGGAAATGCCGGTGCATCCCGAGATGCTCGAATCGGCCAAGGCCAACACGCTGAAGGTGCAGGAACTCATGACCTTCTGGGGCATGGGCAATGCGCTGCACAAAGGCGGCATGGTCTCGCCCGGCCTGTGGCTGCGACGCGAATCGCTGGCGGTGCTGGCGGGCAACAGGCCGGACGTGATCCATACCGATCTGGCGGCCTGCAACGCCTACAAGGATGCGCCGGCACGGGCGGCGGCCGTGAAGTGCCCGACCGTCTTCGTGCTGGGGGACGGCGATCTCATGACGCCCGCGCCGAAGGCCAAGGCACTGGTTGCGGCGATTGCCGGTTCGACGTCCGTCACAATCCCGAACTGCGGGCATTTCATGATGGTGGAGCGTCCCGACGAGGCGCTGGAGGCATTGAAGTCCTGTGTCTGAACGCGTCGCTCTCGTCACCGGCTCCACCTCCGGAATTGGCGCCGCCATCGCGCGCCGCCTGTCGCGCAACGGTTATGCCGTGGCGCTGCATTCGCGCAGCTCGGCCGACGTGGGGATGGCGATGGCCGCCGAGCTGAAGCAGGCCAGCTATCACCAGGCCGATCTTGGCGATGAGACGGCGGCACGCGGTCTCGTCGCGTCGGTGCTCGAGGCCCATGGCCGCCTCGACGTGCTGGTGAACAATGCCGGCCTGTCGATCCGCATCCCGCACACCGATCTCAAGGCTGCGACGCCGGCGCTTTGGCGGCAGATGCTCGACGTCAACCTGATCGCGCCCTTCATGCTGGTTGCGGAGGCCGAAGCCGCGCTGCGCACCTCCAGCGAAAGCGGCCGGCCCGCGAGCATCGTCAATATCGGCACGCATGCCGGTTCTCGGCCGAAAGGGTCGTCCATTCCCTACGCCGCTTCGAAGGCGGCGCTGCATCACGTGACGAAGCTGCTCGCCTTGTCTCTGGCACCGGCAATTCGCGTGAACGCCGTGGCGCCGGGCCTGGTCGAGACTCCGATGACGGCGAACTGGCCCGACATGCTGGAAACCTGGAAAGCGAAGTCGCCGATGAAGCGACCTGCGAAACCGGAGGACATCGCCGATCTGGTGGCCGCGCTGTGCGCCAACGACTACGTTACCGGAGAGATCGTCATCGCCGACGGTGGGTTGAACCTCACCTAGCCAGACACGGAGGAAACAACAATGAACGTCCAGACGCTGCCGCCGGGCTACAAGACCGCCCCATGGACGCCGCCGGAAACCATTACCGGCGCCATGTTGGCCGAGGCCAGCAACAAGCTGATCGAACTGCTGCGCATCCGCACCCAGCCGATCGGCATGCGCCTTTTCGAGGACCCGGCCGAGATGGACAAGATCAAGGGCGTGCGCAAGCCGACCGAGGGCTTCAAGTTCACCATGTGCCAGATGGTGACGCAGTCGCGCTGGTACGGCTTCACCCTGGGAATCACCGTCGACAATACGCGCGGCGGCAATTGCGGCGGCGTCGTCGGCCTCAACCATCCGGGCGAGGGCTTCCTCTCGGGCGACCACATGAACGGCGTGTGGTTCGGCAACAAGGAAGCCTCGGCCGCCCACCAGGCGCAGATGCCGCGCGTGCCGGACGGCAAGTACAACGGCCTCGTCGTGTCGCCACTGCGCTCGGCGCGGCTCGACCCGCCGGACATCTGCCTGTTCTACGGAACGCCCGGCCAGATGATCTATTTCATCAATGGCCTGCAGTATCACCGTTACCGCCGCTACGACTTTACGGTGACCGGCGAGAGCGCTTGCGCCGATTCGTGGGGAAGGGCGCTCGCCACGCGCCAGACCTCGCTGTCGCTGCCTTGCTTCGCCGAGCGGCGATATGGCGGCGTGGCCGACGACGAGCTGCTGATGGCCTGTCCGCCGGACGAGCTGCTGCGCGCGGTCGAGGGCATGGGTCATCTCGGCAAGAACGGCCTGCGCTATCCGTTCCCGCCCTACGGCGCGGTGATGGATCCGGCCCTGGGCATGGCCAAGAGCTACAGCTGAGATGCTCTACGTCGTGGCCTGGCCGGTACTCGGCGAGGCCGACGACGCGGCTCTGCATCGGCTGCGGGCGCAGTACCATCCGGGTGAGGCCGCGCTGATCGGCCCGCACTTCACTCTCGTGTTCGGTGCCGCAGGCGACTGCGAGGCCGAGCTGCGCGCGGCCTTGCAGGACGTCACGCAGCGGCCGTTCTGGTTCCAGATCGACCGCATCGTGCGATCCGACCTCTATCTTTATGCCGAGCCCTCGGATGGTGCAGCCGAACTGACGGCCCTTCATGAGGAACTGAACCCCGTTCCCGGCAGCGAGCCGTTCGAGCCGCACATCACGCTCGGCCGGTTCCGAAGCCCCGCCGACGCCGAGCAGGTGGCGCGCATCGTCAGTCGCCAGAACCTGCCGATGACCGGCCGGATCGAAGAGCTGGAGCTGCTGCGCCGAACCGGCGACACGCTCGAAACCCTGGCCAGTGTCCGCCTCGGAACATGAAGATCGCCCGGCGCACCGCGCTCGCGCTCCTGGCCGCCCTTCTCCTGCCGCTCTTCTTCGGACGCCCGATGGTCTGGGCGGAAGCCACGCTGGTGATGTGGGACATCGCGGCGGGCGGTGCGCCGACCTGGCTGGAGGAGGTGACCGCGCCGCCCCGAAAATATACCACGCGATGGGAAGGCGGGGAGGGGCGACCTCTACCTTCCGGCCAGCCAGCCCCGCGCGGCGATGGTCCTCGTCCCCGGCGCCGCCGTGCTGGGCCGGGTCGAGCCGAACGCCTATGGCCGCTGGGCCATCCTGCGCGCCAATGCCAGCCGCCTCGACGATCCGCGTGACGCGCGCCTTCTGGAAGAGATTGCAGCGCTGCGCTTGCGGGACCGCAATGCCGATGTCTCCCGCGAGGCCGCGATGCTGCGATGCTGGGACCGCAGGGCCGCGCGGTGCTGGCCCTGGTCGACAATAGCAACCCCGATGCAGTAAATCGTTTCATCGAAGGACTACCCGGGACGGTGCGTCGCGAGATCGATGGCCTGAACCTCGCCTTCCACGATCTGTCGAAGTTGCGGGGCCATCTCATCCTGGTACACGGCCGTACCGATCCGATGGTTCCCTACAGCGAGAGCCAGGATCTCGCCGCCGCGGCGTCGAAGGCGCGCGTATCCCTGTTCCTGATCGACGACATCGGCCATGTCGAGTTCACCGCGGTGAACGTCGCCAATGCCTGGAAGATGTGGCAGGCGATCGTCGCGCTCCTGGAGGAGCGACGATAGGGCTAGATGAGTTGATGCCCCAAACGAACCCCGTCGTCTCGACTGGAGCCTGCCGCGAGGCTTCTCGAGGGGGGCTTCGGTAGAGACGACGGAATCACTGTAGCTTGGAAGCTCCTCCAGCTAACGCCAGAGCGGCGGCAGGGGCGGCAGGCGGACGTTGCCGGGGCGAGCCGCGATGCCGAACTTCGCGAGCGCTTCGCGGACCTCGCGCGGCATGCTCATGTTGGACGACGTCGTCACGGTGGCCAGCTTGAACAGCCGGTCGATCATCCTCTGCCAGCGGTCGCCCTCGTCAGGATAGCGGCGGATCTCGACCTTTCGGCCTTCGCCGATGCCGGCCTTGGCCTTGGCGATGTTGAGCGCGAGCTGCAGGCCGCCCAGTTCGTCCACCAGCCCGGCCTGCCTGGCGTCGGTGCCGCTGAAGACCCGGCCGCGCGCGGCAGCGTCGATGCGGTTGGCGTCGAGATTGCGTGACTCGGCGACCTGGGTCGTGAAGGCCGCGTAGATGACGTCGAGTTCCCGGTTAATGGCGGCGCGTTGGGCGGGCGTCGGCGGCTGGAAGGTCGAGTGCATGCCGGCGTTTCGGCCGACTGAGACGCGCTCGACGTTGACGCCGAGCGAGGTCAGCAGTTCCTGTGCCATGGGCCAGATGCTGAAGACACCGATAGAGGCGGTGATCGTCGTCGGCTGGGCGACGATCACGTCACCGCGGACGGCGGCCAGGTAGCCGCCGGAGGCCGCCACGTCGCCCATCGAGACGATCACGGGCTTGCCGGCGGCCCGTGCCCGGCCGACCGCGTCGGCAATGGCGTCGGCGGCGGGATAGGTGCCTCCGGGCGAGTCGATGCGCAGGACGATGGCGCGCACATCCTTGGCCTGGGCGGCATTCTCGAGCGCCTCGACGACGTCTTCGGCTTTGGCCATCGCGTCGTCCTCGAGGGGACTGCCTTCTCCACCGCCCGACATGATGGCGCCGTTCACGCGCACGAGGGCAATGACGTCGCCGCTTTGCTTCGGGCGTGTCTCGTCGCCGGCATATTCCGCCAGGGTCACGAGATCGCGCTTGCCGCTGGCGCGCTGGTAGACGTCTTCGAGTGCGTCGGCACGATAGCCGATCTTGTCGACGAGACCGTCCTGACGCGCCTGCTCGGATTCGTGCGGCGCGGTGTCGATCAGGCGGCGCAGTTGGCCGGCCTCCATCTTGCGGTCGCGGGCCACGTCGGCGATGAACTGACCGAACAGGCTGTCGATCAACTGCTGCAGGTTCTCGCGGGCAGGACGGGTGTAGTTCGTCTCCATGAACGAGTCGGGCGCGCTCTTGTACTCGTAGCGCTTGCCGCCCTCGACCTTGACCCCGAGCTTGTCGAGGCCGCCCTTGATGAACGGCGTCTCGACGGCGATGCCGGTGATGCCGAAGCCGCCGCTCGGCTGCAGCCAGATCTGTTCCAACGCGGCGGCGAGATAATAGTCGGCGACATGGTTGCCCCCGCTGCCGAGCGATTCCGCGAAGCCGACCGCGAACTTGCCCTTGCCGCGGAAGTGGGCGATCGCCTGGCGCAGCTCCTGTACGCGGGCGAGGCCCCCCGCTTCGTCGCCGATCTCGACATAGAGACCGACGACGCGCGGATCGTCGGCCGCCTGCCAGAGGAGTTGCACCACCTCGACGATGTCGCGCGAGCCGCCGAACAGGCCGCCGCTCAGCAGGCCGGTTGACGTCGCCTCCGGCGGCAGCGCACGGAGGTCCAGCGACAGGACCATCTGCTGCGGCAGCGGTTTGGCCGAGAAGGGACCCGAGGCGAAGAAGGCTACGCCGGCGACCACAGCCAGCAGGACCAGTGTGCCGATGGTCGCAAGAAAGCCGACGATGAAACGCCGCATGCGGGAGTTTCCCTATGGTGACTGGGTGCTGATCAGGAACGAACGAGATTCGGCCGGAACGCCTTTACGGCGTCAAGCATCGTCAGGGCGTTTGAGTCGAGGCCGTTGTCGCGGACGATGACGGCCGCCGGAACGCCGCGGATCGGCCGCAGGCTGTCATCGACATTGAACTGGGAAAGGCGCAGGTCCGCCGCGAGGAACGCCTGTGGTTCGATCCCGATCTGGAGCTGGGTGCGCATCGCCAGGCGGCGAAGCCGCACCCACTCGATGTCGCCCCAGGCGATGCGGGCATTGCGGCCGAACCCAAGCGCGATGCCGTCATGGTCGATCACCACCTGCGGCGTGCGGTCCAGAAAGCGACTGACGCCCAAGTAGATGTAGTAGACCATGATCAGCGCCAGAAGCGCGAACATCACGAAGCGTGGATCCTGGAGCGAAAGGGTGGGCGCGTTGGCCGCGTCGCCGGATGCAAAGTGTGCGATCGCCGAGCCGATCATCAGGAGCGAGACGGCCGCCATCCCCAGATTGTGAAGGGTGCCGAAGCGCACCTCCAGGGCTTGCCGGACGGCCATCGTGGAGCGCTAGCCGGCTTGGGCGCGATGGCGCAGCAAGTGGTCCGCGAGAACGCAGGCCATCATCGCTTCCGCCACAGGGGTGCCGCGGATACCGACGCAGGGATCGTGGCGGCCCTTGGTACGCAGTTCGATGTCGCATCCGTTGCGGTCGACGCTGCGGACCGGCGTCAGGATCGAGCTGGTCGGCTTGACCGCGAGGCGGCAGACGATGTCCTGGCCGGTCGAGATGCCGCCCAGGATGCCGCCGGCATGGTTGCTGAGGAAGGCCGGCTGGCCGTCCCGCATGCGCATTTCGTCGGCATTCTCCTCGCCGCTCATCGCAGCCGTGGCGAAACCGTCGCCGATCTCGACGCCCTTGACGGCATTGATGCTCATCAGCGCCTTGGCGAGGTCGGCATCGAGCTTGTCGTAGACCGGGTCGCCCAGGCCGACGGGGACGCCCGAGGCAACGACCTCGATGACCGCGCCGCACGAGCTGCCGCGCTTGCGCACGTCGTCGAGGTAGCCTTCCCAGTTCTGCGCTGCCTGGCGGTCCGGGCACCAGAACGGATTGTCGCCGGTCGCGTCCCAGTCCCAGTTGGTGCGGTCGATCTTCTGCGTGCCGATCTGGACCACGGCGCCGCGGATGGTGACGCCATCACCCAGGATCTTGCGCGCGATGGCGCCGGCGGCGACACGCACCGCGGTCTCGCGCGCCGACTGGCGGCCGCCGCCGCGATAATCGCGCACGCCATACTTCATTTGATAGGTGTAGTCGGCGTGGGACGGTCGGAACTGGTCCTTGATCTCGCCGTAGTCGCGGCTGCGCTGGTCGACATTGTCGATGTGCAGCCCGATCGGCGTGCCGGTCGTGACGCCCTCGAAGACGCCGGACAGGATCCTGACCGAGTCCGGCTCCTGGCGCTGGGTGACGAAGCGCGACTGGCCGGGACGGCGCTTGTCCATCCACACCTGGATGTCGGCTTCGCTCAGGGGGATGCGCGCCGGCGTGCCATCGACTACGCAGCCAATGGCAGGCCCGTGGCTTTCGCCCCAGCTGGTGAACCGGAAGAGGGTACCGAAACTGCTGCCGGCCATGGTCGCCGGCCTCCTGCGCTACTCGCCTTCGAAGTTGCCGAGCAATTCGGCGATCTGCTTCGCGGACGAGGTGTTGATCATGCCGACGACATGGTAGCCGGCATCGACGTGCATCACTTCACCGGTCACGCCGGTGCCGAGATCGGACAGGAGATAGAGGCCGGCATTGCCGACCTCTTCCGTCGTGACATTGCGCTTCAGGGGCGAGTTCAGCTCGTTCCACTTCAGGATGTAGCGGCTGTCGTTGATCCCGGCGAAGGCCAGCGTCTTGACCGGGCCGGCCGAGATCGCATTGACCCGGATCTTCTGCTGGCCGAGATCGGACGCCAGGTAGCGCACGCTTGCCTCGAGCGCGGCCTTGGCGACGCCCATGACGTTGTAGTTCGGGATCACACGCTCTGCACCGTAGTAGGTGAGGGTGAGCAGGCTGCCACCGTCCTTCATCAGCGGCACGGCGCGCTGCGCCACGGCGATGAGAGAGTAGCAGCTCACGTTCATCGTGAGGGCGAAGTTGTCGGACGTGGTGTCGAGGTAGCGGCCGCGCAGCTCGTCCTTGTTGGAGAAGGCGATGGCGTGGACCAGGAAGTCCAGCTTGCCCCATTCCTTCTCCAGCTTGGCGAAGACGGCATCGATGCTGGCGGCGTTGGTCACGTCGCACGGTTCGATGATCTTGGCGCCGATCGAGTTGGCCAGCGGACGCACGCGCTTCTCCAGCGCCTCGCCCTGGAAGGTGAAGGCCACCTCCGCTCCCTGGTCGTGGCACGCCTTGGCGATGCCCCAGGCGATCGAGCGTTCGTTGGCGACGCCCATGACGAGGCCTTTTTTGCCGGCCATCAATTGTGCAGCAGAGGTCATGCCCCCGGTTCTAGCGGGGGACGGCTATTGGGACAAGATGCCGGTGGTGGAACGCGGGCGACCCCCTCATATTGTGGTCATGATCAGGCAAACCACCGATCCGCTGGAGCTTTTCGCCACTTGGTACGGCGAGGCCGGCACTTCCGAGCCCAACGACCCCTCCGCCATGGCCTTGGCCACGGTCGGTCCGGACGGCACGCCCGCCGTGCGCATGGTTCTGTTGAAGGACTATGACGCCGACGGCTTCGTATTTTACACGAATTATGAAAGCCGGAAGGGCAACCACCTCCTGGCTCATCCCAGGGCGGCCCTCCTTTTCCACTGGAAGTCGCTGCGCCGCCAGGTTCGCCTGGAGGGGCCGGTCACCCCGACGACGGCCGACGAGGCCGATGCCTATTTCGCGACCCGGGCCCGGGGAAGCCAGATCGGCGCCTGGGCGTCGGAACAGTCGCGGCCGCTGGAAAGCCGGTTTGCCCTCGAGAAGCGGGTGGCGGAATACGGCACCCGGTATCTGGTCGGCTCGGTGCCGCGGCCGCCGCACTGGTCGGGCTTCCGCCTGCAGCCGACCCTGATCGAGTTCTGGCAGGACGGCGCCTTCCGCCTGCACGACCGGCTGGAATATCGGCGTGGCTCACCCGCCGAACCGTGGACCACGCGAACGCTTTACCCCTGAGGACGACGGCAATGGAGCCCCAACGGCTGATGCGGCTGGCGACCATCGCTTCGATATCGACGGCGCTCATCCTGATCTTTGCCAAGTTCGCGGCCTGGCGGATCACCGATTCCGTGAGCATGCTGTCCTCGCTCGTCGATACGTCGCTCGATCTCGTCAGCTCGATGGTGACCTTCCTAGCGGTGCGCCAGGCGCTCGTGCCAGCCGACGACAACCATCGCTTCGGCCATGGCAAGGCCGAGGGGCTGGCGGGCCTGATCCAAGCCGGCTTCATAGCCGCCTCGGGATGCGCGCTCCTGGTCGCGATCGTCGAGCGGCTGGGCAACCCCAAGCAGGTCCGCGAGGAGGAGATCGGCCTGTACGTCAGCGTGCTGGCGATCGGGCTGACGCTTTGCCTGGTCACGTTCCAGAAGCACGTCGTGCGGCGCAGCGGTTCGCTGGCCATCAGTGCCGACATGGCGCACTACAGCACCGATCTGGTGGCGACGCTCGTGACCGGCGCGGGCGTCTTCCTGTCGGGCCTGCTGGACCAGCCGCTGATCGACAGCGGCGTCGCGGCCCTGGTGGCTTTCTACCTGATGCATGGCGCATGGACGGTGGGCCGTGAGTCGCTGAAGGTACTGATGGACCACGAACTGCCGGCCCAGGACAGCCGGAAGATCGAAGCGATCGCGCAGGCGCATCCCGGCGTGAAGGACGCGCACGACCTGAAGACCCGGTCGAGCGGCCTCACCAAATTCATCCAGCTTCATATTGAGGTCGATCGCGACCTCTCGGTCGTGCTGGGCCACGCGATCGGCCTCGAAGTCCAGGCCGAGATCGCGAGAGCCTTTCCCGGGGCGGATATAATCATTCACGTCGATCCTTCGCCCGCTCCATGAGCGCGCGGCCTTCCTTCATCGTCGAGGACCAGTCGGAAACGATTGCCTTCCTGGAGGAAGAGCTGAAGCCGGAGCGGCGGATCGATACGCACGGCGCCGTCGTCTTCCTATGCCGCGAACGCGCCTACAAGCTGAAGCGGGCCGTGAGGTTCCCGTACATGGACTTCTCGACCGAGGCCCGGCGCGCGGCGATGTGCGCCGCGGAGATCGACGTGAACCGGCGATCAGCGCCCGAGATCTATCTCGGCATTGCTCCGGTGATGCGGCGGAACGGCAAGCTGGCGCTGGGCGAGGTCGGCGAGGCGTCCGAGCACGCCGTCGACTGGCTGGTCGTGATGCGGCGCTTCGACGAGGAGGGGCTGCTCGACCGGATGGCGGCGCGCGGCGCGCTGACGCCAGAACTCATGGCCGCGCTCGGTGCGCGGGTCGCCGCGTTCCACGACGGCTTGCCCGCCATCGCCTCGGGCTTCTGCTCGCCCGACGATTATCGTCACTCGGTGGCCGCGGATGTCCGCCAGATGCGCGAGGCGGGGGACCGTCTCGATCCGCCGACCAGCGAGGCGCTGGCCGAGGCGATGCCGCGCTCGCTCGAACCTTTCCTCGATCTCGTAGCGCGCCGCGTCGCCGCCGGAGCGATCCGCCGATGCCACGGCGACCTGCACCTGCGCAACATCGTGGCCCTGAACGGCCAGCCTGTGCCGTTCGACGCCATCGAGTTCTCCGACAAGATCGCCAACATCGATGTGCTCTACGATCTCGCCTTCGCGCTGATGGATCTGGCGCGGCAGGGGCTGGGGGCGCTGGCCAATCGCCTGCTGAACGAATGGCTGTGGCGGGTCGACGAGCTTGAAGGTGCATCGCACGAAGAGGCGCTGGCGCTACTGCCCATGTTCCTCGCGCGCCGGGCGGCGATCCGTGCCTACGTCGATTCCGCCGTCACGGCCGTCAGCGGCGCCGACAATGCGCCGGCGCGTGCCTATCAGAAGGCGGCATTGGCATTCCTGCAACCCGCGCCGCCGCGCTTGGTGGCGATCGGCGGCCTGTCGGGCAGCGGGAAGACCACGCTGGCGCTGAAGCTTGCACCGGAGATCGGCCGCAGCCCGGGCGGGATCGTCGTGCGCACCGATGTCGAGCGCAAGCGGCAGGCCGGTGTGCCCCTGGAAGAGCCCATGCCGGCGGGCAGCTATTCGCCCAAGGCATCTGCCCTGGTTTATGCCGCGTTCATGGCGCGCGCCGAGCGCGTGCTGCGGGCGGGCCACAGCGTCGTGCTCGATGCCGTCTTCGCCCGCCCCGAGGAACGCGCCGCGGCCGAGGCGCTGGCGCGCAAGGTGGGTGTGCCGTTCCACGGGATCTGGCTCGACGTTCCAAAGCACGTCGCGCAGCAGCGTGTGACGAACCGGAAGGGAGACGCCTCCGACGCGACGGCATCCGTCGTGGAACGCCAGTTTGGCTACGATCTGGGAGCCATCGACTGGGAGCGGCGCTGACTTCGGCTTGACGTCTCATATATGAGTGAGTAATCACTCATATATGAAATCAGTTGTGCTCATTGATGCGCTGGATGGCGCGGCCGGCTGCCACTTGATACAGTGTGAAGCCGAGGCGTTGGCGGTTCGCGACGCCTGCCTCGGCTGGCTGCCGCTGGGCGGACTGCTGGCCAGGCTCGCCGACCCCATCGTGCGGACCTGGATGAGGCGGGCAGGGACCGCCTATGCCGCGGAGATCGACAGCGTCGCCCGCACCCTGAAGAAGCCGGGGATCTGGCTGTTGCATGGCGCCTATCTCTTCGGCTGCACCGCGCTCGGCGACGAGAGCGAGGAGGGGCCGCGCCTCCGGCGCACGCTCGACTGGCCGTTTCCCGGGCTGGGTCGTCTCGCCGAGGTGCGGCGCCAGCGTGGCTCGGCCGGCGAATTCCTGAACGTCACCTGGCCCGGCTTCGTCGGCGTGCTGACCGCAGTGGCGCCGGCGCGCTTCGCTGCCTCGATCAACCAGGCGCCGATGCGCCGCCGCTGGCGGAGTCCGATGCTGCTGTGGCTCGATTATGCGCTGAACGCGCTCGCGGGCCTTCGCGGCAGCGGGCGCCTGCCGCCCGAACATCTGCTGCGGCACGTCTTCGAGACCTGCACGAGCTTCGACGACGCGCGCCATCGGCTCGAAACCGAGCCGGTGGCGCGACCCGTGCTGTTCCTGCTGGTCGGCACGAAGCCCGGCGAGCGGATCGTGATCGAGCGTGAGGAGACGGCCGCACGAACCCATCGCGACGACACCGTCTTCGCCAACGACTGGCGCGAACGTCATCCCAAGTGGCGGCCGCGCGGCTGCGGCGACGGTGAGCCGGTCGAGAACAACATCCGCCGCCGCAGCGCGCTCGCCGCCTGGACCGGACGCGATGCGCACGACTTCGCCTGGGTGACGGCTCCGGTCCTCAACGCCTGCACGCGCCTCTCGGTCGAGATGTGTCCCGCGACCGGCGAGCTGACCGTCGCCGGCTGGGAAGTGGACGATCGAGGCAGTGCCGGCCGCGTCACGGCAGTGACGTCGTTCCAAATTGGTCGAGAGCGTCTCGTTGGAACGCGCCCCTGTGGCGCTCACGTCTTGCTCGCTGACGGAGCTTGAGCGCCACAGGAGTGGCGCGCTCCAAAGAATCTAGGCGCGCTTCTTCGCCGTCGAACTGCGCGGCAGGAGGCGGGCGAGATACTGGCCGGTGTAGCTCTCCGGTACCTTCACGACGGCCTCGGGCGGGCCCTCGGCGACCAGGCGGCCGCCGCCGGACCCGCCGTCGGGGCCCATGTCGAGGACCCAGTCGGCGGTCTTGATGACTTCGAGATTGTGCTCGATCACCAGCACCGTGTTGCCAGTTTCGACCAGACGATGCAGCACTTCGAGCAACTTGCGCACGTCCTCGAAGTGGAGACCCGTCGTGGGTTCGTCGAGGATGTAGAGCGTGCGGCCCGTGGCCCGTCGTGACAGTTCCTTGGCCAGCTTGACCCGCTGCGCCTCGCCGCCCGACAGGGTGGTCGCCTGCTGGCCAATATGGATGTAGCCGAGACCGACCTGCTGGAGCGTCAGCAGCTTGTCGCGGATGATCGGCACAGCCTTGAAGAACTCGCAGCCCTCGTCGACGGTCATGTCGAGCACATCGGCGATCGACTTGCCGCGGAACACGATCTCAAGCGTCTCGCGGTTGTAGCGCTTGCCCTTGCAGACGTCGCACTCGACATAGACGTCGGGCAGGAAGTGCATCTCGATCTTGATGACGCCGTCGCCCTGGCAGGCCTCGCAGCGGCCGCCCTTCACGTTGAAGGAGAAGCGCCCGGGCTTGTAGCCGCGCTCGGTCGATTCCGGGAGCTGGGAGAACCAGTCGCGGATCGGTGAGAAGGCGCCGGTATAGGTCGCCGGGTTCGAGCGCGGCGTGCGGCCGATCGGCGACTGGTCGATGTCGACGATCTTGTCGAGATGGTTCACGCCTTCGAGCGCGGCATGGGCGCCGGCATGCTCGCGCGCATTGTTGAGCTTCTTCGCCAGTGCCTTGTAGAGCGTCTCGACGATCAGCGTGCTCTTGCCGCTGCCCGACACCCCGGTGACGCAGGTGAAGGTCCCGAGCGGGATGCTGGCCGTCACGTTCTGGAGATTGTTCTCCCGGGCGCCTTTCAGTGTGAGCCAGCGCCCATTCTTCGGCGGCGGCTCGCGCCGTTGCTTGGGAATCGGGACCTGGCGGAAACCGGAGAGATACTGGCCGGTGAGGCTCGCGGTGTTGCGCATCACCTCGTCGGGTGTGCCCTGGGCGATCACGGTGCCGCCATGGGCGCCGGCGCCGGGGCCCATGTCGACCAGGTAGTCGGCGGCGCGGATCGCGTCTTCGTCATGCTCGACCACCAGCACCGTGTTGCCGAGGTCGCGCAGGCGGGTCAGCGTCTTCAGCAGCCGGTCGTTGTCGCGCTGGTGCAGGCCGATCGACGGCTCGTCGAGCACGTAGAGCACGCCTGTGAGGCCCGAGCCGATCTGGGACGCGAGCCGGATGCGCTGGCTCTCGCCGCCGGACAAAGTGCCCGAGGTCCGGTTCAGTGTCAGGTAGGACAGGCCGACATTGTCGAGGAAGCCCAGCCGCTCGTTGATCTCCTTCAGGATGCGGGCGGCGATCTCGCGCTGCTTGGGCGTGAGCTTGGGATCGAGCGCCAGGAACCACTTCACCGCCTCGCCGATCGAGAACTCGGTCGTCTGGCTGATGTTGAGGCCGGCGATCTTGACCGCCAGCGCCTCGGGCTTGAGGCGGGCGCCGTTGCAGGCCTCGCACTTGCTCTCGTGCTGGAAGCGCTCGAGCTCCTCGCGCACCCAGGAGGAATCGGTCTCCCGCCAGCGGCGGTCGAGATTGGGGATCACGCCCTCGAACGGCTTGGTCGTCTGGTACTGGCGGATGCCGTCGTCGTAGCGCATGGCGACCGACTCACTGCCGCTGCCGTAGAGGATCGTGTCCCGTACCTTCTTGGGCAGGTCGCGCCACGGCACCGAGGTCTTGACCTTGAAGTGCTTCGCGATGCTGTCGAGCGTCTGCATGTAGTACTGGCCCGACGAATCGGCCCACGGCGCGACGGCGCCTTCCGACAGCGACAGCCGGTCGTCCGGCACCACCATCTCCGGATCGAAGAACATCTTCACGCCGAGTCCGTCGCAGGACGGGCAGGCGCCCTGCGGCGCATTGAAGGAGAAGAGGCGCGGCTCGATCTCCTCGATGGTGAAGCCCGAGACCGGGCAGGCGAAGCGGGCGGAGAAGACGGTGCGCTCGCCGTTGTCGGCGTTCTCGGCGATCGCCAGGCCCTCGGCCAGCCCTAGCGCCGTCTCGAGCGAATCGGCGAGACGGTTGCCGAGGTCGGGCTTCACGACGATGCGGTCCACGACCACGTCGATGTCGTGCTTGAACTTCTTGTCCAGCGACGGCGCCTCGGCGATCTCGTAGAGCGTGCCGTCGATCTTGACCCGCTGGAAGCCCTTGCGCTGCAGTTCCTGCAGTTCCTTGCGATACTCGCCCTTGCGGCCGCGCACGATCGGCGCCATCAGGTAGAGGCGCGTGCCGTCCGGCATCGTCTTGATGCGGTCGACCATCTGGGAAACGGTCTGGCTCTCGATCGGCAGCCCGGTGGCGGGCGAATAGGGGATGCCGACACGCGCGAACAGCAGTCGCAGATAGTCGTAAATCTCGGTGACGGTGCCGACCGTCGAGCGCGGATTGCGCGAAGTCGTCTTTTGCTCGATCGAGATCGCGGGCGAGAGGCCCTCGATCGAATCGACGTCCGGCTTCTGCATCAGTTCGAGGAACTGGCGGGCGTAGGCCGAGAGGCTCTCGACGTAACGGCGCTGGCCCTCGGCATAGATGGTGTCGAAGGCGAGCGACGACTTGCCGGAGCCGGAGAGGCCGGTGATGACGACCAGCCTGTCGCGCGGCAGGTCGACATCGACGTTCTTGAGATTGTGCTCGCGCGCGCCCCGTACGGAGATGAAGCGATGCGGCTCGGCAGCTTGTAAGCGGGACTTGGCCATCAGGACCGGAACCATAAGGTATGCGCGGGATCAGCGCATATGGCGATTATCCCCCACCTTCGCCAGTGCCCTGCGTCACGCTGGCGATGCTTGCGCTGCCAGCACCCGCGCGGTCGGACGGTCGTTCATCAGAAGCTGCGCGGTGCCCGCGATCAGACCGATCAGGACGCCGATCTTCCAGGCGAGATCGTAGGATCCCAGCAGATCGAACAGGTAACCGCCACCCCAGGCGCCGAGGAACGATCCGGCCTGGTGGCTGAGGAAGGCGATGCCGGTCAGCGTCGACAGGAAGCGCAGGCCAAAGATCTGCACCACCAGCCCGTTGACCAATGGGATGACCCCCAGCCAGAGCGTGCCCATCGCGGCACCGAACAGCACGACGGAAAGCGGCGTCGGCGGGAACAGGAAGAACAGCGCCACCGCCAGCGAGCGCAGCAGGTAGATCGCCCCCAGCAGCAGGCGCTTGGGGTATTTGTCGCCGAGCCAGCCGAACAACCAAGAACTCAGGATGTTGAAGCCGCCGATCAGCATCAGCGCCACGGCGCTGTAGGACGGATCCATGCCGCACTGGGCGAGATAGGTCGGCAGGTGGGTGGTGATGAAGACGAGTTGTAGGCCGCAGACGAAGAAGGCCAGCGCCATCACGACATAGCCGGTGTGGCGCCGTGCTTCGTCGAGCGCGCCTGTCAGCGTGAGGTTGCGGTCGGTCGACAGCGCGTTGGGCAGTCTGTCGGCGCGGCTGCCGATCCAGGCGGCCGGCAGCATGGCGAGGGCGAGGATCACGAAGGCCCAGACCGCGGCGCGCCAGCCATCCGTATTGAGAAGGTAGGCCGCGATGGGCGCCGTCAGCATGGTGCCGACGGAGCCGGCAGCCGAGACGATACCGAAGGCCAGGGTCCGGCGGCCCGGTTCCACGACACGGGCGGCGATGTTGGCGGTGATGCCCGAGGTCGTGCACGAGAGCGCCACGCCGATCAGTACGCCGGCGCCCAGGATGATGGGCAGGAGGCCCTGGGCCGTGGCAGTCAGCCAGATGCCGAGGATGAACAGGACGCTGCCGATCATCGCGACCCAGCGCGTGCCGTACTTGTCGGCGAAGATGCCGGCGATCGGCTGGCTGACGCCCCACGCGACCTGCTGGACGGAGATCGCCAGTGCGAAGTCGGAGATCGCGATTCCCAGTTCCCTGGAGGCCGGCGCCTGAAACAGGCCGAGATTCTGGCGGATGCCCATGGCGAGGGTCATCATCAGCGCCGCACCGCCCAGCATGGCATAGGCCTGGCCGGTCGAGACCTGGGGAACATGGAAGGATTTGCTCATAGCCGGGGAAGATACGGGAGGGTTTGCCGGCACAACCAATGAATTGTCGGAGGGTCCGCATGAGGGAAGCTCACGCCACAACCGTAATTTGGTGGCTGCCCACAGGCAGCCGGGGCTAGTTTGCCCGCCGTGAGGTAGGCGCCGCGTCCCGCGGCGCCGGGAAAGCCCAGGGAGGCCCCCATGGCGGGCAGCGTCAACAAAGTCATTCTGGTCGGCAATCTCGGCCGCGATCCCGAAGTGAAGTCCATGCAGGACGGCCGTTCGCTGGTGAACATGTCGATCGCGACGTCGGAGACGTGGCGCGATCGCAACAGCGGCGAGCGCAAGGAGCGCACCGAGTGGCACCGCGTCGTGATCTTCAACGACAAGCTCGCCGAGGTGGCCCAGAAGTTCCTGAAGAAGGGCGCCAAGGTCTATCTCGAAGGCCAGCTCACCACCCGCAAGTGGACCGACCAGAGCGGTCAGGAGCGCTATACGACCGAAGTGGTCATCCCGCGGTTCGGTGGCTCGCTCACCATGCTCGACGGCCGCAGTGGCGGTGGCGGCGGTGATGCTGGCGGTATGGACGACGATTACGGTGGCGGCATGTCCGGTGGCGGCGGCATGTCGAGCGGTGGTGGGGGCGGCGGTCGTGCGGCGCCGCGCGGCAAGGCCGAACTCGACGACGACATTCCGTTCTAGGCTGTGCGGACGCTCGTCCTTGGCAGGACGGGCGTCTTCGGTGGCCGGCTGTGCCGCTATCGCGGCATTCTCACAAGTCGATGAAGCGGATCCGCGTCTGGGGCGATGGCACCAGGCAGGCCTCGAGGCGGCCGAACCAGCGGAGGCGGTTGCGCGCGATGATGTCGTAGATCGGGTCGCGCAGAATCTTGGGGACGAGGATCAGCGGATAGAGCCAGCGTGCCGGGCCCTTCAAATGACGCACCGCCCGCAGCGCGGCTGTCGAACGCGTGTAGATCCGGTCGCCCTCCAGCAGCAGGATCGTCCGGTCCAATGCGTCGTCTGGAAGGTCGAGAGCGAAGAGAACCCGCTTGCCGAGGCCGGATTGCGCGCTGGCGAATTTGAGCCGTCCCTCGGGATCGCGCTTCAGGCAGAAGGCCACGAAGCGGCTGCACAGCACGCAATAGCCGTCGAAGAAGTAGAGGGGCTGCGGCAGGTTGCCGAGGGCCGCCGGGACATTCACGCAGGAAAGCCCAAGGCGCGCAGTTCGGCGACCGTCTCCTCCGCGGAGCGGTGGTGGATGCCGCTCATGCCGCTGGCTCGCGCACCCTCGACGTTCGCCACCACGTCATCGATGAATACTGCGTCCTGGGGGCTGAATCCGCCGGTGCGGCAGGTCAGCTCGAAGATCGCGGCATCGGGCTTCCAGCAGCGAACGTTGCCGGACACGACGAAGTCCCGGAAACGGCCGATGAAGGGGTGCCTTGCCTGCGCCGGGCCGCGCAGCCAGGCGTCGAGGAAGCCGGGGGCGTTGGACAGTAGATAGAGCGGCACGCCGGCATCGCCCAGCCGCTCGACCAGTGCGGCCATCGGCGGGAAGGCATGATCGAGCATCTCGTCGAACCGGTCATAATAGGCTGCAATCAGTGCTTCCTTGCCCGGATGGAGAGCCTGCAGGTCGCGGGTGGCGGTGGCCGGATCGCCATCGTAGTCCTGCCGCATGTGCCACTCGCGGGTGGTCACCTTGGACAAGAATTCCTCCATCTCCGCCTCCTGCGGGATCAGCTTCCGGTAGAGGTGCCGCGGATTGTAGTCGATCAGGACGCCTCCCATGTCGAAGACCACGACGGAGGGGCGGGACGGAGCAATTTCTGGGGGCAATTCGCGGCCTTTCCGTGAGGTATTTCCGGTGCGAATTTAGTTAATAATATCAAAGCATTAAAGGCCAGTCTGACTGCCGATTTTTGTTGGTCTTCCGGGGCTTGTTTGGTAGGTTGCGAAATACCCCTGCCGGAGTCTCCGGACGGGCTGCAAGAACGAGAAAAATCCCAGGTCTCCGTGAGCGACGATACGACCCTTCCGCCGGCGCCGCCGCCCCCCGACGCGCCTCTGCCTCAGCCCTCGCCGCACGATATCGCCCTGATCACGATCGAAGAGGAGATGCGCCGCTCCTACCTCGATTACGCCATGAGCGTGATCGTGTCGCGTGCGCTGCCTGATGCGCGCGACGGCCTGAAGCCGGTGCAGCGCCGCATCCTCTTCGCGATGAAGGAGGGCGGCTACGATTCCTCGCGTCCCTTCCGCAAGTCGGCGCGCATCGTCGGCGACGTGATGGGCAAATATCACCCGCACGGCGACAGCGCGATCTACGATGCCATGGTGCGCATGGCGCAGGACTTCTCGATGCGCCTGCCGCTGATCTCGGGGCAGGGCAACTTCGGTTCCATGGATGGCGATCCGCCGGCCGCGATGCGTTACACCGAGGCGCGTCTGGCCACGGTGGCGGAGACGCTGCTCGAGGACATCAACAAGGATACCGTCGAGTTTCAGCCAAACTACGACGAGCGCGAGAATGAGCCGACCGTGCTGCCGGCGGCCTACCCGAACCTGCTGGCCAACGGCGCCGGCGGCATTGCGGTGGGCATGGCGACCAACATCCCGCCGCACAATCTCGGCGAGCTGATCGATGCCTGCCTGGCGCTGATCGCCAATCCGGAGCTGACCGTGCCGCAGCTCGTGGAATACGTGCCGGGTCCGGATTTTCCGACTGGCGGCATCATCCTTGGCCGCAACGGCATCCGGGCCGCTTTCGAGCTTGGCCGCGGCTCGCTGGTCATGCGGGCCAAGACGTCCGTCGAGCAGAAGTCCGGCGGCCGCGAATCGATCGTCGTCACCGAGATTCCCTACCAGGAAAACAAGGCGCGGCTGCACGAGCGCATCGCCGAGGTGGTGCGCGACAAAAAGGTCGAGGGCGTTTCCGAGATTCGCGACGAGAGTGACAAGGACGGGGTGCGGCTGGTCATCGACCTGAAGCGCGACGCCATGGCCGACATCGTGCTCAACCAGCTCTATCGCTTCACGCCGTTGCAGACGACCTTCAGCGTCAACGCTCTCGCGCTGGACGGCGGCCGCCCGAAGCTGATGAGCCTCAAGGAGCTGCTCGAGGCCTTCATCCGCTTCCGGGCCGAGGTCATTACCCGGCGCACCCGCTTCGAACTCAACCATGCGCGCGACCGCGCCCATGTGCTGGTCGGTCTCGCGATCGCCGTCGCCAACATCGACGAAGTGATCGAGATGATCCGCCGCTCGCCCGATCCGAACGTGGCGCGCGAGCGCTTGATGGCCAAGGATTGGCCGGCCGTCGACGTGAAGCCCCTGATCGACCTGATCGCCGAGCCTGGCCGCGAAGTGTCCGCCGAAGGTACCTACCGGCTCTCCGAGGCGCAGGCCCGCGCGATTCTCGATCTGCGGCTGCAGCGCCTGACCGGCCTGGAGCGCGACAAGATCGCCGAGGAGCTGACCGAGGTCGCGAAGCTGATCGAGGGCTATCTCGAACTCCTGGGCGACCGCGACAAGCTGTTCGCGCTGATGGGCGAGGAGCTCCGCGCGATCAAGGATAAGTACGCCACACCGCGGCGCACGCAGATCGTCGACAACGAGTTCGAGCAAGACGTCGAGGACCTGATCCAGCGCGAGGACATGGTCGTGACGGTGACCCATGGCGGTTACGTCAAGCGGGTGCCGGTGTCGGCCTACCGGGCGCAGCGCCGAGGCGGCAAGGGCCGGTCCGGCATGGCGACGCGCGAGGACGATTTCGTGTCGAGCCTGTTCGTGGCCAACACGCATACGCCGGTGCTGTTCTTCTCCAGCCGCGGCATCGTCTACAAGCTCAAGGTCTGGCGCCTGCCGCTCGGCGCTCCGCAGGCGCGTGGCAAGGCATTCGTGAACCTGCTGCCTCTCAGCGAAGGCGAGACGATCAGCGCCGTCATGCCGATGCCGGAGGACGAGGCGAGCTGGTCGACGCTGAACGTCATGTTCGCTACGGCGCGCGGCGGCGTGCGACGCAACGAGCTCAGCGATTTCACCAGCGTCAATCAGGGCGGCAAGATCGCCATGAAGTTCGAGGGTGAGGATACGGGCGATCGTCTGATCGGCGTCAGCGTCTGCTCCGAAGAGCAGGACGTTCTGCTGGCGACGCGCCAGGGCCGCGCCATGCGTTTCCCGGTCTCGACCGTGCGTGTCTTCGCCAGCCGCAATTCGACCGGTGTGCGCGGCATCGCGCTGGCCGAGGGCGACGAGGTGATCTCGATGTCGCTGGTCGACGGCGGCAAGGGCATTCCGACCGAGGATCGCGACGCCTACCTGCGCCAGTCGCGGGCACTGCGCCAAGCCGAGAACGCGGTGGACGCCGGCGAGACGGCGGAGGAGGAACCCTCCACCGGCGAGGAGGCGGCGACGCCAGCCACGACGCTTTCACCGGAGCGCTTTGCCGAGCTGCAAGCCATGGAGGAGTTCGTGCTCACCGTGGCGTCGTCGGGTTTCGGCAAGCGTACCTCGGCATTCGAGTATCGGGTGACCGGTCGCGGCGGTAAGGGCGTCGAACTCATGAGCCTCGCCAGGGGCGGCGAGATCGTCGCGGCTCTTCCCGTCCGCGGTACCGACGAGATCATGCTGGTCACCGACGGCGGCACCCTGATCCGCTGCCCGGTGGATGGAATTCGCATCGCGGGACGGGCAACGCGCGGCGTGCGCATCGTCAACGTGAGCGAGGGCGAGCGCGTCGTCACGGCGGTACGCATCGGCGAGGACGATGACGGAAACGGAAACGGGAGCGGCAACGGCGATGCCGGTTCCGAGCCAAGTTCCGAAACTAGCGGTGGATAAGGATCGGTCGTGTCGCTAAGACTTCGCCGTCGCAGTCTGCGAACAAGGGGGAGACATGGCCGTAGAACGCACCGGGGTTTATCCGGGCACGTTCGATCCCATCACGAGCGGGCACATGGAAGTGGTGCGGCGCTCGCTGCGGCTCGTCGACAGGCTGGTGATCGGGCCGCACATCAACGTGGGCAAGGGGCCGCTGTTCTCGCTCGAGGAGCGGATCGACATCATCAACGAGGACATCGCGGATTTTCCACAGGCCGACCGCGATCGCATCACGGTGGTGCCGTTCGAGGGGCTGCTGATCCACTTTGCGCGCGACGTGAAGGCATCGGTCATCATCCGCGGGCTGCGGGCCGTCTCGGACTTCGAGTACGAGATCCAAATGGCCAACATGAATGCGCGCATGGAGCCTTCGATCGAAACCATCTTCCTGATGGCCTCCGACCGGCACCAGTTCATTGCCTCGTCCCTGGTGAAGGATATTGCCCGCCTGGGCGGCGACACGTCGCAATTCGTGTCCAAGAAGGTATTCGAGCGCCTGAAGGCCAAATTCGGGAAGAAATGAGGCCGGGGGAGGCCGCGTTGACCATCGGCCCCCCGCACTTTATATGGGCGCCGCGCGGCGAAGAAGCCCGCGGCGCGGAACCGGAAAGAGCCCGTAGCTCAGCGGTAGAGCATCTGACTTTTAATCAGAGGGTCGTGGGATCGTACCCCACCGGGCTCACCACTGGACCCAAGAAGGAGAAGAGCGGCTCATGCCGTCGGTGAAAGTCGTCAACGGCAAGCAGATCGTGGTCGAGAACCTCGGTCCGATCGAGCGCCTCTTCAGCTTCATCGTGAAGCCGTTCGTCCGCATGTCGCAGCATCGCGACCTGATCGCCGCCATCCTGCGGCGCGAGGTTCGCGAGCGCTTCAAGGGGTCGATCGCCGGATGGATCTGGGCGATCATCGCCCCCTTGCTGATGATCGCCGTCTATTCCTTGGTGTTCAGCACGGCCCTGACTCTGCCGCTGCCCGAGAATCTGGCCAAGAGCCAGGCCGGTTACGCCCTATTCATCTTCGGCGGCCTCATCATCTTCAATTTCTTCTCAGAGATGGCGTTTCGTGCACCGATGCTGCTGCACGAGTACACCCATTTCATCAAGCAGACGATCTTTCCCAGCGACATGCTGGCGGTGATTTCGACGCTGCGCGCCACGGCCTATACGCTGATCTCCTTGGGGGTGATGCTGCTGTTCCAATTGGCGGTAATTGGCGAGCTGCCCGTGACGGTGCTGTTGCTGCCGTTCATTTTCGTCCCGTTCATGGCGTTCTTGATCGGCATGTCATGGTTCCTGGCGGCTCTCGGAGCATTCACGCGCGATGCCGGCTATCTGATGATCACGATCGTGCCTCTTTTCATGTTCGCGACGCCGATTTTCTATCTGCCGTCGATGGTGCCGCCGCCCTACGATTTTTGGATGTATGGCAATGCGCTGGTTTGCTTTGTCGAAATTCTGCGCGACTTGGTGCTGGGGGGCAGATTGCCCAACATGATCCTCTACGGTTGGACATTGTTTATTTCGCTGTTCAGCTTCTATTTCGGCTACTGGTTCTTCGACAGGTATCGGAATGTCATCGTCGACGTCCTCTGAGGTCGTCGTCGAGGCGAAAAACCTCGGCAAGGCCTTCCAGCTCTACGCCCACCGCAATGACTGGCTGAAACAGGTCCTGTTCGGCTGGTGGAAAGCGTACTTCAAGCCGTTCTGGGTGCTGCGCGACATCAGCCTCGAGGTGAAGAAGGGCGAGAGCATCGGCATTCTCGGCCGTAATGGCTGCGGCAAGTCCACCTTGCTGCAGGTGGTCTGTGGCATGACCCTGCCGAGCCATGGCGAACTTCGGGTCAACGGTCGCATTGCGCCGGTGCTGGCGCTCGGCTCGACCTTCGACATGGAGCTGTCGGGCCGCGAGAACGTCCTGATCGGCGGCGCGGTGCTCGGGCTCAAGCGTAGCGAGGTCCTGCGCAAGTTCGATTCGATTGCCGAGTTCGCCGGCATCGGCGAGTACATGGACCAGCCGGTGAAGCATTATTCGATGGGCATGCGCACGCGCCTTGCCTTCTCGATCTGTGCGCACGTCGAGGCCGACATCCTGGTGGTCGACGAGGCGTTGTCGGTGGGTGACGCCGCTTTCCAGCGCAAGTGCCTCGACTGGATCGACAATTTCCGCAAGACGGGAACGCTGCTCTTCGTCTCACATTCCATGGCCGAGGTGCGCCGCCTGTGCACGCGCGCCATCTGGATCGAGGAAGGACGCATCCGCGAGGAGGGCGATCCCAACGACGTCATCCGCTCCTATCATCGCGCCCTGCTGGTCGAGAAGGACGACGTCCAGCGCTTCTCTTCCGGAAACGCCAAGCAGGTCGCTGCGGGCGAGTAGGCCTGATGGAGCCGGGGACCCTGGCGTGGCTCGGCTTCGGCTGGTGGTCGTTCGGTTCGGCGATCCAGTGGGCGAGTGCCGCGCTGGCGCGTAAGCCCCGGCGGAATTTCGCCGCCAGCCATCGGGCGAGTGATTTCAGCATCGTGGCGCCAATGGCGGGCGCCGAGGACGCGACGGCGGTGTACGTGCAGGCGCTTCGGCGGCTGGCAGAGGCCGGCGTCGAGGTGCTGATCTGCGTGGCTCACGCGGACGATGGCGCCGTGGCGCCGGTCAGGGCCCATTGGCCCGAGGCGCCGATCCTCGTCGGCCAGGACGACACCTTCAACCCGAAGATGAACAATGTCCGCAAGGGGCTGGAGGCGGCGAGCCGTCCGGTCGTGGGGCTGTGCGATGCCGGCATCCAGCTCAGCCTCGACGAGCTGCGCCGTGCGGCTGCGCCCCTGGCCGAGGGAGCAGGGCTTGTGCTCGCGCTCAAGGCGGCGGAAGCGCCCGCAAACTTCGCCGCCGAGATCGAGCGCGCCTACATCGACGGCCACCAGGCGAGGTTCCTGTTCGCCGCCGACCGGCTGGGGCTCGCCGTGGCGTCAGGCGGGGTCACGCTGATGACGCACGAGACGCTTCAGCGCATCGGCAACTGGCGGGGCTTCAACCGCTGGATCGCCGACGATTATTCGGTCGTGCGTTCGGTACGCGCTCTCGGCCTTTCCACGCATCTGGGCGAGCTCATGCTGCGCCTGCCGCTTGGCGAGCGGTCCTGGCAGACCGTGTGGCGACGCCAGGTCCGCTGGGCACGAACGCGGCTGCGGCTGCCGGTCTGGCCGCTGGTGCTGTGGGAGCCTGCGATCGGCTGGGCGGTCACGGGCCTGGCCGGCGCCGGCGCTCTCGTCTGTTCGGGGGCGAACGCGACCCTGGTCGCCGTCGCCCTGGTCCTCCATACCGTCGCATGGCTGCTGGCCGAGCGATGGTTCATGACGGGCCGCGGCCTGTCCTTCGGATTGCGCGCGGCGGCGGCCGCACTGGTTCGCGAGGCTCTGGCTCCGGTGCTGATCGTGAATGCCCTAGTGGGCCGGAGCATCTATTGGCGTGGTAGCGATCTGGGCGGGCAATGGCGGGATCGCCAGGTGGCCGGCGAGGACAGGCAAAGGGATGCCGCATCCGGGAAGTCCGTATGAGTAGCATGAACAGAAAGCAGCCGATTTCCACCGTGATGCTGCCGGCCAAGGTCGATTCCGTGACCGTGACGGCTATCGAGGGGATGCTGCTGGCGGCCCTTCGGCCGGGCGCGCGCGTGATCGTCGATGGCAGCGAGGTCGCCTACATGAGCGCCGCCGGCGTCCGTACCTTCGCGTCCGTCCTGCATCAGGCGGCGAACGTGGGAGCCCGAATCGTTTTCTGCCGGTTCGCCGGCGCCGCCTGGGATTGTCTTCTGGTCAGCGGCTTCTCGGAATTGCTCGAGATCGCCGGGACAGTCGAGCAGGCCGCGGCTAGACTTGAGGCGGAACCACGGCTCGCCGCCGGGGAAAGCTTGCACCCGCGCGGCACCGCGGGTTAACTACAGCTTGGGCTGAGTGAAGTATCGAAGTATCAATGAGTTGGGACGAGGCGCGGCATCGATCGCGACAGTTCCGGACGGAGATCGGGATTTGACAATCTGGAGCTGGCTGCGCGCCGCCGCGCGACCTACCGCCATTGTCCTCGGCCTGGTTGTTGGCTTGGCGGCCTGCACCGCGATGCCTGGCGACGGACCCTGGATGGGGGGCGCGGCCACGACCACGACCGATGCCTTGCCTTTCGACGTGATCGACCTCACGCCGACGACCATTGCCAATTACCGCCAGCCCCCTCCCGTCGACCGTCCCTCGGTGGTGAGCAATCTTCCCGCCGGCGGCCGGGTCGCCGTGGCGCCCGGCGACGCCATCAAGGTGCGCATCTTCGAGCCTTACGAGGGTAGCATCTTCCCGACGATCCAGCGGCCGGGAGCCGACTTCGGCGTCCAGCGGGTCACCGATGACGGAACCGTCAACGTGCCGTTCGTCGGCACGATCAAGGTGGCGGGGCTCGATCTCGGCCAGATCGAGAAGAAGATCGCCCAGCAGGTGGCAGCTTCCGGCAAGGCGCAGGATCCGCAGGTCATCGTCGAATTCGTCGCCGACCGGACCCACACCGTGATGGTATCGGGCGACGTCAGGAACCCCGGGCGAATCTCTCTGCTCGAGGGAGTGCGCTCGGTGGTGGAGGCGATCAACAAGGCCGGCGGTCCGGCCGGCATCGGCGGGCAGGCCCCCAACGGCGTGGGTGCCAATCAGTTTGAGGTCGTCGTTCGCCGCAACGGCCAGATCATCCTGCAGTCGCAGTATTCCGATCTGCTTGCCGGCGGCGATATCGGCCTCCAGAAGAACGACGAGATCGTGGTGCGCCCCAATCCGCGCGTATTCACCGTCCTGGGCGCCGTCGTGAAGGCGGGCAACGTCGACATGTCCAAGCACTCCATCAGCCTGCTCGAGGCAATGGGGACGGTCGGAGGCCTGAACGATACTCGCGCGAATAAAACGGGCGTTTATGTGTTCAGAATGGGGGATTTGCAGAATAATCCCACGGCCCGGGGGCGGGTTTTCCGCCTTGACCTTTATCAGCCAGTGTCCATTTTCATTGCGCAGCAGTTTCCGGTGCTGCCGAAAGACGTCGTCTACATCACGAACGCCCCGCTCTACGAGTACGACAAGATTTTGACATCACTCTATCGCACCTTCTCGATCGTGGGCGTGGCGCGCGGCAATGTTCTGACGACCGGCTTCTGACGCCGAACCTTCAACTAGGGGCAGCGTCCCCAAGGGTTTTCTGGTACTATTTGTTATGGCGCAGGTAAGAAAGTTCACTTGGAGCGCCGCAGGACTGGTCGCGCTGCTCGTCGGCGCGGCCTTGGTCCTGTGGATGACGCCCAGCCGGCAGACCAGCAGTGCCCAGGATGGTCCCCGTCCGTTGCCGCCGCTGATTTCGCGCGGCTACACGGACGCGCCTGCGGGCACGGCCCTCATTGCCGGTGACCCGGCTGGCGGCGGTGTGCTGATCGAGCTTCGGGTTACCGACGGCCAGAAGGTCAAGCGCGACGAAGTCATCGCTGTCCTGTCGAACTATCCCAAGGCCGACATTGCCGTTCGCACGTCGGAGGCGGAGCTTGCGAAGACAGAGCGCGCCCGCGAGGCGATGGTCAGTGGCTACCGCATGGCCGAGATCGCCATGCAGGAAGTCATGGTCAAGTCGGCGGCCGAAGAGGTCAAGCTCAAGAACCTCGAGATGCAGCGTTCCGGCAAGCCGCCGGACCAGAAGCAACTCGAACAGAGCATTTCCCAGCAGAGTCTCGAGCGGGAGCAGGCCAAGCTGCGTGTCATGAAGGAGACGCTGCAGACCGACCTGCAGCAGATCGACACGGATATTTCCATCATCAAGGCCAAGCTGGACAATGCCCGGAATACGCGCGAGCAGGCGCTGGTGCGTTCGCCGCTCGACGGCATCGTCATTCAGATCTATTCGCGCCAGGGCGAGCGCGTGTCCCAGAACGGCATCGCGAAGATCGTCGACCTGTCGCAACTGCGTGTGCTCGCCGACGTGGACGAACTGAATGTCGGCCGCATCGCGACCGGTGGCAAGGTCGAGGTGACCTTTCGCGGCAGTCCGACCGTTTACATGGGCACGATCTCCCGCGTCGCGCCGACGGTAAAGCGCATGCAGCGCATGGAGCCCGATGGCGGCTCCTCCACCGACGCGCGCGTGGTTCAGGTCGAGATCCAGCTCGACGACCCGTCCAGCATGCCCCAGGTCCTGGGCCGCGAGACGCGCGTCACCTTTCTCTGATGGCTGTCACGCTGCCAGGCAATCCGCCGCTGCGGCCGCGGCGCTGGTTCAACTGGTGGACGGGCTTCTCGCTGGCGCGGCTGCGGGCGGCAGCGGTCACCGCCACGCGCATGCCGCTGGGCTCCCAGCAGCTCAAGCGGCAGCGGACCAGCACGCTTCTGTCGCTCGCCGGCGTCACCGCGAGCCTGCTGGTGATCTTCGCCCAGCTCGGCATCGAGCGCGCCGTTTATGACTCGGCCATCCGGCTTCACCGCTCGGTGGTTGGTGACCTTGTACTGGTTCCCTACGGCTTCAAGTCGCTGCAGCTTCATGCCGAAGTGCCGGCTTCGATGATGGACGTCCTGTCTGCCAATCCGGCGGTGACGAATACACTGCCCTTCTGGTTCGGCGTCATGTCGATCACCCACAAGGGCATGGAAGGAAGCCGCCGCATCGCCTGGTACGCCGTCGACGTGGAGCGGCCTGCCATCGACGTGCCCGGTCTGCGCGAGAACCTCTATCGCCTTCGCGAGGCCCGGCGGCTGCTCTACGACCGGGAGTCGAGACCGTATTTCGGTGATCTTGCCGACCAGGTGGGGCCCGGGAAGCCGGAGTTCCAGGTTCTTGGCCCGCCCGATACGCGCGGCCTGCTGCGGCAGCTTTTCGTGGTCGGCTCCTTCGCGCTCGGCCCCAACGTGCTGAACGACGGCTCGATCATCATGTCCGAGGAGACGATGGCCGAAGTGTTCGGCTCATGGTGGTCGGACCGGCCGGCCTTCATCGCGATCCAGCTCGCCAAGGGCTCCAACGTCGAAAAGGTTCGCCAGGAGCTCAATACCGCCCTGGCCGGACGCGGCGAGGTCGTGACCCTGCGCGACTTCGAGAGGCGCGAGCGCACCTACTGGTCGCGCGAGACCCCGGTCGGCTACATCACCGACCTGGGCTTCGTGATGGGCGTGATGATCGGCATGGTCTTCATCTACTATGCCCAGTACCAGATCATCCGCTTCTACCTGCCCGAATACGCCATCCTGAAGAGTCTGGGCTACGACTGGTGGTTCTTTCTGTTCATGATCGCCCAGATCGGCGCCGCCATCATCACGCCGGCCTTCCTCGTGGCGTTCACGCTCGGGCGCTTCGTCTACGGCGCCACGGAGGCGGCCATGCATCTCGGCATGTCGATGGGCCTGCGCGAGATGGTCGTGGCCCTGATCGCGTGCCTGATCATGACCCTGGTCTCCAGCCTGTTCGCCATCCGGCGGCTCTGGCGGGTCGATCCGATCATGCTGTTCGAGTGATCATGACAGCCGACGCACAGGGGTTCGGACCGGCGGTCGTCGAGGCCGTCGACGTTCATCACCACTATGGCGAGGGGCCGCAGCGGGTGGACGTGCTGTTCGACATCAACATGCAGGTCCGCGAGGGCGAACTGGTGATCGTCACCGGCCCGTCGGGCTCGGGCAAGACGACGCTGCTCACCATCCTCGGGACCATGCGCAAGCCCTCCGAGGGCAAGCTGCGGCTGCTTGGCACCGATATCGTGGGTCTGGGCGGTTCGGACCTCGATGTCCTGCGCAACCGCATCCGCTTCCTGTTCCAGAAGCGCAATCTCCTGTCCTCGCTGACGGCCTTGCAGAACGTGATCGCCGGCGTGTCGACGACGCCGCTCGCCGACCCCGCCTGGGACGAGCCGCGGGCACGGCATCTGCTCGGCCTGCTCGGCCTCGGCGACAAGGCATCGGCCTGGCCCGACGAGCTGTCGGGCGGCCAGCAGCAGCGTGTCGCCATCGCCCGCACCATGATCGGCCTGCCCGACCTCATCATCGCCGACGAGCCGACCTCGGCGCTCGACCGCGTGTCGGGACGGCTGGTGGTCGACCAGCTCAAGGATCTCTCGATGCGCGCCAAGTGCGCCGTGGTCCTGTCGACCCACGACGAACGCATCTTCGACGTTGCCTCGCGCCGCCTCCATATCGAGGACGGCCGCTGCTTCGAAGTCCCCATTCACTACCATTGAGCGCGGCGGCCCCGGCATGCTGCTCTTCCTGATCGACCTCCTCGTGTTCCTGTGCCTCGCGGCACAGTTCGCCATCGCGGGCTATTTCCTCTACCTGGTCTACTGGTTGTTCGAACTGCCGCGCGACGAGAGCCCGGCGCCGTCTTTGCCAGAGACGTTGCCGCGCGTGCTGGTGCAGGTGCCAGTCTATAACGAGCCGCTGGTGGTGGAGCGCTCGATGGCCGCCATGGGCGCCCTCGACTGGCCGCGTGACCGCCTCACCATCCAGCTCCTCGACGACAGCAACGACATCACGTCGGATATCGCTGCCCACGCCATCGCCCGCCTGCGCAAGGCCGGCATCGATGCCCATCACGTCCGTCGCAGCGACCGCGGCGGCTTCAAGGCCGGGGCGCTGGCGGCGGGGCTCGCCCTCGACGATGCGCCCTACATTGCGGTGTTCGATGCCGATTTCGTGCCTCCGCCGGACTGGCTGAAGCAGGCGATGAGCGCGATGCTGGCCAATCCGCGGGCCGCCTTCGTGCAGACCCGGATCGAGTGGGGCAACGGCGAGCGCAACTGGCTGACGCGCGCCCAGCGCCTCATGCAGGACGCGCACTTCGCCGTGGAGCAGGACGTCCGCGCCCGGCGCGGCGTGCCGTTCCAGTTCAACGGCACCGGCGGCATCTGGCGCCGCGCCGCCGTCGAAGAGGCGGGCGGCTGGTCGCACGATACGCTGTCCGAAGATCTCGACCTGGTCCTGCGGACCTACCTGAAGGGCTGGACCGGCGTGTTCCTGATGGACACCCACGTGGTCGGCGAGCTGCCGCAGAAGGTCGAGGATTTCAGCGCCCAGCAGAGCCGCTGGTCGAAGGGCTTCGTGCAGGTCGCCCGCAAGCTCCTGGGGCCGATCTGGAAATCGGCCTGGCCGACCGAGGCAAAGCTCACCACCACCGTGGCGCTCGCCCAACAGCTCATCTTCCCGCTGCTGGTCGTCGGCGTCGTGGCGCTGATCATCTCGATCGTCGGCCATGGCCGGCTGCTGGGGCTTTTCAGCTTCGGCCTCTGGCTGTGGCTGATCGGCATGCTGGCCGTGCTGTTCGGCATGACCTGGGGCGCCTACCAGCGCCTGAAGCGCGGCGGCACGGCGCGCTACTTGGTCACGGCTGCCAGCGTGCCTGCACTGATCGTATATCTCGCCGTCGCCAACGCCACCGCGATCGTCAGCGCCGGCTTCGGCAAGAAGACCGAGTTCAACCGCACGCCCAAGACGGGCGTCTGAGGCAGCGTCGATGGCCATCCTCGCCACCCTGGCTCTCCTGTTCGGCGCCGTGTTCGCGGTCTGCTGCGTATTGCTTGCCGCCTTCATCGGCAGCCTGCTCTACATGGTGGTGCTGCATCATCGCCTGAAGGCTAGCGGCCTGCGTCGCGAGGAGATCCTGCTGTCGACCCCGCTGCCGGCCGACGCCGACCTGCCGCATGTCGTGGTGCAGATCCCGTCGTTCAACGAGGGGCCGGTGGTGCGCCGCGGTGCCGAGGCGGCGGCGGCGCTCGACTGGCCGCGCGACAAGCTGCACATCCAGCTCCTCGACGACAGCACCGACGAGACGGCGGAGATGGTCCGCCAGGTCGCGGCGGAGCTGCGGGCCAAGGGCTTCGACGTGGTCGCGTACCAGCGTACCGACCGCAGCGGCTACAAGGGCGGCGCGCTGCACGAGGCGATGCAGCAGACGCCGTACGATTTCTTCGCGATCTTCGACGTCGACTACATCCCGCCGGCCGACTTCCTGCGCGTCTGCATGCGGCCGTTCTTCGCCGAGCCGAAGACCGCCTTCGTCCAGGCGCGCTTCGACTTCCTCAATCCGCATGAGAATGCGCTGACCGAGATGCAGATGGTGACGCTCGACGCCCATCTCGGCATCGAGCAGGCGACGCGCTGCTGGGCCGGCCATCCGCTGCCCTTCAACGGCACCTGCGGGATCTGGCAGCGCGCGGCCATTGACGCCGGCGGTGGCTGGAAGGGCGATACCGTCACCGAGGATCTCGATCTCACCTATCGCGGCTGGGTGAAGGGCTGGCGCGCCCTGTTTCTGACCAGTGTCGGTGTGCCGGGTGAGCTCCCGGCCGACACCAAGACCTGGCTGCGCCAGCAGCAGCGCTGGCAGGACGGGTTCCGGCACGTCTCGATGCGCATGTTCCCGGAAATCCTGAAGAGCCGGGACATCACCCTGTCGTCGAAGCTCGCAGCTCTGCTGCATCTCTGCATGGCGCTCAACCAGCCGGTGCTTCTGGTCGGTATCGTCTCGGGACTTCTGGCGGGCCTGCTGGCACCGTCACTCGTGCCGTTGCTGCTGACCCTGTTTTTCGTCACGGTCGCCTGGGTGCTGGTCTGCGCCACGACCTTCCTGCGCGCGGGGCACAACTTCATCCGCGGCGGCGAGATCCCGCCACTCCAGTTCGCCGTGGTGCTCTTGCGTTTCGTGGGCGGCCAGGTGGCAACCGTCGGCCGCTCGTTCGGCGTGCACTTCCGGAAGATGTTCAGCAAGCCCAAGCCGGTCGTGTTCGACCGCACGCCCAAGCGCGGGACTTAACTCAGCACGCTCTCGCGCAGAAGCGGATGGTGGGCACAGCGCAATCCGCCGCCCAGCCGGATTGGGCCATCGAAGGGCAGCGGGATGACATCGACCTTGCGCCGGCGCAGCTCGTCGATGACGCGCCGGTTGTCGGCATCGATGATGACCCGTCCCGGCTCGAGGACGAGGCCGTTGGTCGCGAGGAGCGTGGCTTCCTCGGGCGAAACCTCGATCTTGTCCCAGTCGCGCAACGACATCGGCAGGCCGTCGATCAGCTTCTGCGGGCAGTGGATCACCAGGCCGGGCTGGATCAGCGCCATTGCGCAGTCGAGGTGGAGGACGTGCGACTTCAGGGCAACCGGGATCACGCGGTAAGCGTCGCCCAGCAGGGCCTGCAGCCAGTCGGCGCCGGCGAGATCGGAAGCGCAGCCCGAGATGCCGACATAGATCTCGTGGCCGTTGAGCAGCGTGTCGCCGCCCTCTAGGAAGGGGCCGTCGACGCAGCCGGGCGAGCCCAGCGGAACGCTCGACCAATGCGCACCCTTTGCCAGCACGGCGTGCTGGATCAGCGGTCGCAGGCCATAGCGTTCGCGCTGGCGGCATTTCAGGCGCAGCGAGGCGTCGATCACGTGCCTGCCGACGACGATCACGGCGTCGCGCGGAAAAAGCTGCGCGCCTTCGCCGTTGGGCGCGAGGAAGGTGCGCTCCTCGCCCTTCAGCCGCTGAGGACGATGAACAGTGACGCCCTCGCGGGCGACGAACTCGGCCAGCGCATCGACCTGACGTTCGATGCGGAGCGCCCATTCGGGGTCGATGTCGATCAGGCGCTTGCCGGTATGGGCGCGACTGAATTCGAGCCCCTCCGGCGTCAGCCAGCGGCAGGACTCTTCATGAAAGACGACAAAATCTTCGGCCGGGGAGAGGCCGATCACCACTTCGCGTAGCTTGCCCCACTCGTGGTGCACGCCGAACAGCATGCTCAGACCCTGGCGTAGATGTCCTCGTAGCGGACGATGTCGTCTTCCTCGACATAGTCGCCGGTCTGCACCTCGACCACTTCCAGCAGCTCGGTGCCCGGATTGGCGAGGCGATGGACGCCACCGATCGGAATGTAGGTCGATTCGTTCTCGTGCAGCGTCATGACCTTGCCGTCGAGCGTGACCTCGGCGATGCCTTTCACGACCACCCAGTGTTCGGCGCGGCGATTGTGGCTCTGCAGGCTGAGCTTGCCGCCGGGCTTGACCGTCAGGCGCTTGGCGCGGAACCGCTCGCCGCGGTCGATGTCCTGGTAGCTGCCCCACGGGCGATGCATCACCGCATGCTCGGTCGCGGCGCGGTGCTTGCCGTCAGACATGCGCTGCACCACGTCCTTGAGGCGCGGGAGGTTGTCGCGATGGCCGACCAGAACGGCGTCGTTCATCGACACCACGACGACGTCCTCGACACCGATCACCGCAGTCAGCGGTCCGTCCGAACGGATGTAGGAATTGCGCACATGGTCGATCTCGACCGGCCCTTCGGTGACGTTGCCGGCGCTGTCGGCATCGCCGACATCGAGCAGCGCATCCCAGGTGCCGAGGTCGGACCATCGGAAACGGGCGGGCACGACCCAGCACTTGTCCGTGCGTTCCATCACGGCATAGTCGATCGACTTGGCCGGCGCCTTGCCGAAGGCAGCGGCGTCGAGGAACACCGTCGAGTCGGTCTTCCTCGCCTTGGCGACAGCCTCTTCGGCGGCGGCGGCCATGGCCGGCTCGAAGCGCTTCATCTCCGAGAGCAGCAGGTCGGGCGCGAACAGGAAGTTGCCGCTGTTCCACAGCAGGCCCTCGGCGATGTACTGCATCGCCTTCTGGGCATTGGGCTTCTCGACGAAGGCGGCGACCTTCATCACAGGGCCGATCGTCTCGCTGCCGGGACGGATGTAGCCGTAGTCGGTCTTGGGCTCCGTCGGCGGGATGCCGAAGGTGACGATGCCGCCTTTCTCCACGGCGGCGAGCCCTTCGCGGCAGCCGGCGAGGAATTCATCGGCGCCGATCACCAGGTGGTCCGACGCCAGCGCCAGCACGGCCTTGGCGCCCAGGCTGCGCGTATAGGCGGCCGCGGCCGCCATGGCAGGACCGGAGTCGCGGCGCGACGGCTCGACCAGGATGTCGATCTCGACGCCGATCTCCCGCGCCTGGCTCTCGCACATGAAGCGGTAGGCGTCGTTGGTTGCGATCACGGGCTTGCCGAACAGGCTGCGGTCGGACACGCGCAGGAGTGTCTGCTGGAAGGTCGACTGCTTGCCGAGAAGCGGCACGAACTGCTTGGGCATGCTCTCGCGCGACAGTGGCCACAGGCGCTTGCCGGAGCCTCCGACGAGGATAACGGGCGTGATGAGCGACATTGCGGAGCTTTCGTTGCCTGAGGGGCTTAGCGGGCGGCTTCTGTGGCCGCGTGCCGGGCCGCGATATAGCCGAAGGTGAGAGCCGGGCCAATGGTGATGCCGGCGCCCGGATAGGTGCCTCCCATGACACTGGTCATGTCATTTCCCGCGGCATAGAGGCCCCCGATCGGCACTCCCGCCGCGTCGAGGACCCGGGCATGGCCGTCCACGCGCAGGCCGAGGAAGGTGCCGATGTCCCCGGGGACCATTTTCATGGCGTAGAAAGGCCCTTGCTCGAGCGGAGCGAGGCAGGGGTTGGGGCGGTGCGCGGGGTCGCCGTTGAAGCGGTGATAAGAGTCGGTGCCCTTGCCGAAATCGGGATCTTCGCCGCGTGCGGCATGCATGTTGAAATGGGCTATCGTCGACTGCAGAGTAGCTGAATCAACCCCGATCCTGGCCGCCAGTTCCGGCCAACTTCCCGCCGTCAGCAGGTAGCCATTGCGGATGTGGGGGCCGAGCGGCAGCGGTGCCGGCCCGATGGCGCCCATGCCGTAGCGCCGGATCGCGCGGTGGTCGCAGAGGAGCCAGGCGCTCGTATCGCTGCGGCCGCGGCAGGCCTCGACCATGGCCGGCACGAAGTCGTGGTAGGAGGCGGATTCGTTCGCGAAGCGCCGGCCCGTCGGATCGACGGCGATATAGCCGGGCTTGCCGCGCTCGTAGAAATGGGGGAACGGCAGGGTCGATCCGTCCGGCTGCGGGACCAGCGAAACCGGAACCCAGGCCGCCGGGTAGGTAACGTCCTCGGCCATCGCGCCGCCGACCGACTGGCCGAGCCGGATCCCGTCGCCGCGATTGCCCGGCGGCGGCGCCGAGCGATGGAAATGGCCGTCGCGCACATGGCCGTAGTAGCGGCTCTTGAGTTCGTCATCGGCGGGAAAGCCGCCGCAGGCCAGGACGACGCCGCGTCGCGCCCGGATCTCCCGACGCTTTCCGTCGCGCTGCACGATCGCGCCGGTAACGTCACCGTCGCGCTGGACCAGCTCGACGACCGGGCTCTCGAGCCAGAGCTCGATGCCGCGTTCTTCGGCGGAAAGGGCGAGCGCGGCGATCAGTCCATTGCCGTTGGTGAGGCGGGTCCCGCGATCGTGGTTCAGCCGGTCGATCGCATAGCGTGCCGTCATGCCCGCGACGTGGAGGGCAGAGCGGCCGGAGCGCGTCATCTTGAAGACATGGGGCAGGTCGTTGCGGCCGAGCATCATGCCGCCGAACGCCATCATGGTCCGCAGCGGGGCCCGCAATTGGCGGAACCGCTTGCCGAGTCGCCGTCCGTCGAATGGGAGAGGCAGCAACGAACGCCCGCCCTGGGCGGCGCCCGGTTTGGTCGGATGATAGTCTGCCCAGATCGGCACGGCCTCGTATCGCACGTGTGTGCTGTTCTCGATGAACTCGACCGCAGGATTGCAATTGTCGAGAAACGCATTGGCCAGTTCGAGGTTCAGTCGGTTCCCAGCTTCGTGCTGCAGGTAGGTGAGCGCCTCTTCCTTCGAATCCGCGATGCCGAGCGCGCGGCCGTGACGGTTGCCGGGGATCCAGATCACGCCTGCCGAGTAGGCCGTGGTGCCGCCGAACAGCGCCTCCTTCTCGACCATGAGCACGTCCAGGCCGGCGTGAGAGGCCGTCAGGGCCGCCGAGAAGCCCGCGGCTCCCGACCCGACCACCAGCAGGTCGGTTTCGATCATGACTTCGCTCCCCCGGATTGGCGCTCGAGGTTCTCCTCGCGCCGACGTCTGGCCTCGTTCTCCACCGCTTCGGCAAGGGCTGGAATGTGGGAGGCGATCTCGTAGAAGTCGCTGGCGTATAGGACCAAAAGGGTCGTGGGGGTGGTCGTGGCAATGGTTGCGGCGCGAGGCTGCCGGTTGAGCAGCGACATCTCGCCGAAGAAGGCGCCGTCGCCCAGGCGAACCGTACCGCCGGTCGGCAGGCGCACCTCAACCTCGCCGTTCGAGATGAAGAACATCGAGTCGCCTGGATCGCCGCGACGCAGGACCGTCACGCGGGCGGGATAGTAGCGAGTACGCAACTTGCCGACGATCTCGGACAGGGTGACGGTGCCGAGCGAGGCGAAGATCGGAACGCGTGTGACCTGGTCCCAGACGCGGAGATATTCGCGTCGCCGCTCCTCCTGCGCGAAGCCCGTTGCGAGCACACCGGTCATCAAGGCCAGCACTGCGATGCCACTGATCATCAGCAGCGAGCCAATGATGCGGCCAGCGGGTGTCACCGGTACCACGTCGCCGTAACCGGTCGTCGTCAGGGTGACCACCGACCACCACATTGCGTTTGGCAGGCTGCCGAACTGCTGCGGCTGGCCGTCGCGCTCCGCGATGTGCGCGCCGGTGGCGGCGGACATCAGCAGGATGGCGAACACGATCAGTACGCTGGTGATGGGGGCGCGCTCGTTGGAGATAACGCGGGCGAGCGTGCCGAATGCCGGCGCATGAAGACCGAGTTTCAGTATCCACAGGATGCAGAAGACGGAGGCGGCATCGGTTCCGGCGATGCTGTACCCCCCTGCCAGCATGATGGCGGGCATGATCGCGAGCAATCCGATCAGGCCGGGCACGCTGCAGGCCCAGCGCAGCCGCGCCACAAGGGGAGACAGGTCGGCCATGTGGGGCAGTTCGGGCGCCACCCAGAGGCGGGCGACGTACTCGACGAGGAAGAACAGCGTCACACCCCAGATCGCGCCGCGCAGCACCACCCGATGAGGGGGCGACAATTCATCAACGGACAGCAGGATGACCGCGAGCAGTCCGATGGCGAGGATCAACAGGTGGGCCTTCCGCCAGCGGCGGGCCCCCGGCAAGGGGTCGTTGGGGCGCAGAAGTTCGTACAACTGCGCCCGGAGCGTCATTTCTTTGGCCGTCACGGAGCGACCATAGGCGGGCTGGCCTGCGAATTGCAACGCGGCTGCGCCCGGTCTACCCTCAGACCATCCCCCCGCGACAGAGGTTTGCACTCAAGGTGATCAACGATTTGCGTATTGCCGTCGACATTGGTGGCACGTTTACGGATGTGGTTTTGGAAGAAGGGGGCCGTCGGATTACGCGCAAGCTGCTGACGACGCCGCAGCGGCCCGAGGAGGCCGTCCTCGAAGGGGTCCGCCTCATCCTGGGAGATGCCGGCAAGGGGTTCGGCGATGTCGGCGTCTTCGTGCACGGCACGACGCTGGCCACCAATGCCGTCATCGAGCGGCGCGGCGCGCGCACGGCGCTCATTGCCACGGAAGGCTTTCGCGATGTCCTCGATATCGCCAACGAGAGCCGCTACGACCAGTACGATCTCAGCATCGAGAAGCCTCGGCCACTCGTCGCCCGGGCGATGCGGTTCACGATCCCCGAGCGCATGGACGTCCACGGCAAGGTCCGCCTCGCTCTGGACGAAGGCGCGGTACGGAGTCTGGCCAAGACGTTGAAGGCCGGGGGAATCGAGAGCGTCGCCGTGGCCTTCATGCACTCCTATGTGAACCCGGCCCATGAGCGGCGGGTGCGGGACATCCTGAAAGAAGAATTGCCCGACCTCTGGGTCACGCTTTCGAGCGAAGTCTGCCCCGAGGTCCGCGAATACGAGCGGACGTCGACCGCCGTGGCGAATGCCTATGTGCAGCCGCTCATGGACTCCTACCTCGCGCGCATGCAGGCGGCCCTCGCGGCCGAGAAGTTCACCGGCACGATCTATCTCGTGACTTCCGGCGGCGGCCTGACCGCCATCGAGACGGCGCGTCGCTTCCCGGTGCGTCTGGTCGAATCCGGCCCGGCCGGCGGCGCGATCTTCGCGGCGCAGGTGGCGGCGCGTGCGGGAGAGGGGCGGGCGCTGAGCTATGACATGGGCGGCACCACGGCCAAGATCTGCCTGATCGACGACTACCAGCCCCACACCGCACGCGTGTTCGAAGTCGACCGTGCGGCCCGTTTTCTCAAAGGTTCCGGACTGCCGGTCCGCATACCGGTCATCGAGATGGTTGAAATCGGTGCAGGCGGTGGCTCGATTGCCCGGCTCGATGCATTGAAGCGGGTCACGGTCGGCCCCGAGAGCGCCGGCGCAGAACCCGGCCCCGCTTGCTACGGACGCGGTGGCCGGCATCCGGCCGTCACCGACGCCAACGTGGTACTGGGCACGATCGACCCGGCGCATTTCGCCGGCGGATCGATCGCGCTCGACATCGAGGCCGCGCGCGGCGCCATCGAGCGTGACGTGGCCGAGGGTATCGGCCTCTCCAGCGAGATGGGCGCCTATGCCGTCTATGAGATGGTGTCGGAGAACATGGCGAGCGCGGCCCGCGTGCACGCCGTCGAGCGCGGCTCCGTCGTCAACCAGTACACGCTGATTGCCTTCGGCGGTGGCGCGCCGCTCCATGCTGCGCGCGTCGCCGAGAAGATCGGCGTGCAGCGCGTCATCGTGCCGCCCAATGCTGGTGTGGGCTCGGCGGTCGGGTTCCTCGCCGCGCCGGTGTCATTCGAACTGGTGCGCAGCCGTTACATGCGCCTCGACACGTTCGATCCTCAGGCCGCCAGCGAAATGCTGGATGAGATGAGCCAGGAGGCGACGGCGCTGGTGGCGCCGGGCGCGCGCGGCCAGGCGACTTTCGAGCGGCGCGTCGCCTTCATGCGCTATGTCGGCCAGGGCCACGAGATCATGGTGACCCTGCCGCAGCGGCCGCTGACGGCGGCCGACACCGCGGCCCTGCGTGAGGCCTATGAGCGTGACTACGGCGTGCTGTTCGAGCGTCACATCCCGAATGCCGCAATCGAGATCCTGAGCTGGTCGGTCCAGGTTTCGACCGAGGCCAGGCGGCCCGACGTGCAGGGGAAGGCCGGCAGCGCGCCCGTGCCCGAGCCGGTGGGACGCCGCCCGGTGTTCGACGGACGCAGCGGCAAGACGGCCGACGTGCCGGTCTATCGCCGTGAGAAGCTGCCGCCGGGCAGCAGGTTCAATGGCCCGGCCATCGTCGCCGAGGACGAGACGTCGACCTATGTTTCGGCCAGTTTTGCCGCGCACATCGATGCCTCCGGCTGTATCGTCATGGATCGCAAGGCAGCGTGAGGAGTAACCCATGAGCCAGTCCAACAGCGTCGGCCTGATCGATCTCCAGATCATGTGGAACCGCCTGATCGCCGTGGTCGAGGAGCAGGCGCAGACCCTGATGCGCACCGCCTTCAGCCCGATCGTGCGCGAGTGCGGCGATCTCTCCGCGGGTGTCTTCGACCTGCAGGGCCGCATGCTGGCCCAGGCCGTGACCGGCACGCCGGGCCACGTGAACTCGATGGCCGAGTCGGTGAAGCATTTCCTGCGGTACTTCCCGATCGAGACGATGAAGCCCGGCGACGCCTATATCACCAACGACCCGTGGATGGGCACCGGCCATCTCAACGACTTCGTCATCACCACGCCGTGCTTCCGCAACGGCAAGCTGGTGGCGCTGTTCTCCTGCACCAGCCACCTGATGGACATCGGCGGCATCGGCTTCGGCCCGGATGCGACCGACGTGTTCATGGAGGGGCTCTACATTCCCATGCTGAAGCTGTTCGACCAGGGGCGGACGAACGAGACGCTGATGGCGATGATCCGCGCCAACACGCGCCAGCCGGTCGACACTGAGGGCGACGTCTACTCCCTGGCCGCCTGCAACGATGTCGGCGCGCGCCGCCTCGTCGAGATGATGGACGAGTTCGGCATCGAGTCGCTGAACGAACTTGGCGACCACGTGATCGCGCGCTCGCGCGAGGCGGTGCTGGCCGAGATCGCCAAGCTGCCCAAGGGGACCTGGCACAATAGCATGACGGTCGACGGCTACGACGAGCCGGTGACCCTGAAGGCCGCGCTGACCATCTCGGATACCGGCATCCATGTCGATTTCACCGGCACGACCGGCGTGTCGCGCCGCGGCATCAACGTGCCCCATGCCTATACGACGGCCTACACGGTGTTCGGCCTGGGCTGTGTGGTCTCCACGCACATCCCGAACAACGCGGGTTCGCTCGAGCCGCTCACCGTGTCGGCACCGGAGGGCTGCATCCTGAATGCACCCAAGCCGACCGCCGTGGCCTCGCGCCATGTCATCGGCCAGATGTTGCCTGACGTGACGTTCGGCTGCCTGCGCCAGGTGGTTCCGGAGCGCGTGCCGGCGGAGGGCACCTCGTGCCTGTGGAACATCAACGTGCGCGGCCGGGTGAAGGGCGGCGAGGGCGGCAACTACGGCTTCGGCATGGCCATCACCTCCAACGGCGGCACCGGTGCGCGGCCCGACAAGGACGGTCTGTCGGCTACGGCCTATCCCAGCGGCGTGCGCGGCACGCCCGTCGAGATCGCCGAGACCCAGACGCCTCTCCTTTTCTGGCGCAAGGAATTCCGCCCCGATTCAGGCGGTGCCGGCCGCACGCGCGGCGGCCTCGGCCAGATCATGGAGATCGAGAGCGGAATCGATGAGCCGTTCGACCTGCTGGCCGCCTTCGACCGCATCGACCATCCGGCGCGCGGCCGTGACGGCGGCGACGATGGCCAAGCCGGCGTGGTCGCTTTCAAGTCCGGCAAGACGCTGAAGGGCAAGGGCTTCCAGCTCATCCCGCCGGGCGAGCGGCTGGTGATCCTGACGCCGGGCGGTGCGGGCATCGGCGCGCCGCGCGACCGCGATCGCGCGCAGGTTGCCAACGACCTGGCCGACGGGTTGATCTCGGTAGAAGCGGCCGAGAAGGTCTACGACTTCAAGCCGCCGCAGGCCGCGGAATAGGCCGGCGATGGCCGGGTGCGGGGAACGGTGTCAATTCAACGAACGGGGGTTGTAATGAAGCTGGGACGCAGGAACGCCTTGAAGGCTGGCGTGGGCGTGGGAGCAATGGCGATGGTCGGTGCGCCGGCCGTGGTGAGGGCGCAGGCGGCACTGAAGCTGCCGCTCGCGACCGTGTGGCCGGATGGAAATTTCCACACGGTCAACGTCAAGCGCTTCGCCGAGGAAGTGAAGAAGGCGACGAACGGCGCCGTCGAGATCGACGTCAAGGCGGGCGGACAGCTCGGCTTCAAGGGACCCGAGCAGATGCGCGCCGTGCGCGATGGACTTGTGCCGATGGCCGACATCCTGAACATCCAGCAGATCGGCGACGAACCGATCTTCGGCGTCGAGGGCATCCCCTTCATCTGCAACAACATCGAAGAGCTTAAGGTGCTGCACAAGTATCTGCGGCCCGAGTTCGAGAAGGTGCTGCTGAAGAACAACCAGACCATGCTCTACACGGTGCCGTGGCCGACGCAGTACCTGCATCTCAAGGTCAAGGCGGAATCGCTGGATGCGCTCAAGGGCATCAAGATCCGCGTGCCCGACAAGAACGCCCAGGAAATGTGCAGCGCCATCGGCATGGCGCCGGCGCTGATCCCCTGGGGTGAGACGATCGCGGCTCTGTCGTCGGGCGCCGTCGCGGGCGTGTCGACCTCGTCGGTTTCGGCCGTGGACGGCAAGTTCTGGGAGTTCCTGAAGTTCTTCCACCAGACCAACCATGCCTGGTCGTCGGAGATCGTCACGATCAATAACGACACGCTCAAGAAGATCTCGGCGGCCAACCAGAAGATCATCATCGATCTGGCCAAGAAGCTGGAGCCCGAGTTCTGGCAGTCGTCGCTGCAGGCGGACAAGGACAGCAACGCCCGCTTGATCGCCGGCGGCATGCAGCTCGTCATTCCCTCGGCGGCGATGACGGCCGACCTCCAGAAGAAGACGGCGCCGATGATCGCCGAATTCTACAAGCGCGTTCCGGCGGCGGAGAAGCCGATCAAGGCCTACCTCGCCGAAATGAAGCGCGCGTGAGCGGTCACGGCCCCAATCCCAACGCCGGCGCGCCGCCCGTGCTGCGCGCCTTCCTCGACGGGATCGACGTGCTGGGCCGTCTCGACGGCTGGATGGGCGCCGCCTGCCTGGTGGCGCTCACCTGCCTGATGCTGGGCGAGGTCCTCGTCCGGGCGCTCTCGGACGTCTTCCCCTGGGTACCGTCGGACATTCCGGTCGCCTGGGAATATGGCTCCTATCTCATGGCCGCGGCCTTCACCTTCGGTGCCGCCATGACCCTGCGGGCCGGCGGCCATATCCGTGTCACCCTCATCCTGGCGCGGATCGGACCGAAGGCGCGGCGCTGGCTGGAGACGGTCCTCGCAGCGCTGGGCGTTGGCTTCTCCGGCTATCTCGCACTGGCGATGGTGAACTTCACTTGGCGCAGCTTCGTGTCGGACCAGGTGTCGATCTCCAGCGCGACACCGCTGTGGATTCCGCAGGCGCTGGTGACGTTCGGAATCTGTCTGCTGGTCATGCAGTTCATCGCGCGGTTCTTCCAGGCCCTGTTCGGCCTGCCGCTCGAGGACCTCAACATGCGCGCCGGTTCCGTCGCTGAGTAGTTTGTCGCGCGAGTTGATATCCGATGCTTGAAGTCGTCCTCACCATGTTCGTCGTGCTGTTCGCCTTCCTGGCGGGCGGCCTGTGGATCGGCTGGACCCTGGCCGTCACCGGCACGGTGCTGCTGGCGATCTTCCGCGACATCCCGCTCGACAAGCTGCTGGCGCAGTACACCTGGAACATCCTGACCACGCAGGAACTGCTGGCGCTGCCGCTGTTCATCATCATGGGTGAGATCCTGTTCCGCACGCGCCTGTCGCAGACCCTGTTCCGCGGCCTGACGCCGTGGGCCGCGATGCTGCCGGGGCGGCTGCTGCACGTGAACGTCATCGGCTGCACGATCTTCGCTGCCATCTCGGGTTCGTCTGCGGCGACGACCCAGGTGGTGGGCCGCATCTCGCTGACGGAGCTCCTGAAGCGCGGTTACTCGAAGGATGTCGCCGTGGGCTCGCTGGCGGGGGCCGGCACGCTCGGGTTCCTGATTCCGCCCTCCAACATCATGATCATCTATGGCGTGCTGGGCGACGTCTCGATCGCCAAGCTCTTCACGGCAGGCTTCATCCCCGGCTTCCTGCTGGCGGGCTGCTTCATGGGCTGGATCATGATCTACACCGCCCTGAAGCCCCAGCTGGTGCCGGAAGCGGAGCGCAAGGTGCGCATCGCCACGGCGGCGGAGTTCCTGACGTCGATTCGCGAACTGGGACCGGCCGTGTTCCTGATCCTGTGCGTGCTGGGCTCCATGTATGGTGGCCTCGCAACGCCGTCAGAAGCCGCTGCCGTGGGCGTGCTGGGCGCGCTGGTGGTGGCCGGGATCCAGCGCGAACTGTCGCTTCCCGCGCTGAAGGCCATCGCCATCGGTTCGGTGCAGACCTGCGCCATGATCGCGCTGATCGTACTGGGCGCCTCGATCCTGGGAAGTGCCGCGGCCTTCCTGGGTATCCCCGGAGCCGTCGCCGAGTTCGTGAGCAGCCTCGGCCTTTCGTCGTTCATGCTGATCGTGGCCCTGATCGTCTTCTACCTGATCCTGGGCTGCTTCCTCGACGGCTTCAGCATGATCGTGATGACCCTGCCGATCGTCATGCCGATCGTGAAGGCCGCCGGTTTCGACCCGATCTGGTTCGGCGTCTTTCTCGTCCTGGTCGTCGAGATGGCGCAGATCACGCCGCCGGTCGGCTTCAACCTGTTCGTGATCCAGGGGCTGACCGAGGACGGGCTGGGCTACATCGCCCGCGTGACCTTGCCATTCCTCGCGATCATGGTTCTGTTCACCATGGCGATCGCCGTATTCCCCGACATTGCCCTCTGGCTTCCCCGCTATCTCAGCAGCTAGTCTGCCCCTCTCGAACGAGGGGAGCTGAATGGAACCGCGTCAGGTCAGGACCGCCGCCGATGCCCTGAAGATCGTCAAGGAGCGGGGGCTCACCCACGTGAAGGTGGGGGTCCACGACATCGACGGCATTCTTCGCGGCAAGTACATCCACGTCGACAAGTTCCGCTCCGCCCTCGAAGGAGGCTTCGGCTTCTGCGACGTGGTGTTGGGCTGGGACATGAACGACCAGCTCTACGACAATGTCACCTACACGGGCTGGCATACGGGCTATCCAGACGCCAATGTCCGCATCCTGCCGGAGACCTGCCGCGAGATCGCGACGGAGCCCGGCAACCTGTTTTTCCTCTGCGAGTTCGTGGGGAAGGCCGAGGAGATCTGTCCGCGCGGCACGTTGCGCCGCGTGCTGGAGCGCGCGCGGAAGCTCGGCTTCGAGGTCAAGGTCGGCTTCGAATACGAATTCTTCGTCTTCGCCGAGACACCGGAATCGATCCGCGAGAAGGGCTACCGCAACCTGAAGCCGATCTCGCCCGGCTTCTTCGGTTATTCGGTCCTGCGCAACTCGGTCCTGTCGGACTGGTACCGCGACCTGCTCGCCATGTGCGAGGCGATGGACATGGGCATCGAGGGGCTGCACACGGAGACCGGCGCCGGCGTTCTCGAGGCCGCGCTCCGGGTCGACGATGCGCTCGCGGCCACCGACAAGGCCGCCTTGTTCAAGATCTTCACCAAGGTGCTGGCGCAGAAGCAGGGCTGGCTCGCCACCTTCATGGCCAAGTGGTCGAAGGACTGGCCGGGCTGTGGCGGCCACATGCACATGTCGCTGTGGAAAGGCGGCAAGCCGGTTTTCTTCGACGAGAAGGCACCGCATCGCATGAGCCGGACGATGCGCCAGTTTGTCGGCGGCCAGGCGGCGCTGATGCCCGAGCTGCTGGGGATGGTGGCCTCGAACGTGAATTCCTACCGGCGACTCATTCCGGGCTTCTGGGCGCCGACCGCCTCGACCTGGGGCGTCGAGAACCGCACCACCTCGCTGCGAGTGATCCCGGGTTCGGCCAAGTCGACCCGGGTCGAGTATCGCGTCGCCGCCGCCGACGCCAATCCCTACCTGGCGATCGCCGCGGCCATCGGTTCGGGCCTGTGGGGGATCGAGAACGACATCGATCCCGGCGAGCCCATCACCGGCAATTCCTACGACAAGAAGCACCCCGCCAAATCGCAGCTGCCACGGACGCTCATGGAAGCAGCCGGGCGGCTCAAGGCCTCGAAGCCGGCTCGCAACCTCTTCGGCGACGCCTTCGTCGATCATTATTCGGCAACACGCGAGTGGGAAGAGCGGGAGTTCCGCAAGGCCATCACGGACTGGGAACTCGACCGCTACATGGAAATCATCTGATGTCGTCCCCGGCGCCGCTCATCGGCAACTGGAACTTCCCGACTGCCATCCGCTTCGGCGCCGGCCGCGTCAGCGAACTTGCCGATGCCTGTAAGGCGGTTGGCCTGCGGCGGCCGCTTCTGGTGACCGATCCGGGGCTGGCCAGGCTGTCGATGGTCTCCAGCGCGACCCTGTCGCTGCGCAAGGCGGGTATCGAGGTGGCGGTTTTCAGTGACGTGAGACCCAATCCGGTCTTGGCCAATGTCGAGGCGGGCGTGCGCGTCCTGCGTGCCGGCAAGCACGACGGCGTCATCGCCTGGGGCGGCGGTTCGGGCATCGATGCGGGCAAGGCCATCGCCTTCATGGCCGGGCAGACCCGGCCGCTGTGGGACTTCGAGGATGTCGGCGACTGGCATACGCGCGCCAACCCGGCCGGCATCCGCCCGTCGATCGCCGTGCCGACGACCGCCGGCACCGGCTCCGAGACCGGCCGCGCGGCGGTAATCACCAATCCCGCGACGAAAACCAAGAAGGTGATCTTCCATCCGATGATGATGCCGCAGCTCGTGATTGCCGACCCGGAGCTGACGGTCGGCTTGTCGCCGAAGCTGACGGCCGGCACCGGCATGGATGCCTTCTGCCACTGTCTGGAGGCCTATTGTGCACCGGGCTACCATCCCTACGCGGAAGGCATTGCCGTCGAAGGCATGCGGCTGGTGAAGGAGAACCTTGCCCGCGCCGTCAGGGACGGTCGCGATATCGAGGCCCGCGGGCACATGCTGGCGGCCTCGCAGATGGGCTCGACGGCCTTCCAGAAAGGGCTGGGGGCCATCCATGCGCTGTCGCATCCGGTGGGGGCCGTTCTGGATACGCACCATGGGCTGACGAATGCCGTCGTCATGCCCTACGTGATCCAGTTCAATCGCGTGGCCATCGAGGACAGGATCGTGCGCCTGGCGCGCTGGCTCAACCTGCGCACGCCGACCTTCGAGGGTTTCATGCAGTGGACGCTCGAGCTGCGGCGTGAAGTGGGAATTCCCCAGACGCTGGCCGAGCTGGGTGTGAAGATCGAGCATCTCGACCGGTTCTCGGAAATGGCGGCGGACGATCCGACGGCCCGTGGCAATCCGGTCAAGGCCAGCGTGCCGGAGATGCGCAGGATGTACGAGGCCGCCATCGCAGGGAGGCTCTGATGGCCGCGTTTCCAACCCACGCCCGCGTCGTCATCATCGGTGGCGGTATCATGGGCTGCTCGACGGCCTATCACCTCGCGAAGCAGGGCTGGAAGGACATCGTGCTGCTGGAGCAGGGGCGCCTGAGCGGCGGCACGACCTGGCATGCGGCAGGCCTCGTGGGCCAGTTGCGCAGCGTCCAGAACCTGACGCGGCTGATCCGCTACAGCACCGAGCTCTATTCTAAACTCGAGGCCGAGACCGGTCTCGCCACCGGCTGGAAGCGATCGGGCTCGCTCATCGTGGCGCGAACCGAAGAGCGCATGACCTTGCTGCGTCGTTCCGCTGCCATGGCCAGCGCGCAGGGCGTGGAGTGCGAGCCGCTGACGCCGCAACAGGCCGGCGACAAGTATCCGATCATGCGCACCGACGATCTCGTGGGCGCGGTGTGGCTGCCGGGCGACGGCAAGGCCAATCCGGCCGACATCACGCAGTCCCTGGCGAAGGGCGCGCGCAACGGCGGTGTTCGCATCTTCGAGAAGGTGCGCGTCACCGCGATCGACACGGAAGAGGGGCCGGGCGGCCCGAGGGTCACCGGCGTGCGGACGACCGAGGGGCCGATCAAGGCCGAGATCGTGGTCAACTGCGGCGGCCAGTGGGCACGCCAGCTCGGCCGGATGGTCGGCGTGACGGTGCCGCTCTATTCCTGCGAGCACATGTACATCGTCACCGAGAAGATGGAGAACGTGCCGCGCGACCTGCCGGTCATGCGCGATCCCGACGGCTACATCTATTTCAAGGAAGAGGTCGGCGGCCTGTTGATGGGCGGCTTCGAGCCCGAGGCCAAGCCCTGGAATAAGGACGTCATCCCCGACGATTTCGAGTTCGGTATGCTGCCGGACGACTGGGACCAGTTCCAGATCCTGATGGACAATGCGCTGATCCGCGTACCGTCGCTAGAGAAGACCGGCATCAAGACCTTCATGAACGGGCCGGAAAGCTTCACGCCGGACATGAACTACATCCTGGGCGAGGCGCCTCAGCTGCGCGGCTTCTATGTCGGCGCCGGCTTCAACTCCATGGGCATCGCGAGCTCGGGCGGCGCCGGGATGGCGCTGGCGGAATGGATCGTCGCCGGCGAGCCGACGATGGACCTCTGGCCGGTCGACATCAGGCGCTTCGCGGGTTTCCACGGCAACGATGCCTGGCTGCGCAGCCGGGTCGCCGAGACGCTGGGCCTTCACTACAAGATGCCGTGGCCGCAGCGTGAGCAGGAGAGCGGCCGTCCGTTCCGACGTTCGCCGCTCTACGACCGACTGAAGGCGCGCGGCGCCTGGTTCGGCAACAAGATGGGCTGGGAGCGGCCCAACTGGTTCGCGGGCGAGGGCAAGGCGCCCGAGATGCGTTATGGCTGGGGCCGCGGCGCCTGGTTCGACGCGGTCGCCACCGAGCACCGCGCGACACGCGAAGGTGTCACGGTCACCGACGAGACCTCATTCGGCAAGCTGCTGGTGCAGGGCCGCGATGCCGAGGCCGTGCTGCAGCGCCTTTGCGCCAACGATGTCGCGGTGCCGGTCGGATGCACCGTCTACACCGGCGTGCTGAACGAGCGCGGCACCTTCGAGAGCGACGTCACCGTCGCGCGGCTGACACGTGACAAGTTCATGCTCATCACCGGCTCGGCGCAACCCATCCGCGACATGGATTGGTTGGGGCGGCACATGGCCCCCGACGCCCATGCTGTTCTCACCGACGTGACGTCGGGCTGGACCGTGCTGTCGGTCATGGGACCGAAGAGCCGCGCGTTGCTCCAGACGGTGAGCCGGGCCGATCTCTCGAACGAGGGCTTTCCTTTCGCCACGATCCGCGAGATCGGCATAGGCTACGCAACGGTGCTCGCCTCGCGCCGCACCTACATGGGCGAGCTGGGCTGGGAACTCTACGTGCCCGTCGAATTCGCCGTCACCGTGTTCGAGACGCTGCACGAGGCGGGCGCCGAATTCGGCCTGCGCGATGCCGGCTACTACGCCATCGACACGCTGCGGCTCGAGAAGGGCTACCGCGCCTGGGGCCGCGAACTGACGCCCGACGACACGCCCTTGCAGGCGGGCCTCGGTTGGGCGGTGAGCCTCGGCAAGCCGGGCGGATTCATCGGCCAGAAGGCACTCCTCGAAGCCAAGGGCCGGCCGCTGACCCGGCGGCTCGTCTCGGTCGTGCTGGAAGACCGTGAGCCGCTCCTGTGGGGCGGCGAGGCGCTACTGCGCGACGGCAGACCGGTCGGCGATCTCACCTCGGCGGGCTACGGTCACACGCTCGGCGCCTCCGTGGGCCTCGGCTACGTGAAGCGAAGCGACGGTCAGTCGGTCGACGCGGCGTGGCTGGCGGGTGGCCGCTTCGAGGTAGATCTTGCCGGCACGAAGCTTGCGGCGAAGGTCTCGCTGCGTGCGCCCTACGATCCCAGCGGATTGCGGATCAAGGGCTGATCCGTCGTCGTCTTGAGGCGCGTCTCGGCGAGTTCGCCAGCGGCTTCGAGAATCGGATAGGCGACCGTCGTAAAGTGGCCGTTGATGCGCTTCAGGTCGCGGATCACGTCCATGTGGATCGAGCTGGTCTCAATCGATTCCGGGCGCCCCTCGCGCAGTCGGGCATAGTGGCTGTCGGCTGCATGGGCCTCAGCCTCGCGGATCGCGGCCTTCTCGGCGACCAGCCGGCGGGCCAGGGTGATGTCGCGGGTCGTGAAGACGTTCAGCGCCAGCCGGAGATTGTCGAGCACGCGGGCGTGGAAGGCGCGCAGCTCCGCCGTGCCCTCGGCCGAGAAGGCATAGCGATTCTTGATCTTCTTGGCCGCCAGTTCCATCAGGTTCTTGTCGATGATGTCGCCGGCATGTTCGAGGTTGGTGACGAAGGTCAGGATCTCGACGTAGCGCTTGCCGTCCTCTTCGCCCAGCTCGGTCCGCGAAGTCTGGATCAGGTAGAGCTTGATGGCCTCGTAGAGGCTGTCGACGGCATCGTCCGCCGCCTCGATCGCCTTCATGGCGCGCGCGTCGTTCTTCTCGAACACGTCCATGGTCTGGCGCAGCATGTCGGCGACCCTGTCGCCGAGATTGAGCGTCTCCCGGAGCGCGCAGCCCAGCGCTTCGGCCGGCGTGTCGAGCACGTTGGGGTCGAGGCTGCGCGGCTTGCCGGGGTCGTCGGTCTGTGGCCGGTCTGGGACCAGGCGTCGGCAGAGCGCGGCCACTGGATCGATCAGCGGCAGGAAGACGATGGCGGCTACCACGCTGAAGGCGGTGTGGAAGTTGACGAGCAGCCGCCCGGGGGCCGGATCGACCATCATCAGCCATTGGTGAAACTGGCCGAGGAACGGCAGCAGGGCGACGCCGACCGCGACCCGCGTGATGAGGTTGCCCAGCGGCAGGCGCCGCGCCTCGGTATCGGTCGCGGCCTGGTCGAAATAGGGGGCGATCGCGCCGCCGATGTTGGCGCCGATCACCATTGCCATGCCGAGCTTGGGATCGATGATGCCGCTCGAGGCGAAGGACATCACCAGCAGCACGGTCGAGAGGCTGGAATGAATGAACCAGGTGGCGGCCGCCGCTACGAGGACGCCCATCACATATTCGTTCTGCAGCCCTTCCAGCACGGCCACGAAGGCCGGCGCCGAGCGCAGCGGCAGGGCGGCCGCTTCGAGCAGGTGCAGCGACAGCAGCATCAGGCCGAGGCCGATGGCGACGCGGCCGAGATGGCGCGCCCTGTCCGAGCTGTTCGACAGGAAGGCGATGACGCCGCCCGCGATCATGAGCGGAGAGATCCAGCCGAGGGGGAAGGACAGGACCTGTGCCGTTAGCGTCGTGCCGACATTCGCGCCCAGCATCACTGCCAGCCCGATCGACAGCGAGATCAGCCCGCGTCCCGCGAAGGAGGCGAGCAGCAAGGCGGTTGCGGTGCTCGACTGAAGCACGCCCGTCAGCACGACTCCGCCCGTGAAGGCCGTGAAGCGGTTGCGCGAGCAGGCGCCGATGGCGCGGCGCAAGGTTGCCCCGAAGGCGCGGGTCAGGCCCGTCCGCACCATGCGCACGCCCCACAACAGCAGGCAGACGCTGCCGAGGACGTTCAGGATGGTGTCGATGCCTTGCATGATTCGGGAATCCTACGCCTCGTCGTTTGACGATGAAAGTTTTTTGACATTTTTGTTACGTGAGCTGCCTCAGGCGGCCAGCCGCGTCGCTTCATCCATGAAGGCACGAACGAGCGCGACCCGCCGACGCTCCTGCAGGCACACGGCATATTCCGCGACCGCCAGATTCTGATCGGTGATGGTGATGCGGCGGAAGCGGCGATCCTCGCCGAGTTCGCTCGCGAATACCGCGCCGACGCCGAACCCGGCCGCCACCGCCTCTCGCACGCCTTCGCGGGTCTGAACCTCGACAATCGACGCGGGCCTGATATCGGCTGCCGCCATTGCCTGTTCAAGCACTTCCCGCGTGATCGAGCCGCGTTCGCGCAGCACCAGCTCCTGGCCAGCCAGTGCCGAGAGGGGCGTGCGGCCGCGTCTGCCGAGGGCATGGCCGGCCGGCGCGAACAGGACAAGCCGGTCGGTGCGCAACCGAACGGCGTGCAGGCGCGGATCGGAGAGGCTCTTGGCCATCACCGCGACATCTGCCTCGTGGCGCAGCAGGCGCTCCAACACGACGGCCGAATTGTCGATCGAAAGCGCGAAGGTGAGCCCGCCGGCGCGTTCCCGCAGCGCGGCCATGATCGGCACCACATGGTGCGCGGAGTCGGCAGCGATGCGTAGATGGCCGCGGGTCAGGGCCTGCTCGCCCAGCAGGAGGGCTTGCGCCTCGTCCTGGAGGGCGAATAGGCGCGTCGTGACGCCGTGGAGCTGCCGACCCGTCTCGGTGGGGGTGACGCTGCGGCCGCGGCGGTCGAACAGGTGCACGCCATAGGCTTTCTCCAGTGCCGTGACCTGGCCCGAGAGATTGGGTTGGCTGAGGCCGGAGGCGCGAGCCGCTGCCGAGAAGGAGCCGGCCTCGGCCACGAGGTGGAAGGCGCGGAGCTGGGTGGGCGTCATATATGATAAACCAATAGTTAACATATGAATTATATACTGGACGGATAGACACAGCGAGCCGATCATCCGCGCCATGAACATCAAGCCTGCTGCCTCCGAAACCGGCGATCCGCTGCTGCTGACGCCCGGCCCGCTCACCACGTCTGCCAGCGTGAAGCAGGCAATGGTCCACGACTGGGGCTCGCGCGATCAGGGCTTCATCGCCATCAACAAGATGGTGCTGGAGAAGATCGTCGAACTGGCCGGCGGTCAGGGCACGCATGTGACCGTGCCGGTGCAGGGCTCCGGCACCTTCGCCGTGGAGGCGATGATCACGACCTTCGTGCCGAAGTCCGGCAAGCTGCTGGTCGTGATCAACGGCGCCTATGGTCAGCGCGCGAAGAAGATCGCCGAGATCGCCGGCCGCGCGGTCGCGACCTACGAAACGCCGGAAGACACGCCCCCCGATCTCGCCAGGCTCGAGAAGATTCTCGTCGACGACAAGGCGATCACGCACGTCTTCGCCGTCCATTGCGAGACCACGTCGGGCATCCTCAACCCGATCGTGGAGATCGCCGCCCTGGTGAAGAAGCAGGGCCGCCGCCTGCTGGTCGATTCGATGTCGGCCTTCGGCGCGATCGAGATCGATGCCCGCAACGTCCACTACGACGCGCTCGCGGCCTCCTCGAACAAGTGCCTCGAAGGCGTGCCGGGCCTCGGCTTCGTCGTCTGCCGCAATGCCGCCCTCGCCGAATGCAAGGGCAATGCGACCACGCTGGTGCTCGACTTGTTCGACCAGGCCGAGGGCTTCGCGAAGACGGGCCAGTACCGTTTCACGCCGCCGATCCACGTCATCGTGGCGCTGGGCAAGGCGATCGAGGAGCACGCGGCCGAAGGCGGCGTGGCAGGCCGTGGCAAGCGCTATCGGGAGAATGCCACGGTCCTGATCGACGGCATGCGCGCCATGGGTTTCAGGACGTTGCTGCCGAACGACCTGCAGGCGCCGATCATCGTCACCTTCCACATGCCGACCGATCCGAAGTTCGTCTTCCAGCGCTTCTATGACGGGCTCAAGGACCGCGGCTACGTGATCTATCCGGGCAAGCTCACCGTGGCGGATTCGTTCCGCATGGGCTGCATCGGGCGCCTCAACGCCGATCATATGCGCGGCGCCCTGGCGGCGGTCCGCGAGGTGCTGGACGAGATGCGGGTGACCAACGGCGGCCCGGCACTGGCGGCAGAATAGGGGAACAGGACATGGCACCCGACAGCATCAACGTCAGCGGCGGCGACATCTCCGTCAACGGCCGCAGCTACCGTCTGCCCAAGCAGCCCGTCGTCGTGGTCTGCGTCGACGGATCTGAGCCCGGTTACATCGAGCGCGCCGTCGAGGCGGGGCAGGCACCATGGTTCGCCAAGGTCCTGAAAGAGGGCACGAACCTGGTCGGCGAGTGCGTGGTGCCGAGCTTCACCAATCCGAACAACCTGTCGATCGTCACCGGCCGTCCGCCGGCCGTCCATGGGATCTGCGGCAACTACTTCCTCGATCCCGAGACGGGCAAGGAAGTGATGATGAACGATCCGAAGTTCCTGCGGGTCGAGACGCTGTTCCCCGCCTTCCAGCGCGCCGGCTGCCGTATCGCGGTCATCACCGCCAAGGACAAGCTGCGCGGCCTGCTGGGCAAGGGGCTCGAACTGGGCGCCGGCAAGGCCTGCTCCTTCTCGTCGGAGAAGTCGGACAAGGCGACCCTGGCCGACAATGGCATCGACCATGTGAACGAACTGGTGGGCATGGGCGTGCCGGACGTCTACAGCGCCGGCCTCTCGGAGTTCGTGTTCGCCGCCGGCGTCAAGCTGATGGAGAGGGACCGGCCGCAAATCATGTATCTGTCGACCACTGACTACATCCAGCACAAGCATGCGCCGGGCACGCCGGTCGCCAATGCCTTCTACGCCATGATGGACGGCTATCTTGCCCAGCTCGACACCATGGGCTGTACCATCGTTATCACGGCCGACCATGGCATGAACGCCAAGTTCGGCAGCGACGGCCAGCCCGACGTCATCTACCTGCAGGACCTGTTCGACGGCTGGGTGGGCAAGGACAAGGCCCGCGTCATCCTGCCGATCACCGATCCTTATGTCGTGCATCACGGCGCACTGGGCTCCTTTGCAGTCGTCTATTGCACCAATCCGACGGAGTGGGCCGCCAGGCTGAAGGCGATGCCGGGCATCGAGGCGGCGCTCACCAAGGAAGAGGCGGCGGCAAGCTTCGAGCTACCGGCCGATCGCCTGGGCGATCTCATCGTCGTCTCGACCAAGCACAAGGTGCTGGGCACCTCGGCCTTGCGACACGATCTCTCGGGCCTCACCGAGCCGCTGCGCAGCCATGGCGGCGTCTCCGAGCAGCGCGTGCCGCTGCTGTGCAACCGCAGGCTCGCGAGCGGCGACACGGGTGCGCATCGCTGGCGCAATTTCGACGCCTTCGACCTCGCCCTCAACCTCGTCGCCTGAGAGAGTTTCATGGACACCATCACCCGCACCGGCTCCGACGTCCGGCATGAATATCTCCGCATCGCGGGGAAGAAGGTCGAGACCAAGGCGCGCCTCGAAGTGCGCTTCCCCTGGGACAATCGCCTGGTCGGCACCGTGCCGCGCGCCACGCCCGAACTGGTGGCCGAGGCGTTCCAGATCGCCCACGACTACAAGCCGAAGCTCACCCGGTATCAGCGCCAGCAGATCCTGCTGAAGACGGCCGACCTTCTGGTCTCGCGCAAGGAAGAGCTGTCGCGCCTGATTACCCTGGAGTCGGGGCTCTGCCTGAAGGACTCGCTCTACGAGGTCGGCCGCGCCTACGACGTCTTCACCTTCGCGGGCCAGCTCTGCATGCTGGACGATGGGCAGACCTTCTCCTGCGACCTCACCCCGCACGGCAAGTCGCGCAAGATCTTCACCCTGCGTCAGCCGCTGAACGCGATCTCGGCGATCACGCCGTTCAACCATCCGCTCAACATGGTGGCGCACAAGCTGGCGCCGGCCTTCGCGACCAACAATTGCGTCGTGCTGAAGCCCACCGAGCTGACGCCGCTCACGGCGCTGTTCCTGGCGGACACGCTCTACGAGGCGGGTCTGCCGCCGGAAATGCTGTCGGTCATCACCGGCAATCCGTCCGACATCGGCGACGCGATGATCGTCGATCCGCGTTCCGACCTCGTCACGTTCACGGGCTCGGTCCGCGTCGGCAAGTACATTGCCGAGAAGGCGGGCTACAAGCGCATCGTCCTCGAACTGGGCGGCAACGACCCGCTGATCGTCATGGAGGATGCCGACCTCGACAAGGCAGCCGAGCTGGCCGTCGCGGGCGCCACCAAGAATTCCGGCCAGCGCTGCACCGCCGTGAAGCGCATTCTGGTCGTCGACAAGGTGGCCGATGCCTTCGTCGAGCGGGTACTCGCCAAGGCGAAGAAGCTGAAGGCCGGCGATCCGCTCGATCCCGAGACCGATGTCGGCACCGTGATCCACGAACGCGCGGCGACGCTGTTCCAGAACAGGGTGAGCGAGGCGGTGGCGAAGTACGGTGCGAAGCTGCTGCACGGCAACGACCGCCGGGGCGCGCTCTTCCCGCCCACCGTCGTCGACCACGTCGATCCGCAGGCCGAGCTGGTGCGCGAGGAAACCTTCGGCCCGGCGATTCCGATCATCCGCGTGAGAGACATCAGCCACGCCATCCAGGTCTCCAACGGCACGGCCTACGGCCTGTCGTCGGGCGTCTGCACGGATCGTCTCGACTACATCACGAAGTTCGTCGACGAACTGCAGGTCGGCACGGTGAACGTCTGGGAAGTGCCCGGCTACCGCATCGAGATGTCGCCGTTCGGCGGCATCAAGGATTCGGGCCTCGGCTACAAGGAGGGCGTGCTCGAGGCGATGAAGAGCTTCACCAATGTAAAGACCTGGTCGCTGCCCTGGCCGGGCTAGAGTCTTTCCGCTTCGAGTTCACACACAACATCTCATCCTGAGTAGGCCCGAAGGGCCGTCTCGAAGGATGAACAACAGACGCGGTGCTCGTGCCCATCCTTCGAGATGCGCTCCTGCGGAGCGCTCCGCAGGGTGAGGTGGTTTTTTAGGAAGACTGCTATGATTCAGTGTCAGTCGGAAAGACTCTAGGCATCCGTTGAAGGGCCGGCGCGTTTAGCGCTGCCACACAGGATGGAGGACCATATGCCGGAGACGATGTCCTATTCCGGAAGCTGCCATTGCGGCGCCGTCGCCTTTGACGTCGATCTCGACGTCTCCGGCGCACTGAAGTGCAATTGCTCGATCTGTACGCGGCTCGGCGCCGTATGGGCCTTCGCGCCGAAGGCCAGCTTCAAGTTGAAGTCGGGAGCGGCCGAGCAGGGTGACTACCAGTTCGGCAAGAAGTCGCTGCACCACCGCTTCTGTACCCGGTGCGGCATCGAGAGCTATGCCGAGGGGACGATGCCGGATGGCACGCCCACCGTCGGGATCAACCTTCGCTGCGTCGAAGGAATAGACGTCGACAAACTCAGTCCGAAGGACTGGGACGGCCGCAGCCAGTAGCGTCCGCCGTCAGGGCGGGGTCATGTCGGCCTTCTCCCAGCCCTTGTCCGGATTGTAGACGGTGATCGCGGCGGCCTTGGTTGCCGTGTCGGGGCCGAGGTCCTGCTCATAGACGACACCGTCCTGGTTCACCATGAAGGTCATCACGCCGGTGTCATCGTAGCGGACCGGCCAGGCGAGGATGGCAAAGCCGCCAATCATGCGCCCTTTCACGAGATAATCGTACGCGCCGCCCGGCGCCTCCGGGCCCTGGGCGTAGAGGAGGCGAAAGCGGTAGCCGTAGTAGCCGTCTTCGGTGCCGCCCTGGCCCTGGGCCTGGGCGGTCGCGAGGGCGGGGCCGATCGGGCTCTGGGGCTCGCCTGGAGCTACATCCCAGTAGAGCCCATCTTTCTTGCCCGGCGAGCTGAGCAGTCGCCGCGCATAGACCGGTGCACCGACCTTCATCGGATCGAGTGCGGCGTATTCGTGCTCCGCATCGACCAGCGCCAGCAGGCTCTGGATGACCGACAGTTCGTTGCGGCCGATACGGCGTGCGGTGATTTCCTTGCGGCCCGCCTCGACGTCGAAGCGCCACTGGTCGCCGTCCCTGACGATCGGAATGGGCCCCGTCCAGCCGGTGGTGCCGGCTTCGATCGTCGCCTTGTTGCCGTCGACGACGATCTTGTGGCTCGTGTCCCAGGCTTCGAGGAACTTTTCGCGCAGCCGCTCCTCGTCCTCCGGCCGGCCCAGCACGATGTCGCGCCAGCCGCTGCCGAGGATCGCACCGACGGCCTTGCTGTCGTCGCGCCTGATGGCGTCGGTTAGCGCATTGGCGGCCGCCTCGGGCGTTGCGAAGCCCTCCGGCTTCGCGGATTGGGCCGAGGCACCCGTCACGAGGGCAATGGCCAGGCCGCTTGCCACGAGGAGGGCGAGAAGCGCCTTCCGGAACATCGACGCGCTCATTGCCGTCCTCCGCCGCGATTGCCGCCGCCCGCGCGGCCTCCACCACCTCCGGCTCCGCCGCCTCCGCCGGCGCGTGCGCCACCACTACCTCCTCCTCCGCGCGCACCACCCCCACCGGACGGATGCGTGGCGGCCCGGGATTGCTGCGCCCGCCCGCGGGCCGCCTCGCGATTGACCTGTTGTCCGTTGTTGGTGCCGCGGATGGCACCGCCGCCGCGGGGCGCTCCGGCGTGGTTCTGGAAGTTGGGATGCTGGCCGCCAGCGGCGCGATTGGTGACGTTGGGGCGTTGCGCAGTGCCCCCGCCAGCGGGGCGGTTCGGCGGGCTGGGACGCGCATTGGCCTGCGGCCTCGGCTGGTTTTCGAGGCGCCCCCGGAACTCCTGGCGCTGATCTGCGCCGGGCCGCGTCTGATTGAAGCGCTGGCGCGTCGCGGGATCGCGATAGGCCACGCCCTTTCGGTGGACCGGCTCGTGCTGCCAGCGGCCGTTGTTGATGTTGTTGACGTTGAAGTTGCGGTCGATGTTGACCGCGCGGTTGACGTTCACGTTGACGTAGCTGTTGCCGCGTCCCCAGTTCCAGCCCCCGAAGATCGCGCCGGCAGCCGCGATGCCGACGCCGAAGAGCAGGCCGGTCAGCAGCGCCGAGCCGTACCCGTATCCGGGTGGCGGCGGATAGTAGGTCGGTGGAGAGGCCGGGTAGGGCCAGGTCCCGTATACGGTATTGGGATTGTAGGCCGGTACGTAGATCACTTCCGGATTCGTCGGGGCGATGACAATGGTCCGATCGGTACCCGATCCCTGCGAGGTGACCGTCTGCTCCTTGCCGCTCTGCAGGTTGCCGGCGTCGGCCGCCTTGGCGCGCAGGCGCTGGATCGAATCGGCGACATCCTGCTGCTGGGCGATCATCGCGTCACCGATCTTCTGCATCCAGTCGAGGTGGTCGCTGAGCTGGGTGAGGACTTGCGGAAAGGCGACCAGCGACTTCACGCTGACGTCCCAACTCTTGTCCTTGACGGCCGCGACGGCGGCGTCGCCCTTCAGGTTGGGGTTGGCCTTTGACCAGCGGGCGGCCTCGACGACTTCCAGGGGATAGCTTGCCGCCATCAGGGTCTGCGCAAGCACGGCATCGGGATAGAGCGCGATCGGCGCCAGGATCTGGTCGAGCTGCTCGGGCGTGAATGGCTTGCCGCCCGCGTCCTGCGCTCGTGCGGCGGGCCAGATGCCGGCCGCAAGCGTAGCGGCGAGGGCGGTCAACAGGCTGCGACGCTGCATGGAATTCTCTCCCCCAATCGCGTTCTGCCGACAGTCCAGGCTGTTCTCGTGGCAGACGCGGCGCGATCATGATCCATTTGGGCGCTTCGGCAGTGCCGCTGCAACAAAAATTGGTGCCTTGTTCGCGGCGGTCCGCTCAGAGGCCCGGCCGCGGACTGGTCTGGTCTCATATCCAGTGCGAGGATCGGAAACGGTGGGTGGATGATGATTCGCCGGCCGTGCGATAAGCCTCAGCCATGACCATCGGCCTTCTCGTCCTCCTCAAGATCACCGTCACGATCATCATCTTCGGCATCGGCCTCGACTCGACCCTGCACGACGCGGTCCGTCTGTTCCGGCAGCCCGCGCTGCTGTTACGCTCCTTGCTGGCCATGTACGTGCTGGCGCCGCTGGCAGCCGTCGGGTTGGTCATTCTGCTGCCGTTGCCGGCGGCGGCGGAAGCCGGTCTGCTGGTGCTCGCGGTCTCCGCCGGGGCGCCGCTGCTGCCGCGCAAGCTGCTGGGCATCGGTGACGGGGCATATATCTTCAGCCTGGTTGTGGTCTCATCGGTATTGGCCGTGATCCTCGTGCCGCTGTGGCTGGAGATGCTCGGCCCGCTGTTCCCTCGACTGCCGCGCCTCGCGCCGGAGAAGACGGCGCTGGTCCTGGGCGAGTCGTTTTTCCTGCCGCTGCTGGCGGGCATGGCGGTGCGCCGGCTCTTCCCGAAGTTTGCGGCCTGGACCGGCGGGCGGGTGGTCGGCCTGGCGGGATTGGCCATGACACTGGCGGCCGTAGTGCTGCTGGTCGTGAACTGGCATGTGGTGCTCGAGGTCAAATGGCAGGGTATCGCGGCTCTCGCGCTCCTGATCCTGATGTCCCTGGTCATCGGCCACCTCGTCGGCGGCCCGGAGGAGGAAAACCGCTCGGCGCTCGCCGTCGCCTGCGCCACCCGTCACATCGGCGTCGCGGTGTTCGTTGCGACGTCGCTGCCGGGGGCACGTATTGCCGTCGTGATCTCCATCTACATCGCCATCTCGGTGGCGATTACGCTGCCTTATACGCGGTGGCGCCGGGCGGTTGCGGCCAGACATGAGGCGACGTTGAAATAATCTCGATTGTCTTGCAGAGAACCGGCGGGACAAACTCCGCCGGATCGTACGAATGAGGGGATGGGCGTCATGAGTGTCAGTCAGGCCGAGAAGGCCCGCAAGTTCCGGGTGCTCCATGAGAGGCCGGGCGCATTCGTCATCGCCAATCCCTGGGATGCGGGCTCGGCGCGCATACTGGCGGGGCTGGGCTTCGAGGCCCTGGCGAGTTCGAGCGGCGCCAAGGCAGGCACGCTGGGCAGGCGCGATGGCCGGGTGACGCGCGAGGAGGCGCTGGCCAATGCACGGTCGATCGTGAACGCGACCGACCTGCCGGTGGCGGCCGACCTCGAGAAGGGCTTCGGCGACTTGCCCGAGGATGCGGCCGAGACGATCCGGCAGGCTGCAGGCGTCGGGCTGGTCGGCGGATCGATCGAGGACGCGACCGGCAATCCGGACCAGCCGCTGTTCGATATCGAAACGGCGACGGCACGCATCAAGGCAGCGGTCGATGCAGCGCGTTCGCTGCCGGTACCCTTCGTCCTTTCGGCCCGCGCCGAAGGCTTCCTGCGCGGCAAGCCGGATCTGGGCGACGTGATCAAGCGCCTGCAGGCGTTCGAGGCGGCGGGTGCCGATGTCCTGTTCGCGCCGGGGCTGCCCGATCTGGCTTCGGTGAAGAAGGTCTGCGGCGCACTGCGCAAGCCCTTCAACTTCATGGTCGGCATCAAGGGCAAGTCCTTCAGCAAGGCCGAGCTCGAAGCGGCGGGCGTGAAGCGCATCAGCCTTGCCACCTCGCTCTATCGCGCCGCCATGACGGGTCTGATCGATGCGGCGACAGAGGTGAAGGAGAAGGGTACCTTCACCTATCTCGACCGCGCGATCCCGACAGGCGACCTCAACGTGTTCATGAAGGACTAGAGTACGAAGATGCTGACCGAAGACGAGATGAAGCGCATCGCGGCCGAGGAGCGCTATCGCCATTCGATCCGCAAATCCCTGGAAGAGGAGTCCGCCCGGCCCGCGCCCGAGCCACCGCCCCCTCCGGCTCCGCCGGGATTCGGCTCCAAACTCTACGAGTTCCTGAACAGCTCGGTGGGTATGTGGCTCCTGTCGTCGGTCGTTCTGACCGGCGGCGCGGCCTTCCTGCAGCAGGTGCAGCATCAGCATGAGATCTCACTGAAGAATCAGGCGGACCTGACCAGCCACCGCTTCGAGATCGAGCACCGGCTGGACGGGATGAGCTTCCTGCTTCGTCGTGCGGTCACGGTTGGCGACGCCAAGGCGGCACTTGGCGGTGTCTTCAAGAGCGCGATCCCTGTCACACCGGAACTGCAGAACCGCAGCCTCGCCTCGCTCTATCTCTCGGTCTATCCGTTGCTGGCCGGCTCGGAGAAGGAGAAGACCAACAGGGCCTACAATCTCGTGAAGCAACTCGAGGATATCGAGCTCGTGCTTCAGCCCCTGCCCGACGACAAGCCCTTGGACGAAGCGCAGCGAAGCCAGATCGCCAAGCTGATGTCGGCGATCCAGCAGCTCAAGTTCGACGACGGAAGGTAGGCGTCAGCTCTTGTCGACCGCGCCGCCGCTCTCGACCCAATCCTTGAAGGCGCCGAGGTTGACGACGTTGGCGTAGCCGAAATCCTTCAGCACCTTGCCGCTGAGGGCCGAGCGGCCGCCGGAAGCGCAGTAGACGATCACAGTCTTCGACTTGTCGAAAGCCTTGTCGTGGGCGGGCGATTCGGGGTCGGCGCGGAATTCCAGCATGCCGCGCGAGACATGGACCGCGCCCGCGACCTTGCCGCTGTTGGCAACCTCGGCCGCGTCGCGCACGTCGACGACCAGCGTGTTGCCCCTGGCGATCATCTCCTTGGCCTCTGCCGGTGTGACCCGCGGCACCGCGGCATTGGCTGCTTCGATCATCTGCTTGACGTTGGTGGGCATGACATCCTCCCTCGCGTTCGAGTGACGGGGGAGCATAGCATGGCCGCGTCGAATTCATTGGTCGGCGATGGAGCCGGGCGCATAGTGGCGACGGTTCTTGGGGATGTTTGAAACATGAGCAGCAGCGACATCACGCGCGCGCCCAATCCACGGGTGCCGGCCAAATCCTCGGTCGCCGTCTACCGGCTGCCCGGTGGGGGCGGCTTTTTGTGGGGCGTGGCGACGTCGCCGGACCGCACGCAGGACATCCGCGTGCAGACGCTGGGTGCGCTGGGCGTGATCGACGGCTACCTGAAGGATGCGGGCCTCGACCGGACGCGCATCGTGAAGGCCGAGATCGTCGTGACCGACCACGACAACAAGCCGGCCTTCGACGAGGCCTGGGCCACCTGGATGCCGGCCAACCACGGCCCGGTCCGCTCCTTCGTCCAGTCGGTCATGCCCGAAGGCGACCTGATCGAGATCATCATCACCGCGGCGCTGTAGGGGCGGCTGGGGCGATCGGCAAAGGCGAGTTGCCAGCCCCATGCGTTTCCGCGATGAAGTCTGCATGGATACAATCGTCGCGCCCGAGCCGCAGAGCCGCACAGCAACTGAACATTTCGACGTGCTGATCGTCGGGGCCGGGCTTTCGGGCATCGGCGCCGCCTGGCATCTGCAGAAGAACTGTCCGGGCAAGAGCTATGCGATCCTCGAAGGGCGCGCCGCCAGCGGCGGTACCTGGGACCTGTTCCGCTATCCTGGTGTCCGCTCGGACTCCGACATGTACACGCTGGGCTATCGTTTCCGGCCATGGAAGGATGCCAAGGCGATTGCCGACGGGCCGTCGATCCTGAGCTACATCCGCGAGGTTGCGAGCGATCACGGTATCGATCGCCACATTCGCTACGGCCATCGCGTCGTTGGCGCCTCCTGGTCGACGCCGGACGCCAGATGGACGGTCGAGATCGAGCGCGGGCCGGAACGCGTGTTCATTTCCTGCAACTTCCTGTGGATGTGCAGCGGCTACTATCGCTACGAGGCCGGCTACCTGCCGGAGTTCCCCGGTATCGCCGACTTCAAGGGCCGGGTCGTGCATCCGCAGCACTGGCCGCAGGACCTCGACTATGCCGGCAAGAAGGTCGTGGTGATCGGCAGCGGCGCCACGGCGGTCACGGTCGTGCCGTCGATGGCCGAGACCGCCGGTCACGTGACCATGCTGCAGCGCTCGCCGACCTACGTCGTGGCGCGCCCGGCGCAAGACCCGTTCGCCAACAAGATGCGGCGTCGGCTGCCGCTCAAGCTCGCCTATATGGCGACACGCTGGAAGAACGTGCTGATGGGCATGTATTTCTACCAGATGTGCAAGCGCAAGCCGGAGAAGGTGAAGAGCCTGATCCTGGGCGGCGTCCGCCAGATGCTGGGGCCGGACTACGACGTCGCCACGCACTTCACGCCGAAATACAATCCCTGGGACCAGCGGCTCTGCCTGGTGCCCGACGCCGATCTCTTCCGCGCCATCCGCAAGAAGAAGGCGTCGGTCGTGACCGACACGATCGAGACCTTCACCGAGAAGGGCATCAAGCTGAAGTCGGGCGCCGAGCTCGAAGCCGACGTGGTGGTCACGGCGACCGGCCTGGTGGTGCAGCCGCTGGGCGGCGCGAAGCTGGTGGTCGACGGCAGGCCGGTGAAGCCTTCCGACACCATGATCTACAAGGGCATGATGTATTCCGACGTGCCGAACCTCGCCTCGGTCTTCGGCTACACCAACGCCTCGTGGACCCTGAAGGCCGATCTGGTCTGCGAGTATGTCTGCCGCCTGCTGAACTACATGGACCGCAAGGGCTTCAGGCAGGCGACGCCGCACAACAGCGATCCGACCCTCACCGAGGAGCCGTGGGTCAACTTCTCGTCCGGCTACATCCAGCGCGCGCTACCACACCAGCCCAAGCAGGGCAGCAAGCGGCCGTGGAAGCTCTACCAGAACTACGTGCTCGACCTGTTGACGCTCCGGCACGGCTCGCTGCGTGACAAGGCGATGGTGTTCTCGCGTTGATCTCTTGTCACGGCGATCGGCGTCAGCGGTGATCGCATGAGAAGGTGGCGATTCGAGTTCGTCCTGGCGGCGAGTGCCGCGGCCATCGGCACCGCGAGCCTTGGCGCCGAACCTTTGGACGCATTCGACAAAATACAAGCTGGCGACACGGAGGCGGATGCACGGAAAGCCATGAGCGAGAGCGAAATCGGCGCACGCAATGTCTCGCGATGGGTATTTGATCGTACAGATTACGAACTATACGTCGACTTCGAGAATGGGCGAACCGTCAGTGGGGCAGGCGGGTCCGGTAAGAAGGCAGACCATATAAAGATGGATTTGCCTGAGCTGCCCTTAGGCCTCTCGGCAGAACAGGTGACGTCAGCATTGGGGCACCCGATCCGTACCTGCGAACTGTATGACCGCTATATCGACCGGCATAAGGACGTCCTGCTCCTTTGTTTCGCAGAGGGGCGGGTGGTCAAGAAGGACGTCTACCGATGGCCGTGGCCGCCCCGACTACACTAGGCCTTCCGGGTGGATGGCCGAGGATCCCTCACCAAAAGATCAGAAAGCGGTTGTCGGGCATCTTCAGGTGATTGCGACCGTAACCGAGCCGAACGGGCCGAAATCGGCCACATAGGTCTCCCCTGATTTGGGCGCGAGCATGCCGGTGAGGGTGCCGGTGCTGACCATCTGGCCTTCCTTCATGCCGACGCCGGTGCGGGACAGTTCGTTGGCGAGCCAGGTGAGCGGCACCATGGGATGGTCGAGCGCGGCGGCCGCCGTCCCTTTGCGGCGCACGCGGCCATCGGAGGAGAGGGTGGCTTCCTGTCCCGCGATGTCGCGGGTCCGCCAGCCCGCGATGGCGGGGCCGTAGACGATCGTGCCCGAGCCAGCACCGTCGGCCAGGATGGCGGGCAGCGGCGGGAACGACGCGTCGTGGATGAAGCGGCACTCCGCCAGTTCCAGTCCGGGATGCAGCGAGGCCACGGCGTCGGTTACTTCCTCGACCGTGTAGGGCTTGTCGCGCGGCGGCAGATCGTGGCCGAGCTTCGCCTGGTACTCGACCTCGGGGATGGGGCTTGCAAGCGCTGCATGCACGGCGCTGTGCGGTGTTTCCTTCACGAAGTAGACGCGGCCGTAGATCGGCGAGTCGGTTCGCAGGGCCTGCTGCATCTCTTCCTTCATCGCCGCGATCTTCCAGCCGAGCACCGGCCAGCCCAGCTCCTCGCTGACCATGCCGGCGATCCGATAGGCCGTCGCCGTGTCCGGAGGCACGAGATGCGAAGCAAGTCCGCTCTGGCTGCGCTGCTCGCGGCGCAGGGAGGCGAGGAGGCGGGCGAGTTCCCGTTGCGCTGTCTGGTCCATGGGTGTTCCTTAGCAGAAAGCGGAGGAGTCGAGATGCGCACGCAGGCGGACAAGGGACGGGAGTTTCGCGAGCTGCACGAGCGGCCGGGCCTCATCCTGTTGCCCAATCCGTGGGATGCCGGTACCGCCAAGCTGTTGCAGTCGCTGGGCTTCGAGGCGCTGGCCACGACCAGCCTCGGCATGTCGAACGCGCTGGGCCTTGTCGACGGCGACAATGCGGTGAGCCGGGAAGAACTGCTGGAGAATTGCCGCGTGATCGCGAGCGCGACAGACCTGCCGGTGAATGCCGATCTCGAGAACGGCTATGCCGACGACCCAAAGGTGGCTGCGACCATCCTGCGCGACGCCGCTGCGGTCGGCATCGTCGGCGGCTCCATCGAGGATTGGAGCGGCGACCGGATCTACGACTTCAATCATGCGGTGGAGCGCGTGGCCGCCGGCGCGGAGATGGCGCGCTCGCTCGACGTGCCCTTCACCTTCACTGCCCGGGCCGAGAACCTGATCCGCGGCGTTAAGGATCTCGACGATACGATCCGCCGCCTGCAGGCCTTCGAGAAGGCCGGCGCCGACGTGCTCTATGCGCCGGGCCTCCACGACCTTTCGACGATGCGGACCGTGGCGTCGGAATTGAAGAAGCCGCTGAACGTCGTGATGAGTGCGGGCGATCCCGACCTCACGGCGGAGCAGATCGCGGCGACCGGCGTGAAGCGCATCAGCGTCGGCGGTGCATTGTCCCGTCTTGCCCTGGCGGCCTTCATGAAGGGGGCGAAAGACATGAAGGCCGGCAACTTCCAATGGATGCGCGACACGATGCCGACCAGTGAGCTCAAGAAGGTGTTCGCCACCTAGGCCGCGCGCCGGTAAGGCAACTCGTCGAGGGCAGGCAGGGCGGGGCCGCCAATCTGGCGCAGGAGTGCGTTGAGATCGTAGTGAAATCGTTCGCTCACCATGAGACCGTCCCGGAATCCGAGGACAACGACGAAAGGCTGAACGATTGTGCGGCCGGTCGGCTCGATGCCGAGGAAGCGTCCGATGTGCCGTCCATGCCAGGTCGCCTCGGCCATGCAGACATCGTCGGCGGTCCAGGCCGAGACCTGGCCCGGCTCGCGCTTTACCTCGACATCGAAGGTGGTCCACCATTGCCGGTAATGGGCGGCGGCGCCTTCGTGACCATGCCAAGTCTGACCGGTCGCGAAATCGTCGAAGCGGCATTCCGGATGAAGGGTGGCCAGGGTCGCGGTGAGGTCTTGCTGGTTCTCTGCCACCAGATGGCGGTGGGCGAGATCGGCGAGTGTCCGGTTCAAGAGCGCCTCCAATAATATTCGTGTACTTATAATATATAAGAGTGCTGATATGAATCGCAAGGGTGCGATCCCGGGTCCGGGCGAAGGCAAGCGAGGGGCGGAAGGCCATCTTGGCTATCTGATGCGGCAGGCCCATGCGGCGGTGCGCGGGGCCATGGAGAAGGCGCTGGCCGATCTCGACGTCACGCCGCCTCAGTTCGCGGTGCTGACCATGGTGGTGAACTATCCCGGTATCTCTGGCGCGGAGCTTGCTAGGCTTACGTTCCTGACGCCGCAGACGATCAACGTGATCGTCCGCAACCTGGTCAGGGCCGAGCTGGTGGCCAAGTCGGCCGATGCCGTGCATGGCCGCATCCTGCGGCTCCATGCGACGGACCAGGGCGCGGCGCTTCTGAAACGGTGCCGGGGCCGGGTCATGGAGGTCGAGGAACGCCTCCGGGAACTGCTGGATCGGGAGGAGGAGCCGGTCGTCCGGCGATGGCTTGCCGCGGTCGGCAATAAACTGTCTGGGGAAGGCTGAGTAAGCCCACGTGCACCCATTCGCAGGAAGTGTAACATAAGGGTCATGAACGGCCTGTAGCTGCAGGCGTTCGACTGGGGATGAAGACTAGGGGGACTAGGAAATGATCGATCGGACCATCTTCAGGCGCGCCACCTTGGCGGGCGCCGCCGCACTTGCCATGTTCGGCCTGGCGTCGCCGGCCTTCGCCCAGAAGACCAGGCTCACCGTCTATACGGCGCTGGAGAACGACCAGCTCGACCCGTTCAAGAAGGCTTTCGAGGCCGACAATCCCACCATCGAGATCGCCTGGGTGCGCGATTCGACCGGCGTCGTCGCGGCGAAGCTGATGGCCGAGAAGGACAATCCCCGCGCCGACATCATCTGGGGCCTCGCCGCGTCCAACGTCGGCCTGATGGCCTCGATGGGCATGCTCGAGCCCTACACGCCGGCCGGCGCCACCGCGCTCAACCCGATGTTCCTGAGTGGCAAGTCGCCCCAGACCTGGGTCGGCATGGACGCCTACCTCTCGCTGGTCTGCTTCAACACAGCCGAAGGCAAGAAGGGCAACAAGCCGGTTCCGACGAGCTGGGCCGACCTGATCAAGCCTGTGTACAAGGACTCGATCGTGATGCCGAACCCGGCCTCGTCGGGCACCGGCTACCTCACCATCGCGGCCTGGCTGCAGATCATGGGCGAGGAAGCGGGCTGGAAGTACATGGACGCGCTCCATCAGAACATCGCGCAGTACATCCACTCGGGCTCGGCGCCCTGCGTCCAGGCCGCCAAGGGCGAGCGCCTGATCGGCATCGGCCTCGACACCCGCGGCGCCTCGGAGAAGACCAAGGGCGCGCCGCTCGAGCTGGTGATCCCCAAGGAGGGCCTGGGCTGGGAGCTCGAGGTCACCGCGATCGTCAAGGGCACCAAGAACCTCGAAGCCGCCAAGAAGCTCGCCGACTGGGCCGCGACCAAGAAGGCCAACGAGCTCTATGCCAAGACCTATCCGATCGTCGCCTATCCGGGCGTCGCCATCACCCCGCCGAACTATCCGCCGAACCTCGAGAAGGTGATGGTGAAGAACGACGTCGAGTGGATGGCCAAGAACCGCGACCGCATCCTGGCGGAGTGGACGAAGCGCTACGACGGCAAGTCCGCTCCGAAGGCCAAGTGATACGCGAAGCGTGTCATCCCGAGCATCGCGAGGGATCTTCCGTAAGTCGTAAGGATCCTTCGCTTCGCTCAGGATGACAGTGGTTGCCATGGCTAACTACCTAGAGGTCCGCAACCTCTCCAAGCGGTTCGGTGACTTCTCGGCTCTCGGCGACGTCTCGCTCGACGTCGTCGAAGGCGAGTTCGTCTGCTTCCTCGGCCCCTCGGGCTGCGGAAAGACCACCCTCTTGCGGGCCATTGCCGGGCTCGATCCGCAGACCTCCGGCACGATCCACCAGAAGGGGCGGGACGTGTCGGCGTTGCCGCCAGCGCAGCGCGACTTCGGCATCGTCTTCCAGTCCTACGCGCTGTTCCCCAACCTCACGGTCACCGACAATGTTGGCTACGGGCTGGTGAACCGTCGTCAGAACAGGGCAGCGATCGCCAAGCGCGTCGCAGAGTTACTGGCGCTGGTCGGCCTGCCCGATGCCGGCCCGAAATATCCCGCCCAGCTCTCGGGCGGCCAGCAGCAGCGCGTTGCACTGGCCCGCGCGCTCGCGACCTCGCCGGGACTGCTGCTGCTCGACGAGCCGCTGTCGGCGCTCGATGCGCGGGTGCGGCTGAGGCTCCGCCACGAGATCAAGGCGCTGCAGCGGACGCTCGGCGTCACGACCATCATGGTGACGCACGACCAGGAAGAGGCGCTGACCATGGCCGATCGCATCGTGGTCATGAACCACGGCGCCATCGAGCAGGTGGGCACGCCGCAGGAGATCTATCGTCGGCCGGCGACGGCTTTCGTGGCCGACTTCGTGGGCTCGATGAACTTCCTCGCCGGGACCCTGATGGCGCCGGACAGGGTGCGGGTCGCCGGCGTCGATTTCGTCTGTCCGGTCCAGGACGGGCTGGCGCCCGGCCAGAAGGTCAGCCTCTGCATCCGGCCCGAGGACGTGCGCGTGCGCGACCTGCCGGCCGGCATCGCCAATCGCGTGCCGGTCGAGGTGGCGGAGCTGGATTTCGTGGGGGCGTTCTGCCGCGCGACCCTGAAGGCGCGGGCGGCCTCCGACGTCGCCGTGACGGCCGATTTTTCCAGCAACCTGATCCGGGATCTCGGCGTCGACATCGGCACGAAGCTCGATATCGCCCTGCCGCCCGACCGGCTCAGGGTCTTCGCGTGAGGGGAGCTCACTCGTGAGTGTGGCCGCCCCGGCTGTGAAGCCCGGCCTGTCGCGCGACGACCTGATGATGCGGGCCGGCGTCGTCGTGCTGGCCGGAGTGCTCCTGGTCATGCTGGGCCTGCCCCTGTGGTCCTTGCTGGCCAAGGGCTTCGAGGACCGCGACGGCAAGTTCATCGGCCTCGCCAACTACGTCTCGTATTTCTCGACGCCGGCGCTGTTCCAGTCGGCGCTCAACAGCCTGCAGGTCGCGTCGATCACCACCGTGATCGTCGTGCCGCTGGCCTTCCTCTATGCCTATGCACTGACGCGCACGGTGCTGCCGATGCGCTGGCTGTTCCAGGGCATCTCGCTGATCCCGATCTTCGCGCCGTCGCTGCTGCCGGGGCTCGCGCTGATCTACCTGTTCGGCACGCAGGGTTTCTTCAAGGCGCTGCTGGGCGGCGGCTCGATCTACGGCATCGACGGCATCGTCATCGCCCAGGTCTTCTACTGCTTCCCGCATGCGACGCTGATCCTGACGACCGCGCTCGCCACCGCCGACGCCCGCCTCTACGAGGCGGCCGACGTGCTGGGCACCTCGAAGCGCCGCATCTTCTTCACCGTGACCCTGCCCGGCGCGAAGTATGGCCTGATCAGCGCCGCGCTGGTCGTGTTCACGCTGGTGATCACCGATTTCGGCATCGCCAAGGTGATCGGCGGCAACTTCAACGTGCTGGCCACGGACGTCTACAAGAAGGTGATCGGCCAGCAGGATTTCTCGATGGGGGCGGTCGTCGGCATGGTGCTGCTGGCACCGGCAGCGCTCGCCTTCCTGGTCGACCGGCTGGTGCAGAGGAAGCAGGTGGCGCTGCTGACGGCGCGCGCGGTGCCGCTGGTGCCGCGGCCCAGGTTCGCGCGCGACCTCTTCTTCACGCTGTTCTGCCTGTTCGTATCGGCGGCCATCCTCGCCATCCTCGGCATGGCGATCTGGGGCTCGCTGATCAAGTACTGGCCGTACAATCTCAGCCTTACCCTGGACAATTACGACTTCGCCAAGTTCGACGCCAACGGCTGGGATTCATACTGGAACTCGGTGCGCATGGCGGTGGGCGCGGCGGTCTTCGGCACGGTGCTGATGTTCACCGGCGCCTGGCTGAACGAGAAGACGCGCGGCTTCGGGGCGATGCGCGGCGTCGTGCAGTTCCTGGCCTTCCTGCCGATGGCGGTGCCCGGCCTCGTCCTGGGCCTCGGCTACATCTTCTTCTTCAATGCGCCGCACAATCCGCTCAACTTCCTCTACGCCACCATGGGCATCCTGGTGCTGAACACGGTGGCGCACTTCTACACGGTGGGGCACCTCACCGCGACGACGGCGCTGAAGCAGATCGATCCGGAGTTCGAGGCGGTTTCGGCCTCGCTAAAGGTGCCGGTCTGGCGGACCTTCGTGCGGGTGACCGCGCCGATCTGCCTGCCGGCCATCCTCGACATCGCGATCTACCTGTTCGTCAACGCGATGACGACCGTGTCGTCGGTGATCTTCCTCTACGCGCCCGACACCAAGCTCGCGTCGGTGGCCGCCGTGAACATCGAGGAAGCCGGGACGACCGCCGCCGCAGCGGCTCTCTGCGTCGTGATCGTGCTGACCTCGGCCGCGGTCAAGGCCGCCCACCTCGTCGCCGACCGCTTCCTCTTCGCCCGGCTGCAGGTCTGGCGGCGACGCTGATTTCGCGCGAACATCGCGCGATGAGGCAGCTTCGAATTCCTGCCGTCTACATGCGCGGCGGCACCAGCAAGGGTGTGTTCTTCCAGGCCCACGACCTGCCCGCCGATCCGGCGGCGCGAGACAGGCTCTTGCTGCGGGTGATCGGCAGCCCGGACCGCTACGGCAAGCACACGGACGGGATGGGCGGTGCAACGTCGAGCACCAGCAAGGTCGTGATCCTGTCGAAATCCGAGCGTGACGACTGCGATGTCGACTATCGCTTCGGCCAGGTGGCGATCGATGCGCCGGTCATCGACTGGTCGGGCAATTGCGGCAACCTCAGCGCCGCTGTCGGCGCCTGCGCGCTGGGCATGGGGCTGGTCGAGGGGCCGGCCGACGGCATCGCGACGGTGCGGATCTGGCAGGCCAATATCGGGAAAGTGATCGTGAACCACGTGCCCATGCAGGGCGGCGAGGTGCTGGAGCTGGGTGACTTCGAGCTGGACGGCGTGGCCTTCCCCGCGGCCGAGGTGAAGGTCGAATTCCTCGATCCCGCCGCCGACGAGGAGGGCGGCGACGGCGCGGGCGGCGGCGCCATGTTCCCGACCGGTAACCGCATCGACCTGCTGGAGGTGCCCGGTTTCGGCAGGCTCGAGGCGACGCTGATCAATGCCGGCAACCCGACGATCTTCGTCGATGCCGCGAGCCTCGGGCTCAAGGGGACGGAGCTGCAGGGCGACATCAACGGTGACAAGGACCTGCTGAAGCGGGTCGAGGCCGTGCGCGCGCTCGGCGCCGTCGCGATGGGCCTCGTCGCCACACAGCAGGAGGCTACGGACAAGCGTCCACACACGCCCAAGCTCGCTTTCGTCGCAAAGCCCGCCGCCTACACCGCTGCGGACGGCAAGCGCATCGAAGCAGGTGCCATCGACCTGCTGGCCCGCATCTTCTCCATGGGCGTGCTGCACCACGCCATGACCGGGACCGGCGCCGTCGCGATCGCCGCCGCGGCTGCGATTCCCGGCACGATCGTGAGCCGCGTGGCGCCTGCCGGCGCCGACGGTCGCATCCGCTTCGGCCATCCCTCCGGCACCCTCAGCGTCGGCGCCGAAGCCCGCGAGGCGAGCGGTCAATGGACCGTCAGCAAGGTCATGATGAGCCGGTCAGCGCGCCGCCTTATGGAAGGCTGGGTGCGAGTGCCGGGCGACTAGAGTCAGCTCTCGTTCCGCCAGAAGCCCAACAGGAAGCGGCGGCCTTTTCCGGCGCTCCCGCCGAACTGGTTGTTGACCTCGGACAGCGTTGCGCCGTGCCGCCTCATCCATCGGGTGAGGACGAGTTTGCCGACCCAGCCGATCACGAGAAAGCTGCCGAAGTAGAGGATGGCGGTATAAAGCGCTGTCACGCGTATCAGCATAGGTCAGGCGGGCGATGAGGTCAGATGTCGTGGTGATCGGGGGCGGGGCGATGGGGGCGTCCGTCGCTTACCATCTGAAGTCCGATCCGGCTTTCTCGGGAACGGTGACGGTGGTCGAGCGCGATCCGGCCTATACGCGGGCATCGTCGGCGCTGTCGGCGAGTTCGATCCGTCAGCAATTCTCGACGCCGCTCAATATCCATCTGTCGCGCTTCGGGATCGGCTTCCTGCGGCGCGCGCAGGAGCTGCTGGGCGTCGATCTCGGGCTCAAGGAGCCGGGATATCTCTTCCTCGCGAGCCATGCCGGCGAAGCCGTCCTGCGCGCCAATCATGCGGTGCAGAGGGGCGAGGGATGCTCGGTCGAGTTGCTCGATCCCGTGGCGCTGAAGGCGCGCTTCCCGTGGATAGCGGCCGATGGACTTGCGCTGGCATCGCACGGAACGGCCAACGAAGGCTGGTTCGACGGACCTTCGCTGATGCAGGGCTTCCGGCGCACGGCGCGCGATCTCGGCGCGACCTACATCGCCGACGAGGTGGTTTCGTTCGATGCGGGCGGCGTGGATCTGAAGGAGGGGGGGCGGCTGGAGGCGCGCACCGTCGTGCTGGCGGCAGGCCCCTGGTCGGGCGAGGTGGCGGGACGGTCGGGCATCGTGCTGCCGGTGGAGCCGCGCCGCCGCTCGGTCTTCGTCTTCGACGTCCGCGAGGCGCCGGGCGTGACGCCGCTCACCATCGATCCGTCGGGCGCCTGGTTCCGGCCGGAGGGCCGCTTCTACATCGCCGGCACAACACCGGCCGAGGGCAACGATGCGCCGGGCGCGCCGCTCGAGGTGCAGCACGCGGAATGGGACGAGATGGTCTGGCCCACCCTGGCGGCACGCGTGCCGGCCTTCGAGGCGGCCAAGGTGGTGAATTCCTGGGCGGGCTACTACGAGTACAATACGTTCGACCAGAATGGCATCGTCGGGCGCCACCCCAGGATCGAGAACCTGATCTTTGCCACCGGCTTCTCCGGCCACGGCATCCAGCAATCCCCGGCGGTCGGGCGCGCCGTCGCCGAACTGATCGTGCACGGGGATTACCGGACGCTCGATCTCAATACTTTTGGTTATGACCGCATTGAATCAGGCCGGCCTATCCGCGAGCTGAACGTCGTGTGATACTCCCTGCCTCACGCGAGGAGAGTGGACGTGCCCGATCAAGCGCTGGTGAATTCGGATCTGCAATCTGCCCTGGCCGAGGCCAAGCAGGCCTATGTCGACCGCAATCCCAAGAGCTTCGCCCGCCACCAGGATGCCTGCGTGGCCATGCCGGGCGGCAACACCCGCACCACCCTGCACAATGCGCCGTTCCCGCTCACTGTCGTGCGCGGCGAGGGCTGCCGGCTGTGGGACGCCGACGGCCACGAATACATCGACGTGCTGGGCGAATATACCGCCGGCATCTACGGCCATTCCCATCCGGTGATCCGTAAGGCGATCGACAAGGCGCTCGACCATGGCTGGAACTTCGCCGGCCGCAACGAGAGCGAAGGTAAGCTCGCCAAGCTCGTGGTCGATCGCATCCCGTCGATCGACCTGGTGCGCTTCACCAACTCCGGCACCGAGGGCAACGTGATGGCGCTGGCCGGTGCGCGCGTCTTTGCCCAGCGTAAGGGCCGCACCAAGGCCACGAAGGTGATGGTGTTCCACGGTGGCTATCACGGCGGCGTGCTCTACTTCGTGAGCGGCGGTTCGCCGGTGAACATGCCCTACGAATATGTCGTGGCGCCGTACAACGACGTCGAAGGCACCCGTGCGCTCCTCGCCAAGCATGGTGAGGAGCTGTTCGCCGTTCTGCTCGAGCCGATGCAGGGCAGTGGCGGCTGCCTGCCCGGCAATCTCGACTTCCTGCAGATGGTCCGCAGCGAGACCAAGGCGCGCGGCATCACCATGATCTTCGACGAGGTCATGACTTCGCGCCTGTCGCCCGGCGGCCTGCAGGAGAAGACTGGTGTGATTCCGGACATGACGACGCTCGGCAAGTATATCGGCGGCGGCATGTCGTTCGGCGCCTTCGGTGGCCGGCGCGACATCATGGAGCTGTTCGATCCGACCAAGCCCGATTCGCTGCCGCATGCCGGCACGTTCAACAACAACGTGCTCACGATGGCCGCGGGCGTCGCGGGTTATGGCGAGGTCTACACCCCCGAGGCGGCCAAGGTGCTGAATGACCGCGGCGACAAGATTCGCGAGCGGTTGAACGCGATCTGCCGATCAGCGGGTGTCGAGTTTCAGTTCTCTGGCATCGGCTCGATGATGACGGCGCATGCCACGACGCGGCCGATAAAGAGCGCGGCAGATCTCGCGTCAAGCAACCAGGACGCCAAGGAGCTGTTCTTCTTCGACATGGTGGCAGCCGGCATCTGGATCGCCCGGCGCGGCTTCGTGGCGCTGAACGTCATGATCGGAGATGCCGAGGGTGACCGTTTCGTGGCGGCCGTCGAGGAGTTCGTTGCGGCACGAAAGGCCCTTTTGCAGCCGTCGTAACGGCTTACACTGGGGAAATGATCAGCAACCAGGAGTTCCCCCAGCCGGTCGCCGGCACCGTGGTGCCGCGTTTCGGCGACGTCGCAACCTTCATGCGCCTGCCGCTGTTCCGCGACCCGGCGGAGGTCGAGATCGGCATGGTGGGCGTGCCGTGGGACGGCGGCACGACCAACCGTCCCGGCGCACGGCACGGTCCGCGCCAGATGCGCGACCTCTCGACCATGATGCGGCGCATCCATCACGTTACGCGGGTGGCGCCTTATGAACTGGCGAAGTGCGGCGATCTCGGCGACGCGCCGGTCAATCCGGCCAGCGTCGACGATTCACTCGACCGCATCGAAAAGCACTACGCCAGGCTTCATGCCGCCGGCGTGGTGCCCCTGTCGGCCGGCGGCGACCACTTGATCACCCTGCCGATCATGCGCGGCATTCGCAAAGGCCTGCCGCCGCTCGGCATGGTCCATTTCGACGCCCATAGCGACACCTGGGACACCTATTTCGGCGGCTTCAAGTACACGCACGGCACGCCCTTCCGCCGCGCCGTGGAGGAGGGGCTGCTGGACCCCAGGCGGGTGGTCCAGATCGGCATCCGCGGTTCGCTCTACAAGGCCGACGACAACCAGTGGGCCGTCGACCAGGGCATGCGGGTCATCACCATCGAGGAGTATTTCGACCTCGGCGTCGAAAAGGTGGTCGCAGAGGCGCGCCGCGTCGTCGGTACTGGCCCGACCTATGTGAGCTTCGACGTCGACGGCCTCGATCCGGCGTACGCGCCGGGTACCGGCACGCCCGAGATCGGCGGCTACACCCCGCATGAGGCGCAGCGCATGCTGCGCGGCCTGCGGGGCCTCGACCTGGTCGGCGGCGACGTCGTCGAGGTCTCGCCGCCCTTCGACATGAGCGGCAATACCGCGCTCGTCGGCGTGACGATGATGTGGGAGATCCTCTGCCTGCTCGCGGAATCGGTGGCGAAGCGGAAGGGGCGGGTCTGACCCCTCGCACCTGCCAGGGATGGCGCCTGTCCGGGTGTCGGCGCTATCCTGCCGCCATGCGCGCCTTTCTCTTCAGCCTCCTCATCGCTTTCGTCGCCTCGTCTGCCTCGGCGCAGCCGGTGCCGCGCTGGCTGACCCTGCCGCCTACGCCTACGTTGCCGCCTGCGGTGAGCAGCGGTCACGCGCCGGTCAACGGCGTCTCGATCTGGTACGCGACCTTCGGAAGCGGGCCGCCGGTGATCCTGCTGCACGGCGGGCTCGCCAACTCGAACTACTGGGGGCACCAGGTTCCCGAATTGGCGAAGACCCACCGGGTGATCGTCATGGACAGCCGCGGCCACGGCCGCAGCACGCGGGACGCCAAGCCCTACGGCTATGCGCTGATGGCCTCGGACGTGTTGGGGTTGATGGACTATCTCGGCGTGCCGCAGGCTGCGGTGGTGGGCTGGAGCGACGGCGCCATCATCGGCCTCAGTATGGCGATGTCCCATCCCCAGCGTGTGTCGCGCCTCTTCGCCTTCGCCGCAAATTCCGACCCGGGCGGCGTCAAGGACGTGAACAAGAGCCCTGTGTTCATGGCGTTCATTGCCCGCGGCCAGAAGGAATACGAAGCGCTCTCGGCCACGCCGCGCGAGTACACGAAATTCGTCGAGGAGATCAGCACCATGTGGGCGACGCAGCCCAACTGGACGGCAGCCGATCTCTCCGCCATCAAGGTCCATACCTGGATCGTCGACGCCGACCACGACGAGGCGATCAAGCGCGAGAACACCGAGTTCATGGCGGGGGCGATTCCCCAGGCGGGGCTGCTCCTGCAGCCCGAGGTGAGCCACTTCTCGATGCTCCAGGCACCGCAGCAGTTCACCGATGATGTGAAGCGCTTCCTCGACCGCAAATGGGACTGACTCGCAGTCGTATATGCGTTCCGAACCTGCGCCTCGCCTGCATCGTCGAACCGCATAACCGAAATAGACGAAATATTCGAAACAAACGAAGGCAACGCCGCACCCCCGGCGAGCGATTCTCGAACCTGCAGGGGGTCTGCGCTTAGGCGGCCAGTTCCAGGATCTCCTTCACCTCGGCGGGGGTCGGGATCGGGCGCGGGTTGCGCGGCACCCAGGGGGTGCCCATGGCCTGCTGGGCGATGCGGTCGAAATGTTCGCGGCCGATCTTCACGTCCGACAGGTGGCGCGGCATGTCGAGGCCGCGGATGAAGCGGTCGAGCACGTCGCCCGCATCCTCGCCGGGATGGCCCATTGCGTTGGCGATCAGGGCCTGGCGGTCGGCGTTGGCGGGTTTGTTCCAGCGCATCACCCACGGCAGCATGATGCAGGAGGTGTGGCCGTGCGGCACGTCGAACACGGCGCCCAGCACGTAGCCGATGCCGTGGCTGGCGCCCATCGGCACGCCGGCGGCGATGCCGGTCATGGAGAGCCAGGCGCCGGTTTGGCAGTCGAGCCGTGCCGCCCTGTCGGAGGGATCGGCCTTCACCCTGGGGAGGCCGCGGGCCAGCAGCGACAGGCCGTGCAGGGAGGAGGCGTTACTGAACTCGGTCGATTCGTTGGAGCAGACGCCTTCGACGCAGTGATCGACGGCGCGGATGCCGGTCGAGAGCAGGAGCCACATCGGGGTGTGACGCGTCACCTCGGGATCGAGGATCACGGCCTGCGGGATGGTGAGCGGATGGCGGAACATCTCCTTCACCTTGGTGGCCTCGTTGGTGACGCCCGCGATGGCGGAGAACTCACCGGCCGAGAGGGTGGTCGGGATCGAGATCTGCCGCACGGTCGGCGGCTTCACCTCCACCTGGCCGCGGATCTGGTCCATGTCCTCGGGCGTGCGAACGTCGTTCGACAGGCAGAGCTGGACGGCCTTGGCGGCATCGGTGATCGAGCCACCGCCCAGGGTGACGATCAGGTCGGCACCAGCCGCGCGGGCCTGCTCGGCCGCCGCGACCACGGCGCTGCGCGGCGAATGCGCCGGCATCCTGTCGAAGGTGCCGATGCATTTGTTGCCCAGGGCCCGGCGCAGCTTCTCGATCTCGTCGGTCTCGCGGTTCAGGGTGCCGCTCACCATCAGGAAGACGCGGTTCGCGCCCTGCCGCTCGACCAGTTCCGCCAGCGCCTCGGCGGCGGGCCGGCCGAACACGACTTCTTCCATTTTGCTGAAAACCACACGGCCTGAAGCGGTCATGCTCATCCCCCTGTAATTTTGCTATCGTGGCGGCGAAACCAGGCAAGGAAAAGCATGACCGGCACCCGGGATGGCGCGATCGCCCGCGCAGAGAAATATTTCGACGAAGGAGGCTTCCTAGAGGAGCTGCAGCGGCGGGTCGCCATCCCCACGACCAGCCAGGAGCAGGGCTCTATGCCTGCCCTGCAGCAATACGTCTCCGGCGAGATGACCGACTCGCTGCAGAAGCTCGGCTACGAGTGCACCGTGCTGCCCAACCCGCGCAGCGAGTACGGTCCCTTCCTGATCGCCCGCCGGGTCGAGGATCCCGCCAAGCCGACCGTGCTGACCTATGGCCATGGCGACGTGATCCGTGGCCAGGAGGAGCAGTGGCGCTCGGGCCTGTCGCCGTGGAAGATCGTGATCGAGGGCGACAAGATGTATGGCCGCGGTACGGCCGACAACAAGGGCCAGCACACGATCAACATCGCCGCGCTCGCCTGCGTCATGCAGGAGCGCGGGACGCTGGGCTTCAATTCGACGATCCTGATCGAGACCGGCGAGGAGACCGGCTCGCCCGGCCTCGGCGATTTCTGCAAGGCGAACAAGGAGGCGCTCAAGGCCGACGCCCTGATCGGTTCGGACGGGCCACGCCTCGACCATCGCCGGCCGACCATCTTCGGCGGCACGCGCGGCACGCTGAACTTCAACCTCAAGCTCACGATGCGCGAGGGCGGCCACCATTCGGGGAACTGGGGCGGGCTGCTGGCCAATCCCGGCATCATCATGGCCCATGCGCTGGCCACCATCACCGACGAGCGCGGTCAGATCAAAGTCCCCGAGTGGCGGCCCAGGACGCTGACCAATTCGATCCGGGCGGCGCTCGCCGACGCCCATGTCGATGCGGGCGAGGGCGCTCCCGAGATCAATGAGGATTGGGGCGAGAAGTCGCTGACGCCGGTCGAGCGCGTGTTCGGCTGGAACAGCTTCGAGGTCCTTGCCTTCAAGACTGGCAACCCCGACCGCCCGGTCAATGCGATCCCTCCCAGCGCCGTCGCCTATTGCCAACTGCGCTTCGTCGTCGGCACCGATCCGCATGACATCATCCCGGCGCTGCGCCGGCATCTCGACAAGCATGGTTTCGGCATGATCGAGATCGAGCAGGCGCGCGATGTGATCATGAACGCGACCCGTCTCGATCCGGAGAATCCCTGGGCGAAGTTCGCGTCGAGCTCAATCGAGAGGACAGCAGGGCAGAAGCCCAACATGCTGCCCAACCTGGGCGGCTCGCTGCCCAACGAGGTGTTCACGGACGTTCTCGGCCTGCCTACGGTCTGGGTACCGCATTCCTATGCCGCCTGCTCGCAGCATGCGCCGGACGAGCACCTGCTGGCGCCCGTCGCCCGGGAAGGACTGCGGCTGATGACCGGCCTGTTCTGGGACTTGGGCGCTCAGGGGCGGCCGGTCTAGGCTCCGGGCCCGATGCTTTCAGCCGACGAGGCCGCAGACCTGATCGAAGCCATCGCGACCCGCCAGGATCGCGCGGCTTTCGCGCGCCTGTTCCAATATTTCGCACCCCGCGTGAAGGCTTTCATCATGCGTGGTGGTGCGGATCCGGAAGTTGCGCAGGAAGTGGCGCAGGAAGCGCTGATCATGGTCTGGCGCAAGGCTGCCAGCTTCGACCGGACGAAAGCCTCGGCGTCCACCTGGCTCTACACCATCGCCCGCAACAAGCGGATCGACCATCTGCGGCGCAATAACCGGCCGGCGATCGATACCGACGACTGGCTCACGGTTTTTGCACCGGAAGACGACGACGCCGACAAATCCGTTCTCGCAGGGCAGACGTATACTCGTGTGAAGGAGTTGCTCGGAGGGCTGTCGGCCGATCAGCTGGTGGTGATCGAGAAGGCATTCTTCGAGGACAAGACTCACACGGTCATCGCCGAGGAGCTGAAGTTGCCCCTGGGCACGGTGAAGTCGCGCATCCGTCTGGCGCTGGCGCGCCTGCGGGAAGCCCTGGAGAGAGACGAGTCATGAGCCGCCATCCGGCGCCCGATGAACTTCTGCTGGATTATGCCGCGGGTACCTTGCCGGACGGGCCGGCCCTGGCCGTGGCCCTTCATGTCGCGCTGGATCCGCAGTCGCAGCGCATCGTCGACAGGCTGAATGCCGTGGGAGGGGCGCTCATCGAGCGCGAACCGGTCCCGGCGTTCGGCGGTGAGAACGACGCGGCGGCACTGGAGCGAGCGCTCGCCCGGCTGGACGACCTGCCCGTGGAACCGCGGTCTTCGGCCGCGGATCGACGGCACGGCGCCTTCGAATGGGCGCCGGCGCCCCTGGTGCCGCATCTGCGGCCCGGGATGCACTGGCGCCGGGTGATGGGAAAGTTCGACGAAATCCGCCTCGATCTGCCCGGCGACTTTCATCGCGTCTCGCTGCTGCGCCTGGAATCGGGGCGGGGCCTGCCGGAGCACAAGCATGCCGGCTACGAGTACACGGTCGTGCTGCAGGGCGGATATACCGATGAGACCGGCAATTACGGCGTCGGCGATTTCGCGGTCGGGCCGGGCGACCAGCGGCACGAGCCGATCGCCGATCCGGGCGAGGCCTGTATCGCGCTGATCGTCGTCGAGAATCCCATCGTGCTGACGGGTCCTTGGGGGCGCTGGCTCAATCCGCTGGTCAGTCGCGGCTGGATCTGAAGCGGCCCAACGGAGCAACGTTGACCGCGCAGGGGCTTGCCTTCAGGTTTGTGGCCTGAGGAGAGGACCCCAATGCCGCGCATTCCGTACTACGAAGTCGAAAACGCCACGGGCAAGCATGCCGAGCTGCTCGGCAAGCTGAACCCGATGCTCAACATCTATCGGATGCTGGCCAATTCCGAGCAGGGCGCGAAAGGCTTCCTGCGCATGGGCAACGGGCTGCTGTACCGCTGCGAGCTCGACCCGGTGCTGCGCGAACTCGCCATCATCCGCGTCGGCCGGCTCAGCCGCACCGCCTACGAGGTCTTCCAGCACGAGCGCATCGGTCGCGAGGTCGGCGTCAGCGAGGAGAAGATCGCCGCCCTGCGCGACGCCACCATCGAGGCGCCGGCCTTCACTGACCATGACAAGGCCGTGCTGCGCTACACCGACGACGTGGTGCGCAATGTCCGTGCCTCGGACAAGACCCTGAAGGCCGTTCAGGCCTTCCTGTCAGCGGGCGCCCTCGTCGAACTCACGCTCACCATCGGCTACTACATGATGGTCTGCCGCTTCCTCGAGTCGATGGGCGTCGATGGCGAAGAGGGCCAGGCCGAGTGGCTCAAGACAGCCAAGCTGTAGGCATCAAATTCCTCCCCCGTCATCGGGGGAGGTGTCGGCGTTCCGCGCCGACGGAGGGGTCAGGAAGCGCATAAAAAGTGCATGACCCCACCGCTCCGATGACGGGGCACCTCCCCATTCGAATGGGGAGGCGGGATGGAAGACTAGGAGTAGAGAGATGGCGTACCGCGTCCTGATCGCGCAGTTCATGCACGAGACCAATACCTTCAGCAAACTGAAGACGACACTGGAGGATTACCGCAAGCGCTGGCTGATCGAGGGCGAGGAGATGGTGCCGCGCTTCACGGGCACCAAAAACGAGGTCGGCGGCTATATCGATTCGGTGAAGAAGTACGGCTGGGAGCCGGTCTGGGCGGCTGCGGCGAATGCCACGCCCTCGGGCAAGCTCACGAAGGAGACCTGGGAGCATATCCGAGACCTGATCCTCGATGCCGCGAAGAAGGCGGGCAAGCTCGACGCGATCTGCCTGTCGCTTCATGGTGCGGCCGTGACGGACACGGAGGACGATGCCGAGGGTGCCCTGCTCGAGGCGTTGCGCGCCATCGTCGGGCCGGACATCCCTGTCGTCGCCACGCTCGATCTCCATGCCAACGCCACGGCCAAGATGGCCCGGCACGCCAATGCGTTGGTGAGCTATCGCACCTATCCGCACATCGACGGCTATGAGCGGGCAGTGCAGGCTGCGGCACTCGTACAGGAGGCGCTGGAGGGCAAGAAGAGCCCGAAGTGCCTGCTGATCCAGTCTGCGATGCTGGACGGCGCCGATCACGGCAAAACCACACAGCCCGGCCTGATGCGCGACCTGCTGGCCAAGGCCGACGCCTTCGAGAAGGAGCCGGGCATCAACGTCGTCAGCATCCAGGCAGGCTTCACCTGGGCTGACATTCCCTATACCGGCCCCTCGATCGCGGTGAGCCACGAACCGGCAGCGGAGAAGCGTGCAAAGGAAGTGGCGGCCGCGATCCTCGACGAGATCTGGAAGCGCCGCGACGAGAATTCGTCCGATTTCCGGCCGGTCTCCGACGCCATTGCCGCGGCGAAGGCCGGCGTGGGCAAGGAAGGACCTCTGGTCGTTGCCGACGGCACCGACAATCCGGGCGGCGGCGGCTACAACGACACGACGCCGGTGTTGCAGGCATTGATCGACGCCAAGGTCGAGAACGTGGCCTTCGGCACGATCTACGATCCCGGCACCGTGCAGCAGGCGATCAAGGCCGGCGTCGGCGCGGAGATTGACGTCGAACTGGGCGGTCATACCGATCCCTCTATGGGGGCGCCGGTGAAGGCCCGGGCGCTCGTGAAGATGCTGTCCGACGGTTCGTTCAAGAACGACGGGCCGATGAATGCCGGCGTCGAGACCTCGATGGGGCCGACTGCGGTGTTGCGCATCGGCGGCATCGACGTGGTCACCATCTCCAACCGCATCCAGACCATCGACCTGCAGGTCTTCCTGAGCCAGGGGATCGATCCGCGCACCAAGAGCGTCGTGGTGGTGAAGAGCGTGCAGCACTTTCGGGCGGCCTATGCGCCGATCGCGCGCGAAGTCGTGCTCGTGGATTCCGGCGGCATCTGCTCGCCCGACATCTCGCGGCTGAAGTTCACCAAGCTGCGGCGGCCGATCTGGCCGCTCGACGGCGTGAACGATCCTTATGCGGGGCAGCGCGCCTGACCGTTGGCATGACACTGGCATGAGGATCGGCATGAACGTCACATGCGAGGCGCCTTTTCCCGGCGCATCCTTTGGTGCAACGCTTCGGCTCGACGGCGACGCCGCGGAGATCGTGGCGGCCGCCGAAAGCGATCCGAAGGCCCTTCCGGCAGCCCTGGCCGAGGCGAAGGGGTTGCTACTGATCCAAGGCATGAACGGGATCTCCCACGATCCCGATCTGCTGATCCGCCTGAGCCGCGTCTTCGGTCCGGAGGTCGAGGACTATCGCCACACGCTCACGAACCTGAACTCGGTGCATATCTCGGTGCCCGAGATCCTGCTGGTCTCCAACATGCCGCCGGTCTCCAAGCCGCCGCCCAAGCTGCCCGAGCCGCCGCTTGCGGCCGACGGCCTGATCCCGACCCAGTATCCCCATCGCAAGGGCTGGCACACCGACCAGAGCTATCGCCGGCCGCCGCCGGATATCTCGCTGTTCTATGCCGTGACGCCGGCCCGGCGCGACACCGGCCAGACCCTGTTCGCCAATGGCATCCTGGCCTATCAGGCCCTGCCGCCGGCGCTGAAGGAGAAGGTCGACACGCTGGTCGGCCTGCATGCCCAGCCGGGCTCGGGCCGCTCGCGCGAGGCGGCGCTGGCTGGGCGCACACCGCGCGTCTTCGCACCGCACGAGCGCTCGCAGCCGCAGCCGGTCGTGCGTACCCATCCGGTGACGGGCGAGAAGTCGCTCTTCCTTTGCGAATGGGGCCAGATGGACTGGTTCGAAGGGCCGTTCGTGGGCATGGAACCCGGCCCGCACGGGGCGGGGGCCGCGCTGCTCGACGAGATCATGGCGCACTACACGGAGCGTCGCTTCTGCTACGCCCACGAATGGACCGAGGGCGATCTTCTCATCTGGGACAATCGCTGCCTCGTCCATGCCGCCACCTGGTTCGATGGCGACCGTGAAGGCCGGCTGATGTGGCGCACGACCGTGCACGGCAATCCCGGCGCCTACTATGCTGGCGAGAAGAAGAGCTGGATTCCGGCGCCCGCAGCCTAAGGGGGCGCCTGATCCGGCTCAGCGCTTCTGGCGGAAGAAGGTCGTGAGCGCGTAGCGACGGCCGCGCGTGACCGGGCCGACTGCGTGCAGCAGCGAGCAGGAGAAGACCGCCGCTGCGCCCGCCGGCGGACTGACGCGCACGGCCGCATACTCCGGAAACACCAGCTCGCCGCCCTCGAAATCGTCGTTGAGGTTCAGCGATACGGCAAAGGCGCGATCGGCCGTCGTCGGCGCGCCATTGTCGCGATGCGCGGCGAAGAAATGCCGACCCTCGGCGCTGTAGGACAGCACGACATGGGAGTCGAAGGTGAACTCGCGATCGAAGGCGAAAACCTTGGTGAGCTCGGGGCCGATGCGATAGGCGAGGCGATCGGACACCGCCTTCAGCATCATCGGCTCGACGATCGTATAGTCCTCGGTGCGCTTCAGGGCCGCCATGTCGACATTGCCGTAGCGGCTGGAGACGCCCGAATCCTTGTGGTCGCCCTTGCCCCACAACCGGATGAGCTGGGTGCAGAAATCCGGCTCGAAAACGCGCGGCAGGACCAGCACCGGCGCCATCGCCGTGGTCAGACGCAGGTCGGCGCCGCCGTCGGCGCGCACCGAGTCGGCAACGTCCCTGATTGTCTCCGCGGCGGCCAGCAGGGCGCGCGTGTCGAACGTGGTCGCGACCCGCAGGTTGGGATCGAGCACGATCACGCGCTGGCGCAGGCCCATGCCCTGGCCGAACGAGACCGCCCCGGCCTGGGAGAGCAGCGCCGGCAGGAACTGGCCCTTGTCGTCACAGAGCAGCAGCGGTTCCTCGGGCGAGGCTCCAAGCTTCTTCCAGAGAGGTCCAGACGCCGCGACGGTATTGCCCGCGACGACGACGAGCGTCGTCGAGGCCGCGGTGCAGGCCGCGCGCAAGGATGCGAATTGCGCGGCGTCGACGGCTGACAGATCCATAACGGCGAGCAGGGCGACCGGGTCGCCGTTGAACGACCAGACGAACTTGCGGAGTTTTGCATCGAGACCCGGAAGTACGAAGTCGGGAAGACGGTCACCGGGCCGTAGGGAGAGCGTGTTCGTCATCATTCATTCGGGGGCTACCGCAGGGAGGGGCAAGATACTGGAAGCCTTGGGACCCGGGCGTCGCAAGTCGCCGCAGTCTGTGGATAATGCCCCTCAATGTCTCGCCAGACCTTCCAGCAATAGGGCGACGGCCTCCGCTCCCGGATCGGGAATGCCCTCGAGGTGCGAAGCCGGGACATAGCTCGAGCGGCCGGCGCGGGCCGTCATCATGCGGGCGGTGGCGTCGGCGCCGGCGCGTGCGGCGCTCGCTGCTTCATCCAGCCCCTGTGGCAGGGCCTGGAGTGCCGGCGCGATGGCATCGATCATGGTGCGGTCGCCAGGTTTGGCGCCACCATGGGACATCATCTTCGCAAGCCCGGCCGACATGGAGTCCTGCCAGGTTGCGCCCTCCGACGCCGACTGGCTGGCCGCGGCGAAGAAAATCGCCAGCAGCACGCCCGACGATCCTCCCATGGAGCGGGACAGCCCTTCGCTGGTTGCCGCGAAGAAGCGGTCGAGCCTGGCAAGCGGCATCAAGGGCAATGCCGCCTGCAGGTGGCGGGCGGCGGTGGCGACGGTCGAGCCGGTATCTCCGTCGCCCACCCGGGCATCGAGCGCGTTGAGCTTTCCCTCAACAGAAACCAGGATGTCGCAGGCCCGACTTACAAGGGCATTCAACGATGGGTTCCGGCTCGCCCTGACGGGCTTTCTCTTCAGCTCCCTCGGCAGCTTCATGAGCTTTGGTTTCACGTGGGTGCGGATCTTCGGCCAGACCAGCGGGCTGGCCGGCGAAAGTAGTGCTTTCTCGAAGTCGGGCGTCAGCGGCAGAAGACTCAGGGAGAAGCCGTGCATGTCGAGGGACGACACCAGCGTGGCCGGGCCCAGCACCAGCTTGAACTTGGCGCCTCGACGGCTCGCCAGCACCTCGTTGGTGAGCAGGTTCATCTCGAGCGCCGTGGTGGAACCGAGATTGTTGACCAGAAGGGCGTAAGAGCGCGCCGGTTTTGCCGCGGCGAAGAGGCGGTCGACGAGTACGAGGGCCGCTTGGCGCGCGCCTTCGAAATTCACCAGGTCGACGCCCGGCTCGCCATGGAGCCCGAGGCCGAGTTCGGCCTTGCCGTCGGGCACACGGTCTTCGCGGCCGATGCCGGGAAGCGTGCAGGAGGACAGTGAAACGCCGAGCGAAACCACCGCGTCGGCGGCCTTCCGGGCCATGGCGGCGACGGTCTTCAGGTTCGCCCCCTGCTCGGCGTAGTGGCCGGCGACCTTTTCGACGAGCATGACGCCGGCGATACCCCGGGGCTGGGGGATGTCCGGCAGCGCGATGTCGTCCTTCACGATCACGACCTCGACCTGCTTGCCGAGCGCGCGGGCGCGTTCCACGGCGAGGCCGAAATTCAGGCGGTCGCCGGTGTAGTTCTTGAAAATGACGAGGCATCCACCCTTGCCCGTCACCGCCATGATCGCGGCGAACACGGCGTCGACCGACGGCGAGGCGAAGACGTCGCCGCACACGGCGGCGGTCAGCATGCCCTTGCCGACGAAGGAGGCATGTGCCGGTTCGTGGCCGGATCCGCCGCCTGCCACGATGGCCACGCGACCCGGCTTGTGGTCGGTGCGCAGGACGACCTTGATGCCGGGATAGCCGTCGAGACGCGCCAGGTTGGCGCCGCCGCTGCTGCGCAATAGCCCATCGATCGCGTCGACGACGAGGCTCTCCGTGCCGTTTATGAATTGCATGGCGGTCCCACGTCGTACGGTTGCAGCAAGTGGGACGGTATAGCCGGCGGCTGGCCGCATGCGGAAGCCAGGCTTCGGCACCGTCAGGCGGCCGGCGACCGGCGCACGAGTGTCCACCAGCCGATCAGCCCGACGATGCCGGTGATGGCGACACCGATGCCGATGTTCATCTGCGTGTCGTGGGGCACGTAGCCCACGAGCAGGGTCAGCACCGCGGCGGTAACCATCTGCACGAAGCCTAGCAGCGCCGACGCTGCGCCGACCCGGTTGGCGGGGACTGCGACCAGGGCGTTTGCCATGGCGTTGGGCATGTTGAGGCCGTTGCCCCAGCCCATCAGGACCAGCGGCACGATCAGCGCGAGCGGCGTTATGTAGCCCAGGGCGGCGGTCGCGATCATCGCCAGGGCGCCGATCGTGAGAACGATCTGCCCCACCGGAATCAGGATCAGGCTCTTCACCCGGCCCTGCAGGCGGCTCGAGACCAGGCTGCCGACGACGAAGTTGCCGGCCCAGGCGAGGGTGAACCAGCCGAAGGTTTCGACGGCCACGCCCATCACCTGGATCAAGAGGATGGGGCCACCCGAGAAGAAGACATTGAAGCCGGCCGAGGCGCAGGTCGTCGCTGTCATGAGGCCGATGAAGCGGCGTTCGCGCAGGACGGCGCGGAAGCCGTCGAGATAGTCGCGCACCACGCCGGTCGTGCGCGGGGCGGCCTTGGGTGCGGTCTCGCCGACGATGCGCCAGACCATGACGAGCACGGCGATCCCGCAGGCGGCCGTAAACCAGAAATTGCTGCGCCAGCCGAAGAAGCCGAGCAGCTGGCCGCCCAGCAGCGGCGAGAGCGCCGGCGCCAGCGCCATGGAAGAAGCCATGTAGCCCATCGCCCGGGGCGCTTCAGGGCCGGTGCGGCTGTCGCGCACGATGGCGCGGCCCAGCACCACGCCGCCGCAGGCGCCGCACGCCTGCACCAGACGTGAGGCGATGAGGGTCTCCACTGTCGGACTGATCGCGCAGCAGACGCTGCCGATCGTGAACACGACGAGGCTCGCCAGCAGCATGGGCCGCCGGCCCAGATTGTCGGAGAGGGGACCCACGGCCAGCTGGGCAAAGGCAAAGGCGAACAGGTAGATCGAGAGCGTGAGCTGCGCAGTGCCGTAGGCGACACCCAGGTCCTTCGCGATGGTCGGCAGGGACGGCAGGAAGATGGTCAGCGCCATCTGCGAGGATACGGTGGCGCTCATCAGCAGCCAGATCGGCGGTTTGGTCGTGCGCATACGCGGTAATTTCACATGTCCGCGAAAGGCGGAGGCTGGGCTCATAGCAGCCTTCGGCCGCGCCGGGCAGTGCCGACCGGCGGAGGATCGAAGAACGAAACGGGGCTCGGCGTCCGTGTGTCAGATGGCCGTCGGACACGCGCTACATTATCATGATGTCGCCGCTACGGTCATTGAGGCGAAACCCGGCAGGCATTGTTTCAGGGCGCCAGCGCATAGCGAATCAAGGCGATGCGCGCTCCCGATGACGAACTGCTTGAACTAGACCTTTGTTGCGCCCGAGATTCGACCTGACATGTCCGTCGATGTAACCATCCTGAAACTGAGCGCCTGTTTCGACCTCAGTCGAGGGGGCGCCTATTTTCCTAGCCCAGGACATCGACTCCTCTTGCAGCTGTTTCGCGGTTCGGCCAACATCCCAGCATGGTTTCAAGTTCCGGGCGTGCAGTCTCCCCCTACAGGGGCCTCCCATCGAGGCAATTCTGGAAGACGGGCGTGCGAGAGGCGATCGCGCCGCCAGACAATTTCTATCGCAAGAAGTTCGCGATCGATCCGTCGATGCAGATCATGACGGCGGGTAGCTGCTTCGCCCAGCATATCGCGACTCACCTGAGGAAGCGTGGCTTTTCGGTAATCGACGAAGAGCCTGCGCCGGCGCATCTTCGCGATCGTACGGCCAAGCAATTCGGCTACCGCACCTACTCTGCCCGCTACGGCAACATATATACGGCGCGGCAGCTGCTGCAATTGTTGCGCGAGGCGTCCGGCCGCTTCCATCCTCAAGATATCATTTGGGAGAGGGGCGGGCGGTTCTTCGATGCCTTGCGGCCGGCCGTCGAGCCCGACGGACTTGAGTCACCCGAGGAAGTGCGGGCTCATCGCCTCGACCATCTGGCGCGCGTCAATAGCGCCGTCAAGAAGGCCGATCTCCTGATCTTCACCTTTGGCCTGACCGAAGCGTGGCAGCATACGGCGAGCGAGACTGTTTATCCGACAGCGCCGGGCACGATCGCCGGTTCCTTCGATCCGACCCAGCACAGTTTCGTCAACTTTGCCTACGAGCAGATTCTTGCGGATTTCAGGCACGTGCGACGCTTCCTGAAGCGTCGGCGGCCGGAGATGAAGTTTCTCGTCACGGTATCGCCGGTGCCGCTCGCGGCAACCGCTGAAGATGCGCACGTGCTCAGCGCGACGATTCATTCGAAGTCGATTCTTCGCGCCGTCGCGGGCGCGCTGGCGACTCGGTTTGAAGATGTCGACTACTTTCCTTCTTACGAGCTGATCTCCACGCCGTTCTTCGGGAACTTCTACGACGAGAGCAAACGGGAAGTGACGTCTGAAGGTGTCGACATGGCGATGGCGACCTTCATTCGGGAGCATGGCGGCGTCTCCCCGACAGCCAAGCCCGAAGTTGATCTGGAAGGTCGGGGGCAGCCACCTGCCCGAAGCGCGCTCGTTCCCGCCCAGGACCCCGAGGCGGCAATATGTGAGGACATCCTGCTCGAGGCCTTTGCTCCGTGAGCCGCAAATTCCTGCTCGTCGGCAACTCGCATTTGGCGTGCGTAAAGGTTGCAATGGATATTGAGCCCGGACTTCTGGGCGGACGAACCGTCGACTATGTGGCGTTCAACCAGATTGACGCGGCAGATTTTGACGTTGTCGAGGGTATCATCAAGCCGCCGACCAACACTTCCGCCATTCCAGCGGACGCTCGATTGGGAGAGGCCCGCGCCACCGACTACAGCGGTTTTGTGATCGTCGGTATGGGCCTGAGCATCAATCTTCTGGCCTCGATCTATCTTTCGCATCGGCTCCTCGCGCATCATCGCCAAGGGCTCCATCTCCTCTCTCGTGCCGCGTTCGACTCGGCCGTCGCGGAATCGATCCAGAAGCTCGGCGTAAATTCGATCATTGCAAAGCTTCGTGCCGCTACGAATGTTCCCGTGCTCCTCGTGCCGGAGCCGTTGATGAACGCAGAGATCGCCAAGGACGAACGAGGCGCTGATGTGTGGACCGGCGAACACACTCCTTTCCTCGTCGAGCGGTACATCTCGTCCCTGCACCAGGTGTTCGACCCGGTGGTCGACCTCCTGGAGCAGCCTCCGGAGACGATAGACGGCGTGTTCACGCGCGCAGAGTACGCTTATGGCGGCCTAAGAAGCCTGACGAAGCGCGACAAGCGCGGCAATCCCTGGCGCTATAAAGAGGATCACCGCGACTACCGGCACATGAACGAGCAGTACGGTGCCATCATTTGTCGTCGGATCGAAAACTGGCTGACAAGCCGAGGCCTGTGAGGCGCGTGACCTCGAGGGCATCGGATGAGGCCGCTCGATCGTCCTCCCCGGTTCGGTCGATCGACGGGCGGTAGGAGACAACGGGTGAGATCACGAGGGCCTCGTCGTGAGCGGCTACGCGCTCCCTGATCCGGGCGAGCCCGAGGGGGCCTCATCGGCAGCCAGATCGGCGGTTTAGTCGTGCGTATCCGCGAAAGGCGGAGGCGGGTTCATGGCAGCCATCGGCTCCGCCGGACAGTGCCGCCCTCCATCAGGCGGTTGGCAGCCGTCCCTGGGCCGAGAGGCTGCCGTCGGCGCCGCGTTGCATCGCCACGATCTCGCCGCTGCCGGGAAAGACCTGGCTGAGAGCCGTCACCACGATCTGATGCGTGACGAACACCGTCGGCCCGGTGAGGTCGACTTGTCCGATCCACTGCCGCAGCGCCTCAATCTGAGCGGTTTCGCGCGACCGGTCCTGAAAGAATGAATTGAGCAGCGGTTGCGGGCGCACCTCACCCAGTTTCATCAGGCTCGCTGTGTCGAGGCAGCGGCACCACTGGCTGGAGTAGACCTCGGCGGTGGCGATGCCGTTGGCGCGGAACAGGTCGCCGATCCGGACGGACTGCGCTCGGCCCTCGGCCGAGAGATTGCGCTGTGCTGCGCAGTCGTCGAGGCGAAAGCCCGGTGGGTCGTTTGTGCCGGGCGCCGTGGCATGACGGATCAGGGCGAAGGATCCACGGCGGCGCAAGGTTGCCCACGGATCGCTCTCGGCTGAGACGGAACGACCGCTGGCCCCCGTTGTCAGGGCCAGAAGGCCGGCCAGGACGGCGCGCCGCGATGGGCTTGCTGTTCCAAATCCAGAATTGGGTCGCGCCATCCGATGGACCCGCAAATTCCCCTTCGGTCCGCCCCGCTCGCTGCGCGATGACATCTATGCCGCTACGTCCGGCTTGCGTTCAAAGTAGCGTCGCTGGTCATCCTGGATTCCCGCGATGACGGCTTCCTCGTCGTATGAGGTGACACCCGCATAGTTGGCGGCGACCTTTAAGAACGCGGGCAGGTTTGAGGCCGCCTTGTCGTAGGAGATCAGGAGTAGCGGATGTTCCGTTGATGCGGCGAGAGCCGCCATTCTCGTGTAGACTTTAACAACTCGTTCAAGGAGCAGCACCAGATCCTTTTTGCGAACAATCGCCTTTCGAGCGGCGACCGACAGCGGCTCCTTGAAAATCATGACGGCGTGCGGATTGGGAACCATCTGCGCCACCGCTTCGAGCTGACTTTCGATGGCTGGCAGCTTCCATCCCCAGACCGAATGGAGGTAGCAGAACTCTTCGACGGTCGTCTCTAGCGTTCTCCGGTCCCGCGCCGAGAAGGCGCGCATCAGATCGGAGTGCTCAAGGCGAATGGTGAGCCTGTCATCGGGATCGCGAGTAAAAGGCACGCCCAAGCGGTAAAATACTGAGGCTGCGAACGACGTCCCGCCTCGTGTAGGACCGCAGATGATGATGGACTTGCGCTCGGTAGTCTTGTGTTCGTTCTTGATGAGTGCGCCCGCAAACGAACTGTCGATCACCGCCTCCCCCTGCATCGAGCCATTCAATCACGAAAGCGCGGCTCAGTCGATCAACCCCCAGCGAGGACCGGAGAGCAGCGTGTGCCGAAAGCGTTGCATAAGGAAATGGCGACGTTGAGCCCTTTCGGTGTCGGTTGGGGCGGGTGCTTTTTTACACCAATGCTTCCGATATCTTGATAGCGAGCAGCACAGAGAGGCACGTAAGCTCAGGTTGAGGACATAGGATGAAAGACCGGCCAACTTCCAATTCCGAGGGCTTGCCTACTGCGAAGCTGCTGAGGCGTCAGGCACGCAAAGCCGAAAGGAAAAGGAAGAGAAGGGTCGATGTGGCTCGACCATTCGTCGAGTTTGAGCAGGTTGCGACTCGCCCATTGGCCCGAGCGATGAGAGTGCTCGCCGAGCCTCTAAGTCTGCTCTCGCCGCGTGTCAGGCAGGTCGGATCGGAAGGAAGGCGGCAGGAACGTCATCTGTCTCCGCCGCAACAGGGAGGTGCTCCGATTTGGCGGCGGAGCGATGGCCGGTTGACGTTCTTCAACCTCGATCCGGACAGCCGCTATGTACTCGCGGAGGAGGACGCACGTCCGCTCGAAGTCGAGGAGATCCCGAACGCCCTGGTGTCCAGACAGAGGGACCCGACATTGCCGCCGCGCACGTTTTCCGGCGGTGTGTATCGCAATGGCGGGCACATCGTGCCCGAGTTCCTGGAACAGGATGCGCTGACGCAGCACCGTTGGAACAGGCGCATTAACGCCCCTGTATTGGAGCGTGCCCGTATCGAGGAAGCCGACAGCATCCATGACACCTGCGTCTATCTCGGCCGCTGGTCTCACCATTTCGGTCATTTTCTCCTCGAGTCCCTGGCGTGCGCCTGGTACCTAACGAAGGCTGATCATTCGATCCCGCTTGTGTTCCACAGCTGGGCCGACCGGTTGATCGTGCCTCCCTTTGCATCGGCCATCCTGAAGGCGCTGAACGTGCAGCCGTCCCGGATCAAGGTCGTTGCCACGCGCGATCTCAGGGTAAGCAATCTCATCCTGCCGTCCTCTCAATTCTGGCCGGGCGTCTGGGCTTCGCCCGGCATGTGCACCATCTTCGATCACTTGAGGGAGCGGATGCTGAAATTCCGCCTCGGCAATGGACGGACGCCCGAAAAGGTCTATCTCAGCCGGCGGGCTTTCGGAGCAGAGCGTGCCGCCGTTCGGCCTGAGGCTGTGATCCGCAATGAAGAAGAGGCAGAGACCTTCTTCCGTGGGCAAGGCTATGAGATTCTGCAGCCCGAACTGCTGGCGTTCGAGGAACAGGTCGCCATCGTCGCCAATGCGACGCACGTCGCCGGGGCATCGGGTTCTGCGCTGCATATGATGCTCTTCAACGCCAATCCGCAGGCCAGGCTGATCGAGCTCCGCACCAGACCCGCCGTCAACCAGTTGCTGATCGGCGCCATCCGAGGTTACGAGGGCTTTCACGTGTCGAGTCTCGCGGAAGGCGGACTGCCCGACCAAATGCTGCTCGACATGGATGTGGTCGAACGGGCAGTGCGCGAGATTGGCTGAAACAGCCTGAGGGCTTTGCCCGGCCTTGCCCCCAGTTTGCTGCGGGGAGGTGCATTGCACGCACCGATTTGCCGGTTTCGTTCCTGTCCACCAACGACGCTGAAATCAAGAAAGAGAAATGAAATCAGAGAGGTAAGTGGTGGGCGCTGTAGGGATTGAACCTACGACCCCACCCGTGTGAAGGGTGTGCTCTCCCGCTGAGCTAAGCGCCCGGAAGCGGGGCGTATAGGGCAGGCGGGCGTGGTCGTCAACGGGCCGATGCGAGTCGGGCCAGCGCCTGGGGCAGGGCGTCGAAGCGGTCGATCACGGCATCGGCACCCAGTTCGCTCGCGGGCCTGGCGGTGTAGCCCCAGCTCACCAGGACGGCCGGGATTCCGGCGCCGCGGGCGGCCTCTGCATCGTGCGTCGAATCGCCGATCATGACGGCGCGCCTGGGATCGCCGCCCATGCGCTCCAGCAGCATGAGGATGTGGCGTGGGTCGGGCTTGCGCACCGGGAAGCTGTCGGCACCGGCCACGTCGCTGATCGGCGGCATCAGCTTCAGGTGCTCGAGGATCATGCGCGAGGGCTTCTCGAACTTGTTGGTGCAGACGCCCTGCTTCAGTCCGAGGCCGGCGAAGGATTCAACCACGTCGGCGACCCCGGCGAATGCGGTGGTATGGCTGATCGGGTCGGCCTCGTAATAGCGCACGAACTCGCGCGTCACAGTGGTCAGCGCCTCGTCGTCCAGGGACTTGCCGTGCTTGGCGAAGGCCTTGCCCATGGTGACCTTGCTGCCCTGGCCCATGAAGATCCGCACATCGTCCTCGGTCACGGGCGGCAGGCCATGGTCTGCAAGGACGTTGCTGACCGCGAGCTGCATGTCCTTGGCGCTGTCGATCAGGGTACCGTCGAGGTCGTAGAGGACCGTGTCGAAACGGGCGGCGATGAGTTTTCCGGCATCTGTTTGCATGCTCGTTCCTCTACCACATCCGCCTTGCCCGTCCGCCAGCCCCATGGCATCCGACAGGCATGAAATCACCCATTGCCGTGGTCGTCCTGGCAGCCGGTGCCGGCACCCGCATGAAGTCGAGGCTGCCGAAGGTCCTGCATCGGCTGGCCAACCGGCCCATGGTGGCGCACGTTCTGGCCAATGCAGAGGCGCTGAAGCCCAGCCTCGTCGTCGGCGTGGTCGCGCCCGGCGCCACCGGGGTGGCAGAGGCTTTTGCGCCGCATCCGACGGTGGTTCAGACCAAGCCGCTGGGAACGGGGCACGCGGCCAAGGCGGCCCTCGGCGCCCTGAAGGGGCATGACGGGCCGGTGCTGGTCGTGTTCGGCGACGCGCCGCTCGTGACGACGGCAAGCCTGCGGAAGCTGGTCGCGGCCTGCCGCAAGGCCGGAGCCGCCGTCGGCGTACTGGGCTTCATTGCCCGCGATCCTACGCCCTACGGCCGCCTGATCGTCCAGGACGGCGAGTTGGTGAAGATCGTCGAGAGCAGGGATGCCGACGAGACCGAACGGACGGTCGCTTTCTCCAACTCCGGCGTCATGTGTATCGACGGCAGGCTGATCGCCTCGCTGCTCGGCGCCATACGCAACGACAATGCGAAGCGCGAATTCTACCTGACCGATGCCGTGCGTCTGGCCCGTGAAGCCGGCCGCAGGGCGATCGCCGTGGCGGGCGATGAGGCTGAGTTCCAGGGCATCAACTCCCGGGCCGAGCTGGCGGCGGCCGAGCAGGCGCTGCAGCAGCGGCTGCGCGCCGCCGCCATGGCGGGCGGCGTCACCATGACCGATCCCGGCACGGTCTGGCTGTCAGCCGATACGAAGTTCGGCACCGACGTCGCGATCGGTCCCAACGTGCGTTTCGGGCCGGGGGTGAGTGTCGGATCGGATACCGTCATCAATGCTTTCTGCGACATCGAGGGTGCGCGCATCGGCAGGGGCGTGCTGGTCGGGCCGTTCGCCCGGATCCGGCCGGGCTCGGAGGTGGCCGACGGCGTCCACATCGGCAACTTCGTCGAGCTCAAGGCGACGCGGATGGCGAAGGGCGCCAAGGCCAACCACCTGGCCTATCTGGGCGATTCCGACATCGGGGCGGGCAGCAACATCGGCGCTGGCACGATCGCGGTGAACTACGACGGCTACGGCAAGCACCGGACGATCATCGGCGCCGACGTGTTCATCGGCTCCAACAGCTCCCTGGTGGCGCCGCTCAAGGTCGGCAGGGGCGCCAACGTGACGGCGGGCAGCGTGGTGACGGAGGACGTTCCGGTCGGCGCCCTGGTCTTCGGCCGCGCCCGCCAGGTCACGAAGAAGGGGCGCGCGGCGGCGCTTCGTGCGAAACTGAAGGACCGCGCCGCGGCCCTCAAGAAGGCTGCGGCAGAACGGTCCGGCAAGAAATAGTCCCCTCTCTCGGTCGAGACAGATCCCATGTGCGGCATCATCGGCATCATCGGCAAAGCGCCCGTCACGCCTCTCCTGGTCGACGCGCTGAAGCGGCTCGAATATCGCGGCTATGATTCGGCAGGCATCGCCACCCTGGTGAACGGCCATATCGACCGGCGCCGGGCCGAGGGCAAGCTGGTGAACCTCGAGGCGCGGCTGAAGGACGATCCGCTCAAGGGCACGATCGGCATCGGCCACACGCGCTGGGCGACGCACGGCAAGCCCTCGGAGCGCAATGCCCATCCGATCGCCACCGACCGGGTCGCGGTCGTTCACAACGGCATCATCGAGAACTTCCAGGAGCTGAAGGAGGAGATGGAGGCCGAGGGTCGCCGCTTCGACAGCGACACCGACACCGAAGTCGTCGCCCAGCTCATCACGTCCTATCTCGAGCGGCAGATGTCGCCCGAGCAGGCGATGGGCACGGCGATGGAGCGGCTACGCGGCGCCTTTGCGCTCGCCGTCCTCTTCAGCGGCCGCCACGATCTGCTGATGGGTGCGCGCCGCGGGAGCTCACTGGCGGTCGGCTACGGCGACGGCGAGATGTATATCGGCACCGACGCACTGGCACTGGCCCCGTTCACCAAGCGAGTCAGCTACCTCGAGGACGAGGACTGGGTCGTGGTCACCCAGGATGGCGCAAAGGTCTATCAGGGTACCACCGAGGTGAGGCGCGAGATCCGGCAGACCGGTCTCAGCGGCGCCATGATGGGGAAGGGCAACCATCGCCACTTCATGCTCAAGGAGATCTACGAGCAGCCGGCGGTGATCGGCGATACGCTGCAGAGCTATATCGACCCGGCGAGCCGGACGGTCGCGCTCCCGGCGCTGCCGTTCGACTGGAACAAGGTGAGTCGCATCACCCTGACGGGCTGTGGCGGTGCGTTCTATGTCTGCATGGTCGCGAAATACTGGTTCGAGCAGATCGCGCGCCTGCCGGTCGAGGTCGAACTGGGCTCCGAGTTCCGCTACCGCGCGCCGCCGCTGCCCGAGGGGGGCGTCTGCATCGCCGTCTCGCAGTCGGGCGAGACGGCCGATACGCTGGCGGCGGTGCGCTACGCCAAGGCGGAGAAGCAGACCGTGCTCTCGGTCGTGAACGTGCCGGAAAGTGCAATCGCCCGAGAATCGCATGTCGTGTTGCACACGCTGGCCGGCCCCGAGATCAGCGTCTGCTCGACCAAGGCCACAACCACGCAGCAGACCGTTCTGCTGGCCGCGGCGATCGCGGCGGGGCGCGCCCGGGGCACGCTGTCGGCGGCCGACGAGGCGCGTTACGTGGCCGCGCTCATCGAGCTGCCGGCACTGATCAACGAGGCGATGAACATGGAGGCACAGTACCGGCAGATCGCCGACCATGTGCTCGCCGAAGCGCGCGATGTGCTTTATCTGGGCCGCGGCACCTCCTTCCCGGTCGCCCTCGAGGGTGCCCTGAAGCTGAAGGAGATCTCCTATATCCACGCCGAGGGCTACGCGGCCGGCGAGATGAAGCACGGGCCGATCGCGCTGATCGACGAGCTGGTGCCGGTGGTGGTCGTGGCACCCAACGATTCACTGTTCGACAAGACGGCATCGAACTTCGAGCAGGTGAAGGCGCGTGGTGGCAAGCTGGTGCTGCTGAGCGACGCCGCCGGCGTGGCGCGCCTCGGCCCGCACGCGGTCGCCTCGCTCACGCTGCCGTCGGTCGACCCCGTCGTGGCACCAATCCTCTACACGGTCCCGGTCCAGTTGCTGGCCTACTACACGGCGGTCGCCAAGGGCACCGACGTCGACCAGCCGCGCAATCTCGCCAAGAGCGTCACCGTCGAGTAGCGCTCTCGGGCGGGCGCAAAAAAAAGCCGCGGGCCTTTCGGACCCGCGGCTTTCGATTTCCAGGAATGCTTAGCGCGTGCCCTGCGGCAGGCCCGGCGGTGGACCGGAGGGCGCCGGAGCCGGTTGGCCGCCGCGCGGCTGGGGCTGAGCCGGCCGGGGCTGCGCCGGCTGCTGGGCCGGCATCATCGTCTGCACGATGGCACGGATCTTCGCGGCTTCCGCCTCCTGCGCCTTCTTGAACTCTTCCTCGCTGATGAAACGGTCCTTGTTGAGGTCCATCTCTTCGAACTGTTTCAGCGCATAGCCGCTCAGTTCGACGCGGTCGATCTGGCCGTCCTTGTTGGTGTCGATCTCGGCGAACTTGCGCATGGCGATCTTCTTGCGCATGTCGAACGGCAACAGGTTCTTGGCCTGCGGCCCATCCGCCGGGCCGGCCAGAATGACGTATTCCGCGCCGCTGATCTTCGTGTCCTTGTTCTTGTCGAGCTGGTCGCCCTGCCGCAGCTGCATGTCCATGAACTCGTTCAGGGTCATCATGCCCTGCCGGCGACGGGCCTCGGCCTGCTGGCGTTCCGCCGCCTCGCGCTGCATCGCGCGCTGGATGATCAGGCGAACCTCGGGCTCCGTGACCTTGTTGTCGCGGTCGGTGTCGTAGTTGTTGAATTCCGAATGGACCAGCGCCTCCGCCTCGCCGCGGTCGACGACGCCGTCGCGGTTCGTGTCGAGATTCTGGAACTCGGCGCGGGCGCGGGTGCGGCGCTCCTCGAGCGGCGGCAGGCCCGGCGCATCGGCGGGCGTCACCGGCGGTTCGACGACCTTGATGAACTCCTCGAGCGAGAGCTTGTTGTCCTTGTTGGTGTCGAGCGTCTCGAAGGACTTCATCCGGTACTTCAGGAATTCGGCACGGGTGATCTCACCCTTCTTGTTGACGTCAATGTCGACGAACCACTGGGGCAGTGGAACTGCGCCGCCGGGGGTGGGTGCCGCGGCGGCGGCCGGCGGCGTCGCGGCCGGCGGAGCCGCGGGCTGCGCGGGGGCAGGAGGAGCCGCCTGGGCCGGCGGACGGTTCTGGGGCCAAGCCTGGGTCGGCGGAGTCTGTGCCATGGCCGGGATGGCGAGGCAGGCCGCAGCAGTCAGGAAGAGGGTCGAGCGGAACATGCGATTCATTGCGGTGAGCCCGCTTTTGGAAGGGGAGTTTTCGTATCGGTTGCAAAGAGCGGCATGTCAATGTCCGCTAACCAAAGCCAACCTGCGGCGCAATCGCGCCGAAAGCATGGCATCGTTCCATTTGAGTTGCGTGTTCGCGCGGGATGAGCCATCGTAATTGAAATGCAGACTCCGAAGAAGGGTCGCAAGTACTTGGGAGGACAGGGTAATTTCGCCACGTCGGCGCGTGTAATGCGCTGGCCAGCGGAATCCGCATTCACATGGCAGGACCAACTTCATCCCGCGGCTCGCCGCTGCTCAGCGTGCGCGACGTGTCTGTCCGGTTCGGCGGCATCGTCGCCCTCGACGGCGTAACCTTCGATGTCTTCGGCGGCCAGATCGCCGGGCTGATCGGGCCCAATGGCGCCGGCAAGACGACCCTGTTCAATTGCCTGAGCCGGCTTTACACGCCCAATAGCGGCGACGTGCAGTTCGAAGGGCGGACCATCCTCGACCAGCCCCGGCACGCCATCCCCCGGATCGGCATCGGGCGGACGTTCCAGAACGTGGCGCTGTTCGACAAGATGTCGGTGCTCGACAACGTCAAGGTCGGTTGCCACAGCGTCAGCTCGACCAGCTTCTTCGAAAATGCCGTGCGGGTTCCCAAGGTCAAGGTCGAGGAGGAGGCGATCACCAGGCGCTCCCTCGAACTGATCGAGTTCATGGATCTCGTGCCCTTCACCGACGCCATGGCGGGGCCACTGCCGTTCCCCATCCGCAAGAGGGTCGAGCTTGCCCGTGCGTTGGCGTCCAGCCCCAAGCTGCTGCTGCTCGACGAGCCGGCTGCGGGTCTGAACCACGACGAGATCGAGGTCCTGAAGAGCCAGATCAAGCGCGTTCGCGACCTTCAGAATGTCACCGTCCTGCTGGTCGAGCATCACATGAGCCTGGTGATGTCGGTGTCGGACAAGGTGGTCGCGATCGATTTCGGCAGGAAGATCGCCGACGGCACGCCCGCCGAAGTGCAGCGCGATCCGGAAGTGATCCGCGCCTACCTGGGGACCGCGTAATGGTTGCACTTCTGGAGGTGAGCGGACTGAAAGCCTTCTATGGCCAGACCCAGTCGCTCTATGACGTCAGCTTCGAAATCCCGACCGGCGGCATCACCACGCTGCTGGGCGCCAACGGCGCCGGCAAGACGACGACGCTGCGGGCGATCTGCAACATGGTCCGCACCGACGGCACGATCCGCTTCGACGGCAGGAACATCCGCGGCATGGCGACGGAAGAAATCGTCCGTCAGCGCATCGCCCATGTACCCGAAGGCCGCGGCACCTTCACGACGATGACCGTTGACGAGAATCTCCGCATCGCCGCCTATACCCGCAAGGACAAGCAGGCGGTCAAGAACGAGCTGGAGAGGGTCTTCGCCTATTTCCCGCGCCTCAAGGAACGCATTCAGCAGCAGGCCGGCACGCTGTCGGGCGGAGAGCAGCAGATGCTGGCCATCGCGCGGGCGCTGATGCTGAAGCCGCGCCTGATGCTCCTCGACGAGCCGTCGTTCGGCCTGGCGCCGCTGATCGTACTGGAAATCTTCCGCATCCTGCGGCGCATCAACGAGGAAGAGAAGGTGAGCATCCTGCTGGTCGAGCAGAACGCGGCTCTCGCTCTCGACCTCGCAACGCACGCCTACGTGCTCGAAACCGGCAAGGTCGTCATGTCGGGTCCCTCGGACGTCGTGAAGAACGACGAGAACGTCCGCAAATCCTACCTCGGCTACTGAGGCAGACGTAATGGAACAGTTTCTCCAGCAGATCGCCTCCGGCCTCGCCAATGGCGCCATCTATGCCTGCGTGGCTCTCGCGCTGGTCATGATCTACGTGTCGACCGATCACATCAATTTCGCCCAGGGCGAGATGGCGATGTTCAGCACCTACATTTCCTGGCAGCTCATGGACTGGGGGATGAGCTTCTGGCTCGCCTTCATCCTCACCGTGCTGATCTCCTTCGCCATGGGTGTCCTGATCGAGCGGCTCATCCTGAGGCCGCTGCACAACGCCCCGGTCCTGTCGATCATCGTGGTGTTTATCGGCCTGCTGGCGATCTTCAATTCGATGGCCGGCGCCTTCTGGAGCTACCTGATCAAGGAATTCCCGTCACCCTTTCCCAAGGCCGAGTTCGGCATTGCCGGGGTGATCGGGCCCCATCAGCTGGGCGTGGTCCTGGTCACGCTGATCGTCCTGGGACTTCTGTTCGTCTTCTTTCGCTACACGCCGCTCGGCCTCGCCATGCGTGCGGCGGCGCAGAACCCGCAGATGGCACGGCTGGTGGGCGTCCGCGTCGACTGGATGCTGGCCCTGGGCTGGGGCCTCGCGGCCTCGGTGGGGGCGGTGGCGGGCATCATGGTCGCCCACATCGTCTATCTCGAGCCCAATATGATGGGCGGCATCCTGCTCTATGCCTTCGCGAGCGCCCTGGTCGGCGGCATCTCCAATCCGGCGGGCGCGGTGGCCGGCGGCTTCATCGTCGGCATCCTCGAGAACATGGTGGCCTACGCCGGCAACCAGATCGAGAAGGCGACCGGCATCTACATCATCGGCAACGGCGAGAAGCTCACGGTGGCGCTGATCATCGTCATCTTCGTCCTTACGGTAAAACCCGCCGGCCTGTTCGGCCGGGTCGTCGTGAGGAGGGTCTGATCATGGCCGCCTCGTCGAAGAAGTGGGTGCTGGGCGTCATCGTGCTCGCGGTGCTGGTGCCGCTGCTGCAGCCGGTCTTTCCGGAGGTCGTCTCCGACTATCGCCTGTTCCTGGTCAGCACGATGATCATTGCCGCGATCGCGGTGCTGGGGCTGAACCTGCTCACCGGGTTCAACGGCCAGTTCTCACTGGGCCACGGCGCCTTCTACGCAGTAGGCGCCTATACCGCCGCCATCCTGATGGACAAGCTGAACGTGCCCTATTGGGCGACGATCCCGGCGGCGGCCATCGTCTGCTTCATCGTCGGCTACCTGTTCGGCCTGCCGGCGCTCAAGCTCGAAGGTCACTACCTCGCGCTCGCGACCTTCGCGCTCGCTCTCGCGGTACCCCAGATCTTGAAATACAAGTGGCTCGAAGGGTTGACCGGCGGCGTGCAGGGCATCGTGCTGATGAAGCCGGAGGTACCGTTCGGCCTGCCGCTCAGCGAAGACCAGTGGCTCTACTATTTCTGCCTGCTGATCATGATCGTGCTGTTCTGGGGGGCGGCGAACCTGCTGAACAGCCGCAGTGGCCGCGCCATGATGGCGATCCGCGACCAGTATCTGGCGGCCGACACGATGGGCATCGACACGGCGCTCTACAAGACGGTGACCTTCGGGATCAGCGCGGCCTATACCGGCATCGCCGGTGCGCTGTCGGCCTCCGCAATCGCGTTCGTGGCGCCCGACAGCTTCGGCATCTTCCTGTCGATCAAGTTCCTGATCGGTCTCGTGGTGGGCGGCATCGGTTCGCTGTTCGGCTCGGTGCTCGGCGGCATCTTCTACGTGCTGGTCGACAACTCGGCGCAGTCCCTGACCCAGTTCATCCGCAACGACCTCGGCCTGCCGTTCGATCTCTCCGCCTACACGGTCTTCGGCGTGCTGCTGATCGCCATCATCTATCTGATGCCGATGGGCATCGCCGGCGGGCTGTACATGGCCTACCGCAAGCTGCGGGGTGCACGGGCGTAACCCGGGCCCCTTGTCCGAAAGTCGCCGGAAGGCGGCCTTCTTTCTGGCCGGAATCGAGACGAAGCTCCGGCAGACGTTAGACACTGGGAGGAAAAACAATGCGTACGAGCAGGCGTGGTTTTGTAGCGGGCGCTTCAGCCTTCGCGGTTCTGGGCACGAAGTCGGCTTTTGCGCAGAAGAAGTACGACGACGGCGCGACCGACAAGGAAATCAAGATCGGCCATACCGGCCCGTATAGCGGCCCGGCATCGTCATATGGCCAGATCGGCAAGACGATCGAGGCGTTCTTCAAGTCGGTTAACGAGGCCGGCGGCGTCAACGGACGCAAGATCAACTTCATCACGCGCGATGACGGCTATTCGCCGCCGAAGATGGTCGAGCTGGTGCGCCAGCTCGTCGAGCAGGACAAGGTCCTGTGCCTGTTCAACACGCTCGGCACGCCGACCAACACGGCGATCCATCGCTACATGAACCAGAAGAAGGTGCCGCAGCTTTACGTAGCGACCGGTGCGTCGAAGTGGGGCAAGCCCAAGGAGTTCCCGTGGACGATGGGCTTCCAGCCCGACTACCACACCGAGGGCGTCGTCTATGCAAAGCACATCCTGGCCAACATCAAGGACGCCAAGATCGGCGTGCTGATGCAGAACGACGACTACGGCAAGGACTACTACGAAGGCTTCCGCGAAGGCCTGGGCAAGGAAACCGGCAAGATCGTCAAGCACGTGACTTTCGAGGTCACGGACCCGACGGTCGACAGCCAAGTGATCCAGCTCAAGGATTCCGGCGCCAACGTGTTCTTCAACATCGCGACGCCCAAGGCCGCCGCCCAGGCGATCCGCAAGGCCGCCGACATCGGCTGGAAGCCGGCGCAGTACCTCAACAACGTGTCCGCCTCGGTGGGCTCGGTGATGAAGCCGGCCGGTCTCGAGAACAGCCAGGGCATCATCACGGCGCAGTATCTCAAGGACCCCACGGACAAGCAGTGGGAGAACACCGACGACTTCAAGGCGTGGGTCGCCTGGATGGACAAGTGGATGCCGGGCGCCAACAAGGCTGACGCCAACCATGTCTTCGGTTACGCCGTCTCCAACCTGATGCTCGAGACGCTGAAGAAGTGCGGCGACACGTTGACCCGCGAGAATGTCATGAAGCAGGCGGCCAACTACCAGAAGTACAAGCTGCCGCTGCTGCTGCCGGGCATTACGATCAACACCAGCCCGACCGACTATTACCCGATCCAGTCGGTGCAGCTCGCGCGCTTCAAGGGCGAGACATGGGATCTGTTCGGCGATGTCATGTCGGCCGAAGGTTCCTGAACCCAAACTTTCTTGACGACGAAAGGCCGCCGGCGATCCCGGCGGCCTTTTTGTTTGATCCCGCGCTGCAGCATCGAAAGAGCCGGCACGGGCCACGTTTTGCCTTTCCAAGCCGTCCGTTCTGCGTAACGATATTCCGCATAACAAATCAAGAAGAGGGAAGAGACTGTTCATCCAAGGGAGGCAACATTGAAGACCAAAAGACGTACCTTTTTGGGCGGCGTTTCGGCGGCCGCCGTTTTGTCGGCATCCGGCAGGGCCTTCGCGCAGAAAAAATACGACGACGGTGCGACCGACAAGGAAATCAAGATCGGCCACACCAACCCGTACAGCGGGCCAGCCTCGTCCTACGGCGTCATCGGCAAGTGCGAGGAAGCCTACTGGAAGAGCGTCAATGAGCGTGGTGGCATCAACGGACGCATGGTCAAGTTCATTACCATGGACGACGGCTACAATCCGGCCAAGACCGTCGAAGTGGTCCGCCAGATGGTGGAACAGGACAAGGTGCTGTGCCTGTTCAACACGCTGGGCACGCCGACCAACTCGGCGATCCACCGCTACATGAACCAGAAGAAGGTGCCGCAACTCTACGTTTCGACCGGCGCCTCCAAGTGGGGCAAGTACAAGGAGTTCCCGTGGACGATGGGCTTCCAGCCCGACTACCACACCGAAGCCGTCATCTATGCCAAGCACATCCTCGCGACCGTGAAGGATCCCAGGATCGGCGTGCTGATGCAGAATGACGACTACGGCAAGGACTACTGGGAAGGGTTCAAGGAAGGACTCGGCAAGGACGTCAACAAGGTGGTCAAGCATGTCACCTACGAGACGACCGACCCGACCGTCGACAGCCAGATCATCCAGCTCAAGGATGCCGGCGCCAATGTGTTCTTCAACATTGCGATTCCGAAGTTCGCTGCCCAGGCCATCCGCAAGGTGGCCGACATCGGCTGGAAGCCCATCCAGTACCTGAACAATGTTTCGTCTTCGGTCGCATCGACGCTCAAGCCGGCCGGCCTCGAGAACAGCCAGGGCATGATCACGGCGCTCTATCTGATGGATCCCACTGACAAGCAGTGGAGTGACAATGCCGAGATGAAGGTCTGGCGTACCTGGATGAGCAAGTACATGCCGGGCGCCAGCCAGGACGACGGCAACTACGTCTTCGCCTATGCCGTCGCGAGCCTGATGGAAGAGACACTGAAGCGGTGCGGCGACACGCTGACGCGCGAGAACCTGATGAAGCAGGCCACCAGCTTCAAGAAGTACAGGGTGCCGCTGCTGCTGCCGGGCATCACGGTCAGCACCAGCCCCACCGACTATTATCCGATCCAGTCGGTGAAACTTGCTCGCTTCAAGGGAGAGACCTGGGAGCTGTTCGGCGACATCATGTCCGCCGAAGGTTCCTGAGGTATCGCTCTGCATCGAATGGAAGGCCGCCGGCAGTGCCCGGCGGCCTTTTGTTTGCAGTGGGGCGCCAGCCTACCGCTCGGCGCGCTTGCGCTGCAGCGCCTGCCGACACTCTGCGGTGTCGATGCGGCCGTTCCTGTCGAGGTCGCAGCGCGTGAAGTTGCGCTCGGTGCCGGCTAGGAACTCGGTCAGTGAAACGAAGCCGTCCTTGTCGGTGTCGAGGAGCAGGAAGTAGCTGGATTGCTGGTTGGCCTGCCGGTCGGTCGGGAGAACGCTGTTGCCGACGGCGGGCGTGCGGGCAAACAGCTCGTCCTTGCTGATCTTGCCGTCGCCATTGGCGTCGAGGCGCTTGAACCGGGCCTCCTGGCCGGTTCGCCATTCCTCGAGCGTGACCGCGCCATCCTTGTTGGCATCGTAGCGCATGACACCGCCGTCAGTGCGCGCGGGCCGGGCGGCAGGGGCGGAAGGAGCCGTCGGCGCGGCGGGCGAGTCGCCAGGGGCGGCGAGGGCAGGGGCCGCCAGCATCAGGAAAGCGGTCGCGAGCAGGGAAAATCTCGGCATGGGCATGTCCTTTGGGTTGTGTCAGGAGACGGCAATACACGCGCCATTTCCCTTACCGGCCCGTCTAGGCCCCGATATAGTCTGCCGGGCGACCGAATTGTGGCCGCGTTGAGGTTTTGTTCTCTCTGGGGATAACCCATGGCCTATGATTACGATCTCTTTGTCATCGGCGCCGGATCGGGCGGCGTGCGCGCTTCGCGCATCGCGGCGACCCACGGCGCGCGCGTTGGCATCTGCGAAGACTATCGCGTCGGCGGCACCTGCGTGATCCGCGGCTGCGTGCCGAAGAAGCTCCTGATGTACGGCTCCAAGTTCGCGCACGAGTTCGAAGATGCGGCAGCCTATGGCTGGACCGTGGCCCCGCCCTCCCATTCCTGGCCGACGTTGCGAGACAACGTGAACAGGGAAGTCGACCGGCTGAACGCGGTCTACCTGCGCCTGCTCGACGGCGCCGGCGTGAAGCTGCACATGGGCCGCGGCCGGCTGATGGACCGCCATACGATCCAGGTCGGCGAGGAGACGATCACCGCCGAGAAGATCCTGATCGCAACCGGCGGCCATCCCGTGATCCCGTCCATCCCCGGCTGCGAACTGGCGATCACCTCCAGCGATGCATTCCACCTGCCCGAGCTGCCCCGGCACATCACCATCGTCGGCGCGGGCTACATCGCCGTCGAGTTCGCCGGCATTTTCCATGGGCTTGGCGCCAAGGTCGATCTCGTGCTGCGGCGCGACCGCGTGCTGCGCGGCTTCGACGAGGAGTGCCGGACCTTCGTGCACGAGGCGCTGAAGGAAAGCGGCATCCGCATGCGCACCGAGACGGAGATCGGCCGCATCGTCGCCAAGGGCGCCGATGGCAAAAGCGGTCCGTTCGAGCTGCATACGCCGATGGGCGGCATGTTCGAGACGGATTGCGTGATGTATGCCACCGGCCGCGCGCCCAACACGTCGGGCATCGGGCTGGAGAAGGCGGGCGTGCAGCTGAACAAAGCGGGCGCCATCGCGGTCGACGAATGGTCGAAGACGACGGCCGACAATATCTGGGCCGTGGGCGATGTCACCGATCGCATCAACCTGACGCCGGTCGCCCTCATGGAGGGCCACTGCTTTGCCGATACCGAGTTCGGCAAGAAACCGCGCAAGGCCAACCACCACGATGTGCCGTCGGCGGTCTTCTGCCAGCCCGAGATGGCCAATGTCGGGTTGACCGAGGAGCAGGCGAAGCTGCAGCTGGGTGAATTGCGCATCTATACGGCGGCATTCCGGCCCATGAAGTACACCGTCTCCGGCCGCCACCAGCGCACCTTCATGAAGATGATCGTCGAGGCCGCGACCGACCGGGTCGTCGGCATCCACATGGTGGGTGACGACGCGGCCGAGCTGATCCAGGGGCTCGCCGTGGCCATGAAGGCGGGCGCGACCAAGGCCCATTTCGATGCCACCGTGGGTATCCATCCGACGGCCGGCGAGGAGTTCGTCACCATGCGCACGGCGCGGGCGGATTCGGCCCCGACCCGGGCAGCCGCGGAGTAGAACGGGGCCGGGCTCCCGGCTGGCCTTTTATCCACAGCACGTATAGGTTCACCCACCCCGCCGGCCCCTTCGGCCTGCGGGTCGAGGAGGAGTCGATGACCGCGATCCAAGGCCAATCCAGGGCCGATTCGCGAACTGCGAAAGCCCAGTCCCGCACGTCGAGCGCCGCCAACTGGTCGCCGACGAGCTGGCGCAGCCGGCCGGCACTGCAGATGCCGGTCTATCCGGACGCCGCCGCGTTGGCCAACGCCGAGGCGCGGCTGCGCCGCTATCCGCCGCTGGTCTTCGCTGGCGAAGCTCGCAAGCTCAAGGCATCGCTGGCCAAGATCGCCAGCGGCGAGGCCTTCCTGCTGCAGGGCGGCGACTGCGCCGAGAGCTTCGCCGACTTCACCGCCAACAACATCCGCGACACGTTCCGCGTGCTGCTGCAGATGGCGGTCGTACTGACTTATGGCGCGGGCATGCCGGTGGTGAAGCTCGGCCGCATCGCCGGCCAGTTCGCCAAGCCGCGCTCCTCCAATGTCGAGAAGATCGGCGACGTCGAGCTGCCGTCCTATCGCGGCGACAACGTCAACGGCATCGAGTTCACGGCCGCCGCGCGCCTGCCCGATCCGGAGCGCATGGTTCAAGCCTACAACCAGTCGGCCGCGACGCTCAACCTGCTGCGTGCCTTCGCCCAGGGCGGCTATGCCGACCTGCACGAGGTCAACCGCTGGAACCTCGACTTCGTGCGCAGCTCGCCCGCCTCGGCGCGCTACGAAGACCTCGCGGCCCGCCTCGACGAGACGCTGAACTTCATGGCCGCCTGCGGCCTGAACTCCGCGACGACGCCGCAGATCGCCGAGACCGACTTCTTCACCAGCCACGAGGCACTGCTGCTGCCCTACGAGGAGGCGCTGACCCGCGTCGATTCAACTTCCGGCGACTGGTACGATTGCTCGGCCCACATGCTGTGGATCGGCGACCGCACGCGACAGCCCGACGGTGCCCATGTCGAGTTCCTGCGCGGCGTCCGCAATCCGATCGGCTTCAAGGCCGGTCCGACGCTTCCAACCGATGATCTGCTGCGCCTGATCGACACGCTGAACCCGTCGAACGAGGCGGGACGCATCGTGATCATCGCGCGCATGGGCGCCGACAAAGTGGCCGACAAGCTGCCGGCGCTGGTCCGTACGCTGAAGCGCGAGGGCCGGACGGTCGTGTGGTCGTGCGATCCCATGCACGGCAACACGGTCACGGCCTCGAACGGCCGCAAGACCCGCCCCTTCGATGCGATCCTGCGCGAGGTGAAAGAGTTCTTCGCCGTGCACCGTGCCGAGGGCACCCATCCCGGCGGCGTGCACTTCGAGATGACCGGCCAGGAAGTCACGGAGTGCATCGGCGGCTCGACCGAGATTACGGTCGACAATCTCAACGAGCGCTACGAGACACTGGTCGATCCCAGGCTGAACGCCAGCCAGGCGCTCGAACTCGCGTTCCTGCTCGCCGAGCAGCTCAAGGCGGAACGCCTGTCCGTCGCAAGGGCCCGCCCGGCCATCTGAGCGACGGCCGAGGCGTGGCACGAGAGCCCGGGGAGGGCCATGACGCATCCTGAGAATGGCGAGATTGAACGCTACACCGATCACTACTTCAATCGCTCGAAGCAGGTGATCGGCAAGTTCGGCGACTGTACGGTCACCTACGCGATCTTCATGCGGCGCCCGGTGGTGTTCGCGCCACGGTTGGCGCTCGAATGGCTGGAGGAGACCGGCCGCGCGCGCAACACCACGGTCGAACTCGACATGCGCTACCGCGAGGGCAAGTGGGTCGGTGCCGGCGAGCCGATGATGTACATCACCGGCTCCTTCTTCCACCTGGTCGACCTCGAGACGATCTTCCTGCAGAAGCTCGGCCCCGCCTGCGTGGCGGCCTACAACGCCTGGACCATGTGCGCGGACATGCCGAAGTCGGCCTTCCTCGCCATGGACGCTCGCCATTGCGCGGGCCGGGAGATGGCCGAGATGATGGCCTATGCCGCTTCGGTAGGATCGGCGCGCGCCAAGCGCAAGGTCGGCGCCGTCGGCTTCATCGGCAACGCCACCCATGCCACGGCGCACTACTTCGGCCGCGAGTATGGCCTCGGCACCATGCCGCACGCCCTGATCGGCTATGCCGGCTCGACCTTGCGTGCCGCCGAGATGTTCCACGAGACCTTTCCGGCCGAAGGCATGACGGTGCTGGTCGACTATTTTGCGCGTGAGATTTCCGACTCGCTTGAGGTCTGCCGGCGCTTTCCCGAGCTTGCCGCCCAGGGGAACCTGTCGCTGCGCCTCGACACGACCGGTGGTCGCTATGTCGAGGGCCTCGATCCCGCTTCGTCCTATGCCGTGCTCGAGCGCTTCTCCCCGGAATCGATCCGCGGCTACCGCAGCGAGGAGGAGCTGCGTTACCTCGTCGGCACGGGCGTGTCGGCGGCGGCCATCTTCCACCTGCGGGCCGAACTCGACCGCAACGGCTTTGACAAGGTGAAGATCGTGGCGTCTTCCGGCTTCGGCCCGGCCAAGTGCCGCGTCATGGCCGAGGCCAAGGCGCCGATCGACGTGGTGGGCTCGGGCTCGTTCCTGCCGTCCAACTGGTCCGAAACCTACGCCACCGCGGACATCGTCGAGTACGACGGCGAGAAGCGGGTGAAGATCGGCCGCGAATTCCTGCATCGTAACCGCCCTGCCGACGCGGCCCGGCCGCTCTAACCCTCCCGAGGTCAAGATGCTCAAGCTCTATTACGCACCGGGCGCCTGTTCGACGGCTTCGCACATCGGGCTCGAGGAGAGCGGGGCGAAGTACGATTCGCAGGCGCTTTCCTTCGCCAAGAGCGAGCAGCGGACGCCGGAGTACCTCAAGGTCAACCCGCGCGGCCGCGTGCCGGCGCTGGTCGTGGACGAGGGGACGATCGTCGAGAACACGGGGATCCTCGACTACATCGCAACGAAATACGCACCGCATCTGATGCCGAAGGATCCCGTGGCGCGGGCCCGTGCCATTTCGCTGATGGCCTGGTTCTCCAACGCCGTGCATCCGAACTTCACGCATATCGGTCGCCCCGAGCGCTTCGCCACCGACACCGCCGTCTTCGACCATCTCAAGGCCGTGGGCCGCGAGAATTTCTTCGCCAACCTCAAGGAGATCGACGGTCTCCTGGCGGGCAAGACCTGGATCCTGGGCGACGAGTTCTCGGTGGTCGACGGCTACGCGCTGGTTTTCTACGGCTGGGGCAAGCGCATCGGCATGCCGGTCGCTGAGCTTGCAAACTACACGGCCTGGAAGGACCGCATGCTGGCGAGGCCCGCCGTAATGCGTGTTCTGGAGCGCGAGCAGAGCGTCCTGCTCGCCGCCTGATTCGTCAGCCGACCACGAAACTCTGGTACATGAATTGAAGGTCGGCGCTCTCCTGCGGCGTGATCTCGCCGTCCAGGACGCGGCCTTCCCACGAACGCAGTTTGCGCTTGATGTCCACCGGCGTGCGCGGGCTCAGCAGCACCATGAAGAACTGCTCGTGTGGCGAGAGCTCACGCTCGCGGCGATACCCGAACGGCCCGGCACCGGGGGCACGGGCCTGCGCCGGCTCCTGCGTGGCAGGGGAAGGGGCGGCGACACGCGGCAGGATGGCGTCGTCGATCACCTGATCCCAGGTGAGGCCCGCTTCCCGCACCATGGCCGAGGCGAGCTTGGCGGCGGCCAGCGCCTCCTGGGCATGGCTGCTGTCGAGGATCTCGAGGACCTTGACCAAGGTGTTGCGATTGAAGGTGGACACTTGCGTTCGGCGCCTTTGACTATCGCGTGAGCAACGGGCACTAAGTGTCTACAACATATAGATGGATGTGCCTTGGATCAAGGGAAGCCCCCTGCCAACGCTTTCCCGGTTTACCTCGCGGGCCTCGCCAGCTGGTTCGTGCCGCTCGGCATCCAGATGGTGCTGTTCCCGTGGTTGGTCGCCGTGGTCCTGCACATGGACGCCTTCGCCGTGGGTGTCGCGCAGGCGGCCGTCATGGCGCCGTCGCTGCTCTTCCTGCCACTGGGCGGCCTGGTCGCCGACCGCGGCAATGCCCGCCGCCTGCTGCTGCGCTATCACCTGATCTACGCCCTGCCGCCGCTCGCGCTGGCGCTGGTCCTTTGGTCGGGCGGGCTGAGCTATCCACTCTTGATCGCCTATGGCGTCGCGGCGGGAGCCATCGGCGCCTTCGCTATCCCGACACGCGATGCCCTGTTGCCGGTCGTGGCGCCCAAGGGCGGCCTGCCCAAGGCCGTGGCGCTGGCGACGGCGCTGCAGTTCGGTGGCCAGCTTCTGGGCATCGCCTGCGCCTCGACCGCCGACCGGTTCGGCGCCCTGCCGCTCCTGCTGTTGCATTCCGGCATGGTCCTGGCGGGCTGCATCTTCGTGCGTCGGCTGCCCGACCCGCCGCCGCACCCGAAGACCGAACATCCGGGCTTCTGGCGCAGCATCGGCGAGGGTGTGTCGGCCGCCGCGAGGTCGGACCAAATCTGGCCCGTGCTGCTGCTCAACTTCGGGGTCGGCGTCTTCTATGTCGGCCCGTTCATGGCGGTGCTGCCGCTGGCGATCCGCGACCACTATGCGGGCGGTGCGGCCGAACTCTCCTACATGAACCTGGCCTTCTGGGCCGCCACCATCGTGGCCAGCATGGCGCTGGTTGGCCTCGCGCGGCGGCTGACCCTGCGGGGACGGCTGATCGGCACCGCGGTGCTGGTCGGCGCCATCGTGTTGCTGTCGCTCGCGATGCTGCCGCCGTTCCCGGTGTTCCTCGCCCTGATCTTCATCTGGGGACTGGGCGCCGGCATCACCATGACGCAGAGCCGGACGGTGGTTCAAATCGTGGCGCCTGCGACGCACCGCGCGCGGCTGATGTCGCTGTTCCAACTCGGCCTGAGCGGCGGCGGCCCGATCGGCGCCTTCCTCACCGGCACGATCTGCTCGATCTGGGGCCTCAAGGCCGCCCTGTTGGCCCCCGCGATCGCGATGCTGCTGATGATCGCGATTGTCCTGCTGAAGTCGCGGCTGTGGTCGATGCGGACGGTGGAGTAGGGCTGCTATTCCGCAGCGGCGCGGGAGCCGAGGCCCAGCGTCTGCCACACATCCTGCAGGGCCGTGACCAGGCGCGCGATCTCGTCGTCGCTGTGCATCGGCGTCGGCGTGAGGCGCAGGCGCTCGGTGCCACGCGGCACGGTGGGGTAGTTGATCGGCTGCACGTAGATCGCATGCCGGTCAAGCAGCAGGTCGCTCGCCTGCTTGCAGAGCGCGGCATCGCCCACGAAGACCGGCACGATGTGCGTGGTCGAGGGCATCACCGGCAGGCCGGCGGCAGTGAGGCGGCGCTTCAGGGTGGCGGCGCGCTCCTGGTGGCGGACGCGCAGCTCCGGCTGGCCGCTGACAAGGCGCACGCTGGCGAGCGCTGCCGCGGCGATTGCCGGCGGCAGCGAGGTCGTGAAGATGAAGCCCGAACCGCAGGAGCGCACGAAGTCGACCGTGGCCGCCGTCGAGGCGATGTAGCCGCCGACAACGCCGAACGCCTTGGCGAGCGTCGCCTGGACGATATCGACCTTGTCGAGCACGCCGTCGCGTTCGGCGACGCCGGCGCCACGCGGCCCGTACATGCCGACGGCGTGGACCTCGTCGAGATAGGTGAGGGCGCCGAAGCGATGGGCGATGTCGCAGATCTCGCCGATCGGCGAGACGTCGCCGTCCATCGAATAGACCGATTCGAAGGCCACGATCTTCGGCGTCTCGGGATCGGCGGCGGCGAGAAGTTCCTCGAGATGCCGCGGATCGTTGTGCCGGAAGATGCGGCGGGTGGCGCCGGAGTGGCGGATGCCCGCGATCATCGAGGCATGATTGAAGGCGTCGGAATAGAGCTCGCAGCCCGGCAGCATGGCGCCGAGCGTCTGCAAGGTGGTCTCGTTGGCGACGTAGCCCGAGGTGAAGACGAGGGCGGCTTCCTTGCCGTGCAACGCGGCAAGCTCGCACTCCAGCGCGGCGTGGAGCGTGTTGGTGCCGGAGATATTGCGCGTGCCGCCGGCGCCCGAGCCCTGCGCGCCGATGGCGGCCTGCATGGCCTCGACGACGGCGGGATGCTGGCCCATGGCAAGATAGTCGTTGCTGCACCAGACCGTGACGTCGCGTGGGGATTCACCTTCGCGATGGAGGCGGGCGCGGGGAAAGGCGCCGACGATGCGCTCCAGTTCGGCGAAGACGCGATATCGCCCTTCGTCACGAAGGCGGCCCAGATGGCCGTTGAAGAAAGCTTCGTAGTCCATGGGCTGGTGTCTCCCGCGCACTCATTCTAGGCGCAAGGCGCTTTTGCCCGCAGCCACAATTGGTCGCGTTGACGTGTGTCAAACGAGAACGGTTCGCAGTGACCTAGCGCAGCAGCGGAACGAGGAGGGCGAGGCTGAGGAAAAGCGATACCGAGAGAAGCGGGAGGGCGCCCAGCCAGCGCGTCTGCGCCGGCAGCCCGTCCCAGTGCCGCAGCGTCGGTACGGCGGCCCACAGGGCAAACAAGAAACCCAGCACCCAGAACAGGAGGGCGAGGGGCAGTGCGACATTCACCTGGTCGTCGGTGGCCGTCGAGATGCCGAAGCCCACGACGGCCGGTGGGATCGCGGCGGTGAACAGGGACACCGCCCAGATCGCGCGGGTGCGGATGCGCTGGCCCGTCCCGAAGGGCGGCGTGCGAACGGCCGTCGCGCCGCCGCCCTCGGAACCGGCGCTCATGGTCAGCCCTTGAACAGGCCTTCCGACTTGAGGTCCGCCAGGGCGGCGTCGAACGCCTGGCGCAGGCGGCCGAACAGGTCGGCGAGCTCGCTCTCGTTGATGACCAGCGGCGGGCAGATCGCGACGCGGTCGCCCATGTTGCGGATGAACAGGCCGCGCGCCACGGCGTGGTTGTAGACGCGCAGGCCGGCGCCGACCGCGACGAGGTCGAACGGCGTCTTCGTCTTCTTGTCGGCAACGATCTCGAGCGCGCCCATCATGCCGACGCTCATCGCCTCACCGACCAGCGGATGGTCGGCGAACGACTGGATGTGCTTGGTGAAGGCCGGGGTCATGCGCTTGGCATGGCCGAACAGGTCGGTCTCGTCGTAGATCTTCTGTGCCTCGAGCGCGACCGCGGCGGCAACCGGATGGCCGGAGTAGGTGAAGCCGTGGCCCCAGGTGCCGATCTTGTCGCTCTCGCTCATCAGCGCCTGGTACACCTTCTCGCTCACCATCACTGCCGAGATCGGCAGGAACGATGCCGACAGCGCCTTGGCGCAGGTCAGGATGTCCGGCTTGATGTTCATCGTCTGGCTGCCCCAGACATTGCCGGTACGCCCGAAGCCGCAGATCACCTCGTCGGCGACGAACAGCATGTCGTACTTGGTGCAGACCGCCTGGATCTTCTCGTAGTAGCCCTTGGGCGGAACGATGACGCCGCCGGCGCCCATCACCGGTTCGCAGATCATCGCGGCCACCTGGTCGGCGCCGCCTTCCTTGATGATCAGCGCCTCGAGTTCCTCGGCGCAGCGCGTGGCGAACTGCTCCTCGGTCTCGCCCTCGACGCCGAAGCGATAGAAGTGTGGGCAGGTCGTGTGCAGCACGCCCTGGATCGGCAGGTCGAACGAACGGTGGTTGGCCGGCAGGCCGGTGAGGCTCGCGGAAGCAACAGTGACGCCATGGTAGCCCTTGGTGCGTGAGACGATCTTCTTCTTCTGCGGGCGGCCCAGCGCATTGTTCATGTACCACACCATCTTCACGACGGTGTCGTTGGCCTCGGAGCCGGAGTTGGCGAAGAACACCTTCGACATCTCGACGGGCGCCATCGACTTCAGCTTCTCCGCGAGGTTGATCGCGGGCTCGTGGCTGCGCTGGTTGAAGGCGTGATAGAAGGGCAGCTGCTTCATCTGCTCGTAGGCGACCGTTGCCAGCCGCTCGTTGCTGAAGCCCAAGGCCGCCGACCAGAGGCCGGCCATGCCCTCGATGTACTCCTTGCCGTCATCGTCCATGACGTAGACGCCGCGGCCGCGCACGATGGTCAGGGGACCGGTCTGCTCGTGCTTCTTGAAGTTGGTGTACGGGTGGAGATGGTGCGCGATGTCCCGCGAGGCATTGGAATTGCCGCGGAAGCTGCGAGAAACGTCATTCATGCCGGTACCCCTGGACTGTGATGGCGCGCACGATAGCCCGCCCGAGGCCGAAGTACACTGTATCTGACCATGCAAATTTTTTGTGCAATTGACGGCCTCAGGGCCGGGGTGCAATTTGACTGAAATATCGCTGACACGGGGACGGCGGCCGGGGAGGCCCCCTCGTGCAGACGAACGGGGATCATCGAAGGGGTTAATTCATGCACTTCAAACTGCGGCATTCAGTGGCGCTGGCGGCGCTCGCCTGCGCCGGTTTCGGCTTCGTTGCGTCGGCCGACGCCAAGACGTTCAAGTGGGCCAACTCGGGCGACGTCAGCTCGATGGACCCCTATGCCCGCCAGGAGACGTTCCTCCTCACCTTCACGGCCAACATCTACGACCCGCTGGTCCGCCGCGACAAGGACCTGAAGCTCGAGCCGGCGCTGGCCACCAAGTGGGGCCAGACCAGCCCGACCACCTGGTTCTTCGACCTCCGCGAAGGCGTGAAGTTCAGCGACGGCACGCCGTTCACCGCGGACGACGTCATCTTCTCGATCAACCGCGCCAACGGCCCGGGCTCGAACGTCAATGGCAACTTCTCCTCGATGAAGGAGATCAAGAAGATCAACGACCATCGCGTCGAGGTCACGACCAGCGTTCCCGATCCGCTGCTCGCCGACAAGTGGGCGTCGATCTCGATCATGTCGAAGGCCTGGGCCGAGAAGAACAATGCCGTGCAGCCCGCGGACATGATCAAGAACGAAGAGAACTTCGCGACCCGCAACGCCATGGGCACCGGCCCCTTCATGCTGAAGGAGCGCCGCGCCGGCGAGAAGACGGTCCTCGTCCCGAATCCGACCTGGTGGGACAAGCCGGTCCATAACCTCACCGAGGTGGTGTTCACGCCGGTTGCGAACGCCGCGACCCGTATCGCCGCGCTCAAGGCGGGCGACATCGACATGACCTACGAGGTCCCGCCGGCCGACACCGACAACCTCAAGAAGGACGCCAACATCAAGGTCCTGGAAGGGCCGGAGACGCGCGTCGTGTTCCTGGGCTTCGACCAGGAGCGCGACGAGCTGGTCGAGTCCAACGTCAAGGGCAAGAACCCCTTCAAGGACAAGCGCGTCCGCGAGGCGATGCACCGCTCGATCGACGTCGACGCCATCAAGCGCACCGTGATGCGCGGCCAGTCCTTCCCGACCAACCTGATGGTCGCACCGGGCATCAATGGCTACACCAAGGCGCTCGACAAGCGCCCGGCGCTGCTGAAGCCGGAAGAGGCCAAGAAGATGTTGGCCGATGCCGGCTATCCCAACGGCTTCGAGACGGGCATGGACTGCCCCAATGATCGCTACGTCAACGACGAGAAGATCTGCCAGGCCGTCGTGGCGATGCTCGCCAAGATCGGCGTGAAGGTGAATTTGCGAGCCCAGACGCGCAATCTCTACTTCGCCAAGATCCTGCGCAGCACGGCGGACGGCAAGCCGAGCAACACCAGCTTCTACATGCTGGGCTGGTCGCCGGCGACGACCTACGATGTGCACAACGTCTTCGAGCAGATCATCCAGACGCCGGACGTGAAGGCTAAGAAGGGCCTCTATAACGCCGGCGGCTACTCGAACAAGAAGTTCGACGAGCTGTCGAACAAGGTCGAGGTAGAAACGGACAAGGCCAAGCGTGACGCCATGATCGCCGAGGCGACCAAGATCTATGTCGACGATTTCGCCTACATCCCGCTGCATCAGCAAGCGCTGGTCTGGGCGACCCGCAAGAACGTCGACCTGGTCCAGCCGGCCGACAACAGCTTCCCGCTGCGCTTCGTCAACCTGAAGTAGCTTCGGCAACCGACGATCGGCCCCGGCGCAGGCACCCTGCGGCCGGGGCCGGTTCCGTTCTGGCGTCAATCCTGCTAGGGCTGCGCCAGGCCAAGAACAGCACATGCTCGCCTTCATCCTCCGACGACTTCTTCAATCGATCGCCGTCCTGCTGACGGTCGGTCTGGTGGCTTTTTCACTCTTTCGCTACGTCGGCGACCCGATCAATTCGATGGTCGGTCAGGACACGCCGGCCAGTGAGCGCGAGGCGCTGCGCGAGCGGCTGGGCCTGAACGACTCGCCGCCGATCCAGTTCCTGCGCTTCATCGGCAATGCGGCGCAGGGCAAGTTCGGCTTGAGCTACCGCACGTCCGAGCCGGTGGGCCGGATGATCGTCGAGCGCCTGCCGGCCACCCTGGAGCTTTCCTTTTGTGCGGCGGTCTTCGCGTTGTTCGTGGGCGTGCCCATGGGCGTCTATACCGGCCTCTATCCGAAGCATTGGTCGAGCCGGCTGATGCAGGCCGTCTCGCTCATAGGCATCTCGCTGCCGACGTTCGTGATCGGCATCCTGCTGATCCTCGTCTTCGCAGTGTGGCTGCACTGGTTGCCGTCCTTCGGGCGCGGCGAGACGGTCATGCTGTTCGGCTGGTGGCCCACCAACTTCCTGACGATCAAGGGCCTGCAGGCGCTGATCCTGCCGTCGATCACGCTCGGCCTGTTCCAGCTCACGCTGCTGATGCGGCTGGTGCGCTCGGAGATGCTGGAGGTCATGCGCACGGACTACATCAAGTTCGCGCGGGCGAGGGGGCTCACCAACCGCGCCATCAACTTTGGTCATGCGCTCAAGAACACGCTTGTGCCGGTGATCACCGTGACCGGCCTGCAGCTCGGCGCCCTGATCGCCTTCGCGATCGTCACCGAGACGGTGTTCGCCTGGCCGGGTGTCGGCCAGCTCTTCATCCAGTCGGTGCAGTTCTCCGACATTCCCGTGATGGCGGCGTACCTGATGCTGATCGGCCTCCTGTTCGTGCTGATCAACCTCACGGTCGATCTTCTCTATTTCGTCGTCGATCCGCGCCTGCGCAGCCAGGGCGGCGCGGCGCGCGTGGCGGGGCATTGAGATGAGCGACCGCTCGACCTCTCAGCCGGGCTGGCTGCACACGGTGACTGACAGCGACATCTGGTGGAGCTTCAAGTCTTCGTCGCTCACCGTCGTCGCCGCCATCGGAACGATCCTGATCGTATTGATCGCCTTTCTCTCGCCGGTGCTGGCACCGCACACGCCGTTCGACCCGGCGACGCTCAGCCTCAGCGATGGGCTGAAGCCCCCGGTGCTGCTGTCGCCGGATGGCGACTGGGCCTTCCCGCTCGGGACCGACGATCAGGGCAGGGACATCCTGTCCTCGATCATGTACGGCACGCGGCTCTCGTTGATCGTCGGCTTCGCCTCGGTGGTCGTCGCCATGACGATCGGCATCGCGCTCGGCCTGCTGAGCGGCTATTTCGGCGGCGCGGTCGACGCACTCATCATGCGCATCGCCGACGTGCAGCTCACCTTCCCGGCAATCCTGGTGGCGCTGCTGATCGACGGCATCGTGCGCAGCGTGATCTCGGTACAGCGCCACGACGAGATTGCCGTGTTCGTCATCGTCGGCGCCATCGGCCTCAGCTTCTGGGTCCAGTATGCGCGCACGGTGCGCGGGTCCGTGATGGTCGAGAAGAACAAGGAATACGTCCAGGCGGCGCGGGTCATCGGCCTCTCGCCGCTCCTGATCATGGTGCGTCATGTCTTGCCCAACGTAACTGGACCGGTGCTCGTGATCGCCACCATCAACCTCGGCCTCGCCATCATCACTGAGGCGACGCTGTCGTTCCTGGGCGTCGGCCTGCCGTCCACGGAGCCCTCGCTTGGAACCCTGATCCGACTGGGCAACGATGTGCTGCAATCGGGTGACTGGTGGATCACCGTCTTTCCCGCGGCCACGCTCGCGGCGCTGGTCCTGGCGGTCAACCTGCTGGGCGACTGGCTGCGCGACGCCCTCAATCCGAAGCTGCGATAGGGGGCACGCAGGATGGCCGCCGCATCGAACAACCAGCCTCTTCTCGAAGTCCGCAACCTGCGGGTCGAGTTTCCGACGCGCAGGGGCACCTTGCTCGCCGTCGACGATGTGTCCTTCGACATCGCGCCCGGCGAGGTGCTGGGCGTGGTGGGCGAGTCCGGCGCCGGCAAGTCGCTGACCGGCAACGCCATCATCGGCCTGCTGGAGCCGCCGGGCCGCGTGGCCGGCGGTGAGATCCGGCTGGAAGGGCGGCGCATCGACAACCTGCCCTATGAGCAGATGCGCCGGATCCGCGGCGCGCAGATCGGTGCGATCTTCCAGGACCCGCTGACCAGCCTCAATCCGCTCTATTCGGTGGGCCACCAGCTCGTGGAGACGATCCAGACACACAAGCCGCTCTCGGCGGCCCAGGCGCGCGCTCGCGCCATCGAACTGCTGAAGGAAGTGGGCATTCCCGGCGCCGAGATGCGCATCGACCACTATCCGCACCAGTTCTCCGGCGGCATGCGCCAGAGGGTCGTGATCGCGCTGGCCTTGTGCGCGGACCCGCGGCTCATCGTGGCGGACGAGCCCACGACCGCCCTCGACGTCTCGATCCAGGCGCAGATCATCGCGCTCCTGAAGCGGCTGTGCCGCGAACATGGCACGGCGGTGATGCTGGTGACGCACGACATGGGCGTGATCGCCGAGACGGCTGACAGGGTCGCCGTCATGTATGCCGGCCGGGTGGCGGAGATCGGCCCGGTGCGCGAGGTCGTTAAGCACGCCAAGCATCCCTACACGAAGGGCCTGATGGGCTCGATCCCGAGCCTCGGCGTGCGCACCGATCGGCTGACCCAGATCGACGGCGCCATGCCGCGTCTCACCGAGATCCCCCGAGGCTGCGCCTTCAATCCGCGCTGCACGCTCAAGGGGCAGCGCTGCCTGGTCGAGCGGCCGGACCTGATGCCGGCCGGCGCCACACGGGCGGCCTGCTGGCTGCACGATAGCGGTGGCGTCGGCGCCCCCATCCTCAAGGAGACGGTCGATGCCTGACGGCGGCGCCGATTTTGTCCGCATCCAAGGGCTGAAGCGTCACTTCGATGTCTCCGCACCCTGGCTGGTGCGCAAGCTGGAAGGCCGGCCGCGCCAGGTCGTGCAGGCGGTCGACGGCATCGACATCGAGATCGCCAAGGGCGAAACCTTTTCGCTGGTGGGCGAGTCGGGCTGCGGCAAGTCGACGGTCGCGCGCCTCGTCGTCGGGCTCTATCCGCCGACGGCCGGCCGCATTGAATTCGATGGCAACGACATGGCGGGCCGTCACAGCCGTTCCGACATGGCCGCGCTGCGGCGCCGCATGCAGATGATCTTCCAGGATCCGTTTGCCAGCCTCAATCCGCGCTGGCGCGTGTTCGACATCATCGCCGAGCCGATCCGCGCCTTCGGCCTCTCCACCGGCAAGGCCGATCTCGAAGCCCGTGTCGCGGCCCTGCTGCGCCAGGTGAAGCTGAACCCGGCCGATGGCCGCAAGTATCCGCATGAATTCTCGGGCGGACAGCGCCAGCGCATCTCGATCGCGCGCGCGCTCGCCAGCGAACCGGAATTCCTGGTGTGCGACGAGCCGACCTCGGCGCTCGACGTTTCGGTGCAGGCGCAGATCCTGAACCTGATGGTCGATCTGCAGCGCCGCCTGCAGCTCACCTACCTGTTCATCAGCCACAATCTGGCGGTCGTCTATCACATCTCCACGAGGGTGGGCGTGATGTACCTCGGCCGCCTGGTCGAGGTGGCGCCGACCGACACGCTGTTCCGGCGGCCCAAGCACCCCTACACGCGGATGCTGCTCGACACGATCCCCGACCTCGAGATGACGGGCCGCCAGCGCAGCCCGGTCGGCGGCGAAGTGCCGAGCCCGATCAATCCGCCCTCGGGCTGCACCTTCCACCCGCGCTGTCCCTTCGCCAACGACCGCTGCAAGGCCGAGCGCCCCAAGGCGCTGCCAATCGAGGGCGGCACCGTGGCCTGCCACGCGATCGAGGAGGGCCGCCTGCCGATCGAGGACCGGACCTACGCGGTCAGCGCCTGACGCTGCCGGGCCTGACGCTGCCGGCGGGACCACGCTGCGTCAGGCCTGATGTGCGTCGGCCGCCACCGAGTGCGCTTGATCTATGCCGGGGCTCGCTTACGATCCGGCGCAACAATTTCAACGGAGATTTCAGGATGCCGGTCATCAACCGCATTGCCTCGTTCCACAGGGACATGACCGCGTGGCGTCATGACATTCACAGCCACCCGGAGACGGCCTTCGAGGAAGTGCGGACGGCCGACGTGGTCGCCGAGAAGCTGAAGAGCTTCGGGATCGAGGTCCATCGCGGGCTTGCCAAGACCGGCGTCGTGGGCGTGCTGCGCTCCGGCACGTCCAACCGCGCGATCGGCCTGCGCGCCGACATGGATGCGCTCGACGTCCACGAGACCAACCAGTTCGATCACAAGTCGACGATCCCCGGCAAGATGCACGCTTGCGGCCATGACGGCCACACGGTGATGCTGCTGGGCGCTGCCAAGTATCTCGCCGAGACGAAGAACTTCGACGGCACCGTCTACTTCATCTTCCAGCCGGCCGAGGAGAACGAGGGCGGCGGGCGTGTGATGGTCGAGGAGGGACTCTTCGAGAAATTTCCGGTCGAGGGCGTCTACGGAATGCACAATATTCCGGGCGTTCCGGTCGGCAAATTCGCCGTCCGTCCCGGCCCGATGATGGCTGCCTACGACATTTTCGAGGTCGTGCTGAAGGGCGTCGGCGGACATGGCGCGATGCCGCAGCACACGATCGATCCGGTCGTCGTTGGCGCGCACATCGTGACGGCGCTGCAGTCGATCGTGGCGCGCAATGTCGATCCGATGGACACCGCGGTCGTGTCGACGACGCAGATCCATGCCGGCGACGCCTGGAACGTGATCCCGCAGGAATGCGTGCTGCGCGGCACCGTGCGTACCTTCAAGAAGCCGGTGCAGGACCTCATCGAGAAGAACATCGAAAAGATCTCGCGCAACGTCGCCGCAGGCTTCGGCGCCGAGGTGGTGAAGTGGCGGTACGAGAAGCGCTATCCCGCCACCGTGAACAGCACGCAGGAAACCGAGTTCGCGGCACACGCCGCCGCTTCGCTGGTCGGGCTGGAGAACGTCAACCGCAACCCCACGCCCGCCATGGGCAGCGAAGACTTTGCCTGGATGCTGCTCGCCAGGCCCGGCTGCTACATCTGGATCGGCAATGGCGACGGCGCGGGAAGCTGCATGGTCCACAACCCGGGCTACGACTTCAACGACGAGATCCTGCCGCTCGGCGCATCCTACTGGGCGACGCTGGTCGAGCAGCAGCTCGCGCGCGAGGCGATGCCCCAGGCCGCGGAGTAACGCGAAACTCCAGCCTGCGGCGCGGTCGTGTCAGGTCTGCACCCTTATGCCAATGCCCGCATCGGGCTGGCGACGATGCACGAGAAGGAGCGGGCGCTCGGGCCCGCCTTCCGGCGCGTGCTCGGCGCGGACGTCGTCGCCGTGCCTGAACTGGACACCGACACGCTCGGCACCTTCTCCGGCGAGGTGCCGCGCCCGGATGCCCTGGTCGAGACCTCGCTGCTCAAGGCCGAGCTGGCCTTCCGGACGATGGACGTCGATTGCGCGGTCGCGAGCGAGGGCAGCTATGGACCGATCGACCGGGTGCCGCTGGTCTCGAGCGGCGTCGAGATCCTGGCCTTCATCGACCGCAAGCGGGGCATCCGGCTGATCGACACCTTCCCGACCCATCATACGAGCTGGCGCCTGTCGCGCTTCCGCGCCGGCGATCCCAACCGGCTTGCCGTACTGCGCGCGATGGGCTTCCCGCGCTACGGTGTGTTCGTCGCCTGCAGCAGTGACATGGACCATCCGGTGAAGGGCCTCGCCACCGAGGAAGAGGTGATCGCGACCATGGACCGTGAGGCCGAGCGCTCGACGGAGGGGCTGGCGGTCCTCTATTCGGATATGCGCGCACACCGCAATCCGACCCGCATGAAGGTGCTGCGCGCGGCCGGCTGGAAGCTCGCCAGGCGACTGCAGTGCCTCTGCCCGAAATGCCATGCACCGGGTTTCGGTCCCATCCAGTCGCGCCGCGGCCTGCCTTGCGAGGCCTGTGGCGATCCCACCCACTGGATCGACTTCGAGATCGACGGCTGCAACGTCTGCGGCCACGCCGAGGCCCGCCCACGCAAGGACGGGCGGAAGACGGCGCCGAAGCTCTCCTGCAAGAGCTGTCGCACGGCGTAGCCATGGAGCGCGCCACTCCAGTGGCGCGTCAGATTCATGAGCACCACTGGAGTGGCGCGCTCCATTGAAGGCTAAACGACTAGATCCGTCGCGAGATGGAACAGGCAATCGCCGCGTTCGCAGCGGGCGGGGACTCGCTTGCAGAGGACGAGGCCGGCGCGCTTGAAGCGTACGACTTCCGGCTCGCGCCACGGCGTGTGATGGAAGTGAATGCGACCGGCCGGCTGGTCGGCCTTCACCTCGTCGCCCAGTTCGACCAGCGGCTCGAACAGGCCGCCGTCCGTGGCGTAGACGTAGTAGTCGTCGCCGCCGATCTCGGTGAAGCGGGTTTTTGTCGGCGCGGGCACCGGACCTTGCAGCAGGCCGACATGGGCCAGCACGCGGCGCATGCCGTCCTCGGCCACCTTGAGCGAGCCGGGGGTCACCAGTCCGCCGCCGCCCAACTCGGTGCCCATGCCGACTACGCCCTGACGATAGGAGGCCGAGGTGAAGGTCCGGCCGCCGCCCTGCGGCGCGGCGGAAATGTAGCTGACCGGCGCGCCGAAGGCCTTCAGCAGGCCCATGACCTTCTCCATGCGCGCGGCATCCTGATGGCGCGGCGCCAGCGCACTCGGGATGTAGGTCAGCGAGCTCCCGCCGGAATGGAAGTCAAAGGCATAGTCGAAGCCCGGCAGCAGCGCGTGCTCGATCCAGTACGCGATCTGCTGGGTGATCGTGCCCTCGGCGTCGCCGGGGAAGGAGCGGTTGAGGTTGCCCTCGTCGATGGGAGAGGTGCGGCGGCCCTCCATCGCGGCCGGGAAGTTGGCCGAGGGCAGGATCACCAGCCGGCCTTTGATGTCCCCGGGCTCGATCGCGCGGATCAGGTTGCCCAGCCCGATCTGGCCTTCCCACTCATCGCCATGGTTGCCGGCCTGCATCAGCACGTTGGGGCCTTCGCCATTCTTGATGCGCACGATGGGGATCGGGATCCAGCCATAGGCCGAACGGTGGACAGAGTGCGGCACGCGCACGAAGCCTGTGGCCTTGCCCTCGGCGTTGAGGTCGATGTCCGGCGTGAGCCGGCTCATCGCGGTGAATTCGGTGGACTTCAACGTTGCGTCGGTCATCAGCGTCTCTCGCTTCTTGGATCGAGGGCATCCTGCAGTCCATCACCCAGGAAATTGAAGGCGATCACGGTCAGGAAGATCAGCAGGCCCGGCCACAGGGCCAGCACGGGAGCCTCCTGCAGCAGTTCCTGGGCGCCGGTCAGCATGTTGCCCCAGCTCGCGGCCGGCGGCTGGATGCCGAGGCCGAGGAACGACAAGGTTGATTCGAACAGGATCAGCGTGCCGACCGACATGGTGGTCGCCACAACCAACGTGCCGGCGGTGTTGGGCAGGATGTGGCGGAACATGATGCGTTGCGGCCGGGCGCCGAGGGCCACGGCGGCGCGCGTGAAATCCCGCGCCTTGAGCGACAGGGTCTCGGCCCGCACCAGCCGCGCGACCGTCGTCCAGCCGGTCAGCGCCACGATCACCACGATGCGGTAGAGCGAGAACATCTCCGACTGGGCGATCTCGGCCGGGATGCCGAGCTTCCGTGGATCGACCGCCGCCAGCACGATCAGCAGCGGCAGCAGCGGTAGCGAGATCACACCGTCGGTGAGGCGCATCAGGAAGGCATCGAAGCGCCCGCCGAGATAGCCCGCAACGACGCCGACGAAAGCGCCAAGGATCGCCGACAGGACCGCCCCCGAAATGCCGACCAGCAGCGAGACCCGGCCGCCGTCGAGCAGGCGCTGGAAGAGATCGCGGCCGAGATCGTCCGTCCCCAGCCAGTGCTGCGCCGTGGGCCCCTCGAAGCGGCGGAACAGGTCGGTCTCAGTAGGATCGACGCCGCGCAGTTCGGCGATCAACGGTGCGGCAAGCGCCAACACGAACATGACAGAGAGGAACGCCAGCGAGATCCAGGCCAGCCTGTGACGGAGCATGCGGCGCCACGCGGCGGGCCGGAGGGCGACCGCCGTCACGGGGCTACGTCCGCCAGGGAAACGCGCGGGTCGACCCAGGCATAGGCGAGGTCGGCCAGCAGGTTGCCGGCGATGGTGGCGGCAGTGGCAACCAGCAGGCCCACGAGCGCCAGATTGTAGTCGTTCTCGAGAATGGCCTGGTAGATCGCCTTGCCCATGCCAGGCCAGGCGAACATCGTCTCGGTGATCAGCGCCCCGGAGACCAGGCCACCGAAGGAGAGGGCGAGGATCGTCAGGACCGGGGACAGCGCATTGGCGAAGGCATGGCGCCACAGGACGATGCGCTCCGAGGCGCCCTTGGCGCGGGCCGTCCGCACATAGTCCTGTCGCAGCGCCTCGATCATGGCGCCGCGCATGAAGCGGGTGTAGCCCCCGAGCTGGACGAGGGTCAGCGTCAGCACGGGTAGGGCCAGATGCCGAAGCTGGTCGACCGTCGCGGCTGACCAGGATGTCCCGGGCCGGATGTCGGCCATGCCGCCGGCCGGTAACCAGCCCAGCTTCACGGCGAACAGCGTAATCAGCAGCAGCGCCAGCCAGAAGGGCGGGGCTGAGATGCCGCCGAAGCACAGGAGGTTGATCAGGTAGTCGGCCCGGCTGCGCGGATGGGCGGCCGCCCACATGCCGAGTGGCAGGGCGATCGCCACCGAGATGACGAAAGCGACGCCGGCAAGGAGCAGCGTGTTCAGCAGTCGGGGCCACAGGACAGTCAGGACCGGCTGGCCGAAGGAGCGCGAGTAGCCGAAGTTGCCCTGCAGGGCCTGAGCGAGCCAGGCGAGGTATCGCTCGAACAGCGGCTTGTCGAGGCCGTAGGCCGCCCGCAGGCGGGCGGCGTCCTGACTGGTCATGGTCGGGTCGCCCGAGATCATCATGTCGATCGGATCGCCCGGCATCAGGCCGATCAACAGGTAGACGACCAAGCTCATCACCAGGAGCGTCAGGGTGGTCTGGACGGCGCGCGCGACGAAGTAGCGGCTCACTGGATCTCCCAGCGCCACCGCTCCACCCACAGGGTCGAGCTGTTCAGCGTGCCGGTCGGCGTCACGCCCTTGAGCGGCTTGGGGATCACGAAGGGATCGACGCGGAAGAACAGCGGCAGGGAGGGCAGGTCGTCGGCTGCCAGTTTCTGGATCTCGGCAAACAGGGCGCGTCTCTTGACGGCGTCAAGTTCGCGCTCGGCGGCGTCGAGCGCCTTGTCCATCTCGGGATTGGCGTAGCCCGGATAGTTCTGGCCGCTCCAGCCGTTGGCGGCCGACGGGATCTCCTTGGAATGAAGCGAGGAGCGAGGCACGCCCTCGGGCCGCTGCACCCAGGCGTACATGCCCAGGCCGCTGTAGGTCCGCTTGCCCATCGCGTCGAAGAAGATGCGCGGCGGCTCGGCCTTGAGGCGGACCTCGATGCCGACCTGGCGAAGCTGGCTCTGGATCACCTGCGCCACCAGCTCGCGCACCCGATTGCCGGCAGTGGTGCCCAGCTCGATCGACAGTTTCTCGCCGGCCGCGTTCTGCCGCACGTTGTTCCGGAGCGTCGAGAAACCCGCCTCGTCCAGCAGCTTGCGGGCGGCCGCCGCGTCGTAGGCGTACTGGCGAGCCGCCGGGCTGAACATCGGGTCGAGCTCGCTGATGCCGCCATGGGCGATCGGCTGCTTGCCCTCGAACAGCTTCTCCGAGATGGCCTTGCGGTCGATGGCCAGCAACATCGCCTGCCGCACCCGCCGGTCGGCCAGGAGCTTGTTGTCCAGGTTGACGTCTATGTGTTCCCAGATCAGCGCCGGCTTGTAGATGACATTATACTTGTCCTTGTGGCGCTTCTCGAAGGCGATGGCCTGGTCGAGCGACAGGCCGAGTTCGCCCAGCACATAATCGACGCTGCCGGACAGCAGGTTGGCTTCCAGCGCCGCGGTGTTCTCGATGATGCGCACCGTGATGCGCTTGAAATGCGGCTTCTCGCCCGTCCAGGTCGGGTTCTGCTCCAGCACGACGCGGCTGCCGGGCACGATCTCGGTGAGCCGGAACGGTCCGAAGCCGAGGCCGGGATTGGTCGATTGCGTGTCGTAGGCGGTCTTGTTGCGATACTCGGCCGGATTGGCGTCGAAGATCGGCTTCTCGATATGAGCCGGCAGGAGCTGCAGGCCGATGCTATTGTAGTCGAAGGTGACGCGGTCGATCGTCATGGTGAAGCGACGATCGTCCTTCACGTCGAGCTTGATGATCCTCTTGTAACCGTCTGAAGAGGCGACACCCGACAGCGGATGCTTGCCGACCTCCAGGGTGAATTCCACGTCCCTGGCGGTGACCGGCGTGCCGTCGCCCCAGCGCATGTCACGCAGCTCGACGTCGATTTCCATGCCTTTCTTGCCATCGGCAAGATCGATCACCCGCGCCTTGCCGTTCTCGATGGTGGGCAACTCGGTACAGACGAGACAGACCAGCTTCCAGTCGGCGTCGTAGGCCGTGACCGGCCGCGCCGTCATGTTGGCGATCAGCGACTTGGCCAACATGGAGCTGATGATCGGGTTCCAGGTACCCGGCATCTGCGTCATGGCGACGACCAGCTCGTCCTTCACCTGCGCCTTGAGGGAGGCGGGAGGGGCGAGGGCGCCGAGCGCGAGGAGGGTCGAGAGGAGGCGGCGGATCATGTCCGCCGCACCGTAGCAAAGAGCCGGCTAGCGGCCCAGCGTACGCGACGGCGGGCGTCCACCATGGCTGGCCGACCACTTCTCCGGCGCCTCGAGGAAGGCGCGCGTCTCGGTCAGGCCCATGTCGTCGAAGTACTTGTGCTTTTCAGCCGCTTCCAGCGCATCCCACCAGGTCGCCAGCGCATGCAGCTTCACGCCGGCCGCGGCCAGCATCTCGATGCTCTGCGGGAAGATGCCGTAATGGAACACCACGAAGCAGTCAGTGACCTTGGCCTCGGCCTTCTTCAGCGCCTCGATGAACACCAGCTTGCTGCCGCCATCGGTCGCGAGGTCCTCAACCAGCAGCACACGCTTGCCGGGCTTCAGCTCACCCTCGATCTGCGCCATGCGACCGAAACCCTTGGGCTGCTTGCGGACATAGATCATCGGCTTCTTGGAGAGTGCCGCCAGGAAGGCCGCGAACGGGATGCCCGCCGTCTCGCCGCCGGCCACCACGTCGATCTTGTTCCAGCCGATGGTCTTCTCGATCATCTTGTGGGCGTGGGCCATGATCTTGGCCCGGGCCTCAGGGAACGAAATGATCTTGCGGCAGTCGATGTAGACCGGGCTCGCCCGGCCCGAGGTGAAGATGTACGGGTTGTCGGGGCGGCAGTGGATGGCCTCGATCTCCAGCAGGAGACGGGCGGTGTCCCGCGCTTCCGGGGTGCCGCTCGCGCGGTCCGAATTCGCTTTTGGCGTCAACTTCTTGGCAGCCTTGCTTGCAGGCGCAGTTTCAGTCGATTTGGCCTTCTTCTTCGTCGCCATGCTGCTCTTTTCCCCCACGCCGCTTGCGACAAAATGACGGCCGTGTGTTTAGCCTCCACGCACCGTACCGGCAAGGGCAGGACAAGCAATCCGGCAACACCAAGGCGGAAAATTAGTCAGTTTCCGGATTAAACTTATGTCGGGTGGCCGCCACGGGCAGTCGCCATCCCCGGTATATCGACATCAATCGGAGGAACAGGCAGATGCCGGCGCCCGCCAGAGCGGTCGGGAGCGTGGGCCAGCCGGCCCAGAATCCGAGAGAGATCGTGCCCGCCCCCGCCAGGGCCGCCACGGCATAGAGTTCGGACCGCAGGACCGTCGGAACCTGCAGGGTGAGCAGGTCGCGCGCCACCCCGCCGCCGATGCAGGTCACCGTGCCCAGCATGGCCGCCATCAGGGGGCTGAGCCCATAGAGAAGGGCCTTCTCGGTGCCCGTGACGGCGAACAGGCAGAGGCCGGCAGCATCGAAGAGGAGGACGGGGGTGCGCAACCTGTCGATGATGTCCGATGCGAAGAATCCCAGCAGCCCCGCCGCCGCCGTCGCGGCAAGATAGCGCCAGTCCACGATGGCCGCCGGCGGCACGGCGCCGATCAGCAGGTCGCGCGCCAGCCCGCCGGCGACCCCCGCCAGCCAGGCGACGACCAGCACCCCGAACAGATCAAGCTGCTTGCGTACACCGCGCGTGGCGCCGCTGATGGCAAACACGAAGGTGGCGGCCAGGTCCATCGCGTCAAAGAACATGCAGAAAGCTTACAACGATTGCCGTCCGCCGCCGAGATGCCAGAGTGCGGTATGGAGCCAGCATGACCGAGTCGACCGTCCCCTCCAGCGCCTTGCGCCGCTTCATCCACGCCCGCACGCGGCTGCTGATCGCGCTGGCGGCAGGTCTCGTCCTGTTTGTCGTGCTGCCGCAGGACATGCGGTTCGCCACCAGGACCCTGCTGTCCTGGGATCTGACGGCGCTGGCCTACATCGTGATGACGCTGATCATGATCGCCCGATCAACCGTGGAAACCTGCTACGCCCGGGCGGCCTACTACGACGAGGGCGACTGGGTGATTCTCGTGGTGGTCGTCGTGAGCGCAAGCGCGAGCTTCGCCACGATCTTCTCCGAACTCGCGGTCCTCAAGTCACCGCACGGCCCGCTGTGGCACGCGCTCGTGCTCACTGGCGCAACCGTCGCCCTGTCCTGGGCGTTCACGCATCTCGTCTTCACCCTGCACTACGCCAACATCTATTACCGGCCGGACGATGACGGGCCGGGCGGCCTCGAATTCCCGGGCGATCGTCCGCCCGACTATTGGGACTTCGTCTACTATTCCTTCGTAATCGGCTGCGCGGCGCAGACTGGCGACGTCGGTACGGTTTCTCCCGCCATGCGGCGGGTGACACTCGTCCACGGCATCGTTTCCTTCGTATTCAATACGGCGATCCTCGCCCTCACCATCAATGTCGGAGCGAGCCTTCTGTCATGAGTACGAAACGATCCGATCTCGGCACCGGCAGGGATCTGTTGGCCCTCGCCCTGCTGGTCGGCATCTGCCTCGGTATCGGGGGGCTGGGCGGTGCCGTTACGGCCTCCAGCGTGACCGAATGGTATCCGACGCTCAACAAACCGTCATTCAATCCGCCGAACTGGGTGTTCGGCCCGGTTTGGACCACGCTGTACGCGATGATGGGCATCGCCGCCTGGCGGGTCTGGCGGTCGGCCGACCGCGACAGCGCCCGCGGGCCACTCGCGGTCTTCGCGCTGCAGCTCGCGGTCAACCTCGGCTGGAGCATCGCCTTCTTCGGCCTTCGCGATCCCGGGCTGGCCGTTGCGGTCATCCTCGTGCTCGATCTGCTGGTGCTCGCGACGGCGCTCATGTTCCGGCGAATCGACGGTCTCGCGGCGTTGCTCCTGGTGCCGTACCTGGCCTGGATCGCCTTCGCGACGGTTCTGAACTTCGCGGTCTGGCGCTTGAACTAGTGCTCGTGAGGATGGTCGGTGGACTTGTCGTGCTTGCTGATGTCGCCGCCGTCATCGGCTTTGAGTTCCATGAACACGACGGATGAGGCGATCGTCATGACCCCCAGGATCAGGAAGGCCCGCTGCACGCCGTAGATCATTGCGCCGGCATGGGAGTGCATATCCGTCGGGACGAACATCGCGGCGATCAGGGAGGCGCCGGCCACCCCGAAGCTGATGGAGAGCTGCTGGCCTGTGGACGCAATCGTGCTGGCGCCGCTGGTCTGGGGCCCTGATACGTCAGCATAAACCAGCGTGTTCATACTCGTGTACTGCATCGACGTGAACAGGCCGAGCACGAAGGCCTGCAGCACGATGCGCCAGATCGGGGTCTCGGCGCCCACGGTGGCAAAGGACATGATGAGCAGGCCGACGACGATGGTGTTGAAGACCAGTACGTTGCGATAGCCGAAGCGGGCCAGAATGGCCGGCATGAAGCTCTTGAGCCCGATAGAGGCGATGGCCTGCGGCAGAACCAGCAAACCTGACTGGATCGGCGAGAAGCCGAGGCCGATCTGATAGAGCAGGGGAAACAGGAACGGGATGCCGCCCAGGCCCAGGCGTGTGAAGAAGCCACCGTTCACGGCGGCCCGGAAGGTGCGGATCCTGAACAGGCCGAGATTGAGAAGCGGAAACTCCGTCAGCATGGCGCGGATGCCGTAGCCCCCGAGCATCGCCGCCGAAACCGCCAGAAGGACGACGACCTCCTGGCCCGAGAGGGTATTGTCGCCGAACACCTCGAGGACATAGGAAAGAAGGGCGATGCCGCCGCCGAACAGGACCAGTCCCAGCACGTCGAGCGGATGGGTCTTCTGCTCGCGATAGTCGGGCAGGTAGCGGCCGACGAAGTAGAGGCCGACGAGTCCCACCGGAATGTTGACGAAGAAGACCACGCTCCAGTGGAGCCAGTGGACGATGGCGCCACCCGCCACAGGGCCCACCATCGGGCCGATCAGGCTGGGAATGGCGACGAAACTCATGGCCCTCACCAGGTCGGCCTTGCCGTAGGTGCGGGCGAGCGTCATGCGGCCGACCGGCATCATCATGGCGCCGCCGGCGCCCTGCAGGACGCGGCATGCCACCAGCATCTCGATGCTGGTCGACAGGCCGCAGAGCAGGGAGCCCGCGCAGAAAACGGCGATCGCCGCCACGAAGACGCGCCGCGTCCCGAAACGGTCCGCCATCCAGCCGCTCACCGGAATGAACACCGCGAGGCTCAGCGTGTAGCTCGCCAGCACCGACTTCACATTGAGCGGCGTCACGTCCATCGCCCGGGCGATGGCCGGCACCGCGGTGTTCAGGATGGTCGTGTCCAGCGACTGCATGAAGAACGCCACGGCGACCAGCCAGGGCAGCAGGCGCTTGATGCTGTCGTCGGGCAAAGGGGGCGAAGGCGCGCTCATGTCCAATTCATCCGCAGTCTGATCCCAGACCGGCAGCGGACGCAATGCACCGGTTCGTATAGTGTTCGATAGGAGGTCTGCATGGACCGGATCGTCGTTTCAGTAATTATCGCCTTTTGGGCGGCCGGCGCCGCGGCCCAGACCCAATCGTCGCCGCAGCTCGCGAACCCGGCCTCGGTCAACTGCACGCAGCAGGGAGGCACACTGACCATCGAACGGCGGCCTGATGGCGGCCAGTTCGGGGTCTGCACCTTCACGGATAATTACCAATGCGAGGAATGGGCGCTGTTTCGCGGCGAGTGCCCGAAGAACGGCCTGCGCGTGACGGGCTATGCCACGCCGGCGGGACGCTACTGCGCCATCACCGGCGGGCGCTACTCGGTCGTATCGGCGCCCGGCGCAATGCCGGAGCGCGGCAGCTGCTTGCTGCCGAACGGCAGGTCTTGTGAGGCCGACGGCTACTACGCCGGCGCCTGCACGGGGCGCTAGGCCATGCCAGGGCACGGAGCAGAACCGCTTCGACGATGAGATGAGCCGCTTTTGTGGGACGAATACCATGAGGCACTCCTGGCGCAACGCGGCCGCAGGGTGACCGTTGGAGGCTTCATGCGCATACAGGTCGTGCACTGCCATCCGCTCGAAGACAGTTTCAATGGCGCCCTCTTCCGGGCCACGGTCGACGCGCTGCGCGGGGGCGGCCACGAGGTCGTTTCCACCGACCTGTATCGAGAGGGATTCCAGCCCGCGATGACCGAGGGCGAACGTCGGACCTACATGGGAAACGGCTACGACGATTCCGCGGTCGCCGGGTATGTCGAGATACTGAGGAGCGTGGACGGCATCGTCTTCTGCTATCCGCACTGGTGGTTCTCGATGCCGGCCATGCTGAAGGGATATGTCGATCGTGTCTGGGGACCGGGCACGGCGTTCCTGTATGACGCCAAGGACAATCATCTCGAGCCGAACCTGAGACGCATCAGGTTGTTCGGCGTCGTGACGACCTATGGCTCGCCATGGTGGATGGTCCGCCTGTTCGCCGGAAATCCGGGGCGCAAGGTCATGATGCGCGGCCTGAAGCCGATGTGCGCCAAGGGTGCCTCGAGCTTCTGGCTGGCGCACTATGACATGGATCATTCCACAGCCCGCTCGCGGGGGGCCTTTTTGGACAAGGTAAAGGCGCGGCTCGCCAGTATCCGGTGACGGCCGCGCCTCAGTCTCGCCGCCTTAGCGGGCTGGGGTCGTGTAGGTCGTGGTCGTCGTCGTCGCGGCCGGGGCGTAGGGATCCTGCGATACGGTGGTCGTACGCTGCGTCGTGGTGGCGGCCGGCGCCTCGACGACGCGCTCGGTGCGAACGGAGCAAGCGGCGACGCTGGCGCTGACCAGGACAACAAGAACGATGGACTTGATCATGGATTTCTCCTGCCTCTGCAATTGATCTGGGGCCAACGGGGGCGGGGCACGCCGGTTGCTCCAACCCCCCGGGCGATCGCTGTGCGGTGATGATGCGTTGCGGATCGGCCACACGCGCGGCTAGGCTCCGGGCATGACCACTCAAGACAGCCCAGATTTCGACGCCATCATCATCGGTGCCGGTATGTCCGGCCTCTTTCAACTGCACCGCCTGCGCGAACTCGGCCTGAAGGTCCGGGTTTTCGAAGCGGGCACTGGCGTCGGCGGTACCTGGTACTGGAACCGGTATCCGGGCGCGCGCTTCGATTCCGAGAGTTATTCCTATGGTTATTCGTTTTCGAAGGAACTCCTGGCCGAGTGGGACTGGACGGAGCATTTCTCGCCCCAACCCGAGACCTTGCGTTATCTCAACCACGTCGCCGACAGGTTCGACCTGCGCCGCGACATCCAGTTCCGCAGCAAGGTCACGGCGGCGCACTGGCAGGAGGAGACGCGAAGCTGGCGGGTGACGCTGGACGACGGCAGCCACCACACGGCGCGCTTCCTGATCACGGCCATCGGGCCACTCTCGGCCTTCACCATGCCGCGTATCGAGGGTGTCGACTCCTTCAAGGGACAAAGCTGCCACACGGCGCGCTGGCCGCACGAACCGGTAAGCTTCGAGGGCAAGAGGATCGCCGTGATCGGCACGGGCGCGACGGGCGTTCAGACGATCCAGGAAGTTGCGAAGACCGCAAAGCACCTGACCGTGTTCCAGCGTACGCCCAACTGGTGCGCGCCGCTGCACAACCGCAAGATCGACGCCGCCGAGATGGCACGCATCCGTGCCAACTATCCCGAGATCTTCAGACGCTGCCAGGAGACCTTCGCCTGCTTCCTGCACACCGCCGATCCGCGCGGTACCTTCGAGGTGACGCCGGAAGAGCGCGAGGCCTTCTTCGAGAAGCTCTATGGCGAGCCTGGGTTCGGAATCTGGGTCGGCAATTTCAACGATATCCTGACCAACAAGGAAGCCAACGCGCTGGTCTCCGATTTCGTCGCCCGCAAGATCCGAAGCCGGGTGAAGGATCCCAGGGTCGCCGAGAAGCTCATCCCGAAGAACCACGGATTCGGCACTCGCCGCGTGCCGCTCGAGACGCGCTACTACGAAGTCTACAACCAGCCCAACGTCGATCTCGTCGATCTCACCGAGACGCCGATCGAGCGGGTGACGCCGACCGGCATCAAGACCAGCGCGCGCGACTACGAATTCGACATGATCATCTACGCCACCGGCTTCGACGCGCTCACCGGCGCTTTCGACCGCATCGACATCCGGGGCGTGGGCGGCGGAAAGCTCAAGGAGAAGTGGGCCGAGGGGGCGGAGACCTTCGTCGGCATGTCGGTCGAAGGGTTCCCGAACATGCTGATGCTGCTCGGGCCGCACACGGCGCTGGGCAACATCCCGCGCAGCATCGAATACAATGTCGAATGGGTGACCGACCTGCTGCGATTCATGAATGACCGCGGCCTGACCCGCATCGACGCCCGGCCCGAGGGGGTGAAGGCGTGGATGAAGACGGTCCAGGAAGCGTCGGTTGGCCTGCTGTCCAACGACGTCAATTCGTGGTTCACCGGCGTCAACACCAATGTCGAGGGCAAGCAGACGCGGCGCATCGCACGCTACAGCGGCAGCGCCCCGGCCTATCGCGCCCGCTGCGACGAGGTCGCCGCGGGCGGCTACCGGGAGATGGACCTGGGGTAGCTAGCGGCGGAACCAGCCGGCAACGGTGGTCCCGACCCGCGGCGAAGTGAACGAGAGCGCCAGCCAGGCCGAGCAGCAGGAACTCCATGTGCGTGTCCGGGCACGGGAACGGGATCATGCTGAGTCCAATGAAGGCTGGCCTCCAGGGGACGAGCTCGATGGCGGGCACCGAGCGCGCTCGATGGCAAGGCTGCATCACGGTGCGCGACGTGCGCGCCGACATCACCGTTCGAAATCATACAGATTTAGTGTAATAAGAAGCGAAGGCGCCTGTACGGGCAACTGGCTTACGGAAGGATCTGGAACGTGAACGCTTTTCGTACGCTTGCATTGGCGTTGACGCTTGCCTTGGGGCTGTGCGTTTCGGCTCAGGCTCAGACTCAGACGCCGCCCGCGCCGCCCGCGGGCCTCTCCCAGGAGCAGTTCGACTCCCTGGTCGATTCGATCAGCAATTCCGTCTCCGAGAAGCTGAAGGCCGAAGGCGCGCATGCACCGGCCCCCGCTGCCGCGCCGGCCGCGGCACCCGCCGAATCAAAGTCGAAGTCCAAGGCGCCGCCGCCACCCAAGATCGTAAGGGTCGAGCCGAAGAAAGGACCCGATCCGTTCGCCGCCCTGATCGATGGCACGGTCAAGGTGGTCAATGCGCTGCCCACGCTCGGCACCGAACTCGGCCGCATTCCGGGCCTTCTCAACCAGCAAGCAGCCGGTGGGCGAGGGGCCTCGACCTTCCTGCTGCTCCTCTGCGCCGTCGGCGTGGTCGCTGTCGCCGCCGAGGCCATTCTACGACTCCTGCTTCACGGGTTCAGGGCACGGCTGGCGGCAAATGCCGGCCCCGAACACGGCGTGCGGTCGATCGCCCACCTCGTGGGGCTGGCCATCCTGGATGGGTTGGGCGTGCTGGCCGTCTGGCTGATCTGCAATGCAGCCACCGGGGCCTGGTTCACGGGAACGACGGGACAGGACAAGCTGGCTGCCGCCGTGCTGGCGGGCATCTTCTCCTGGCGGCTCTACGTGCTGCTGTTCCGTGTCATCCTGCAGCCCGAGCTGCCCGCGGCGCGCCTCTGTGCGGTCGATGATCGACAGGCGAAGTCCATGTACCTGCGCATCTCCGTGGTGATGCTGGTCATCGTGCTCATGCGTATCCTGGGCCAGGTGCTGGTGGCCATTCGCACGCCGGCAGACGCTCTGGCGGCCTTCCAGGTCGTTGGCGGCGGCCTCTATCTGGCCGTGTTCCTGTGGCTGGCTTACCGGTCGCGTGTCGCTGCGCAACAATGGTTCGGCGGGCTGCGAGAGCTTGCCCCCGTGATCGGTGCCCTCGGCCGCAGGTGGATCCCCATTGCTCCGCTGTTCTTCATCGCGCTGGGCGTGACGCTCATTTACGGGGCCGTGTCCGGTTCCGTGCATGTCGGCTCGGCGATGGTCCTGACGCTGAACCTGGTCGTCGGCGTCCTGGTCTTCGAGACGCTCATGCAGGCCTTCGTACGCCGTCTCGACTCCCAGCTCGCCGGGAAGACGCCCGCCGGCAACACGCCCAAGCTGCCTGACGTCGTGGCGCGATGCATCCGGGTTGCGGTTCTCATCGGTGTTGCGGTGATGATCGCCGAAAGCTGGGTGGTCAACGTGCTGGGTCTGGTGAATGTCAGCGAATGGGCACAGCTCACGAACTCCTCGCGCACGGCCGGTGTCACGCTGTTCGTGGCCTTCGTGGCGTGGGAGCTCTTCAAGTACATGACCGAGCCCTATATGGGCCCGAAGGCCAAGGATGCCGCCCAGGCAATCGCCGACGGGGATGCGGCCGCGGGCCCGGCCTCGCGGCTCAGCACCATGATGCCGTTGATGCGGCGCACTGCGGCCGTGCTGATCATCCTCATCGCGGTGATGATCGCGCTGCAGGATTTCGGCATCAACATCACGCCTCTGATCGCCGGAGCCTCGGTGTTCGGCATTGCCATCTCGTTCGGCAGCCAGACGCTGGTGAAGGACATCGTCTCAGGCCTCTTCTACCTGTCCGACGATGCCTTCCGGGTGGGCGAGTACATCGACTGCGGCAAGGCGAAGGGCACGGTCGAGGGCTTCACCCTGCGCTCGATCAAGCTGCGCCATCAGAACGGCCAGGTGCACACGATCCCCTTCGGCCAGCTCGGCCAGATCACGAACTTCAGCCGTGACTGGATCACCACGAAGTTCAACCTGCGCTTTGCCCGCGACACGGACATCGAGAAGTTGCGCAAGGCGTCGAAGAAGATCGGCGCCGACATGATGGAAATGCCGGCTCTCGCCGACCAGATCCTGGCGCCCTTCAAGATGCAGGGTGTCGCGGACATCACCGGCAATGCCATTGTCGTGCGGTTCAAGTTCACGGCCCGGCCGGGCAATCCGGCGGCGATCCAGCGCGAGGCCATGAAGCGGATGTTCAGCACCTTCCCCGCGCTCGGCTTCGAGTTCGCGAAGGACGGCGCCAACGTCGTCGTTCACACTGGGCCGGCCTCGAGCGATGCGTCGGAGGGAATGCCGACGCCGCCCCCGCCTGCACCGGCGCCCGCAAACGTTCCGGTGGCTGCGAGCTGACGCCTTAATTACGTCATTGCATACGGGTTGCGACGTGCAGCCCGATTGGTGCAAAAGCGCCTCCCGACCCTTGCGAGGAGCCGCCTTATGACGACCGAAGCGCATTCCCAGACCATCCGCGATCCGCGCAGCCTGCGGCCGATCCCGCGCTTCATCTTCGCTTCACGTTGGCTCCAGCTTCCCCTCTATGTCGGGCTGATCGTGGCGCAGGTCGTCTACGTCTTCCTGTTCCTGAAGGAACTGCTGCACCTCGTGGTCGAGAGTCCCAGCGTCACCGAGCAACAGGCCATGTTGATCGTGCTGGGTCTGATCGACGTGGTGATGATCTCCAACCTGCTGATCATGGTGATCGTGGGCGGTTACGAAACCTTCGTGTCGCGCATGGAACTGAACCGCCATCCCGACCAGCCGGAATGGCTCAGTCACGTCAATGCCAGCGTTCTCAAGATCAAGCTGGCCATGGCGATCATCGGCATTTCATCGATCCATCTGCTCCGGACCTTCATTGAGGCGGGCACGCTCGGCAGGCCGGGCTCGACCTATACCGAAGCCGCGATCATGTGGCAGGCGATCATCCATGCCCTTTTCATCCTGTCTGCCATCGGCATTGCCGTCGTCGACCGTCTTTCGCAGCCGCCGGGACAGCATCACTGAGTAGTCGGTGACGAGCCTGTCATCGAATTGGGGCGGTCGAGTCCCGCACTCGCCGCTGACAGTTTATGGATTGCCGGCTAGATTTCACAGATGCTACCATAACGGGTGTATCGCAAACGAATAACTACTGTCACTGCGCGGGCGGCAAGCCTCATGGCCGAAAGACGTCCGGAAACCGCGCGCCTGAGCGCCGTTCGTTGAGATGCGCGATCTTGTTACCGGGTTGGCCGCTGTCGCCGTCGTGATCGTCGGCATTTTCTTCCTGGCGGCAGTCATGCAGCGCAGCCAATACCAGCCGCCTTCGATTGGCCCGTATCTGCCTGACTGCGCGTTGGGAAAATCCTCGGCCGATCCCCGCGCCTGCGATCCGCAAAGATAGCCGCTCGACGCCGTTGTCTTTGGAGCCTTTCTGTCCGGCAGCAAATGGAGCTGCCGGACGCGAGGGGCGCGCTGGAGCGGGGCCGGACTACTGCGCGGCGCCGCCTGCCCATGGCGACATGATCTCGTTCATGCCGGTGAGTTCGCCCGTCTTGAGATCGCGCACGATGCAGGACGGATTGGCGAAGCCCAGCGGCGAGACCGGATTGTCGACCTCGACCATCGGCAGCTTGGCCGCAATCGCCTTCTTCACCTCGTCGGGCAGGTCACGGTTCACCCGGATCGGGCCGACGCCGGAAATGTCGACGCGAGGCTGGTGGAAGGCCGCTTCCACGTCCATGCCGCGGTCGATCATCATCAGCGAGAGCTGGGAGACGGCTGGCACGATTCGCCGTCCGCCCGAGGCACCGATGCAGAACCAGGGCTGGCCGTCCTTGACGACGACGACCGGGCAGATGTTGCAAAGCGGCTTCTTGCCCGGGGCGATCGAGTTGGGCCGGTTGGGCTCGGGATCGAACCACAGCATGCCGTTGTTCATGGTGATGCCGGTTTTGGGCAGCATCACGCAGGAGCCGAACAGGCTCATCAGGGTCTGGGTCAGCGCGACCATGTTGCCTTCGGAGTCGGCGGCACAGAAATGCGTGGTGCAGGTGTCGGTCGGCTTGTCGCCCAGCGTCTTCAGCCGCTCGTCGTAGGCCTTGTGCATGCCCTCGGCGATGGCGGCGAAGAACTCGGCGCCGGGAGCCCCCTGGCCCCTGGTCGCGGCGCCCGCGAGCTCGATGGCGCGGCGCAGGGTCGGGCCGGCGGTGAGGCCGCCCGCGACGTTGATGGTCACTCCGTTATGCTCGAAGGCGAGGGGATCGACGATCCTGGCTTCGTAGCCCGCGAGATCCTCGTAGGAGATCTTCGAACCGCCGGCCTGCAGGTCGGCGACGATGTCGCGAGCGAGGCTACCCTCGTAGTATTCGCGCGGGCCGCCTTCGGCGAGCCGGCGCATGGTCTCGCCGAGGTTGCCGAGCTTGATGTAACGGCGGGTGCCGGCCCAGTCGCTGGCCGGTACGCGGCCATCGTCGCACAGATAATTGGCCTTGGAGGCCGGGAACTTCTCGAGATGCTTCGCGCCGTTGGCGATCATCACCTGCATGTACCAGTCGAGTTCCATGCCGCGCTGGGCGATCTCGACGCCGGGCTGGAGCACGTCCTTCCAGGCGACCGTGCCGAAGCGCTCCAGCGCCTTGGCGAGGCCTGCGACCATGCCGGGCACGGCGATCGAGTGGTAGCCGACCTCGTTCCGCTGCTCCTTGATGTCGGGCCAGGCGAAGGGATTGGCGGGGCCGGGGCCGACGATCTCGTAGACCGACGGATCGAGCTTCTTGGCGGAGACGGGACCGTAGTCGACCGTCCAGGCGCGGCGTTCCTTGGCGCTCCAGATGGTCATGAACCCGACGCCGCCGATGCCGCTCATCCAGGGCTCGAGGGCGCCGATCGCCATGCCCGTGGCGACGGCCGCGTCGATGGCGTTGCCGCCGTTGCGCAGGATCGACGCGCCGACTTCGGCCGCCTTCACGTTCTGGGCGACGACCACACCTTTGCCGCGAACCGCATGCTTGGTGAATTTCAGTTGCCGTGTCAGCGACTCGCTCATCGATGCTCCTCAAATGCTGGGAAGACTTTAGCGGGGCCTCATTTGGCCACAAAGCCTGTTAAACTGCAGGGCGGACCGGCAGAAAGATCGTGGCGTGGCTGAACTGAACCAGATCGATCTGCGGGCGCTCACCAGAGGCCACAAACGCACGTGGGATGCGTTCGTCGTTGCTGCTGCGCCGTTGATCAATGCCGTCGTGCGCCGGACCCTCGCTCCCTACCGGCTGAGCGAGGACGACGTCCTGGATGCCGCCCAGGACGTTTTCGTCCGGCTGTGCGCCCAGGATTTCAGGCTGTTGAAAACCTACGATCCCGCCCGCGCCGGCCTGCCGACCTGGCTGTCCGTCGTCTCTCGATCCTGCGCCATCGACCATCTGCGGCGCCGGCGCCAGTCCACCGAGCCGATCGATGACGTGCCGGAGGCCTTTCTGGGTGTCGAGGATCGCCATGTGGAGAAGCTCAGGATCCCCGACGGCCTCCTGACGGCCCGGCAGGTCCTGATCCTGAAGTATCTTTACGATGAGGAGCGTGACGTCCTTGAAGTTGCACGGCTGCTGTCCGTCGATGCGCAAACCATCCGAAGCACCCACCACAAGGCCCTGCAGAGGCTGCGTGCGCATTTCCGGGAAGAAGAAACCGGCGGTGGGGGATGAACCGCGATGTTTTGGCGTAGTGTGAGCAGGAGCGACCCATGAACACCCAGCGGATCCCGAGGAGCGACAAGGAGCTGTGGCGGAGCCTCGCCATCCAGCTCCCCGTCGCGCGTGTCTCCGCCCCTGCCGCGGTGAGCGAAATGGACCTTGCCGCCTGGCTCGAAGGCCGCCTCTCGGAGGAGGCGGCCGCCCCGATCGAAGCAGCTTTGGCGGCGGACCCGACGCTGCGTCGGGCGGCGCTCGACCTTGCCGATATTCTGGGCAAGACCCTGCCGGCCGCGCCGCAGCGGATGGTCGTTCGGGCTCGCGCCCTGGTGGGATTTGAGACCGAGCGCGTGGGGGGCGGCGGCCTGTTCGGAAGATGGTTCTCGGGGCGGGCCCCCTTCGCCGGTCCGCGCCATGCGCTTCAGCAGGGGGTGATGGCGGTGGCGGTCCTGGTGATCGCGACCGGCGGATTCATGGTCGGCGGCGGGTTGGGCGAATCGCTTGCCCAGCAACGCGAGGGCTATCCGGCCACAGGGACCGCCAGCACGACGACAACGACCTCCAATGAGGTCAGCGAGTTCTTCGCGGGCGACGGCATCTGACATGACCTCGCGCCTGATCCAGGCCCTGCTCGGCCTCTCGCTGCTGTTGAACACGTTCGTCCTGGCGGGATTCGTCTACCGCAGCTGGATCGCCCCGCCGTTCGACATGCACCGGATGCCGCCCCCGCCGCACGGTTCGCCCGGTCTGCCGGGGCAACCGGGCGGCCCGCGCCTCAATCCCGTGGAGATGGTGGCGCGCGATCTCGATCTCGATGCCGAGCAACGCAAGGTCATGCAGGACCTGTTCGATCAATATGCGAAAGAGCGACGCGAGCGCCTGCAGGCGATTGCACGTCTGCGCGAGCAAACAGGCGTGGAAATTTCCCGCGCGCCCCTCGACATGGCGAAAATAGACGCACTCGTCGATCAGGTGAGCCAGTTACGCGCCGAGCAGCAGAAGGAGACGCTGCACACGTTGATCCAGCTCGAGCCAAGTTTGCGGCCCGGCCAGCGCGAACGTCTGCAGAAGCTGCTCGTCGACCGCGTCGCGCCGCCACCGCCACCTCGTCCGCCGGCTGGAGGTCCGCCGCGCCCACCGCAATAGGAGGCCTGTCATGAGCACACGCCTTGGTCGTCGCCGTTTCGTGGGAGGCGCCGCGGTGCTGTCCGCTGGCCTGTCCAGCGGTCTTTGGTCAGTCGTGCCGGCGCAGGCGGCATCAGCGATGGGCTTCGACGATGCGCGGCATCTCCTGTCGCGCACGTCGTTTGGTGCGACGCCCGCCGAGATCCGCAACCTCGAAGCGGTCGACTATACCGTTGCCGTCGACCGCCTGCTGGCCGCTCCCCGGCGGGAAGCGATGACGCCTGCACCCGACTGGATCGGCATGGGACCGGCCGAACTGCAACGGCTTCAGAAGGCCGCCGATGCCCAGCGCAAGGCGGGCGTCGACGGCAAGAAGCTGGAAGTCAGGCTGCCGGTCCGGGATCAGGGCCGGGAGCTGAAGAACTGGTGGATCGAGGAGATGATCGCGACCGACCAGCCGCTGGTCGAGCGCATGACCCTGTTCTGGCACGGCCACTTCACCTCCTCGCTGATGAAGGTGCGTTATCCGTCGGCCCTGTTTCGCCAGAACGCCCTGTTCAGGCGCGAGGCGCTGGGCAACTACGCGAGCCTGCTGCGGGCCGTCGCGCGCGATCCGGCAATGCTGATCTATCTCGACGGCAGCGGATCGGTCGCAAGCCAGCCGAATGAGAATTTCGCCCGCGAGCTGCTCGAGCTCTTCGCCCTGGGCGAGGGGCAGTATGGCGAAGCGGACATCAAGGCGGCGGCCCGTGCCTTCACCGGCTGGAGCGTCGACCGCGAGTCCGGACAGTTCGTCGAGCATCCCGGCCGGCACGACGATGGCCAGAAGACCTTCCTCGGCAAGTCCGGCCGCTTCGGAGGCGACGAGATTCTGACGATCCTGCTCGCCCATCCGCGTACGGCCGAGATGATCGTGGAGAAACTGTGGCGTGAATTCGTATCGCTGAAGCCCGATCCCGCTGAGGTGACGCGCCTGGCGGCCGGGTTCCGCCAGGGCGGCTACGAGATCAAGCCGCTGATGCGGGCACTCTTCCTGTCCGCAGCCTTCCGCGATCCCGCGAATCGCGGCGCCCTGATCAAGTCGCCGGTCGACCTGATTGTCGGGACCGTCCATGTGCTCGGCCTGCCGGTGCCGGAGAAGACGGGCCTGGTCCGCATGCTGCAGGGGCTGGGGCAGGTGCCGTTCGATCCGCCGAACGTGAAGGGCTGGGCCGGCGGCGAAAGCTGGATCTCGACCTACACGCTGCTGCTGCGCCAGCAGTTCCTGCGGCGCATGATCGAAGCGACCACGGTGGCGCCGATGGACGGCGGCATGCGGATGGCCGACCGACCCAACCGCAGGGCCGACCGCCGCGAGCAACTTCCTGCCGCCGAGGCCCTGCAGATGATGGACCCGCCGCGTCCTGTCGAAGGCCGCAGCCTGCGCAATGCCGGCGCCGAGGTACGGCTGGGTTCGACCCTGGCCGGTGTCGACAGTGCCATGCTGGTGCGCACGCTGCTGCCGCTCCAACCGATCGACGGGGCGGATGCCAATGGGACGGCGGGAGCCGTGGTGGCATCGGCGCTGCTCGATACGACCTACCAGTTGAAGTGAGGAGGGGGCGATGGGCCGTATTCTCCTGCTGGTCGAACTGAAGGGCGGCAATGACGGGCTGAATACGGTCGTGCCCTATGCCGATCCGGAATATCGGGAACTGCGTGCCGGCATCGGCGTGCCCCGCGAAAGGGTCGTGCAGCTCGACGAGAAGGTTGGCCTGCATGAGAAGCTCGCTCCCCTGATGGACGCGTGGAAGGCAGGCGACCTCGCGATCGTGCAGGGTGTCGGCTATCCCTATCCCAACCGTTCGCATTTCCGATCGATCGAGATCTGGGACACTGCGTCGGCCTCGTCTCAGACGCTGAGCGAAGGCTGGGTCGCCCAGGCCTTCAAGGGCACGAAGCTCGCCGGGGGTGTTGGCGTCGACTGCATCGTGGCCGACACCAACGCGCTGCCATCGACCGGCCCGTCGCTGCGCACCATCGTGATGCAGGATGCCGAGAACTTCCTGCGCCAGGCCAATGCCATCGGTAGGGCATCGGCGATGGCCGATGTCGGCAATCCGGCGCTGGGTCACCTGCTGGCTGTGCGGCAGGAGATCAACGCCGCGGCGGCCGGCCTGCGCGACCGGCTGCGGGATGCCCCGCCGCCGACCGAGGCCTATCCGCAGGAATTGCTGCTCGGCCGGCAGCTCGACCTTGCGACACGGGTTCTCTCCGCCAGGGTGCCGGTCGTGGCCATCAAGGTGGCGCTGGGCGGTTTCGACACGCATGCGAACCAGATGCCCGCGCATGAGCGCCTGCTGGCATCGCTGGCGTCCAACCTCGCGATCCTGCGTCGGAATCTGATCGCCGCGAACCTCTGGAAGGACGTGGTGGTGGTGACCTATTCGGAGTTCGGCCGGCGCGCGAAGCAGAACGCCAGCGGCGGCACCGACCACGGCACGTCAGCCCCCCAATTCGTCATGGGCGGCGAGGTGAAGGGAGGTCTCTACGGCGCCTATCCGTCGCTGTCGGATCTCCCGGACGGCGACCTCAGGCACACGGTCGACTTCCGCAACGTCTTCGCCACACTGGCCCGGGGCTGCTGGGGCCAGTCCTGCGATTTCGGCCTTCGCCAGCCGCAAAGGCTGGGCTTCCTGACCTAACCCAGGGGCGCGCGACGGCGTCCCAGGATCTCGTCACGCACCGAGCCGCGGTCGGCCTCGATGCGGATGTACCAGATGAGCACCGCGGCGATGATCTTGATGACCACCGGGATGGCGATATAGACGAAGACCAGCGCCGTCCCGCTGTAGAGGCCCATCGAGGGGTTGAAGCCCAGCAGGGCCGCCACCGGCAGCGAACCCGCCGCACCGATCGCCGTCGCAAGCTTGGTCGAGAGCGCCCACAGGCCGAAATAGGCGCCGGTGTCACCCTTCGTGTCCTTGCCTTCGTCGGAGTTGATGATGTCGGCGAGGACCGATGGCGGCAGGCCGTAGTCGGCGCCGATGCCGAGGCCGGTGACAATGGCGATGGGCATGAACCAGATGAAGTCGCCGGCGCCGAGGAACACGGCGAGCGACATGGCTGCGGCCGTCAACACCATGGCGACGAACCAGGCGGCGGTCTTGCTGAGGCGCCGCGACAGCATCAGCCAGAGGGGGACGCTGGCGGCGGCGGCGCCGAAATAGACCAGCAGGATGATGCCGGCCTGCAGCTTGCTGCCCTTCAGCACATGCTCGACGTAGAAGAGCATCACCGACACCGCGACGCCCAGCGCCGCGCCGTTGACGATGAACACCAGCAGCAGGCGGCGGAACAGCCGATTCTTCAGCGGAGCGAAGAACGGGATCAGGGTCCTGATCGTAAAGCTTCGTTCCATGTTCCGTGTCGGCCGGGCGAGCCACGGCATCATGCTGGTCAGCCAGTCGCGGAAATAGCGGACATGGATCTCGGGATTCTCGCGCACGACAGGCGGATGCACGGAGGGGGGCGACCAGAGCAGCGTCGGCATTGCAAACACCAAGGCGATGGGGATGAAGAACAACCCCATGTAGACATAGCCGGTATGCTCGCCGAACTGCGCCGTCAGGTATGTCGGCAGCACGACCGCCAGGGTCATTCCGAGCAGGCCGAAGACTTCCCGGCCGACCGTGACCCTCGTTCGTTCGTTGTAGTCGTCGGTCAGTTCCGCGCCATGGGCATGATAGCTGATCGAGACGCCGGCGTAGCCGAGATGGACCACGAACAGGGCGACGAACAGCCAGGTGGCCAGCAGCGCCGGCTGGACGAAAAGCGACGCCGGCGGGTGGAACAGCATGTAGAAACCGCCGATCAGTAGCGGCAGCATCAGGGCCACGAAGGTGAGGCGCCCGCGCGGGCCGCGATGGGTGAACCTGTCGCTGATCAGGCCGATAACCGGATCCTGCACCGCGTCGATCACGCGGGTGGTGATGAAGATCAGCCCCATGATGCCGAGCGGCACCTTCAGAATTTCACCATAGAAATGGCTGACGTTCAGCACCACCGGCAGGGCCGCCATGTTGAGCGGCAGCTGATTGGTGGAGTAGGCGACGAGACGGTCGAAACGCAGCCTTATGGACGTCGTCGAGCCGAGGCCGGACTTGGGCGCATGCACGCGTGTTTTGCCTTCCTGTTCGGCTCACCTTTGACTGGCGGCCTCTTGATTGCCGAAAGTTATATATGCCTGAAGTGTGCCTGCAAAACGTCCGTGCGGCGCGTCGAGAAGCCTGCGGCACAATAGGCTAGGTAATAGCGCCACATGCGGCGGAAACGCTCGTCGAAGCCCAGACGCCCGACCTGGTCGGCCACCCGGTCGAAACGGCCGAGCCACGTTTCCAGGGTCCGCGCATAATCCAGTCCGAAACTGTAGAGCTCGGCCACCTTGAGGCCTGCCTGCCTGCACTGCTCGCGCAGGGTGGCGGGAGACAGGAGCATGCCGCCGGGGAACACGTAGGTCTGGATGAAGTCCGGGTGTTTGCGGTAGCGCTCGAAGAAATCGTCGGCGATCACAATGGCCTGCACAATGGCCGATCCGCCGGGTACCACATGGCGCTTCAGTGTCGCGAAATAGTCGGGCCAATAGCGTTCGCCGACGGCCTCGATCATCTCGATCGAAACGATATGGTCGAAGCGGCCCTCGATGTCGCGATAATCTCGGAACTGCAGGTCGACGCTGTCGGCCAGCCCCGCCCGTTGCAGCCGGGCGCGCGCATAATCGAGCTGCTCCCGGGAGATGGTGACGCCGGTGACCCGCATGCCGCGGCGGGCGGCGACTTCGGCGAAACCACCCCAGCCGCAGCCGATCTCGAGGATGGTGTCGCCCTGGCGGGCGCCAAGCTGCGACAGGATGCGCTCGTACTTAGCGGTCTGGGCCGCCTCGAGGGGGGTGCTCTCCTGACCTGCGTACAGGGCCGCGGAGTAGGTCATCGAGGGATCGAGCCACAGGCCGTAGAATTCGTTGCCCAGGTCGTAGTGGGCATGGATGTTCTTCCTGGATCCCTCGCGGGTGTTCTCATGGCGCCGATGCAGGAACTTCAGCAGCAGCCCGTGAAAGAAATTCGTCCGGGTGATCTTGCCCAGCGCCTTTTCGTTGGCCAGCAGGAGGCCGATCAAGCGGGGCAGGTCGGGCGAATCGCAGAAGCCCTCCATGTAGGCTTCCGCGAATCCCATGTCGCCATCGAGAAGGACCTTCCGGAAGAAACGCCAGTTCCGGACATCGATCTCGGCGTGCGGGGTACCGCCGGCCATGCCGAAGACACGCACGTTACCGTCGGGCAGTCGCACGGTTAGGCAACCGACGGACAGACGTTCCAGGGATTTCAGGACAAACCGGGCGGCGAGGGGCATGCGGTCCGAAGTGAAGTCAGCGGGTCACGAGCTCCGACGGCGGTGCTGGCTTAGTGTAAAATCTCGCCCGCTTCCGCCACAGATGCAAGGCCTGCCAGTGGATCCGGATCACGACGGCCAGCGTCATGGTCGGGTTCGCGAGGAAGCGCCGCAATATGCCGCGGTCTTCCAGCGGTTCGCGACGGCCGCCCACCGAGGTGGCGAGCATCAGTCCCCGGGCGTCATGGAAATTCACGTCGACATGCGCGCGCTCGTCGTCGAGGCGAAAGCGGAAGCGATAGCCGCCCTCGATCGGCAGGAACGGGGAGACGTGGAAGACCTTGCGGCCTTCCAGCCACTGGTCGGGCTCGATCGGCGTGCGGTCGTCGTGGTGGACCAGATAGCAATGGCTCTCGCCGAACGTGTTGTTGACCTCGCAGAGGACGGCCCGGAGGGTTCCGCTGCGGTCGCGGCAGAACCAGAAGCTCACAGGATTGAACACGTAGCCCAGCATGCGCGGCATGGTCATCAGCACGACCTCGCCGTCGCAGACATCGGCAACTCCCTGCTGCCGCAGGATGTCCTTCAGCCAGACCTTCAGATCGGAGCCGTCGCGCGGGCCATGGTCGGCACGCCGGAAGCAAACGGCGCCGCGGCGGTCGACCTTCAGCCAGCGGCCGGCGGCGCCTTCCAGCGAATCGAGGTCGAGGCAGAGATAACCGACCTTGTACCGAAACGCGTTCTCGCGCGGCCTGAGCCGCCGGTGGACGACGGAGGCGTTGACGATCGAATGAGGGGAGGCGCTGCTCACGTCGTTTCCGTGGCGACCCGCGCCGCGACGGGAATCGGCAGCGGCGGTATGGCCGGGCGGTCGGCCACCACGCGCGGCGGATCGCCGATCCGGCGGTGCTCGTCCGGCCGCGCCCAGGGGCGGTGGACGCCGAGCTGCTCCGCAACGTCGAGGCCGGCCGAGAGCGCATCCTCGTGGAAACCGTAGCCGCAGTAGCTGCCGCAGAAATAGGTGCCTCGGACGCCCTGGATGCGATGCAGTTCGCGCTGGGCGCGGATGGCTGCTGCGTCGTACATCGGATGCTCGAAGGAGAAGCGTGAGTAGGCCGCTGTGGGCGCGCGGCCGGGATTCACCGACACGAAGAGTGGCGTGCCATCGGGGAGGTTCTGCAGGCGGTTCATCCAGTAAGTGACGCTGACATGGCTGTCGCGGCTGCCTGTGTCGGCCACATAGTTCCAGCTTGCCCACACGTTGCGGCGCCTCGGCATCAGGCTCTCGTCGCCGTGCAGCCAGACTTCGTTGGAGGAGTAGGCGAAGCGGCCGAGCAGGCTGCGCTCCTGGTCGTCTGCATCGGTCAGCAGGCGAAGCGCCTCGTCGGCATGGCAAGCCATCACGATCCGGTCGAAGCGATCCCAGTGTCCGCCGGCGTCGCGCACTTCCACGCTTTCGCCGGCACGCCGGACCGCGGTGGCGGGCGTCGCCAGCCGTGCACGGGCGCGCAGCGGTGCCACGATCCGCTCGACATAGGAGCGGCTTCCGCCGCTCACCGTACGCCACTGCAGTTGCGGACCGATCGTCAGGAGTCCGTGATTGTTGAAGAAGCGCGCGAAGGTCTGCGCCGGATAGTCGAGCATGCGTCCGGGCGGGGTCGACCAGATGCAGGCCGCCATCGGCACGAGATAGCGGTCGCGGAAGGCGGCGCCGAAGCCGCTTTGGTCGATGAAGTCCCCGATCGTGAAGTCGAGATCCTCGGCCTTTTCGAGAAGCTGGGGCGCAAGACGATTGAAGCGCAGGATGTCGTGGGTCATGCGCAGGAAGGAGGGGCGGGCGAGGTTGCTGCGCTGGGCGAAGTAGCCGGCGAAGGAGCTGGCATACTCGAACCCGCCCTTGTCGAGGCTTACGGCGAATGACATGTCCGACGGCTCGGTCGGCACACCGAGGTGATCGAAGAGCGCGACGAGATTGGGATAGTTGCGCTCGTTGAACACGATGAAGCCGACGTCGACCGGCCGGCGGCCCTGCTTCGTTGGCGCTTCGACGGTGCAGGAGTGTCCGCCGAAACGGTTCTCGCGCTCGTACACGACCACGTCGTGGCTGCGGCTGAGAAGCCAGGCGGCTCCGAGACCGGACACACCGGCGCCGATGACGGCGATTTTCATTTTCGAAGGCTCCCCTGGATGCTTCTACGCTGATTTCTTGATGGTTTGGAAGGCGGCCAGCGCCCGGTCCCGGGCGGCGCCGTGCTCGACGATCCGCGCCGGATAGACATCGGCCGGCACGCTGGCCGTCCATGGACGGTGGAGCGAATCGTTGGGCAGATGGGCGAGTTCGGGCACCCAACGTCGCACATAGTCGCCTTCGGGATCGAACTTCTCGCCCTGCAGCACGGGGTTGAACACCCGGAAGTAGGGGGCGGCATCGGCGCCGCAGCCGGCGACCCATTGCCAGCCGGTCGCGTTGTTCGCGAGGTCGGCGTCGACGAGCGTGTCCCAGAACCAACGTTCGCCCCGGCGCCAGTCGATCAGCAGATCCTTGGTCAGGAAGGATGCCGTGATCATGCGCACGCGATTGTGCATCCAGCCGGTCGCCCAGAGCTCGCGCATCCCCGCATCGACGATGGGATAGCCCGTCCGGCCGCGTTGCCAGACGCCGAGGGCTGTTCCCGGATCGGCCCAGGGGAACGCATCGAACTCGCGCCGGAAGTTTCGCTCCGCCAGATCGCCGTTGTGGAAGATCAGATGGTAGGCGAACTCACGCCAGCCGACTTCCGAGAGAAACTTCTCGGTTGCTGCCGAGGCGCCTCGGGTCATTGCGGCCTGCCAGATCTGACGAGGGGACACCTCGCCGAAGGCGAGATGGGGAGACAGGCGGGACGTGCCCTCCACCGCCGGACGGTCGCGCGCCTCGCGATAGTCCTCGAGAGCCTCGTCGAGGAAATTCGCGAGACGCTGCCTGGCGCCGTCCTCGCCCGGCGTCCAGGCGGCGCGAATTCCGCCAGCCCAATCGGGCGTGGTGGGCAGCAGCCGCCATGAGGCGAGCGGTTCGCCAACCGGCCACGACTTTGGAGCGCTCAGGCTCTTCGGCGAAGGCAGCTGGGCTGCAAGTGCCGGCAGCGCGCGGCAGGCACGCCAGAAAGGCGTGAACACCTTGAAGGCGTCGCCGCTCTGCGTCGTCACCTCCCAGGGCTCGAAGAGCAGGTTGGCCTTGAAGCTTTCGGCCGCCATGCCCCGGCCGGAAAGCGACTTCTTCAGGCGCCCGTCGCGGTCGCGCGACGCTTGGTCGTAAGTCCGGTTCCAGAAGACTGCCTCGGCGCCGCATTCGGCCGCGAGCTCGGTGAGGACCTTCTCGGCCGGCCCGCGGCGCAGGACCAAGCGGGATCCGAGCCGGCGCAGCGATGCGTCGAGTGCGGACAGGCTATGGTGCAGCCACCAGCGCGCAGCGCCGCCGAGCCGTCGCAGGCCCTGGGTTTCTTCGTCCAGCACGAACACCGGCACGACGGCTCTGCCGGCCTCCAGCGCCCTGGTGAGCGCGGGATTGTCCGAGAGGCGAAGGTCATTGCGGAACCAGACGATCGAAACCGACATGTGCGACATACGCACATGACGAACGAATGGATGATCGCCGCGAGCTAGGTCAGGAGCGGGGGCAGTTGGGCGCCGGCCGCATCTCCAGGCTCTGGAGATCCGCGGTGACGGTGAGCAGCCCGGTATCGACGGTCAGCCGGTCGAGGACGCCATTCTCGAAGACCTGCGCCGTCACCGAGAAGAGGGGGCGCTGAGCCTGGTCGCGACCGCGGGTGAAGCTCATGGATACCGGCCAGGACTTCCCCTTGGGCGTGGCGACAGGCTTGTCCGTCGGACGGGACGCCCGCAGGCGGCCATCCTCCAGCTGCGTCACATCGATCAGGAAACCGTCCCCCATGACCTCGGGGTCGAACATCAGGGCGGGAAACGAGACGGCATTGGCGCGGAGCCGTTCGGTGAGATGGTCGATCGCCGCTACCGGCATCAGTGTGGCGAAGGGCAGGAAGAACTGCGAGGGCTGCGCTCCTGCCGTCGCGATCTCGGCGCGCAACTCGCCCTTGGCGCGCTGGACGCGGCCCGTGGTCTCGCGCTTGTTGCCGTTCTGAACCTGCGTGGTCTGGTAGCGCAGGCTGTTGCCGCTGCGCGGCTCCTGGGCGTCGAGCTTGGAGGACAGGCTCATCTTCCAGGAGGCGGTCAGCGCGATCTCGGACGTGATGTCGCGCTTGAGGTGCCAGCCGGCGCAATCCTGGGAGAGATCGTGGATCGCCGTGCCGATCCGAGGCGCATTGGCGGCGGCGCCCAGTCGCAGCACGTACTCTGCGCGATGTGGCTGCATCTGCGCGAACGCAAGCTGCGGTCCGCCGAGGAACGCCATGAGGACGAAACACACAAGACGCTGCATCACGCCACCTTGCGCACAGGCCGGTATCGGGTCAATCGTGCTTCGTATGGAATGGCGAGGGATCGTGGCAGGATTCCGGCGGGGCTTCGACCGCAAGAGGACATGAACCGGCTCGAGTTCATCTGTGCGGGAGAGCCGCTCGAAGCGCTGCCGATGGGCGCATTGCACTGGCCGGCGGAGCGGCTGCTGGCAGTGGCCGATCTTCATCTGGAGAAGGGCTCGTCCTATGCGGTCGGCGCTCGCAAACTGCTGCCGCGCTACGACACGCGCCAAACCGTGGGCATGCTGGCGGCGCTGATCGAAGCCGTGCAACCGCGCACGGTCGTTTGCCTGGGCGACTCCTTTCACGATCGTGCGGCCATCGAGCGCATGCCGGACGAGGAGCGGCGGGAGATCGAACGGCTGACGTCCCGGACGCGCTTCGTGTGGATCGCCGGCAATCACGACCCCACACCGCCGCCGTCCGGCTGGGGAGAGGTCGCGGAAGAGATCAAGGCGGGGCCATTGGTGTTCCGGCACGAGGCGCTGTTCGGACCGGCCGACGGCGAGGTCTCGGGCCACTATCATCCGGTGGCGGCCCTCACGGTGCGAGGGCGCGGCTTGCGGCGGCGTTGCTTCCTCACCGACGGGAGGCGTCTCATCCTCCCGGCGTTCGGTGCCTATGCCGGTGGCCTCAACGCGCTCGACCCTGCGATCGCACAGCTCTTTCCCGACGACTACGACGCGCTCGTCGTCGGGAAGGAAACGGTGCGCCGCCTGTCGTGGCGGCAGCTCCGGCCTGACGCGACCTTCAGATAGCCGGCTCTACTTCGGCAGCTCGTACTTCAGCGTCACTTCGCCCAGGCCCTCGATCCTGCCGGTTGCGGTGCTGCCCGGCGGCACGAACTGGCAGGCCACCATGCTGCCCGACGAGACGATCATGCCCTTCTTCAGGCGCTTGCCATGGTCGCCGAGCTTGTTCGCAAGCCACGCCAGCGCATTGTAGCAGTGACCCAGCACATCTCCCGAGTGGCCCTCGCGCACGACCTTGCCGTCGAAGGAAACCGAGCCGTGCAGATTGCCGAGATCGAGTTTCGCCCAGTTCTTGTTGGGTTTCGCCAGCAGCGAGCCACCGTTCCAGCCGGCATCCATGATCAGCGGATTGACCGCAAGTCGGCTGTAGTCGGCGCCGCGGTCCTCGATCAGCTCGAAACCGGCGCGCGCCTCGCCGACATATTGCGCGATCGAGTCGCGGTCGTAGGGCTTGCCCTTGGGCGCCGGGACGTCGGCATTCACGATCAGGATGATCTCGAGTTCGGCGCCCAGTCGTGTCCAGCGATCGGCGCGGACCGTCGCCTTGTGCTCGAATACGCGTTTCTTGCGGATCGGCCCGTAGGCGGGCCCCTTCAGGCCGGTCTGCGCCAGGATCTGCGGCGAGGTCAGCGCGATCTTGTAGCCGACCAGCGGGCCCTGCTTGACGACCTGCTTCTTGAGGAAGGCGTCCTGGACCTTGTAGGCGAGGCGTTCGTCGTCCGTTGCGAACCGTTCCGGCCACCATCCGACCACGGCACGGGCCTTGTCGACCTGATGCAGCCATGTGGCCGCCTTGGCGATGCTGAACGTCATTGGAGCCTCCCCCTTGCTTGATTTCATCGTCGTCGCATAGTGCCACCATGACGGCGAAAGCGTTGCAAAATTTCGGACCCGTTCGCAGCGGGGCTGTGGTCGGCGTTGTGTTGGCGGGCGGCGAGGGGCGACGCATGGGACCGGGCGCGCTGAAACCGCTGCGCCTGCTCGCAGGTCGGCCCATGGTGGCGCATGTCGTGGACAGGCTGCGGCCGCAGGTCATGGACCTCGTGATCGTCGCCAATGATCCGGCGCCGGAATTTCGCGCACTCGGCGTGCCGGTGATCGCCGATCCGCCGGATATCCAGGAGATGGCCCGGCGCGAGGGACGGCGACTCGGGCCTCTGGCCGGCATCCTGGCCGGGATGGAATGGGCGCTGGCGCATCATCCCCATAGCGGCTGGATCCTGACGGCGCCGGCCGACGTGCCGTTCCTGCCGCTCGATCTCACCGTCCGGCTGTGTGGACTGATGCATGTTCCCGAGCCCGACGTCCTGATGGTTCGTCACGGCAAGCGGCGTGAGCATACGCTCGCCATCTGGTCGGTGAAGCTTGCCGCCGATCTCCGCCGCGCCATCCTCGAGGAAGGGATGCGCCGGGTCGAGACCTTCGCCCAGCGCTATGCCTTCGAGGAACTCGTGTGGCCGGGCAACGCCGCGCCGTTTCTGAACGTCAATACGCCGGCCGAGCTCAGCGAGGCGATGCGTCGCCTGGAGCGAGTTCGATGACGTTGCCGTCGATGACGACCTTGCCGGCATTCTCGAAATTGACGGTGATGCGATGGTCGATCATCGACTGGATCTGACCCAGGCCCCAGTCCGGGCGGCCGGGATGACGCACGAAGTCGCCGGGGCTAAGCAGTCCGTTGCCGGGCTTGTCGAACAAGTTTCCGTTACTCCGCCGATGTGGGTACGTTATCGGGCGCCTGACGCCCTGCTGCCTCAATCTGCAGTATAGACTGGGTTTCATCATGTCATGGAGGACACAATGAACAGCACCCGCGTCGCCATCGCCTCAGCTCTCGCCGCCGCGCTCGTGCTGCCGGCGGCCACCAGCCAGGCGCAGGGTAACATGGAAAAATGCTACGGCATCGCGAAGGCCGGCAAGAACGACTGCCAGACGGCGAAGTCGTCGTGTGCCGGTACATCGAAGAAGGATGCGCAGGCCGACGCTTGGGTGTCGGTGCCCAAGGGCGCCTGCGAGAAGATCGTCGGCGGCAAGCTCACGCCCGGCTGAGCATGGATCCGGTTGCCGGCATCGGCCTGCGCTCGCCGCATCTCGCGGAAATCGCGCGCGACCGTCCGGCGACCGGCTTTCTCGAGATTCACGCCGAGAACTATCTGGCGCACTCTCCGGCACTGGGAACCGTCGAGCTCCTGCGCCGGGACTACGAGTTCTCCGTTCACGCGGTCGGCCTGTCGCTCGGGTCCGTCGACGGCCTCGACGACGCGCATCTGGATCGTGTGGCGGCACTGGTCGATCGTCTCCAGCCGACGCTCGTCTCCGAGCATCTTTCCTGGAGCGTGGCCGGTGGCCGCTACTTCAACGACCTGCTGCCACTGCCCTATACGGAAGAGGCACTGCAAGTGGTCGCGCGCAATGTCGACCGGCTGCAGGACCGTCTGGGCCGGCAGGTGCTTGTCGAAAATCCGTCCTGCTACCTGGCGTTCGCCTATTCGACACTTTGCGAACCCGAGTTCCTGGCCGAACTCGCCCGCCGGACCGGCTGCGGCCTGCTGCTCGACGCCAACAATATCGTCGTCACGGCGCACAATCTGCGGCTGGATCCCGGAGCGTGGCTCCGGGACCTGCCGGCGTCGGCGATCGGCGAATACCATCTTGCTGGCCACGCGGTGAACGACGCCGATGGCGAGCCGATCCTGATCGACGATCACGGGAGCCGGGTCGGGGAGGGTGTGTGGACCCTGTTCGAGCGGATCGTGCGGCGGTATGGGCCACGCCCGACCCTGGTCGAATGGGACACGGACCTGCCGCCGCTCGACGTCCTGCTCGACGAGTCGAGCAGGGCGGCGCGGTCGCTCCGAAGCGAGACGAAGGCGGATGCTCGCGCTGCGTGATCTGCAGGCGGCTTTTGCCGCCCAGCTGGGGGGCGAGGACCGGCCTGACCTGGCAGAGGCCGTCGTTGGCGATTCGATCACCGCCGCAGCGCGTCTACGGGTCCATCGCCATCACGTGGCGGAGAGTCTCGCGACGGCCCTTGCCGCCACCTACTCGACGGTCCAGGCGATCGTCGGGGAAGACTTTTTCCGGATCATGGCCAGGGAGCTCGCGGCGGCGGACCTGCCGCGGCAACCGGTGCTGGCCGAATATGGCGAGGCCTTCCCGGCCTTCGTTGCCGGGTACGGGCCGGCCGCTTCGCTGCCCTACCTGGCCGATATGGCACGGCTCGATTGGGCTCTGAATCTGGCGTTTCATGCGCCCTGGCACTCCCGGCTGTCTGTGTCCGACCTCGCCGACCTGCCACCCGAAGGCCTGCTGGCTTCGAGGGTCTCCCTCGCCGCCGGCTCGACTCTTGTCCGGTCGGCCTATCCGATCGACAGGATCTGGCATGCGTCCCGGCCCGGGACGGCGACAGGACGGGTGTCGCTGGATGAAGGCGGCGTTGCGGTGATCGTGCTGCGCCGTGCCGACGATGCGGCCTTCGCTACCCTGTCCCCGGCCGAGGCGGCCTTCGTGGAGGCGCTCGACGACGGCAAGACGCTGGAGGAGGGCGCCCAGGCCGCGTTTGCGACCGAACCGGCTTTCGACCTCTCGACAAGCGTGGCGCGGCTGCTCGCTTTGCAGGCATTTGCTGCGTTGCAACAAGATTGCTGAGCCCAGGGCAAAAAGCCCGCATTTTTGAGGATTTATGACAGTCTCTGTCATTGTTGCGGTGCACGGCTGAATCAGCGGCCGGTGCTGAAACCTTCTTGCTCCGCTGGGGCTCGTCCCTATACTCCGCGCGCTTCGAAAAGGGTCCGCCTTCCCCGCGCGGACCATCGACGCTGCGAGTGGAGTTGCCGACGATGTCGATTACGTTGCCGCAGAATTATCGGCCGTCAGAACGTGAAGCTTTCATGAACCCGATGCAGCAGGAGTACTTCCGGCAGAAGCTGCTGAAGTGGAAGGACGAGCTGATCGAAGAGTCCAATCAGACGCTCCAGAACATGCAGGAAGAGAGCCTGGCGCAGCCCGATCTCGCTGATCGCGCAACCGCCGAGACCGACCGCTCGCTGGAGTTGCGGACGAGGGATCGTTTCCGCAAGCTGATCTCCAAGATCGACCAGGCGATCAAGTCGATCGAGGAAGGCACCTACGGCTATTGCGAGGAGACCGGCGAGCCGATCTCGCTGAAGCGTCTCGAGGCCCGGCCGATCGCGACCCTGTCGGTCGAGGCGCAGGAGCGCCACGAGCGAATGGAGCGCACCCGCCGCGACGAAGGCAACGACTGACCAGCAAAAAGGCCCGCTTTCGCGGGCCTTTTCTTTGGCATTCGTCGGGACCTTCAGGCCCTCGCTTCGGCCTGCATGGCCTGGCGGTTGAGAGCGCGGCCGGCCTGGCCGCCGCCCGGCTTGCCGTCGCGCCACGCGAAGGCGCCGTTGCAGATCACCGTGTCGATGCCCTTGGCCGGCGAGATCGGCTTTTCGAACGTGGCCGTGTCGATCACCGTCGCCGGATCGAAGATGCAGAGATCGGCATAGAAGCCGGGCTTCACCTCGCCGCGCTTGGCCAGATGGAAGCGCTGCGCCGAATAGGACGTCATGCGCCGCACCGCGTCCTCGAGCGGGAACAGGCCGAGGTCGCGCGAATAGTGGCCGAGCACCCGGGGGAAGGTGCCCCACAGGCGCGGGTGCGGATGAGCGTCGAACGGGATGCCGTCCGAGCCGATCATGGCGCCCGGATGGGACATCGCGGCCTGCACGTCCTTCTCGTCCATCATGAAGTAGATGGCGCCGGCCGGCTGGATCCGGTCGGCCGCCTCCTTCATCGAGCAGCCCATCTCCTCGGCGATCTCCTTGAGGTCGCGGCCGCTCATGCCCGGCACCTTGTCGGACCAGGTGATGAGGACCTTGTCGGCGCGTTCCAGCATGTCGCTGCGCAGGATCGTGGAGCCTGCGACATAGGGATAGACGTCGAAGGAGATCTGCTGCTTCTTCATTGCCTCATTGAAATGCGGCAGCGTCTCCTTCATGCGCCCGAAATTGGAGCGGCCCGAACACTTGTGGTGCGAGACGATGATCTCGGCGCCGACGCGGCGGCCGATCTCGAACGTCTCGTCCATCGCCTTCAGGATATGGTCGCCCTCGTCGCGCATGTGGGCGGTGTAGACGCCGCCCCAGCGCCCGAGCGGCGCGGCCACTTCCGCGACCTCGTCGGTCGAGGCGTGGCTGGACACCGCATAGAACAGGCCGCTCGACATGCCGATCGCGCCCTGTTCGAGGCTCTGGTCGAGCAGTTCGCGCATCTGCTTGATCTCGGCGCCCGTGGCGACCCGGTTGAGGTCGTCGCCCATAGAGTTGATGCGCAGGGTGCCGTGGCCGATCAGGAAGGCGCCGTTGATGGCGGGCTTCGCCGCATCGACCTTGGCCGCAAAGGACGCGAAGTCCTTCGACAGGTTTTCCTTCTTCTTGATGATCAGCGACATCCAGTGGCCGACGTCGGGCCGGACGTATGGCGCAGCTGAGACGCCGCAGTTGCCGCACACCACGGTCGTGACGCCCTGGCTCGCCTTCATCGCCATGGCCGGGTTGTCGATCAGCGCGGTGTCATCGTGCGTGTGCACGTCGATGAAGCCCGGCGCCACGACCTTGCCTGCAGCGTCGATCTCGTTGTCGCCGCGCAGCGTGCCCGGCGCCTCGACGGCGGCGATGCGGTCGCCCTTCACCGCCACGTCGGCGGCGAAGAGTTTTTTGCCTGTTCCGTCGGCCACCTGGCCGTTGCGGATGACGATATCGTAAGTGGCCATGGGGGCTCCTAGGCTTCGTTGCGGCCGAGCCGCATGTCGAGGTCGAACGGGTAGAGCGGGCGCTTGACCCGCTCGTATTTGAACAGCTTGAGGTCGGAGGCGGTGCAGCCGTCACCGTCGCACATCACGATGTGCTTGGCGATCGGCTCGAAGCCGGCACGGAAATGCTGGCGCGATTTGATGAGCACGTACTTCTTGCGCCGCGGATCGATGCCGCAATGGGTGAAGACGCCGAGGTCGTAGGGCTCGGCGCGCTTCTCCGATACGACGATCTGCATCTTGCCGGTGTCGAGCACGGCAGTGCGGCCCATGCGCACCGTGGTGCCGGTGGCCATCGGGCCGGTCACGGTGAACTGCCCGTCGGTGATGGCCTTCACCTTGCCGGTGACCTTGAGGGGCTTGCCCTTCAGGCCCATCGCCGGCATGTCGATCTTGCCGCCCAGCTCGAGCGTCACTTCGGCGCCGACGCCGGCCTTGATCATCTGCTCGACACAGGCGGGGTCGCAGATCGGGCCGGCGCAGGCGTCGTCGAGTTCCTGCTTCATGGCTTCCTCGATGACGCTCATCACGTCCTGCGTGCCGCCCGAGGCGGTGTTGTCGCCGTGATCGGCCATGACGACGGGATAGTCGGTGTAGCCCTTGGCGCGCCCGACCTGGACCGAGAGCGGCTCGGGATGGAACAGGAAGCCCTCGCGCTTCTCCCACGCCGTGTCGAGGATGCGGTTGAGCAGGATCTGACCCTCGGCCGTACGCTTGTCGCAGACGATGACGGAGGAGAGGGCGAGGTGGGGGATGTCGGCCTGCGGGAAGCCGCCGAACACGGAGGCGTTCAGGACCTCGCCGGTATCCTCGGCCTGGTTGGCCATGCCCATCAGCGTCTTCATCGGCTCGCGCGACGGGGTGTGGACCAGCGAGCTGCTCATGATCGGGCGGTTGCCCCAGACCATCTTCGGCTCGACCTCGCCGGCCAGGGTGCGGATCAGTGTGCGGCCGGCCCGGCGGGCCGTGTCGGCCATGTCGATATGGGGGTAGGTGCGGTAGCCCGTCATGATGGTGGCGCCGTTGACCATGGCGTCGGTCATCTGGGTGTGGAAATCGAGCGCCACGGCGATCGGAACGTCGGGGGCGATCCGGCGGATGCGATTGAGCAACTCGCCTTCGCCGTCATCGTAGTGTTCGGCGACCATGGCACCGTGCAGGGCCAGCAGGACCGCGTCGCAGCCCTTCTTCACTTCGTCCACGATGGCAGTGGTCATCTGCTCGTAGGCGGCCTTGGTGACCAGGCCGGAGGGGTGGGCAGAGGCGGCCATTGGAACGGTGAACTCGGCCCCGGCCTTGCGGGCCACCTCGATGAACCCGCCCAGGGAGGTATTGGTGCCCTCGGCTTCCTGGATGGCAACCGGGCCGCTCAGCGAGCCTGCCCGGGCAAAGGATTCGATGGGGGTGGGCAGCGGCGAGAACGTATTGGTCTCGTGCATCATCATCGCGACTACGAACTTCTTGGCCAACAATCCCTCCATCCGGGGCTTAAGTCTTTGAACATCCTACAGAAATAGCGTCCCCGCGCGTTTGCTGAAGCAATGCGATCGATGCATAGCTGCATCGCACTATTCTTGTGCGTTGCAAAAACAACACACCCGATGTCAGACATCAACGAACGCTAAATATGTGAATTCAGGGCTCTTTTTCGCTCTTGCATTCTCTTCGCAGGTGCACCATTCTTAGCGGGCAGCAAACGCTACCTCGGTAGCCTCTTTGTTTGCTGTATGCCCGTCTTGGGCGTTTCCTCCCTAAACTCGGGCCGTGCTTGTCACGGCCCCTTTTTTTGCCCGAACGGCAGGGCGGGCAACTGTCGGGCGGCGCTACTCGGCGGCCAGGGGCCGCCGGGACTGTAGGATTTCGTGGGCCTGCTGGCCCATCTCCTCGAGCAGGCCGGTGATCACGCGGGTGAGGACGCCTGCGACCGGGAGCCTCTCGTGCCGGGCTTCATCCATGTAGAGCGCCCGATTGATCTCGATCTGGAGCGTATGGCGCGCCAGCGCCGGCCGACCGTAGCGCTGGGTCGTGAAGCCACCTGCATAGGGCTGGTTGCGTAGAACGCGCAGGCCGCGTGCGCGGAACCATCGCTCGGCGGCGGCGGTAAATTCCGGCGCGCAGGCTTCACCGTGATTGTCGCCCAGGACGATGTCGACCCGCTGGTCTCGATCCCGCGAACCCAGGGTGGAGGCCGAGGAGGGCATTGAATGGGCATCGATCAGCAGCGCCCCGCCGAACGTGCTGTAGGTATGCTCGATCAGCTGGGACAGGGTCTGGTGATAGGGTCTCCAGCAGGTTTCCAGCCGGTGCTCGATCATGTCGGAGGGGACACGGCCGCGGTAGATCGCCTCGCCGCTGGCCGCGACCCGCGGGATCATGCCAAGACCGGCGGCCACCCGGGTGGTGCGATGGTTCAGCGGCCGCGGAAGCGGGCCCTCGAACATGCCCGGATCGAGCTCGTAGGGCTCGCGGTTGGCGTCGACGTAGGAGCGGGGAAAGCGGGCGGCCAGCAACGGCATGCCGAGCGACGGGGCGGCGGCAAAAAGCTCGTCGACGAAGGCGTCCTCCGCCCGGCGCAAGGCCGCGAGCGGAACGGCGGCCTGCTCGAGAAAGGCTGCGGGATAGATCGAGCCGCTATGCGGCGAGGCCACGACCACCGGAACCGTCTGGTGCGCCGGCAGCCGGCAATCCAGGGCCTCGTGGTCGGACAGGACCGGAAGAAAATCCATCCCATGCTCATAGCGGCTGAGAGGGGGCGCGTCACGTGCGCGCTCTTGCCAATCCGTTTGCGGCAATGTAGACGACCGGGCTTCCGCGTTACCGGTTGGTTTTCGGACCCCGGCGACAGCAGGTGATGGGCGCGTAGCTCAGCGGTAGAGCACTGTCTTGACATGGCAGTGGCCACAGGTTCGATCCCTGTCGCGCCCACCATCGCCTTCCTTCCAGCAGACCTTGATTGGAAACGTACGACGAGGCACCAGTAGGGAATGGCTGGAGTCCCGATGTCCGATTTCTTCTCGCTCTATTCCCATGAGTTCGTGCGCGTGGCCTGCTGCGTGCCGCGCACCCGCGTGGCCGATGCGGCCTACAATCTCGCCGAGACGCTGAAGCTTGCGGCCCAGGGCGACGCGGCGCGGGCGGCCGTGATGGTTTTCCCCGAACTGGGCCTGTCCTCATATGCCATCGAGGACCTGTTGCTGCAGGACGCGCTGCTCGACGAGGTCGAGCGGTCGATCGCCAAGGTGGTCGAGGCGTCGCGCGAGCTCTTCCCGGTGCTGATCGTCGGCGCGCCGCTCAGGATATCGAGCCGCCTCTACAACACCGCCATCGTCGTCCATCGCGGCAAGGTGCTGGGCGTCGTTCCCAAGACCTACCTGCCGAACTATCGCGAGTTCTACGAGAAGCGGCACTTCATCTCCGGCGCCAACGTGATCTGCCAGGAGTTCGAACTGGCCGGACAGATCGTGCCTTTCGGCACCGATCTCCTGTTCAAGGCAAGTGGCATCGATCTCACCTTCCATGTCGAGATCTGTGAGGATGTCTGGGTGCCGATCCCGCCCTCGAGCCACGCCGCGCTGGCGGGCGCCGAGCTTCTGGTGAACCTGTCGGCCAGCAACATCACGATCGGCAAGGCCGAGGCGCGGCGTCTGCTGTGCGGCAGCCAGTCCATGCGGGCGGTCGCCGCCTACGCCTATTCGGCGTCGGGACCGGGCGAGTCGACGACCGATCTCGCCTGGGACGGACACGCCGCCATCTATGAGCTGGGGGACCAGCTCGTCGAGTCGTCGCGCTTCGAGAAGGAGTCTACGATGATCCAGGCCGACGTCGATGTCGGCCGCATCCGGCAGGAGCGCCTGCGCTACAACGGCTTCGCCGATTGCGCGCTGCAGGAAAAGGGGAGGATCGAGCGCTTCCGGACGCTGCCGTTCGCGTTCGATCCGCCAAAGGACAGCGTCGCGCTGGACCGCGCCATCGAGCGCTTCCCCTACGTGCCGTCGGATCCCGCCAAGCTTCGCGACAATTGCTACGAAGCCTACAACATCCAGGTCCAGGGGCTGGCGCAGCGCCTGCGGTCGAGCCGCACCGAGAATGCCGTCATCGGCGTGTCGGGCGGCCTCGATTCGACGCATGCGCTGATCGTCACCTGCCGGGCGATGGATCAGCTCGGGCTCAGCCGCAAAAACGTCTTCGCCTACACGATGCCGGGCTTCGGCACCTCGGACAAGACTTACAGCAATGCCTGGCGGCTGATGAAGGCCCTGGGCGTCACCGCGGCCGAGATCGACATCAAGCCGGCCGCGACCCAGATGCTGGCCGACATCGGCCATCCGTTCGGCAAGGGCGAGAAGGTCTACGACATCACTTTCGAGAACGTGCAGGCCGGCCTGCGTACCGACTATCTGTTCCGGCTGGCCAACCAGCAGCGCGGCATGGTCGTCGGCACGGGCGATCTCTCTGAACTCGGCCTCGGCTGGTGCACCTACGGCGTGGGCGATCACATGTCCCACTACAATCCGAACGGCTCGGTCTCCAAGACGCTGATCCAGCACCTGATCCGCTTCGTCGCGGCGTCGGGCGACGTGAGCAAGGACACGGCGGAGATCCTGCTCGACATCCTGAACACCGAGATCTCGCCGGAGCTCATTCCGGCCGGCGAGAAGGGCGTGGTGCAGGCAACCGAGAGCTTCGTGGGTCCCTATTCGCTGCAGGATTTCAATCTCTTCTACCTGACGCGGCTCGGCTACCGGCCGTCGAAGATCGCCTTCCTCGCCTGGAATGCCTGGCACGACATCGAGAAGGGCGCCTGGCCGGCCAACCTGCCGGAAGGAACACGGCGGGCTTACACGCTGGAGGAGATCCGCGGCTGGCTGGCGCTGTTCCTGCGCCGCTTCTTCACTAACCAGTTCAAGCGCTCGGCGGTGCCGAACGGACCGAAGATCTCTTCCGGCGGCTCGCTGTCGCCGCGCGGCGACTGGCGGGCACCGTCCGATGGCAGCCCCGACGTCTGGCTGGAGGAGATGAAGGCCATCCCGGGTGTCGGCGAAAAATAGCAGCCGCGATTTCACGCGGCGGCCCGGCCGTCGTTTGCGTGCAGCAGCCAAAATGCTACTGACGCTCGAAGGAAGCGCGTAGGAGGGTTCGATGCCGCTTGAGATCAAGAAGACGGTCCAGCAGATGGTCGACGAGGCCAACAGCCAGATCGAGACGCTGTCGCTGGCCGAGGCGATGAAGATGCACGGCCAGCCGGACGTGACCTTCATCGATATCCGCGATCCGCGCGAACTGTGGCGCGACGGGACGATCCCCGGCGCAATCAACGTGACGCGCGGCATGCTGGAAATGTGGATCGATCCGCACAGCCCATACGCCAAGGATTACTTCCAGACCGGCAACAAGTTCGTGTTCTTCTGCGCAGGCGCCTGGCGGTCGGCGCTGTCGACCAAGACGGCGCAGGACATGGGCCTCACGCCCGTCGCCCATTTCGAGGGCGGCTTTGGTGCCTGGAAGAAGGCCGGTGGTCCGGTGGAGACGGTCGAGCCCAAGAAGTAGGCGCCGCCCGTGAGCCCCGACCAGCCTGTCGTTCCCCAGCCGGTCATCGACGATATTCCCGATTTCACGTCGATCCCGGCCCTGGTCGCGCGGCATGCAGCGAGCCATCCGGACAAGCCGGCGGTGAAGTGCGACGGGGTGGTGAGAAGCTGGAAGGCTTTCGACGAGCGCATCAACCGGGTTGCGCGGCTTCTGTCGGAGATGGGCCTGGGCCGGGGCGACAAGATCGCGATCCTCGCGGCCAATTCGATCGAGTATCTCGAAACCTTCATGGGCGGGCTGCGCGCCGGCGTCTGCGTCGTGCCGCTCTCGACCATGGCGGCAGCCGATGCGCTCGAGAAGATGCTCGACGATTGCGACGCCAAGGTCCTGTTCCTGTCCGACCAGTACCGCGCCCTTGTCGAGCCATACGAACGCCGCCTGACCAAGCTGGTGGCCGGCGGCCGCATCGCCTACGACTTCGCCCGCCCGGGCTGGCAGGATTTCGAGGCTTGGCTGGAGCCGGCGAGCGACGCGCCTTTCGGGGTGGCGATCGAGGCGCTGGACGACTTCAACATCATCTACAGTTCCGGCACGACCGGCCTGCCCAAGGGCATCCTTCACTCGCATGCACTGCGCAGCCAGCTTCCCGTGCGCTTTCCTGCCTTCGACTACGGGCCGGACACGATCTCGCTGGTCTCGACGCCGCTCTATTCCAACACCACGCTGGTCGCCCTGCTGGCGACCGTCGGGGTGGGCGGCACCTCGATCCTGATGCGTAAGTCGGACGTGGTGAAGTTCCTCGAACTGGCGCAGGGCGAGCGGGTGACGCATGCCATGCTGGTGCCGGTGCAGTACCAGCGCATCCTCGCCCATCCCGATTTCGACAAGTACGACCTCGGCTCCTTCAAGGCCAAGCTCTCGACCAGCGCGCCGTTGCGGGCGCAGGTCAAGGCCGACTGCCTCGCGCGCTGGCCCGGCCGGCTGATCGAGATCTACGGCCTGACGGAAGGTGGTGGAAGCTGCATGCTCGAAGCCAACCTCCATCCCGACAAGCTCCACACCGTGGGCAAGGCGGGCTTCGGCGTCGAACTCAAGATCCTCGACGAACAGGGCCGGGAACTGCCCCAAGGCGAGGTGGGCGAGATCGCCGGTCGCGCCGAGATGATGATGAAGGGCTACTACAAGCAGGACGACAAGACGCGCGAACTCTTCTGGTACGACGCCGACGGCCGCCTGTTCTTCAAATCGGGCGACATGGGAAAGCTCGACGAGGACGGGTTCCTGATCCTGCTCGATCGCAAGAAGGACATGATCATCTCGGGTGGATTCAACGTCTATGCCGCCGATATCGAGGTGCTGCTTCTGAAGCATCCCGACGTGATCGACGTCGCGGTGATCGGCGTGCCGAGCGACCAGTGGGGCGAATCGCCGATGGCACTCTGCGTGCGCCGCGGCGGCGCGACCATCACGGAAGAGGCGGTGCGCGAGTGGGCGAACGGCCAGCTCAGCAAGACGCAGAGGCTCGTCGCCGTCGAATTCCGCGACTCGCTTCCGCGCAGCACCATTGGCAAGATCATGAAGCGCGAGCTGCGGGCTCCCTACTGGGAAGGCCGGACGGCCAGGATCTGATGGCCAGGATTCGAGGATCAGCATGAGCGAACCGACACTGCGTTCAACCCATCTCTTCACCCTCACGCTTCAGGTCGACCCGAACTTCACGGATGTCGGCGAGACGCCCTATGGCCGCCGGCGTATCGCTACCGTCACGGGCGGCACCTTCGAGGGCGAGGAGCTGCGGGGCATCGTCCTGCCGGCGCCGGCCGGCGACTGGATCCTGCAGCGGCGCGACGGCATCCTGCAGCTCGACGTGCGGCTCACGCTCAAGACCGACGACGGGCACCTCGTCTACATGAGCTATCGCGGCATGCGGCACGGCCCGGCCTGGGTGATCGAGCAGCTCAACAAGGGCGAGAAGGTCGATCCCAGCCAGTACTATTTCCGCGCCACGCCCTGGTTCGAGACGGCGTCGGAGAAGTACCGCTTCCTCAATCGCATCGTCTGCGTCTCGACCGGCCGCCGCGAGCCCACCGGACCGGTCTACGAGGTCTTCCAGATCCTGTGATGGTCGATCTTCCGGCCCTCGCCCTGTTCGGCATCGCGGCCCTCGCGCTCACGATGACGCCGGGGCCCGACATGCTGCTGATCGCGTCGCGCAGCGCGAGCCAGGGCAGGGCGGCAGGATTCGCGACCCTGGCCGGCATTCAGGCCGGCACCTATTGCCATGCGCTGGCGGCGGCCTTCGGCCTGTCGCAGCTCTTCCTGATCGTGCCGCACGCCTACGACGCCGTACGCTATGCCGGCGCGGCCTATCTGCTATACCTCGCCTGGAAGACGGTGCGATCCGGTGGCGCTACGATCGCACCGGAGGCCGGCGGGAGTCGATATCCCGTCGGCACGATGTTCCGTCAGGGCTTGCTGACCAATCTCCTGAATCCGAAGATGGCGCTGTTCGTCCTCGCGCTGTTTCCGCAGTTCGTTCAGCCGGAAGCGGGCTCTGTGGCCTTGCAGATCCTCGTGCTCGCAACCGTGCTCAACGCGATCGGGCTGGTGGTCAACGGCGCCGTCATCCTGGGCGCAAGCCGCCTTGGCCGCATCTTCTCCGGACGAGGCCGCCTGCGCCGCCTGCCGCAATATTTCCTCGGCGCCGTCTTCGCCGGCCTGGCTGCGAGACTCGCGTTCGACAGCAGGTCTTAGCGCCTCTCTGTCATCCCGGGCGCAGGGCGTTCGCGGCACTCAGCGAGACGGAGTTGCCGCGATCTTCTCCAGCACCGGCAGGATGTACTCTCGAAACCTGGCCGGGTTCTCGCTCATGGGGAAATGGCCCAGTTCCTTCATGACCTGCACCTGTGCGCCGGGAATCTGGGCGGCAGTGCGCAGCGTATCCTCGGCCGCGCAGGAGAAGTCGTACTCGCCGGTCAGCAGGTAGAGCGGGCAGACGCTGGTGTCGATCGACTTCACCTTCTCGCGCAGGTCGCCGTCGACGCGATAGAAATAGAGATCGCCTTTGAAGATGCCGGGGCCGCCCTGCATGTACATCCACAAGGTCTCGTGACGGCTCGACGGCGGGCTCTGCGGCGCGATCAGGCCGGAGATCAACGCGGCGCAGACTTCGCCGCCGTGGACGTCGGGGCGGTGCAGCCACGCCGTATCGTACCAGGGCTGCTGGAAATCGGCGGCCTCCAAAGCGACCAGCGCCCGGAACTCGGCGGCATGGGCGATCGCGAGGTTGAGCACGATGCGGCCGCCGATGGAGCAACCCATCACCACGGGCCGGTCGAGCTCCAGGGCCTGGCAGAAGGCGCGGATGGCGGCGGTGTAGGACGCGGTGGTCAGGCGATATTCGCTCTTCTCCCAGCCGTCGGGCGGCGTCGACTTGCCATGCCAGGGCATGTCGAACGCCAGCACGCGATAGCGGCGCGTGATCTCCGGATCGGCGAGGAGGTGGCGGAACTGGCGGTTGTCGGCGCCGGCGGTGTGCAGGCAGACCAGGGGAATCCCTTGTCCTGCTTCCTCGAAATAGATGCGATGCGGCGTACCGTCGATGTCGAGACGCATGTAGCGACCGACCATGGGATCGAGAACGGGCGGCATGTCAGGAGGCCTCCGGCAGGCGGCGCGGCAGCGCCAGGAGATCCTTGAAGTATTGCAGGTTCTGCAGGAGGGGCCGCAGGTCGCCTTCGAACGAGGCGGCGCCGCGCTTGGTGAGCGCGAAGAGGTCATGCCAACCCGGCTCGGGCATTACTTTCCAATGATGACGCCACGCCTCGTCCGTCCCGCGTACGGTGAAGGCGGTGGAGCGCATCAATCTCGGGCCGCGATCGAAGGCGGCAAGCGCGCCTTGGGCGATCGTCAGGTGGAAGGGCTCACGACCGATATCGATCCTGCAGTCGACGGTCAGCCAGCGGCCGCGTCGCACAAGGTCGGCGTCATCAGCGAGGAGTTCGGGCAGCTTCGCAAAACGATCTGCTGGGGTCATTCCTGCAGAATGTACTCGATCGTCGACCCGTCGGAAGCCTTGAAAGCGGCCTTCACCCAGCGGCCGCGCTCGTCGAACCACTGCTCCATCTCGACATCGCCCGAATAGGAATAGCGGGTCGCCTCGAGGGATTTTCCGCTGGCGGTCTTGACGGTCTCTCGGCCCCGCGGCGTGACCTGGATTTTCGCCAGCGCACCATTCTGGGTGTTGAGGATGGCCGACTGCTTCACCTGGTTGAGATTCCAGTGGGTAGTCGGCAGCGTAGTGGCCGGCACGGTGACCTGACTGGCCGTGCCTTGCTGGAAGCCCGCATCGTTGGCCGCAACCCTGGGGGCACCGCCGCCTTCGCGCACGACGGAAACGCCACTCGGCTGATGTTTGGCCTTCAGCGAGTACTTCGTGCCGTTGTCATCGGTCTGGGTGGCGATCGACTCGAACGTATTGCCGTTCCAGATTTCCTGGCCACGGTGATTGTAGCGATACATGACGAAGCCCATCGCCTTCACCGCGAAGTCGATCGAGGTGGTGACGGTGCGGGTGTCGCCGTTCTGCTGGAAGCTCAGGGAGTGCGTGCCGATCCTTTCGCCATTGCGAAAGGCCGCGAAGACGTGGCTGGGACCGTAAGGAAAATCAGAGGTGGCCTGGGCGGCAGCCGAACCGCACCCCATCAACGCCAGCGCAAGGATCAGACGACGCATCATCGAGCCTCCTGATCTATTATACGCCCTTTGGAGCCGCCGGATCAGCCCCTCAAACGACCCGGTCGGCCCTCAATTTGGCGATAACGGCCGGATCATAGCCCAGTTCCTGCAAGATCTGTTCCGTGTGCTCGCCCAGCGTCGGCGCGCGGCGGCGGATGGTGAGGGGGGTCCGGGAGAGCTTTACCGGCTCCTGCAGCACCGGCACGCCCATCCTGGCGCCGGGGTAGTCCATGGAATGGAAGAAGCCGGCTTCCTGGACGTGCCGGTCGTCGAGCGTCTGCTGCGGCGTGTAGACCGGGCCGGCCGGGATGCGGTTGGCCTCCAGGGCCGCCAGCGCCTCGGCGACGGTGCGGGTATCGCACCACTTCTGCATGATGGCCGACAGCGCCTCGCCATTGTCGCCGCGCGCGAGATCGTCCTTGAAGCGCGGGTCGGCGGCCAGGCTGTCGTCGCCCATCAGGCGGCACCAGCGCACGAACAGCGGCTGGCCGATCGTCATCGCGTAGATCCAGCCGTCCTTGCACTTGAATGTATCGGACGGTCCGGCCGTGAAGCCGCGGTTGAGCGTGGCGATGCGGTTGAGGTTGAGCATCGCCTGCTCGATGAGGTGGCCGTTCGTGATGTTGATGGCCGTCCGCAGCAGGGCGGTCTCGACCTTCTGGCCCTTGCCGCTCTTGGTGCGCTCCATGAGGGCGGCGAGCACACCCACGGTGTTGAGGAGCGCCGTGCCGAAATCGACGAACGGGGCGTTCATGCGGGTCGGCGTGTCGCCGTCGCCCGAGAGGTGCATGGCGCCCGACATCGCCTGGCCGATCGTGTCGAAGCCGACACGCGTCTTATAGGGGCCTTCCGAGCCGAAGGTCGAGGTGGTGGCGAGGACGATGCGAGGGTTGATGGCGGACAGGCTCTCGTAGTCGATGCCCATCTTCTGCAGGTCTTCGTAGGGCAGATTGGCGATCACCACGTCGGACGTCGCGACCAGCTTCCTCACGATCTCGCGGCCCTCGGGCTTCATCGGGTTCAAGGTGAGGCCGAGCTTGTTGCGCCCCATCTGGAGGAACATGGCGCCTTCGCCGCCCTCGACGACCGGTGTCACCCATCGGTCCTCGCTGCCCTCGAGTTTCTCGACGCGGATCACCTCGGCGCCGAGATCGGCCAGCATCGTGCCGCAGAACGGACCGGCGATGTAGCGGCCGAAATCGAGTACGCGGATGCCTTCCAGAACGCCTGACATATACCTCTGCCTCCCTGGCGCCCGCCTCGACGGGGCGGGCTGCTATGGGCAGCATTAGCAGAGGTCGCGGACCGGTTCTAATCGAAGAAGGTGTTGGGCTTCAGGAAGACTGCCAGCATGAGGCAGCCTTCGTCGGTCCAGGCGTCGTGGCGGCTGCCGGCACGCCGCCAGACGTAATTGCCGGCCCGGCAGACGCCGGCATGATCGGCGAAGGAACCTTCGAGCACGTAGGTCTGCTCGATCGCCACATGTTCGTGTTTCGGCAGGCGGGCGCCCGGCGCCCAGCGCATCAGCACCGTCGAGAGGCCGGTCTCCTTCTGCTCCATCAGGATCTTCCAGTCGATCCCGGGGAAGCGCGTCGGCTGCCACGGCACGTCCTTCACGTCGACATAGGTGGAATCCGGGCCGGGGCTGGCCAGGGTCTCGACGTTCATGCGGCGACCTTGCGGCGAGCCGCCTTCAGGGTGCCGCCGCGCATCACGTGGCCGGGCAGGGGGCGGCCGACGATCTCCTCGGCGAGCTTCGCGACCTCGATCAGCCGGTCGATGTCGAGGCCGGTCTCCACGCCCATCTCCTCGCACATGAAGGCGAAGTCCTCGGTGCAGATGTTGCCGGCCGCGCCATCGGTCGCGGCGAAGGGGCAGCCCCCTAGGCCCGCGACGGACGCGTCGAACCTGGTGACGCCCATGCGAAGGCCGGCATAGGCTGCCGCCGAACCGGTACCGCGCGTGTCATGGAGATGCAGGGCGATCTCGAGATCGGGCCATTTCGAACGCACGGCGCCGATCAGGCGCTCAACGGAGGCGGGGGTGGCCCAGCCCATCGCGTCGGTGAGCTTGATACCCTTCAGCTTGAAGCCGGCCAGCTCAGCCTCGTCGAGCGCAAGCTGTACGCGCTGCAGGATCAGTTCGGTCGACAGCTCGCCTTCGTAGTTGCAGCCGAAGGCGCCCAGGATGATGCCCCATTCGACCGGCATACCGCGATCCTTGAAGGTCTTGAGCGACATGCGCTGCTCGACCATCGCGTCGGGCACCGACTTGCCAATGTTCTTGCGGGAGAAGGTGTCTGAGGCGGTGACGCGAACGCCGCCGTCGACGTGCAAAGGGCCCCGAAGCGCACGCTCGAGGCCCTGCTGGTTCAGCCACAGCGCGCTGTACTGCACGCCGGGCTTGCGATCGATCCTGGAGGCTACTTCCTCGGCGTCGGCCATGGTCGGCACGCGCTTCGGGTTGACGTAGGAAACGCAAGCGATGCGCTTCAACCCGGTGTCCGCAAGCGCCTCGATGAGACGAACCTTGTCGGCCACCGGGATCATCTTCTTCTCGGACTGGAAGCCCTCGCGAGGACCCTCCTCGTCGATGGTCACGCGCTTGGGCAGGTCCGACATGGTCTTCCTCCGGATTTTCTGGGAGGAGGGCGTCAGCCCTCCTCTTCCACGAATGCTTCCTTGCGCGCCCTCTTGAAGCTTGGCAAGGCCATCAGCAACAGCAGGACGCCCGTCGTGATGAGCAGGCCGAGACTGATCGGACGCTGGAGGAAGACCATCGCGTCGCCGCGCGAGAGCAGCATGGCGCGCCGGAAATATTCTTCCATCTGTGGTCCCAGCACGAGGCCCAGCAGGAACGGCGCACCCTCGCAACCCAGCTTGACGAACACATAACCGAGGATACCGAAGATGGCGACCTGCATGACGTGGAAGGTGCTGTTCTGCAGGCTGTAGGCGCCGATGCAGCAGAAGAGCAGGATGGCCGGCGCCAGGAAGCGATACGGCACGGTCAGCAGCTTCACCCAGATGCCGATCATCGGCAGGTTGATGATGACCAGCATGGCGTTGCCGATCCACATCGAGGCGATCATGCCCCAGAACAGGTCCGGCTTCTTGGTCATGACCTCGGGGCCCGGCTGGATGCCCTGGATGATCATGGCGCCGACCATCAGCGCCATGACGGCGTTGGACGGAATGCCCAGGGTCAGCATCGGGATGAACGAGGTCTGGGCGGCGGCGTTGTTGGCCGCCTCGGGCGCCGCGACGCCCTCGACCGCGCCCTTGCCGAACTGGCCGGGGTTCTTTGAGATCTTCTTCTCGAGCGTATAGGACGAGAAGGCGCCGAGGGTCGGACCGCCGCCCGGCAGCACGCCGAGCGCCGCGCCGAGGAAGGTGCCGCGCAGGGCCGCCGGAACGGCCCGCCGGACTTCCTCCATGGTCGGCCACAACGACGTTACCTTGATGGTGCCGCCGGTGCGCGTGAGATGTCTCTCCAGGTTCACCACGATTTCGGCGATGCCGAACAGGCCCATGGCGATCGGCGCGAAGTCGATGCCGTCGCTCAGTTCCGGGATGTCGAAGGTGAAGCGCTGGGCGCCGGTGTTCACGTCGGTGCCGACAAGGCCGAACAGCAGGCCGAGGAAGATCATGGCGATCGCCTTGACGACCGAGCCGCTCGCGAGGATGACGGCTGCGACGAGGCCGAGGGCCATCAGCGAACAATAGTCGGCCGGTCCGAACTTCTGCGCCATACGCGTCAGCGGCTCGGCGAACAGCACGATGATCACCGTGCCGACGGTGCCGGCGAAGAACGAGCCGACGGCGGAGATCGACAGCGCCGCACCGGCACGCCCGTTGCGCGCCATCTGATAGCCATCGAGACAGGTGACGACCGAAGAGGCTTCACCCGGCAGGTTAACCAGGATCGACGTCGTAGAACCGCCATAGGCCGCGCCGTAGTAGATGCCGGCCAGCATGATCAGCGAGGCCGTCGGCGGCAGGTGGAAGGTGATCGGCAGCAACATGGCGATGGTCGCCACCGGGCCGATACCGGGAAGAACGCCGATCAGCGTGCCGAGCAGACAGCCCAGCAGCGCGTAGGTCAGGTTCTGTAAGGAGAAGGCGACGCTGAAGCCGAGGGCGAGATTGTCGAGCAGTTCCATCTCACCAGACTCCGTGCAGGACGTTGATGTTCATGCCCAGCCCAACCTTGAAGACGAGCGTGCAGAGAACAGAGAGGACCACGATGTTTCCGATCACCTCCATGAACTTGAATTCCTCACCGGCCAGCGAGGAAATCATGATCAGCACGACAAGGGCGGGGATCAGGCCGGCGCGCTCGAACAGCAATCCGAAGCAGATGATGCCGATGGTCACCAGCGTGATCGGCTTCCACTTGAGCCGTTCGACCGGCTCGCTGCCGCTCACGATGGCGACGATGCAGACCAGGATTCCGAGCCCGATGAGGATGAGGGACAGCATTCGCGGGACATATCCCGGCCCCATGCGAACGGGTGTCCCGATTGCTAGCTTCTGCCCGAAGTAGAGTGCGATCAGCCCGAAGCCAATGAACATCAGCCCGGACAAAAAGTCCTTGCTCAGGAATCGATTCAACGATGCCTCCCCAGAAACGCGTAGTCTTCAGATGTGCTGTTGGGCCCGAACCTCCGGGCCGCCAGCAGCTAAACACAATTCGGCCGCTTTGCCCAAGTGCCAAGTGCAATACAAGTGCTAAATGCACTACCTAAGCAGCAGACGGACTGCGATTACAGCGAGGCAGAACGCAAACAAGCGCCGCAGCAAAGACACGGGAGCGCGTGTCGACCACCGCGCCGCGACCGGCGCGACAAAGAGCGCCGGAAGCGAGAGGGTTGCAACGCAAAACAGGGCGACATCGCCTAGCGCATCGGCGGGCCGGCCTGGGGTGTTCAGATCCATCAGCAGGAAGACCAGGGTCGCTGGCACGGCGATCACGAGATTGAACAGTGCCCCCGCACCGATGGCGCGCTTGATCGAGAACGAGAACAGAGTCAGCACCGGGGTGCTCAGGGTTCCGCCGCCGACCCCTACGGCGGCGGCCAGCCCGCCCACCAGCGTGGGGGGCATGAGAGCGAGCCGGCCTTGAGGCTGCTGATGCCCAATAATGAGGCGATCACCCGCCGCCATTTTCACGGCAAGTGCGGCGGCGATCACCGCAAAGAGGCTGGTGAGCACCCATGATGGCGCGAACGGCCCAACGGCCAACCCGATCATGGCGCCGACCATCAGGGCCGGCAGCCAAGATCGCACGAGTTCCCTATCAATCGTCCCAGCCCGCCAGTGGGCCGCGGCGGCCGTGGTCGAAGCAATGAGGATACTGGCTTGGGCGGTGCCGACCGCAAGTGACACAGCGAGTGAAGTAGGAATGCCCATAAATTCGAAGATTTCGAGCAGGATCGGAACGGCCACGACGCCGCCGCCGACCCCCAGCAAGCCTGCCAGCAGACCGATCAGAACGCCCGTTGCCAGAAGGGCGGTCCAGGCCGCCGGCGAATAGCTCGTAAGCAGCGTTTCCACGCGTCAATGTCCCCGTTGGTCGATATTGCATGCGCCCCACCGGACGAGCAAACTCCTGGCCAATATAAATGGTCGTTCAGGAGGCTTTCGGGTGTCACGGCGGGGCGAGGACTATATCGGCACGATGGCGGTGCAGGAAAAGCACCGGTTCGACGAGCAATCGCTCGGCCGCTTCATGGCCGGCAACGTCGAGGGCTTCGTGCCGCCGGTCCGCGCCGAGCAGTTCAAGGGGGGCCAGTCCAACCCGACCTACCGGCTGACCGACGGCGCCGGACGCCGCTACGTCCTGCGCCGCAAGCCGCCCGGCAAGCTGCTGCCCTCGGCTCACGCGGTCGACCGCGAATTCCGTGTGATCTCGGCCCTCAATCGTACCGACGTGCCGACCCCGCGGGCCTACGCGCTCAGCGAGGACGTGAGCGTGGTGGGTACGCCTTTCTATATAATGGAATATTGCGACGGCCGCGTGCTGTGGGATCCGCTGCTGCCGGACGTCCCTAAAGAGGGGCGGCGGGACATCTACCAGGCCAAGTTCGAGGCGCTTGCCCGGCTCCACAGGGTCGACTATGCCGCTCTCGGCCTTGCCGATTTCGGCCGTCCCGGCAGTTACGTGGCCCGCCAGATCTCGCGCTGGGGAAAACAGTACAAGGCTTCCGAAACCGAAAAGATCGAGTCCATGGACCGGCTGTTCGACTGGCTGCCGGCCAACCTGCCGGCGAACGACGAAACGGTGCTGGTCCATGGCGACTACCGCCTCGACAACATGATCTTCCACGCCACCGAGCCGCGTGTGCTGGGCATCATCGACTGGGAGATCTCGACCTTGGGCGATCCGCTGGCCGAACTCGCCTATCTCTGCATGCTGTGGCGCACGCCGAAGGACTGGGGCGGGCTGCTGGGACATGACCTCGCCGCTCTGGGCCTTCCCACGGAGGCCGAGATGGTAGGCTATTACAGCACCCTGTCGAAGCGCGCCGTGCCTGAGCCCGCACTTTGGGAATTCTACATGGCGTATAACCTGTTCCGCGTGTCATGCATCCGCCAGGGCGTCTATGCGCGGTCGCTCGACGGCACGGCCTCGAACATGCGCGCGGCCGAGTCCGGCAAGCTGGTGAAGCCTGCGGCCGACCTCGCTTGGGAAATCGTGAGCAACATGTCCGGAGCCTCGCGATGAGCAAGCGCAAGACGATGCATGCCGACGACGAGGTGCCTGCGGCCGTCGCGGAGCGTGAGCCGCGTCCGCCCGTGGAGGCGATCCGCGCCGCGGCCTTTGCGCAGTTCGCCGAACGTGGCTACCCGGTCGTCACGGTGCGCGACATCATGAAGGCCTGCGGCCTGACGCAGGGCGCGCTCTACAATCACTTCAAGTCGAAGGACGAGCTGCTGCACGACATCATCGCCTCGACCCAGGGCGAACTGGAGCGGCAGTGCCAGCAAGCGGTGGCGGGAGCGGGCGGCGATCCGCGCGCCGAACTCGCGGCCTTCGTGCGGGTCTATGTCATGCGCCACTGCCGCCTGCGCATCGAGGCGCTGGTCGCCAACCGCGAGATCGGCTGGCTGGACTCCGCTCGCGTGGCCGATATCCGCCGCAGCCGCCGGGCCATTCGTGACATCGTCGTGACCATCCTCGAGCACGGGGTCGAGCGCGGCGTGTTCGATCCGCCGCGCGTCGACGGAAAGCACGATCTCAAGGCGATCGCCATGGCGCTGCTCGACCAGTGCACCCATGTATCGATGTGGTACGGTCCGGGCGGTGATCTCACCGAAGAGCAGATGGCGAAGCTCTATACCGACATGGCATTGCGCGTCGTCGGAGCCGCGCCGCAGGCCTGAGTTTGGTAACTGGAGCGGGAAGAATGTTGTTTCGCGTCGTCGCCCTGGTCGCGTTGCTGGCGTCGCTCGTCGCCTGCACACAGGATTCCGATGCGGCGCCGCCTGTCGGCCGAAGCACGTCCATGGCGGCTGCGCCCGGCGACGTGCCGGCGCCGCGATGGCGTGCCGTGCTGATTGCCGGCGACAACAACAGCCCATCCTTCGACAACGGAATCGACGCGTTGCGCGACAAGCTCTCGGCGCGCGGTGTGCGAGACATCCGCATGCTTACTTCCGATCCGGGACGCAACCCGTCGGCCGAGGTCGCCAGTGCAGCGAACGTGTCCAGCGCGCTGCGCAACGGCGGTGGTGCGGAGGCATGTCTTGCCTATATCACCAGCCACGGCAACGAGACTGGTGTCGTGCTGCGGCTGGCCAACGGCGTCATTCGACCTGGCACCCTCGACAATGCACTGGACGCCGGTTGCGGCTCCCGGCCGACCGTTCTCGTCGTCTCGGCCTGCCACAGCGGCGTCTTCCTGACGACGGCCATGCGCCAGCCCAACCGCGTGGTTCTGACGGCTGCCGCGGCCGACCGTGTCAGCTTCGGCTGCGGCGCGGGCGACCGCTTTACTTATTACGACCAGTGCCTGCTGCAGCAGTTCGATGCGGCCTCGACCTGGGGCCAGCTCGCCCAGGCCACGCGGACCTGCGTTCAGAACCTCGAGAAGAGCATGGGCATCCGCACGCCCTCTCGCCCGCAGATCTTCGTGGGGGCCGCGGTCGCCAATCTCAGGATTCCCGGTCGGTAACTAACCACCGATCACGGCGGTGAAGTCGCACGTCACCTGGTGCGGGCTGTCCCCCGAGAGTTGAAGCGTGTGGCGCGCCGGGCGCGAGGCCTCGTCGGGAAACATCTTCACCCATTCGTCGTTCAGCGCCGCGCGGCCGGTCGAGGGTTGCTTCATCCAGAAATTGATCTTGATGATGTCGTCGGGCGTGCCGCCGGCGGCTTCGATGCAGAGCCTGATGTGCTTGAAGATGTTGATGACCTGCGCGCTGAGGTCGGGCGGGACGTTGCGCGTGCCGGGCTCGGTGCCGTTCATGATGCTCGACATCACGATGTTGCCGATGCGGCTGGCATTGGGAATCGGATTCTGGTGGCTGTAGCCTGGATAATTGATGCTCTTACGCCTGGTCATCGTTTCTCTCCCCTGCTCGCGGGAATGCTAGAGCCTTTCCTGCGCCATGTCGCGCAGCCGGGCGCGCTGGATCTTGAAGCCGTTGGGCGAGGGCGTCCTGGGAAAATCGTCAATCGCGAAGACCCGCAGCGGGACCTTGTAGTTAGCGAGGCCGTGCCGGCAGTGCGCGATGGCTGAGGCCTCGTCGAGAGTCGCGCCGGGGGCCAGGATCACGAACGCGACGGCGCGAACGCCGTCGGGGCGCGGCACGGCGATCGCCTGACAGGCGGCGATGCCGGGCAGCTTCTGCAGATGAGCCTCGATCTCCAGCGGGTTCACCAGGAAGCCCGAGAGCCGCAGCACGTCGCCCATGCGGCTGAGGAAGGTGAAGCCGCCCCGTCCGTCGAGTTCGGCGAGATCCCCGGTGCGGACATAGCCATCCGCGGTGACCGTTTCGGCAGTGGCCTTTTCGTCGCCGTAGTAGCCCACCATCAAAGACGGGCCCGCGCATTCCAGCGCGCCCGGCTGGCCGACGCCCAGCAGTTCGCCGGTCTCCGGATCGCGCACCCGGACATGACCGAGCGGTGAGGTGGGAATGCCGCCGCCCTTCTTGCGAAACGCCACGTCCGAATCGATCGGTTGCAGCGCGTAGAGAGCCTGCACCTCGCTCATGCCATAGAGTCCGCAGAGCCGCAGGCCGCGTCCCTCCGCGGTTTCCGCGATATCGTCGAGCGAGGCATTGAAGGCCGCGTAGCCGGCCCATTTCACCGATGGGAAGGGACTCTCGCCGGGCACCGCGTCGAGCAGACGGGCGTACATGTCGTCACTGCCGAACATCGTCGTCGGGCGATGCCGCTCGATCAGCCGGACGATCTCGTCGATCTCGTAGGATTCGACCAGCACGCAGGGCTTTCCGGCGGCCAGCGTTGCCATCGTCTGGTCGAAGCCATAGACGCCGCATAGCGGAAGGATGGAAAGAGACAGCGTGTCGGGCGCCGTGAAGCCAAAGGCGCGGGCGACCTGCTGGGCATGACCCGCGATCGCGCCCTGGCGGTGCAGCACGAATTTCGGCGCGCTGGTCGTGCCCGAGGTGGTGAAGATGTTGCAGGGTGCGCTGGCCTTCGCGTGGTTCAGTCCAAGCCGTGGACGTGACAGCAGTCGCTCGAACGGCACACGCCGCAACCGTTCGATGCCGGACGACACCGACGCGGGTTCGTCCCCGACGGTGACGACGGCCGAGAGCCTGTCGAGCGATTCCGGCTCGATGTCGGCCAGAATCGCGAGAAAATCGATGCGCCGGAAGCCGGGCGCGCACGCCAGCACCTTGGCACCCGATCGGCCGACGATGTCGGCAACCTCGACGGCGCGATAGCGCGTGTTCACGGCGACGGCGATGGCGCCCAGCCGGATGCAGGCGAGGTAGAGGATCGGATAGGCGGGCACGTTGGGCAGCCACAGCGCCACGCGATCGCCCGGACCGACGCCAAGGTCGGCAAGACCCTGGGCAGCGCGCCGCGCGTTCTCGATGAGCTCGAGGAAGGAGATCGTCCGGTCTCCATGGAGGAGGGCCGGCGCGTCGGGCGTCAGCTCGGCGATGTCGGCCATGAGAGACCAGACATCGGCGGCGGGTTGGGCGGGAGGCATGCGCGCGGAGACTACTCGAACACCATCCCAGCTCAAGCGTCGCCTCGACCCGGCGCAGCCCGTCATCGCGACAAGATACGTGACGGTGCAGTCAGCGTATCAGGGTGACGAATAACACAGCGATTGAACCTCCGTGCAGCGGTCGTTACCTTCGCTGCAAATAAGAGCCAATCGGAGGAAACAATGAAGCTGTTCGCTGCCGCGTCCGCGGCTCTGTGCGCTATCGCGTTGGCCGCTGCCTATCCGGCAAACGCCCAGGCTACCGGCGGAGCCAAGCTCTGCGCCGCCCCGAAGCAGATGGACGGCTTCAAGACCTGCGCCGACGTGGCGAAGGCCAAGGCCGAGGGCGCCTTCACGCTCTACTCCACTGACCCCGAGCAGGGGCAAGTCAAGCTGCTCGCCGCTTTCAACAAGCTGTTCCCCGAGATCAAGACCAGCTACGTCCGGCTGCAGGCCGGCGCGCTGTATGCGAAGGTTCTGTCGGAGCGGCAGGCCAAGTCCTATCTGGTCGACGTGATCCAGATTTCCGACATGGGCATGATCCTGGACTTCCAGCGCAAGGGCGGCTTCCGCCAGTACATCTCGCCCGAGATGCAATTCTTCCCCAAGGAGGCGAAGAGCCAGCCGGAAGGGTTCTGGACCTGGGGGTCGGTCATCATGGCCGGCATTGCCTACAACCCCAACCAGGTGCCGGCGGCCGATGCACCCAAGAAGTGGGAAGATCTGCTCGATCCGAAGTGGAAGGACAGCATCAACGTCAAGGTGTCCAACTCGGGCCTGCAGCACGGCGTATGGTACATGCTGATGCCGATCCTCGGCATGGACTACTTCAAGAAGTTCGGCGAACAGAAGCCGCGCGCCTTTGACTCCTATGTCCAGCAGTATGGCCGCCTGGTCGACGGCCAAGACAAGATCATCATGGGCGCCCAGTATTCGGGCTACATCGAGTTCAAGGCCAAGGGCGCGCCGCTCGCCTTCGTATTCCCGGAAACCGGCGTGCCGGCCGTGCCCGAGACCTACGGCATCGTCGACCAGGCGCCGCATCCCAACGCTGCCGAGCTGTTCATGGACTGGTTCCTCTCGCCGGTCGGCCAGAAGGCGCTCGCCGATGCCCTGCTGCTCCATTCGCCGCGCCCCGACGTGCCGCCGCCAGGCGGGGCGGACACGGTGCCGCTCAGCAAGATGAAGCTGCTCTCGCCGGCCGACTGGAATGCCTTCGAGAAGGATCGTCCGGCCTTTGCCAAGGAATGGAACCGTATCGTCGGCACCGGGCGCTAGGCTTTGGCTGATGCGTCCACGGGCATATTGCGCCCACGACTGAACGGGCAGGCCCTGACGACACTGGCGGTCCTTCTGATCGTCGGCTTCCTGGTCCTGCTCCCGATGGTGTTCCTGGTCGAGGAGTCGCTGAACGTCGGCGATCCGATGGCGTTTCCGCCGGTCGAGTTCGGCATCGCCAACTACATCGCGATCTTCGAGGAGGATCTGAAGACCGTCTGGAACACGCTGATCATTGCGGTGATGGCCACCGTGATGGCGATCTTCATCGGCTTCACGCTGGCCTGGATCCTGACGCGCACCAACGTGCCCGGCCGCGAGAAGCTCGAGCGGCTGATGGAGCTGCCTTACTACATGACTCCACTGGTCGGTGCGCTGGCCTGGGCGGTGATCGCCGGACCCAAGAGCGGCTTTGTCAACCAGCTGTGGAAGGCGGTGGGCGGCACCGGCGACATTGCCGACATCTACACCCATTTCGGCATCGCCTGGGTGATGGCCCTGTTCGAGGGCACGGTCGCCTTCGTGATGATCTCGGCCTCCATGAAGTCGATGGACCCGGCGCTCGAGGAATCGGCGAGGGTCATGGGCGCCTCCAAGTTCCGCACCATGCTCACCGTGACCCTGCCGCTGGTGATGCCGGGCGTGCTGGGCGCCATGCTGTTCGTCTTCGCCGAGATGCTGGGCTCCTTCGCCGCCGCCCTCGTGCTCGGCATTCCCGGGCGCATCTACGTCATCACGACGGCGATCTGGGATTCGACGCTGTCCTATCCGCCCGACTACGGCCGCGCCTCGGCGATGGGACTGTCCCTGTTCGTCGTCATGTTCCTCATGCTGTCCTTCTACCGGCGCATGATCCGCCGCGGCACCTTCACCACCATCAGCGGCAAGGCTTTCCGGCCGCGGCCGATGGAAATGGGACGGCTCGCCTGGGTGCTGTTTGGCGTCTGCGCGCTCTATGTCGCGCTGGCGGTGGTCTTCCCGATCGCGGCGCTGCTCATGACCTCGCTGCAGCGCTTCGCCACCGTGCTCCTGGACCAGGCGCAGTGGACCCTCGCCAACTACCAGACGGCGCTGTCCCTCGGTCCGGTGCGCACGGCGCTGTTCAACAGCATCATGCTGGGCCTCGGGGTCGCCACGGTCGGCGTGGTGATCATGGCGCTGCTGGTCTGGATCATCTACCGCTCGCAGCTGCGCGGCCGCGGCGCCATAGAGTATCTGGTGATGTTCCCGCAGGCCGTGCCGCGCCTCGTGTTCGGCCTGGCGCTGTTGTGGGCCTGGCTCAATATCCCGATCGGCATCTATGGAACTCTCTGGCTGCTGGCGTTGGCCTACTTCACGGTCATGCTGCCGCTCGGCGTGCGCACCCTGGCGGGCGTGGTGCTGCAGATCGACAAGAGCCTTGAGGAGTGCGCGCGCGTCTGCGGCGCCTCCTGGGCCTATCAGATGCGCACCGTCACCCTGCCGCTTCTGAAGCCCGGCATCCTGGCGGCGTGGCTGCTGATCTTCATGGCCTGCGTGCGCGAACTGGGCGCGTCGGCCTTCCTGATGGGACCCAACGCCAAGGTGATCGCGCCGTCGATCGTCAGCGCCTTCGCCACCAGCGGCACCGAGCTGACGGCGGCGATGGCCCTGATCCAGACCTTCACCGTGATCGTGGCGTTGGTCATCCTGTTCCGCGTGGCGCGCGGCATGACCAAGGAGTTGCAGTGAGCGAGACGCGTATCGAGGTGCAGGATCTGGTCGTGCGCTACGGCGACCAGGTCGCGGTGAACGGCGTGAGCTTCACCGTCGGCCGGGGCGAGCACCTCACTCTGCTCGGACCGTCAGGCTGCGGCAAGACCACGACCCTGCGCGCCATCGCCGGGCTCGAGCATCCGTCGGGCGGCCGCATCAGCCTCGAGGGTCGCGCGGTGTACGATGCGGCGACGCGCACCAACGTGCAGACCGAGCAGCGCGGCGTGTCGATGGTGTTCCAGTCCTACGCCATCTGGCCGCATATGAGCGTGTTCGACAACGTTGCCTATGGCCTGCGGGTGCGCAAACAGGACCAGGCCGCCCTCAAGACCAATGTCGAACGCGCACTCGACCTGGTGCAGATGCGCCATCTCGCCGAGCGCGGTGCGTCGAAACTGTCGGGCGGCCAGCAGCAACGCGTGGCGCTGGCCCGTGCCATCGCCTTCTCGCCGACCGTCGTCCTGTTCGACGAACCGCTCTCCAATCTCGATGCCAAGCTGCGTGCCGAGATGCGGGTCGAGCTGCGCGAGCTGCAGCGGCGGCTGGGCATCACCTCGGTCTATGTCACGCACGACCAGGAGGAGGCGCTGGCGATCTCAGACCGTGTCATCGTGATGAACGTGGGCGTCATCGAGCAGATCGGCACGCCGGAGGAAATCTACAACAAGCCGCGCAGCCGCTTCGTCGCGGACTTCGTGGGCTCGGCCAACCTGATCAAGGGCAGGCCCGCCGGTGACGGCACCTTCGTCGCGCAGGGCGGCACGGTGCTGAAGGTCATGGCGCCGCACAAGCCGCACGGCAAGGAGACGGAGGTCGCCGTCCGTACCGCCTATATCGGGCTGGAGCCGCTGGCCGGCGAGAACCATGTGCCCGGCAAGGTCCGCCAGCGCCTGTTCCACGGCGATTTCGTGCAGTACGTCGTCGACAGTCCGGTGGGCGCGATGATCGTGCGCCGCCCGCCGACCAACCTGCTGCCGGAAGGCGCCGACGTGACGCTGTCCTTCGCGCCCGAGCACTGTGTGCTGCTCGAAGCCTGACAATGGAGCGCGCCACTCCAGTGGCGCTCATACGTCGTTAGTTTAAGCGAAGAGCGCCACTGGAGTGGCGCGCTCCAATGAGCCCTCAGAACGGCTCGGTCCCTGCCACGATCACCCGGTGCATCAGCCGGCGCTCGCCTTCAGGATAGTCGGCGTTGGCCTTGTGCATCGTGCAGCGATTGTCCCAGATCACGATGTCGCCCTGTCGCCAGGCATGGCGGTACTCGTACTTCGGCTGGGTCGCATGGGCGATCAGCTCGTCGAGCAGCCTGTCGCTCTCGGCGCGGTCGAGGTCCACGACCTGTTCCATGCGGTTGGGATTGAGATAGAGCGACCTGCGGCCGGTCTCCGGATGGGTGCGCACCAGCGGATGGGTTGCCTCGGGCATCGCCGCCATTTCCTCTGCCGGGCGGGTCGAGATGCGGCTGAGCTTGCGGCTCGAATGGTACTTGTGGATCACCTTCAGCGGATCGATGCGCGCCTTCATCTCCGGCAACAGGTCCTCGTAGGCCGCATACATGTTGGTGAACTGCGTGTCGCCGCCGCGCGACGGAACCTCGACGCCGTAGAGCATGGTGAGAGAGCAGGGGGCTTGCATGAAGCTGTCGTCGGTGTGCCAGTTGGCACCGTTCACGATCTTCTTGCCGTCGCCCAGCACGTCGCGATCCTCGCTGGAGATGATGTTCACCTCCGCGCATTCCGGTGTGCGGGCGAGCTGCTTGCGCAGCATCGGCGTTCCGAACCTGGACATGGCCGCGAGGAAGACTGGCGGCACCAGGTGCTGATCGCGGATGCAGATCACGAGGTTGTCGTGCAGCGCGCCCGTCAGGGCGGCCTGCGTCGCGTCGTCAGCCGGTATGTTGAGGTCGATGCCGCTCACCGCTGCGGCCATGTGGGGGGCCAGTTTCTCGGTCTGGAAATTCATGGCGTTGCTCCCGGGATGCGGGATAACGTGCGCGCCGATCCGATGAATCTCAAGGGGGACCGACATGAAGATCGCCTACTCCGCTGCAAGCCCGTATGTCCGCAAAGTGATGGCTTGCGCCATCGCGCGCGGGCTCAACGACAAGATCGAACGCTGGAAGATCGGCACGACCGATCCGGCCCTGCTGCCGGTGAACCCCTTGTCAAAAGTGCCGACGCTGATCACCGACGACGGCACGTCGATCTACGACAGCCCGGTGATCTGCGAGTATCTCGACAGCATCGGCAATGCACCCAAGCTGTTCCCGCCGGTCGGACCGGCGCGCTGGAAGGCGCTGACGCAGGAAGCGCTGGGCGACGGCATCCTCGACGCCACGCAGCCGCGTCGCCGCGAGATCGCACTGCCCCAGGACGAGGGACGGCAGAGTTATATTGCCCTGCAGCAGGGCAAGGTCACGCGCGCGCTGGACGAGTTGGAGAAGCAGGCCGATTCGCTGGGCGACCTGACCACGATCGGCGAGATTACCATCGGCTGCGCGCTGGGCTATCTCGACTTCCGCTACGCCAACGAGCCGTGGCGTCCGGGCCATCCCAAGCTTTCGGCCTGGTACGACAGGGTCGTGAAGCTGCCGCCTCTTGCCGAGACGATGCCGGTGGGGTGACAGTCCTCGTCCGGGGAGGGCTGCAATGCCGGCACGGACGGGTGAACAATTCCTGAAGGGCCTTCGTGGCCCGCGCGACGTCTGGGTCGACGGCGAGAAGATCGCCGACGTCGTCGACCACCCCAGGCTACGTGGGGCGGCCCATGCGCTGGCCGAGGTCTATGATCTCCACCACAGAGACGCCGTGACGTGCCTCGCGCCGGATCCGGAGACCGGTGAGCCAATACCGGTCAGCCATCTGATCCCGCGCTCGCGGGAGGACCTGCAACGGCGCCACACGGCGCTGCGGCAGGTGGCGGAATACTCGGTCGGCCTGATGGGCCGTACGCCCGACTACATGAACGTCACCTATGCGGGCTTCGCCGGCCGGATGGACGAGTGGGGCGCGCACGGCAACGAGGCGGGCGCCGAGCGGCTGGTCGCCTACCAGAAATTCCTGCGACGCGGCGACGTGGCGCTCACGCATACGATCGTTCAGCCCACCGTCGACAAGGCCACGGGCGATGCACCGTCGGCCGGCAACGCCCATGCCCTGCGCAAGGTCGGCGATACCGAGCACGGCATCGTCGTGCGCGGCGCGCGGGTGCTGGCGACCCTGGCGCCCTTCGCCGACGAGATCGCAGTCTATCCCGGCGCGCCTCTGCCCCAGGGCTCCGACGACTATGCGCTCTCCTTCTGTATCCCCATCGGCACGCCGGGCCTGAAATTCCTCTGCCGCGATTCGATGTCGGCGCCGGGCAACCGGTTCGACTTTCCGCTCTCGGGCCGCTTCGACGAGCAGGACGCCTTCGTGATCTTCGATGACGTGGAGGTGCCGCGCGACCGGCTGTTCATCGACCGCAATCTCGCCACGTACAACACGGTGATGACGTCGAGTTGGCAGCCCAACATCATGCAGCAGACGATGATCCGGGCGTGGACGAAGCTCGACTTCGCCTGGGGACTCGCGCTGCGCATGGCGTCGTCGATCAACGCCGTCGATCCCGAGACGCAACGCATGATCGGCGAGATCTGGACTTATGCGGAGTTCACGCGAGCCGCCATCGTCGCTGCCGAGGCGGAGGCCCGCGAGTGGCCGTCGGGCCTGTGGACCTGCGGCGTCCGCCCGTTGCATGCGCTGCGGGCCACCTTGCCGCTCTGGTTTCCGAGGGTGAACGAGATCCTGCGCCTGATCGGTTCGCACAATCTGCTGGCCGCGCCGACCGCGGCGCAGCTCGCCGATCCGGACCTGCGGCCGCTGATCGACCGCTACCTGCCGGGCGCCAAGGGCATGGCGGCGGAGGAGCGCATCCGCGTCTTCCGGCTCGCCTGGGACTTCGCCGGCAGTGCGCTGGCCAGCCGCAACGAGCAGTACGAGCGCTTTTATCTGGCCTCGTCGGCGCGCAACCTGGCGCGCCACCTGCAGTTCACCGATCGCAGCCGGGCCGACCGGCTCGTGCAGCGCTTCCTGGACGAGGCGCATCATTAGGGCAGGGCGAGGAGGGGCCGATGAGCGATATCGACACCAAGCCGCAGGCGGTGGAGCGGACGAAGACCAAGCAGCCGCCGCTCTACAAGGTGATCCTGCTGAACGACGACTACACCCCGCGCGAGTTCGTGGTCGTCGTCCTGAAGGCCGTGTTCCGCATGACAGAGGAACAGTCCTACCGCGTGATGATGACGGCCCATCAGCGCGGCGCCTGCGTCGTCGCGACCTACACCCGTGACATTGCCGAATCCAAGGCAAGTGAGGCCAACGACATGGCCCGTGGCGCCGGCCATCCCTTGGAGTTCAGTACCGAACCTGAGGAGTAGGGCCCGAGGAGGGGCAACCGTTGTGCGCGCGCATCGTTTGGCGGCATGGTTCGACGATCAGAGGTCCGTATCGGCGTATCGGGATGGCGCTACACCCCGTGGCGTGGCCAGTTCTACCCGGTAGGCCTGCCGCAAAAGGATGAACTCGCCCATCTCGCCACGATATTCCCGACGGTCGAGATCAACGGCACCTTCTACAGTCTGCAGGTGCCGGACTCGTTCAGGCAGTGGTTCGATGCCACGCCCGACGATTTCGTGTTCGCGGTCAAGGGACCGCGTTTTCTCACCCACATGAAGCGGCTGCGTGATCCGGTGGCGCCGCTGGCAAATTTCATGGCCTCGGGCGTGCTGCGGTTGGGCCGCAAGCTGGGGCCGATCCTCTGGCAGTTCCCACCCAGCTTCCGCTTCGAGCCGGAGAGGCTGGAGGGCTTCTTCGAGGTCCTGCCACGTGACACCGAGCAGGCGGTGCGGCTCGGCCGGCAGCACGATCATCGCCTGAGGGCTCGCGCGTGGCTGCGGTCGGAAAGTCCGGGCCCGATCCGGCATGCGGTGGAAATCCGCCACGAGAGCTTCCGTGATCCGGCCTTCATTGCCTTACTGCGCAGGCACCGGATCGCACTGGTCTGTGCGGACACGGTCGATTGGCCGCTGCTGATGGATCTGACGGCAGACTTCGTCTACTGCCGCCTCCACGGGGCGAGCGAGCTCTATCGCAGTGCCTACAGCGAGCGAGAGCTCTCGCGCTGGGCGATGCGCGTGGCGGCTTGGCGCGATGGGGCGCCCATGACCGACGGCACGTTCGCCGGACGGCCCTTGGCACGCCTCCGCCGGCGCGACGTCTACGTGTACTTTGACAATACCGACAAGCTGCATGCGCCGGGGGATGCGCGCACCCTGATGCAGAAGCTGGGGGGCTAGGATGGCGAGTGCCGCAGCGGAACTTAAGGCGGTGGCCGAGGAGGCAAGAGCCTGCACGCGCTGCCCGCTCTATCGCAGCGCTACACGGACCGTATTCGGTGAAGGGCCGGCGCGCGCGAAGCTGATGCTGGTGGGCGAGCAGCCGGGGGATCTGGAGGATTTGGCCGGCCGTCCGTTCGTCGGCCCGGCGGGCAAGCTGCTCGACCGGGCCCTGGCCGAGGCGGGCATCGATCGCGGCAAGGTCTATCTCACCAACGCCGTGAAGCACTTCAAGAACGAACCGCGCGGCAAGAAGCGGCTGCACAAGCGGCCGAACCGCTACGAGACAGAGGTCTGCAAAGTCTGGATCGACAAGGAGATGTCGCTGGTGCGACCGGTCCTCATACTGGCGCTGGGGGTCACCGCCGCGCAGAGCCTGACCGGGCGCCGCTCCATCGTGCTGTCGCGCGAGCGCGGGCGGATGCTGGAACTGCCTGGCGGCCATCGCGGCATGGTGACAACCCACCCATCCGCCCTCCTGCGGATGCCCGACGAGGCGGGGCGCCGAGCGGGATTCGCGGCCCTCGTGGCCGACCTGGAAGCGGCTGCGCTGATCGCCAACGCATGATCTTGCGTTCAAGTCGTTGGGATCATTGACGAATCCGCTCCTCCACGCCATAAGGGCGCGCGAAAGTTGGGTGGAAAATCAATGGGTTGACGGAAGCGTTCGCGGTCCGTATTTTCCGCCCGCTTTCGGAATTCACCCCGGCCCGGCCGGGGCTTTTTGTTGAGTTAGGGCCATGAAGATCCGTCATTCTCTCAAGTCGGTGAAGCTCCGTCACAAGGACTGCCGCATCGTGCGCCGCAAGGGCCGCGTCTACGTGATCAACAAGACCAACCCGCGCTTCAAGGCCCGCCAGGGCTGAAGACGGCGTCAGCGTCTTTGCGAAAAAAGCGGCGGAGGCTTCGGCTTTCGCCGCTTTTTCATTTGGCGTATGAGCGAAGGATGGAGATGCCGCCGCTCGATCCCGCCATTCTTGCCCGCCGGTCGGAGATCGTCGCCGCGCTGCGTGCCATCGTTCCAGGCGAGGGCGTCATCGACGATCTCGACGGCATGCGCCCCTTCGAATGCGACGCGCTGTCGGCGTACCGGCAGATGCCGCTGGTCGTGGTGCTGCCCGAGACCGTGGCCCAGGTGGCCGCCATCCTGCGCTACTGCCAGGACAACAAGGTGAAGGTCGTGCCGCGCGGCGGCGGCACCTCGCTGTCCGGTGGCTCGATGCCGGTGGGCGACGCAATCCTGCTGGCCATGGGCAAGTTCAACCGTGTGCTTGAGATCGACTACGCCAACCGCTGCGCCCGCGTGCAGCCCGGCGTCACCAACCTCGGCGTCACCAAGGCCGTCGAGCACGAAGGCTTCTACTACGCGCCCGATCCCAGCTCGCAGATCGCCTGCTCGATCGGGGGCAACGTCGCGGAGAATTCCGGCGGCGTGCACTGCCTGAAGTACGGGCTCACGACCAACAACCTGCTGGGCATCGAGATGGTGCTGATGAACGGCGAGGTGGTGCGGCTGGGCGGCAAACATCTCGATTCCGGCGGCTACGACCTGCTCGGCCTGATGACCGGCTCGGAAGGGCTTCTGGGCGTCGTGACCGAAGTCACCGTCCGCCTCCTGCGCAAGCCCTCGACCGCGCGCGCTGTGCTGCTGGGCTTCCCGACCGAGGCCGGCGCGGCCGACTGCGTCGCCGCCGTCATCGCCTCGGGCATCATCCCCGGCGGCATGGAGATGATGGACAAGGACGCGACCAAGTGCGCCGAGGCCTATGTCGGGGCGGGCTATCCGCTCGATGCCGAAGGGCTGCTGATCGTCGAACTAGACGGGCCGCCGGTCGAGGTCGATTACCTTGTCGAGCGGGTGGCCGAGATCGCCCGGGGCCGCGGCGCCACGACCATCCGGGTCAGCCACGACGAGCAGGAGCGGGTGCTCTTCTGGGCCGGCCGCAAGGCCGCATTCCCCGCCGTCGGCCAGATCTCGCCCGACTATATGTGTCTCGACGGCTCGGTGCCGCGCGGCAAACTGGTCGAGGTGCTGGCGGAGATGCGCCGGCTCTCGAAACAGTATGGCCTGCGCGTCGTGAACGTGTTCCATGCCGGCGACGGCAATCTCCATCCGCTGATCCTGTTCGACGCCAACGATCCCGACGAACTGCGGCGCTGCGAGGAGCTGGGCGCCGACATCCTGCGGCTCTGCGTGCGGGTCGGCGGCGTGCTGACTGGCGAGCATGGCGTCGGCATCGAGAAGCGCGACCTGATGGGCGTGCAGTTCACCGAGATCGATCTCGACCAGCAGATGCGCGTGAAATGCGCCTTCGATCCCGATCATCTGCTCAATCCCGGCAAGGTGTTCCCCAAGCTGCGCCGCTGCGCCGAACTCGGCCGGCTGGTCGTGACGCAGAACAACATCCCGTTCCCCGACATCCCGCGGTTCTGATCCGATGACTGGTACGATCAAGCCGCGCGACGCGAAGGAGCTGCGGCAGGCGGTGGAGTGGGCGCTGGGCGAGGGCGTTACGCTCGACGTGCGTGGCGAGGGCAGCAAGCTCGCGCTCGGCAAGCCGATGCGGTGCGATCACGTCCTGGACCTCTCCGGTATCTCCGGCATCGTCGACTACGCGCCCGAGGAGCTGGTCGTCACCTTGCGTGCCGGCACGCCGATGCGCGAGGTCGAGGCGCTGCTCGCTCAGCGCAACCAGATGCTGGCCTTCGAGCCGCCCGATCTCGGTCCGATGTTGGGGCGTGAGCCGGGGCTGGGCACGCTGGTCGGTGCCGTCATGGGCAATCTCGCGGGCTCGCGCCGCCTCTCGGCCGGTGCGGCGCGCGATCACCTGCTGGGCTTCAGCGGCGTCAACGGGCGCGGCGAAGCGTTCAAGTCCGGCGGCCGCGTGATGAAGAACGTCACCGGCTACGATCTCTCCAAGGTCCTTGCCGGATCCTGGGGCACGCTGGCCGTGCTCGACGAAGTCTCGGTCAAGGTTTTGCCCGCGCCGGACCAGACGGCGACGTTGCTGTTGCTGGGCCTCGACGACGCTGCGGCCGTTCAGGCGATGTGCGCGGCGATGGGCAGCCCGCACGAAGTCTCGGGCGCTGCCCACCTGCCGGGTCGCACGGCGCTGCGCCTCGAAGGCGTGGCGCCTTCGGTCGAAGCGCGTCTCAAGGGCCTGCGCGATCTGATGGTCGACGCTGGCGCGAAAATGGAGGAACTCGGCACCCTGGAGAGTCGGGCCTTCTGGCGCGAGGTGCGTGACGTCACGCCATTGAACGCCGGTCCCGACGAAATCGTCTGGAAGATCTCCTGTCCTCCGACCGAAGGTCCGGCGATCCTGGCGCGCGTCAAGGCGCAGCGTCCCGCCGCACAGGCCTTCTACGACTGGTCGGGCGGGCTGATCTGGCTGGCACTGCCGCCCTCGGACGATGCCGATCACCGGCTGGTTCGTGGAGCGCTGGGCGCGACCGGCGGTCACGCGACCCTGATCCGCGCGCCCGAGACAGTGCGCGCTGCCGTGTCGGTCTTCCAGCCCCAGCCTGCCGCGCTGCTGGCGTTGGCGGCACGTGTAAAGGAAAGCTTCGACCCCAAGGGTCTCTTCAATCCAGGCCGGATGGGCTGACGTGCAAACCAATTTCACCCTGGCCCAGCTTGCCGATCCCGAGAATGCGCGCAGCGAGCACATCCTGCGCAAGTGCGTGCATTGCGGCTTCTGTACCGCCACCTGCCCGACCTTCGTGCTGCTGGGCGACGAACGCGACAGTCCGCGCGGCCGCATCTATCTCATCAAGGCGATGCTGGAGGGCGATCGCGCGCCCACGATGCAGGAGGTGCGGCACGTCGATCGCTGCCTGTCCTGCCTGTCCTGCATGACGACCTGCCCGTCGGGCGTGAACTACATGCATCTGGTCGATCACGGCCGCCACCGCATCGAGGAGACCTATGCGCGGGCGCCGGCCGACCGTTTCATGCGCGGGCTGCTGGCCTGGCTGATGCCACGGCCCACCGCTTTCCGCTGGGCCATGATGCTGGGACGTCTCGCCAAGCCGCTGGCGCCGCTGCTGCCGGCCACCAGCCCCGATCCGGGTGGCGCCACCTTTCTCCGCAGGCTGCGCGCCATGCTCGATGCAGTTCCCGCGCGCCTGCGCGGTCCGTCGCCGGTGGACCGGCCGCAGACTTTTCCGGCCAAGGGCCTGCGCCGCAAGCGCGTGGCGCTGATGCCGGGCTGCGGACAGCAGGTGCTGGCGCCGGAGGTCAACGAGGCCACGGTGCGGCTGCTGACCCGTCACGACATCGAAGTGGTGAACGTCGCGGGCTCGGGCTGCTGCGGTTCGTCGGTTCTCCATGTCGGGCGCAACGAACAGGCGATCGCGCTGGCCAAGGCCAACATCACCGCCTGGCTGCGAGAGATGGACGGTGCCGGCCTCGATGCCATCGTCATCAATGCCTCGGGTTGCGGCACGACGGTCAAGGACTACGGCAACATGCTGGCCGGCGAGCCGGAATGGCAGGAAAAGGCACAGCAGGTCGCGAAGCTCGCGAGGGACGTCAGCGAAGTGATGGCCGAGATCGGGCTCGTGAACGTCGAACCCAAGGGCCTCACCGTCGCCTACCATTCGGCCTGCTCGATGCAGCATGGCCAGAAGGTGATCGAGCCGCCCAAGCGGCTGCTGCGCGACGCAGGCTTCGTCGTGAAGGACGTGCCCGAGGGCCATCTCTGCTGCGGCTGGGCCGGCACCTACCAGGTGCTGCAGCCCGAACTCTCGCGCCGCCTGCGCGACCGCAAGGTGGCCAACATCGAGAGCCTGAAGCCCGACGTGATCGCGGCCGGCAACTTCGGCTGCATCGGCAACATCGCCGCGGGCACCGGCATACCCATCGCCCATACGGTCGAGCTGCTCGACTGGGCCACCGGCGGTCCGAAGCCGGCCGCGCTCGACTGACCGCGAACGTGGGGGAGGCATGAACGCTCTTCGCGCTTGCCTTGCCGCCCTGATCGGACTGATGCTCGGGGCCAACGTGCAGGCGCAGAACGCCGGGAGCGGCACCATGCTCGACACCCTGTTCATCAAGCTGCAGAGCGCCACCGATCCGTCCGCCATCAGGTCGCTCGAGGCGGCGATCTGGGAACAGTGGGTGATGGTGCCCGACATGGGCCAGCGCGCGGTCATGATGCGCGGCATCGCCGAGATGCAGCAGCAGGAGCTGAAGGCCTCGATCGAGACCTTCACGCGCCTGATCGACCTGGCGCCCGATTTGTCAGAAGCGTGGAACAAGCGGGCGACCGCGCACTGGCTGATGGGTAACTTCCCGGCCTCGCTGGCCGATATTTGCGAGACGGTGAAACGCGAGCCGCGCCATTTCGGCGCCTATTCCGGCTTGGGCATGATCCGCGCGGAAATGGGTGAGAATGCACGGGCGGTGGCTGCCTTCGAGCTGGCGCGCAAGTGGAACCCGCATATCGCAGGAATCGACGGCGAGATCGCGCGCCTGAAGGCATTGGGCGGGGATAACGGCGCGGATGCCGATCCGTTGGGTTGCGGCCGGCCCTCGACGTAGGTCAAAGTCGCTCGAGCGTTCAGTTCAGGAGTTGGGTCAATGGCCACGTTGTATGTCGGCGGTCGTCTTTTCGATGGCGAGAAGGTGCAGGACGGGCAGGCGGTGCTGGAAGAGGGCGGCCGCATCAAGCGCGTCGCCGCGGCGGGCGAGTTCAAGGGCTTTGCCGGCGAGACGGTCGATACTTCGGGCGCCACGCTGATTCCCGGTATCATCGACTGCCACGTCCACTCGCTGTCGGGCGCCGAGGGCAATCCCGGCGCCGTCCAGGATCGCCTGAGCGCCGCCCAGCTCACGGTGCGCGGCATGGAGTTCATGCGCCAGACCCTGGAAGGCGGCGTCACCGCCGTGCGCGACTGCGGCGGCAAGGACTATATCGAGTTCGCGATCCGCGACGCCTACAACGCCGGCCGCTTCCTCGGCCCGACGATGCGCTGCGCCGGCCGCATGATCTGCATGACCGGCGGCCACGGCAATCGCGTCGGCCGCGTTGCCGACGGTGTCGACGAGGTGGTGAAGGCGGTGCGCGAGCAGGTCCATGCCGGCTCCGACCTGGTGAAGATCATGGCCACCGGCGGCGTGATGACCGCCGGCGTCAATCCCGAGGACGCGCACTACAGCGCCGAGGAAATGAAGGCCGGCATCTCGGAGGCGCATCGCTTCCACAAATGCTGCGCCAGCCACGCGCAGGGTGCTCTGGGCATCCTGAACGCGGTGCGCGGCGGCATCGATTCGATCGAGCACGGCATCTTCATGGACGAGGAATGCTGCCGCGAGATGAAGGAGCGCGGCGTCTGGCTGGTGCCGACCCTGGCGGCGGTGAAGAACATCCTCAAGGGCTACGACGAGGGTGACCGGTCGATTCCCGACTACGTCATCGAGAAGAGCCGCCGCGTGTTCGACCGCCACATCGCCGCGACCAAGATGTATTATTCGGCCGGCGGCCGCATTGCGATGGGCACCGACGCAGGCACACCGCACAATCGCCATGGCGAGAATGCGCGCGAGCTCGAGTTCATGTGCGACATCGGCATTTCGAGCCGCGACTCCCTGTTCTTCGCGACCGCGAGTGCGGCCGACCTTATGCGGCTTAGCGATCACGGCCGCATCAGGGAAGGCAACGTGGCGGACTTCGTCATTTGCGACGGCGACGCGCTGGCCGACATCAAGCGCGCCGCACGCAAGGAGAACCACCGGATGGTGGTAAAGCGCGGCCTCGTCGCCCGCGACAACCGCGCGGCCTTCTCGAGCGAAGCCGTTCGCGTCGCGGCGGAATAAAGAGCAGGGCAGGGCGATCCCGGAGCCTTCGTGGAAGAAATCTTCCTCATCCTCGTCGGGATCGCCTGGGCGCTCGGCACGCCGCTGATCGCCATCATGGCGCTGGTCCGCACGTCGGGCCTGCGCGCGCAGAACGATCGACTGGCCTCCGAAATGGCGGCGCTGCGGCGCCAGATCGCTGCCATTGGCGAACAGCCACTTCCACCACCCGCCGAAGCCGCTCCGTTTCCGGTAACGCCGGTCGAGACGCTCGTGCCGCCACCGCCGGCTCCGCCCTTTGTTCCGGAGCCCCAGGCCGAGCCCGAGGCGATCGTCATCGGTGCGGACCTGCCGGCATCCCCGCCAACGTCCGCGTTGCCTCCCGCACTCCCGACCGTCGAGCCGGTGAAGGGCGGATGGGAGCAGCGGCTGGGATCACGCGCCTTCATCTGGGTCGGCGCGATCACCCTGGCCCTGGCGGCCGTCTTCCTCGTCCGCTACTCGATCGAGGAGGGGTACCTCTCGCCCGAGGTGCGGGTCATCCTCGCGGCCCTGTTCGGCTTCGCCCTGATTGCAGGCGCGGAGCGCATGCGGCCGCACGACGATCGCGTCTCGCAGGCGCTGGCCGCCGCCGGTGTGGCGGCACTCTACGGATCGCTGCTCTCGGCCGTGGCGCTCTACGACATGATCTCCAAGGTGGCGGCCGGCGGCGGCGCGGCGGCCCTGACAGCCTTCGCGATCACGCTCTCGCTGCGGCATGGAATCTTCGTGGCGGCGCTGGCCTTCGTCGGCGGCTTCCTGAGCCCCGCGATCATCGGTAGCGAGCAGCCCAACACGCCTGTCCTGTTCGGCTATCTGCTGGCCATTGCTGCGGGCACGCTCACGGTGATCCGGCTCCGCGGCTGGTGGATGCTCGGTTGGGGCGTGCTGGCGGGCTCTGCGCTGTGGACCTGCATCTGGATGCTGGCCGATCCCGACCAGCCGGAATTGCATTGGGTCGGACTCTTCCTGGTGGCTCTCGCGGGCCTCTTCGTCTGGGCGTCCTGGCGGCGCCTGCAGGAGAGCGAGAACCCGGCAAAGGATGTGCTGGCGCTCGTCTGGGCCTCGCTGGCCGTCACCGGCGGCCTGCTCGTGATGGCCATCGCGCAGGACGGCGGCGCGCAGACGGCCGGCTGGGTGGCCCTGGCCGTGCACGGGATCGGCATTTTTGCCTTCTCGCGCTGGGCGCCGCGTTTCCAGTTCGCCGCCGGCCTCGCCCCGGCCCTGTCGCTGGCGGCGCTGGCGCTCTGGTGGTGGACGGCGAGCGGTGTGCCTTCCGAGTGGAACGACGGCCGCTTCGGCTGGCTTGTCACGGTGTTCGGCGGCCTGTACGCCGCTGCGGCCTTCGCGCTGCTGTGGAACGCCGCCCGGCCGGGTTTCTGGGCAGCCCTTTCAGTGTCGGCCGCGCTCTCGCACTTCCTGCTCGCCTGGTACGGGCTGCGCGGTACGCCCGGCATTCCCTGGGGCCTGATCAGCGTCGGCCTTGCGGCACCGTTCCTTGTAGGCGCCGAGCGTCTCACCCGCTGGCGCGGGACCATGCCGGGCGCCACCGAAGCCCTGGGTTTCCTGGCAGCGGGCGTGACCTTCTTCATCGGCGCGGCCATTCCGCTCGAGCTCAATCGCGAATGGATCACCGTCGCCTACGCGATCGAGCTGGCCGCGGTCGCCGCCATCTCCGCGCAGCTCGGGCTGGTAACCCTGCGCCGGCTCTGCTGGCCGCTGCTCGCGATCGTGATCGTGCGCTTCGTCGTGAACCCCGAGATCCTGAAATACCCGATCGGCCTGACGCCGATCCTCAACTGGATGCTCTGGGGCTACGGCCTCTCCGTCGCCGCGCTGGTCGTGGCGCTACGCTTCCTGCGCCCGACCGGCGACATGCGGCTGGTGCGGGCCGTCGAAGCGGCGGCGGCTCTGCTCGTCTTCGTCCTGCTGACGCTCGAAGTGCGCAGCCTCTTCCAGCCGACCGCCATGATGATGCCCGATGCGAGCTTCATGGAACGGGCCTGCTACGTGCTGGTCTGGGGCGCCTTTGCCCTGGCGGCCCTGTGGAAGGCGCGGCTCGACGGCGACCTCGTGGCGCTGTGGGCGTGGCGCCTGAGCGGCGGGGTGGCGGTCGCGGTGGTGCTGATCGTCCAGGTGCTGGTCGCCAATCCCGTGTTCGAGCCGGCCGATGTTGGCCGGCTGCCGATCCTCAACGGGCTGCTGCTGGCCTATGCCGCGCCGGCCGCGATGGCTGCCTTGGCGCGCCGCTGGATCGACGTCGAGCCCGATCGGCGGGTCGATCTCCTCGTCGAAGCGGCAGCCTCTGTCCTGGCCTTTGCCTATGTCTCCTTCGAAGTGCGCCACTTCTTCGATCCCGGGTTCGAGAGACGCGGTTTCGACGCCCACGGGCTGGAACTCTACGCCTACTCGATCGCCTGGCTGCTGTTCGGCGTAGCCCTGCTGGCGCTCGGCTTCCTGAGGCAGGCAGCGGCGCTTCGCCATGCCGGCATGGTGCTCGTCTGCATCGTGGTCGCCAAGGTGTTCCTGATCGACATGGCGGGGCTGCAGGGCCTCTTGCGGGTCTTCTCATTCCTCGGACTCGGAGCCGCCCTGATCGGTCTGGGGTACGCCTACCGTCGTTTCGGATTCGACAGCAAATGACCGGAGCGTCGTTTCCCGAACTCGGCCTGTCGATCGATGCGCTGCGGGCGCTGCAGCTTGACCGGTTGCGCACCACGTTGCGTCACGCCTACGACAACCAGGCGCCGTACCGCGCCAAGTGCGAGGCCGCGGGCGTCCATCCGGACCAGCTTGCTGGTCTAGACGATCTGGCGCGCTTTCCCTTCACGGAGAAGGGAGACCTGCGGGACGCCTATCCCTACGGCATGCTGGCGATCCCGCGCGAGCGCTGTGTGCGTCTGCACGCCTCCAGCGGCACCACCGGCCGCCCGACTGTAGTGGGCTATTCGGCAAAAGACATCGCCACCTGGGGCGACCTGATGGCCCGCTCGCTGTTCGCGGGCGGTGCGCGGCCGGGCGACATCATCCACAATGCCTACGGCTACGGCCTTTTCACGGGCGGGCTGGGGGCGCATTACGGCGCGGAGCGGCTGGGCTGTACCGTGGTGCCGATGTCCGGCGGCTTCGGCGAGCGGCAGGTCCAGCTCATCCGCGAGTTCGGCGCCCGGATCGTGCTGATGACGCCATCCTACATGCTGGCGATCGCCGACGAATTCGAACGTCAGGGCGTCGATCCGCGCGACACGGCGATGCGCATCGGAATCTTCGGTGCCGAACCGTGGACAGAGGGGATGCGAGCCGAAATCGAGCGGCGGCTCGGCATCGACGCCGTCGACATCTACGGGCTGAGCGAGGTGATGGGACCGGGCGTCGCCTGCGAGTTCGTGGAGACGAAGGACGGGCCGACGATCTGGGAGGATCATTTCTATCCCGAGATCGTCGATCCCGTGACCGGCCAGCCGGTGGCCGAGGGAGAGCCGGGCGAACTGGTCTTCACGACGCTGACCAAGGAAGCGATGCCCGTGGTGCGCTATCGCACGCGGGACCTCACGCGCCTGACGCCGGGCTCGGTCACCGCGATGCGGCGCATGGCCAAGATCACCGGCCGCAGCGATGACATGCTGATCGTGCGCGGCGTCAATCTCTTCCCGAGCCAGGTCGAGGAACAGATCCTGCGCGATCCGGCCCTGAGCGGCCACTATGTCATCGAGCTGACGAGGACGGGCGCGCTCGACGATCTGCTGGTGCGCGTCGAGGCGCGGCAGGTTCAGGAGCAGGGGGCTCGGCTTCAGTCGGCCACCGAACTGACCCGAAGGCTCAAGGGGATGTGCGGCCTCACGGCCGATGTCGAGGTTGCCGCGCCCGGGACGATCGAGCGGTCGTTGGGCAAGGCGCGCCGCGTCATCGACAAGCGCCCGAAAGCCTAGAATTCCGACGCCGACCGGATTTGGTCGGCGAGGGCTACCGGCCGCCCGCCGCAGAAACCATCTTGTCGCCAGCCGCTCTCCTGCCTACGCTCCGATCAGCTAACGGGCTGGCCAGAACGAGCGGACTCCAATCGCGGACTGCATTGCGAACTGAGGCAGACCACTTTGGCGCGAATGTTCGATTTTCTGCAGCGATCTCGATATCGCGGGAGCCTCGACGCGTTGAGCGGCGGGCGCGTCCATGGTTGGGCGCAAGACGGTAGTCGCCCCTGCGAGCGGCTCTCCGTTGAAATCTACGCTGGCGGCATTCTCGCCGGCGTCGCACGCGCCGATACGTTTCGGTCCGATTTGGCTGCTACCGGCATTGGCGACGGCAAACATGCCTTTTCTTTTGCCCTTCCCCCAGAGGTGGGCGACGACGGTCCCATCGCTGCCCGGGTGGCAGACACCGAGTACTGGCTAACCAACGGCAACCGGCATGGCACCGCCAACTCGCCGAGGCCCGGCCGAGGAGAAAGTATCTCGCCCGACTGGGCGCGCGCCCTTACCGGCGACAGCGAGTTCAGGGAAGAGCAGGCCATGCTGGGGCATTGCTGGACGCTTCTCGGGATTACTCCGGACCTGGAGAAGGACGGAGACTGGTTTCGCACGACCTTGGGCGGTCGGTCGGTCTTCGTGCAGAGATTCGGTGACACGATCAAAGGATTTGAGAATCGCTGCGCGCATCGGTTTTTTCCTTTGCGAACGTGCGACAAGGGTAACGGCCCGATCGTTTGTGGCTTTCACCATTGGCACTACAATCGAGACGGCCATGCGGTCGGCATCCCCAATTGTCTGGAACTGTTCGGCACCAATCCACGCGAGGTCGGCGCCAAATTGGTCGCTTTGGACATCGCCACCTGCGGATCTCTCGTCTTTGGCAGGTTTCCAGGAGGGAATACGTCGGAAAGCCTCGAGGACTATCTCGGCGAAGGCTTTCCCATCCTCGATGCCATGTGCACGATGCCCAAGCATCCACAGCGTTTGAACGGCCAAATTGGCGCCAATTGGAAGCTGTCGATGGAAATTACGATGGACGACTACCACAATGTCGCGATCCATCACAAAAATCGCTACGCCAAGAACAGCGAAATTGCGTACTTCCGCTTCGGCATGCATAGCGCGCACTTTACGGGCCACGACGGCACGCTGGCCTCGATGTCGGTGGCGTGCCGGGAGAATCGCTATATTCCAAGCGACTATCGCATCTTCAATATCTTTCCCAACCTTGCTGTTTCAATCTTCAACGCACGACCTTACTGGTTTTGCCACGTCCAGCTGTTTGCGCCGGCATCCCCAAGCCAAACACGCCATATGACGTGGCTTTTCCAGACAGGATTTCCAGCGAAAGAGCGCGCACTCGATCGCTGGACACGTCCATTCTTGGACGTGATCCGCGCGCATCTCGTGCGACACTTCACGAAGAAAATCACCGACGAAGACCGCCGAGCCTGCGAGCAGATGCAAAAGATCGCCCATCAGTTTGAGGGCTCTCCGATCCTCGGCGCGCATGAGAAGCGCATCGAGTGGTTCGAGGAGGCCTATGATGTCGCCATGTCGAGAGGCCAGGCGACAATCGACGCCGGCAGACAGGAGTGACTGCCAAGTCGGCTGTGGGTCAAAGGACCAGTCTGGGTTCCCTCATCCCGAGGGGCATTGGGCGGCGATGCCTCTCGACGGATGAGGCGAGTGGACAGAGTTGAGGTGGAAAGACTCTAGAGTCCCGAGGCCAGGCGAAGTCGGGCCTTCAGTAGCCCGGGATCGTCGGGAAGCTGGCTGATCTCAGGCGCAATGAGGTTCACCTGTGTTACGGGGGCTGCTGCCTTTGCACGGCCCACCGAGGCGTCGATGACGACCGCGAGCGTGATCAGGGCGGCGGCGATCACGAGCAGGTCGATCCACGAAAAGCGTGACTTGCGAAGTTCATAGGGGACGGCGATCGCCCGCTTCTTCTTCTGGCCTTGGTTCATGTTGGCCTCTGGGAACGGTGTTTCGGCTGGGCTGTAAAGGTTGCCTTATGATTCCAATTTCGGTCGGAGCCGCGACCGCACTGAGGCGACACCAAGGTCGTTTGTGTCAGCCATGTCCGAGCGTCGCGCCGGCCACTGCGGCAAAGGTGAGAATAGACGCCGCGATCACGAGGAAATCGATCCAGCCGAGCGAGAGTCGGCGGCGTTTCATGGCCTGTCTCCGGTAGCGTGTGTGGGAGGCGTTGCCGGCGTGGAAGACGCGCCCCGCTGCGCAAGCACGCCACCGGCGAAGATCACGATGCACACCAGGATCAAAAGAGCGTCAACGGTGGCGAAATTGCGGCGAGACATGGAACCTCTCGTTGTGTTCGTACGGAACACTACGGAGAGGGGATGGTGACCATCCCTAGCCAAAATCAAGCGCGCACAGCGCGTCAGACGTAGGCGATGCGCAGGATATTGGTCGCACCCGGCGTGCCGAACGGGACGCCCGCCGTGATGACGAGGCGCTCGCCTTCTTTGGCGATCCCTTCGTGACGCGCGACACGCACGGCGCGCTGGACCATGTCCGCGAAGTTGTGCGCATCCTCGGTTCGGACCGGATGGACACCCCAGGTGAGCGTCATGCGCCGCGCCGTGTTGAGGTTGGGCGTCAGGCAGAGGATCCGCACATCGGGCCGTTCGCGCGCCGCCCGCAGGGTCGTCGAGCCGGTGTTGGTGTAGGTGACGATGGCGGCGGCCGAAAGCGTGTGGGCGCACTGGCGTGCCGCGGCGCTGATCGCGTCGGCGGTCGTGGCCTCGGGCTCGCGTCGGCTCGCATCCATCAGGCGGCGATAGAGCGGGTCGCCTTCGACGCTCTTCAGGATGCGGTCCATGATCGTGACCGCCTCGATGGGGTAATCGCCCGACGCGGATTCGGCGGACAGCATGACCCCGTCGGTGCCGTCATAGACGGCGGTGGCCACGTCGGAGACTTCGGCGCGCGTCGGAGTCGGCGAGTGGATCATCGACTCCAGCATCTGCGTCGCGACGATGGTCGGTTTTCCGGCGGCGCGGCAGGCAGCCAGGATTCGCTTCTGCAGCGGCGGCACGGCCTCGGGTGGCATCTCGACGCCGAGATCGCCGCGGGCGACCATGATACCGTCGCTCTGCTCGATGATTTCGTCGAGATGCTCGATCGCCTGTGGCTTCTCGAGCTTGGCCATCACGGCTGCGCGGCCAGCCACCAGCTTCTTCAACTCGGCGATGTCGTGGGCGTGCTGGACGAAGGACAGTGCCACCCAGTCGACGCCCAGCGACAGGCCGAACACCAGGTCCTTGTGATCCTTCGGCGTCATCGGCGACACCGGCAGGACGAGGTTCGGCAGGTTGACGCCCTTGCGATCGCTGATCGTGCCCGCGACCTCGACCACCGTGTCGATGGTCTCGGCATCATGCTCGACGATGCGCAGGCGCACCTTACCGTCGTCGATCAGCAACAGGCCATCCGGCTTCGCCGCCTTGAAGATCTCGGGATGGAGCAGGGGGATGCGCTTGGCCGTGCCCGGCGCCGCATCCATGTCAAAGCGCAGCTTCTGGCCCTTCTTCAGGTCCATCGGTCCCTTGGCAAAGGTGCCGAGGCGCAGCTTGGGGCCCTGCAGGTCCATCAGGATGGCGATCGGGTGCTTGTATTCCTTTTCAAGCGCGCGAAGCTGATCGACCCGCTGGCGGTGATCCTCCGGCTGGCCGTGGCTGAAGTTCAGCCGGAAGACATCGGCGCCGGCTTCGAACAGGGTCCGCAGGCGCTCTGGCGTCGAGGAAGCAGGGCCGAGCGTGGCGACGATTTTGGTGAATCGATTGCGGTGCATGGGACCAGTCTATCTGGAGGGCGACGACACTTTGAAGTCACCGGCCGCCTCGTAAACTTTGACGACGGCGGCGTCATCCAGCTTGCCGTGACCGGCGCCGGCGGCCGCGATGAAGAGTTGGTGCGCGGCGGCGGCCAGCGGCAGCGGCAGGCGCAGCTCATGGCCGGTGTCGAGTACCAGGCCCAGATCCTTCACGAAGATCTCGACTGCGGAGAGCGGCGTGTAATCGTCGTCGAGCATGTGCGGCACGCGATTGCCGAACATCCAGGAATTGCCGGCGCTGGCCGAGATGACGTCATAGACCGCGCGCGTATCGGCGCCTGCCTTGGCGGCGAGCGCCATCGCTTCGGCGGCCGTCGCGATGTGCACGCCGGCCAGGAGCTGGTTCACCGTCTTCACCAGCGAGCCGATGCCCGCCTTGTCGCCGAGGCGAAACACTTTCGCAGAGGTCGCGGACAGGATGGACTCGGCCGCGGCAAAGGCGCCGGCATTGCCGGAGGACATGAAAGTGAGTTCGCCGGATTCCGCGCGTGCCCGCCCGCCGGACATCGGTGCATCGAGCAGCTCGTGCCCGGTCGTCGCGAGACGCTCGTCGAGCTTGCGGACGAAAGTGGCGGGGCAGGTGGCGCACTGCATGACGAGGCCGCCCTTTCGGAGCGTGGCGACGGCGCCCCCTTCGCCATAGAGCACAGCTTCGACCTGCTGGGCATTGACGACGGCGACGACCACGACGTCGGCGGTCTTCGCGGCTTCGGCGGGAGACGCGGCCGTCGTGCCGCCTGCCGCGACGAAGGCCTCGCGCGCCGCGGCACTGGGATCGACACCGATCACCTTGTGGCCATGTTTCAGCAGGTTCTTCGCCATGCCGAGGCCCATCGAGCCCAGGCCTACGAATGCGACGACGGGTGTGTTCTTGTCGGTCATGGATCAGGCCTTGATGCCGTATTTGCCGGCCCAGCCGAGGCCGGCGCCGGTCGTGGTCTTCGGCTTGTATTCGAGTCCGACATATCCCTCGTAGCCCAGCCGGTCGAGCACATCGAGCAGGTAGAGGTGATTGACTTCGCCGATGTCGGGCTCGTTGCGGTCGGGATTGCCCGCGATCTGGACGTGTGCGGTGAGGGGGAAGAGGTGCTCCATCCGCTTCTGCAGATCGCCCTCGGTGACCTGCAGGTGATAGAGGTCGAGCTGAAGGCGCAGATGCGGCGCGCCGACTTCGTCGATGATCGCCTTCACCTGGTCGGTCGTGTTGGTGAAGTAGCCGGGAATGTCGCGATGGTTGATCGGCTCCAGCACGATGGTGAGATCCATCTTGGCCGTGCGGTCGCAGATCTTCCTGAGGTTCGAGATGAAGGTGCGGTGCATCGCCTTCACGTCGGCGCCGGGCGCGATCATCCCGGACATCACGTGCAGGGTCCGGCACTCCAGCGCCTGGGCATAGTCCAGCGCCTTGTCGATGGCGGCGGCGAACTCGGCCTCACGGCCGGGCAGGGCGGCCAGTCCGCGCTCACCCTTGCTCGCGTCGCCCGGCGGCAGATTGAACAGCGCCTGCGTGAGCTTGTGCTTCTTCAGTTCTGCAGCGATCTCGGCCGCCGGCGCCTCGTAGGGAAACAGGATCTCGACGGCCTTGAAGCCGTGTGCCGCGGCGGCGCCGAAGCGCTGCAGGAACGGCACTTCCTGGTAGATCCACGAAAGATTGGCGGCGAGCTTGGGCATTCTTCTGGTCCAATCAGGAAGGATAGGCTTCTTCGACGTCGCGCACCTGCGCATCCGAGAGCGTGCGCAGCTTGAAGCCCTGTAGCAGCAGGTGGAGCTTGGCCGTTTCCTCCAGCTCCTCGATCGAGGCGGAGGCGGCGGACAGGGAGGTTCCCGCGACGACAGGGCCGTGATTGGCCAACAATACCGCGCGATGGCCCTTGGCATAGTCGCGGATGGCATCGGCGAGCTTGGGGTCGCCCGGCTTGAAGTAGGGGATCAGCGGCAGCTTGCCGACCCGCATCACGAAGTAGGGCGTGATCGGCGGCAGGGTCGTCTCGGCATTGTGGTGGCAGGAAGGGTCGAGGCAGGAGATCGCCACCGCATGCGTGCAATGGAGATGGACGATCGCACCGTCCTTCGGCCGCACGTCGTAGACCGAGCGATGCAGCAGCGCTTCCTTGGTCGGTGGATCGCCAGCGACATGCTTGCCGGAGAGATCGATCTTGGAGAGCTGACCGGGCTCCAACTCGCCCAGGGAGGAATTGGTCGGCGTCATCAGCCAGCCGTCGGCCACCCTGGCGCTGATGTTGCCGGAGGTACCGGGGCAGAGGCCGCGCGCCGCGAGCTTGGCGCCCAGCGCGCAGATCTGCTCGCGCATCTTGGTTTCTGCGGTGCTCATAATCTGTCGAATGCCTTGGTGAAGAAATCGGGCGCGCCGAAATTGCCGGACTTCAGCGCGAGCAGGATCGGCCTCGCGCCGACCGACGCGGTCCACGGCACGCCGGGATCGATCTCGGGGCCGATGCGCAGCGCCGTGACGTCGAGCGCGCTCACGACAGCACCGGAGGTCTCGCCGCCCGCGACGACGAGACGGCCGACGCCGGCCTCGACGAGGCCGCGTGCCAGGGCAGCCATGGTCTTCTCGATCGCCAGGCTCGATTTTTCGATACCGTACTTGGCCTGCAGCGCCTTCACCGCGTCGGGCGTGTCGCTGGCCGACAGCAGGATCGGAGCCGTGCCGAGCTTCTCGCGGGCCCAGGCGAGGGCCTTGCCGGCGACGTCCTCGCCGCGGCAGATCGCATCCGTGTCGAGGGCGAGATGCGGCCCCTTGAAGGCTGCGATCTGGCCCAGCGTGGCGGCGGAGCAGGAACCGGCCAGCACCGCCGGCGCGCCGTCGATCTTTGGCAGTGCGTCGGCGCCGGCTTTGTGCTGCATCAGTCCGCGGCGGCGATACGCGGCGGGCAGGCCGAGCGCCACGCCCGAGCCACCCGTGACGAGCGTGTCGTCGCCGATCGCCTCGCCGATGATGCCGAGATCGGTGTCCGCCACGGCATCGACCACGACGTGGCGCACGCCGTCGGCCGCGAGCTTGTCGAGCGACTCGCGCAGCACGGCCGAGCCGGACTGGACCTGCTTCAGTGCCACGAGCCCAACCTTGTGCGGCGTCTGCCGCGCCAGCACGCGCACCAGGCTGGCGTCGGTCATTGGCGTCAGTGGGTGGTGCTTCATGTGCGAGTCGGAAAGCAGCACGTCGCCCACGAACAGATGTCCGAAGAAGATCGTGCGGCCGTTCACCGGAAAGGCGGGGCAGTAGATCGCCTGCCTTGCCTTCAGCGCATCCAGCAGCGCATCGCCCACAGGGCCGATATTGCCGGCGTCGGTCGAATCGAAGGTCGAGCAGTATTTGAAGAAGAAGCGAACGCAGCCCGCGTCCTGCAGGGCCTTCAGCGCGTTGAGAGATTGTGCGACCGCGTCGGCCGCCGGGATCGAGCGGGTCTTGAGCGCGACGACGACGGCATCGACATCGTCGGGGATGGTGCCTTTCGCCGGTACGCCGATTGTCTGGATCGTGCGCATGCCGCCTTTGACGAGCATGCCCGCGATGTCGGTTGCGCCGGTGAAGTCGTCGGCGATCACTCCAAGAATGGCCATGGGATGACGTTAGGCGATGACGGTTGCAGGCATCCAGAACTTTCGGCGCCGGGAGCGCCGCCGGGCCTCATCCTCGCCGTCGTAATGGTGCAACGGCGGTGCAGCATCGAAAGTGTCGCGGATGTCGAGCGAGTTGACGTTGACGATGCCGATGGTGCCGTTTTCCTCGGGCATTACGGCGCCGACATAGGTGCCGCAACGGGCACAGAGAAGGTAATCGGTGATGCCGAGGCCGAAGCGGTAGCGCGACAGGGCATTTGGTGCGCTGCGGAATGCCACGCTTCCCGTCGGATCGCCCATGGTGCGGGCGCCCTGGCGGCGGCAGAAGCTACAGGCGCAGCGGCCGACCCGCATCTGCTCCGGCTGCATGTCGGAGGTGAGCGCGATCGTGATCGCGCCGCAGTGGCAGGAACCGGGATAGGTCGTCATGGCGCGATCAGAGTGACCCGGAAGTCGTTGACGTTGGTTCGCGTCGGCCCGGTGATCAGGCTGTCGCCCAGAAGCCCGAAGAAGCCGTGCCCATCGTTGTCGTCGAGCATGGCCTGCGGATCGCGGCCCTTGGCACGTGCACGCGTCAGCGTGTCGGGTGTGAATATCGCGCCGGCAATATCCTCCGCGCCATCGACCCCGTCGGTATCGGCTGACAGGCCCCAGATACCGGACGCGCCACTGGCGGCGATGGCCTGCGCCAGCAGATATTCGACGTTGCGGCCGCCGCGGCCCTTGCCGCGCACCGTGACGGTGGTCTCGCCCCCGGACAGGATCGCGACGGGCTTGCCGCCGCGCTTGGCGAGCTCGATGGCCTGACACGCGTGTGCGGCGCCCAGCTCGCGTGCTTCGCCTTCGAGATTGTCGCCCAGCATGACCACTTCCACGCCGTGTTCCTTGGCGACGGCGGCGGCGGCTTCCAGGGAGCGCCTGGGGGTGGCGACCATGATGGTCTCGACATTGGAGAGGCGCGGATCGCCGGGCTTGGGCGTCTCCTCGATGCGGCCGGCGGCTCCTTCCTGCAGATGCTTGAGCACGGTGACTGGCGGATCGATCCGGTACTTGGCGAGCACAGCGAGCGCATCGGCGAAGGTCGTCTTGTCGGCGACGGTCGGGCCCGAGCCGATGACGCCGGGGTCATCATTCGGGACGTCGGAGATCAGCCAGGAGAGAACGCGCGCCGGCTGGGCAGCGATCGCGAGCCGGCCGCCCTTGATCGCCGAGAGGTGTTTTCGCACCGTGTTCATCTCGACGATGTTGGCGCCCGATTTCAGCAGGGCGCGATTGACGTCCTGCTTGTCGTTCAGGGTGAGGCCGGGGGCCGGCAACGCGAGCAACGCCGAGGCGCCGCCCGAGATCAGGCAGAGCACGAGATCGTCGGCACTCAGTCCCTGCACGCGCTCGTAGATGCGGCCGGCGGCTTCGCGGCCCTTGTCGTCGGGCACGGGATGCGCGGCCTCGATGATCTCGATGCGCTTGCAGGCCTCGCCATAGCCGTAGCGCGTCACCACCAGCCCCTCGAGTGGATGCGGCCACTGGTCCTCGACGGCGCGCGCCATGGCGGCACTCGCCTTGCCGGCGCCGATCACGATCGTGCGGCCCTTGGGTGGCTGAAGCTTGGCGATGTAGGGTGCGAGACAGGTGGCGGGACGAGCGGCGGCGAGGGCGGCATCGAAGAGGGCGCGCAGCAGGGCGCGGGCGTCGGCATCTTTCATTTGCCCGATCTTCGCACTATAGGGGCGCGATGCAACCATTGCTCCGGCCGGGCGATCCGCCGCCGTTTTCCGTCTTCAACGAACAGGGGCGGGCGCCGCTGTTGCTGCTCTGCGATCACGCCAGCAAGGCGGTCCCGCAGGCGCTGGGCGACCTCGGCATTTCCGAGAGCGAGCTGTCGCAGCATATCGGTTGGGACATCGGCGGGCTCGATGCGGCGATCGAACTGGCGAAGGTGCTCGACGCCCCGCTGGTCGCGTCCGGCTATTCGCGGCTGGTCATCGACTGCAACCGCTGGCCGGGCGGCGAGGGCTCGACACCGGAGATCAGCGACGAGACGGTCATTCCGGCCAACAAGAACCTGACCAGGGAACAGGTCGACGCCCGTGCCGAGGCCTGCTTCTGGCCCTACCACCGCGAGGTCGACCGCCTGCTCGACGCAATGACGGAGGGCGGGCGCACGGTCTGCCTGCTGGTGATGCACAGCTTCACACCGGTGATGAAGGGCTTCGTCCGTCCCTGGCATGTCGGCGTGCTGTGGAACGACGATCCGCGCCTGCCCGAGCCGCTGCTGGAAGAGCTGCGCCGCGATCCTATGCTCGTGGTGGGCGACAACGAACCCTATTCGGCGCGCGCGTCCTACGAATACACGTTGACCGCCCATGCCCGGCCGCGGGCGCTGCCGCATTGCTCGCTCGAAGTCCGGCAGGATCTCATGAGCACACCGGGCGACGCCCGTTCCTGGGGCCGCCGGCTCGCCCCCGCGATCTCGGCCGCGGTCAAAAAGGCGTTGGTGTCTGGTTAATCCGGCCAGCCGAGCCTATATCCGGAACTGGATTTCAGTCCGCACTTCCGGGAGGCGATCATGGACGACAAGACCCGCACCGAACTCGAAGCCGCCGCCTTCCGGCGTCTGGTATCGCATCTCCAGGAGCGCACCGACGTCCAGAACATCGACCTGATGAACCTGGCCGGCTTCTGCCGCAACTGCCTGTCGCGCTGGTATCGTGAGGAGGCTGGCAAGCAGGGTGTCGAGATCGCCGATCCGAAGGCCCGCGAGATCGTCTATGGCATGCCCTACGACGAGTGGAAGGCGAAGTTCCAGAAGGACGCCTCGGCCGACCAGAAGAAGGCCTTCGAGAAGGCCCACAAGCACGGCTGAAGGGACTAGCCCGGCCAGGTGTCGATCGCCTCGGCGAAGCGCGAAAGTTCTTCGAGAAGCCGCTTCTGGCCATCGTCGCCCAGCTTCTGCAGGCGGCTGCGCTGCACGTCGAAGACGCGCGGGATGGCCTCGTTGATGACGGCTTCGCCCGCCGCCGTGAGCTGGACGCGTAGCGTCCGGCGATCGCTGGGCTCGGCGAGCCGGGCGATCAGGTTCTGCGATTCCAGTTTGTTCAGGCGGCTCGTCAGCCCAGCGCCGCTGAGCAATAGCGATTGGACGAGCTGCTTGGGCGTGAGGGAGTAGGGAGTGCCGGCGCGCCTGAGAGCAGTGAGCACGTCGAACGTGCCGCGCGTCAGGTCGAAGGGCACGAGCGCTTCCTCGATGAAGGCGGTGCACTGGATCTGGATGCGCGCGATCAGGCCGTAGATCTGTACCGGGCTGGTGTCGATGTCGGGCCGCTCGGCGCGCCATTGCGAGAAGATGGCATCCACCTGGTCCCGCGCGGCCCGGGCCTTGGCCGTGGGGCGCCGGCCCGGCCGTTGCGGCTTCGCGACCTCGGTCTCCGGTTTGCCTTCCGCTTCCAGCTTGCCGCTGCCCATCGTCCCTCCGTCGAAGCCCGTCATGGCACGCGCGGGTTCAGGGCGTCCAGTTCACGACGCGACGCTCGATCCATTCGATGCCATGGAAGAGGGCGATGCTGAGCAGGGTCAGCAGGGCGATGGCGGCGAAGGCGAGCGGAGTCTGCGACTGCGATGTCGAGATGAGGATGAGATAACCGAGCCCTTCCTGCGCCGCCACGAACTCGCCGATCACCGAGCCGATGACGGCGAAGGTCACCGCCACCTTGCAGCCGGTGAAGAAGTGCGGCAGCGCCACGGGAATGCGAAGGCGCCGGAAGATCATGTGCTGCGAGGCGCCCAGCGAGCGCATGAGGTCGAGCATGGTGCGCGGGGCGGCCTCCAACCCGGCGATCAGGTTGACCAGGATCGGGAAGAAGCAGACCAGGACGACGATCACGATCTTCGGCCATTCCGAGAGGCCGAGCCACAGGATGATCAGTGGAGCGACCGCGACCTTGGGCACCGACTGGAGGCCGAGCAGGATCGGATAGAGCAGCCTGCGGGCGGTGGCGTTCAGGGCGATCAGCACGGCGAGCGGCAGGGACAGCACGATGGCGAGCCCGAATCCCACCAGGGTCTCGCGCAAGGTCACGAGACTGTTGAGGGCGAGCTCGGGCGCCCACTGCACGGCCGTCCTGCCGATCTCGGTCGGGGCGGGCAGGATCCAGGCGGGAATGGTGAAGACGCGAACGGACAGTTCCCAGGCAACCAGCAGCGCCAGGTAAACCGCGAGGATGGTGGTGCGGCCGGCGAGGCGAGAGGACGGAGACACGCTCATCGCTCAGGCCCGGCGATCGAAGATGATGTCGCGGATTTCCTGCTTCAGCTCCTGAAAGCGCGGCAGTCTGGGCGTGTCGGCATTGCGCGGGCGCGGCAGATCGACCTCGATGTCGGCGCGGATCCTTCCGGGTCGCGGCGACATGACCAGCACGCGGTCGCTGAGCAGGATCGCCTCCTCGATGTCGTGCGTAATCAGGAAGGCGGTCCGTCCCAGGTCCTGCCAGAGGCCCGACAGTTCGAGCGAAAGCTCTTCGCGCGTCAGGGCATCGAGTGCGCCGAACGGTTCGTCGAGCAGCAACAGGCGCGGATCGGCGAGCAGCGCCCGGCAGAGCGCCGCGCGCTGGCGCATGCCGCCGGACAGCATCTGGGGACGGTGATGGGCGAAGGCGGCGAGACCCGTCATTTCGAGAAGGCGCAGGGCGCGCTCCCGCGCCGCCGCCTTGGGCAGGGCGAGCACGTCGGCCGGGAGCAGCACATTCTCCAGCACCGTGTTCCAGGGGAACAGCACGTGTTCCTGGAAGACGATTCCCACCTCATGGGAGGGCGCGTCGAGCGGCGTGCCATAGCGCGACATCGTGCCGGTGTCGGGCATCTCCAGGCCGGCGACCAGCCGCAGCAGGGTCGACTTGCCACAGCCGGAGGGGCCGACGACGGCCACGAAGCTGCCGGTCGGAATCCGCAGGTCGATCGGCCCCAGCGCATGGACCGAGGTTCCCACCGCGCCGGGGTAGTGCTTGCTCACACCCCGGAGATCGATGGCCGCCACGTCCGCCGCCGGCGGAGGGGCGGCTGCCAGGCCACCAGCGGCCGCGATCATTCGACGAAGCCCGGAGCGTAGAGCTGCGCCGGCTGCACGGGCGACTTCAGGGTGAAGTTCGCCGACATGACCTCGACGGTTCCCGCGATGCTCTTCGGGTTGATGCTGCCCAGCGGCTGGCCGGGAACGGTCGCGAGTTCGCCGACGAGCTTCGTCTCGCCTTCGATGATCGCCGGCGCCAGCTCCTTCTGATACTTGGCCATGATGGCGGCGGCCTCGGCCGGATTGGCGAAGGCGTCCTTCATGCCCTTGATCGTCGCCTTGACGAAGGCCCGCACGAGTTCGGGCTGCTTGGCGATCGTCTCCTCGGACGCGATCAACCCGTTGCCGTAGTAGTCGAGCCCCGAATCCTTGTAGGCGATGCGGACCGTTTCCTTGGGCGCGATCGCTGCCGCGATCAGCGGCTCGCCCACCGAGAACTGGCCGATCGCATCGACCCGGCCGTTGGCGAGCAGCGAGGGCAGGGCGGAGCCTTCCGCGACGACCCATTTCACCTTGTTGGCGTCGATGCCGGCCGCCTTGGCGAAGGCCGGGAAGAGCAGGCGGACGGAGCTTGAGGCGGTATCGGCGATCGTCTTGCCTTCGAGATCCTTGGGTTTGGCGATGCCCGTTCCCTTCACGCCGAAAATGGCCTGCGGCGGCCGGGCATAGACGATCGAGACCAGCTTCACCGGGACGCCGTCATTGCCGCGGGCCAGCACCAGCGAGCCCGCATCGGCAAAGCCGATCGTGGCGAGGCCGGCGGCCACCTTCTTGATCGCATCGGCCGAGCCCTGGCCGCGCAGGAAGGTCACGTCGAGACCCGCTTCCTTGTAGTAGCCCTTCTCGCGCGCGACATAGAAATAGGCGTGCCGTCCGTTGAAGCCGAAATCGGTGATGAAGTTCACGTCGGTCGCGCGGGCCGGTAACGCGCCGGCGCCGGCCATGCCGACGACGAGGCCGATTGCGGCGGCGAAACGTCCAAGCAGTTTCATGGATCACATCCTCGATTCGAACTGGGAAGGCCCCCGGCGGGCTGCGGCGCCATCGCCGCACTGAAGACCCAGGAGCCTTTGCATATTTCATTCCACATCGAATGAAAAGAGACGTCTGGCTCCATATTGAGCGGATCTGCGAGTGCCTATCTCTTGATCAGAATGCACACCAAAGCGCCTATTATCGAGCAAGTTTCAATGATTGTGGCGCGGGTGTGTTGTGTTGGAGATCGTGTTCTGGCCTCTATTCATTCGAAGTCGAATGATTTACGAAGGGTCCTCGAAAGACGTTGATCGAGGTGGAACGGATGGATCGGCAGACGCGAATAGCCGTTGTCGGCGGCGGATTGGCCGGGCTGACGGTGGCGGCTCTGTTGCAGCGGGACGGATACCCCGTCGCCGTCTACGAGCAGACGCCCAACTTTTCGAGGATCGGCGCGGGCATCATCCTTGGTGCCAACGTCGCCAAGGTCCTTAGGTCCCTCGACCTCGAACGCAGCTTCACGGAAACCGGCATCCGGCCGGATGCCTTCGTCAGCCGGGCATGGGACACGGGCGAGACGCTGTACGAACTGATCTTCGATGCCGCCTGCGAAGCGCGGTTCGACGGTCCATTCGTCAACATTCATCGGGCCGACCTGCATCGCATCCTTCAGGCACCGCTCGCGCCGGGAACGATTCGGTTCGGCCATCGGCTGGCGGGTCTCGAAGAGACTCCCGCCGGAATCAGGCTGGCCTTCGACAACGGCGCCAGCGCCGAGGCCGATATCGTGATCGGAGCCGATGGGATTCGCTCGCGCGTACGCGACGAGATCCTCGGCAAGGAAGAGCCGCGCTTCATCGGACGCATCGCGCCGCGGGCGGTCTTTCCCGCCGAGCGGCTTGGCGACCTGGCCATCCGCGATTGCACCAAATGGTGGGGCCCCGACCGCCACGTGCTCGTCTATTACATGACCGCGCGACGGGACGAGGTCTATGTGATGGCCGCCATTCCAGCCAGTCGCTGGGACGGCGATGGCACGCCGATCCCCGGCACGCGCGACGATTTCGTCTCCGCGCTGGAAGGCTTCCATCCCGAACTGCTGCGGGCGGCCGAGGCGGCAACGGACGTGACCGTCTGGCCGATCATGGACCGGCCGCGAAACGACCGCTGGCACGAGGGCCGCGTCGTGTTGATGGGCGACGCCTGCCACGCCGTCCGGCCGTTCATGGCCGCTGGTGGCTCGATGGCGATCGAGGACGCCGCCATCCTCCACCGCTGCATCGTCGAGGCCACCGACCCGGAGGCGGCCTTCTGCCGCTACGCCGCCAACCGGATCCCGCGGGTCGCCGAAGTGCAGCGCATCTCGATCGACAATACCTGGATGCACGGGCCAACGGAGGTCGACTGGTTCTTCGCCTACGATCCCTGCAACGCCCCGCTCGACGCCGCCGCCTGATCCCGGAGCCACAAATGCCTATCCTCGCCCCCGCCGGCGCCAGCGATATTCGTCCCGATCCGATGAAGGCCCGGGATCTGGTCGGCTACGGAGAGATGCCGCCCAATCCCCATTGGCCGGGAAATGCCCGGATCGCCGTCAACTTCAACCTCAATGTCGAGGGCGGCGGCGAGTCGACAATGTTCAACGGCGATCCGGTGTCGGAAGGGATGCTGAACGATATCGGGGTGGATACCAGGGCCGGCCGAAGGGTGCCGCTCGTCGAATCGGTCTTCGAGTATGGCAGCCGGCGAGGGGCCTGGCGGCTTCTGGACATCTTCGCGCGATTCTCGGTGCCGGTCAGCGTGCTGGGTGTCGCCCGCGCCCTGGAACAGAATCCGCTGCTTGCGCGGGCCTGCGTCGAGCGCGGCCACGAGATGGTCAGCCACGGCTATCGCTGGATCGATTATGGCGACGTGGACGAGGCGACCGAGCGCCAGCATGTCCGCCGGGCAGTCGAAATCCTGACACGCCTCACCGGGAGCCGTCCGCTGGGCTGGATGACCGGGCGCCCCGGCGAGAATACGCGCCGGCTCGTGGCCGAGGAGGGCGGCTTTCTGTACGACCGGGACTCACTCGCCGACGAACTGCCCTACTGGGTCGAGACCGCGCACGGCCCCCATCTGGTGATTCCCTACTCATACGAAGCCAACGACAATCGCTTCGATGCGAATTCCGGCTTCTCGACCGGCCAGGACTTCTTCGAATACATGCGCGACGCCTTCGACTTCCTCTACGAGGAGGGGGCGGCCGGCGCGCCGAAGCTCCTGTCGATCGGCCTTCATGATCGATTGATCGGACGGCCGGGCCGTGCGGGCGGCCTCGTCAGGTTCCTGCAGCATGCGAAGGCTCGCGAAGGGGTCTGGTTCTGCCGCGGCATCGACATCGCGCAGCATTGGCGAACACGCTTCCCGGCTCGTGCATAGAGCACCGGAGGCCAGGCCACAGTCCCCGTTATCCCCACGTTTCAGGGCGTCGATGTAATTGAGTGGACACGGTGGTCGCTTCTATGGTCTTGCCGGTCGGACCATGGAGTAGTTGGACATGCCGGACGGTAGCTCGATTTCCAAGAAGACCAAAGCGGGCCCGATCTCGGCCGACCGCCTGAAGAGTTTCATCGAGCGAATCGAGAAGCTCGAGGAAGAGCGCAAGGCCATCGGCGGCGACATCAAGGACGTCTACAGCGAAGCCAAGGGCGTCGGCTACGACGTCAAGACCATGCGCAAGATCGTTTCGATGCGCGCCATGGACGCTGCCGACCGGGCAGAGCAGGAGACGCTGCTCGACGTCTACAAGCATGCCCTCGGCATGGTCTGATCGCCCCTCGACTGAATACGGGAAATTGATTTCGCAGGCCTCACGCAGGCGCTAGGTTTCTCCACGGCAGAATGCTCCGGCGACAGGAGCGGGCCGAGGAGGAACTTCCATGCGAAACACCGTCATCACGGGCGTTTGTGTAGCGTTGAGTCTTGGCGCCCTGCAGGCCCAAGCACAGATCGCCGTTTCCTCTAACGATCACAAGATCATCCAGGAAAACGGCGTCAACAAGAACGTCACCAATCCGCCGCCCGATACGATCACGATCATGGATCTCCGCGCCCTGCCGGTGAAGGTCGTGGGCACCGTGTCGAATGTGCCGGGCAGCGTGGTGGGACCACCGCTTTCAGTGGCGATCACGCCAGACGAATCGCTTGCGCTGATCGCCTCCTCGTCGAAGCTCGATCCCGCCGACCCGACCAAGCTGGTCCCCGACGATCGCGTGACCATCATCGATCTCAAGGACCGCAGGATTCTCGGCACGCTGAATACCGGCGCGGGCGCCGCCGGCATCTCGATCACCCGGGACGGCAAGCGCGCCTACGTCGCCAATCGCATGGCGGGATCGATTTCGATCCTGTCGATCGACGGCAAGGATGTCAGGCTGCAGAAGACCGTGCCGTTGACGGACGCCAAGGCGCTGCTCAGCCACGTGGCGGTGTCGCCCGACGGTGCGACCGGGGTGGTGACGCGCAATGGCGACGCCAAGGTTGAACTGGTGAAGCTGGGCGGTGACACCGTCAGCTCGTCCTCGGTGCTCGACGTGGCGCCGCGGCCATATGCCGTTTCGGTGACGCCCGATAGCAAGTCCGCTGTCGTGGCGAGCCTTGGCGATCCCAAGGCCAACGGCATCCTCACCGTGATCGACCTCGCCAGCGGCAAGATCGTGGGTACCGCCGACATCGGTCATGAAAACCTCGAAGGCATGATCATGTCGGGCGACGGCCGCTGGATCGCGGGGGTCGCGCATGCGGGCTCGACGCGGCCCAAGAATGCGCCGCAATACAAGCCCAACGGGATGGTCGTGCTCTACAGGCTCGACGGCACCGGCCTGACCAAGACCGGCGAGGCGCCGATCGGCGGCTGGTCACAGGGAGCGTCCTTCTCGCGCGACGGCTCTGTCATCGTCGTGCAGAACATGAACGAGAAGAACCTGCAGGTGTTCAAGAACGACAATGGCAAGATCACCGACACCGGTCAGAAGATCGATGTGGGAGGCGGTGCCGCGGCCGTGAGGAGTTCGTCCGACCGATGAACCAGAGGCGAACCTTGCTCAAACTCTCGCTCGCCGCCCTTGCGGCGGGCGCGGCACCGGCGGCGCGGGCCCAGACTTTCCCATCTCAGCCGGTCCATATCGTCGTGCCCTTTCCGCCGGGCGGCGGCACCGACTCGCTTGCACGGGCGATCCAGGAGCCCATGCAGAAGGCGCTCGGTGGCATGGGCGGCGCCACGGTGATCGTCGACAACAAGGGCGGTGGCGGCGGCAGCATCGCCCACGAATTCGTGGCCAAGCAGCCGGCGGACGGCCATTGGCTGGTGGTCAGTGCCAACAACCTGCCGCTCTATCCGCACATCGTGGCCAAGCTCGGTTTCGACGCGAAGACGGCCTTCGTGCCGGTCGGCTTCATCGCGAAGCAGGAATCCGTCCTCGTCGGCAGCCTCGATGCGCCGTGGCCGGACCTGAGAGCGATCATTGCTGCAGCCAAGGCGGCGCCGGGCTCGGTGCAATACGGCACGGCCGGCCTGACCACGCCGATGCACCTGTCGACGGAGCAGTTCGCCATGCTGAACGGGATCAAGCTGACGCACGTGCCGTTTCGCGGCACTGGCCCGCTGGTGACCGATCTGCTGGGCGGCCATATCAAGCTCGGCATGTCGAGCATCACCAGCGTCGCGCAGCAGATCGCATCCGGGAAGCTCAAGCCCTATGCAATGGCCTCGCTGGAACGGTCCTCGGTCGCGCCGACGATCCCGACCTTCAAGGAGCTGGGCGCGGGGGATGTCGATGGTACGATCGTCTATACGCTGCTCGCGCCGGCCGGCACGCCGCCCGCGGTCGTTGCCCGGCTGAACCAGGCGCTGAACGCCGCCGTGGGCACGCCCGGGCAGAAGGATGATCTCGCCAAGCGCGGCTTCGTCGCCATGGGCGGCACGCCGCAGGAACTTGCCGACTGGCTCAAGGTGCAGGAGCCGATCTGGGTGCCGGTGCTGCAGGCGGCGGGGATCAAGCCGGAGTAGTCCGACGCCATTTTATCCTGCCGCTGCCGCCACGTTGATGCAGGTCAATGCGGCGACCGACGGTCTCTCTAGCGTCAGGTGTTGTGGAAGAAGGGATGCATGCGTTCGATTCTCGTTACTGTCGATGACACGCCATCCGCCGTCGCCGCCCGGGGGCTGGCCATAGCACTGGCTCGACAGTGTGGAGCCCAGGTAAGAGGGGTGACTGCACTCGATGTCAGCGATCTCGATCGCGTCGAGCCGGTTCCGATCGGCGGTGAGCAGTATGCCCATGACCGATTGAAACATCGCAAGAAGTTGGCGGACGAACGACGCGCAAGGATCGCGGAACTGCCTGAGGTGTTCCGGCGCTGCCTGGCCGACGAGGGCATGGATGCCGAATGCGCCACGATGGAAGCGGACGTGCGCGCCGGATTGCTTCGGATGATCGAGACGTGCGACCTGGTCGTCACCGGCCGGGACGCCGAGTTTCATCTCGAGGCAATCGACGGGTTGACACCGCTCGTCGATCACATCATCGCCAAAGGCGGCCGTCCCGTCGTGGTGACCGGGCCCGAGTGGGCGGATAGCGGACCCGTGCTCGTGGCCTACGATGGAAGCGCGCCGGCTGCGAAGGCATTGCAGGTCGCGACGCTGATGGGGATTTTCGGAACTTCCAGGGCGCGCATCCTGTCAATCGGGCGCGAGCAATCCGCCGCCCTGTCGGTTGCCGAACGGGCCCGTTCTTTCCTCGCTCTTCATGAGGTCGAGGCGGACGTCGAGGCGGTCGCAACGACAGGGAATCCGGCGGATGTCCTGCTGCGGCGCGCCTCGGAAACAGGCGCGCGGCTGCTCGTCATGGGAGCGTTCGGTCATCGTGGAGTCCGGGAGATTCTTTTCGGCTCAACGACCCGGCACCTGTTCGACAACGCTCCTGTTCCGCTCTTCATCTACCACTGAGTGAGCCGGAGTCTTCGCGAATAAACGAAACAAACGAAGTGGATGTCGCACCCTCCGGAATTGGGCCCCGCGGGGCCGTCGATGGGGCACCGTTGCTCGCCGGTTTTTCTGAAAAGCCTTTTTTAACAGCGCCTTAGAACCAGATGTTCATCGGCAGGCCGTGGCGGTCACGCTCTTGCGCCGGTCCCAGGCGCGTCGCCGTACCCTGGGCGATCAGGAGGGCCGTTCGGCAGACGGCCATGGCATCGAGCACGTCGTCGCGGGCAGCGCCGGGGAGCGATCGTGGCTCCCACGGGAAGCCGTGTCGAGCGAGCAACTCGAGGCGCTCGCCGAAGCCTTCGGGCCGGCGCTTCTTGCTGAGCACGGGCTTGCCGTCGTTCATGCGCGCAAAGGCCAGTTCGGGATGCGCCTCGTAGACGATCGAGCGCAAGGTCTCGTTGCCGCGCATCAGCGCGTCGACCTCGCGCATCTTGGGGAAGAGGTGGAACGTTTGCCGGGTCAGCCCGACACCCAGTGCCTTGCTGAGGGCGTTGGCCTCGGCATGCGTGGCGCAGGCGAGGGCCGGCCGGCAGGGGGTGGGGAAGACGGAGCTCGTCTTGCCGGGCATGAGGGCGCGGGCTTCGCGCTCGCAGGCGCGCCCGGGCCGCGGCTCGTCGACGAGGCCGATCGGCATGTCGACGGCCAGAACGGAAAGACCCTCGCAGGCCTCCGCGAGGGTCTTCACAACTCCAACGTCGAGGGCACCGTCACTGTCACGCCGGCAAACCACCCAGCCGGTGCGGCAACCGTCGGCGCCGGCGACGATCAAATGCGCCCTACCAGCTGGCCATCTGGCTCTTGAGGTTGCCGTCGAGCACGGCGAGGAACTCCTCGGTGGTCAGGTAGGCCTGATTCATGCCGATCAGCAGCGCGAGGTCCTTGGTCATCTTGCCGCTCTCCACGGCCTCGACGCAGACCTTCTCGAGCGCCTCGGCGAACTTCACCACCTCCGGCGTGTCGTCGAAGGTGCCGCGGTACTTCAGGGCCTGCGTCCAGGCGAAGATCGAGGCGATCGGATTAGTCGAGGTCGGCTTGCCCTGCTGGTGCTCACGGTAGTGGCGCGTCACCGTGCCGTGCGCGGCCTCGGCCTCGACGGTCTTGCCGTCCGGAGTCAGCAGCACCGACGTCATGAGACCGAGCGAGCCGAAGCCCTGGGCCACCGTGTCGGACTGGACGTCGCCATCGTAGTTCTTGCAGGCCCAGACGAACTCGCCGTGCCACTTCAGGGCGGAGGCGACCATGTCGTCGATCAGGCGGTGCTGATAGTGGATGTTCTTCGCCTTGAACTTGTCGGCGAATTCCTTGTCGAAGACCTCCTGGAACAGGTCCTTGAAGCGGCCGTCATAGCGCTTGAGGATGGTGTTCTTGGTCGACAGGTAGACCGGCCAGCCGCGCATCAGGCCATAATTGAACGAGCTTCGCGCGAATCCGATGATCGACTCGTCGAGATTGTACATCGTCATTGCGACGCCGCCGGCCGGGAAGTCGAACACCTCATGCTCGATGACCTTTCCGTCCTCGCCCTCGAAGCGGACGGTGAGCTTGCCCTTGCCCGGCACCACGAAGTCGGTGGCGCGATACTGGTCGCCGAACGCGTGGCGGCCGATGACGATCGGGTGCGTCCAGCCGGGGACGAGGCGGGGCACGTTCTTGCAGACGATCGGCTCGCGGAAGATGGTGCCGCCCATGATGTTGCGGATGGTGCCGTTGGGCGACCGCCACATCTCCTTGAGATTGAACTCTTTGACCCGCGCTTCGTCCGGCGTGATGGTCGCGCACTTCACGGCGACGCCGTACTGCAGCGCAGCCCTGGCCGACTCGACCGTCACCTGGTCGCCGGTTCTGTCGCGATTCTCGATGCCGAGGTCGTAGTACTTCAGGTCGACGTCGAGATAGGGAAGAATCAGCTTGTCCTTGATGAATGCCCAGATGATGCGGGTCATCTCGTCGCCGTCCATCTCGACGACCGGGTTCTTGACCTTGATCTTCGGCATCTTCCGGACCTCACACTTCGCGTAACGCACCATTTAGAAAGCCGCCCCGGTTGCCCGGGGCGGCTTGACCTGACGCTGCTTTAGAGGGCAGCGAGCGCTTCGTTCAACGTCGCACTCGGCCGCATGCCCGCCGTGGTCTTTTTCGGGTCGGGCAGATAGTAGCCGCCCGTATCCACCGGCTTGCCCTGCGCGGCAATCAGCTCGGCATCGATCTTGGCCTCGTTCTCCTCCAGCTTCTTCGCCAGCGGCTTGAAGCGGGCGGAGAGCGCCGTGCTGTTGTCGCGGCGGGCCAGCGCCTCCGCCCAGTACTTGGCCAGATAGAAATGGCTACCGCGATTGTCGATCTCTCCAACCTTGCGGGCGGGCGACCGGTTGTCCTCGAGGATCTTGGCGTTGGCCTCGTCGAGCGTCTCGGCAAGGACCTTCACGTCTTCGTTGCCGGTCGTCTGCGCCAGATGCTCCAGCGAGGCGCCCAGCGCCAGGAACTCACCCAGCGAATCCCAGCGCAGGTAGCCCTCGTGCTGGAACTGCTCGACATGCTTGGGGGCAGAGCCGCCAGCGCCGGTCTCGAACAGGCCGCCGCCGTTCAGCAGAGGCACGATCGACAGCATCTTGGCCGAGGTGCCGAGCTCCATGATCGGGAAGAGGTCGGTCAGGTAGTCGCGCAGCACGTTGCCCGTCACGGAGATCGTGTCGAGCCCCTTGCGGATGCGGTCGAGCGAGAACTTCATCGCCTCGACCGGCGCCAGGATGCGGATGTCGAGACCCTTCGTGTCCTCTTCCTTCAGGTACTTCTCGACCTTGGCGATCAGCTGCGCATCGTGGCCACGCTTGGCATCGAGCCAGAACACTGCCGGGGTGTTGGTGAGCCGTGCGCGGCGCACGCCCAGCTTGACCCAGTCGCGGATCGGCTCGTCCTTGACCTGGCACATGCGGAAGATGTCGCCGGCCTCGACCTTCTGCGTCATCAGCACAGTTCCGTCTTCGGCAACGACATTGACCTTGCCGTCGGTCGCGATCCGGAAGGTCTTGTCGTGCGAGCCGTACTCCTCGGCCTGCTGGGCCATCAGGCCGACGTTCGGCACCGTGCCCATCGTCTTCGGGTCGAAGGCGCCGTGCGCCTTGCAGTCCTCGATGACGGCCTGATACAGCGTCGAGTAGCACCGGTCGGGAATCGCGGCGATGCAGTCGTGCAGCTTGCCGTCGGCGCCCCACATCTTGCCCGATTCGCGGATCATCGCCGGCATCGAGGCATCGATGATCACGTCGCTGGGGACGTGCAGGTTGGTGATGCCCTTGTCGGAGTTGACCATGGCGAGACCGGGCCGCTTGGCGTACTCGGCCTGGATGTCGGCCTTGATCGCGGCCTTCTCGGCGTCCGGCAGCGTCTCGATGCGGGTCAGCATGTCGCCCAGCCCGTTGTCGGGATCGACGCCCAGCTTCTTCAGCGTCTCGCCGTGCTTGGCGAACACGTCGGCGAAGAACACGGAAACGCAATGACCGAACAGGATGGGATCGGAGATCTTCATCATGGTCGTCTTGAGGTGCAGCGAGAACAGGACGCCGTCCTTCTTCGCCGCCTCGATCGCCGAAGCGTAGAACGCGCGCAACGCCTTGGCGTTCATCACCGAGCAGTCGATGATCTCGCCGGCCTTGAGCGGAATCTTGGGCTTCAGCACCGTGGTCGCGCCATCGGCGGCGACCAGCTCGATGCGGGCGTTCGTCGGCGCGGCGAGGGTCGTCGCGACTTCAGAGCCGTAGAAGTCGTTGGCCGTCATGTGGAGGACGCGGGTCTTCGAATCCTTGCTCCAGGCGCCCATCTTGTGCGGATGCTTGCGGGCGTACTGCTTCACGGCGCCGGCGGCACGGCGGTCGGAATTGCCCTCGCGCAGCACCGGATTGACGGCGCTGCCCAGCACCTTGCCGTAGCGGGCGCGGATTTCCTTGTCGGCCGGCGTCGCGTCGCTGTCGGGGTAGTTGGGGATGTCGTAGCCCTTGGCCTGCAGCTCCTTGATCGCGGCCTTGAGCTGCGGGATCGAGGCCGAGATGTTCGGCAGCTTGATGATGTTGGCTTCCGGCTTCAGCGTCAGCTTGCCGAGCTCGGCAAGCTCGTCGGGAATCTTCTGCTCGGGCTTCAGCTTCTCGGGGAAATTCGCGATGATGCGGCCGGTCAGCGAAATGTCCTTCAGCTTCACCTTCACGCCGGCTGTCGCGACGAAGGCCTCGACGATCGGAAGGAGGGAATACGTCGCAAGTCCGGGGGCCTCATCGACCTTCGTCCAGACGATTTCGAGATCTGACATACCTGCACCTCCGTGCGCCGCTTTGGTTTCGGCTGGGTTGATAAATTGCTGATTGTGGCCAGTCTTGTTGCACCGCCGAGAGGCAAAGGCAATCTGGGCAGGATGCCTACGGGCAGCCGGCGCAGGACGCGGAGGCGCCGTCAGAAAACCGGCCTGGCTTCGTCATGCGAAAGGATCAGACCTTGTCCAGGCGCTTCTCGAAGCCGTTGAACGCGGGCATTGCCGCAATGGCGGGCAGGACGTCCTTCAAGTCGCTTACGAAGGCGACATGGTCGAGATGGGTTCGCTCGGCGAATCCACCTTCCACGACGCCACGGAGGAGGGCGGCCAAGGGCTCCCAGTAGCCCCCCTGATCGATGATCACGATCGGCTTGCTGTGGAGACCGAGGGTCCGCCAGGACAGGACCTCGAAGAACTCCTCCAGGGTGCCGATGCCACCGGGCAGCACCACGAAACCGTCCGCTCGCTCGAACATCTGCAGTTTGCGCTCGTGCATGGTCTCGACGACCACGGTCTCGGTGAGCGCCGGATGGCCCGCTTCGCGCTGCAGGAGAAAGTTCGGAATGATGCCCACGGCCCGGCCGCCGGCGTCGAGGGTGGCATTGGCGACCAGCCCCATCAGGCCGACGCCGCCGCCGCCATAGACCAGGGTAATGCCCTGGGCGGCGAGAAGCCGTCCCAGGCCGACGGCGGTCTCCCGCGTGGCGGGGTCTGTTCCGAAACGGGCGCCGCAGAAGACGCAGAGGGAAGAGGGGGTGATCTCGGGCACGAAAGCTGCTTTTCTGGGACGATCCGGCGCGTTTCAGCGACGGTGTGACATGGTATTGTTACGCAAAGGCTGGCTGCGACGCCAATGGGGATGGTGGTCGCACCGTTGGGAGGGCGATGTCACGAACTGTTTTCGGGCTGGTCGCTGTGGGCGCGGTGGTGATCGCGATCGCCCTCGGCGTCGCATGGCGCGGGAAGTTGAGCGAGCAGGCCGCCATCGACCAGCCGGTCAAAGCCGTCATTGGCGGCCCGGCATCGGGGCCTACGCCTGCCAGCACCTCGACCGCAACCACTGCCCCGGCGCCCGCATCGGTTCCATCGGCCGCCCCTTCCTCGCCCTCGTTCGATGTCGCCCGTATCGGCCCGGATGGCCGCGCGGTGATCGCTGGCCGAGCCGCCCCCAGCGCCAAGATCGTGCTGCTGGACGGCGGCAAGGAGATCGCCAAGGCAGAATCCGACTCGCGCGGGGAGTGGGTCATCATCGTCCAGGACCCGCCGCTCACGGTCGGCCAGCACGAATTGCGCGTCGTGCAGCATTTCGAGGGCAAGGCGCCGCTCACCTCCGAGCAGGCCGTTGTCGCCGTCGTGCCGGAGCCGCCCGCAGCGAACGCCCCCGCTCAGCCGCGTGCGGAGACGCTGGTCATGATCTCGCCGCCGGCCGGCGCTGCAACCCTCGTGCAGCCGCCCACGTCCGCCGGCCTCCCGAAGTCGGCCGATCTTTCCGTGTCGACGCTGGACTACGACGACGGCGGCCACGTCACCGTCTCGGGCCTGGCCGCTCCGGGCACCGTCGTCAGGGCATACATGAACGACAGGCTGGTCGCTGAAGGCAGGGCGGCCGCCGACGGTCGCTGGCGGCTGAAGCCCGCGGACCCGGTCGAACAGGGCAAGCATATGCTCAGGCTCGATCGTATCGCCACCGACGGCAAGCCCGTCGCGCGCCTCGAACTGCCATTCGAGCGCGTTGTCGTGGCGCCGGTCTCGAGCGCCGACGGCAGGCGGCTGCACATCGTAAAGGGAGACAATCTCTGGAACATTGCGCAGGCGCACTATGGTGCGGGGTGGCGTCACACCGTCATTTTCGCCGCAAACAAGGATCAGGTTAAGAATCCCGATCTGATATACCCCGGACAAATCCTCAGCCTGCCCAAGGTCAACTGACCTTCGGACAACGAAGAGCGCGACACTCATGCTTGCCAATTTCCTGGTGCCGATCCTCGAGGACGGTTGGCGATTCATCGCCCTGTTTGCGGCCGCGACGTTCCTGGCCGCCTTGACCGGCGCAGCGTGGCTGTTCTGGCCGCTGTTCGTCGTCACCTTGTGGTCTATCTACTTTTTCCGCGACCCGCCGCGCGGCGTGCCGCAGGATGACGGGCTGCTGATCGCGCCGGCCGACGGCCTGGTGCAGATGGTCGTCGACGCCGTTCCGCCGCAGGAACTGGGCCTCGGCGACAAGCCGCTGACACGGGTCTCGATCTTCCTCAGTGTATTCGACGTCCACATCAACCGCAGCCCCTGCGCCGCGACCGTGGACGTCGTGGCCTACCGGCCGGGCAAGTTCCTGAGTGCTAATGCCGACAAGGCCAGCGAAGACAACGAGCGCACGGCACTGGCGTTGCGCCGCGCCGACGGCCGCGTTATCGGCTGCGTGCAGATCGCGGGATACGTTGCCCGCCGCATCGTCTGCTATGTGAAGCCGGGGCAGGCGGTGGTCGCGGGGGAACGTTTTGGCCATATCCGCTTTGGTAGTCGGACGGACCTTTACCTGCCGGAAGGTGCGCGGCTGCTGGTTTCTCCGGGGCAGCGCATGATCGGCGGCGAGACCGTCATGGCCGAACTCGACCCCGTGATGGCGGGGCCGCGTCTCGCCATCGAGTTCTAGCGACGAATTCGAGGGAGTCCTGCATGGATAGCGACCTGCGCTCGCAACGCGGCGGATTGCGTGGCTTCTCCATTCACCGGCTGATCCCGAACGTCCTGACACTCGCCGCCCTGTGCTCCGGTTTGACGGGGATCCGCTTCGCCCTGCAGGGGGAGATGCGGCTGGCCGTGATCGCCATCATCGTCGCGGCGATTTTCGATGCTCTCGACGGCCGCGTGGCGCGCCGGTTGGGCGTCACCAGTCGCTTCGGTGCCGAACTCGATTCCCTCTCGGATTTCCTCTGCTTCGGCGTCGCTCCGGCGTTGGTCCTCTATCTCGCCTCCTTGAGCCATGTCGGAGCTCTGGGCTGGATCGTGACCCTGATGTTCCCGATCTGCTCGGCGCTGCGTCTCGCGCGGTTCAATACCGCTCTGGTTTCCGACACGCCGCCGCCCGTCTGGACGGGATCCTACTTCACCGGTGTGCCGGCGCCGGCGGGCGCCTTGCTGGCTTTGATGCCGCTCATGGTGAGCTTCGAGATCGAGGCGGCATGGCCCCGCCATTCCGTCGTCGTCGGCCTGGTCCTGGTCGCCGTCGGTGGTCTCATGGTGAGCCGCGTGCCGACTTTCTCGTTCAAGAAGGGCAGGATCCCGCGCCATCTCGTGCTGCCGACGCTGCTGGCGGCTGCATTGGTCATGGGGGTGCTGGCCAGCGCCCCCTGGATCGCGCTGTCCCTGATCGGGCTCGGCTACATGTGCCTGATTCCCTTCAGCCTTCTGTCCTATCGCCGGCAGGCGGCGCAGGATCGCAAGGCGGCCGAGGCGGCAGGGGTGGTGCCGCTGCGCGCCGTCGACCGGGGAAGCCCCTCGGGCGACTGAGTCGTGCCGCTGCGGGGAGGCGTCCGCCGGCCGTTTCTCGGGTTCAGATTTCCCGATTCCTTACCTCGGGACACCTCGTTTGCCGACGGCGCGACTCGATGACGGCCACAGAAATTCCCCATTGGAATCAAATTATTAGAAATGATGACACAAAATGGTCGGCTTTCAATTGACCTGAGATTTCACATTAAGTATTTTCCCTAAGTTGATTCGGCACGGGGCCGGCAAGTCTAGGCTGGAGGCTGGGGAATGCTTTCGATCTTCCGTCGGTTGATGAAGAACACCCAAGGCGCCACGGCCGTCGAATACACGTTGATCACCTCGTTGATCGCGGTTGCCGCGATCGCATCGATCCGATCGGTCACCGACAAGGTTAGCCACGTCCTCGGTGCGGCGGCCCTCAACTAGCGAGCAGCAGGTGGCTTTGCCGAATCTGGTGACGCTCCTCCAGACCGGCTGCCTGGCGATCCTCGCGGTCCTGCTGATTGCGGCGGCGTGGCAGGATTTGCGCACTCTCCACATTGAAAACGGGCTTTCGATCGCCATCGCGGCCCTTTTTGCCGCATGGGCCGTCTTTGGCCTGGCGAGCGGCACTTTCCCATTGAGCGCCATCGGCGTATCGATCGCCTGCGCGACCGGCCTGTTTGCCGCGGGCGCGGCGGCGTTTGCCGCCGGCATGATGGGCGGAGGCGACGTCAAGCTTCTGGCCGCAGTGGCCCTGTTCGCAGGTCCGGCTCAGATCCTCGATCTGCTGCTGGTGACAGCCGTGGCGGGCGGCCTGCTGGGCATCGCCCTTCTGGCGGGAGCGCCCGTTGGTCCGGTTTCGGGCCCGGGCGAGGCGGCGCTGCGCCGGCGACTGCCCTACGGCCCCGCGATCGCAGTAGGCGGACTTTGGGTTGCAACCAGGCTGGTCGTCGGTTGAGATCGGCAGCCGAACACGGAGGGCCCATGATTTCGCCGATCGCAAAGACTGTCATCGTGGCTGCGGCCGCCATACTCGTGGCGACCGCCGCAGGCGCGCAGACCGCGCCGCCGCCAGTGCCCCGCAGCCATGTGGAAGTGTCTACGACCCCCGGCATGCCCGAGTTCCGCGACCCCAAGACGGGTCAAATCTGGACGCCGGAGAATGTCGGGCAGGGGCCGATCGGCAAGCCCACGCCGGCCGATCTCGCCTTCGATCCGCTGGCCCAGGCCGCGCGGATCAAGGGCGTCGTGGTGCAGCGGCCCAAATTCTCGGCTCTCGGTTGGTCCGCGCCGACCGCCGGCCCGAGCACGCCGCTCGTGACGATGGACAATGCCAGTCTGCGGGCGGTTCCGGGAAAGCGCTGGCAGGTCGTCCTCTACGTGAACAACAACAGCGCGGGCACACTGGCGCCGATGATCGACTGCCGGTTCACCAACGCCGGGAAACTCGTCGAGGAAACCCGTGTGCTGGTGCCTGGCGTCGGCGCCGGGGTGCGTGGTGGAATCACGATCTACGGACCCAGGACCGACCTGTTCGTCGATCGCGCCGACTGCCGGATCGTCTCGCCCTGATCGCCTAGCCCTGCACCGAATAGCCGCCATCGACGGTGATGGCGGCGCCGGTGACATAGTCCGACGCCGATGCCGCCAGGAAAACCGCGATGCCGGCAAAGTCGCCGGGTGTGCCCCAGCGTCCGGCCGGGGTGCGCTTCAGCACCGAATCGTGCAGCGCCGGCACGTCGCGACGAGCGCGCTGGGTGAGCGCGGTGTCGATCCATCCGGGCAGGATCGCGTTCACCTGGATGTTGTCCTTGGCCCAGGCGGTGGCCATCGCCTTCGTCATCTGCACGATACCGCCCTTGCTTGCCGCATAGGCCGTCGTGAAGGAGGCGCCGAAGATCGACATCATCGAGCCGATGTTGATCATCTTGCCCGCCCCGACCTTTTTCATCTCGGGATAGGCGGCCTGGCTGCACAGGAACGCGCTGGTCAGGTTGCTATCCATCACCTGGTGCCATTCGGCGAGCGAGTATTCCTGCGGTTGCTTGCGAATGTTGATGCCGGCGTTGTTCACCAGGATGTCGAGCCGGCCATGGGCTGCGACCGTATTGGCGATGAGCGCGCGGCACGACTCTTCCTTCAGCACATCGACGACGATCGAGGCGGCTTTTGCGCCGGTCGCCTGCAGTTCCTTGACCGCCGCCTCGTTCTTGGCGGCGTCGCGGCCCGCGACGACGACGGTCGCGCCGGCGCGCGCCATGCCCAAGGCCATTCCGAGTCCGATGCCGCCATTGCCGCCGGTAACGACGGCCACGCGGCCGGAAAGATCAAAGAGCTCCATCGATGTACCTCCCTGTTTTTTTGTCTTCGTCCCTATAGCGAACTCGCGGAACCCGAAACAGAGGACGGTCGTTGGGTACAGGCAGTGGCGGCACAAAACGGAGTGGTGGCGCGATACGAGTTCGCGGCGTGCCGGCCGGGCTGACCGGCGGGTTGCGAACAAGGGTGGCGGCGATCGAAAGATCGCCGCCATTTCATTGGGGAATGTGTGGTGGACGTATCGCCAGGTTGTGACGACGAAACCCGACGCCTACTTCTTGGGCGGCTCTTCCGATGCACCACGCTTCTTGTCGCTGGCGGCATCCTTGTCGATGAGATTGAGAAGATCGTCAGGCAGCGGTTCGCTTGCGATCTCATCGTACATCGCGTGAAGCTGCTTGTGCAGCCACATGTCGAACGGCCGATCACTGCTGCGAGGCTTCGAACGCGCCGGGCCACCGGCGCGTCCGTCCTCGGGCTTGTCGTCGTTAGTGGCCATAACATGCTCCCCGGAGACGGAACTCCACTCCGCGGGATCCTGTCCGACCCATCCAACTCTCCCCCTGGGACCACTCATGACTTTGTCGCACCCAAACGTCGGTCGTGAAAGAGGACTTTTAACGAGTCGCGACCGGGGAATCGTCATCGCGGAGGTAGGCGGACGTCCGGCCGGGGCCGGACGAGGGGCGGGCTTCCCCTTCCAGCAGGAGCCGCTCGAGCGTATCGCGCGCGCGAGAGATGCGGCTCTTGACCGTGCCGACCGATACACCGGTATGTTCGGCGATCGTCTCGTAGGGCAGGCCCTCGAGCACCGCCAGAAGCAGAGCCTCGCGCTGCGCCGCAGCAAGCTTCCCGAACGCCGACATGAATTCACGCATGACGAGGCCACTTTCCTGATGAGCGGGATGAGAAAGTGATTCGGCGATTGCGGTGTCAACTGGCACCGTCGGACGCCGGCGGCGCAGTCCCGAAATGAACTCGTTTCGCTGAATGCGAAACAGCCACGCCGCTAGGTTGGTACCAGGCTGGAAACTGTTCCGGCCGGTCAGAGCCTTGATCACGGTGTCGTGGACGAGATCCTCCGCCGCGTCCCGGTCGCGCGTCAGGGACAGGGCGTAGATGCGCAGGCGGGGCAGGACGGTCTTGAGCTGCTCGTGAAAATCCCCAGTGGCTTCATCCTGCTTGGTCTGCGTGGTCATTGGCAATCTCCGGAAAGTTGCGTCCTGTGGTGAATGAATGCCCGCGTCCCGGTTTGGTTACACAAGAATGGATGAATCTGCTAAGTGATTGGAATATAAGCGGAAACGGTTCCGGAGACTCTTTCGAACGTCTCTACTGGAGCTTTTCTGAGAGATACTTCCGTGCGCGGGAGACGCGTGCCTTCAGGGTGCCAACCGAACAGCCGCACAACGCGGCGGCTTCTTCGTAGGAGAAGCCGCCCGCGCCGATCAACACCAGGGCTTCACGCGATTGGGGGTTGAGCTTCCACAGTTCCGTGGAGAGTTCCTTCAAGGCCATCGTCGCTTCGGGATTGTCCACCGCGGGCAACGGCGCCGCTGCCTCACTGTCGATCGTCAGTGGGCGGCGACGCTGGGTCCTGAGATCGGAATAGAAACGGTTACGCATGATGGTGAAGAGCCAGCCCTTGAGATTGGTGCCCGGCGTGAACTGCGTCTGCTTGTCGAGAGCGGCGAGAATGGTGTTCTGCACGAGATCGTCGGCCGCCTCGCGCTCGCGACACATGAAGCGTGCAAACGCACGAAGATCGGGGAGGAGTGCGACGATCTCTTCTTTCATCGTTTCTCCATTTGGGGATGACGTCGCGACGGTGAAAGGGCGAATCTCGATAGCGGCCCGGAGACAGGCTGCTCTTTTCCGCACGGAGCGCCGCAATCGGTTGGTGTGGAACCAGCAAGGCTGTCATGCGTTGTGCTGCCGACATTCATGCCATGACGAGGACTGTATGGGACGCGCGGCAATCCTTTGGCTTTTGGGGGTACCGATCCCGGTGCTGCTGCTGATGTGGGTGTTGGGCTGGCTCCATTGAGGACGAGATAACAGGGGACAGGCAGTCGGAAATTGCGGACGGGAGTCTGGATCCCGTCCGCAAGCATTTTGCAGGGCCGGACGCGGGGCAGCGTCGAATTGGGCCTGGCCACTGGTGATAGTGCAATAGTGAGTTGTCTGCAGGCGCCCGCGGCGTACTGTAGGCCTTGTACCGCGCCGGCCTGCGGCAAGGTTGTTGGAGCGATGAGGGAGAACGACGTGGCTGATGAGCAGGTAGCTTCGAAGAAGGTGTCCGAGGCGATCACGAGGACGCTGCCCTTCCTGCGTCGGTATGCGAGGGCGGTTACCGGTTCGCAGCAGCGCGGCGATGAATGGGTTCGCCTTTGCGCCGAGGTCGCCGTTGAGCAGCCGGAGCTCATCGCCGGGGCCGAAGACACCAAGCTCGGCGTGTTTGCCCTGTTCCATCGGCTTCGTCAGCCGTTCGGCGATCTGGAGGAGGCGGCAAGCGACGGCGAAAGCGTCCGCGGCCGCCTGAAGGAATCGCTCACCGAAATGGCACCGATGCAGCGTCAGGTCCTGCTCCTGACGGTGCTGGAAGGCTTCACCGTGGGCGATGCGGCCCATATTCTGGGCGTCAGCGTCGACGCCGCCGAGCGCAGCCTCGAGGAAGCGCGCCGGGAACTCCAGCGTGTCGCCTCGGTTCGCATTCTCGTCATCGAGGACGAGGCCGTCATCGCGCTCGACGTTGCCGACATCGTGCGCAACGCCGGCCACGAGGTCGTGGGCATCGCCGCGACCGAAAAGGCCGCCATCGAGCTCGCCAAGAAGCATTCGCCGCACCTCGTGCTGGCCGATATCCAGCTTCGCGGCTCCGACAGCGGCATCTCCGCCGTGAACCAGATCATGAAGTCGATGTCCGTCCCGGTGATCTTCGTGACGGGCTTCCCCGAGCGTCTGTTGACCGGAAAGCAGGTGGAGCCGGCTTTCGTGATCTCCAAGCCGTTCGATCCTGACCTTCTTCGCGCGGCGATCGCACAGGCTCTCGATACCGTATCGATCTGAGCCCGAGCAGAGCCGTGGCGCGATGGTCGCTTCGCTCCAAGCTCGTCACGCTCGTTGCGCTGGCCTTGCTGCCTGTACTCGGGGTGGCGGCTTGGCAGGCTGAACGCCAGGAGGAGGCCGATGCCGCGCAGCGGGTTGCCGCGCTGGGCTCGGTATCCGACCTGGCGGTGGCGCGCTATGCCAGCCTCTTCGAGGCGTCGCGGCGCCTCCTGTCGGCTGCTTGTGCCGACAAGTCCATCGAGCAGAGCGCATCGAACGATCCGCCCGCGTCCGCCATTGCACAGTGCGGGAGCTATCTGTCGAAGGTGCTCGCCGCATACCCCGGTCAGTATTCGACCGCACTTGTGACTGGCGAACAGGGCATTGCACGATGCGCAAGTGACCCCAAGGCTGTCGGCATGTCATTCGCCGATCGCGATGTCTTCCAGAAGGTGCGGCCCGCCACGGAACTCGTCATCGGCGATACGATCGCCAGCCGCATCACCCCGAACGCAATCATTCCTATCGCCATTCCCATCATTCGCGACGGCGCGTTTCGCGGCATGTGCGCCATGGGCATCTCGTTGAGAGCGCTGGCGCAGGCGGCCGCCCAGGCGGACAGCACTGGCGGGACTGCCGTGGCCGTGGTCGATCGGTCGGGGGCCCCCATCGGGGGCGATGCAACGGCAATGCGGCGGCTGCCGGTGCCGGCACGGCTGGCCGAGGTCCTGACCGGCAGCCAGGTCAGGTTCTCCGACTTCGGACAGGACGGCTCGTTCTACGAATTTCGTGTCCGGCCGGTTGGCGGCAACGCTCTTTTTGCCGTGGTGTCGGCACCGGTCGGCGACTCTGCGCTGGCTTTTGCCGGAGCCTGGGCGCCGTTTTTCCTCGTCGTGGTCGCGTCGCTGGTCGTGCTGCTGGTGATCTGGTTTGGTGCCGACCGCTGGTGTGTCCGGCCTCTCCGCTATATCCAGGATTTTGCCGACAAGGTCGCTCGCGGGGAAAACATCACCCTGTCGCCGCCACGACCATGGAGTCCCGAAATGGCCTCGGTCGGGGCGGGCGTGACGGCGATGGCGGAAGCCATCGCCAGCCGCGAGGCCGCCCTGCGGGCCAACCTGGAGCAGCGCGACCACATGCTTCGCGAGATCCATCACCGGGTGAAGAACAACCTGCAGATGATATCGAGCCTGCTCAACCTCCAGGCCGGCGAGATCAGGTCGCCGCGCATCCGGCGCTTCTTCGGCGATGCGCAGAACCGCGTTCTTACGCTGTCGATTCTGCACCGCCATCTCTACGAGCGGTCGAGCTGGTCGCTGGTCGACTTCCAGCAGTTCATCAGCGATCTCGTGCGGCAGATATCGGTTGGCCGCAGGCCGCTCGGCCATCAGGCGCCGCGCTATCACATCCGCGCGCCGATCATGGCGGTTGGTCCGGACACGGCCATTCCCATCGGCCTGATCGTCACGGAAGCCGTGAGCATTGCGCTCACCCATGATTTCAGCAAGGCGGCCACGCCGGAAGTCCGCATCGAGACGAGTGAGCGCGGCGAGGAGGTCCAGCTCGTCATCGAGGACAATGGCGTTGCCCGGGATGGTGGCGCACCGATCCCAGACGCGAAGGGTGGCTTTGCCCTCACCTTGATCCGCGGACTGGCCATGCAGCTGGGCGGCGAGGTCACCATCGAACGCATGCCCGAGGGCGGCAACAGGGTAATCGTCGTCTTTCCGATGCCTGCCGCGGACGAGCCGGCAAATGCCTAGCCTCCTGCGATCGGCACGTTCGACCGGGGTCATCGCCGGAATCATCCTCGCCGTGCTGATCGCGACAGGCCTCATGCTGGCCTTCACGCATTCCAAGTCGGCGGCGCGGCAACAGCGCCTGGTCGTGGCCAACTACGAGACGATGGCGTTGATGCGGGAGATGGTGATCGCCGTGCAAGATGCCGAGATCGGGCTGCGCGGTTTTCTGCTGACCGGCGATGTCTCGAGCCTGGAGCCCTATGAGCGCGCGCGCCTCAGGATCGAATCGAGCATGCGCCAGCTCGAGGCCGCCGTGGCGGACGATCCCGATACCACGCGGCAGTTCGATGAATTCCGCAGCGTTACGACTCAGAAATTCGACCAGCTGAACGCTACGGTCGGCGCGTATCAGCTCAATGGTCGCGAGGCGGCCCTCGCGCTCGACCGGACGGGCGCAGGCCGGGCGATGCTCAGCCAGGTCAGGCTGCTGAGCGATGCTCTCGTCGAAGGGCAGAGGCTCCTGCTGGCGCGGCGCCTCACGGCCCTGCGATCGGAGCAGGAACAGGCGGACATGGCCGGTCTGCTCGTGATGGGCGGAGCGTTCGTCTGCCTGATCGTCGGCATCTACATCATCGTTCGCGGCGCCGGCCGCCTGGAGCGCAGCCAGCATGCTCTCGCCGGCCGGTCGCGCCTCCTCCAGGCGACCCTGGAGAGCCTGCGCGATCCGATCTTCGTGATCGACGGGGAGCGGCGTGTCGTGGCGTGGAACGAGGCCTTCGCCAGGCTGGCGCAATGGGAGCCGGGCAAGCAGGCGCCACCAACCCTGGATCAACTGCTCTCGGACCGCTCACCCGCGACCCGTGCGCTGCTCCTGCCGCTCGACCTCGCCACGACTCCCGCCAGGGGGCCGGCCGTGGTCCGGGTTGCGCATGACGGTCGTGACTACGAGATCTACCGTGGCGAGATGTCGGGCGGTGGCGCCGTGGTGCGATGCGTCGACATTACCGAGAAGCTGCGTGACGAGGCTGCCCTTCGGCAGGGCCAGAAAATGGAAGCCACCGGCCAGCTCACCGGTGGCATGGCACACGACTTCAACAACATCCTGCAGGTCATTCGCGCGAACCTCGATCTGCTGAAGGGCGAGGCCGCCGAGAATGCCGCGATGCTGTCGCGCGTGCAGAGCGCGACGGCGGCGGCGGATCGCGGCGCGCGGCTCACCCAGCAGCTCCTGGCCTTCGCACGGCGTCAGCCGCTCACGCCGCAGCCCACTAACATCGCCAGGCTGGTCGGCGACCTTGCCGACCTGATGCGCCACTCGCTGGGCGAGCGCATCGCCATCGAGCTCAAGATTGCCGAGAATCCATGGAACGCCAGGATCGACGCGGGCCAGCTCGAGAACGCCATCCTCAATCTGGCCATCAATGCTCGCGACGCCATGCCCGACGGTGGCACGGTTCGGGTGGAAGTCTCGAACGCCACCCTCGACCGCCGCTATGCCGCCCTTCATCCCGAAGTGACGCCCGGTCCGTATGTCCTGGTCGACGTCAGCGACACCGGTACCGGCATGCCGCCCGAGATTGCGGCGCAGGCGTTCGATCCATTCTTCACGACGAAGGGCGACGGCAAGGGCACGGGCCTCGGCCTCAGCATGGTCTACGGCTTCGTGCGCCAGTCGAATGGCCATATCCGCATCGACAGCGCGATTGGACAGGGCACCAGCATCAAGCTCTATCTGCCGCGAACCGAGGATCCGGTCGTCGAAGAAGCGGCTGACCCAGCCAGCGCCGTGAGCGGCAGCGAGCGAATCCTCGTTGTGGAGGACAGCGAAGACGTCCGGCGGGCCGTCGTCGACATGCTGAAGGGCTGGGGGTATCGGGTGGAGGCTGCCGAGGATCCCGATGTTGCGGCGGCGATCCTGGAGAGGGATTGCGCGTTCGACCTGCTGTTCACCGATATCGTCATGCCTGGGACGATTACCGCCGTCGAGCTGGCGCAACTGGCGCAACGCCTGCGGCCCGGAATCGCGGTCCTCCTGACGTCCGGATTCGCTCGCGGCCTGATCCCGGACCATTCGCGGTCGGGTTATCCCATGATCGCCAAGCCCTACAGCAGCGATGCGCTTTCAGCCAAATTGCGCAGCGTGCTGGCAAACCGGCGGCCCATATCCCCACCGGAACCCGACGCTTCCTCGGAAGAGGTCGCCCCGCCGGCCGCTGGGGGAGGGGCCAGGCGCGTCCTGCTGGTCGAAGACGAGGTCCTGCTTCGCATGTCGACCACGGACATGCTGGAACGGCTGGGATGTTCGGTATCCGGGGTCGGCAGCGGCGAGGCCGCTCTGGACCTGCTGGAACATGAAGCGGGCTATGATCTTCTGGTGACCGACGTGGGCCTGCCGGGGATGAGCGGCGAAGAACTCGCAACAAAGGTGCGGGAACGCTACCCGTCGCTGCCTGTCGTAATTGCCAGCGGCTACAGCCGCCCGGGCCTGCAGGGCGACGGAATCCAGTTCATCTCCAAGCCTTATTCGTCGATCGACCTGCAGCAGGCCCTCGACCACACTGTACGCAAGTCGGGCTGAAGCCATCCACAGACCGCCCCAAGAATCCCGCGCGACGGCTGCAACCCCGCACGATTTTGCGGCGTTCATCTGTTCAGGATGGGGCAATCGTGGAGGGGATCATGAAGTCCAAGCAAGTGCCCGAAACGTCGAACATCATGACGCAGGATCGTTCGGACCATGGCCCACTGGCGGGCGAACTCATGGACCTCTACGTCGCCATGATCATCGTCATTCCGATCGCGTTCGCCCTGAAATCGCTCTGGGTTTAGGCGCGGGTCGCGCCCGGGTCGGCCTCAAACGACCCCGGCAACCTCGGTTTGGCCGCCCCGTTACCAGGTCCCAACAGGAGGTTCTCCATGCGATCAATCGTCAAGCTGGCCGCATGCGCCGGCTTCGCCATCGTGTCACTGCCGCTCGTCGCCAACGCGCAGACGCCCGGCCAGACGACCGCTCAGAGCGACGCCAAGACGCTTTGGGAAAAGCTCAAGGGCAACTGGAATCAGACCAAAGGCGCCGTGAAGGAGCAATGGGGCAAGCTCACAGACGACGACCTCCTCGCCATCGAGGGCCGTCGCGACCAGTTGGTCGGCAAGATCCAGGCCCGCTACGGCATCTCGAAGAGTGAAGCCGAGGCGCAGGTCGTCACCTGGGAGAAGTCCCGCATCAAGGATATGTGAGGAGTGATGATCATGAAGCGCTCCGCTCTTCTGGCAACGCTGGCCGCTTCGGTCGTCGTCGCCTCGACGTCGGCGTTTGCCCAGGCGCCTGGCACGGTCGGCGCTGGGGTTTCGACCAACGGGCTGACGCAGTTCAAGGACGAACGGACCGGAAAGGTCTGGACGCCCGAGAATGTCAGCAAGGACAATCAGACCCCGCAACAGCAGGCGGCTATGCCGAAGACGCCGGCGGACAAGGCGTTCGATCCGAGCGCCCAGTCGGTGGCAACCCAAGTCGTCGTTCAGAGGCCGCGAGGCAACCTGATGGGGACCGTACCCATCACTGCCGGTCCGACGGTGCCCGTCGTGGTAATCGACAGCCCGTGGCTTCAGGCCGTGCCGCAACAGAACTGGTTGACCGTGGTTTATGTCACCAACAACAGCGGAAGCGTCGTCGATCCGGTCGTGGGCTGCACCTTTACGAACGGCGGTCGTCCGGTCCAGGACACGCGCGTGGTCCTTTCTCCGGCCGGCCCCGGCGAGCGTTGGGGTGTCCCCGTCTACGGGCCGCCCGTGTCGACGTTCGTCGATCGGGTGACCTGCCGTATTCTGTCCCCGGCGTAACCGCCTTTCGAAACGGTGGGGGCCGGCCTCTCCGAAAGGAGAGGCCGGCCCGTTTCGTTTGACCTGAAACACCGGTACGGTGGTGCCCTGGGGACAAAGGGAAATCCTGCACATGCGTAGCACTGTTTTTGGACGTCGGACGGCACTGGCAGGCGGTGTCGCCCTGGCGGGCGCGTCTTTGATCAGGCCGCGCGAGGCGCGGGCGGCCAAGGGGCTGACGGTGGTCCTGGAATCCGAGGTGACGATCCTCGATCCGCACGCGACGACGGCCGCGATCACCCGGACCTTCGGCACCCATGTCTTCGACACGCTTTTCGCCATGAACGACAAGGGCGAGATCAAGCCGCAGATGGTCGAGAGCTTCGACAGCAGTCCCGACAAGCTCACCTGGACCTTCGTTTTGCGCGACGGGCTGAAATGGCATGACGGCAACCCGGTGACGGCCGAGGATTGCGTGGCCTCGCTGAAGCGCTGGGCGGTGCGCGATCCGTTGGGCAAGATGTTGATGGCGGATACGGATACGCTGGAAGCGACGAACCAGAAGACCATCAGGTTTGTCCTCAAGCAGCCGTTCCCGCTGCTGCTCGACGTGCTGGGCAAGCCCAATGCACCGCTGCCGGTGATGATGCCGGCCCGTCTTGCCGCGACACCGGCGGACCAGCGCATTCCCGAGCCGATCGGGTCCGGTCCCTTCCGCTTCCTCAAGAACCAGTGGCGGCCCGGCGATTCCATGGTGCTGGAGCGCAACGCCGCCTATTTACCGCGCAAGGAAACGCCGGATTTTCTGACCGGTGGAAAGAACGTGAAGATCGACCAGCTCACCCTGCGCGTGATGCCGGACCCGTCGACCGGTGCCAACGCGCTGATCGCGGGCGAGATCGACTACATGCAGTACCTGCCGTTCGACATGCTGCCGGTCCTGGAAAAGGAGAAGTCCGTCAAGCTCTTGGGCCTGGGCGGTATTCACCAGTTCCAGGGCAATTTCCGACTGAATCATGCTTTCCCGCCGTTCGACAATCCGGCGGTGCGCAAGGTCATGTGGAAGCTGGTCGACCCCGATGCGACGTTGACGGCGATCGGGGTGCCGGACAAGTACCAGACGAAGAATTGCGCTTCGTTCTGGATGTGTGGCGCGCCGCTTTCGACGGATGCGGGCGCCAGCGGCAACAAGTTCGACCTCGCCGCGGCCCGTGCCGAACTGAAGGCTTCCGGCTACAAGGGCGAGCCGGTCATCATCCTCGAAGTCGCTGGATCGATTAGCCAAACCGCTTCGCAGGTGCTGGTCCAGAACATGAAGGACGTTGGCTTCACCGTAGAGCAGCAGCCGCGCGACTGGCCGACCGTTCTGGCGCGTCGTGCCAAGAAGGATGGCTGGTCGATGTTTCCGGTCTATTCAAACGGAACGGACATGTTCTCGCCGCTCACGCACTTCTATATCGCGGCGACCTGCAACGACTTCCCGGGCTGGTCCTGCGACAATCGCATTCCCGACCTGCTAAAGGCCTACACGCGGGCCGGCACGCTCGAGGAACGCCGCAAGATCGCCGCCGACATCCAGGTCCTCGCCTATGAACTGGTCCCGGCCGTGATGTGGGGGCAGTTCACGAGACCCGCCGGATATCGCAGCGACCTGAAAAACCTCATCCAGTCGTCCTACCCCATGTTCTGGGAAGTCGACCGCTAGCGGCAACCGGTCCCGCGCTCGCCCCGTTGCGGGGCGGGCGTGCCCAATGACAGGTGGACGATGACAGTCACGCACAATGTCGCGCAGCAACGATATGAACTTCAGGTCGATCATGGCCTGGCGATTGCCGCTTATCGCCAACAGGGCGACTCGCGGGTCTTCACACATACCGAGGTTCCGCCAGAGGACGAGGGCAAGGGCATCGGTGCGAGGATCGTGAAGGCCGCCTTGGAGGACACGCGCAATCAGGGTTTCAGAATCGTCCCCGCCTGCAGTTTCGTCGTTGCCTATGTGCGCCGGCATCCGGAGTTCGACGACAGCAAGCGCTGATCAGGGCTTCACGACAAGAAAGGCCACGACCGTCGCGGCTGCCGTTGCGACGGTGCCCCACGCCAGGTCGACGGCGCTCACGGCCATCGGCCAGCCGCGCAATGTCGCCAGGTTGGTGAGATCGTAGGCCGCGTAGACACAGAAGCCGAACAAGCCGCCATAGAGTAAGGCGCTCGCCCAGGTGCCGGCATTGACCGCGGGCGGGACCGCGAACACGGCAATGCCGGCAGCGTGCACGAGATAGAAGAGCAGGGCGATGCTCCAGACCGGCTTGTCCAGGAGCATCTGCCCCAGCCGCGCCTTGTAGAACTCGCGGCTGACGACGCCCAGCCACAAGCCGTCGAGAATAGCCAGTATGACGAGCGCGACGAGATAGCTGACGGCCAGGGTTTTCATCGACGAAACTTAGTGTGTGAGCAGGTACCAGGCCAGTGCCATGCCTCCCGCCGCGCCGATGAACGAGACGATGAGCACGGTGATGACGCGCCCGGTAACGACACCGCTGCGGGCTTCGGTCGGAGTAACTTCGGGCTGCATAATACGTCCTCCTCATTCGTCGAGGTAACGCCCGCGTGAAGGAGAGGGTTGCCCGGTGGAACCCGTAGTCGCGCCCCGACGTTCATTCGCGCAACACCTGCCAATGCGCGGAAGGAGCAAGCAAATGTTGTACTGGGCCCTGATGTTCCTCGTGATCGCCCTGCTGGCCGGCATTTTCGGCTTCGGCGGCATCGCCTCGACCGCTACCGGCATGGCGCAGATCCTGTTCGTGATCGCGCTGATTCTTTTCGTCGTCAGCCTGTTTGCTGGTTTCGTCCGTCGCAATCTCTAGGCGCTGAAGTGATCGCGGAGCAGGGAGCGGGCTTCATTCCCTGCCTCGCGGTGCCAGCAATTGATGATGGCCACCCGGAAGCCGCCGGGTGGCATGGCGTGCTTCTCCGGCGCCATCGATTCGTGAAAAGTGATCTGGACGCTCGATACGCCTGCCATTCTCTCAATCCCTTCGAGGAGCGCAGGAGGCGGATGGTAATAGGAACGACCGTGCGGCATGAACAGGACGACGCTGTAGCCCGTACGCCTGTCACGATCCTCGTAGAGCCACTCCTGCTGCGCGTAGAGCCGCACCAGCGCTTCGACCCAGCCTTCGCCATAGAGATCCGGCCACTGGTCGGAGAACCGCAGATGCATCTCGATGATCCGTCCGCCGATCGTCTCAAGATTCACCATGCCGGTGTATCCTGCGAGGTGTTGCCGGCACCAGTCGCCCGCGCAGCTTTCGACGGCGGGCTCGGGCCGGGCGCGGATCTCCCAGGAGTCGAACGTGCCGTCGCCGCTTGCAATGCCAGCAGCATGCCGCCACCACCTCGGCGCACCGTCGACCAAGGCTACGTCGCTGCTGATGTGTTCGCCGTCGAGCAAGGGCATCCACATGTGACCGGGCTGATACGCGGCCTCGTAGTCGGCCTGTGAGCGTAGCGCTCGGCTGCCGACACCCATGCCCTTGAGGTTGTAGACCGGCTTGGAAAAAACCGGATAGGTCTTCGGCGCCACGCCATGGGGCGCCGCCTCGAGTCCCTGCCGTGTCGCTACGGCCAGCTTGTCATAAGTCCAGCGGTGTTGCGGGTTCCAGAGCCAGGCATCCGAGTCCTCAGTCGGTATGAAGACGTGCGCAGGGCAAGCCACCTTCGCGAAATATTGAGTGCGCCACGGGTCGATCTCGCAAATCGGCACTTGCTTCCCTCATCAGTACGAGCGGACGCTACAGGGTGAGCGTCCGGTGGCGCCCTTGCAACCGACCGGCGCGGCACCACGTTATGGCGTGCGGAGGTCCCGTGGCAAAATCGATGACGCTTTCCGCGGAGATGCGCGGCCTCCATACCTTCCAGGTTGTCCGTTCCCGCAGCGAGGAACTTGCCGCTCCGCTCTCGGCGGAAGACCAGACCGTGCAGTCGATGCCGGACGCGAGCCCCACCAAGTGGCACCTCGCGCACACGACGTGGTTCTTCGAGACGTTCGTGCTGCGGCCGTACGCAAGCGGCTACCGCATCTTCGATCCCGCCTACGAATATCTCTTCAATTCCTACTACGAGGCGGTGGGGCCGCGGCACCCAAGGCCGCAACGCGGGCTGATCACGCGGCCCGGTGTCGAGGAAGTGCTGGCCTATCGTCGCCACGTCACGACCGCCATGCTCGATTTCCTGCGGCGTGAACATCAAGCGCATGACCTCGTCGAATTGGGGCTGCAGCACGAGCAGCAGCATCAGGAGCTGATCCTGATGGACATCAAGCACGCACTCTCCCTGAACCCGCTGCGGCCCGCCTATAGAACCGCCCCGACCAGGAAGGCGCAGGCAGTGCAAGCCATGGGCTGGCGCGAGTTCGAGGGCGGCCTGGTCGAGACCGGACATGACGGGCAGGGCTTCGCCTTCGACAATGAGGGACCGCGCCACAGGTGCTGGCTGGACGCGTTCGCCATGGCAATCCGTCCGGTCAATTGCGGCGAGTATCTCGGCTTCATCGAGGATGGCGGCTACCGTCGGCCGGAGTTCTGGCTGTCAGCCGGCTGGGACTGCGTGAAGCAGCGCGGCTGGGAGGCCCCCCTCTATTGGGAGAAGAAGGACGGGGCCTGGCACGTCTTCACACTGTCGGGCCTCGAACCGGTCGATGCGACGCGGCCGGTCTGTCACGTCAGCGCCTTCGAGGCTGCCGCCTTCGCCAAGTGGTCGGGCAAGCGACTGCCGCGCGAAGCGGAGTGGGAGATCGCCTCCGCTGCGGTGGAAGGCATCGGCGAGGTCTGGGAATGGACGGCGAGTCCATATGTCGCCTATCCCGGCTATCGCGAACCAGCCGGTGCCGTCGGCGAATACAACGGCAAGTTCATGTCCAGTCAGATGGTGCTGCGTGGCGGATGTACGGCAACGCCAGCCGGCCATGTCCGCCCCACCTATCGCAACTTCTTTCCGCCCGACGCGCGCTGGATGTTCGGCGGAATCCGTCTCGCGGAGGATCTCCGATGAATGTCCCGCTTCTGGCGATGGATGGCGGCGATGCCGCCGATCGCGAGGATTTCCGTCGTGCCGTTCTCTCGGGGTTGGGCGGATCGCCGCGCGCAATTCCCGCGAAGTTCCTCTACGACGCTCGTGGCTCGGCGCTATTCGACTCGATCTGCGAACAGCCGGAATACTATCCCACGCGAACCGAGACCTCGATCCTGCGGGAATGCGCGGCCGACATCGCGCGCCTTGCCGGACCGGGATGTGCGCTCGTCGAATACGGCAGCGGATCCAGCGTGAAGACCCGACTCCTGCTCGAGGCGATGCCGGATCTTCACGCCTATGTGCCGATCGACATCTCGCGCGAGCACCTCGATGCGACGGCACGGCGGCTGCGCGAGGACTATCCGTGGCTGCGGGTCGATCCGGTTTCCGGCGACTACATGGCGATCGACGCGCTTCCGTCCGTGATCAATGGTGCTCGCCGGATCGGCTTCTTTCCCGGTTCCACGATCGGCAACCTGATGCCGGAGGAGGCGGTGCTCTTTCTGCGCCGTGCGCGCCGGCTGCTGGGAAGCGACGGCGCTTTGATCCTGGGCATCGACCTCAAGAAGGATCCACGGCTTCTCCACGATGCCTACAACGACGCGGCCGGCGTAACGGCGCAGTTCACGTTGAACCTCCTTCGACGCATGAACCGCCAGCTGGACGCTAACTTCGACCTCTCGGCCTTCGCCCACGAGGCGTTCTATATTGAGGCTGCAGGCCGCATCGAAATCTACTTCCGCAGTCTCCGCGATCAGACGGTCATGGTTGCCGGCCGCCGATTCACCTTCGCGAAAGGCGATCGGGTCCATACCGAGTATTCCTACAAATATGACACCGCCGGCATCGGCGAACTGGCCCGGCAGGGCGGATTTTCGATTGCCCATACCTGGACCGATCCGGCCCGGCTGTTCGCGATCGTCTTCCTCACTTAGGCCGCAAGAGAAAGCCCGCTCCCGAGGTGTTCAGGAGCGGGCTGGGACGCCGGATGGGGAGAGGGGCGTTGCTGAGCGGGGGCAGAGGCAACGCCAACTATCCGGTCGCGTCAGATCAACGGCGACCGAGCCCTTGGGGTTGCTGACTGGCCCAAAAAAATGGCTCTCCCTAAGTGTTTGATTTGCCGGATTCAATTGCCGACAGGCGGCTCTTGAGCTGTTCATGCAGCAGTTCGTCGCGGATTTTCGGCAACATCTTCCTCAGCATGTGTGCCTTCGCGGCGGCCGGTGCCCTGTCCAGTTCCACCAGGAAGCGGACGATCTCCTCGCGCGTCGCAAAGCCCATGTAGGCGTCTTCGGCTTCATGGGCGAGGCAGGCTGGAGAGGCGGGATCGTCGTCAGGCATCTTCAGCCTGGGAGCGGATGCCACCAGCGGCCCGCGAGCACGACGCCCGACGACAGGAGGCGCTTGTCGCCGATCAGCTTCTCGCCGATCGAATCGGCATAGTCGAACGTCCCGCTTGCCTGGTCGATCACCGTGGCCTCGCCGACGCTGCCGACCTTGAGCGTGCCGAGATCGGGCCGCTTGATGGCCGCCGCGGCATTCGTGGTCGCAAGCTTGATTACCGTGGCGAGGTCGAGCCCGAGGCAGAGGAACTTCGACATGGTGGTGAGGAGATCGAAGGCCGGGCCCTCGATCGAGATCGCATGCACATCGGAGGAGATCACGTCGGGCAGGAAGCCCGCGGCCAGCATCTTGCGCGTCGTGCCGAAGCCGAAGGATCCGCCGCCATGGCCGATGTCGAAGATCACGCCCCGTGCCCGCGCCGCCAGGATCTCGTCGCGCACCCTGCCATCGGCCTGGACCGGCGCATTGGGGAACGGCCGGAAGCAATGGGTGAGGATGTCGCCCGGCCGCAGGCGGCTCACCACCTCGTGCCGCGACGGCGGCGGCGAGTCGAGATGCGCCATCATCGGCAGGCCCGTCTCCTCCGCGACGTCCAGCGCGATGTCGAGCGGCATGATGCCGGAATCGCCGCTCGCTGACTTGCCGACGCGGACCTTCACACCCAGGACCAGGTCCTTGTGCTCACGCGCCACTCGCACCGCCTCACGCGCATCGAGCAGCCGCATGTCGGCACTCTCGCCCACCATCACCGACTTCGAGAAGGCGAAGATGCCCGGGAAGGAGACGTTGAGGTACGGCAGGATGCGGACCGGCGAGGTCTCGATCACGTGTTTGCGGAAGCCGTGGAAGTTGCCCGGTCCGGCGCTGCCGGCATCGATGAAGGTCGTGACGCCTCCGGAGCGCGCGAGCAGTTCCGCTTCGACGCCGAGCGAAGTGCCGCCCCAATAGACGTGCGTGTGCAGATCGATGAGGCCCGGTGAGACGATCTTGCCGGAGACATCGCGCGTATTGTTGCCCGACAGGCCATCGCCAATGGCGGCGACCTTGCCGCTGGCGAAGGCGATATCGGTCACGCGGTCGAGGCCCTGCGAGGGGTCGATCACGCGGCCGCCCTTGAGAACCAGATCGTTCATGCTTGCTTCTTCCCTTTCACGCACATCACTTACCCATTCTACTCCACTCGCGCCCCAGCGCCCCAGCGCGAGGAAGGCCGAGGTCTTCGAGGCCCAGCCAGTCCGCCATCAGGCGAAGCTCCTCTAGCATCGGCGCGGCGACGTCGGACGCCTCGATACCGGGTTCGAGATGCGCAGCCGGCACCAGCAGCCTGGAATTGGCGCGGTCAGACTTCAGGTCGATCCGGCCGACGAGCCGGTCCCCCAGGAGGAACGGCAGGACGTAGTAGCCATGCTTGCGCTTGGCGACCGGGGTATAGATCTCGATGCGATAGAAGAAGTCGAAGATACGCTCCGTGCGGTCCCGCTCCCAGATCAACGGGTCGAAGGGGGCGAGCAGGGCGCGCGCCTCGATCTGCCGCGGCTGGCGGGCGGCCGGGTCGAGATAGGCCGGCTGTTTCCACCCTTCGACGTCGACCGGGATCAGGTCGCCCGCCTCGACCAGTTCGGCGAGCCGCGCCTTGGTGTCGGCGACGGGCAGGCGATAGTAGTCGCGCAGGTCGAACTCGGTCGCGACGCCCAGCGCGCGGGCGGAAAGGCGCAGCAGTTCACGCTGTGCCTCCTCGGGCGAGGGCGTTGGCAGCGCCTGGATGTCCGCCGGCAATACGCGCTCGGTGAGATCGTAGATCCGCTCGAACGCACCGCGTCGCGTCGCTGTCGTGACGATGCCGGCGAAGAACAGCCATTCGAGCGCCCGCTTGCCGTCGTTCCAGCCCCACCACGGCCCGCGCCTGGGGCCGCCGTCCGACAGGTCGGAGGCCGCAATGGGCCCGCGATCCTCGACCTCCCTCCGAACCTCTTCGATATAGGTCGCCTTCTCGCGGCCGAACTCCTGCAGTGAGCCCTTGCTGATGCCGGCGGCCGCGCGCGCCATGCGCCAGCGCAGCAGGGGCTGCGACGCGAGCGGCAGCAGCGAGGCTTCGTGCGCCCAGAACTCGAAGAGACCGCGGCGGCTCTTGCCGCCCCAGGCCAGCCTGTCGAGATGCAAGCTGTCGTAGTTGCCGAGGCGCGAGAACAGCGGCAGGTAGTGCGCGCGGACGAGCACGTTGACCGAATCGATCTGCAGCAGGCCCAACCGGTCGATGGCGCGTTTTACATGGCCCAGGTTGGAGGCGCCGTCGGGGCGCTGAATGCCGAAGCCCTGGGCCGCCAGCGCAACGCGCCGGGCGGCAGCGGCGCCGATCTTGTCAACCTTGCGAGTCACGGTGCCACCCTAATCCAGGCGCGGCCGCAACGGCCACTGAATAAGGGCGTTTCCCTCCCAGCCATTCGATGGAGGGAGGAATCATGGAGACGAATCGCGGCCGCCTGATCGATCATCTGCATCTAAAGGTCAAGGATCTCGAGGCGTCCAGGCGCTTCTACAAGGCGGCGATGGAAGCGCTCGGCATCCCGCTCGTCGACGGCAAGGACCACTTCTTCGCCGACGAGCTATGGGTGGATGTCGGCACCGCTGTCGCGCATGTGCATTTCGCCCTCCAGGCCAGGGATCGCGCCACGGTCGATCGATTCCACTCCGCAGTGCTGGCGGCGGGCGGCCGGGACAACGGAGCGCCGGGGCCGCGGGACTACCATCCCGGCTACTATGCGGCCTTTGCTTTGGATCCGGACGGCAACAATGTCGAAGCGGTCTATCACGGTCCCCACGTGAGGTCCGCCGACAGCGTGCACATCACCTGGTGAGCGGGCCGAGTCAGTTCGGCTTGACCATGGCTTTCAGTGCCTGCTCATCGATGAACTTGGCGAGCAATTCGGCGCCCAGCGCCGACCAGTGGGCGCCGGTCGGAGCGAACAGATCGGCCTTGTTGCCTTTGTAGTCCCTCACGACGTCGTTGGAATCGATCACAGGCACACCCATCTCGCGCGCAACGGCGGCGCCCTCGCGCGAATAGCGCAGGAGCAATCGGTTCTGGCCGATTTCGTGCAGGCCACCCATGATGACGTACAGCGGCTTGGCATTGTTCTGCCGGATCAGCTCGATGAATTCGCGAAGCGTGCGGTTGAAGTTCTCCCGGATTTCCGGGACGATCGGGTACTCCGGGACCGGCGAGGGATTTGGAGTGGGCGCAAAAAGGTTCAGATACTCGATGTAGCGCACGATCAATGAATTGCGCTTCAACCAGCGCGACTGGTCGAGGTTCGTCGCGAACAGGCCGTGTTTGCCCTGGGCGACCGCCTCCTTGAGGCTGATACCCTCTTGCTGGAGGTGGCCCGCATTGGCCTCCTCGTTCAGGCCGGAATAGATGATGACCACGTCGGGCTTGAGCTTCGGAAGGTCGCGCTTCGCCCGGGCCACTTCCTGCCCGATCGACCAGACGATGGCGCCGGCATTGAGGACCTGGGACTTCGGTCCGGCGTATTTGCGCAGTTCCTCCTGCAGTTGGATCGGCCAGGCCTGGTCGGTTTCGAGATTGTAGCAGAAGGTGGTCGAGCCCCCGTAGGCGATGACGCGGATCGAGCCCGGCGGTTTGGGCTCGAAGACGTCCTCCTTGTTGCGGAAGCCGTAATTGTTGGTCTGCGAGTTCGAATTGTAGCCGTTGCGGGAATGGATCGCGCCGAGTTCGGGGTCGTAGGTCCACAGGCCGTAGCTCTTGCCGGGAACGCCGTACTTGAAGTGCATGACCGCATAGCCCACGCCCTCGATCGCCAGGATGGCGGCGACGGGGAAACCCACCAGGAGGATCAGGCTGAAGAGAACCTTCTTCCAGATCGGAAGGTTGGCTGCCGTCGTCTTCCCCGGTTGCGTCATGCGTTCTGTCCCGCGCTCCCCAATGCGCGGCGACTATCGGTCAGGTGACGGTTGCGTTCAATGCGAATGGCCCGCTCACGAGGCCTCGAGCCGTTTCAGAGCCTTTTCTACCGCTTCGGCTTGCCGATTGGAGATATGGCCGTTGGCCTTGAATTCGCTCACGACCTTTCGCAGGAACGGACTGCGGTCGGTGTGAAGTTCGGCGCGCTTCATCAGCGCCTCGTGGATGTGGGCCGGCCCGCGGTTGCGCGCCGCCTGGCGTGCACGAAAGACCTTTATGGCAATGGCGACGACAAGGGCCGCGCCCGCGACGATCAGGATCTCAGTCAGCTGCATGATTTGTGGGAGACGTTGCTGCTGGTCGGTCAGCCGACGCCGAGCGCCATTTCGGCCCGCTGTGCCATCGCCAGCAACGGCCGGTCGTGCAGGCGCGGCGCGACGATCTGCAGGCCAACCGGCAACCCGTCACGACCGGTGCCGCAGGGGACCGAGATGCCCGGTACGAGCGCCAGGTTGAACAGTGGCGTGAAGGCGGCGTGGCCGCGCGGGCCCACCTCCCTGTTCTCGATGATCTTCGGATAGACCTGCTCGACCGGCCATGAGACGCAGGCGGTGGTCGGCGTCAGCAGGTAGTCGTACTCGGTGAAGAATTGCGCCACCGCGCGAGCACAGGCGTCGGCGAAGCGGAAGGAGGCGACGACGTCGGTGCCTGGCACGGACCGGCCGCGCTCGATCAGGCCCGAGACATTGTCGCCAAACAGGTTGTGGTCGGCTGCCTGCTGCTTGCCGTAGAGAAGGGCGGAGGCCGAGCTGTTCACCGCTGCGAAAGCGCTTTCGGACGTCTCCTCGGGCCAGGTGACGTCGGCCTCCTCGATGCGCCAGCCGGCGGCGCGCAGCTTCGCAACGGCAGACTCGAAAGCCGCCATGACATCGGGATCGACGGCGACGCCGAGGCCGAGCCGCGGACTCACGGCGATGCGCGGGCTGCTGGGCGGCGGTACGTCGAGCAGCGCCACCGAATGCGGGTCGCGCCGGTCGGGACCGGCCATCACCTCGAAGGCGACCTTCGCGTCGGCAACCGTTCGGCCCATGGGCGCCGTCACCCCGTAGAGCGGACCGTAGGCCCCGCCGAAGCCGAACGGCGAGGGGATAGCGCCGGCCGAGGTCTTGAGGCCGACGACGCCGCAATGCGATGCCGGCCGCCGGCCCGAGCCGCCGCCGTCGGTGCCGAGGGCGATCGGCGAGAAGCCGGCGGCAAGGGCCGACGCCGCACCGCCGGAAGAACCTCCCGGCGTCAGAGCAGGGTTCATCGGATGGCGCGAGGGTCCGTAGACCTTGTTCTCCGTGTGGCCCTTGGCCGCCATCTCCGGCGTGTTGGTCATGCCGAGGAAGATGCCGCCGGCGGCCTTCAGGCGCTCGACGGCGACGGCATCGCGGGGCGGCTTGAAGTCCTTGTAGAGGAGCGAACCGTTGGTGACGGTGCGGCCCTGCACCCATGTCGTGTCCTTGACCGTGTAAGGCACCCCCAGGATGGCGCCGTCGAAGCCCTGCCTGCGTCTAGCATCGACGGCGTCGGCCGAGGCGCGTGCCTCGGCGGGGTCGAAGTCGACGATGGCGGTGAGCTGCCCGTTCCGCGCCTCGACGCGGGCGATCGCCATCTCGGCCACGTCGCGTGCCTTCACCTTGCCTGTGCGCACGGCGGCGGCAATGGCGGCGGCGCCCTGATCCAGCAACTCGGTCATCTGTTTTTCCTCATCTGCCCACTTCCTTAGCATGATAGCGTGCGCCGCCATGACGTTGGAGAGCGACCTATACGCGCCGGTGAAGGCGCTGCTCGAAGGACAGGGCTATGTCGTCAAGGGCGAGGTGCGCGGCTGTGACGTGGTAGCGGTGCGCGGCCAGGAGCCGCCGGTCGTGGTCGAGCTGAAGCGCACATTTGGACTGGGACTCGTCCTGCAGGGCGTCGACCGGCTGGCGCTGACCGATCTCGTCTATCTCGCGGTGGGCCAGTGGCCCAAGCAGATGAAAAACGTGAAGAAGCTTTGCCGGCGGCTTGGGCTGGGCTTCATCGTGGTCGCGAAGGACAGGGCCGACGTGGTGCTCGATCCGGTTCCGTATGTGCCGCGCCAGAACAGGCGAAAGGCGGGCCGCATGCTGGGCGAACATGCGCGCCGGGTGGGCGATCCCAATGTCGGCGGCCAAGCGATGCGGGCGCCGCTGATGACGGCCTATCGCCAGGAGGCCCTGCGCTGCGCCGAGTTGCTGGCGACGAACGGGCCGATGAAAGTGGCGGCGCTGCGCGCGGCGTGCGACGCGCCCAAAGCGGCCCAGATCCTGCAACAGGATGTCTATGGCTGGTTCGAGCGGGTAGAGCGCGGTGTCTATGCGATCACGCCGAAGGGGCGCGAGGGTCTGGAGCGGTTCGACCGCAAGCTGGCCTGAATGCTGATCGCGCACCTCTCCGATCCGCACGTCCGGCCGGACGGAGAGCTCTATCAGGGCGTGGTCGATTCGAATGCGCAATTCGCGGCGGCCATCGCGCACGTGAACGCACTCGATCCCCGGCCCGCCCTCGTGCTGCTGAGCGGCGACCTGGTGGATCACGGCCGGGCCGACGAATACGCCATGCTGGCCCGGCTGCTGGCGGGGCTGCAAATCCCGGTTCTGGCCATCCCGGGCAATCACGATGAGCGCGAGGCCTTCAGGGCGGCTTTCGCCGGCCAATGCTGGCTGCCGGCGAGCGGTCCCATCGATTACGTGGTCGGCGATCGAGGTCCCGTGCGCATCGTGGCCCTCGACGTCACCCTGCCCGGTTTGCACCACGGTGCGGTGAGCGAGGAGGGGGCGGCGTGGCTCGATCGCGTGCTCGCGGCGGAACCGTCGCGACCGACGATCGTGATGATGCACCAGCCGCCATTCGACACTGGCATTCCCTACATGGATCCCTATTCCTGTCGCCAAGGACAGCGGCTTGCCGAAGTGATCGCGCGCCACCGCCAGGTCGAGCGCATCCTGTGCGGCCACGTCCACCGCGTCATGCAGCTGCGGTTCGGCGGCACGATGCTGTGCACCGCGCCGTCGACGACGACGACCATCGCGCTCCGGCTCCAGCCCGATGCCAAGCCGGCCTCGCACATCGAGCCGCCGGCCATGCTGCTGCATCACTGGCGGGAAGGCACGGGACTGGTCACGCATTTCATCCCGATAGGGGTGTTTCCGGGCCCGTACCCATTCGCTTAGCAAAGAGGTGCGGCACAAGCGTGACGCGCCTCCCGGCAGTCGTGGCGGCCCTTCATCGTGAGGCGGAGCGATTGGCTTCAGCACAGATGCATCCGCGGGAACCTTGAGGCATTATCCGGCCCGCATGCGCACCCTCGAGATCGTCCACCGCACTCGTTACGAGTATTCCGAGCCGGTCTCCCTGGGGGACCACCGGCTGATGTTCCGTCCGCGCGACAGCCACGACCTGAGGCTTCTCCGCACGGGATTGGTGATCGAGCCCATCGCGCAGGTGCGATGGATCCACGATCCGTTCGGCAATTCGATCGCCATCGCCTCGTTCGAGGGCACCACGCAGGTGCTCGAACTGGTCAGCACGATCCAGCTCGAGCATTTCGGGGTGCCCCCGGAGTTGCCGCCGATCGAGGAGTTCGCCCGCACCTTGCCCTTCAGTTATGCGGCGGAAGAGGCGCCCGATCTCGCGCGCTACATCGAGCGCGCCTATCCGGACCCCAACGCGATCGTCGGGCCCTGGACCAAGCAGTTCATGGAAGGCGAGGCGGGGAACGATACGTTCGAGCTGCTGAAGCGCCTGTGCACGGGTATTCAGCAGAAGCTGAAATACGCGATGCGGTTCGAGATCGGCACGCAGGTGCCTGCCGTCACGCTCGAGAGCGGTGGCGGCACCTGCCGCGACTATGCGCTCCTGATGATCGAATGCTGCCGCTCGCTCGGCCTCGCGGCGCGGTTCATCACGGGCTACCTCTACGATCCCGCGCTCGACACCGCGCCGGGCGAGGCGACGACGCATGCCTATCCGCATGCCTGGATGGAGGTCTACCTGCCAGGGGCCGGCTGGGTGGAATTCGATCCGACCAACGGGATCGTCGGCAGCGAGCGACTGATCCGCGTGGCGGTCGGCCGGGACCCCGAGCAGGCCATGCCGATCAAGGGCACCTTCACCGGGTCGTCCGAGGTCACCGTCAAGGCCTCGGTCGACGTGCAGGTTCATACACTTGACCCCCGGCCCGTTGCCGACCCGGCGGTTGCGCCTGAACCAGCCTCTTCGCAGGCTCCGACGATCCCGCCAGTGACGCCGCCTGCTCTGCCCCCCGAGCCGGCCGTTCCGGCCGTCCAGGCGCCGCCCGCCCAAGCCCTTTGACAATGCGGAAATACAGCTGTTGAGTGCAAAAAGGGCCATGACGCGTCCTGACGATATTGGGAGGTGGTTTCTGGGCGTCTCGATCAATGGGCTGTTGCGCGGCTTGCTGGGCCTTGGCGGGCTTCTCCTCGTCTGGTTCGCGTGGCCGGTGATGAAGAGTGCGTGGCAGGCGCAGCAGGCCGACGGCGCGGCAACGGCGCTCCGCCTCAACTACAGGCTGTCCCTCGACGCCTTGCTGAACGCCATCGACAAGCTCGACCGTGCCGTCGATCTGGACCCGACGGCTGGCCGCTACTTCCAGCGGTCCGAACTGCTGGCCGGCGCGGCGCTGTCGCCCAATTTCGCGCCCACTGCCCAGCAACGTGCCGAATGGCTGAGGCGCGCCGATCATGACCTCCGGGTGGGCTTGGGGCACGATCCCGCCAAGGGCATACAGTGGCTGCGTCTCGCGTCCGTCCGGCTGGCGCTTGATGGACCCTCGCAGAGCTCAATCGCGCCGCTCCTGATGTCGATCGACACCGCACCCATGCTGCTGCCCCTGTGGCCGGCACGGTTGAGGTTGATTCTCGACAATTGGCAGGCGCTCACGGTTCCGCAGCGCGAGGCTGTCGCCCTCTATGTCGCTCGGACCTGGCAGCTTTCGCCTGATCGCGGGTGGTTCGCCGACGCCATCCGCAGCCCGGTCGACGAGTTGTTCGTCCGCTATTTCATGCGCAACGAAGCGGGCGCCCAGGATGAGCTGACGCGTCTGTTGACGGAGCGCCGGAAAAAGAAGTCATGACGGAATGGACTGAAAAGGGCCACGAGCCGGGTGTGGTCGTGCTTCGCGACTGGCAGTGGTTCGTCCGGCGCGCCATCGACAAGACCGTGGTCTTCATCTTCTTCGCCGTGGTCGTGCTGGCCGCCTTGCCGATGGGGGCAAATCGGGACTGGGCATGGGCTCCGCTCTGCGTGATGCTCGGCATCATCGCGGTTCCGGTTTCGCTGGGGCTCGGCGGCCGCGGCGGGCATGCCGTGGGCGTGCTCGAACGTCTGCCGTTGCTGGTGCTGGTCGGCTGCTGGCTTGCCTTTGCAGCATTCGCACTGTGGCAGACGACGATATGGACGCCGCTCACAGCCGACGCCTGGCTGTTCACCCGTGCCGCCGAGATCCTGGGCACTGCCCATGCGCCCATCCCGGCGATTGCCGCCGACGCCGCTCGCAACTCGCTCCTGAAATGCCTGGCCTGCGCGCTCATCTTCATGATGGCGCGCGCCCTGTGCCGCGACCGCGACAATGCGCGATGGTTGCTCGTTGCGCTCGTGGCCAGCGGGGTCCTGGTCGTGAGCTACGGCATTGCGATGCAGATGTCGACGAACTCCTGCTACCTCGGCGGCTACCTGCGCAAGCAGTTCGAACTCACTCCGGGCGATCGCTGTTTGATGGGCGGCACCTTCGTGAACAGCAATTCGTTCGCCTGCTACATGGGCATGTGCGTCGTCGCGGCCCTCGCGCTGGTCTTCAGCGGTCACCGCAGGAAGGTCAACGTCCCGTACGGCTACGACGAAGGAGACGACGTCCGCCTCGTGGAGTGGTTCACCGGCCCGCGTGTCGTCCTGCTTGCCCTCTCGCTGCTGATGCTGGGGGGCATGCTGATGTCGGCATCCCGCGCGGGCTTCGGTGCGTCGGTGGCTGGAATGCTCTTCCTGGGCCTGCTTCTCATGCGAGGCCGCTGGCGATCGCGCCCGGAACTCGGTCGCATCTTCTTCGTCGGGCTCGCGGTCTTCCTCGTTGTCGGCAGCATTGCCGGTAGTGGGATGCTCTACAAGTTTGCCGCCTCGGCCGACGATTCATCGCGTCTTCGGATCTGGTCGGCCGCCTTCGAGGCGATTGCCATGTCGCCCTGGCTGGGCTGGGGTCTGGGCGGCTTCGGCGACGTCTTCGCGCTTCTGCAGCCCTCCAACAGCCTGCAGCCCAACGACATCGCCCACTCGACACCGCTCGAGACGGTGGTCGAACTCGGCCTGATCGTGGCAATCCCGGCGATGGTCGTGGTGGTATTGCCCTGGGCGATCTGTCTGCGCGGCGCCCTGACGCGCCGCATCGCCTATCGCTACCTGCCGGCAGCGGCATTCGCGGTCGCCAGCGTTCCGATCCTCCATTCGCTCATCGATTTCAGCCTGCAGATGCCGGCCATCGGCTTCGTGACGGCAGCCCTGCTCGGCATGGGATGGGCGCAGGCGTTCGGCCGCAGGGAACATTCCGAGCAACGCTTTACGCCGTAGGAATGATCGCGATATAATCATCGCGGGTGCAAGTATGCCGGAACGGCGGGCCCGGAGCGGGAAGTCCGGGCAAGGAAGCGCAGCGTATGAGCGGGGAGTCGTTCGGCCGGGTCCTGAGGGAATGGCCGGTAGTGGCACATGGGAGACGGCGTGCCGAGAGCCATGACCGTTGAGGCGGGGGAGTCGTCCGCGGAGCAGCGGGCGACCGGTATGCCGCGCATGCGGTCGGCGCCCCAGCGTTTCATCGAAACCTGGGTCGATGCCGTACTCGGCTTCCTGTTCTGCGTTGTGCTGCCGATCCCGATCTATGCGACCGACGAGCCGTTCGTCGGCCCGTTCGACGCTTCCGAACTCACCATCGTCACCACTGCCATCGCCTACGCGATCGTCTGGTACTGCGGCCGTCGACTGGACGCGTTTCCGGGCGCCGGCCTCAACGCGGCGCAGGTCGCTCCGGTGGCGGTGATCACCTACGCCCTGATCGCGGCCGTTCTCCTGCTGTTGCGTCTGGACTATTCGCGCGTCCAGCTGTTCGGCAGCGGGTTCCTCACCATGCTCTGGATGGCGGTGATCGCACAGCTCCGCGGGCGTTACCTCGTGCGCAACTACGCCGTGACGCCTCATTCGGCGATTGCCACGCTGCCGCGGCTTTCGACCTGCCGTTGGCTAGATTTCGACGATGTGCGCCAGCGGCGCCTGAGGGTCGATGCGATCGTGGCCGATCTCAGCGGCGACCTTGGAGAGGGCCAGCTCGCGGCCCTCGCCGATGCGGCCATCGCAGGCGTGCCGGTGCTCGACCGGCGATACGTGGTGGAGAGCATGACCGGCCGCACACCGCTCAGCGGCCTGTCGCCCAACGAGTTTGGAGCGCTGCTGCCGTCGCGCCAGTATCTTGTCGTCCGTCGCGCCCTCGAATGGACTCTGACCGTTCTCTTCCTGCCCTTGCTGCTTCCGATCCTCGCGGTCGTTGCGCTGATCGTCCGGCTCGACAGTCCCGGCCCGGTGTTCTTCCTGCAGACCCGCATCGGCCGGCGCGGTCGTGCCTTCCGGATGATCAAGTTTCGCACGATGTTCGTCGGGGTGCCGGGCCCGAGCTTCACGACCTCGTCCGATCCCCGCATCACGAGAAGTGGCCACTATCTCAGGCGCTGTCGGCTCGACGAGTTGCCGCAGCTCTTCAACATCCTGAAGGGTGACATGAGCTGGGTCGGGCCGCGGCCCGAGGCCGCCTCGTTGGAAGAGGGCTATGTCCGCGACATCGAACACTTCGCGCTGCGCGGCATCGTGCGCCCGGGCGTCACCGGCTGGGCGCAGATCAACCAGGGTTATGCCCACGAAGCCGACGCGATGCGCGCGAAGCTCGAATACGATCTCTACTACCTGAAGCATTGCTCGCTGTGGCTCGACATGGTGATCGTCCTCAGGACCTTCGCGGTAGTGTTCCGCGGCACCGGCGCGCGATAGAGCCCGGCCCGGATCATGTGCGGCATAGCAGGCATCCACGCCTATCTCGACGTTGCGCCCCGGGTCGACCGCGGCGAACTGGTTCGCATGAACGAGCGCATGGTCGCGCGGGGACCCGATGGCAATGGCCTGTGGGTGAGCGCGGATCAACGTACGGGCTTCGGCCATGTCCGGCTCGCCATCATCGACCTGTCCGAAGGCGGCGCGCAGCCCATGCATGCCTGCGATGGACGCCTTACGATCACGTTCAATGGCGAGATCTACAATTATCGCGAACTGCGGGCCGACCTGCAGGCGAGGGGACGCACCTTCCGCAGCGGATCGGATACCGAGGTCCTGTTGCAGCTCTATGCAGAGTACGGCTCCGCCATGGTCAGCCGGCTGCGCGGCATGTTCGCGTTCGGCCTGTGGGACGCCGAAAGGCGGACGCTGCTGCTGGCGCGCGATCCGCTCGGCATCAAGCCGCTCTACTGGGCCGATGACGGCTGGACCTTGCGCTTTGCCTCGCAGGCCAAGGCGCTGCTGGCGGGTGCGGCAGTATCGCGCGACCCCGATCCCGCCGGGATCGTCGGGTTCCATCTCTTCGGCAGCGTGCCCGAACCTTTCACGGTCTGGCGCAGCATCCAGTCGCTGCCGGCCGGGACGATGCTCACCGTCGATGCCACAGGACCCGGTATTCCGCAGCGCTACTACGATGTGGCGGCGGCGCTGGCCGAGCGGGCCGCATCGGCCGTGGCGCCGGTCGACTCCCGCGCACAGGTCGCGGAAGCCGTTCGCGATTCCGTTCGCCACCATCTCGTCGCCGACGTACCGGTCGCGGTGTTCCTCTCCTCCGGCATCGATTCGGGGGCGTTGCTGGGAACGATGGCCGGGCTGGGCGTGCGCGACATCACGGCCTTGACGCTGGGCTTCCGGGAGTTCGAGGGGTTGGCTCACGACGAGGCGCCGCTGGCGGCGGAGGTCGCGGCACGTTACGGCGCGCACCATGTCGTCCGCACCGTCGATCGTGCCGAGTTCGAGCGCGACCTGCCGGCGATGATGGACGCGATGGACCTGCCGACGATCGACGGCATCAACACATGGTTCGTCGCCAAGGCCGCGCGCGAGGCGGGCATCAAGGTGGCGTTGAGTGGGCTCGGCGCCGACGAATGCTTCGGCGGGTACCCGTCCTTCACCGACGTGCCGCGCAGCGTGCATTGGCTGTGGCCGGTCTCCTGGCTGCCAGGCCTGGGGGCATTGGTTCGCTGGGGCCTGTCAGGCGCCATCGCCGCCGGGCTTCGCCTGCATCCCAAGGCGGCGGGGGTGCTGCAGTATGGCGGTACCTGGGCCGGAGCCTATCTGCTGCGGCGCGGCGTCTACATGCCGTGGGAACTCGATGACGTGCTCGATCCGGCGCTGGTCCGGGAAGGGCTGCATCGCCTCGCGCCGTTCAGCCGGATCGCCGCCACCCTCCAGGCCGGCCATCGTCTGGGCGACTTCGACCGCGTGGCGGCACTGGAGACATCGCTCTACATGCGCAACCAGCTTCTGCGGGATGCCGACTGGGCGGGCATGTCGCACGGCGTGGAGATCCGCGTTCCGTTCGTCGACCCATTCTTCCTCGCGGCGCTGCCGCCCGGCCCGGTGCTGGCTCGCATGAATGCCAAGGATGCGATTGCCGAGGTGCCGACGCCGCCGCTGCCGGACAGCATCCGCCGGCGGCGCAAGACCGGCTTCTCGACGCCGCACGGGCGCTGGCTGCAGGATGCAGCAGGCGCACCCCGGCAGCCGGGGATCGACCTCTCCGCAGCCTCGCGGGCCTGGGCGCTCAACGTCTGGCGCGCCGGCTGGACCGGTCCGGCGGCGGCCTGAGCGACGCGATGGGGACCCGCATCCTCGCTCTCGTAAGCGACTGCTACGGCGCGCGCGGTGGCATCGCACGCTACAATCAGGATCTGTTCGACGCACTCGCCGACGGTGATGCGGAGATCCTGGTCCTGCCGCGCCACGGCGACGCCCGTGGGACGGCGCTCCCCGTCGGCGTGCGTCAGAATCCGTCGATCTTCGGCCGGCTCGCCTATTCACTGGCGGCCATCGTCGCCGCCTGGCGCTTCCGGCCGATCGACACCGTGTTCTGCGGTCACGTCTTCATGGCGCCGCTGGGCTTCCTGCTCGCGCGGTTGTTCAGCGCGCGTTACTGGGTGCAGGCGCATGGCACCGACGTCTGGCAGGACCGCCGTGGCCTCGTACGTTGGCTGATCGAAAATGCCGATCTGGTCACGACGGTCAGTCGCGAGACGCGTCGCATCCTGCTCGCCTGGGTCGACCTGCCGCCGGAGCGCGTGCGCGTTCTGCCCGACACGGTGCAAGATGTTTTCACACTGGGGCCGGCGCCTGCAGGGCTGCGCGACCGTCTGAAGCTCGGCGCAGGACCTGTCCTCCTCACGGTCGGCCGGCTCGCCTCGAACGAGCGCTACAAGGGCCACGAGCCGGTCTTCTCCGTCCTCGCCGGATTGCGCGAAAAGTACCCCGATCTCGTCCATGTCGTGGCGGGGGACGGCGATGACCGGCAGCGTCTCGAAGCGGTCGCCGCCGAACTGGCGCCGGGTGCCGTGCGCTTCCTGGGCTTCGTGCCCGATGCGGAACTGCCGGATCTCTACCGGCTGGCCGACCTGTTTGTGATGCCGAGCACGGAGGAGGGGTTCGGCATCGTCTATCTCGAGGCGGCGGCCTGCGGCTTGCGGGTCGTCGGCGGCAAGGGCGGCGGCACGGCCGATGCGATTCCCGACGAGCGTGTCGGCGTGATCGTCGATCCGGCCGACCGTGCGGCGTTGGCCGCCGCGATCGAGCAGCAGCTGGCGCGAGGCAAGGCCGACCCGGCAGCCGTCGAACCTTATCGGCGTTCGCATTTTGTCGCCGCCGCACGCGCACTCTACGCTCGCCTAGCGGCCCAGCCGCGTCGTATGACTTCCAGCCCATGATAGCCAGTGATCGCCCATCGCAGCGGCTCATCCTCGAGGCCGGACGTGCGGACCGCCAGTACTGGATCGACATCTGGCGATACCGGGAGCTCTTCTTCATCCTGGCCTGGCGCGACGTCGCCGTGCGCTACAAGCAGACGGTGATCGGCCTGGCATGGGCCTTCGTCCGGCCGTTCGTGACCATGATCGTTTTCACGGTCGTGTTCGGCAAACTCGCGAGGCTGCCGACTGAAGGCGATGCACCCTATGCGGTGCTGGTTTTCGCCGGCCTGCTGCCCTGGACGCTTGCCTCGTCGATCCTGAGCGACGCGTCGAACAGCGTGATCACGAACTCGCAACTCGTCAGCAAGGTCTATTTCCCGCGAATCATCATTCCCTTCGCGACCGTGATGGTGGCCCTGATCGACTTCGGCGTGAGCCTGCTCATCCTGGTCGGCGTCATGGCGTGGTATGGTGTCGTGCCGGACTGGCACATCCTGCTGCTGCCGGTCTTCGTGGTGCTGGCGGTGCTGGTGGCCATCGGACCGGCCTTGTGGGCGGCGGCGATGATCGTGAAGTACCGTGACTTCCGCTTCATCATCCCGTTCGTCATCCAGGTCGGTCTGTACGTTTCGCCGGTCGGCTTTTCCACCAAGGTCGTGCCGCCGGAATGGCAGCTCCTGTACAGCGTGAACCCGGTCGTGGGCGTGATCGATGGCTTTCGCTGGGCCATCCTGGGCGGCGACAGTCCGCTCTACCTGCCGGGATTCGCCGTCAGCATGCTCGTTGCCGCCGGCATGCTTTGGCTCGGCATCCACACGTTCCGCCGCACCGAGCGCGGCTTCGCCGACCTGATCTGAGCATGTCCGACGTCGTCATCCGCGCCGAGAAGCTCGGCAAGAAGTTCGTCATCGGGCACCAGGTCGAGTATTCGGCCATCCTTGGCGAGGCGCTGGTGCGCAGCGCCCGCGGCATGGCGCGCCGCGCGGTCGACATGCTGCGCGGCCGTGCCGTCGTCGAGGGCGACGAGGTCGAGGAATTCTGGGCGCTGCGCGACGTCGATTTCGAGATCAGGCGCGGCGAGGTGGTCAGCATCATCGGCCACAATGGCGCGGGCAAGACGACCCTGCTCAAGATCCTGTCGCGCATCCTCGAGCCGACGCTGGGCAGGGTCGAACTGAATGGCCGCGTCGCCAGCCTGCTCGAAGTGGGTACCGGCTTCCATCAGGAACTCACGGGTCGAGAGAACATCTTCCTGAACGGCGCCATTCTCGGCATGACGCGCCAGGAGGTGTTGGCGCGGTTCGACGAGATCGTCGATTTTTCCGGCGTCGAGAAGTTCATCGATACGCCGGTCAAGCGCTACTCGGTCGGGATGTATGCACGGTTGGCCTTCTCGGTGGCGGCCCACCTCGAGACCGAGATCCTGTTCGTCGACGAGGTGCTGGCGGTCGGCGATGCGGAATTCCAGAAGCGCTGCCTCGACCGTATGTCGGCGGTCGCGAGTGCAGGACGGACCGTCTTGTTCGTCAGCCACAATCTCGCGGCGGTGGCGGCGCTCACGCGGCGTGGCATCGTGCTGAAGGGCGGCCGGCTCATCTTCGACGGTCCGATCGAAAACGCGATCGCCCACTATTCGGCGTCGCTCAGCAAGGGCAAGGTGGCGCGGGACTGGGGACGTGGCCATCACTCCGCGATCATCTCTGCCGACCTGCTCGATGCGCAAGGGATGCCGACGGATACCTACGAGCCGGGAACACCGTTCAATCTCCGGATCGAGGTCGAGACGGTGAACATGCCCGGCCTGGGGCTCGAGCTACAGCTCCGCGACGCCAACAATCTGCCGGTGGGCTTCTATTCGTCCAGTATCTTCTCGCAGACCCCGCTGCCGAGCCAGGGGCGCCATGTCTGCACGCTGAGCCTCCAGCCGCTTTTCCTGGCGTCGGGCGACTACAGCTTCGACATCTCCACGAACTCGCTCACCATCGTCGTCGATCACGGCGTCGCCAACGCGATCCCGTTCCGGGTCGCCGCCTCGAGCCCGGGCGGCATCGCCTACGATTTCAAGCAGAGCCTGGGCAACGGCGTCCTTGCCATGCAACTCGCGTCGCCATTGCGCATCGAGTCCAAATCGACAGAGGCGGCCTGACCGACGGGCCATGGGACGCACGGTTTGCATCGTCAGTCCTGGTAATCTCGCGTCCAATCCGCGGCTGTTGAAGGAAGCGGACGCGTTGCACGGCGCCGGCTACGAAGTCACCGCGATCGTCTGCAACTACAACGAAGCGCTGCGCGAGGCCGACGACGAGATCGAGGCGACGGCGCCCTGGAAGGTGATCCGGGTGGCGCGCGCACGCGACGAAGGGATCGTGGCACGCGCGGCCGCAGCGCTGGCCCGGCTGCTCTTGTCCCTCGGCCTGGCGGTCCCAGTCGGCGTGGCCGCACGCAGTGCCCGCGCGCCGGTTGCGGCACTCATGCGACGCACCGCCGAAGTGCCGGCCGACCTCTACATCGCCCACTATGTCGCGGCCTTGCCGGCCGTGGCCGCGGCGGCGCGACGCCATCGCGCACTCCTCGGATTCGACGCCGAGGACTTCCATTCCGGCGAAGGCACCGCGACGCCAGGCGACGCGTTTCGGATGAAGATGATTGGGGTCGTGGAGCAGGCCGTCCTGCCGTCGTGCTCGCACATGACCGCCGCCGCTCCCCTGATCGGCAAGGCCTATGCGGCGCGTTACGGGCTGGCCGAGCCGGTCACGGTGCTGAATGTCTTTCCGTTGTCCATGGCGCCGCTCCAGCCGAGATCCGTTCGGTCCGAGAAGGGGACGCCGACGCTGCGGGCCTACTGGTTCTCCCAGACGATCGGCCTCGACCGCGGCCTGCAGGCGTTCATCCAGACGATGGCCCGCGCAAGGACGCGCGTGACTCTCGACATAAGGGGCAGCAACCGCTGGGGCCACGGCGATTCATTGCTGGCGTTGGCCGCCTCGCTCGGCCTGGCCGACAGGGTGAGACTGCTGCCGATGGCTCCACCGGGCGAGATGGTCCGGCTGGCCGCCGACTACGATATCGGCCTGTCGCTGGAGACCGAGGTCAGCGAGAATCGCCGGATCTGTCTCACCAACAAGATTTTCACCTACCTGCTGGCCGGTGTGCCGGTGATCATGAGCGATACGCCGGGCCAGAAGCTGCTGGCGACCGATCTCGGCCAGGCCGCCAGGCTCTGTGCGCTGGCCGATCCGGCAGGCCTGGCCGCCACGCTCGACGCGCTTGCGTCGCCGCCCGTCCTCGCCGAGGCTTCGGCAGCTGCGTGGCGTCTCGGCCGTGAACGCTACAACTGGGAGAGGGAGCAGGACGTGCTGCTGCAATCGGTGGCCGCCGCTTTCGCGCGACGGGAGACTCTACGCTGATGCGCCTCCTGCTGACAGCCGATCCGGAGATCGAGGTTCCGCCGCTTCTCTATGGCGGGATCGAGCGCATCGTGGACGTGCTGGTCCGCCGGCTGCGGGCCGCGGGCCACACGGTCGGGCTGGTGGCGCGACCTGGCTCGGAATGTCCCAACGACGCGTTCTTCCCCTGGCCGGGGGCGAGTTCGCTGTCGAGGCGCGACACCGTGCTGAATACGCTCGCCCTCGCCCGGGCGGTGCGGGCGTTCAGACCGGACGTCGTGCACAGCTTCTCGCGCATTGCCTACCTGCTGCCGCTTCTGCGGGGCCGCATTCCGCTCATCATGTCCTTCCAGCGCGAGCCGACGCACCGCACCGTTGGCCTCGCCGTCCGGCTGGCGGCGCCCGGACGCCTCACCTTCACCGGGTGCAGCGACTACATTGCGCGCCGTGGCCGGCCGGCGGGTGGCGAGTGGCACGGCATTCCCAACTTCGCAGACACAGAGAGTCTGACGCTCGGCCCATCCGTTCCCGACGATGCGCCGCTGGTCTTTCTGAGCCGGGTCGAGGAGATCAAGGGCGCACATTGGGCGATCGAGATCGCGCGGCGCACCGGCCGCCGGCTGATCATCGCCGGCAACCATTCGGAGCGGGACGATCCGGAAGGCCGGTTCTGGCGCGCGAAGATCGCGCCGGAGATCGGCAAGGGTGGCATCGAATATGTCGGGCCGGTCGACGATGTGCAGAAGAACGCCCTGCTGGGGGGCGCCCGGGCCATGGTCGTGCCGATCCAGTGGGACGAGCCCTTCGGCATCGTGTTCGCTGAATCGCTGGCCTGCGGTGCCCCGGTCATTTCGTGCCCGCGCGGCGCGCTGCCGGAGATCGTGCGGCCGGGTGTCGATGGGTTCCTGATCCAGTCGATCGAGGAAGGCCGCGAGGCCGTCGAGCGCGTGGGCGCGCTCGACCGGGCGGAATGCCGCCGTCGCGCCGTCGATCACTTCTCGGCCGATGCCGTGGTGGCGCGCTACATCGACCTCTATGCGAAGGTGCGCGCCCGTCTGGCGCGGTCATGACCCGGCGACTGGCCCTGGTCAGTGGACATTTCCCGCCCAGCAATCTCGTGGGCGCGCAAAGGGCGCGTCTGTGGTCGCGCTATCTGCCGGAGTTCGGCTGGGAGCCGGTCGTCGTCACCGGTGACCCTGCCGAATACGAGGAACGGCCCGATCCGGACCTCGAGCGACTGGTGGCCCCTGGTCTCAGGGTCGTCCATGCCAGGACAATGTCGACGCGCCCGGTGCGGCTGGTGGGCGACATCGGCATTCGCTCCTTCTGGGGCTGTTATCGCGCGCTCGCGAAGATGGCGAAGGTCCGCGAGATCGACTTCGTCATGGTGACGATCCCGTCCAACTTCCTCGCACCGGTCGGTCGGCTCGTTCACCTGCGGCATGGACTGCCGTTCGGGATCGATTATCAGGATCCGTGGGTCAACCGCTGGACGGGCAGCGAGAAGCCCTTCAGCCGTGCCTGGGCTTCGAACAAACTGGCCGAGATCCTCGAACCCTGGTCGGTACGCGATGCGGCACTGATCACCGGCATGGCGCCGGGTTACGTGGCCGGCATGCTGGAGCGCAATCCCAAGGTCGCCACGCAGTCGGAGCTCGCCTACATGCCGATGGGGACCGCGCCGGAGGACTATGCGCTGGTGCGCAATCTCGGACGGGCGCCTTTCCTGTTCGACCCCGCGGACGGGCGCTTCCACATGATCTACGCCGGCGCTCTGCTGCCGGCCGGCTTCGTCGTGCTCGACGCGTTCCTCGCCGGGTTACGCATCCTGCGGGAACGGGCGCCGCAGGTCGCCGGGAGGCTTGCCGTCCATTTCGTCGGTACCGGCAGTTCACCGGACGATCCGCAAGGCCATCGCGTGCTGCCGCGTGCGCGCGCGGCTGGGGTCGAGGAAATGGTGGACGAGCATCCCCATCGCATCGGCTATGTCGATACGCTGAACCATCTCATGCACAGCGGTGCCGTGCTGGTACTGGGATCGACCGAGCCACACTACACGCCATCGAAGGTCTTCCAGGCGATGCTGTCGGAACGCCCGGTCTTCGCCTTGCTCCACCGCGACAGCACGGCGGTCGCGATGATCCGGTCGGCCCATGTCGGGGAGGTTTTGACCCTGACCGAGGATGCAATGCCGTCGCCCGATGTCGTGGCCACTTCGCTCCAGGCCTTCATCGAACGGCCTGCCTATGACGCTGCTTCCGTGGACCGCAGCGTCTTCGACGGGTATTCGGCACGCGAGTCGACGCGCCTGTTCGCCGAGGCGCTGGATCGCGCCTGCGCCCGGGGCGGCCCATGAGGCGGCGCGTCGGCTACCTGGCCAGCCATCCGATCCAGTACTACACGCCGCTGTTCCGCGAGCTTGCACGGCGCTGCGACCTCACCGTGTACTTCGCCCATCGGCAGGACGCGGCGGGGCAGCGACAGGCGGGCTATGGCGTCGGCTTCGACTGGGATGTGGATCTCCTGTCGGGGTATGAGCACCGCTTCCTGGAGAACGTGGCCCGCGTGCCATCGACCCAGTCCTTCGCGGGCTGCAACACACCCGGGATCGCCGAGCTGATTGCGCGGGGCCACTTCGATGCTTTCGTGGTGCCGGGGTGGGCACTGCGATCCTATTGGCAGGCGGTGCGGGCGTGCAGGCGGGCGCGTGTGCCCGTCATGGTGCGGGGCGATTCGCAGCTCGCGGGGCAGCGCGGCGGGGCGGTGGGCCGCGTCAAGGGCGTGGTCTTCCCGCACATGCTGAAGCAGTTCGACGCCTGCCTGTATGTCGGTCGGCGAAACCGTGAATACCTGGAACACTATGGAGTGCCGCCCGGCCGGATGTTCTTTTCGCCCCATTGCGTCGACAACGATTCCTTCAGGCGCATGAGCGACGGGGCCCGGATACCGCGCGCCGCGGACGGGCGGCGGCGTGTGCTGTTCGTTGGCCGGCTGGTGGACAGCAAGCGGCCGCTCGATGTCGTGCACGCAGTCGCGCGGCTCAACGCGGCGGGCCAACCGGCCGAGCTCGTCGTTGCCGGTGCCGGAGAACTCCAGGGCCGGATGGAAGAAGCCGTCCGCGCCGGCGGCGTCGAAGCGCGGTTCCTGGGTTTCGTCAACCAGAGCCGGCTGCCATCGGTCTATGCTTCGGGCGACGTCGTGGTGCTGCCGTCGACCGCGGTCGAGACATGGGGCCTCGTGGTCAACGAGGCCATGGCCTGCGGCGTGCCGGCGGTGGTGTCCGATGCCGTCGGCTGCGGGCCCGACCTGATCGAGCCTGGGGTCACCGGCGCCGTGGCGCCACTCGACGACGTGCCGGCGTTGGCGACGGCAATCTCGTCGGTTCTCGCGCTTGACATCGGCATGACGCGGCGAGCGCTTGCCGAGCGAATGCAAACCTATTCGCCGGCGCGGGCCGCCGACGGCCTGCTCGAAGCCGTCGATGCCCTTGCCCCCGGGAACCGGCTAAGGTGAGAGCGTGAGCGGCATTTCCGTCGTCATTCCGACCTTCAACCGCCTGTGGGCCTTGCCGCAGGCCGTCGACTCGTGTCGGTCCGCCAGCGGAAACGTGGAGATCGTCGTCGTCGACGACGGCAGTACCGACGGAACCTGGGACTGGCTGCAGACGCAGCGGGATGTCGTTGCCATCCGCACCGAGAACTGGGGCAAGGACTGGGCGGTCGAGACGGCGCTCCAGGCGGCGGGCGGCGACTATGTCCGCTTCCTCGATTCCGACGACTGGCTTTGCAACGACGCCAACGAGCGCCAGCTCGCGCTCGCCCGGGAGACCGGCGCCGACCTGGTCGTCGCGGGCTACGAGGACTACGACCAGGAAACCGGAGAGCGGCGAGTCAACGCTTGGGCTGACTGCGACGACTTCATCGCCCAGCAGCTCGGCGAAGGCTGGTCGTCGCACTATTCGGCCTTCCTGTTCCGCCGCGATCTGATCCGCGGCATCCCCCACCGCCAGGACTTTGCCCTGCGCGACGACCGCCTGTTCATCCTCGAGGTGGCACTGCGCCGGCCGTGCCTGGCCGTCTATCGCGAGCCGGCCTTCGTGCACCGCCGCCATGCCGGCGAGCGCTTGCAGCGCACTTCGGGATTCAGGCGCGACCTCGGCTACTGGACCCACATCTCGATCTACCGCAAGACGCTTGGCCTGCTCGAGGCGCGTGGCGAACTCACGCTCCGCCGCAAGCGCGCCGCCATTCGGATGCTGTGGCCCAATGTGCGGGCGTTCGCGCGAGCCTATCCGCAGGAAGCGGCGGAAGTCGTCGACTGGATCTACCGGCTCGATCCCGGTTTCGTGCCGCCGGTGCGCCCGGCCCTGGCCCTTGCCTACAGGATGCTGGGCTTTGCGAACACGGAGCGGCTGCTGCGGCTCAGGAAGTTGCAGCAATGACCCCCGCGGCTGTGGGCAGACCGGTAGCGAGCGGCGAGGGCAGGCGGCTTCGCGTCGTGCACTGCGTCGGCTTCTATTTCCCGGATTCGACCGGCGGCACGGAGGTCTACGTGCGCGACCTGGTGTCGGCGCTGTCGCAGCATTCGATCGACGGTACCATCGTCGCCGCGACCGACGGTACCTATGACCGGTATACGTGGACCGGCGTGGAGGTCGTCCGGTATCCGATCGACGCGCCCGAGATCCAGCGAGTCAGCGACAGGGACGTGCGCAAGCGGCGCACCATGTTCCAGGAGATCGTGGAGGCCACGAAGCCGGACCTGTTCCACCTGCATTCCTGGACGAGCGGCGCCGGCCTGCGTCATCTCCGGCAAGTGGCGCGGATGGACATTCCCTGCGTCGTCACGATGCACGTGCCGTCGGCGATCTGCATGCGCGGCACGATGCTGCTGAACGACAAGCGCCCGTGCGATGGCCGCATCGACGATCGCCGTTGCGCGCAGTGCTGGGCGCTCGACCGTGGCCTGCCGGCGCCGGCAGCCTATCTCGTGTCGCAGTTGCCCCGATGGGATGTCACCGACAGCGTTATCTCGCGCCTGTCCCAACGCGCGGCGACCCTGCTCTCGGCGCGGGCGGCCGCAGCCACGAAAGCGCGGCAGCTGCGCTCGATGGCTACGCTCAGCGAACGCATCGTGGCGCCCAGCGAATGGGTGCGCGCCGCGCTGGCCGAGAATGCGATTGCGCCCGAGAAGGTGGTGGTGTCGGGGCAGTCGGCCAGTGCGGAGTTCTCCGAGCGCAAGCAGCGGCCGCTGCAGGGTGTCGATCGCCGGCAGATCGTGATCGGCTTTCTCGGCCGGCTCGAGCGCTACAAGGGCGCCGATATGCTCGTGCGCGCGCTGGCCGAGCTTCCCACCGACCTGCCGGTCCTTCTGCGGATTGCCGGCGTTGGCCAGGATGCCCGCTTTACTCGTCGCATGGAGGAGGCGGCCCGGAAGGATTCGCGCATCCAGCTGATGGGACTGGTCGAGCACGAAAAGGTGCCGGAGTTCCTGGCGGACATCGACGTGCTTGCGGTGCCGTCGCGCTATATGGAGACCGGGCCGATCGTCGTGCAGGAGGCGCGGGCGCTCGGCATTCCGGTGATGGGGGCCGATCTCGGCGGTATTTCCGAGCGCGTCCATCATGGTGTCGACGGTTGGCTGTTGCCGTTCGACGATCCCGGACCGTGGGCCGAAGCGATCCGGGTCGCCGCCACGGATCGTGCCGAGGTCGCGCGGCTCTCGAGCAACATGCGCCGGACGCGGTCTATCGATGATGTCGCGTCGGACATGGCGAAGCTCTATCGCGAGATCATGGCCGGTCGGCCGCAATCTGCCGGGTCGCAGCCCTAGTGCCTTCACGCGCGCCCCTCAATCTCTTCTATGAAGAGCCTGATTCCGATCGGTGGGTACCATTCGACCGCTATCCGCGACGCATGGTGCGCTGGGCGCTGCGTGGTCCGAAGCAACCCGGCGGGACGATGCGCGTCTACCTCAACCTGTGCGCGGGCCTCGACCGTCTGAACGTGCCGTACCGGGTCAACGACTATGGGCATATCCGCGAGAATCCGCACGAACTGGCTTGCGTGGTCGGCCAGCCGCACGTGCTGGCGAAGCTTCCGCTGGAGACCCCCATCCTGTTCGGCACGTCGATCTACAATCATCCCAGCGACGATCCCGGCCTGCTGCGCCGCCGCAGGATATGCCGCGTCCTGGTACCGAGCCCCTGGGTGGAGCGGATGTTCTCGATCGTCTGGCCGGGCAGCATCAGTGTCTGGCCCTCCGGTATCGACACCGATCGTTGGTCTCCGTCGAAGCGTGCGAACAAGAACGTCGACGTCCTGATCTACGACAAGCTCGTTCGGCACCGCAGCCGTTACATGCGCACCATCGTCGAGCCGTTGCTCGACGAGCTCCGGCGCCGCCGCCTCTCCGTGGAAACAATTCGCTACGGATTCTACCGCGAGGAACGGTTGCACGATCTCAGCCGGCGTACGCGGGCCATGATCTACCTCAGCCATCACGAGACCCAGGGCCTGGCCGCCCAGCAGATGATGGCATCCGACGTTCCGCTCCTGGTGTGGGACCATGGCGGACTGTGGAAGGACCCGAAGTATGCGCCGCATCTCGTGCGATTCGGGCCGGTGACGTCGGTGCCGTACTGGGATGAACGGTGTGGCATGAAGTTCAAGGGCGGCAGCGACCTCCTGCCATCCTTCGACAAGTTCTGGTTTGGCGTCGAGGCGGGCCTCTATGCGCCGCGCGAGATGATTGCCGAGAACTTCACGCTCGAAGGCCAGGCAATGGCCTATCTGGCGCTGGTCGACAAATACGGACCCGGAACGACATGATTTGAATCAAGGCCCATCTTGGGGGCCATTCCGACCTGGCGACATTCGTCAAGGCGGCGCAAACGAAATAAACGAAGTAAACGAAACAAATGAAATGAATGTCGCACCCCCTTGAATCCCGACCCGTGGCGGCTGTTGGCGCAACAATGTTGCTCGCTGGTGCTTCCGCAATGCCTTTTTCAATAGCCTGCTAGCCGGCCGGAGGCGCGGCCCGTTCTCCCTTCAGGAGACGAAGCAACGCGCGCGGCAGTCCGAGTTCCACGAAGAAGCGGCGCGTAACGTCGTACAGGCCGTAGGCAAAGGCCCTGAAGCTGGCATTGGCGTGGATGACGATCCGGTAGTTCACGTCGATCGTGTCGGTGTACCAGGTCTTGTAGGCACCCAGGGTGCGCATGAAATCGAACATCGTTCGCGTTTTCGCGTAGTGATCGACGAGTGCCAGCAGCAGCGCCGCGCCGACGCGCTCGTGCTGGAACGCCCGATCGCGCGCCGGCATGTAGTAGTAGGCCTTCCGGTGGTCGATGAATCCGAAGTGCGCCGCCGCGATCTTTCCCTCCGACATCACGACGGAGAGATCGAGGTGATCTCGCATGCCGTCGCTGGCGACCAGCGCCTCGAAGAATTTCGCGTCCTTCTCCCGCCCCAGCGGACTGCCGGGCCAGGTCCGGATGTGCAGAGCGCGAAAGGCAGGCCAGAGCGTCTCGAAGTCGCTGCAGGCGACCCGTACCTCGAAGCCGCGCGCCGGCAGCGCCTCGAGCCGGCGGCGGATGCGGCGCAGCCGGCCGGTGTCCTCGGTCGCGCGCCCAGGCCTGAGGTCCCGCACCGCCACCGGCGTCAGTACGTGCGTGCGTACCGTCCAGTCATGATGCGCCTGCGCTGCATTCACGATCTGGAATGTCGTCGGATCGCGGCTGCAGAACTGCTGGAGGTCGAGTACGTGCCAACGATCGGCGTGGGCCCTGAGGAAATCCAGGATCGCGTTGACGGCGCGACCCCTGTGGACGCCCGCCCGGACCAGGAAATTCTGATAGTCGGCCAGCCCCGCGACAATCGTCTCGGCCACCGTGACGCCGATGCCGAACGATCGCGTGTGGCGAAGGCATAGCGGCGCGAGGGCCGCGATTCGGCCGTTGATGGCATTGCGCGCCACGACGATGAACAGCCCGTCGCCGGCCCGGCAGTGCCGGAAGAAGAGGAAGCTCCATTCCCAGCGATAGAAGATCTCCGGGAACTCCATCGCGTCGACCAGTTCGTTCCACTCCGTGCGCAGGCGCTCGAAAGCTTCGACCGACGTGACGAGTTCGACCGACAGGGACATGTCAGACGCGTCCCGGCTTGCGCGACATGTAGTAGATCCAGGGATTGGGATCGTGGCGCAGGCGCGGATCGTCGCCCGCCAGGAAATCGTAGCTCTCGTTGCCGGCACAGGCGATGTCTACCATGTCCAGCTGGCGGAGCTCGGCCACGCCGATGTCGGGCCGGACATAGTAGAGGGCCGATGACCGGAAGGAATGTGTGCCGTCGTGGACGCGACCCGAGGCGAGCGGCATGCGGTACTGCAGCAGGCCGTTCTTCGCCCAGAATACGCTGGACCATTTCAACGATCGCAACGTCTCGCGCAGACTGGTGTGAATGCGGAAGCGGAAACGATCGACGATCGAGGGGAGATAGTTCGAATTGTGGCTGGAGAAGACCATCAGGCCGCCGGGCCTCAGGACGCGGCGCATCTCGCCCAGCGCCTTCATGCGTTCGCCTCGGTCGAGATGGTCGATGCCGTTGTAGCTGAAGAGGACGAAGTCGTAGCTCTCATCCGCCGCGAAGCCGAGATGGCGGGCGTCGGCGACGGCGAACCGGAAAGACGGGAACGCCAGCCGGCAGTGCGCGATCATAGCGGCCGAATAGTCGACACCGAGATAAGTCCTGGCGAGCGGCGCGAAGTGGCGGGTGGTTCGTCCTCCGCCGACGCCGATGTCGAGCATGTCCAACCTGCCGAGAGAGGGACGGAGCTGCGCCAGCAGGGTCTCCTCCGGCTTCTGCAGTCCGTCGGGCCGGCCATAGAGCGCGACGATGTCGGGCGACTCGTAGGCGGCGCGGCTGAGGTCCGTGGCCGGGCCGGTCATGCCTTTCCCCATTCGGCATCCCAGTCGGTGATCGTCCCCCGACGACCGATCGTGCCGAGCTGAACCGGGAGGATCCGGTCAACGAGGCGGACCGGCAGGCGACGGCGCAGGGCCAGCACGAGGCGCAGATAGGACCGGTCGAAGTCGAAGGGGCGGCGCCGGCGGAGGCGGCTCGCGCTTGCGATCAGCCGGTCAGGATAGCCGCGCGTCGCGACCAGGGAGGGGGCATTCTGACTCACGAAGGCGGCCAGCATGCGCCGCTTGTCGGCCAGTTCCTGAGGCGACATCCGGAGCTTCAGGATGGTGCGTCCGTCGACGCCGTCGGGCGGTCCGTTGTAGGCGACAAGACCGAACAGCCAGCGCGCGGTGAGGGCCAGGACACGGTGCGGCGTGTTCAGGATCGAGACGTACGGACTGTATTCCGGCGCCTCGAACACTGCGAACCGGTCGGCGGGCGTGCGCAGCCGATCGATCAACGCCGCAACCATGTCGTGATGGACATGCCCGCCTTCGAAGGCCGGTGTGACGATCACGGTCGGCTTGAACTCGTCGATGACGTCACGCACGACGGCAGCAGCCCGGCGCAGTTTCTCCGGATCGCGACTTTCGAGCGGTGGCATGAGATTGAAGAAGCGCAGGTCGTCCTTGCCGAGGCCGGCGACGTTCCAGGCGCCGCGCGCTTCCGCCTCGCGCCGCGCGGGCAGGTCGGGCGTCTCATCCTGCGCCAGGTAGACCACGCGCGTAATGCCACCCAGACGGCTGTTGCGCAGGCCAAGCCCGCCAGCGGAGATGACGCAGTCATCTTCGTGGGGGGCGAGGATCAGCAGCCGGCCAGGCTCGTCCCAATCCATCCAGCGCTCGATCATGCGGATCCGCAGCAGGGCGAGAGCGGCGAGGGCCAGCAGCAGGGAGTAAAAGAGTGCCAAGGGCTGGGCGAACCAGAAGACGCCCGGAATACGCGTTGCCAGCCAGAACAGGGAGGCGGCGGCGGCCAGCAACGCCACGACGATCGACGGCCGGAAATCGATTCGGAGCTTCATTCGATCGCAGAGCCCATTCCTGCAACACCTATGCTATCAATTGCCCCGGTACATCAAGCCCTTGCGAATCAGTGGACGAGCCGTTGCGCCTTCTTCACGTCGTTCCGACCTATCTGCCGGCGGTGAGATACGGCGGGCCGATCCGTTCCGTCCACGCGCTCTGCAGGGAACTTGCCGCGGCCGGCCACGACGTGCAGGTCTTCACCACCAGCGTCGACGGTCCGTCGGATAGCGACGTGCCCCTGATGACTCCCGTCGATGTCGACGGGGTGAAGGTCACCTATTTTCCCAGCCGCGTGCTGCGCCGGCTCTACTGGTCTCCGCCGATGGGGAAGGCCCTCGCGGCATCGATCGCGGGGTTCGACGCCGTGCACCTGCATTCGGTCTTCCTGTGGCCGATCCTCGCCGGCGCCCGTGCGGCGCGCGCGCACGGCATCCCCTACGTGATCTCGCCGAGAGGCATGCTCGTGCCCGAACTGATCCGGCGGAAGAGTCGCTGGGTCAAGGAAGCCTGGATCCGTCTGATCGACCGTCCCAATCTGGAGGCCGCCGCGGCTGTCCATGCGACGTCGGCTATCGAAGCGCAGCACATCGCGAGCTTTGGCTGGCGCCTGCCGCCCATCGTGATGATTCCGCACGGCGTTGACGATCCACCGCCACCGTCGACGGCGGCGCTGTCTCCCGACGTGGCCGCGGCGATTTCAGGCGGTCCGATGGTTCTGTCATTTGGGCGGTTGAGTTGGGAGAAGGGGCTCGACCGGGTGATCGCAGCCCTTGCCGAGGCGCCTTCGGTGCGTGCGGTCATGGCCGGTGACGATGGAGGGCAGGCCGAATTCCTCGCGTCGGAGGCGGCTCGCCTCGGCGTCGCCGACCGGGTGACGATCATCGCACGGCATGTCTCGGGCGCCGACAAGGAGGCGTTGTTCGCGGCGGCACGTCTTTTCGCGATGACGTCGCTGTCGGAGAATTTCGGCATCGCCGCCTTCGAGGCCATGCGGCGGGGCGTACCCGTCCTGGCCACGCCCGATGTCGGCATGTCGGAGATCGTGCGCGATATTCAGGCAGGGCTGGTTGTCGACCCGACTCCTTCCGCCATCGCGACGGGCTTGCGGGTGATGTTCGCCGACCCGACCCTCTGCCGCCGGCAGGGCGAGACGGGGCGGACGCATGTAGTCGATCATTATGGATGGCCTGCTGTCGCCCGGCGGATGGCCGAACTCTATCGTTCGATCGCCGATGCGGCACGACCGGGAGCGGCCGCGTGACCGGGCTGTTCGAGCAGAGCCCGTTCGATCCGGTGAAGGAGCGCCGCATCGTCATCATCGCCGACTGGCTGCCGCCGGATTTCGGCGCCGTCGGGCAGTACATGCAGATGCGCGCGGAGAGGCTGGCGGAGCAGGGACACGAGGTCACGCTGGTCGGCCTGACGACGGGTGCCGGGTCGACGGTCCATGAAGAGAGAGGCAGGGGCCGCCTGACCGAAATCCGTCTCTCGGCACGTCCGGTCCCGCGGGGGTCGCTGTCGGGTCGCATGCTGTGGACGATCGCCACGAACGTGCGCCTGATCCTAGCGGCTTTCGGTTCACTGCGGGCAGCCGACGGCATCCTGTTCACAGGGTCGCCGCCGTTTCTCATTCACCTGCTGGTGCCCCTGAAGCTGCTGTGGCGCGGGCGGCTCATCTACCGGATCACCGATTTCCACCCGGAATGCCTGATCGCGGCGCGGGATCGGCCCTCACGTGCCCTGAGCGTGTTGCTGGGACTTACGAACTTCTGGCGCCGTCGGGTCGATGGCTTCGAGGTCCTCGGCGAGGATCAGCGACGGCGCCTGAGTGTGACGGGCGTTCCAGCCGAGCGAATTGCCCTGGTGCGGGATGGCTCTCCCGTCGCGTTTTCACCCGACGCTCAGATCGAGCCCCTGCCGGCGGACCTCGTCGGCAAGTGCGTGCTGCTCTATTCCGGCAACTACGGCGTCGCCCATGAGGTCGAGACCCTAGTACGCGGGTACGAACTCCATCACCGACAGGGAAGCGGGCGCGTTCTACTGTGGCTTTCTGCCACAGGGGCGGGCGCTGAGGAGGTCGCCAGGCGTCTTGGGAATGCAGGCTTGCCGTTCCATCGGTCATCCCCGGTGCCCTTGGAGAGGCTGGCCGGGTTGCTCCGGGCACCCGCCGCACACCTCGTGACCCTGCGCGATGCCTTCGTCGGCTATGTCATGCCGTCCAAGATTTACGCATGTCTCGAATCAGGCAGGCCCGTGCTATTCGTCGGAAGCGCAGATTCCGATGTCGATCTGCTTGCCCGCTCGATGCCTGCAGGATACTGGCGGGTTTCGTGCGGAGACGTCGAAGGCTTCGCGACCGCGCTCGAGGCACTGGCCGACTCCATGTCTTCAGGTTCCGGTCCAAGCCATCCATCGACTTGAGTGGGCGCGGATTCAGAAGTGCGGGTTATCCTGTTTGCGTTTTTGGTGAAGCTTCTTCTCGTGTTTTGCCACAATCAGGCTGCAGAATTTATTCGTTCTGAACCCTGAACGCTGGCGCCAAAGGCGGCATCAGGGGACCTAAGGCCCTTGGCTTTTTGCATGGGATTCGCTAGTTTGTATGCTTACTTGGGTGGGACCAAATCGAGCTTCTCGATGTGGGCCAAGTGGGTGTGATGCCTCCGTAAAAATGACCATATCGTCATACAGACATATGGTTGGGTTGGGTAACATGTTGAAAATTGCACTCAAGGCGCAGGGTTTCGCGGCAGTATCGGTCCTCCTCTGGGCCGTGGGCGCGTCTGCGCAAGTTGGCCCAGAAGTGGCGCAGGCGCCACCAGGGGCCTCCCAGCCGGGGGCAGCAGGTCCAAGCCAGCAGGGAACTGGGCCGATGCAAGGGGCCGGTCCGATGCAGGGTGCCGGCCCTGGTGGGCCGGCGGCCATGAACGGCGGGCCTACGAGCGATCCCCAGCAGGCTCAGCAGGCGCCGCAACAGGGTGGCGGTCCGCTCCAGAATGCCGGTCCTTTGCAGGGCTCTGGTCCAATACAGACGGCTGGCCCGCTCCAGAGCGCCGGTCCGCTCCAGAGCGGTGGCCCTCTCCAAAGTGCCGGCCCGTTGCAGAGCAACGGTCCGCTGCAGAATGCCGGACCGCTTCAGAATGCTGCGCCGTTGCAGGATACCGCCCCAGGTGCTGGTCCTCCGGGCGGACTTGAAGGTCTGACGACGGCCGGCGGTCCGCTGCTTCCGCCACCGAATGACACGCCGTACGATGGCGCCGCCTACGGTCCTGTCGGTGGTCCGACCTGGCAGCAGTACATTGCGCAACAACTGGGCCAGCCAGGCGGGACCACCGGTCCGACGCTCGCGAGCCTGGTGAACACCCTTCCGCCGCCGCCGCAGCAGCCGTCGTCGCCCTATACGCCGGTCTCAAATCCCCAGCCGCCGTCGCCCCCGTTCCCGGGTCCACCCGGACCGCTTCCACCGGTTATCTATGACCCGACGACGCCGCAGCAGCAGAGCCCAAGGTAGTGTCCGGGGGAGTCTGCGGGGAAGTTTTCTCCAGCCGACTCTCGGACCGCTACCCGGATGGCCTCGAGAACCCATGGCAATTCGTGCGCATCGATCGCAACTGATTTGGTCGCCTGTTGTCGGCTGGGTCCTGCTCACGTGCGTGGGATCGGTTGCGCATGCGCAGATGGAATCGGCGTCGCCCGCTGCAGAGATTCTCTTCGAGCAGACGCCAGCTGTGGATATTCCGGCGGATGTGCCGGTATCTTCGGCGGCGCCGGGCATTGGAACGAGCGAGGTCGGCATTGCCGTCGGCGCTTTCACCCTCTACCCGTCAATAGAGGTGCAAGCGGGGTACGACAGCAACGTCTACGCCACCGCAGCGCCGACCGTGGGATCGCCCTATACGCTCATCAAGCCGGTCGTCGAACTCAAGTCCGACTGGCTGAATCATTCGCTGCGCGTTGCGGCGGGCGGCGGCTTCGGCTTCTACTCGAATGCAACCTCCCAGAACTACTGGAACGGCTATGTTCAGGCGGACGGGCGCCTCGACATCCAGGAGGATTTCTATGCTACCGGCCTGATAGGCGTGCGCCGTCAAACGGAAGCCCTCGGCACGCCCAATGCTCTGGTCGCAAGTTCGCCTACCGTCGCCGATTCGCTCCCGATCGAGATTGGCCTCTATCAGCGCTTCAACAGGTTTTTCTACGATGCCAAGGTCTCGGCCACGCGTTACCGATACCTCGACAACAGCATCATTCCCGTGAGCGGCCTGCCGGGCGCGAGTCGTGATCGCATGGAGTATGAAGAGCGCATCCGGTTCGGCTACGAAATTGCGGATGGCATCGACGTGTGGGTCACGCCCGGCCTCAACCAGCGCATCTATGACCAGTTCATCAATGTCTATGGCCAGCAGCGCGATTCGAACGGCTGGTATGTGAACTTCGGTGCGACGGTCAAACTTTCGGAAAAGACCAAACTGGAAGGTTTCGTCGGGTACACCAACCAGACCTTCCTGGCGGACGGTTCGTCGACGCCGGCCTTCACATTCGGATTGACGGGCATCTGGAACGGCTATGAGCCGCTGACGATCAAGCCAGCATTCATGCGGTCAATCAACGAATCGGCGTACAGCAACTACCAGAACTACGTCTCGACGTCGCTTGGTATCGACTTCACCTACGATATCCACGACGCCTGGAAAATGGTGGGGGGTACGGGCATCAATATTGCGGAATACAACCCGGTTCCCGGCTCCGGTGTGGGGCCGCGCACCGATTACTACTGGCGCGCGTCTCTGGGTTTGCTGTATTCCCTGCGCCCACAGGTCCAGATCGGGCCCCTGTACGAACATACCAGCGGATCGTCGACCGACGTTGCCAATGGGGGGCCGTCGTTCACCAGGGAAGTGATCTCTATTCGAGTCGTTGGAGCGCGGTGATCCGGTGAATTTGCGCAATTTCCTCTCCCGCTGCCTCGCGCCGCTCCTAACGGTTGCCGTACTGGCCGTCAGTGCCTGCGATCCGCAGCCGCCGATGTCGACGATGACGATCCAGCAGCCGTCGCAGGGCACGCAGAACCTGCGGCTTGGCGAATACCGTGTCGCGCCCGGCGACAGGTTGCGCGTGACCGTCCTGTCGGATACGGAACTGTCTGGAGAGTACGAGGTCGACTCGACCGGCATGATTTCGCCGCGCATGGCGGGCCGTGTGGTCGTATTGGGCATGTCGATGCCGGAAATCGAGGCGATGCTGGCAGACCGTTATCGGTCCGGGGGCTATCTCCGAAATCCGCGTATCAGCGTCGACCTGGTGTCGCGGCGTCCGTTCTACATCATCGGCGAGATCAGCCGTCCGGGATCGTTCCCTTACGTATCAGGGATCAATGTCGTGCAGGCGATTGCAATCGCTGGAGGGTATACGCGGCGTGCCTCCAAGACCCGCATCACCATCCAGCGGTTCAATGCGCAGCAGGGTCAGGAAGAGACGGTTACCGAAGATTCCCCGGTGGGGCCGGGCGACATCATTCGGGTGCCGGAGCGTTGGTTCTAAAGGTTGGCGTAAGGCCTACGAAGTAGAGCTTCGGCGTAGGACTTGGGGATGGACGGTGTGGGGCCGTCCGTAGGTAGGGTCGGTGGCGTGCAAGATGCGGTTCCGGAAGGGACTGGTGCGTTGCGTCGTTTCGATCGGGTGTCGTCGCGAGTTGTCTTTTTCGCGGAGTGTCGTGGGATGGGATCGTTGCCTAGGGCGGACCACATTGTGGATGAGCCCAGCCAGAATCGTATGGTGCCCGCAGCGGAAGTGGCGGCGCTTGCGCCGGCGCGTCCCGTCGAAACGCCGAACGAGCTTTGGGAGTGGTTGCGACTGCTCAATCGCCGCAAGGCGTTGATCATCGGTTGCGGCCTCATCGCGACCGCGCTCATGGCGCTGGTGATCGCCCAGGCTACGCCTCTCTACAAGGCATCTTCGCGCATCATGCTCGATACACGGACGTTCAAGGTGGTGAGCACCGAGGCGGCGTTGTCGGGCGTTGATACGCTCAACATGGGTGCGATCCAGAGCGAACTGGAAGTCATCCAGTCCGAGTTCCTGATCGGCCGTGTCGTCGACAAGCTCGGGCTCGCGAACAATCCTGAATTCAACGGTACCAAGCCGCCGGGCTTCATCGACAATGCCCTGCAACCGCTGCGGGACTTGTGGAGCACCGGTATCTCCACCCTCTTGGCGCCTCCGCCGAAGCCGCAGCAAGCGACGCCGGCAACGGCGCCGGCTCGCGCTGGCCGGCCGTCCGAGGACAGCGATCCTCGGCGCCGCGCCGCGATCGGCGCCGTCGCCGGCCGGCTGAGCGTCACGCTGCTCGGCCGCACCTTCGTCATCTTGATCACCGTGGAAAGCCCCGACGGCACCATGTCGGCGCGCATCGCCAACGCGATCGCCGAGGCCTATCTCGCCGACCAGATCGATACCAAGAACGAGGCTAACCGGCGCGCCACGGAGTGGCTGGAGCAGCGCCTGGCGGAGCTGCGCCGCAACCTGCAGGTTGCGGAGGAGGCGGTCGCCGCCTATCGCCGCGACAAGGGGCTGGCCGGCAGTCCCGAGGGCGCCGTCTCGACTCAGACTCTGTCCGATCTCAACGCCCGCTACACCGCCGCCAAGGGCCGCCGCATTGAGCGCGAGGGCCGTCTGATCGCGCTCAGCAAGGCGAGCCTCAACCCGGGCGAACTCGCCAACATCCCGGAAGTGTCAGGCAACGCCACCCTGTCGGCGCTGCGCATCCAGGACGTGGACCTCACCCGCAAGAGCGCGGAGCTTTCGTCGCAGCTCGGCGAGAACCATCCGAAGATCCAGCAGGTCCGCAACGAACTTGCCTCGATCCGGGCTCGCTTCATAACCGAGACGCAGCGCATCACGCTCGCCGTCCGTGCCGAACTCGACGCTGCCAAGTCGGAAGAGGACGAACTCAAGGAACTGGTCGACAAGGCGTCTGTGATTTCCGGGGCTGCCAGCCAGTATGAGGCCGAGCTGAAGCAGCTGGAGCGAGAGGCGCAGTCCAATCGTACCCTGTACGAGGGATTCCTGACGCGCTTCAAGGAACTGCGCGAGCAGCAGGATATTCAGCGCGCCGATGCCCGTATCCTCGCCTATGCCCATCCGTCGGGTGCGCCGTCGTCACCGAACTACAAGACCGGCCTGATGGGGGCGTTCATCATCGGCTCGCTCCTCGGCATGGCCGGCGCAGTTGCTGCGGAGAAGCTGGACCGCGTGTTCCGCTCGGCTTCCCAGGTCGAGGAAGCCACCGGCGTCGGGGTCCTCGGTATGGTGCCGGAGGTCAAGGGACCGGCGACCACGCGTTCCAACGTCGTGGCACACGTGCTCGAGAACACGACATCTCCGGCCGCGGAGTCGATACGAGCCGTGTTCACCGCCATCAGTCTAGGCAGCCTCGACCGGCCGCCGCGCATCATCGCGATCACCTCGTCGACGCCGAGCGAGGGCAAGACGACCTTCGTGGCCGCGCTCGGCGGGTTGCTGACGAAGATGAACGCGTCGCGCCGCGTGCTTGTCGTCGATCTCGACCTCCGGCAGGCTCGTCTCTCGGCGGCGCTGGGACTCAAGGATCGTGGCGGGACGATCGACGAATACCTGATGGGCATCAAGACGCTGGAGGAGTGCACCCGGCGCCACGATTTGTCGGGGGTGGACTATATCTGTGCCCGGCCGAACACACCCAACGCGCCGGAAATCCTGGAGTCGCATGCCATGAAGGCGGCCCTTGGGGTTTTCGCGGAGCGTTACGATCTCGTGATCCTGGATGGGCCGCCAGTGATGGCGGTCTCGGACGCACGCATCATCTCGCGCCTTGCCGACTACACGGTCTTTATTGTGCAGTGGGCGAAGACTCCCCGAGAGGTGGTCAAAACGGCGATTTCGGCGCTGCTGAACGTGAGCAGCCATGTCGGCATCGTCATCAACCGCGTCAACCTGGCCAAGCACGCACGTTATGGCTACGGCGATCACGGTGACTACTATTCGCGGTACCGGGGGTATTACGGCTCGGGTATCGACGCGGCTGCCAATGCCGGAGGCCGACGGCCGCTGACATTGGCGTCGAAGAGCTAACTACACACCGTCTCACCTGGTGTTCCTCGGCGGCTGAGGAGTCACGCCGCAGAGATGTGGTTCTGGTGTCTCAGAGACGCCAGAGGGTGACGCCTTGGGGCGTGGTGGCCCGGTCGAGCAGGCCGGTGACGTCGGCTACGAAGCGGCCACCGGCCGGCTTCAGCAGCGGCTTCACGAGTGGCCAGCCGCCCTCACGATAGAGCCGGTGTGCGACCGCCAGAACGACGGCATCGGCGGGCTGCAGCGCGTCGAGCGGCGTTAGAGCGAGATCGTATTCCTCGTGCAACAGGCCGCCATCGGCCATCGGATCATGAAGCTGGACCGTGATCCCGAAATCCTCGAGCTCGCGGACGATGTCGACCACGCGGGTGTTGCGAATATCAGGGACGTTCTCTTTGAAAGTGACGCCCAGCACGGTGACGATGGGGCGGCCATTGCGGGAATGCCGCATGACGCTGCGCACCACCCGGTTGGCCACGTGCACGCCCATGCTGTCATTGACGCGGCGACCGGAGTGGATGACGTGAGGATGATAGCCCACTTCCTCGGCCTTGTGCGCGATGTAGAAGGGGGCGACGCCGATGCAATGGCCGCCAACGAGGCCGGGCTTGAAGGGCGGGAAATTCCACTTGGTCCCGGCCGCGTCGAGTACGTCGCGCGTGTCGATTCCGAGCCGGTCGGAAATCAGTGCCACCTCGTTGATCAGCGCGATGTTTATGTCGCGCTGGGTATTCTCCAGAACCTTGGCGAACTCGGCCACTTTGATCGACCCCGCCCGATGGGTGCCGGCCGTCACGACGTCGCGATAGGTTGCATCGACGATGTCGAGCGTCTCGGGCGTGTCGGCCGACACGATCTTCAGGATGTTGTCGAAGCGGCGCTCCTTGTCACCGGGGTTGATGCGCTCAGGCGAGTAGCCGACGTTGAAGTCGATCTTCCATTTGAGCCCGGAACTCCTTTCCAGCACAGGAATGCAGACGTCTTCGGTGACTCCGGGGTAGACGGTCGACTCGTAGACAACGATGTCGCCGCGCTTGAGCACCCGACCGATTGTCTCGGAAGCGCCTTTCAACGGGGTGAGGTCGGGCTGCTTGCTGGCGTCGATCGGCGTCGGCACCGTCACGATGTGGAAATCGCCGGCTGCAAGAGTCCGGCGATCCGAGGAATAGCTCAGGCCGGGCGCCTTGAGCAGGGCCGGCTCGACCTCTCCCGTGCGGTCATGACCACGCGAGAGCTCGGCGACGCGCCGGCTGTCGACGTCCACCATCCGACGCCCGCACGGCCGAAACCGGCGGCGACGGGCAGGCCGACATAGCCCAGCCCAATGACGGAAATATGCCGTTTCATTCGATCCATTTCTGACAGCTCATGCCACTCCTGGCATCTCCTTTTAGCGGTCTTTCCCGGTCGGCGGCTCGTCGCGGGCGAGTTGTCCGAGCTGGCCGAACATGCCCGCGAGATAGAGGCCGAGATTGACAGCGATCCAGGCGACGCCGAGCAGGTCTCCATAGCCGAAACTCGCTCCGGCGATGTCGAGCGGAACGGGCGGCTTTAGATAGAACGCGACATTGAGTGCCAGGAAGAGGCAGCGCACCTCCGTCAGACCAAAGCCGGCGCTGGCGAGATGGAAGGTGCGGGTGACCTCGGCCCGTAGAAGGGACTGAGCTGTCATCATCAAGTAGGTCACGAGCCCCATGGCCGCAACGTCCATGCGGACGAGCCCGGACAGGCCGAGGCCGATGGCGAACAGGAACTGGCTCAGCACGTCAATCGACTGGTCGAGGAAAAACCCGTAACGGGGCCGTTCTATGCCGCGCCGCCGGGCGACGGCACCGTCTAGGGAATCGCCGAACCAGTTGGCGATCAAGGCAGCATTCACCACCCAGAGCCATGCCGGATTCCCTGCTGCCAGCAGATAGGCGACAAAGGATGCGATGGAAGCCGCAAAACCGACCGCGGTCAGGAAGTCAGGCGCCATCCAGCGTGGCAACCGGGGGGCAATCCACGCAATAAGCCACTGCTCCGGTATCGACAGCCAGCCTTGGTTCGATCGTGTGAGTGGAATTTCGCGGTCGACGGGCATGATCTTCAAAGACTAACCCAATTCATGCGCCCCGTATTGTGGCAGGGGCCTGTTTTTGAGTTCGTCGATACCGCAGAGTCCCAGGGCTCGCCGTCTCGCCTACGAATTGGTCTATGCTTGGTCGAGTGGGCGGCGCGCGACGGCGTTCAATGTCGGTTTGGCTCGGGTCGACGGCAAAATTCTCGCGGATCCGGCAATGGCCGGCGACGCCATCCAGATCCAACTCTATGCCGAGCTGTCTTCCTCGCCGGGCTCGACGCCGACGCGTGGCGGCGGAGTGACGTGATCGAGGTCGCGGCAGGGTGCGGTGGCGGGTTACTCTACCTGTCGAGACGGCATCGTCCGCGCACCGTCATCGGCGTCGATACCTTGAATTACTTCGTGGAAGCGGAGTTTCATGAGTGAGGCGGTCCGGTGCCTGAAACCCTTAGGACGGATTCTCCTGGCCGAATCGTCGACGACCTTTGCAGAGGTCCGGCAGCGCTTCCAGCGCCTGGCGGGAGTGGGAGAATTGACGGTCGACACGCTTCGCGACGTCTCGGACGGTGCCAGACGATCGCTGCGCGAGCAAAACGCCCGCGCCAGCCGCGCCGTCGCCTGCGTGCCGCGCTTCTTGCGCCGCAGCGTGGGCGAGCTGCTGATCGTCGAGGGCAGCGAGCGTTCTCGCCGAGGGCAGGTTGGCGAGCTTTGTTTCGCAATGGCCGTGCTACGCCGGCAGGCCGCCGGGCGCTGAGTTATCACGCTGCGAGCCTTCGTTCGCGAGCCGCCGGAACCATCACGATCAGGGTCGAGATCGGAACCAGGGCGGAAGAGGAATCGAGGCCACCTCGACCCGCCGTAACACCTCCCGGTCGATGAGCTGCCACTGATACGGCAGGATATCGAAGACGAAGCCGTGTTGAAGAGGGAGCCGTTCGCCTAAGGGCCCACGTGAAAGCGGGTGTCCTTCATACCGCGGCGGCGGATCGCTTCGGGCACGAGCAAGCTGAGGCGCGAGAGCCAGAAGGGGACGAAGGGGAAGCCAATCATGGCCCGGTTGCGGCGCAGGCCGGTGAGAATCCGCGCCGCCGCGTCGTCAGCCGAGATCTCGCCGGGGCGGGGCCCCAGATGCCGGCCCGCCATTGCGGTGGCGACGAAGCCCGGGCAAGCGACGACCACCCTGATTCCTTCCGCCGCGACGGCATCCCGCAGCGCGAGCCCGTAGGACAGCAGGCCCGCCTTGGAGGCCGAATAGGCGGGTGCGTCGGGCAGGGGCACCAGGGCGGCAAGCGAGGCTACGAGGACGATGCTGCCGCGCCTGTTCCGTTGCATGGCGGGCAGCACGAGATGGACGACATCGAGTGTCGCCAGGAGATTGGTTTCGAGTACGCGGCGCGCGACGCTGCCGCGCTCCACGGTCTCGTCTGCTGATCGTCCATCGAGGATTCCAGCATTGGCGATGAGTAGGTCGATCGCCGTCTCGCGGCCGCCCTCCACGAGGACGGCCCGGAGCGCCTCGGTGTCCGATACGTCAACGCTGGCAATCCGGCAGATCGCACCCTTGGCCCGGCAGGCGGCTGCCACCGCTTCGAGGCGGCCGGTATCGCGGCCCAGCAGGGCGAGCGTGCGGCCTGGTGCGGAGAGTGCCCTGGCGAGAGCCGCGCCGATGCCGCTTGACGCGCCGGTGATGACGATCGACCTGAAGTTCATGTTGCGGTCAGCGGCCGGCGATGGTGCTGACGAACGAAGAGCCGCTGCGAATCTTCGGCAATTCCTCCGCCACGGCATCGATCACTGCGCCGATCTGCTCGGGCGAATGTTCCGAGGTGACAAAGAACCGGAGGCGCGCCTGGTTCTCTGCGACCCCGGGGAACACTGCCGGCACGACGTTGAAGCCGCGTTCCAGCAGGCGCTCCGATAGCATCACCGTCTGTGGTGAGTTGCCGACGATAACCGGAATGACCGACGCGCCAATGCTCAGCCCCGTATCGAGACCGCACGCCCTGGCCTTCTCGAGCAGGGCTAGCCCGTTGCGGCGAAGCGCGGCCGCACGCCAGGGCTCGCGCATCATGACGTCGACCGCGGCCGTGGCCGCCGCAGCCACCGGCGGCGAAAGGCCGACACTGAAGACGAAACCCGGCGACGTATATTTGATCAGTTCGATGAGGGCGCGACTCCCCGCGATGTAGCCGCCCGCCGCCGCCAGCGTCTTGCTGAGCGTGCCCATCCAGATCTCGACGTCCGCCGGATCGACATCCTGCTCCTCAGCGACACCGCGACCGGTACGGCCGAGTGCGCCGGTCGCGTGCGCCTCGTCGACCATGAGCCACGCATTGTAACGGCGCTTGAGCTTGATCAGGCCGGGAAGGTCCGGCACGTCGCCATCCATGCCATAGAGTCCCTCGACGACGATCAGGGCCCGGCGATAGCGTGCCCGGTTGAGCCTCAACGCGCGCTCGAAGGCGTCGAGATCGTTGTGCGGGCAGAGGACTCGCTTGGCGCCGGAAAGCTTGGCGCCCTCGACGATGCTGTTGTGGATGACGGCATCCGCCACGATGAGATCTTCCGGCCCCAGCAATTCGCCGATCACCGACACGTTCGTCCCATGGCCGCTGACGAAGGCGATGGCGTCCTCTGTACCGCTGAGTCGCGCAAGAGCTGCCTCCAGATCGCGATGCACCCGCCTTTCGCCGGCCGATAGCCGGCTCGCCGATACCGAGGTTCCGAAGCGATCGATTGCGTCCTTCGCCGCTGCCGCAATGTCGGGATGCCCGTTCAGGCCGAGATAGTCATAGGAGGAGAAATTCGCGACCGTTCGCCCGTCGATCGACGTGGTGCTGCCGGCGCGCCCATCATGCAGGCGGTAGAATGGGTTGCCAATCCTGGTGATGTCGCCCACCGCCTTCCAGATCTTCAGGATCTCGTACTCGGCGAGCGTCGTGAAATCGAAATCCCGTCTTCCACCTGTCGCCGGACCGGCGCTCGACCGAGCCTGAGGAGCAGCGGATTGACCAAGTGCCTGCCGTACCCGATCGACCGTCTCCTGGGCGGCATTCGATCGCGGCTGGCTCATAGCGGGCCGTCGATCTGCTTGACGCGCTGCATTACGGCATTGATGGCCGCGCGCTGCTCCGAGGTGTCCGCCTTGGCTGCCTGGTCGGCGAAGTGACTGGAAGACAGGGTCGCTAGCGTGCTGGGCACCGCCTCGCGAGTCGCCTCGCCCGTCACGAGTGGCGTGACGCGGCGCGCCACATCGGCTGGCGTGATGCCGCTCGCCAGGGACATCATCGGCAATTCGATCTGGAGCGATGCCTCCACGGTCGTGCGCAGCTCGAGCATCATCAGCGAATCCATGCCGATTTCGGCCAGGGGCCGATGGCGGTCCACTTCCTTCGGCGGCAGACGGAGAACGCGTGCGATCTCCTCCACGACGATCTCCAGCAGGGCCTCCGTCGCCTCTTCCTGCGGCATGGCGCGCAATCGCTCGAGGGTGATGGCCGCTTGGCCGGCCTGCCGAGACACGGCGCCGGAGTCGACGGCGTTGAAGGTCGGAGACCGTACCGCCGCGAGCTCCCGCTTTGCCATGGCCCAGTCGATCCTGGCGATCGCACAGACGTCGGCAAGCTGGTTTCCTTCAGCGCTGAATGCCCAGTCGAGCCCGTTCAGCGCCATGCGGGATGGCATCAACGTCGAACCAAACCGCCGCTTCAGGCCCGCGTTGGCCTCGATGTGCCGCGCCAGATAGCCGGCATCTTCGATTGCTCCCCAGGCGACGGCGAGCGCGGGAAGGCCCTTCGATCGCAGGCGACGAGTAACGCCTTCGATGAACGCATTGCCGGCAACATAGTTGTACTGTCCCGGATTGCCGAACAGCGTCGTGGCAGACGAGAAGAACAGCAAGTAGTCGAGCGCCAGATTTCCGGCGATCTGTTCGATATTCAGGGCGCCTCGGGCCTTGGGCTGCAGGACCGTTTCGATCGACTCGCGGTCGATCCCCTGGATCAATCTGTCATCGAGAACCATCGCGGCATGTATGATTCCCCTTATCGGGAGGTCGCTGCCAAGTTGATCGACGAAGCGGTCGAGGGCGCTGGCGTCCGTCACGTCGATGGCCGCCATTTCCACGGTCACGCCCTTCTCGCGCAACGTGTCGACACGGCTGGCGACGGAGTCGGACAGGTGGCCCGAACGGCTGATCAGAGCGATGCGACGGGCGTTGCGGTCTGCTAGCCATTCGGCGGCCGCGAAACCAAAGCCGCTGGTACCGCCGATCACGACGTGCCAACCCTCGGCGTCGACCGGGAAAGTATTGGCGGGCGACTCGAAGACGGTGGCCTGCCGGGCCGGCGTCACGACGATCTTTCCGATATGGCCGGCGCGCTGCATAAGCCGGAATGCCTCGGCGATATGGGCGCCGTCGAAGACACGATGGGGAAGGGGTGAGAACTGGCCCTCGGCGAAGAAGCCGATCACGTCCCTGAAAAGCTGCCGGGACAATGCCCCGTGAGCGCCGATGAGCTGGTCGATGTCGACACCGAAGTAGCTCAGATTACGGCGCAATGGCCGCAGTCCGAGGTGGGTATTGGCGTAGAAGTCGCGCTTGCCCAGCTCGATGAAGCGACCGAACGGCCTGAGGCAATCCATCGAACGAATCATCGCCTCGCCGGCCAGCGAATTGAGGACGACGTCGACACCCTTGCCGTGCGTGAAACCCATCACATCTTCGGCGAAGGCGAGGGTGCGCGAGTTGCAGACGAAGTCGGCACCGAGGCTGCGCAGCAGGGCGCGTTTCTCACCGCTGCCGGCCGTCGCGATGACGATTGCGCCCCGCTGTTTGGCAATCTGCATGGCGGCCAGTCCCACGGCGCCTGCGCCGCCATGGATCAGGACGGTTTCGCCGGCTTCGAGGCGCGCGAGATGGACGAGCGAGTAGTAGGCTGTGAGGAATGCGACGGGCAGCGTCGTGGCGTCCTCGAACGACAGCTGGCTCGGCAACTTGCTAACCGCGAAAGTCTTCGCAACGAGGTGGGTGGCGAAGGCGCCGGGCGCGAAGGCAAGGACACGATCACCGACCACCAAACCTTCGACATCAGGCCCTGTAGCCACGACCGTGCCTGCGCACTCCATTCCAAGGCCGGGACCGGCGTAGCCGTCTTCCAAGGCCTCTTCCGGCAGAAGGCGCAGGTTCCACATCACGTCGCGGAAGTTGAGCCCGGTGGTCGCGACCTCGATTTCAACCTCATCGGCCCCCGGCACCCGGCGCGGCTCCGGAACCCAGCCAAGCGCGCCCCGGCCCGAGCCCTGCCGCGTCACGAGGCGCAATGCCATGTCTCTGGTCGGAGGCTGTAGCGGGCATGGAGCGGCGATCGACCGCTCGACACGAAAGACCGTGCGGTTGTCGCCCAGGATGAATATCTCGCGTTCCTCATCCGGACCCAGCATCTCGTCGGCAGCCCGTCTGATCACGTGCAGCCGCGGCTGACCCGCCAGGCCGAGGCAGCGAATGTACAGGCCCGGATACTCGTTGCGCGCAACACGCGTCGCGGCCATCAGCGCACACCAGAGAGGCTGCTCGAGAGGTACGAGTCCATCCGCATGGCCGAAATCAACGACTATCCAGAGGCGTGCTGACGTATCCGCCAGCCGTCGACATTGGTCGGCAATCGCGTCGAGATGATCGGTCAGGGCCTCGACGGGGTCTCCAGAGTCGTCGTTCGCCGAGATCGACAGCACGAGATCGGTCGTCACCGCCTCGTCGAGTCGCGTGGCCTCGGAGCCGCGATGGCCGATGAGGGCCCGGAGGTCGGCTGCCGCAGAGCCCTGCCAGTAAAAAACGGATGGTTCGGACGCTACTGGAACGTTGCGATCGATACCGCTGCCGGCCCGGCCATGAATGATTACGCCGATGCGAGCCTCGCCGAGAGCGGGAGATACCGAAATTGGTCCGAAGCCCGCCGCTTCGAGTTCGTCGATCCATTCCTGGTCGGTCAGCAGGGCACCGACCGGGAATTCGGCATTTGCCGAGCGCGCCCACCAGCGCCGCCGGCTGCCACGAACGATGTCCCAGAACGCACTGGGCGCCAACTCGCCCGCGATGAGGGGGCCATCGGGACGCAGCAGCCTAGTAATGATCGCGATCCCGTCGTCGCCGCCGGCAGCGGCCTCGCTCAGGGCATCGACGGCGAATGCGAGGTCAAGCGAAGCAGGACGCAATGTCTCCAGTTGTGACCAAGCCAGGCAACGAACCAGTGGGGCGCCATCGCCGATGGCGGCGCGGGCCTGTTCGAGGCGATCATCGTCCAGATCGGTCAAGGTGATCTCGACGTTCGCGAAGCGCGTACCGAGGTCGACGGCCGTGGCAAAATGATCGGCGCCGATCATCAACAGCCGCAACAGACGCTTGTTGTCGTGATGCGCCAGCACGGCTGCCACGTCGCGCATGACGGCAGCGCGCAGCCATCCAATCTGATTGGAGGCCACGCCCAGATTGCGCCAGTGCGGCGAGCCGAGCTCGCTCACGGCAGTCGGATCCCCGTCGCTCAGGCGACCGATGATGTTCTCGAGACGCGAGACGCTGGCGGCTTCCGCACCCATCGTCGGGTGGCGAAGCAACAGCGTGCTGACGATGGAGTCGATCTCGGGAAGATCACAGGAAGGAACCAGCACGCGAGCGCCATCGAGATCCACGGCAAGGTTCTTGGCCTCGAGTTGCCAGAGCAGTGCAGTTCGGAGGAACGAGGCCCACGATGCGCCATCACCAACATCCGCTGGCTCCTGGTGATCCTGCGATTCGCCTGACGGCCGGTTTCGGAGTGCAGACCAAGTAGCGCGTAGCGTTCCGGCCTCCAGCAGAAGCAAAGCTTCCGAGAGGGCGGCGGCGCTGCCTGCGGGCCGCTCCGCGGCCACATGCCGCAAGGCGAGGTGCGTGGGCTTGCCGGCGCGCTCCAGATACCAGGCGGCGGTGCGATAGCTGAGCGACTTGGGATCGGTGGCCAACTCGGCGGGAGCTTCGACGAGTCGGACGTTTTGGGCGGTTGCGACGATTGTTCCGCTCTCGTCCCAGAGGTTGATATCGACGACAATCGAGCTCAGCGACTGTCTGAGGGTGCGTGCGGTGACGCACGTAGCGATTGTGCCGGGCTTGAACACGCGAACGCAGCCGAAACGGACAGGCAGCATGCGCTTCATCGGCATGTCTGCCACGCCCGCCTCTTCTGTGGCGAACAGGGCGTGGAACGCGGCATCTAGCGCCGTGAGGTCAATGATGCTCGTCCCGCTCACCAGTGCTTCCGGCCGATGGAGATTGGCGACCGCGAACTTTGGCTCGGGGAAGGCGACCTGCCGGACGCGCTGGAACGTCGGTCCATAGTCGAAGCCTAGATCGCGCGCCCAAGCATAGACGCTGCTCTGGGGGACGATGATAGCATGTGCCGGCGTCGCCGGCGGGAGGGTTGCCTTGCCGGCGATCGGCGAGAGGCCGATGCTGCCCCTGGCGTTGAGAGTCCAGTCGGCGCCGGCGCTTCCGCCGCGCTGCCGCGACAGCAATTCGACGATTCCCGTCCCGTGCGCCAGCCGGACGCAAATCTCGAACGTGATCTTGCCCTCGAAGACGAGCGGCCGAAGGATATCCAGGTCGCGGAGCTCCAGGGCTCCTTCCGGATGGGTTTCACGCGCTGCATCCAGCATGATCTCGACATAGGCCGTCGCCGGAAGCACCGGGACATCGCCGACCCTGTGGTCGGCAATCCAGGGGTAGAGCGCGGGATCGACCGTGGAATACCATTCGGCACTGTCCTTGCGGAGACCGGCGCCGAGCAATGGATGGGCATGAGGCAGCAACGTGGTACTGGCTTCGTCGGTCGTCGACACCTTGAATTGGGTATGCTGCCATGGATAGAGCGGCAGGACGATCGCGGAAGCCGGAGCAGGGCCGAAGAAACGCTGCATCTCGATCTTGCCGCCGGCCAGCGCAACCTTCGACGCCGCCCGCTCGATCGGATCGAGCGGCGACTGCCCATCGCTCTCGCTCAGCGTTTCGATGACGACGCCTCGCGCTCCGGCTTCGCGGAGCACGTCGCGCACGTAGCTGGCCAGAATGGGTCTCGGACCAATTTCGAGAAATACGCGGATGCCGTCGTTCAACAGGCTGTTCAGCGCCGGCTCGAACTGGACGGGCTCACGGACGTTACGCCACCAGTGTTCTGCACCGAGCATTTCTGGAGCAACTGCGCCGCCGGTGACGGACGATAGGAACTTCTTGTGGGGAGGCAGTGGGCGCAGCCCGTGCAGCTCGTGCAGCAGCGGACTACGAACAGGATCGATCAAGGCGCAGTGGAATGGATAGTCCAGGTCGAGCCGCCGCGCACTGATCCGCATGTCGGCCGCGGCCTGAAGCACGCGATCGATGTCTGCAAAGGTCCCCGAGACGGTGACGCTGCGCCAGCTGTTGATGGCCGCAATCTCGACACTGTGCGCACCGGCTGTCTTGAGAAAGCGCCGGGCCTCGCGATCGCTCAGCATCAGCGCCGCCATGCCCCCGCTGCCCCGTACGCTTTCCTGATTGCGGCTGCGGGCGACCACGACGTCGATTGCCTGATCGAGGCTGAGTGCGCCGGCACACCAAGCCGCGGCGATCTCGCCGACGCTGTGGCCCAGGGTGGCGCTCGCCACGATGCCTCGCTCTTCGAGCGCACGTACAGTGGCGACTTGCAGTGCGAGGAGCAGGGGTTGCGAGTAGGTTGCCCGCCGCAGGCGTGGCGCGAGATCATCGGCGAACAGAGTATCGACGATCGACCATTTCTGGGCCTTGGCGAAATGACCGTCTACGTCCCTGAGCGCCTCGCGGAAGACCGGATTGCTCTGCCACGCGTCGCGCCCCATGCCTGCCCATTGCGAACCGTTGCCGGAGAAGAGGAAGGTGAGAGGCTGATCAATGCCCAGCGCCTGGCCGATGAGGACCGCGGTGGTCTCCTCGCCATTCACGAAAGAAGTCAGATGATGCTGGATTTCGTCCGCCGTCTCGCCCCTCGCGACGAGGCGGTGCGGTAGCGCATCGCGCAGATAGGCTGAGGCCGAGATCAAGGCCGTGGCTTCGCGTGTCGTAGCGGGCCAAGCCTCTACGTAGCGGCTTGCAAGGGCGGTCAGGGCGTCGCCATTGTGGGCCGTCAACAGCAGCGGTGGAGGCGTTGCGGCATTGCCGACCTGAACCAGATGTGCGACGGCTTTCTCGCTGCGCAGGATGACGTGCGAGTTGGTGCCGCCAAATCCGAAGGAATTGACGCCGACTAGTTCCGGGCCCCGTCGATCTGCCAATCGGCGGTTTTGGGCGATCACCTCGAGATTGAGTTCGTCGAACGGAATGTCGGGATTCGGCGCGCGCTGATGCAGGGTCGCTGGGACGAGACTGCGATCGAGCGCCATGATCGATTTCAGCAGACCGGCCAGCCCTGACACCGGCTCGAGGTGGCCCACATTCGATTTCACCGAGCCAATCGGCAGGGGCTGCGTACGCTTCTGCGCGAGGCCCTTGCCGAGCGCGTCGGCCTCGATGGGATCGCCGACTCGCGTGCCGGTGCCGTGCGCCTCGACGAACCCTAGGTCGGCAGGGTCCACACGGAAATCTCCGTAGACCTGCTCCAGAAGCTGCCGCTGTGATTCGGCGGAAGGTAGGGACATCCCGGTCGTGCGACCATCCTGGTTGACGCCGGAGCCGACGATCACCGCATGGATGTGGCTGCGGGATTTGAGGGCCGAGGACATCGAGCGCAGCACCACGACGATCGCGCCTTCGGCGCGGACATAGCCATCCGCGGACGCGTCGAACGGTCGGCAGAGCCCGGTCGGTGACAACATGGAAGCGCGGGAAAAGCCGATGTAGGAGAACGGCGACAGGAGCAAGTTCACCCCGCCGACGATCGCCGTCTCGATGGCGCCGCTGCGGATGGCTTCCGCCGCGAGATTGAGCGCGACGAGAGAGGACGAGCAGGCAGTATCGACCGCCAGGCTCGGACCTTTCAGGTCAAACGTGTAGGAAATGCGATTGGCCATGATGCTGAGCGAGTTGCCCGTCATCATGTGCATTCCGGCGGCGGAGGGATCGGCGAAGAAGCGCGCTGCGTGGTCGACCGAGGATGCGCCCACATAGACGCCGACGGGACTGCCTGCCAGAAGCGATGGGCGGATGCCCGCGTGCGCCAGCGCGTCATGGGTCACTTCGAGGAGATGGCGATGCTGAGGGTCGACCTGCTCGGCCTCTCGCGGGCTCATACCGAATGCAGTGGCGTCGAAGCCCCACACATCGTCGATTACGCCGGCGGCGAAAGAATAGCTGCGCCCGATCTGGTCGGGAGAAGGGTGATAGAATGTCTGGGGCGGGAAGCGGTCGGGCGTGATCTGGGTGACACTGCAAACATTGTGGCGCAGGAGTTTCCAAAAGCCGTCACTGTCCCGCGCGCCGGGAAGACGGCAGGCATAACCGACAATCGCTACTTCGTCCCGACGCTTCATTAGAAGGCTCGTTCGCCGACGCAGCAACACGTCGTCTTCGACCCTGCACACAACATCATCAAATTCCTTCTCCCCAGCTCGATACCCCCAGCGCCGAACGCAAGTAACACTAAACTACTGACCAAAACAAAACTCGAAATTGTGTTGTTCCTGCGTCGAACCTGTCGACAGACGGCTATCTCCATTCCGGAGAGGGCACAATAATTATATGATAAACAAAACAGTGAAATTGTGCGACGCAATATGTATGCTATGAAGTGATGAAATGGTGAAACTGCCGTTAATTTAGGGGTTTGGTCGCCCCTGGTTCATGGCTGAATGCAGCATCTCCTTAAAGAGCAGCGATTCTCGCGAATCATCAATTGCGGCTAATGTGCATTTCGAGCATGTCTTTGACTGGCAATGTACCGGCTAGCCAATGCATATGCCTGCGATATCAGACCTCGCTCCACTACTCGGCCAGCCGCCTCGCAATTCGCTTCGATGCTCACGGGTAGAGGTGTAAGCCGCAACGCCAGCCGCGTTGTTCGGCGCCGGAGAATGGGTCGGATTGAGCCCTGAGGGAACTCGCCGAATTCATACCGTATTGTCGGGCGGCTATGCGGCAACCGACTTCAACTTCGCATCGCTCCCGGAGGTCATCGACTTCTCGTAGGAAAGGAGCGCAGGCAAGGCCTTGCTCGCGGCAGGGTTGAGTGCTGTGGGTCTTTGCGGCGAGGCGAACGCGATCCTGGAAGACATGCTCGGTGCTACACCCTCGAGCGCTATCACGAATGGTGTGCGTTCAACGGTCGGAATCTGAACCTGATGGGGCTGGATGCGCGGCGAGACAGCTCTCATCAGAGACCTCACATTCGCGTGATCGTCCACCCCATCGACGAGGAAGCTGCCAAAGCGCTTGACGCGACCTTCGCCTCGCTCCAGCGGCAGAACTACCCGAATTGATCGCTAGCGCTCGTCGATACGGAGATGACATATCGCGGGGATCGACAGGTCCTCCGCATTGGAAGTAGCACGATGGCCGGGTTTCTGCGGGAAGGGCTTGAGGTATCCGACATCGTTTATCCGGTCGTGCCGGCGACGTAGTTGCGGGCTACGCGATGGCGGCGCTCGTCGAGTTTGCGTCAGGGCGCTTCGACTGCTCGATGTTCTATGCCAACGAGGACTCGATCGATGCCGGACGAGTGCCCGTCGCGCCTGAACTCAAGCCTGACTGGAGTCCAATTTTCCACAAGGCACGGTCTTATGTAGGCCGCGCCGTCTATTTTCGCCGCCGGGCGCCTGCAGCATGCCGGGCGGGTGCTTGGCCTCGGTGGCTATGCCGCTCATAACTGCAGCGGCGCACGGTCGGAGCACCGTGGGATCTTGACCGTTTCACGGTCCCGCATGAGGTCTCGACCGTTACGGGTGCCAGCTTGGCTGTCAAGAAGAGCAAATTCGATGCGATCGGCGGCTTCGACGCGAAGAGATATCCGATCGAGCTCGGCGACGTCGATCTTTGTCTGCGGTTGAGGCAGTCCGGATGGAAGACGGTCTTCACGCCCTACGCGGTATTGACGCATCACGAATCCGCGACACGAGGCAGATCGAATATAGTGAAGCGCTATGCGAGGCAGAGACGGCACTTTCCCGCGAACTGGAAGGGTGCCGCCCTCGACGATCGCTGCTTCCATCCGGCGCTGTCGCTCACGGCGCGGCGGACTAGCCTCGATCACTAGCGCGATGCGCGTCCGCACGCCCTCGCGAAACAAGCCGTACCCACGGAGGAACGGACGGATTCGACTCGTGGCTGGTGTCGCCATCGAATCGGTTTTCGCGGGTCTCGCCACGCTGTGCGTAGAGGGCATGGTGGTCGGGCGCGTTCTCGGGGGGGGGCGCTCAGGCTTGTCGTGGTTCATGTCATGGCGCCGCGGCTAGCCGTGCTCGAACGCGGGGGTTAGGGGGCGACCGGGAGTTCTACCTCCGTTAGTTCGATGACGAGGCGCAGTGGCGGCGCGTCGCGCGGGCTCCCTTGCTGCACTATGGGCTTGTTGGCTGGCGGACGCGTCGCGCGTGGCACCCGGATTCAACATGCGTTCTACCGGCGGCAGAACCTGCCGCGGCCGCCTGGAATGGATCCTCTGTTCCATCATCTGGAGAAGTCGCACGCGCAAAAATCTCCACGCAACGAAGTGGAGGCCCGGGCCGACCTTCCGCCGTGGCGAGAGGGCGCCGTGTCCGTGCTGGAATTCCATCAGGGTCGCGGCGGCGGTAGTAGCCATTTCCTCGATCTCCAGGAGCGGGATATCGAGAGCACGGGGCGTAATGTCATCCGTGCCAGAACGATCCTGAAAGCGCCGACGCTCGCGGTCATCGACGATCGAACGTTCGATCTCTCGTCCGGCCGCGACTTGCTGATCGATTCTGTCCGCCAGCGCCGGGTGACGCGGCTCGTGGCAAACCACCTCATCGATCGTCTGCTGGAGATGATGACGCGGGTGCACGATCTCAGCGCGCGACTGGGCGTCCCCTATGACGTCGTCCTGCATGACTACTTCATGCTGTCTCCGCTGATCGACCTGATTACCAGAGCAGGTGCGTTCTGCGATATGGCGCCAGCCGAATCTCGCATCCGCTGCATCGCGGATTACGGTGCCGAGATGCAGGAATTCGATCCGCTCTCCTGGCGGCACGACCACCTGGCCTTCCTTGAAAGTGCCGAGCGAGGAGCTCGCCGCCCGGATGGGGCGCTCGCTGGAAAAGGCGATCACGGCATGGCAGCCGGAAAGCGACGTGGATTTGCTACCAGAGCAAACGCCACGGGTTCTTGCGACAGAGCCCTTGCGCATCGTCACATTGGGCTCCTTGAATGTAAGCATGGGGCTCCGTGGCGTGCAGGCGCTCGCCGATTCGGCAGGGCAGGCCGGCTCGCCTTTGCTGCTGTCGGTCCTGGGCCCGGCGTCGGAAGCGCTACCTCTGAGTGTAACGGTCAGCGGCTCCTTTTTGCCGGATGACTTGGAAAGTCTGCTGCGCGAATCGGCCGCTCATGCGGTCCTCCTGCTGGCCATCTGGCAGGAAACCTGGTCGTTCGTGCTGACGGCTGCACTGAAGCAGGGGCTGCCTGTGATCGTGTTCAACATCGGCGCGCCGGCGGCACGCCTGCGCTGGCTCGGTCGCGGCCATGTGCTGCGAGGGGGATGTCGGCGGATGCCGTGGCATTCCACTGCCTGGCGGTTGGATCGGGGCGCGGCTGGTCACCCCGGGGAGGCTTCTCGCCCGCCGACTATTGCCGCCACAATCCGGATGTCGTCTGGGCGGGGTACGAGCCGTTTTGCTCACTGGCTGAGATTTGGCCGCGAAGAAGGGCGGGACGCGGCTGCCCCGGCAGATCCTCCGCCCCTCGACATCCCGCGTCTGCTGGGCCACCGGCGTCGCGGCGTGGCGTATGCCACCGTCGACGTCGTTATGCCCGTCTATGGCGGCCGGGCGATGGCGCTCCAGGCGATCGACAGCGTCCTCGGTGCAGCGACGAGGCAGGCCTTCGAGTTAGTGGTCGTGGACGACGCCTCGCCGGATCCGCTGCTGTGCAGTGAATTGCAGGCATTGGCCGAAGCCGGCTTGATCACCTTGATGGAGAACGAGCGCAATGTCGGCTTCGTGGGGGCCGTCAATCGCGGCGTTGCGCTTCATCCGGGGCGCGATGTCGTCCTGTTGAATTCCGATGTCCGGGTGTTTGGCGACTGGCTCGATCGGCTGCTGGCGGCGTTGCGGACGGCGACGGCAACGCCTCTCTCCAATGCGGCGAAGATGCTGAGCTATCCGGCCACGCTCTGCGAGAATCGCCTGCCGGGGGACCTGGACATTGCGCAATGGGACCGACTGTGTGCGGCGACCGACTGTCCGCCTGTGGAAATCCCGACGGGCGTTGGCTTTTGCATGGCTGTGAGGCGCGCCTGCCTCGACCAGGTCGGGGCCTTCGACCAGGAGCGGTTCGGTCGTGGCTACGGCGAGGAGAATGATTTCTGCCTCCGGGCAGCGGCGGCGGGCTGGCTGAATGTGGCGGCGACCAGCCTCTTCGTCTGGCATCGTGGCGGCACTTCATTCGGAGAGGAGCGGGACGCGCTCGTGGAGGCGGCGTAAGCCACGCTCGCGACGCTCCACCCCGGCTATGCTGCCGCGGTGGGGCGATTCATCCATGACGATCCGCTTGAGCCCGCGAGGAGGGCGCTCGAAGTTGCGAGAATCTGCGCCGATCCGCCTCGCACGAGACTGAATCTCGAAGGATTGGGCCGCGCCGGCGCCAGCCCTGTCGATGAAGGCGACGTCCTCGAAGTTGTGGTCGTTCCGGATCTTCCCTCCTACGCCGGGCAGTGTCGTCTGGTACCCAAGGGCCTCGGCGCATTTCCCAATCTGCCGCATTGCTGCCCGGCAACAACGTTGGACAGCCTGGCCGCCTTGGTGAACGATCTCGGCTTCATGGAATGCCGTGTGGAGGCAGAGGAGAGGTCGCGGACTGTGCTCGGGCAGGTTTTGCCTCGTTGTGGAGAAATGCGGCATCCGACTTTCAGGGTGTTGCCTGGAGGACACAGTGATACAATGCTTGTGTGATAACAAAAGTGTTCCGTGAGCTGGGCGTCGCGCTTGTGCTATACTTTTATGGATAGCCCGCTGATTTTAACTTGAGCGTGGGGAGAATTATGAAGAAAGCTGGTTTGGCTCTGCTGGGTCTGGGGCTGCTGCTGCCGAATGTTGCTGGTGCCCAGGCGATCAATGCCCAAGAGGGTTTCTACATCGGTGCAGGCGGCGGTGCCGCGTGGTTCATCGGGTCGAATTCGAACGCCAGCACCTGGACAGGCTGGTCCGTCGGCGGCAAGGCCGGTTACGACTTCGTCGGCCCGCGCCTCGAACTCGAGGTCGGCTACGGTCAGATCCCAACCTCGGCCAACATTCCCGGTACAGCAATCAATGGCAAGGTCGGCCAGCTCAACGTGATGGCGAACCTGCTGTACGACTTCATGCCGACATCGGTGATCACGCCGTACATCGGCGCCGGTGCGGGTATCGCGTTCGTCGACAGCAACGCCTCGCTGGGCAGCACGCAGTTCGCCTACCAAGGCATGATCGGCGTCGCTTACAACGTGAGCGAGCAGCTGCGGTTCATGGTCGAAGGCCGTTACGTCGGCACGACCAACCCCAGCGTCAACACGCCGTTCGGCAATGTGAGCTTCCAGAACAACAACATCCTGGCGCTGGCTGGCGTGACCTACAAGTTCAACGCGCCGCCGCCGCCGCCGCCGCCGGCTCCGCCGATGGTTGCGCCGCCGTCGTTCATGGTGTTCTTCGACTGGGATCGCTCGAACCTGTCGGCTCAGGCTCTGAACACGATCAAGCAGGCTGCCGGCGCCTACAAGTCGAAGGGTAACGCCCGCATCACGGCGACCGGTCACACCGACACGTCGGGCGCGCCGGCCTACAACATGGCGCTGTCGCTGCGTCGTGCGAACGCCGTCAAGGACGCGCTGGTGCGCGAAGGCGTGCCGGCGACCGCGATCGCGGTGGTGGGCCGTGGCGAGCAGGGCCTGCTGGTGCAGACCGGCCCGAACGTCCGCGAGCCGCAGAACCGCCGCGTCGAAATCGTCATCCAGTAAGCTGCCGGCTCACCGGAACACCCGAGACAAGGAAGAGGCGGCCCTCACGGGCCGCTTTTTTCTTTGCTCAAAGCTTGCGCAGCACGGAGTTGATCACGGTGAAATGCTCCTCCCAGGTTGGTGGGGGCCAGGAGGCGAGCCTGTGGTTCTGCGCTTCGCGCTTTCGCGACCGTGACCGGGCATACTCGATCACCGCGGCATGCCAGGCCGGACCTTCTGTCGGATCGAGATAATCCGGGATATCGCCGCCGACCTCCCGGAGGACGGGGATGTCGCTGTAGAGGACGAGAGCCCCCTGCGTGAGAGCTTCGGCGAGCGGGAGGCCATAAACCTCCGCGAAGGATGGAGGCAGCAAGGCGCAGGCGTTCTTCAGCAAGGCGGCGACGAGGGGGCATTCGGCAGCCGGCCGCACTCCTCCACGAAGCCGTGCAGAGCGTCCCTGCGCTCAAGCAGATCGCTAGGCTCCAGCCGCGCTCGCCGCAGACGAGGAGGCGGGGCGTTAAAGGTCCCAGTTCACGATGCAGGTCGAGCCACATCTTGAAGATCAGCTTGTGGTTTTTGCGCGGCTCGATCGTACCTAGCATGACGAAGTAGGGTTGCTGTGGAAGTACGGCTGCTGCAGGCTCGGCACGGCAGTGCTACGCCGAGCGGTGCGAGAATTGGCGAACGCGACTCCAACTCGTCACCGAAGCTGGGCCTGAAGGAGTTCGACGTCGCCTACGAGTTCACGATGATGGCGTCGGCCAGATGCGGCACATTCTCAATCTGTCGATGATAGAGCTCGGTGTCTTCTTCGGTGAAATAGTCCGGAAGGAGGCTTGAGTGGATGTCATGGACGAAGACGACGAGCTTCAGGTCGCCGGCATTCTTCAGCCTTTCGATGAGCGAGAAACGCTCGATGAAGCTGGGATGGAATGATGTAGTGGAAGCGTCCCGCGGGCGTCGCGACGAACTACTCGAGACTGCCCCACAGCCTCATCATCAGCACGAAGTGGATCCAGAAGGCGCGCAGGCCGACCCGCCAATACGCAGTAGTCGAGCCAGAGTCGCCGTCCCAATGGTGGGCGATTGTTCAAGGGACCGCCGCGGCTGGTCGGTCGCCTACGATCCGGGATCGACCGAAGGCATCGAGCACCGCGAAATGCAGCCGGTCAGTTTGTTCGCCCTGAAGTGCTCGGCATAGGCGAGTTCGACCTGTGGAATGCCCTTGGGCGTCTGCGACGTCGCGGCATAGAGCGGCCTCAAAATGTCGAGGATGAGCCGCGGGGGCGGCGAGGATTGCGGCGGGTCAGGGCTCACGGGAGATGGTCTAAAACTTGGAAATAATTGGATATTCCGATGTTATCCAGCGTGGCGTCAGTCGATTTCCGCGCGCGCAAGTGGACATACCTTTGTCCGCTGTCCGAAATCAGCCCGTCGAGGGCCTTCCTGCAGGGAGCGGAACGCGGCATGATAAGACTCGATATCAGGACATCATAGAAATCGGGGGGGCGACCATGCAGCGGCTCAAGTTCGGCGCCTTCCTCGCGCCCCACCATCCAATCGGCGAGAATCCGATGCTGCAGTTCCGGCGGGATCTCGACCTGGTCGAGCAGCTGGATGGACTTGGCTATGACGAGTTCTGGTGCGGCGAGCACCATTCGAGTGGCTGGGAGATGATCGCCTCGCCTGAGATGTTCCTGGCGGCCGCCGGCGAGCGCAGCAAGCGCATCAAACTGGGCACGGGCGTCATCTCGCTACCCTACCATCATCCCTACAATGTCGCCCAGCGCATGGTGCAGCTCGATCACATGACCGGCGGCCGCGCGATCTTCGGCTCCGGTCCCGGCGCGCTGGCATCCGACGCGCACACGCTCGGTATCGACCCTATGGTCCAGCGCGACCGTCAGGACCACGCGATCGGCATCATCCGCCGCCTCTTCAGGGGCGAGAGGGTGACCGACAGGACCGACTGGTACACCATGCAGGACGCCGCCCTGCAGCTCCTGCCGCTGCAGGAGGACATGCCGTTCGTCGTCGCCTCGCAGGTGAGTCCCTCGGGCATGACCCTGGCGGGCAAGCACGGGATTGGCATCATCTCGATCGGCTCGATGTCGAACGAGGGGCTCCTGGCGCTGCCGACGCAGTGGAAGTTTGCCGAGGACGCTGCGAAGAAGCACGGCCAGACGGTCGATCGCCGGAACTGGCGCGTGCTACTGAGCTGGCATGTCGCGGAGACGCGCGAAAAGGCCCGTGAGGAAGCGCGAGTGGGCCTGCACCGCTGGCACAACGAATATATTGTCGGCACTCTGCAGCGGCCCGGTGCGACGGCCTTCGCCGATCCGGACGAGGCTGTGGACAAGACGGCCTTCACGCCGGGTTCGGCGGCGACGATCGGCACGCCCGACGACCTCGTGAAAGTCATCAAGGACGTCTATGCGAAGAGCGGTGGATTCGGCACGGTCGTCGGTTTCATACACGACTGGGCCAATCCGGAGAACACACGCCGCAGCTGGGACATGGTGGCGCGCTACGTCGTTCCGGAGATCAACAGCTACGTCACCAAGCTGCGCGAGTCGCAGAAGTTCCTGATCGAGAACCGTGGTGTCTTCGAGCGGGCGCAGCAGGCGATCATGGCGAAGATCATGCAGACCGAGGGCGGCGCGGAAGCCCTCAAGGTCACCAAGGCACCGCGCTTCGCGGCCGCTTCGGCCGCGGTGCCGGACTTCGAGAAGGAGAACGCCCGCTGAACGGGAAGACGGGGCGGCGCCTACCGCGCTGCCTCAGTTCTGCTGCTGCCGCCAGACGAAGATCGAGCTCATCGTGTAGTTGAACGTCGCACCCACGATGACTCCTGCGATGCCGGCGATCCACCAGCTCTCGTTCGAGACGAATAGCCACGACGCTACGCCGATATTGGCCAGGGCGCCAACGCCACAGACGGCATAGAACTTCACCAGTCCGACCAGTGCGGCGGTGCCGCGCAGCTTCATGTCACTGTAGGTGAGGAGATTGTTCACCAGGAAATTCGAGGTCATGGCGACGACGGTCGCCACCGACTGCGCAGCCTCGAAACCGAAGCCGGCCAGCAGGCCGATCCGGAGGACGATGAGGTGGATCGCGAGGCCGATGGCGCCGACGATCATGAAGAACAGGAAGCGGACCGAGACGGTGCCGCCTGTCGTGCGATGCAGCAGAAGCCCGAAAAAGTCCAGGATGGCGCGCATGTCGAACTTGGAAAGGCCTTCCTGGCGGGAGCGGAATCGATAACCGACTTCGGCGACACGCATCTGGCCGCGAGTGCTGGCCAGGATATCGAGCAGGATCTTGAAGCCTGAAGGAACCAGGCTGGGGGCAACGGCCTCGAATACCTCCCGCTTCAGAGCGAAGAAGCCGCTCATCGGATCGGAGACCTGCCGGCGGATGATGAACGCGGCGAGGCGGGTGGCGACGCGGCTCGCAAAGGCCCGCCGGGCCGAGAACCCGCCTTCGCTGCTGCCGTCGCCCGCGAAGCGGCTGCCGATCACGATGTCGGCGTCGTCGTTTTGCAGCTTCGCCAGCATGGCGGGAAGGATGGTCTCGTCATGCTGGAGGTCCGCATCCATGATCGCGACGTAAGGAGCGGCCGAGCTGAGGGCTCCCTCGATGCAGGCGCCGGCCAGGCCGCGCCGTCCGACGCGCCGGATGCAACGTACCCGGCCATCGTCCTTGGCCAGTTGCTTGGCGACCTTCCAGGTGCCGTCCGGGCTGTCGTCGTCGACGAACACGACCTCCCACGGGATCTCGCCCAGCGCCTTGTCGAGCAGGCCCACGAGGTGCGGCAGGTTCTGCGATTCGTTGAACGTCGGAACGACGACCGAAACCGTCGGAGAGAATGATTGCATCCGCCGTCAGTATATTGCGGCGACAGGCCCACTCCTAACGCGATTTGCGAGACAGATCGGTCTTGTCTGCCGGGCCTGGGCCCCTAGACTCCCGTCAGGTTCTGCTGCGGCCGGTGGTATTGGATGGGGCGATCGATCAGGGGGGCGGACGGGGGCGACCGTCTCATGGCGTTGCTGCCGAGGCTCTGTATTGCTTTCGTCGTCGTCCTGACAGTTGGTTACACGATCGCCGGTGCGATCGTCCGGCCCAACATGTATTCCGACAGCGGCTGGGGGTTCGTCGGCTGGTACACGCACGACCGCGCCTCGTCCTTCAACCATTCGCTCGGGCCCGACCACTCCGATATCTCGCGTGAAGTCGAATCCTTCATGAGTACCTGGACGCCGGGACAGCACATGCTGCCCGGCCTGGTCGAGGATCTCGGCATGAGCCTCGGCCTGGCGATCATCGTCGTCGTAGCCGTCTTTAGCGTGCTCGGTCTGGTCGGCTGGTTCGCCCTCTACCGGGCATTCGGCTTTTCCGTGCAGACGACGTCGGTTGCACTGGCGATCGTCGCCAGCACCAGGTTCTTCAACCTGTCCTTCACGAACTATTCCGGTGGAGAAGTGCTGCTGTTCGGTGTGGCGCCCTGGTTCATCCTAATGGCGTGGCGGTTGCGCGAGCTCAGGTGGTCCGCCGTACCGCCGCTGGTCGCGGGCACGGCGGTGCTGGTGTTTGCCAAGCTGACCGGCCTCATCGTCGGCGCCGCCGTCGTGGGCGGCGCGGCGATCTGCGGTGACGAAGCGTGGCGCAGATGGGACACGGTCCGGAAGCTGGTCGTGGCTGGCGTCACCATCGCCCTGATGGGCGCGATCTTCTACTTCACGTGGTACACGCGGGGCGCCACCGCGGCCTCCATTCCGGCGGAAGTCCATCGTGACGGGCTGCTTTTCTACATATCTTTCGGCGTTGGCAGCCTGTGGAGTTCTGCTCTCTCGCTGTTCGACCTCTCCAACTACCTGTTCCTCAATCCAGGCCGGCAGATACTGCAGTCGGGCGACGCGGTGGCCTATGCCTTCTTCCCGCTCGCCGTGACAACCTACGCGATCACCTGGATGCGGCTGCGTCTCGGCTATGGCGAATATCTGCGCTTCATCTATTCGATCTCGGCCGCAATCCTCGTTTTCTTCCTGCTCATGTGGCTGACGGGCGCATCGATCAGCTTCGAGGAACGCCACTTCCGGATCCCGTCGCTTCTGCTTTTCGTCGGTGTCGTGCAGGCTTTCACCGCCAGCCGGTCCTGGCTGATGCGGATTTCCTTCGTCGCCGTGGCGGGGCTGGCGTGCATCTATGGCATCACGTCCTTCGCGACGCGGACTGTAGCAAATTCCCACTATCCGATGGGCGACCGTGGCTTCCGGCAGATCAATGCCTCGGCGGAGGCGGTTGCCTTCATCCGCACCATCGACCTCGCTGGTCCGGATGCGAAGAAGACCCTGATCTTCCTGCCGTCGCCCGAGATCGCGCTGGAAGTCCGCAACGCCCGGAGTTGGTCCAACCACGCCGACTTCGATTCGCTCGAGACCCTGAGGTCCCAAGTCTATCGGGGCCGCGTCGATCGCCTCTACGTCTTCCTCCAGAAGCGGCTGCTGTCCAGCGGCAAGGCCGACGCGATACTCCGGTCGTTCGTCGACTATTCGATCGACGGCTGGACGATGGTGCCGCTCGGCGATCTCGTCTGCTTCTACCAGATCCGCAGCTAGAGCGGTCCATGCCTTGAAGGAATCAACTGGCATTCCCGAGAGGTGGAGAATGTGATTCAAGATTCTGGCTGGATAGGAGGCCAGTGTCGATGCGCCATCTTTCGAATGACCTGCGGGAGCGTGTGGTAACAGCGGTTGATGGTGGCGAGAGCTGCCGGTCCGTGGCGGCGCGGTTTGGTGTTGCGGCGTCCACGGTGGTGAAGTGGTCGCTGCGCTACTGGGCGACGAGGTCGGTGGCGCCGGGCAAGGTCGGCAGCCACCGCAAACCGGTGCTAGCGGATCGACCAGACGCCGCACCTCACCTTGCATAAGCTCAAGGATGAGCTGGCCGGCCGGGGAGTGGTCGTCTCGCACAGGCACGGCGCGTTCGACGTGCAGGTTGACCGCGACCTGGATAGGCGGGCGCGCAGAGCACCCGGTTCTTGAAGTTTTGGGGGCGATGGCCCTCTTGGTATTTCTCGTTTCGTTGCTTGGACTAGGAAAGTCGGTTCCCAACCCGCGCCGACGGCCACATGGCGGTGACTATGCCAGCGCCGCTACCTCCGGCTCCGCCGAAGCCCCTAGAGCAGGCGCCTGCAGCCGCCGCCGGTATGGCCGCGTCTCAGGCATAGACGACAGCCAATACCGCCCCTCTGACGGCGGATGAGGTCAGGGAGCTTCAGACCTGCCTAAAGGCGTTCGGTCTCGACCCTGGACCTATCGATGGGTTCTTGGGGCTGCTGGCCACTGTGGCCATCAAGAAATACGAGGTGGCGCGGCTGCAGCCGGTCACGGGTACCGCCGACCAGCCCCTGCTCGAGCGGCTGCGCAGGGATAGCAGTGGCCCAATTCGGTAGTAGGCGCTGCCGGCTGGCCTCCCGTATCAAATCGCGACTTTCGCCATGAGTGACGACAGCCACCGAGCCTGTCAGCAATACTCTTCGGCTAGCATCAGGGTCATGACCCTGATGGTCAGCGATTGATCGGAGAGATCATCTGAATGCCGGCGATAGGTGGGATCATAGTAGTCGATTCGCCAAAAGAACCCTTGGTCGCCCAGCCTGAAGAAGCCGAGATTGTGCTCGCCCATCGGATCGTTCTCGGGGGTGAATGAGCTAAAATTCTGTACCGTCTCGATGACACGCAGTCGGGTATTGCGGTCGAGGCAGGCGATGCCGGCGGTCATGACGAGCCGCCGGCCCGTTGGGGTGGCGCGGAACTCATCGTTCAGTTTTGCTAGCGTTCTTAGGCGTTCGGCATTCTCTTCTTCGGTCATCATGAGGCCCTTGAATGGTAGGTGCGATGGGGCGGGGCGGGTACATTGCGACAGTCAGGCAACAGCTTTCCTGGCTCGCTTCGACTTGGTCAGCTTGAGCAGGAAGATGTTGTCGGGGTGAATCAATCCCGTCTTGCGGCTGCAGCCTTCGCCCCAAGTCTTCATTGAGAGTTGTGAAGTGCCTGCGCTATCGAGCAGCAGAAGGCGCTGTTGCGCCACCTGGCGCACGACAGTCCAATGATCGAAAGGGGCCTCGATCCCGAGGATTGCCGCGGTACCGGGGCGGACGAGGTGTCGCCCCAGCTTTTGAGCCACTTGCGTCGTGGGCACGTAGGGCCTGCCATGGAACGGGCGGCGCGTCACAAGCGCCAGCCCCCTGTGTTTTCTGAGCCAGTCGGAGCTCTTGGATAGGAGACGAAACAGCTGCCGACTGTTCGTCCCCTCAACGATCGGCTTCAGATGTGAATGGCCTCGAACAAGGTTCGACAGCAGCACTATGAACAGGTCGCCCAGTTCTTCATCTGAGGGGCGCCGTCTGCCCTGCTTCTGAGGTCTAGGGTGCGGGTAGGTGCGTAGCGCCCACACAATGCCGTTCACGATGCTGTAGACGCCGCAAAGGCCATCGAGCGCCCCTTGTTCGAGAGCGGTCGGCCGCCTGGGCATCAGTATTCCCCCGTCAGCATGATGGTCAGCACGCGCAACGTTGCGTTCGGGTTGGTGGCGTCCTCGGTGTGATGACTGAGGGTCGGGTCGTAGTAGTCGATCTTCCAGAACAGGTCGTGACCGTCCACCCTGACGAAGCCAAAGTCGTGCTCACCGTGAGGGTCGTTGTCCGCGGTGAAAGCCGTGAACGTTTTTACGGCGAGCAGAATGTCGGCCTGGGTCTGCCGATCGAGTGCGGTGACGCCCTGTGTTACCATGACCCTGCCGCCGGTCAGGCTGGTGCGAAAGGCGTCATTCAGGCGGGCAATCTCGTCAGTGCGTGCTTTGCTGTTGGCGCAGTTCATTTGCTGTCTCCTGGAATCACAAAAGGCGGCCGGGAGGCCGCCTTTGGGGCGAAAACGATCAGAAATTCTTGAGGTGAGGGCGGCTCGTGCCGCGGCGCGCTATCCAGTCATATCGACCTCCATTTCCGCTGGCGCGTCAGAGCAAGTTCACGAGGGCACACTTCGCTGAAGTACTGCCTTCGATGTAGCGCTGGGTTGTTTCGATAGAGGCGTGCCCAGCAAGCTGCTGCACATCGCGCAAGCTACCGCCGACCTTGAAGACAAGGCGGGCGCCTTTGGTGATGAACTTGCGTCGCCCGCTATGAGACGAGCAGCCGACGAGTTCGGCGCGGTGGTAGAGTGCCGAGAACCAGTTTACGATGGCAGCGGGCCGCATATGGCGGCCCCGCTCTGATCGTATGATCGGCTCGTCGGGGGTGGGGCGCATCTGCTTGCAGAGCGCCAGAAGTGCGGCACGTAGCTCGACATTGATCGGCACCGTGCGCCCGTGCCGCTTCTTGGCAATCGCATCGCGTACCTCAAGTACAGCGCCAACTGATCGCCGCGCATCACATGCCATCGACCATGTCAGGCCAGCTATCTCGCAGGCTCGAAGGCCTGCTTTCACAGACAGCAACACCATGACCTTGTCGCGCGCCAGGTACCGGCCCTTGCGCACGAGCCGCAAAAGGCCCCGTAATTCTCGGTCGCTGATGATCTTTGCTTGTCTGCCAGCCATGCCAAATTGAGCCATTTGGCGAGTCGCCATTCAATAGGTTTGTGGCCGCGTAACCCATTGAAAAATAACACTAATTTATGCTGCTACATGCCTTTGCAAAATATCGCCTCAAGGAGCGATCAAACGCAAAGCGGGCGCGATGAAGCCCGTTACACGCCTTTGCAAACTAGGAGATCAGACGATGACGTACGTCAGTGAATTTGAAGACATAGACCTGGCCGGGCTTACGCCGAGCTTGGCCGTGCCTGTCGAAGTGGCAACATCAGAACAGGCCATCGCCTTCGAGCGTGACTACCTAGAGAAGCGCTTCGGTGCATATGGGCTGAGGTGGCAACTCGCTTTTCAGAGCTTGTCTCCTTCGGGGAAGCGATGGCTTGATCAATTGCACATCGTCGTTGATGGTCAGCGGCTATGTATCTACTTCGACGTGACCAAAGCCATCGAGAAGCAGGCGACTAACGGCCTGATCTAGACAGCGACGCATGTCCGCTGGTGGGCGCAGAGTTGGCCTGGGCTGGCGTGCAGTCCTTCCGTGTCATCAAGTGTTCTCTCCCGACCTCAAAATTGCGGGATCTCTAACTCGCGGACTGGTATCGTTGCAGGGCAGCAGGCCAAAGTGCCGTAGCGCAATTTAGAATGGCTTGTGTCTACATCAACCAATGCTCGAGCCTGAGTGCCAGATCCGACGGATCGAGGTCTTCACCGGAACGGTTGGTCGGCATCTTTTGATAGGGGACGACAAGGTCGGCCTCCAGAGGAAGAGGTGCTGAAGGCTGGAGCGATCGTATTAGGGGGTAAGCGTCACGATCTGCTCTCTAGCAGCCGTTCGCTCGGCGCCGCAAGGCCAGCAAGCCGAGTGAGGAAACGGACGCCAAGTTCATGCTAGCCGCGATCGACGAACCATCACGGAAGCGGCGGCAGGCCAAGCGCGCCGCCGGCCGAGACCCTTCCATCGGTCCGCCGCTGATCGCCAGCCGAGGGCATCGGCCTCGAAGGGGACGCCCGGGAGACGGCCCGCTACACGGCGGATCGTCTCCTGCATGCCGACGTGCAACTCTTACGCGCCGCCGTCGATTCGATGTAGGAGGTCCTGCAGGCAGATGCGCAACGAGCGCTCTAGCTGTCGCCGTCGCAATTCATGCCGCCTGCCGGGAAATTGCCTCGATGATCTGGTCGACGACGCTGTGTACGAGGTCGGAATCGTCCCCCTCGGCCATGACGCGGATCAGCGGCTCCGTGCCCGACTTTCGTACGAGGATGCGCCCGCTCTTGCCGAGCCTGGCTTCGGCCGAGGCGATCGCCTTGACCACGGATGCGGCGTGCAGGGCCTGTGTCGCGTCGGCGACGCGCACGTTCTTCAACAGCTGCGGCACAGGCTCGAATGCCCTGAAAAGCTCGCTCGCCGGCCGGCCGTTGCGAATCAGGGCGGACAGCGCCTGCAATGCCGCCATCAGCCCGTCGCCGGTGGTGGCATGGTCCGTCATGATGATGTGACCGGATTGCTCGCCGCCCAGATTGTATCCGTCGGCCCGCATGCGCTCGAGGACGTAGCGGTCGCCGACCTGCGTGCGCACCAGCCTCAGCCGCCGCGCGTCGAGATAGCGTTCCAGACCGAGATTGGACATGACCGTCGCCACCACGCCGCCGCCCGACAGCAGGCCGCTCCGCGTCCACTGGTCGGCGATGGTCGCCATGAGCTGGTCGCCGTCGATGACGGCGCCCCTCTCGTCGACCATGATGACGCGGTCGGCATCACCGTCGAGGCCTATGCCGATATGGGCATGATGCGCGACGACCTGCTCCTGCAGCACGCCGGGATGCGTCGAGCCGCAATTGCCGTTGATGTTGAAGCCATCCGGCGTGACGCCCACCCGAATGACTTCCGCCCCGAGCTCGGTGAGCACGGTCGGCGCCACCTTGTAGGCAGCGCCGTTGGCGCAATCGATGACGACCTTGAGATCGCTGAGGTCGAGCCCGCGCGGCGCCGATGCCTTGACCGCTTCGATGTAGCGACCCTGCACATCGTCCAGCCGCTGCGCCCGGCCGATCGCAGCGGAATCGGCGAGAACGAGATCAGTGGGCGAGGTCACCAGCGCCTGGATCTCGATCTCGACCGTGTCGGACAGTTTGAAGCCGTCCGGACCGAACAACTTGATCCCATTGTCCTCGTAGGGGTTGTGCGACGCGGAGATCATCACGCCGACGTCGGCGCGCATCGACCTCGTCAGGAAGCCGACCGCAGGCGTAGGGATCGGCCCCAGCAGGAACACGTCCACGCCGACCGAGAGGAAGCCGGCCGTCAAAGCCTGCTCCAACATGTAGCCCGACAGGCGCGTATCCTTGCCGATGACGGCGCGGTTGCGGTGGGCGCCCCGGTGAAACACCTGTCCCGCGGCCATGCCGATGCGCATCGCAATTTCGGCGGTCATCGGGGCAGTGTTCGCACGACCGCGAATGCCATCCGTGCCGAAGAGTGAACGAGCCATGACTATAATTTTACCACATTGCCTCGAAGACCGCGAGAGCCTGCCGTGTGGCGACGATATGCGCGCTAATACACCCCTCCGCGTTGTCAACATGCTGGCCGCGATTCGGCCCGGTCCGCCGTGCTCTGGCAAGAAGCGCCCGATGATCGACTTGTGGTGATGCCGAGGTGATCCAAGAGGCTGGCCGTGTCGGCAAAGCTGACACGGCCAGCCAAGAGCAGCCTCTCATGAGGCATTATGACAAAGAACACATCAGCATGGGGTATGCGGTCTCACCCGCATGGTTGCCCAAGAGGGCTAGCCCATTGCTTCCAATACCCGAAGCCGCACTAGTGGCGAGGTCGTGATGTTAGTGCAAGTAGAGGCGGTGGCGCTGACGATGTGAAAATTTACCTAAACTAACGGTCTATTCTGCACTCTCATGCACACATGCATCAGTTTGCACCTCGTTCTCTGTTATCGATCTCGTATGCAGTCGAACTCCAGTAGCCCTCTGCTGGTGGGGTGATCGAAAGCTTCACGCATGCGGACGACGTACCGAAGTGCAGCCAAGTGCATTGCGGTGCACTTGCGGACATCCTTGGGGACGGCGGGGAGCAGCAATGGGGGCTTCAAGGGATAGCGGGCAAGAGCATCAAGCGACGCTAGCCTCGCTCGCGTTGTCCGAAATGCACGAACCTGCACTTGGCGCACGGCGACGAACGCGCGCTTCAGATGAAATGCTATGGTTTCGCGGCGTACACCAGGATGGTGTACAACCAAATGCACATGAGGAACAAGACTCGCGATCTCGCAGGGTATCTGCCCTAGGGCTGCGAGCGTTGTCGCCTTTTCGGGCTTAACGTGCTCGATCGTCCCATCGACATAATCAATCTCGATCCGCCCGGACCACTGCGCTTCTGGATAGCGCGATATAGTCTTTGAGAACTCCGCCTTAAAGCGGCCGATCATGCCTTCAAGTATTGGATATCCAATTTGACTCACACCGATAACGACGGTGCACCAGGACAGAGTAGATGGATCGACTTCCTCGAACCGCTTCAGGAGGCTGCGCCGCCGCCGCCAATATTTCTGATTGCAAATGAAGCAGACCAGGCGGCCACAGCGGTTCCCGGATTCGCAGTTGCAGACGCGTAAGGCGAGCTCATGCTCCTCCGCCGTAGCTTTCACGCAAGTTAGCGCACGAAGCGCGGCCCGTTCGTACTTGCGATCACGATACCGGTAAGCATTCTTTTGTAGTCCGGCTAGATCGGTGTCTGCGAACAGCTCCTTTGGTAGTGGAACACCGTTTTGCAAACACCGACGCAACCGCCCTAGCGACAAAGTGCGATGCGCTCGCGTCGCTTCAGCTATTGGGACGGCAGGCCGAGCTTTTGGGGGGCTCATCGTCACTGTTCAAGTGGCGCGGCGATCTCCATGCGGCGACGCCACGCCCTCTCGGACTTGTATGTGATTCGCACATTCCCGCCGACCTTCATGATCGCCGGGCCTTGGCCCGCAGCCTGGAGGTTGAAGAATGTTCGACGGCTAAGTGCATTACGCTTGCAAAAATCGTCGATAGTCAAAACGGTCAGCCGCGCCGTGCTCGGTATTGCGGGCGCAGGCGCTGTCTCAAGCTTGTCGACTCGCACAGCCAGGGCGGCGCACGTGGCGCGGAGGTCCCTAATCATTTCCGCGTTGGCCTTGATCCCTCGGCGGGCAAGGAAGGGGCTATTGCTCACTTTGAAACCTCGGTGTTGTTTGCTCGGAGTGACGGCAATAGCCAATGCGGGCCAATTGGCCCATGTCTGCTTCGTCCACTAATTCACCGCTGAAGTCGCAAATTCGGGTACGAGCAAATTCGTGCTCTGCCGCTAGAAATGAGCTGGAGTGCCAATTAGGCTTCCTTCATGACCATGAAGCCCAAAGCAAAGAAGAAGCGCGGATATCGTCGCGCATTGACGATGACTGGACGTAGTCCCGAAGGCTACATTCCAACTTCAATGGATAACGAGCACCGCCAGAAGCTTATGAGGCTGCTCGACGTAGGCGCTCGAAAGGGAAAGGCTAGCTTAGCGTGCCGAACTCATGCACTGCAGCAAATCCAGGTGGTCATTGATAGATATGAGCAATCAGCGTCGAAGGTGCCCTTGCTTTCGAGCGTCCCGGTTCCCAGTGTTCAGGCAGAGCAGGCCAAGCGCGTCATAAAGGCGGGACGCGCGTTATTGAGGGTGATAGACGCGGCTGATTCCGAGACGATCAAGCGGATGGCAATTCGAAGGGCGGAGCGGGTTGCGGGCAAGTCGCCATCGCGAAGCGATCGGGATGCAGCCAGGTCATGGGTGAAGCGGGCATTGCCACAGCTTTTGTCGGAGATAGTGGAAGATGCGCAGTATGCGCTCGCTCGAGTCGATCATCATCGCGGCGGCGGCCGAAGGCCGGACGATCCGGCATTGCATACCCTAATCGTAGAGCTGGCGCGGGCGTGGGTTATTGCAACCGGCCAGTCGTTTCGAGGTAGCCGAGAGAATGCATCAGCCAATGGCACGACACGCGTAGGTTCCGAACGGCGTTACATAGAATTTGTGTTGACCGGTATTCTGGACTTGAGCCTCATCGAGGCGCAGATAGATGACTACATGACAAGCGCGGCGCGTATCATCAGACGCGATGAAGATCTTGAGTCGCCTGAGGACGCTACGTCGGGCAGTGATCGGTTCGCGTGATGACAGTAAAGCAGTAAGTGCCGGTAGGCGGCACCGGTGGCGTTGACAAGAAACGCTCCAGGTCGCCGGTTCTGCCGAATTGGTGCCAATTGGCTGGCTATCGCTTCAATGCGACGGGCCGCAAATCCACCTTTAGATCGTACTCCATGAGGCGCACATTGGGCACCTGAGTGGCCGCATAACGCAACTTCTGCCCGATGTCTGAGGCGACGATCACGCCATACACATTCGCATTTGGCGCCAGGTGCTCTTTGACCCAGCCCATGTAGCGTAGGATTTGACCGAGGGCGGCGTCAGGTCCGCGGCCAAGCTTCAGCTCGAAGACATAGAAGTCGCCCGCAGCGCACGTTGACAGAATGTCGATGGGGCCGACGTCGGTCTGGAACTCAACGCCGTCGCGATCCGAAGCCCGATAGAGGGTGAGTGCCGCATTTAGCTCGGGTAGCTTCGGTAGGTTCCTGGCCAGGTAATCGCGCAGATGCGCTTCCAAGGCGAACATGCCGTATGTCTCGTCGGCAGGCTCGATACCCTCAGGAAGGGGCGCAGAGTTTTCGCCAACTCCCTCAGCCAGCCGCACGGTGAGGTCGCCGTCTGCCGTTTTGGCGATCTCCTATACGCCATGCTTTTGAGGATCAAACCATACGACCTTGCCTCGACCAGTATTGAACAGAAAATCGTATTAGGTGTCGGCAATGCGTGGCCTCTTGTTCTCACCGTAGTGAATGCGCGAGGGATGGTTCACGGAGCCAGCGATGATACTGCAGGTCAATGAACTGTCGTTGATATCGCTACCGTAAGTCGATCGCACCTTCGCTTTAATGGCCGGGTAGGTGCACTCCCCACCGAGCTGCTGAACTGCCTCTGCAACCATTTGTCTAATAGGCAGTGCGGTCTGGGTCATTGGCGCAGCTTTCTAGTAGACTTCTTCACTGTAATCTCAAGTGCCTGGGCGGCACTAGCTCAACTCTCAAATCAGCAACGTCGCTCTTGAGAGGCCTATCACCCGTCGCTTGAATGCCCAGCGGTCTGCCTGGAGTTGCAACAACGCTAACGCGTCGCGCGGCTCCAATGATTAAGGGGGTGTCTCGTAGCATTAATCATGATCAGTCATGAGAGGAGGCCCGGGCCGAGTTTCTCGTTCCTCTTTTAGCGGCTCTAGCTCCGTGTGGGATGTCTTCCAATCAGGTCACTCACGTCTCGCGTTTTCTGCTGGGGATAGAGGCGACCGAGGAGCTCAAATGCGCTAGGCACATCGATCTCTCTGTCGCAAGCATGCACGTCGCGATGGCATGCGCTCTGGCATTGTCAAATTCAGTCACCGGAGAACGAAGAGGGCGAATTGGCCCTGCAGCGCAAGGAGTCGTCAGCCGAACACCGATCTTCGTTCTACACAGTAGCCCGATGTTCTCAGCTCGTTCGGCACAATTCCGGATGGGTCGCCGACGACTGTTCTGTTCACAGGTGATGACAACCCGGCGAGCAAAGCGTGTTGCTATCTCGCTGACAGTTCGACCGAGCACAGGAGGTTCGATTGACTCGTGGCGTATGACCACTAATGCCACAAGGTGCCAGCAGCGCTGGCATTGACTGGGGCTGCCTCGGAAACCCTAGAGCCGTCGTTCGAGCGGTCGAGCGACGTCTGCATTGGTGTCGCCGACCATACCCTCGAAGGCCACCGTCTTGACGGCCTGGGCACCCACCCCAAGGGCCCGTTCGATCTCGACGCCACCCCCGGCCTGGGCGACCGCCTTCTGAAGCTCCCCGAAATCTGAGCACCATGCCGCTTCCTGATCCCGATCGCGGGCCGTACTGCGCGGCTCGGCGGGTGTCTGGGCGCCTACCAGCCTTACCTGCAGGCGGGCCACGTCAGCCGGTGCGGCAAGCTCGACCCCGTAGTCTGGGCTGCCGGGCTTGCGCACGACCAAACGCCCCTCGCGGGCCCAGGCGGTGGCCATGGTTTCGCACACCTCATAGCCCAGCGAGGCCAGCCCGCCCAGGATTGCCTGACGGCGGGGTGCCGCGGCCAGCTGCTTCTGTGCCGCCTCCTGGGCGGCCTCGGCATGCCCGACAGCTCCTCGGGTGGGGCCTCGCCGGGGCGCCCCAGGGCCTGTTTTATGGCCGTGGCGACCGACAAGGCGTCGCCTGTGGTGTAGGTCGCCAGGGCGCCAAGAGACTCCCTAAGCCGCAGTGAGTAGCCGCGATGGTCCGCAGCCGCCGGGTTGCCGCCCCAGCGTTCCAAATCAGGCTGTCTGTCAGCAACCGGCGTTGGCCAGCCGACGCCTCGGCGGCAACCGCCGCTGCCGGGGCGGCGAATTCTTCGCTGAGGCGAGCGTCACCCAGAGCTTCGAGTTCGGCCAGCACCTGGTCAAGGCGGGTCAGCCTTCCCAACGATGCTTCCGGGCGCGCGACCAATGGCCGGTACATGCGCTGGGTGATGGCCGACGAGATGGCGCGACCGCTGAAACTTGACGATGCCGCTATTGATGCCGCCATCCGCCAGGCCGAAGCGAAGGGGCGGCTGGTGCCGGAAGGGAGACCGCCGCACTCGGTTTGCCTCAAGGCTGCCGGTGAAGAACTAGACTAATTTAGGCTAGCTGAGGCACGGATCGGGGGAGCTTTATTTTGCGCGATAGCTGGATTGCCGGTCTCTCGATGAAGCGGGCAAAGTAAACGGCGAACACTATCGAAATGATCAGCGCAACGGCGATCAAGGCGAGGTCGTAGAGCGGCCAGTCACCGAAACGCCTCCCTAGGTTATCCTATGGCAGGTTCTGCATCCGTTGTCGGCACTCTGTGCCATCACCGATGATTTCTCGGGCAAGCCGGCAATCCTCGTCTTGGGAGACTCGCATGCCGACCAATTGACGGACGTCCTGGCCGACCTGGGACGGACATTCAGCGTTCCCGTATATTACTCTACCAAGCAGTGTTCGTTGGGGCACTTCGGGCCTGGCGATTGGTGCAGCGTCCAAACGTTCGATTCGATCCTCCATGAGGCAAAGTGGAAGAACGTGGTTGAAGTCCTTTCCATTAGGTTATTCAGGATTGATAGGGAGGATGTGGTGCTATTCCGGCAGAACGTCCGCACCGTCCTCGCCGCCGACTTTCACCTCACGATCATGGAGAATGTCCCGACTGCCGAGCATTTCGATCCCACCGAACGCGCGTTACGCGCGATGAAGGACGGATCGATTTCATATACCGGACTCCCGGTCGAAAAGCACAGCGCGAGCATGGCGGAATACCGGCAGCTTCTCTCGGCCCTCGTAAGAGAGCATCCCGGACAAGTCTCGACCATCACTCCCGAGCCGCTGATCTGCCCGAGTTCGGTTTGCGAATTCGCAACCGACGGGCGGCCTAACTACTTCGATTGGAACCACCTGACCCAAACCGGGGCGCGCCGAGTGATGCCGGTGTTCGAACCGATCTTCCGCAGGGTAGCCAGAGGGGATTGAGGGTGACCCACCAGGTGCACCGGGGGCTCCTATCGGGAATCGCGATGCTCGCGATCGTCGCGTTCGGTGCCTACGGCGACGAGTACGATCCGTGAACTTACGTTCTTGGACGAAGGGTAATCAACCGGGTGGCGAGAGCCGTCGGTGTCCACCCGGCCCGGTATGATGAAATCGGCCGACTAGTCGCCTACCGCGGTAAGGTCGAGGTTGCCTGCCCGGCGCCTTCGGATGACTTGGGCGTGTTGTTGGCGCTCGGTCAGTCCAACGCGGGAAATCACGGGGGGGGGCACAGGTTTCGCCCAGTCTAGTCACCCAGGTGATCAATGCTTTCGACGGCAAGTGCTACCTGGGCCGGTCGCCGCTTCTGGGAGCTTCAGGAGAGGAAGGCGAGTTTCCTCACCCTCCTCGCGGATCAATTGGTGGCAAGTGGGGTATATAGCACCGTCGTGATTGTTCCCTTCGCCGTTGCGGGGACGCCGATCGCGCTCTGGGGTACGGGCGGCAGTCTCAACGAGAAGCTGTCAAGCGTGCTGGCCTCGCTGCCTTCCGGCTACAAGGTGACGGAAATGATCTGGCATCAGGGCGAGAGCGATTATGAGTCGCGAATGGCAACGGCGGATTATGTGGAGCGGTTCCGGTCGTTCCTTGCCACGCTGCGTGCGTACGGCGTCCTGGCCCCCGTGTTCATTGCTATCGCGAGCAAGTGTCGGATGCCCTGGAACAGAGGCAATGCCGTCGCGGCCGCCCAGCTCGTGTTGATCGACGACTGGAATGTGTTCCTGGGCGCTGACACCGATTCGATGCTGCTCGAAGATGATCGATACGACAATTGTCACATGAGTGAGAGCGGGATGCGCAAGACGGCTGCCGCCTTCTTCTCTGCCATCGAACAAAGGCGCCGCTCGGCACAGGGCCGATAGCGCCGGCATTGCTGGCCTGCCCCCAACAGCGATACCAACTCGAGAGTTGGGATCCGGGAGTATCGGCCAGCCCGTGGGCTGACCGAACCGGAGCGTAGGGCAGGCTACGGGCTGGCGGCAAGATGGCCTCAGGCGCTGGTGGACGGCAACCGAGCGAGGAGTGCGGCCTGACTGCATTGTAGTTGCGCCGCCAGCTCTCGATCAGCACCTCCGCTTCGTAGAGGGTGCTGAACAACTCGGCGTTCAGAAGCTCGTCCCGGAGTTTCGAGTTGACGCTCTCGCGGTATCCATTCTCCCAGTGACTATGCCAATAAAATCATCTTGGTGAATCGCTGGAATGGCGCAGTCTATGAGGATTTTGCGCGGATTCGGCAAAAACATATTGCCGCAGCAAGTTTGTGCTAAATGTTCAGCTTTGTTGTAAGCTTTCGGGCCATGGCTGTGGCGGCTTGCCATGTGACGAACGTGTTGGAGGTCAAGCGAGTGCACTCAATGATCACGCAAACTGTCGGGCCATTTCGATGGGTTCTTATCCCAGGTTGCGCGGCGGCGTTTTGTTTGGCGTTGGGGGCTTGCGACTTGCTTCCCAGCGATGGACCCAGCGCTAATGGAATGCTAGCGCACGCTTCCGAACGCCGGCAAGGTGATCCTGCAGCCGTCATGCGTTTCGCGCTGGTGACCGTCGACGCGAGGATCGCCCGGGATGCCGAGGAGTTTTACCATCCTGTTTTGCCCAGCGTCCCTCCCGCCTTTCAGCAGCCGGGGACCTTTGGCCGTGCGGGCGTCGGCGATGTCCTGCGCGTGACCATTTGGGAGGCTAGCGATACGAGTCTATTCGGCACCGACAGAAAGGGGGCAGATGTCACGGTCCGCGTCGAGCCCGATGGCACGATCGCCTTGCCGTACGCAGGCCGTTTTTCAGCTCGCGGCAAACAGTTGTCTGACGTCGAGAAGGAGATTGCCAGTCGTCTTGCCAGCAAGGCCCTTGATCCGCAGGTGACCGTAATGGTTGCCCAAAACGTCAGCAATGCGGCGTCTGTTCAAGGTGATGTCAACAAGCCCGGGCCGTATCCGGTCGAAAGAGCCAATCAACGCATCCTCGATATGCTTGCTCTCGCTGGGGGAACGAAATACCCGGCGTATGAGACTTCATTGCGATTGACGCGCGGACACTCGATCATGTCCCTTCGGATGCAAGAACTGGTGGATCGGCCAGAGATTTTCAATGTGCTCGTGTCAGCCGGCGACGCGATATTTCTGTCCCGCAAGCCGCTGAAATTCGTGGCGCTCGGTGCCGTCCAGGCACCCGGCGAACAGATTTTCCGCACTTCGACACTCAGCATGACCGACGCCCTCGGCCAGACCATCGGCCTTGAGTCCTCCCGCGCCGACGCAAAGGGAGTCTTTCTTTTTCGTCGCGAGTCAGTCGAGTTGGCGCGCCGCTATGGCATCCAGCTTCTAGCTGAGGATCGAGAAACGGTGCCAATAGTCTATCAGCTGAACCTCAAGGATCCGCAATCCTTCTTTGCCATGAATGCCTTTCCGATAAGGCCAGGTGACATACTGTACGTCTCGCCTGCGCCTTTAGCGGATGCCGCGAAGTTCTTCCAGATATTGTCCGGTGCGACGGCAACCATAGCCATTCCGCGCACGTTGGGGGGGAATTTTCCTGCGGGCAACTAGGATGGGTGAGGCGTGTTGGCGTCGGTGATCACGGTGATCGGCGCGGCGAGAATGGCATGCATGTCGAAGCCGGCGATGGTGTGCACAAGCTATAGAAGCGTCGCGTAGAGATCATCATCCAATTGTGACATCAACCACCTTCGGCAGACCGGGCGGCCGAAATGGCCGCCTCCGTCTTTTGTTGGAGCGCGTATAGCGGAACAGACCACTTAAGGGGGAGCCGAGGAACGTGGAGATATTGGATCCATCCGTCGTGGATGGAAAAGACCACTTCATGGCCAAATGAGCGGGCGGGAAAGGTTGGCGACCTGCAAGGGCAATACGCTTTGACAGCCAATTTCCAGCCCCGTACAAGCGGCTTCAGTGAGTATGCTTGAGATTTTGATTTGTGCCGGGGCTGAGAGGGCAGGATATGCACGACGAGTTAGGAGCTCAAACGCGCGGCCAACATCACGGGAACGCACCTGAGGCGGTGGCTTCCATAGTCGACCGGCTCCGCGCTCATCGCGCAACCATCGGGATCATGGGGCTCGGCTATGTTGGACTGCCGCTCGCATGTACAGTAGCGAGAAAAGGCTTCGCGGTGCTGGGTTTCGATATCGACACCAGCAAGGTCGCCCAGCTCAATGCTGGTACCTCGTATATTAGCCATATCGATAGCGAAGAAATTGCCGAGATGCGCCAGGTCGGCCGTCTTGAGGCGACCGACGACTTCTCGCGCCTTGGCGAAGTCGACGTCATCATTATGTGTGTGCCGACGCCACTGACCAAGCACCGGGAACCCGATCTGACATACGTGACGCGGACGACCGAGTCGATTGCGCCGTACCTCAGGCGTGGCCAGCTGGTCGTTCTTGAATCGACGACCTATCCCGGCACCACACGCGACGTGTTGCGGCCGATCCTCGAGCGGAATGGTCTGCGCTCGGGGCGCGACTTCTTTCTCGCCTACTCGCCGGAGCGGGAAGACCCGGGTAACGCCCAGTACTCCACAGCGGCGATCCCAAAAGTTGTAGGGGGGGAGGGGCCGGACGCGCTGCGGCTGGCTTGTGCGCTGTATGATGAGGTGGTTGCGCGGACGGTGCCGGTGACGTCGCTAGAGACGGCCGAGGCGGTAAAACTCACCGAGAACATCTTTCGCTCGGTAAATATTGCCCTCGCAAACGAACTCAAGACGGTATACGAGGCGATGGGCATCGACGTCTGGGAAGTTATCGAGGCGGCGAAGAGCAAGCCGTTCGGATTCATGCCATTCTACCCTGGCCCCGGCCTTGGTGGTCATTGTATCCCTATTGATCCATTCTATCTCACGTGGAAGGCGCGCGAGTACGGTGTGGTTACTCGCTTCATCGAGTTGGCAGGTGAGATCAATACGGCCATGCCGCAGCGTGTTGTGGATCGCACGATCGAGGCCCTCAACGAGCGGCTTCGCAGAGCTTCGAAGGGAGCACGCGTTCTGGTGTCGGGCATTGCCTACAAGAAGAACGTAGATGACACGCGCGAGAGCCCTGCTTTCAAGATCATTGAGTTGCTCGAAAAGCGGGGGGCGGAAGTGTCCTACTATGATCCTATGGTGGCAGAAATACCCTCTAGTCGGGAACACCCTGAATTCGCTGGCAGGCGATCGGTTTCCTTCACCGAATCTTCCTTTTCAGCATTTGATGCGGTCGTAATCTGTACGGATCACGACTCTGTTGATTATGAAAAGCTGGTTGAATGGTCGCCTCTTGTCATCGATACCCGAAACGTCTGCGCCCGTTTTGGTGCAAGTGCGGGGCATGTCGTTAAAGCGTGACTAGCGCCTGTGCCACCGAAATGGTCTAAAACCATTACCGAATGCGGCGTGATTCGTCGGTAGAGGCTTGCAGTAATGCGTTATTTAATAACTGGTACTGCTGGCTTCATCGGGTTCCATCTCGCCAAGCGCCTTCTTGAGGAAGGCCATGAAGTGGCGGGCGTTGATGGAATGACGCCCTATTACGACATTAATTTGAAGAAGGATAGGCACGCCAAACTCGAAAGATTCGCTTCTTTCCAGGCGCATTATTTTATGCTTGAGGATTGGGAGGGGCTAGTACACGTAGCCAAACCTTTTCGGCCAGATGTTGTTGTCCACTTGGCGGCGCAGGCCGGGGTTCGCTACAGTCTTGAGAACCCACGCGCTTATATCCAAGCTAACATCGTCGGTAGCTTCAACATCATGGAGCTGTGCCGCGAAGTGAAACCGCGGCATCTCCTGATCGCCTCGACGAGCTCCGTCTATGGCATGAATACTTCCTCTCCTCTGCGCGAGACCAGCTCGTCAGATTATCCGCTCACAACCTATGCGGCCACCAAGAAGTCTGTCGAGACTCTCGCTCACTGCAACGCACATCTGTGGGGGATTCCCACAACAATTTTGCGTTTCTTCAGTGTCTATGGGCCGTGGGGCCGACCTGACATGGCGCTTTTCAGGTTCGTCCAGAATATCTTGGCTGGTCAGCCTATCGACATCTACAACCGCGGACAGATGCAGCGGGACTTTACCTATGTAGACGACGTCATCGAGGCAGTTGTTCGGCTAGCTGACTGCGTCCCAGACAAGAGTGAAGGCGAAGAAGGGATGGCTTCAGGAGGGTGGAGCAAAGTCGCGCCCTATCGTGTTGTCAACGTAGGCAGCGCACGCCCGGTCGGCCTTTTAGATCTTGTTGAAGAGATTGAACGAGCGCTCGGAGTGCAAGCCCGCCGGAATTATATGGATATGCAGCTGGGCGACGTTGTCCGCACCGAGGCAGCTGCTGAACTTCTCGAGAGGTTGATCGGGTATCGACCGTCGACGCCGATGTCGAAGGGGGTTCGAGAATTCGTAGCTTGGTATCGTTCCTACTATCAGGCCTAACAGACTTCAGTCTGTACGAGGAAAGAGACCTAGATGAAACTGGTCTTTCCGTTGTCCAGTCTTCTCGCTTCTCGACATTGGTGTCGGCTGGATTTTCTGACGTCGGTCGGCCTGAATCCAGCGCATGATCCGCTGCATGAGGTCCTCGCGCTTGCACCTGTTGGCAGGGTGTACAGGCGACATCCATCGCGGGAGGTGAGAGCTAAGGCGCATGCAATTCGTGACGCTGCGCGAGCTGCCAATCGTCGGGATTGCGGCGTTGCCCAGTTGCTGCCGCTTATTCGCGAGTATCCTCGAAGCGAGGAACTTCAGAAGATCGTCGCGCGACTCCTAACTGAATCGGAAGACGAGCGGGCGCCCGAAGCGTGGCTTGGCATCAGCATGCGTTTTCCGGATTCGATGGACGCGTTTCGTAATGCGGTCAACCTCGTGCTAGAGAGAAACGGAGAAGCCGTTGTGCGGACGATAGTGCGCGCTCGCTTCCCGCGCATGCCTGCACGCCTTGAACAACTACTCGCTTATGCTGAGGTGTGTGATGCCGTTGGACAAGTCGATGAGAGTAGTGCGGCCTTTGCCCGCGTGGCCCGTGCGTTCTCGAAGCGAAAGGAAGCGTGGCTGCTTGTCGCGGCGTGGCTAGAGGAAGAAGTTGGCATACATAGGTCAGTCATAACCCTGCTCCGCCGCGTCGCTGCAGGCGCTTGGTTAGGACCGCCGCTTATTCATGAAGATAGGCGCCTGCATGCCGTAATGGGCGACTTTGAGCATGTCGATGCGGTCGCCCTGAACCGCTCGCCTGCTTCGGTCAGAGTTCTTGAAGCTCTTTTTAATCGAGTTTTAGACGACCGACGCAGGACCAACTCAGCTCCTCTGCCCACTGCCGGTAAGCTAGTGCTGCTCACTGGATCTCTAGGGACGGGGGGGGCAGAACGACAACTTGTTACTACCGCCATTGGCTTGAATGCGATGAGCTTGCAGCAGCGGACGCTTCCGGATGGCTTGGCGCTGAACGCAGTGCACGTGGTTGCGAGGTCGCTTACTGATCGCGAAGATGGATCATTCTACGCGGCTGACCTTCAACGTGCGGGGATTTGTGTCGAGTCGTACAGAGATTGGCCAGACTTTGGCGGTGATCTCACGACTTCTGTGGCACGCCCCGCGCTGCGCGCTCTCGCCTTTCTGCCATGGTCCACGGCCGAGGCTGTTATTAAGCTGAGCGATCGGCTGAAGGAGATGAAGCCTGCGGTCGTTCATATTTGGCAGGATGGGCTTGTTTATGCGGCCGGTCTTGCTGCGCTGCTCGCGGGGATACCGCGCATTGTACTGAGTGGCAGGTCGGCACCACCTCCGGATCGCCGCGAGCGCTATCTTGTAGAATACGATGTGATTTATAGATCTTTGTTGCAAGCGCCGGGCGTCGTGCTCTCTGTGAACTCGCAGTATGCGGCGCAACGTTATGCAAAATGGCTTGGGATTGACCGACGACTGGTTGTGGTTTCTCCGAATGGGGTTGCGCCACCTTCTGTCGAAGGTAGTATTGCTTCGCAAGCGCAGTTCTTGTCCTTCGAGGCGCGAGTTGCAAACGCCACAGTGACGATTGGCGCAGTCATGCGCCTTGATGAAGTCAAACGTCCCGTCTTGTGGATTGATACGGCTGCCGCGATTTTGGCCCGTGTTCCCAACGCCCGGTTTATTGTTGTTGGCGACGGGCCGTTCAGAAGGAGGGTACTTAAACGTGCCGCGAAACTCCATATTGCAGACAGATGCCAATTTGTCGGACGGACGGCGGATGTTGGGTACTGGCTAGAGAAAATGGATCTCATGATGCTGTTGTCTGAGCACGAAGGCTTGCCCAACGCACTAATCGAGGCGCAACTCGCTGGTGTTCCTGTCGTTGCTAGTGCGGCCGGCGGCGCGTCTGAAACCTTTATTCCCGGAAGGACAGGGGTACTGACGAGCGTGGCGGCAACGCCAGACGAAATTGCGGCTGAAGTTGCGAAGCTGGTTGGTCAGCCGGCCCGGCTTCGCAGCATGGCGGTCGAAGCCAAAGCATGGGCTCGGCAGGCGTTTCCAGTTCCTCGTATGCTGGCAAACACCCTCGATCTTTACACTGCAGCGGGCTTAGCCGACGTCGCAGCGGACTTCGGTGATGTGAGGGCCGTGGCGACATGAATCGCGTGCACGTCGATGTCCGCCGCTCGCTCTGGAGCTGGGGCGTTTGGAGGGAAGGCATTCGGTTACAACTTCGCGTGATCGCTGCTCTTATCCGGCGCGAGACCCGCGCGCACTTCGGCGAAAGCCGCCTCGGCTATCTATGGGCGGTCATAGAGCCGACCTTGCACATGGTCGTGCTCGGCTTACTCTTTTCTTATGTGATGAAGCGCCATAGTCCTCTGGGTGGCAGCCTCATGATGTTCATGCTCACCGGGCTGATGACCTATTTCTTATTCTACAAGTTAGCAAGCTATGTTGCCGGCGCTGTGTCGGAGAATCGTTCGCTATTGAATCTTCCGCCGATTAAGCCACTTGATGTTATGGTCGCTCGAGCGATTCTGGAAGCCACGACATATCTATTCGTCGGATTCATACTATTTCTTTGGCTTGCCATGACCGGTCATGGCGACGCCATCCCCAGTCATCCGATCAGATTGGCGGCGGCTATTGTGACGACGATTTGCTTCGGATTTGGCGTAGGCTTGATCAACGCAATTGTTCGAATTTTCGTACTCAACTGGTCGACCATTTTCGGCTTCCTGTTGAGCCCCATCTTTCTATTGTCCGGCATCTGGTTTCTGCCCGACGGGGTTCCTCCGCCGTTTCGCGGCTATCTTTTGTACAATCCGTTGATGCATTGTATTATGTGGGTGCGGAGCGGTTACTATCGTAGCTACGATCCCCCAGAGCTTGACCGCGGATATGCCGTGTGCGTCAGCCTTCTGATCGTAGCCGTTGGGTTGGCACTTTTGCGCGTGGCGCATCGGAAAATGCTGGAACCGACATGATTGTCTTCGAGAACGTTCATAAAAGCTACCCAACCCATGTTGGACGCAGGGTAATCCTCGACTCTGTCAATCTGGTATTAGATACCACAAAAAACATAGGCATTCTCGGCCTGAATGGAGCGGGTAAGTCGACATTGCTGCGGCTGATAGGCGGCTCGGAGTTCCCGGAACGGGGCCGTATCCACCGCAGCGTCAGCATCTCATTCCCATTGGGTTACTCGGGATGCTTCGCGGGCAACATGACGGGGCGGGAAAATGCGGCGTTTCTCGCGCGGATCTACGGCTTTGACGTGGCCGAGGTTGTCAATTTTGTCGAGGCGTTCGCCGACCTCGGGGAGTATTTTGATGAGCCGGTCAAAACCTATTCTAGCGGAATGGGCGCGAGGCTGGGCTTTGGTGCGAGTATCGCCCTTGAATTCGATGTCTACCTGATTGATGAGGGATTGAGCGCGGGCGATGCCCGTTTCGCCGCGCGTGCCCAGGCGGCCTTTCAGCAGCGGCTTGTCAATAGTCGCGTGATCATCGTCTCGCATCAGACGGAGACTTTGCTTACCTATTGTGACGTTGGAGCCACCCTCCATAAGGGCAAGTTGACCTACTATGATGACATCAAGCACGCGGTTGCTCGCTACAACGATATCGTGAACGAACCGACGTTGACCAACTGACCGTATGTTGCACGACCAAATGCAAGGCGAGCCGCTTCCCGCACAACCACAAGGTGAGACCTCTGTCCCGCTGGATGCGGCGGAGGCTGTTCGCCAGACAACTGTTCGCGTTCTAGAGGAGCGGATCCGGCTGGTCGGCGTCGACCGGTCCGGTGCCTACGAGCATTACAGCCTCTGGCTCTCCAAGGGGTTTCCCATCCGAAGCTATGAGCTCGCGATACTGGCTTTCGTGAAGCAGCATCTGCCGGAATTGAAATCGTATCACGAGATCGGCTCTGGTCTCGGCACCGTGCCGTTCATGCTGGCATACGAGGGATTTGCGGCGGTTGGCGTTGAGCGTGATGAGCGCCGGCACCTCACGGCGACGACGATCCTGCGTGAGTTGACGGCGCAATATCCTCAGATGGAGAACAATTGCCGCTTGGTGGGGGCCGAATTTCCGGACGCTGTGCTTGATCTAGATGTATCAGAATCTCTGGCAATCCTGACCGATTTCGTATCGACCCAGGAGCCGAATACCTATATCCGCTTGTGTCGCGAGTTAGCTGGGTATCGTTTTGTCCTTATGGACATGCAGCGCTTCTGTGTGAAGCGGGAAACTGCAGAAGAGCAGCAACGCCTTGTCGAGGAGTTGACGAAGTACGGGTTGACAGAATGCCCTGGAGGTTTCGACTGCGGAAGTGAAGGAACCTATCGGCTGTTCGAGGGCAAGCCCGCCGAGGGGCATCGCGCAGCGAGTATCAAGGCGGATCGTCGAGAAGGGACGCTTCTCGCCACCGCGCCCAGCAAGCCGGGGGGAGGCACTGCAATTGCCCCCCAGCAGTCCTTGCAGACAGTACCGAGCACGGATCTGCAGACGGTTGCCGGGAGCAAGCTGCCTGCCGAGGCGAAATCTGTCGAGGGTCCCTCGACGTTACGTGCCACTGTCTTGCCGCCGATGCCTCAACGGGCGCGCCGAGCGCGCTTCGGTGGTTGGTTGGCCGCGTCGGCCCTCATTGTGATCGTCATCCCGACGATCCTCGCCATCGTGTACTATGGTTTTATAGCGTCGAACCAATATGTCACGACATTCCAGTTCGCGGTTCGCGGCCCTTCGCAGGCCGCGGGGCGGACGATGTCGACGGCGATGACAGGTACCACGGCGATGTCACCGGATGCGTTCGTGGTCACGGACTACATCAATAGTTCGCAGGCAATTGCCGATGTCGAGCGACGCCTGAACTTGCGCAGTATTTTCTCGAAACCGGGCATCGATCTATGGTCGCGCTTGCCGGAGCGTGATGTCAGCGCCGAAGAATTGAAGGACTACTGGGCAAATATGGTGTGGGCTCACTTCGATATCGTTTCGGGAAACGTGTCGGTATCGGTGAAGGCGTTCACGCCGCAGGATTCCCTGGCCTTGGCGGAGGTGTTGGTGGTCACCTCGGATGAGATGTTTCGCCGGTTGAATAACCAAGCTCAGGAGGACATTGTTCGCCTCGCCAACGACAACCTGAATCGTGCGCAGCAGCAACTGGTCGAGGCCCGCAAAGATTTGCTCGCCTTTCGGGAAAAGAGCGGTTTGGTCGATGCGGACAGGGAGGCCTTAGCAGGGGCACAAATTATCGATGACTTGCGAAAGCAGCTCGCGGGCTTGCAGGCTCAACACGAATCCATTCGCTCCGTGTCGCCTAATTCGCCAATCCTGAAATCCCTGAACTCGCAGATCGCCGCTCTCGAAGCAAAAATCCGGCAGGAGGGCCAGCTCGGCGCTTCTCAGGTAAAAGCAATTTCTCCAGAGGCATTGCGGGGATTTCAGTCGTTGGATGTTGAGCGCCAGTTTGCAGAGAAGAATTATGGCGAAGCCATGAGCCTGCGCAGCCAAGCCTATGTAATGGCGCAGAATCAGCAATCTTATTTGGCGCTTTTCGTGAAGCCCACATTGCCTCAGACATCACTCTATCCTGATCGGGCTAAATCCATTTTCGTTGTCGTTCTCGCTGCCGCTGCGGCATGGTTTGTCGGCATGCTTCTCGTATACGCGGTTCGCGACCATTTGGCTTAAGGATGTATGTAGAGGAGAAAGGCGGTCTGGAATGCCACGTGCCGTCAGTCAGGTCTCTTTTCAGCTCAGCGGCTCGGCTGCAAGTCGACCGGGCCGACGGCTACGTGTGGCATCTTGCCGTGCTGTACCGGTATCGCCTGTGCCCTTACTTTAAGCATACCTTTCTGGGCGGTAGTGGGCACACGATTACCGGACCTCCCGTCGCGAGGTGAGAGTGAATTTCACCGTACCGCGGCGGCGGCTGATCGCCGCGCCATTGCGGGCGGCCATCGTTAGAAGGTCGCGATTGAACACGAGGCGATCGGAGCCAAAGAGTCCTCTTTGCCATTGCTTGTTGAGCTTGAAGTAGAGCACACCAGGATACTGGAGATGGTTGGCGAAGAGATCGTTCATGAAGAACCGCCATTCTGCCAGCGTCCAGTAGACACGCCGGCCATCCTGGTCATCCTTGTCGTTGAACGTGATATCGCAAGCAGTGATCACGTCGAACTTCTCACCCAGGTCAGGCATCGGTGTTAGCGGGGTAACGCGGACAATAGTGCGCTGGACGCCAAGGCATGCAGCGATGCTCTCGTAGAGTTCGCTACGGATATCGATCCCGACCACTCGATGGCCGAAGAAGCGGCAGACGAACGGGAAGTGACCGCCGCCCGTACCGATATCCAGCACGCGGCGGGGCAGCCCGCCCTCCAGACCGAGCTCGTGCGCAAGCAACAGCTTCTGTAAGGCGTAGAGGGCGACATCAAGATACTTGTAGCCGGCTGCGGCATCGGCAGTACGGGTCGCATCCGCGTACTTTTCGCGAAGGATATTCAGGCGAGGGCCGTCAACGGTCGCCATCAGCGCCAGCAGGTCCCGCATGATCTCCCTGCGCCGTGGGTTCCATCTCAAAGCGTCTTTGAGCGTTCGCTCGAGGATTGTTTGCGTCGAGTTCATCTCAAGCACTAGATCTTCAGTCCATGCCTCTCAGCTACTTCAGATTGGCGCGCGACAGCCGGTGCGAAGAGCTCGGCGAATGGATTGTCAGCGTCGCATACGGGCTGGTTGCTGTCGTTGTCGATCCAGGTTCTAAACCACATCTCGAGCATGAGCAGGGCCCACAGTCGCGTGCCATGCTCCTGTCGTTGTGTCACATGCTCCGCGAGCATCTGCTGCACGAATTCACGGCGCACGAGGCGGCGATCGGCGAATCGCTCACTCAGTAGGAAAGCCTCGGTCGCTTTTCGCAGCTCTTCGCGCATCATCTTGGCGATCGGCACGCGGAAACCGACTTTGGGCCGATACATGCATTCGTGTGGCACGAAGGGTTCGAGTGCCGATTTCAGCAGCGCCTTACCTTCGTTATCCCACACCTTGAGGTCGCCTGGGATGCGGGAAACCCATTCGACCAGCTCGTGGTTGAGGAAGGGCGCGCGGGTCTCTAGGCCGTGCGCCATTGCGGCGATATCTACCTTGGTCAGCAGATCGCAGGGCAGGTAGGTCTCGAGATCAATCCGGCCGGCTTGCTCCGCCCTGGTTAGGCCGTCCACGACGTGGACCGCCAGGCTGTCATAGGTGCAACGATCGAGGCTAGGTAGCAGTGCCAGGTCGTAGCCAGCGAGCTTCTGTCGCTCGCGGAACGTCTCCATGAGGTAGCCGTAGGTGTCGCCAGCCGCCGTTCGATGGGCGGCGAGGCCGCTCGTCGCATAGAGCTCCGGGAGCTGCCGACCGCCAGCGTTCCGCGACATCTGGGTGCCGAACCGGAAATATCTCGCGTAGCCCAGCAGGGTCTCGTCGGCGCCGTCGCCGGTCAGCGCCACGGTCACCACCTGGCGCGTCTCACGCGACAGCGCGTAGGTTACCAGAGCCGATGAATCCGCGAATGGCTCGTCGTAATGCCAGGCAAGCTTGCCCAAGCTACTGACGATCTTGCTGTCGTAGGTGAAGACGTGATGGTTGGTCCGGTATCGCTCGGCGACCAGCGTGGCATAGCGCGTCTCGTCATAGTCGCCAAAGCCGAAACCTGACGAGAAGGTTTCGATTGGACCTTCGTGGGTCGGCGCCATCATCGCCACGACGGCGCTCGAATCGACGCCGCCCGACAGAAACGCGCCAAGTGGCACGTCGGCAACCCGGCACAGGGTGACGGCGTGACGGATGCGGTCGATCAGTTCGCGCTTAAGGTCAGCGGGACTGCCGGTAACTGGATTTTCGCCGGCGGGCGGAAGCTGCCAATAGCGCTGCAGCAGCGGGGGCCGTCCACGCTCACACACCATTAGATGAGCCGGTGGCAGCCGCTTTATACCGCCGAAGGCGGTTTCAGTCCCGATCGTATAGCTGAAGCTCAGAAACTCGTGGAGAGCTGACGGATTGGGCCGGCGCAGCACGCCCGGCCAGGTGAGGATGGCCTTGATCTCAGAGCCGAAGAGGATGCCGTCGGGTCGCTCCAGGTAGTGCAACGGCTTTTCGCCGAAGCGATCGCGCGCCGCGACCAGGCGCTCGGCATGCGAATCCCAGATTACGATTGCGAACATGCCGACCAGCCGCTGGAAGAGGCCAGTGCCCCATTCGCGGTAGCCGTTGACAATGACCTCGGTGTCGCCAGTGCTACGGAAGTGATAGCCGGCAGTGATCAGTTCGCTACGCAGCTCCCTGAAATTGTAGATAGCGCCATTAAATATGACGTGGACCGTGCTGCTAACGTCATGCATCGGCTGGTGGGCGGCGGCCGATGTGTCGATGATTGCCAGCCGCCGGTGCGCCAGCACGACGCCAACGTCAGTCCACACGCCTTCCCCGTCCGGGCCGCGATGCCGCAGCATATCCGCCATCGCAAGGCCGCGGCGATGCAGCTCTGATTGAGGTAATTCGCCAGGCTGTATTAGCAAAGCGGCAGCGAGTCCGCACATTAGTCTATTTCTCCAGCACGATGTAATAGCGCATGCGGCTGGTCGTCATGTTGACGATCCGGCACCCGAGGTGTCGCGGCAGGTCGTTCACGACCTTGGTGCCGATGTAGATCGGTTCGCCGGGACGCACTGCCGCCTGAACATCCTCACCATAACGTTGCGCAGTGAAAAAGAGCCGTCCACCAGGACGCAGGACGGTCAGTAGCTTGCGTAAGGCATCGAGTGGACGCTCGACGTGCTCGAAGGCCTCACAGAAGCTAATGAAATCGACGCTGTCAGCGTCGAGAATTGCGAGTATGTCGTCACTATCGACATCGAAGACATGCGCCTCGAGGCCTTGGTCACGCATATGGGCGACATACTTCTCGGCCAGTTCGAGGCCGACCAATCGTCGCCATCGGTGCGTCTTGCGCTGGCGCGTTACTTCGAGATACTGGCCTACCCCGCACGCGGCATCGACCATTACCGTTGCCTCGGCCGGAATCCAGCGGGCGAACCTGTCATATGCATCCTCGTAGCCTTTCCACTCAGCCGCCGTCTGCATCTTGCGGATGTAGTGGTCGGTCTTGCGATAGCCTTCTTTTTGGCGGCTGGGCACGGGATTGAGGAAGATGCTCTCGCAGCCATTGCAGAAGTCGAAGCCGTACAACGTGGCTGGGACTTGCAAAGTCGGTATTTGGTCGAAATATCCGCCGAAAACTTGGATGGGCTCCGGCAAGGTTGTGGCGGGCATCCGCCACAACGGTTCGATGTGCTTCGAATTACAGACCGGGCAGGTCGTCAGCTGCTGATCGCCGGCCATCGAAAACAATCGGCCGCCTGAGCCAATGGGGCCGAACTGCACTGTCGGAATGCGATCAGACCTGTTTGCGCCAACGACCGCATCGGGCGGTTCTGCGGCAACCGGAACGGGAAGGGCGCTGCGCGTCCCGACTGCGCGACTGCGGAAGCGCCAGTATTCGTAGGGTGCGGAGAAGTAAAGCTGCTCGACGGGCCTGAAGTCCGTTGTCCTCAGTACCTCGAACAGGGAATCGCGATCGGACTGGTCATTTCTGGCTTCGCCAAATCGAGCAAGGTCCAGGATCAGCTCATCGAACGAGGCCGCTGCATGCGCGATCGCACGGTAGTTTTCTGCGCTATATGAGCTTGTTATGTTCGTGCAGATGCCGACGTTGATCTTGTCCTCAGCAAGAGCCGTACTTGGAAAGGTAGCCGGGAACAGACCCGCAGGAGCAAGCACGAGGCTTTCCTGCAAGGCCGGATACCGCTGTCTTTGTTGATCGAAGTGCCACTGGCAGGCCGTGTGGCGTCGAATGTTGCCTTCGAATGCGAACACCTCGAATCCTAGCCGTGCCAGCAGGATTGCAAGCCCGCCCCAACCGCTGCCGATTTCGACGATTCGAGTAGCGCTAGCAGGATAACGTTCGCAGATCGCTGCGGCGACAGCGAATTCGTACGGCTCCAGGGGGGCGTGAGCGGAAAGCTTTGTCCGGTAGAGGTCGTCGACAGGGAAGTGTGCTCCTTCTCCCTTCATCCAGGCACGATGCATGGCTGCAAGTTCTACAGATACAGCATGGAGAGAAGTCGGCGGAAGCGCGGCCTCGCTGGAAGCAGCCCCGTCGGCCACCTTCAGCGCCTCAGGATGGCGAGCAGACGGGCCATCCACCTCAAGCGGCGGCGCTGTAACTACGCGCGCAGCTGAGAGGACTTCGGGCTGCCCGCTGTCGAGAACATGCAGATGTTGCATGACCTCGTTGACCGTCAAAAACTTGAGCTCGATGCGAGCTCGATCGCAGGCACGCGCCAGGCAATCGAAGATTGCGATGATATCTGGATGACAATGAGGGATACAGCCGTCGCCCTGGGCCAGCTGGTAGTCGGACTTCATCGAATGGGCGTGTGTCTTGATGAAGAGATTCTTACCAAGGCAGACGGACTTGCTAAGCCATGTCTCGACGATGCGTTCAGGAGTCTTGAACAGCGTCCGATTCGCTGCGCTGTAGTAGTCTAGGGATGAATGCGTTGCCTTGATCGGCGAGTTCCAGATGAAGAACCGGCTAGGATTCATGACTCTGCTTCGCGCATCGACTGGCCGGGGGTCCGAACGAGGATCGTCGTAAGCTCTTACCTGGTCGATTGGCTTGCAGGTAAAGGGTCGCTCCAGTTTGGGATCGCAATAGCCGCGGCCGGCAGGGAACGAGAAGTCGCCGAACCCGCCATGACGCATGATGATCGACATCTCGTCACTGACGTGGCAGATGAGCGGATCTGAAGCGTTGAGCGCCCAATTGCCGTGGATGAACGCCCAGTGTTCGAATGGTCGGCCGATTTCGCGCGCGATTGCTTCTTTCGACAGCTTGAACAGCAAATCCAGCCTTTGCCCGTCTGCCTCTGACGTGCTGCAGGCGTTCACCCAGCGCGATACGGGATGATCGAAATGCGACGTGTTACGCGTCCAAAACTCATGATGGACGTGCAGGTGCATTTCATGATTGTCAGCTTCTATCAGGGGCCGGATGGTATCGCGTGTACGCTTCTCGTGCCGCTCGGAGCGGCCGTTGAAGACGACGCGATCGCCCGGTACATGAGAGTCGGCCGGACCGATCGGGCCGTCGCTGTCGAGCCTGTAAGGAATAAACACATTATAGAACAGGCTCAGACGACGGGCATAGCGATTCGACCGGGCCATCTCAGCCATGCGGTCTACCGCACGGGCACTGGCGTCGTCGATCCGCACGGACCAAGGCTCGAAATGATCGGTATGGAAATAGCAGACCGATTCGCAGCCGCGACTCCTCAACAGGTCCGCGAGGCCCTCTATCGTCATCCGAGCCGCTTCTTCACGTGGTGGTAGTACGAGTCGGGTGGCGAGGTGGGGATGGGCACCGCCGCCATCCCTTGGGTCCTTAATCGGTCGAGCAATTGCCGCCGCTCATCGGGAGAATTTCTCACCTGGCCGAACAAACGCGTATCTAGGATGACGTCACCGCAGGACGCTAACGATGCGATCACACGGGCTGTCAGTTCCTCCGGCCAAGTCGCTCCGCAATTGGTGAAGATCAAAACCGTATCCGGTCCAAGCAATGCCGTTCCGCCGAGAACGGTGGGGAATTCGCCAGCTACGATCGCATAACGCTCGGCTACGGATGGCCATGCATCTCTGACCGCACCCTGCACTCGGGTGGCGATGCGAAACCTTTGTTCGTCCTGCTCGATGCCGGTGACCCGGTAACCTGCTGTGGCAAGCGCCAAGGCGAGCGTGCCTAGACCAATGCCCGCATGGACGATTTGCCGACCCACAAGGTCGAAATTCGCGAGCACGTAATCGAAGATTGCTCGGTCATAGAGGCTGAGGGCGCGGCCCTCGTTTTCAATGCGATCCTCGTAGAAGGCATACAGTCCGGCAGAAGCTCCTTCGGATTTCAAAAGATCGACCATTACCCTGTACAGGTACCCGTCGAGGAACGATAGATTTCTAGTGGTAGTGGCCAAAGGCGGCACGAGGATTACTCCGGGGAAATACGCTTTCGAAGCATTACTATCATGCTCGGGAGCTAGGCACGACGGGGCTACCGTCGGCTTCAGGAAGAGGTACCTAAAGGTGACAGATCATAAACCTTCAGAGTGTGTCGCAACATGGCGTCGACGCTGAAGCGTTCTCGCACGAAAGTCGGAGCCTCGCGCCGCGCCCTGGTCTTCCAGTCCTCCTGTAGACAGAAGAGGACATGATCGGCCAGCGAGCGAGCATCGGCATGAGGCACGGCCCAGCCGGTGACACCTTGCCACAATGTCTCGCCGACGCCCCCAACATCGGGCGCCACCACGGGGACGCCCAATGATTGGGCCTCAAGCAGCACGTTCGGCAGCCCTTCGTGTCGTGATGTCAAGATGACAACATCCATGGCTTTGTAGCTGGAGCCGATGCCGTCGATCCGGCCCGGCAGATGGACCCGGCCGGAAATTCCAAGCTGCACTGCCCGGTCTCGCATCTCGGTGAACATCGGCCCCTCGCCGCAGACTACGAAATGCGCTCGGGGTTCCCGCCGAGCGACTTCGGCGGCCATGTCGATCCACAATATGGGGCGCTTCTCCTCGCTCATGCGAAAGACGCTGCCGACGACTGGCGCATCCTCAGGTATCCCGAGGTCCCTGCGAAATTGTCCCGTGCGCTCCGGGTCGACGGTTGCGGCGAGGTGTTCGAAATCGATGCCGTTGTGGATGACCTCGATGCTCGACGGTGCGATATTGAGCCAGTCGGCATAGTCGGCCGCACCGGCCTGACTGTTATTCGTCAACACCACCGAAGGGTGATCAAGCACCGCCCGATATCCTTCCTGCATGAACCTCTTCAGCCGTCGGCGAGGGTTGTCAGGTCGCACGCTGCGGGTACCCAGGACGATCCTCGGCACGCCAGCAAGAAGTGCCGCGACAACGGCCGTCAGGTTGGTGCTGTCCTGCCACGCATGCACTACCTGCGGCCGCCGGCGTCGGAACTCTCCAAGCCAGAAGGCGATGAGCTTGGTCATGTCCGGCGGGAATGAGCGGATGAGTTGTGCGTAGGGCGCGACGTGCCGATCAAGCAATAGCTTTTCGACGCTCTTGTCGGGGGGGATGACGATCTCCACGGGCTTATCGGCCAGCAGCGGCCGGAAAAAGTCCCTGCGTGTCCGGCGGGTGAGGGATATGCAGAAAAGGGCGATGTCCAGTTTCAGGTTCGGTTCGCTCAAGCCGCGCAGCTGGTTGACTAGCTGCCGCTCGGCGCCGCCGGCGGCCAGAGATGCCGTGACGGCAATGATGCGCCTTGGCACCGGCTGGTACGGAGCGACACGCTCGGCGGCTTCGCGGACGAGGGGAAACAGCCGTTCAGGTATCAGCACGGGCTCGCTGCTGGGCGAGGCCGCAAGGGTGCGATGGTCGATGCCGACCAGATTCAAGACATGTATGACATCCACGAGCTGCTTTGCATTTTTCGTGTCCGCTGGCTTCAATTCGCGGGCGGCGAGCAGATGACGAAAGGCGGCATCCACGATACCCTGACGCAGGTAGTGCTGGCCAAGCCTCGCCCTGTGGCCCGCTTCTTTGGGCTCCGCCGCGCTCGCCTGTTCAAAGTAGGCGACGGCGCGGTGATGGAGTTGGGCGACTTCTGCCGCATGGCCCAGACGAACCCACGTTTGTGGCGATGCAGGCAGGGCAGTTTCAGCGGTATCGAGTGCGGCTAAGGCCTCGCCTTCTCGTTCGGCGGCGGCGAGCATGAAAACGAGCTCGTGCCAGGCATCGGCATTCTGCGGCGACTGCTTGCAGATCTTCGTCCAGGCAGCGATCGCTTCGTCGATACGGTTCAGCTGCCTCAGAAGACGACCGCTGTAGAGCAGGGCATTGGCATTGTTTGGCTCGATATCCAGCACTTTGCGATAGGCGGCAATAGCTTCGTCGCCGCGATCGAGTTCTTCCAGACAGCGACCGAGGCCAAGCAGCGCATCGCCCCGCTGCGGGTTTACACGGTTCAGCGCCTCGTACAGGGTGACCGCCACGTTCCAGCGGGCCTGTTTGAAAAGAAGGCGGGCCAGTCCGGTCAGGGCCATCGCATCCATCGGAGCGAGCCTGAGCGCGCGGCGGTACTCGCTTTCGGCTTCCTCGGGCCGGTGGGCACCTTCCAGCAAATACGCCCGCTGAACCAGCGGCGACGGCGCGCTTGGGTCCCGCTCGGCGATGCGACGCCAGAGATCGAGCGCCTGGTCGATATATCCGGTGTCTTTCGGTAGCAACTTGGCGATGCGGGCGAGGGCGTTTCGGTCGTTGGGAAGTTGGTCCAGCAAGCCCTGAACGATCGTTTCGGCGCGCTGAGTATCGCCCGCCTGTCGATAAAGCTGTGCCAGCTCGACTCTCGGCGCGGGATTCGTCGCCTGCCGCTCCATCCAGTCGCCGAAGTGCCGGACTGCCGCCGCCGGATCGCGGCCCGCCAGGATCTGGCCGTAGCTGCAGAGAGCTTCCTCATGATTGGGATCATGCTCGAGGACTTTGCGAAAGTATTCGAGGGCGTCGTCATTGCTCTGCTGGCGTCTGCTGATGCGCGCCATCTGGAGTAACGGCTCTATGGAGAGAGAATTGCGAGTGCCGTGCGGCGGCTCGGGCATTAGGCCGAGGACATGCTGGTAATGCAACGCCGCTTCATCGATACGGCCGCTACGATGGAGCGCTCGCGCCAGTTGCAGGGAAGGTCTGCTTTGATTCGGACTGATCTCGATGACGCGCCGCCAGACATCGATCGCCTCGTCATGTCGTCGCAGGCGTAGGAGCAGGTTACCCAGCGCTGTCAGCGCCGACTTTTGATACGGCGAGCGGGCGAGCACGGCGCGGTACAGGCGTTCGGCTGCAGACAACCTACCAGCGCGCAGGTAACCTTCGGCGAACATCACTTGCCACTCCCGAAAGTCAAATATGGCTTTGAGATGCATTCTTAGTTGCCGACAGGCGAGGCACCCTGGAAATCGACGGCCAAGTACCGTAGCAGTGTTGCGTACGCAGCCAAGTTGGCCAAGTCAATCGACGTTTGTTCCGTAGCTTTGGGGTGACGGTCAGTTAGCGCCCTACAGTGTATTGGATGGTTCGCGCCCTCAAGGCGAATGGCCCCATTTGCCGAATGTCGAACCTGGTCCGAAGCATCGATATCCTCGTCGCTTCTCTGGACGCGCCAATCCTCGATTGGTTCAACTCGTCAAAATCCCCGTGACGGCGTACTGATAAGGAGAAGGGGGGGCACCTATCCACACATCGAATGCAATTTATTTCTGTCACGGAAAAATTGGCTAACCAGTGTAAGAAAACGTCTAGACCGAAGAGTGCAACGATGGGCAAAGCCACCTTGAACAATCTTAAGTGCGAATGATGGCCCAGTTAAGTCAAATCCTTCGTAGCATTTTGCAGCCTGTGGGCGTCCGGTTTCAGCAACCTTGGTTGAGGCGCATCCAACTAGCAGAGGGTCGGGCGGCCTTCGCGGCAGGTAATGACCCTGAGGCTGAACGCAGCCTCCTTGCCGCCCTGCAATCGGGTGCGAACGAGGACATTTGCCGTCTGCATTTGGCTAGGATTTATAATCGTAACGGTAATTGGGAAAAGGCACTGGAGCAGTGGTCATGGCTACGCGATCGCGATCGCGATCGCCTGGAGCCGCACTTGCAGGTTGGCCGGGCACAGCTTCGAATGGGACGCTATCCGGAAGCTAGCGCCGCGTTCAACGACGTTTTGGCGCTCGTCCCCAATCATATGGAGGCGTGCCAGAAACTGAGGGAATTGCAGGCGCTGAAGAACCAGGCTTCATCGTCGGTGGCCGGCAGTCAGTCGCCGTCGAACGGGCCAATCCCCGCAGTCTTGCTGTTCGACAAGGGCCGAGCCGCTTTCAAGGACCAGGACTTCGGGGCCGCCGAGCGACATTTCTCCGGGGCGATCGCGGCAGGAGCCGACGAAGCGGCAAGCCGCCTTTATCTTGCGCGCATTTTCAATCTAGAAAGACAGTGGTTCAAGGCTTTGGCGGAGTGGAAGTGGCTTCGCGACAGAAGTCCGATGAGTCTGGAGCCCCGCCTGCAGGTCGCCCGTGCGCAATTTCGTTTGGATCTGTATGCTGACGCCGCCGCCGGCTTCAGGTCTGTGCTCGAATTGGCCCCCGAGCATACCGAAGCCCGCCAGAACCTGGAACGACTGGAGAAGATTCTTCAGGAGAGCTCACTCTCGATCGGTGAAGGTGTTCATCAGAACTGGCTGTCGAGCGTGCCCGTCGACATACGATGGCAGATCTCTGGTAGTCTCCTGGCTGTCAGTATCTCAACGATCGAGGCCGCCATCGATCATCTCATCCGGCATACGGCGAGTTTCGATAACCTGTTGAGAAACTATGGAGAAGCCGAAGGCGAACTATCCGGCCATAGGCAGCTGTACAGCATACAGGCATCTGCCAAAGTCAAAGAACTCACCGGCGAACTCGATGTAGCCAAGGTCACCGCTCGGTCGCTGGCACGCCGCACTGATAAAAAATTCGAGACAGTCGAGCAGTTCACTGGCAGATCAGCGGTTGCTGTGATTCCTCCGCGTGTCGAATGGCGAGAGACAGTCTTGCGCACTAGCGGCGAGATTTACCGAACGCACGGTCTTCACGCCGCTCTTACGTGGATTTGCCGGCAAACTCTCGTTGAAGACAGGCACTCCGTTCTTACGGCGCTGGCCGCCGACGTTCGCCAATCGAGCGGAGACGATTCGGTTCGCTTGTACTGGTTGGCCTTCGCAATCGCTGCTTCCTCGTCTGAGGCGGCGGTGCCGGCACTGGTCATTGAACTTGCTGCCGGTTTTGAGGGGCTTCTGCAGGCGCTGCCGGAACATGCGGAAGCTCGCCAAAGCCTCCAGCGAGCCAAGGAATTCAGCAATGCTCAGCAGGTCAGCAGTATAGGAGAGTATCATCAGTGGCTCGACGTCGTGCCGCCGATGTTGAAATGGTGGTTGTCTGAGAAGCTTCTGGGGCTCGGCATCGCAACCATCGAAGTTCTGCTTGATCGGGCTGTTAGACAAAGTAGCGCCCTCCTCGAGCTGCTCGGTATCTACGGCGATGCCGACGGTGAGTTGTCAGGTCACAGGCAATTGTACGTGCTGCAGGCGGAGGCAAGGGTAGACGACTGTGTTGGCCAGCTGAAGCAGGCTAAGCGGGCGGTCCGCGCCTTGAGCCGACGTACCGAGAAGATGTTCGAGACCATCGCAAGCTTTGGCGGGCGGCAGATGAACGATACTTCGGTGTCCGGACGGGCAGTGCAACGTGCCGAATGGCGGCAGATCGTCGCCAAGGTGGCTGCTGACACCTATCGTTCGCATGGCTTCAATGCCGCTCTCGCATGGATTTTCCATGACGGCCTTGTCGAAGACCGGGCGAGCATTCTGGCTGATCTCGGTTTGGCTGTGAGAGAGTTGAGTCGCGCGGACGCCATCAACCTTTACTGGTTGTCCTATGGGGCAAAGCCTTCGCCACTGAGGGCCGAGCAGATGGCGGGGCGGATGTTCCAGGCAGGGGATCTCACGAATTGCAGTGCCCTCATCGCGGCAGCCCCAAAGGCGACGACATCGCCGTTCGTGACAGAGATGCGGTCGAGTGTTGCGCTGTTCCGCTCTGGCGTTGAGATTCCCTCTCGTATCAGTGGGGAAGGGGAAACCGGTCAGCGTCTTGTCTATGTCGCATCCGGATCGCTCCCATTCCAGATCGCGGGCTATACCATCCGGACGCATCAATTGCTGAAGGCACTCGTGGCCGCGGGGATCGACACGGTTTGCCTGACGAGGCCGGGCTACCCTTGGGATCGACCCAGGGCCTTGGCCGGTGGCCATCCCATCGATGAAAGGCATGAGGTCGAAGGCGTCAGGTACATCCACACGCAGCTGGATGGTGAAGGGAGAGGCGAAGACCTCATTTGGGAAGCGAGTGACGCCCTCGAGCGTCGATTTCGAGCTCTTGGGGCCGGGATTGTGCAGGCGGCTTCCAACAGCCGTAATGCCTTGCCGGCACTGATCGCAGCACGGCGTGTAGGCGCCAAGTTCATCTACGAGGTGAGGGGCCTTTGGGAGTTGACTGCCGCCTCGCGGTTCATGGGCTGGGAGGAGACGGAACGATATCGCCTGGATCGCGACCTGGAGGTTCTGATTGCGTCTCAGGCCGATCATGTCCTTACGATCACGCAGGGGGTTGCGGGGGAGTTGATGAAGGACGGCGTGTCGCCCGACCGGCTGTCGCTTCTGCCGAACGCGGTGGATCCAGAGGTTTTCCGGCCGATGCCCAAGGATCCTGCACTGGCCGAGCGACTGAAGATTTCGCACGACGATTTCGTGATCGGATATGCGGGATCATTGACGGTGTATGAAGGGCTTGATGATGTGATCTCGGCGCTGCCCCGCCTGCTGCAGGCAGGGATCCAGCCCAGATTCATCGTCGCTGGCGACGGTGAGTATCGTCAGCATATGCAGGCACTGGCGACTAGCCTTAGCGTCTCGGACCGCGTGACATTTACCGGTAGGGTGAGGCCCGACGAGATTCAGGCCTATTTGTCGTTGGCTGACGTTGTTACGATACCACGCAAGCCCTTCAAGGTATGCATGGTCGTCAGTCCATTGAAGCCGTTCGAGGCCATGGCGATGGAGAAGGCCCTGGTTCTGAGCGACCTGCCGGCGCTTACGGAAATCGTGGAGGACGGTAAGACTGGGCTGATCTGCAAAGCCGCCGATCCCGCCGATCTGGCTGCCGTCCTGGAGCGCTTGGCAAGGATGCCTGATCTGCGTAGCGAACTGGGACGTGCGGCCAGGCAATGGGTGGTGGAAAAGCGCTCTTGGGCGCAGAATGCCACCAATTTAAAAGAGCTGTACGAGGCGCTGGCTACGGATGACGCCGTCGGCCGAGATAGCGACCGGTCGTTACCGTCGGCAGCTACCCAGGGTTCGGCCTCCAGGACTATCCGCCCGTGATTGCAGACTGACGAATCGAGCCGTGCATTGGACAAGTCACCGACACGACGAGAAACGGCGCCCATCACGGTTGCCATAGCGACTTTCAACCGATCGAATTATCTGGCCTCGGCCCTCGAGAGCTGCCGGAAGCAGCTCGTTCGACCGGAGCGGGTGATCGTGGTCGATGACGGGTCGTCGGACCCGACTCGAGAGGTCGTGCGGCAATTCGAGTCGCTGAACGTCACCTATGTCAACGTCGGCAAGATCGGACTGGGAAATGCTCGAAACATCGCGACGGCTCTCTGCACCACCAAGTTCATCTGTATTCTCGATGACGATGACATCATGCTGCCGAATCGGTTGCGCGATCATATGGTTTCCTTCGAACAGGGCGTTCAGCTGAGCCACGGCGGTTGGATAAACTTCAATGCCAGGCTCGAACTCGACTATTGGCCAGGGAAGCCCGTTACCGAAGACCTGATTGTCTACGTTGGGGCTGCTATCACTCATGGTGCATGCTGCTACGAGACGTCGGTTCTGCGCGAATTTCCCTATCGTTCGGATACGCAGGGGGGGACCGACTACGACCTTGCCGTGCGGGTGATCCGCAGCGGCATTCGATGCCGGCACACCTCTTCGTACGTGCTTCTTCGCCGCCGCCACGACACCAGCGTTTCTGCGCTCGCCGCCGCGGGCCAGGCCAATGTCCGCAACGCGATCGTTGGGGCGCTTGATCTGACACGGGTGAACGACCAAGTAGAGAAACGTACGGCAATTGCCAGGGATGTCGGCGAAGTGGTGCACGTGAACACGCCGCCGCTCGATCTCGTATATCAGGAGCTTGGTAGGCCTACGGGTGCCATGCGCGTGGTTGGCAGCGTGCCGCGCTCAGCTGGCAGGCTTGTCGCCCTGTTCGATGCCATGAAACCGGATTGGCACAATATCGAGATCGTCGACGGGGCGACAATTCTCTCGTCAACGATCTGCCTCTCGTGTCGACCGACCGCTGATTTGCGAAATCTCTCGGCGTTCGAGGCGATGCTGGGCAGGCATTCCATTAAGCCTGCGGTCGTCGTTGCCGGCTCGGCGGCAGCAGTTACCGATTCGATGGAATCCGGCCTTTCGTCGGATGCGTTCCGGATCGCCATGAGGAGTACCAACCTGCGCGAGCTCTTGCTCGCCTACAGGATCATTCGCCATCAGCGCGACTGGGAATGGTACATTGCCGTGGGCACCGACACGGCCCGGGGGGTGGGGGGCACGCAGCCTGTCTATTGGCTGGTAACGGCACCCTTCACCAGGGCCGAAGCCTCTGCGATGGAGGGGATAGGGCCGGAGGATATATGTAGCTTCGTCCATCGGCAGACTGACCTGCCGGCGGTCGTCATCCAAGGAGCGACACCGCGATGATCGTGTCGCCGGCGGTATACGAAGACGGCCGTACGATCTGGCGGTTGGAACCGGAACCGGGCGACATCAAGCCATCCCGCTCTACTTTGTGGATCGAGGGCTTCGTTCGGTCGAAATCTCCCGGCACGGAGACCCTTTGGCTGGCGCTGGCCCTGCAGCCCTTTGCCCGGCGTCGCCTGATCGTGCCGACAATCGGATCTGTACGCCTTGGCGAGGCCATCGGCGCCATACTGGGCGTGATGGTCGCGGGAAGAGGGGAAGCGCGGGAAGAGGAGTTCAGCCAACGGGAGTTCAGCGCCGTCCTGACTCGGGATCCGTTGGATCTGTTCATCTCGCAGCTGGCTCGGTCGCCGGCCGGCCATACGATTGAGATCGTCGCCAGTCCCGGCGGCGCCAGTGCCGGGACGACGGCTTTGCGGATCGCCTCAAATGCCGGGGCCTTGCGCCGGGAAGTCCGGCCGCTCGATCGGCTGGGAGAGCTGGCGTCCTCGATCATGCTGGCCCCCAACTTGTGCCTGCGCAGCCTCGACAGCTTCGCTTGCCGGGAGGAAATGGCGGACGTGGACCCTGCTTCCCTCTCGCGGCTATGTGAGATGGCTGGAGTGCGGCTCGGCCTTCCATTTGCAGGGACCAACGTCAGGAACATGGGACGGCATGCCGTGTCGCTGGGTATTCCGCCTATCGTGGCCTTTCGTAACCTCTGGAACCGCTTCCGAACCGCACCCGAGGTGATCGCCGAAGTGTACCGCCAACTGGCGCCGTCGCTAGATGCCAGCGAGGCGGACACCTCCGCTCTCCGTATTTCTGAGTATTTCGCGAGTCTATTTCCGTCCAACCCGCCGACCGAGGCTGTCCTCGACGCTTTCGATGCTGACTTCTTTATTGCTTTTCCCTTCAGCCACGCCGCTCGCGTCTGACGGTCCGTCGGCGAGAGGCATGTCCTCATTGGCGGGCGCCGTACGCACAACGCGGCCAAACTCCGCGAGCTCGGACGTTGGAGAATTCAGCTGAAGTGTTTCAGCGCGCCGACTGAAGAAACCTGAAAGAAACGTAGTTCCATATTTAAATTTTACGAAATCGGAACCGTGCTTTTCGAGGTCGAATAGGTACCGATCGCGCAACTTCGTGGTCTGCTTTCTCAGCGACGATCTCAGGGAAGCATCCGAGATGTCCTCGGCGCGTGCCCGTGAAAAGATCTCCTTGATCTGAAGGCCGAGTCGTCGCTCGTTTCGGCGCATGATCGCCTGCTCCTCGTCGATGAAGACGTGATTCGACATCCCGTAGTATTGGAACATCGCGAGGTATATGCTTATCGGCCGATAGTAGATGGCAGCCCGCTTCTGGTTCAAATGGTGCCACAAGTCGGGCTCGATCAGGGGCAGCCCGAATACCTTTTTGTGACCGTCCGACAGAATGAACCGCGTGGAGTTGCTGTTTGCGGTCCGGAAATGGACAACGCCGTCGGCAGCCAGCAGGTGGCCTACGTTACTCACTAATGTGTCGATGTCGAAGTGCCGCTCCAGAGCGTCATTCAGGAAAATCAGATCGAAGGAGCCAGGTTCAAATTTTTGACGGATGGAAATCGTCGATATGTCGGCTGACGAAAGGGCGAGCTGGGCTGTGCCAAAGGCATTTGCCTCAGCGTAGGCGAGCAATTTCGGATTTGCTTCAATTCCCACCACAGAGGCGCCGGCATTGGCCAACGCGATAGACAAGCCGCCATAGGCGCAACCTATGTCGAGAACGCGCTTTCCCGAAAGTTCGATCCCTGACCATTGCTTCAGCTTCCCGACCATTGCTTCGCCTCGGTCGTTAGCGGCCATTGCAAAGCCCAAGGGACGCTCAGTGAGTAAATCATCCGGGCTGCGCTTATTCTCCGACGCGTAAAGTTTAACAAAGTCAGAATACGCCATGAACTCTCATCCCCAAGGTTCTGTTTCTCAGTCGATGCTCAATTCTATTGTAAAGAGCAAAATGTTTTCTATCGATTAAGTGAAAACTATCAATTCAATTCGCTGTTCGCTCGCAATCTGCCCTGTCCCACGGCTCTTATTTGCCGCTGGCAGAACTGCCGCACGCGTCGCCTCTTGAAGAGGATATGCCCCGATCCAAACAATAATATTGCAGGGCGCCCCGAAGATTAAAACTGGCACGCAAGTAGATCAGATCAACTCCGTGCCTTGTGAGACATTTTGACCGCGGCTTCTTCGCTTGACGGTGAGCTGCTCACCTCGTGCCAAGTCTAACTGAACCGCGCCAGCCGGTGTGCGCCATGCAAGAACTGCGCGAGAAATGGAGCTGTTGGTCCGCGTCATAGGGTCGCGGTCCGGGCGCCCATTCAGCGAGAATAGTGTCGCAAATGTCGACCGTTCGCTTTGACAGCGTGCAAAATGGAAGCTCGGGGAGGGGGTCAACGAACCTGCCTCGACCGACGTCCAGCCCTGCGAAGGCTCGTTTTGTCCAACCATGACCTCACTCGGTGCTGATGCGCCCAGTAGGTCTACTGCATGCAGCGTAACGTCACCGAACTGACCCTCGTAACCTTCGCCGACCCGATTTACTGACCAACCGGGCGCCAGCTGAAACCACTGACGAAAATCGTGCGAAGCGCCTCTCCGATCAAAAAGCCAATCGACGACAATAAGGAACTCTCCTGGTGCGAGGATCAAGGTACGACGATGCACCAAGGAAGGGCGCAGCACGATCTTACTGTCGAATACGACAAGCCCATCCTGGACGTCTGCTTGAGCAAGCGCCGATCCGAAGACCGCTGTCTTCAGACGTGGATGGCTGCGGCCGTCGATTTCGACGCAATTGTGTGCTCGGGTCGATTCGACATACACCCGGCGGGGATCGGAATACCAAAAACCCTGCTCGTATAGCCCGTCGCCCCGGGTCGTGCGGCCCAAATAACCGAAGCGGCCAGGATCAGTGAGGATGGGCACCGTGCCTTCCGACCAGACGAAGGTGAGATGGTCGGCATGCTTATGAACGCGGGAGTGGTATGCCGCGAGCTGGGCGAGGTAGGACGCTTTCGCTGGATTCGCGCCTCCTTCACGAGAGTAGATGCGGGCGAAGGCATAGCCTGCTGTCTTGTAAGCCTGTACGCCTGATGGGGGAGGTTCCCCCGATGCCCCGGCCGTGAGAGCATGGCATAGATAGGGATCCTGATACTGTCTGGCCAGGGATTGATCCTGTCGGATGGATCCATGATCCGTGTCACCGAACGGAGCCAGCGACCCGTTCGGCATGATCATCCACATCAGGGCCCGTTCCGCGCGTGCGAGAAATTGTTCCTGGTTCTTTTCCAGTAAGCCCGCTTCCGACGCTCCGAGAAGGGAGCCTAGGACCATGCGGTGGTAGCCTGGCGAATGCTCTGCATGGACGCCTTCATCTGCGAAAAAGTGCTCGGACAGGCACTTGCGTAACCGCTCCTGGGCGAGCGCCTGGAAATGGCCGGAAGGCAGCAGATCGTTCAGTCGACGGGAGGCCGCCAACTGGGCAAGAGCTTGATAAAGCCCGTGGTTCGTATGCCCTCGGAAGATTGATGGATCGGCGAGTATTTCATGGTGAAACCGAAGTGACTGCAGTAACAGCTCGCATTCTTCGGCAGGGCGCAAACTGCCGCGAATGATGACCTCAGCAAGATAGGCGAGCCGGTAGATGCGCATGCCAACGGCCATGTCATACCAAGCGAAATTCTCCGGATTGCGCGCCTGTTCGGAAGCGATTTCTGCCGGGCCTTTGGCGAAGGCGGAAGCCTGATATCTCTTGAGCCAATCGAAAGCGTACGCCGCTGCAGCCTCCAGGCAGGCCTGGCTGTTTAAGCGGGAGTGAGTGGCCAGGAGGTCATTGATGGGATCCCATGCGTGCAGGTGAAACCGAAATGGCCGCGGATAATTGTCCCAGGGGATAGGTGGACGGAGACTGTTCAGAACATAGCCATCCCTTGCGAAGCCGGTGTCAACCATCGACTCGCAGGCCTCAAAGTCTGGCTGTGAAGCATTATTAAGTGCTTCTAGGCACTCAAACGGCCACATAGATCAAATGCCGTGCTTAAGGCTAATGAGCGGCCACCCCTGCGACCTTGTGCAGTCATTTGATGCGGGACGCTTGTGCGCCGAGGCCTTTAGTCAGGCCGCCGCGGCTGCCTCCGCGCTCGCCCTCTCCGTGACCACGCCAAAACCTTGAATGGCCCGAGTCGATGTGAGCGCCTTCAATTTTGTACTCTTTCTGGCAAAGAAGCCTGTGAAAAAATAGGATCCGTACTTATATTGTACGAATTCAGGCGTGTTGTTTTCGACATCGTAGAAGAATTCATTGCGGAACCGCAGGATGCCCTGCCTCAAATAGGTCTTAAAGACGGGGTCAGGATGCTCGAGATTCCGTGCCTTGGCAAAAATCTCTTTGATCTGTTCCTTGAGCTTTCGCTGGGGCATGCGCGCAAATACGCGCTCTTCGTCGATGAGCAGCGTTTGCGATAGGCCGAAGTGGCTGAAGATCGCCTGGAAATGGCTGAGAGGCCTGTAGAATATCGACGCGCGCTTAGGATAAAGATAAAACCAGCAGTCTGGATCCAGGACCGTCAGGCCGAAAATCCGGCGATGGCCTTCGCTCAGGACGAAGCGGGGCGAAAAGCCATTGGGCACTTTGAAAAAGACCATGCCCGTATCACTCAACAGCCAGTCGAGGTTCGCGACTAAGCTGGCCGTGTCGTAGATGTGCTCCAGTACATCGTTCAGGAGTACAAAGTCGAACGATCCTTTCTTGAATGTCTTGCGTACGTCGATACTCGATGCGTCGAGCACATTGAACTCGATCTCAGCGGTGTTGAGCGCGTTCGCCTTCGCGTATTCTATGAATTTGGCGCTAATATCGATCCCGCTTACCTTGGCTCCGGCCTTGGCCATTGCAATGGAGAACCCACCGTACGCGCATCCAACGTCGAGCACCCGTTTTCCCTTGAAGTCGAGGTCAATCGTGCGGGCAACCGTCTCGATGAGGGCTTCGCCGCGCACGAGGGTGCTCATCGGAAAACTGAGCGGCTTTTGGTCAAGGAGTTTCTCCGGAGTGCTCTTCACATCCGCCGCATAGAGCTTGACAAAGTCTTCGTACGCCATGGTCTTCCCGTCTGCTTAGGATTTGCCGCAGGTGGCTCGGGGGCTGCGCTAGAGTGTTGAAGCTACTACAGTTTGGGTTCGACTGCCAAGGCGATCAATTGCGGTAGCGGCGGGCCACAATCTCAGTTGCAGCTGGCTTGGCACGAACTAGCCTCGGGGACTCGGCAGGGCCCGCGCTTGGGCGAGCTGCTGTCGCAGTCGTTGACTGGTCTGATCGACCCCGGCTCGGTAGATTTGCGTTTGTTGGCTATCGACAGCATGAAATTCAATCGCTGGCGAGCAGCCGTTCGGCCCCGTAGTGTGTCGGGCGGCTGGCGGAGCTGCATCTGGCGGCGATCAAGACGGTGCGCTGGCTGCGGACGGAGGTTGACGAAGACCCGGCGGCCTGAGAGAGCTGAATCACGGCGCGGTGCTTGCTGGTGGCAGAGGATCCGGCGCATACGTCGAAAAGGCATAAGCGATGTTCGGTCGGATTTCTGTCTTGTTACTGTGCTGTCCCTGCAGTGAGATTGAGATTGGGTTATGTCTAGACCTGAACCTACGCTTAAGCTTGAGTCCGGAGGCTCGGCGCTCAAGGTGATCGGCGGTGCCAGGAGACGTCGTTGGTGGACATTGCATGACAAGCCACGGATCGTTGAGGAGACCCTAGGCGGGAGCATAGGTGTCGGTGGTCGCGCGCCGACATGGGCTGACGCCGCGGCAGCCGGCGCCGCGAGGCGCGTCAGCCGAGCGAGCAAGCGGGACCGCAGTTTGTGCCCCGGTGTAGAGGTGCCCTCAACGCTTCAGCAACGCTGGCAGTAGGGCGCGCACCGTGGCGACGATCGAACTCGAGATCGGCAACGTGTGGTTGCGGTTCGGCGACGACGCCTGCGCCAGGACATCGATGGTATCGGCAGTGATCCGGGCGTTGAAGGCACACTCGTGATTGGGCGGAATGGGACGGTCTGCCTCACGATGTCGGCCACGCCGGTTGATCCGCAAGGGCATGGAGTGACTGACCGCCTTGATATGCGAGTCAATGGGCGCCGACCGCATTCTGCGGGGCGATTTACTTTCCGGGCCAAGCGTGCAGACTCGTAAGAACACCCTGTTCGCGGCTCCGACAGCGGCGCCGAACATCGGGCCAGAATGCCTCGCTGATCGCGGCTTGCAAGCTGATCGATGTCGAGTGTACCGCTACCTGGCCGACGCCATCACCTGCATTGTCGACGGCCATCCGCAACGCCGACTCCATGAACTGCGACACTGGGCCTAGGCCGACGTCACCAAACTCAAGGCCGCGGTCTGAGAACGTAAGCGCTGTTTGATGTCCACGTTGCTCTGAGGCGAGGCAGTGAGGGAGTGTCCGGCGAGGAGGTCATGGGAGTTGGACCTATGTCGGACACAGAGCTTATGGCCAAGTCGGAGCCGGCGCGACGGCTGGAGATCTTCACTGGGGCCGGCCGGCGTCGGGCGTGGAGCGCCGAGCATAAGGCGCAGATCGTTGCAGAGGGCCTGGCAGGGAGGGCGTTGGTCAGCGCGGTGGCTCGGCGCCACGGCCTGACAGCGCAGCAGTTGGTCACGTGGCGGCGGCAAGCGCGCAGCGGCGGCGCTATGACGAGCACTGAACGGCTGGGCTTCGCGTCGGTCGTGGTCAGCTCGGCAGCGATCGATATCGAATTTGGTGGGACTCTTCGGTCGGCGGGCTGAGAGCCTGCCCGAGGACCAGCTCGAGCTTGCACTGGAGGATGCCGAGCAGGCGCCGGCACCGGCCCGGCTGATCAAAGGCGGGCTGCCGACCGAGGCGACCGTGGCCCATGTGCTGGTATCGAAGTTCACCGATCACCCTGCCGTTGTATCGCCAAGCTCAGATTTACGCCCGCCAGGGGATCACCCTCGATCGCTCGACCATGGCCGACGTGGGTGGGACGGGCGGCGTTCCTGTTGCGGCCCGTGCCGCCGGCGCCAGAATGGCGGCAAGAGCCGGGCCTCGACGAGCGCCTCGACTTGCGCAGGGCTATCGAGGGAGAATGGCACACGATGTGAGTAAGCGAAAAATTGCTATCTCAAGCATAGCGAAGGACGCTTAGGACCGCCGCCAAAAGCGCGAACTATACGGCCAGCTCAGCCTGGAAGAGCGCTGCAAGATTGCCGAGCTACAGCAGGCTGGCCATTCGATCCACCAAATCACGGCAGCTCTGAATCGCTCGCCGTTCGAGCATCTCTTGGGAACTGAAGCGCAATAGCGGCAAGCAGATCGGCTATAAGCCGGCCTACGCCCAGGAGCAGTCCGCCGCGCGGCGTTGGAAGGGGAGGGGCACGCCTGGACCGCAATGCCGAGCTGCGCGACCTCGTGCTCAAGCGCCTCAGCAGTGGCCGGTCACCCGAGCCGATCACCGGCTGGCTGGCCTGCATCAAGGCCGCGACCCGCATCCGCCACGAGAGCACCTACCGCTCCATCTACGACCAACTCCGCCGCGCGAACTACGGCTCGTGGCGTCGCTGCCCGCCCAGGGCGAGATACAAACGCCGACGCCGTCGGCGCTCCGGCCGATCTCTCGACCGCCCGATAAAAGGCCGTGTTCTCATCGCTTCACGCTGCCCGAGGGCCAAACCCAGCACGCCTTTGGGCACTGGGAAGTCGATCTCATGCTGTTCAGGCAAGCATGCCTTTGTCGATTCCGATATAGCAACTTGTCCACTGCTTGAATCTTTGGCCACCGTAGGCGAAACTAAAGCGATTGTGGAGCATAGATATTTGCCAAACACGCCACGCTTGGCGTGACGTGCCAGCCTCACGATTGTCACATCCGAATACTGGATTTGAGCTTAAGGAAGCAAGCAATGTCGAGTCGTACTGTGTGTACAATTTGCGCCAAGCCGATAACGAGAATGGATCGAAAGGGCCATTGTCCTCATTGCAACTCACCAGCACGCACTCGGAGCCTTCCCATCGTGCTAGAGCGATTCGTGAGATTGAGATTACCCAAGAGTCTTGCGACCGAAAAGCCACTCCTCGCGTTCGCCATGACGGCCGCAGAAAAGAAAGCTCTGGGAGCCACGTTCGCCAAGTTCACGTCTGTAAGTCTGTACGGAAACTATGGCGTCGACCATATCGAAGGCGTCGACGCGCGGGATCTATCGCGCTTCCCCAGCGACTTTTTTTCAGGGGTCTTTTCGATTTTGCTTTTTGACTATTTTGTGGAGGTCGATAAGGCATTGGAAGAGTGCTTCCGTGTCATCGCGCCCGGTGGACTATTTTTTACCTACGTTGGCGGGTATCGCCTCGTCGATGGTGACCTGCCTGCTACTGTTCAAAGTGTGATCCGACGCACCGAAACTTACTTTAACTATGTGCCGGAAGAATCTGGCATGGTCAGCATCAAGGTCGGGCGGGAAACCTTTGTAAGAGCGATGGAACGTGTTGGTTTCGAAGCGCGCCACACAAGTATTTGGGACGAAGCGTCCGGGGAGCGCAGTGACTGGTTTATAGGGATTAAGTCCGGCGTCAATAGAGCGGCGGGAAGAGTCGTTGTTGGGCAGCTCCCAAATAGCAAGACTCTCGGGAGCCCGCTGAAACGCGCTTTAAATCCCAATCATGGCCGAGCCGAGCCGCCATCTATGATGACAATGAAGCTGACCGTTCCGCAACTGCCCAATGGAGCGAGTGGAACCTATTTCGGAGAGCACGTTTACAGTCGCACAATGAAGAGTTCGACGCCGCACGTGATCCTTACTGGAAGATCTAAGATTGTTGAGTCCAAAGACAATGGCCACTCTTGGGAAGTCGTAAACATCCCAGACGTCGAGAAGCGACTTCTCTACAACTGCTTCACGACTGATGACGGCAATCACATCGTTCAATGCCTTCCAAGTACCTCTGAGGTCGACACGTCGAAAAGAACCAATCCACTTAGGGCCACAGTCTTTCTCTTCGACAAGGACTGGAAAGTGATTGAAGCGAGCGACGACCCAGAGGCTCGCTGGCATGGTCGAGCGTCCATTGATCAGTGCGGGAATACAATTATGTTTGCGGAGTACCACGATAACCAAGCGAAGTATCTACCTGCTTATCGGGATGACGTTGCTAAGTGGCGCCCACTCATGAATGCCAATCGAGTCTTCCGATCACGGGACGGAGGCCGTTCGTGGCATGTAGTATTCGAAGGCGCTCCAGAAATCATTCGCCATTTTCACACTTTGCAAGCAGACCCTTTTTTCCCCGGCACTTGGTGGCTTAGTTCGGGCGACCGTGCAGAAGAATCCCGAGTCTGGCGCTCGACCGATGACGGCGATTCGTGGATAGACGTTACCAATCCGGCCCCGAGCATTAAACTGCCCTTGATGTATAGAAAGCGTCATCAAGCGGCATTCCGGTATACTGATATTGTAATCGGCTCAGACCACATGATCTGGGGAAGTGACGATTTGCTCGGCGGCACCCTAGAGAGCGACCCTCGCGTCGAGCTTCAGAAACGAGCTGGTTCTAGGATTTATCGATCAACGAAGGCTGACCAACTCGAATTAGAGGAATTGGGTTATGTCGGTCACCCCGTCAGATCAATCGTCGACATTGGCCAAGCATACCTATTCATCACCGAAGCCAACCGAGGAAGGTTCCCACTCAATCCACAAGTCGTAGCGCTGTTCAAGGACGAGATGGACAAGCCAATCGAAGTAGCTCGAATTGACAACTTTAGGCCTAACCCGACCGGCTTCACGTATTCCAAAGCTAGCAAAGCTAGTCTTGATGGCCGGTTCTTCAGCTATCGCAATCCCACGGACGCGTTCAATGGTGATAGACCATGCGTCCTGCAATGGGATATTGAACTGATCTAGTTTAGGACATTGGTGCACTGAATTGTCTGCAAGTCTGAAATTTGGTGCGCTGGACGCACACTGGCTCGATCTGCGGCGTCATTATGGGGCGGTCCGTCAGTCGATTGCATCTCGCGCCTTGAGGCCATTCGCCTATCTTGAGATCAGCCCAAAGCCATCGATGATTTCGGCTACTGCAACCGCTGACCATATCCTCAAGAACGGATGGTCCCTCCCGGGTGGAAAGATTGCTTCAGTCTGTCCCCCTTTGAAATGGAGTGGGCACTCCCGTTCTTTCGAATTCCATCTCCACGCTTGGATGCCAATACAGCGCTTACTTACTGCTTTTGACGCGAGTCGCTCGTGGGAATATTTCGATGCCGCGGTCGCTATGGCAGAGGATTGGATGTCTTCCTGCGCGATAGATTTCTCGACAGATTCGATCGAGTGTCTTGCGGAGCACACCATCCGTGAAGCCGAAGGTAGCTGGTGGTATGACATGGCTGTTGCGCAAAGGCTACATAGGCTTTCGTACATTGCCGACGTCTGCGCTAGAGTTGATGGGATATCTGACGTTCGTCTGAACAGGATGTTTGACCACTTAATTCTCCATAACATTGTGCTCTGTAGCGAGGAAGTTTATCGGCCGACCACCAATCATGGATTCTTCCAGGCGCTAAACCAGTTTGCCGCCATGCGCCGTCTCCCGCCGCAGCTAGATTGCGACGGGCAATTCCTGAGCTTGTCTCGGCAACGTCTCAGAGAAATGGTTAGCAAGCAGTATTCGGCTAGCATGGTCCACTTGGAGCACAGCCCCGGGTATCATTACATGGTAACTGTCGCTCTCATGAATGCATTGCGGGCCGGGATCCTCGATCCGGAGCTAGTCTCTCTTCTACATGAAGCAGAGCGCAACCTCGGGTGGATGGTAACTCCAACGGGCAACTTGGCCTGCTTCGGAGATACTGATCCTCGTTCTCTTTTTTTGGATTCTGAAGTTGATTTTTTTGACGAGCCTACGCTCCGCGCAACATTGCGGCAAAGCAAAGAGACTCCAGTAGGAGTCAAGGCCTTTTTGGACGCCGGCTACGCGTTCGCTCGGCTGTATCCGCTAAACGTCAAAGAAAGCACAGAAAACACGTCATACCTCGCGCAGACTGCCTGCTTCCACTCTCGCGTTCACAAGCACGCTGATCATTTGTCTTTCGTCTGGCATGAAAGAGGCCACAGCATTTTAGTCGATCCGGCACGATATGCTTACAGTGAACGGACCGAAGTGGGCTCAGCTCTTAACAAACAAGGCTTCTGGTACTCCGATCCCAAGCGTATCTATTGCGAAACAACCAAGGCGCACAACACCGTCGAGATCGATAGCCAGAGCTTTCCCAGGACAAAGGTGACTCCATGGGGATCTGCCTTAGTTTACGCCGGACAGCAAAGGGAACTTGTCGTAACCGAGTGTTTCGCGACCCATTTTCGCGCGATCCGCCATCGGCGCTATTTGATTATGCGTCCTGGTCATTTTTTGCTTGTCCTCGATTGGCTTTATGATCGATCCGGCACCCCTCATGATTACCGCCAATGGTTTCATTTTGACTCGCCATGGGAGTTGGTTGATGAGGGAGCTCATGTGCGCGCTGGTCACTCTGGCGCACCGTTTGAAATCTGCGTTGCAAGTCTGGTTGCTGCGCCTTCGCTTGGAGCAATAGTCCGAGGGCAAGAAACGCCAGAACTTTTAGGCTGGCAATCTGACAGGCAGAACAGCTTGATACCGTCAAGCTGTCTGCAATTTCATGCCAATTCCAACAAGCCAGTTATCTTTGCGACGCTCTTTGCGATCACTAATACCCTACATTTCGATCAATGCTATACTATTATCAATTCCAGTATGAAGGCTGGAAAAATTAGATGGGATGACGACGCAGGTTCAAACTGCGTTACCATTGGCCAGCAGTCGACGGGACACGTTATCGCTGAGTGGAGCGCCGATGCGAATCTTGATTAACTCGTTCGTTAGCTATCTAGGTTCGAAATCCAATAAATGTGTCGACGCTAAGGTCGCTTGGCGAACCCGTGTAAGGAGCACTGAAGAGGCGGAGCCGTTTGTGTTTGCTGAGCGATGAGCGAAGTGTGTGATTGCTCAGCAACGCCAAAAGAACAAGGTCGGCGTAATAGACTGCTTGTACTTGGGGAGCGTGAGGTAGGTGAGCCAATACCATGTGGAAGCGGATCGTCTATGAGACGTTGATTGGAGGCGCAGAACGACGCGCCCGATGGAAATGGCACCACCATAGCTGGGGCTTAGTGGCAACGATTACTGTTGTGCTCTCCGCTCTGGCTACCTATAGCGCGACCGCTGAAAGTGTGGACGCTACCGAAGCGGAATTGCGCGAAAGAGCGCTTTCTGGTGCCGCGAGGTACTCAAGGATCGCAAATGTGTATGCGCCGCAAGCTGCCTCCAGTGAGAGAGCCGCCTCGACTGTAGCAGTCACCGGCCAAGTGCTACTTGAGGCTTTCCTAGCGACAAACAACCAGCTCTATCTGGACAAGGCTAGGAAAGCGGCCGACACGATCGTTGGCTATCCGGATATGAACCATAACGGGACTTACGGCTGGGGGCGGTACTGGTCGAAGATTGAAGGGAGTCAGAGTCAGCCAGGTGATGGGAGCAACACGACGTTCGCTGTTGGTTGTTCGCTCGAGAAGAACAAGCCCTACGACGACGAGATGTATGACAATGCGCGAATCGGCCACTTTCTGTTGGAGCTTTACGAAGTCACCGGAATACCCTCGTATCTTGAAGCTACGCGTCGCATGATTGATGATACTTGGAATGTCGGCGAGCGCAACAGCGACGGCGGTTTCTTCTATTTCAAGACCATCGGACCGTGTGATCGCGGATGGCATGTCAAGAATGTCAACATGCTTATGGCTGTACCAATCGCGTTGCTCGCGCGTATCACCGGCGAGCCAAAGTATCGCGAACGCCTCAAGGCGGTGATAAGGGCCGAATTAGCCGAAGTTCGTCGGATGATCGACGGGAAGCCAGCGCCCAACCTCGGGTACTATGGCGTGCAGACGATGCGCGACCACCCGACCCAGGGTACTTATGTAAGCCGTGCGCAAACAACGGATCTCACGGGCCCTGTTTCATGCAATTCCAAGACAGGGTCGGGTGAAAGCTGTACAGCGCATCTCGGGCTTGAAGCTCGCGCCATCGATATCGTTCTAAGGACGTCTGATCTGGGCGTCCTTGCCGTCGATGATATCAAGACAATAATGGCAGGGCATGAGGCACGCGACGACGAAATGTGCGCCAGGCCGACGACGGCGCTGGGGCGGATGCGCAGTATTACGTATTGCACTGCGTATTATTGTGCACTTCGACACTTGGAGCCCAGATATTTGGAGTTGTGCGCTGAGCGTACGAAGCAGTTTGGGCCATCGACACCCGACATTGTGCTAGGTCTTTTTTGGGGGCGGTCCGATAGGTTCCGAGCCCCCGCGCAAGATGGCTCTACAAACGGTGCCGTAGACAAGTAAAAGATCAACTCAGAGCACGCTTGAGCGACGCGACAATTCGGTCAGCAGTTTTGCCGTCCCAGCGGTCCGGAATGGTACGACCAGCATGGCCACTCTTCCAGGCGCTTACGACTTGGGGAGCAAGGTTCGTAAGGTCCGTCATTTGAGCCAATCGGTTGGAGCCCGAGGCAACCGTCACCGGTCTTTCAGTCGATTCACGCACAGTGATGCAGGGAATTCCGAGATAGCAGGTCTCCTCTTGGATGCCGCCGGAGTCGGTGATCACCAACGCACAATCCGAAAGGAGGCTCATGAAATCGACGTAGCCAAGGGGGCTGCAGACCTTAACCGTCGCCGCTTGTTGAAGCTTCTTGGTCAGTCCAAATTCCTCCACCCGAGCCTTCGTGCGTGGGTGCATGGGGAAGACGAGCGGCAGGGAGGATGATACCTCTATAATAGCCGACAAGGCTGCATCCAACGCATCCACTGTGTCGACGTTGATTGGGCGGTGAAGAGTGACTACGCCGTAGTTCTTCTTCTCTAGGCCCAAACGCTTGGCGATCTCGGCTTTTTCGATAGCGCCCTGCATCATGACCAGGCTATCGATCATGATGTTGCCAACCCGGTCGATCCGGCTGGCCGGAATTCCCTCACGAGCAAGGTTCTCGTCGGCATCGGGCGAGGGCGTCCACAACAGGTCGGAAATCGCATCCGTCAGCAACCGATTGATCTCCTCCGGCATCGTCCGATCGAAACTTCGCAACCCAGCCTCCAGGTGAGAGACCTGAAGGTGGAGTTTCTTGGCGGCGATGGCGCAGGCCATGGTCGAATTGACATCGCCAACCACAACGACATTGTCTGGTGCGGTCTGCCGGCAAAGCTCTTCGTAGGCCGTCATGACAGCCGCCGTTTGTTGCGCGTGGCTACCACTGCCGACCCCCAGATGAAAGTCGGGCGCCGGCAACCCCAAGTCCGAAAAGAAGACGTCCGACATCATCGCGTCATAATGCTGCCCTGTGTGCACAAGCACGGGCTTGCACCAGGTTTCCTTGTTGAGTGCATGCCAGAGCGGAGCGACTTTCATGAAATTCGGCCGCGCGCCCGCTATTAAATGGATTGATTTCATGCCCATCCCCAGAATGTGGCAGGGTTATAACGCACAGACTCGTCGTTATCAGGTGGAATATTTGATCAAATTCGATATTGTTATTATCCATCTCAAAAGCCGAAATAAATTGAGGTTCGGTTGACTGCGATCTGCCGGACAGCACTTGGGACGTGCGCCAGACTGCGCGGCACACTGAGGCGGTTGTCGATCTCCCCCAGAGTTGCGGTCCATATGCCGAGCCACTTTTCCCACATGGCGGGGGCCGAAAGTGCCACTTCAGAGTGGCCGTCAGTGCGGTCTTCTTCGGTCCCGATCATTGCCGCGTTGAACGTAATGGACGCAACTCTGCGGGGTTTTTGGAGGCCAGACACTATGGTAGATGCCTGGAGTGACCCTATGTCGCTGTCCCAACCTAAGCGGGGGCACGTTGGCTCCGGGCACGGCCGGAAAGGGATGCTCCGGGCCTGAAGTTGCTGCGGTATGGCGAATGTCACACTTGTGGTAGCTATCAGGTGCGTAAGAGCTGCCCGTGCAGCGGGACTGGGGGATGGGAAGATGTGCGGCATCATTGGCATCATCGGCAAGGCACCGGTCACACCCTTGCTGGTTGAGGCGCTGAAGCGCCTTGAGTACCGCGGCTATGACTCGGCCGGCGTCGCCACTCTCGTCAACGGGCACATCGATCGCCGGCGCGCCGAAGGCAAGCTTGTCAACCTCGAGGCGCGGCTCGGCGCCGAGCCTCTGGCCGGCACGATTGGCATCGGCCACACGCGCTGGGCGACCCACGGCCAGCCCTCGGAGCGTAATGCCCATCCGATCGCCACGGAGCGTGTCGCTGTCGTGCACAACGGCATCATCGAGAATTTCCAGGAACTCAAGGACGAACTGCTGGCCGACGGACGTCGTTTTGACAGCGATACCGATACCGAAGTCGTGGCCCAGCTGCTCACCTCCTATCTGGAGCGTCAGTGGCCGCCGGAAAAGGCAATGGCCGAAGCGATGGAGCGCCTGCGCGGCGCCTTCGCCCTCGTTGCTCTGTTCAGCGGTCGCCACGATACGCTTATCGGCGCCCGGCGCGGCAGTTCGCTGGCGGTGGGCTACGGCGAAGGGGAGATGTACATCGGCACTGATGCATTGGCTCTGGCCCCGTTTACCAAGTGCGTCACCTATCTTGAGGAGGACGACTGGGTCGTGCTTGATGCCAACAGCGCCAGGATCTTCCAGGGCGACAAGGAAGTGCGACGGGAGATTCGCCAGAGCGGCATCTCGGGTGCCATGATGGGCAAGGGTAATCACCGCCATTTCATGCTGAAGGAGATCTACGAACAGCCCGGCGTGATCGGCGACACGTTGCACACCTATCTCGATCCCACAACTCGCTCGGTCAGTCTACCGGCACTGCCGTTCGAGTGGGCCAAGGTCCCGCGGCTAACCATCACCGCCTGCGGCACGGCCTGCTTCGCCGGCATGGTGGCAAAGTACTGGTTCGAGAAGCTGGCGCGCCTGCCAGTCGAAGTCGAGGTTGCATCGGAGCTGCGTTACCGCGAGCCGCCCTTGCCGGATGGCGGCGTATGCATCGCCATCTCCCAGTCAGGTGAGACCATCGATACGCTGGCGGCGCTTCGCTATGCCAAGGCTCACAAACAGACGATCCTGTCGGTGGTCAATGTCCCGGAAAGCGCCATCGCGCGCGAATCGCATGTCGTGCTGCCGACACTGGCGGGGCCGGAAATCGGCGTCGCTTCGACCAAGGCCTTCACGACACAGCTCGCCGTGCTGCTCGCTGCGGCGATCGATGCGGGGCGGGCACGTGGCGCTTTGGCCAAAGATCACGAGGCGCAACTGGCCAACGCCCTGATCGAGTTGCCGGCGCATGTCAACGAAGCGCTGAACATGGAAGAGCAGTACAAGCGCATCGCGGAGGATGTCCTCTCGCAGGCGCGCGACGTTCTCTATCTCGGACGCGGCCTGTCCTTTCCGATCGCTCTGGAAGGCGCGTTGAAGCTCAAGGAGATCTCCTACATTCACGCTGAAGGCTATGCCGGCGGCGAGATGAAGCACGGTCCGATCGCGCTGATCGACGAGGCCGTTCCCGTCGTCGTCGTGGCACCGAGCGACGCGCTGTTTGACAAGATCGCCTCGAACTTCGAGCAGGTGAAGGCCCGCGGCGGCAAACTGGTGCTGCTGAGCGATGCTGCGGGCAACGCGCGCCTGGGCGCCCAGGCTGCCGCGTCGATCAGCCTACCCAAGATCGATCCGGTGGTAGCGCCGATCCTCTACAGCGTTCCGGTACAGCTACTGGCCTATCACACCGCCGTAGCCAAAGGCACCGATGTCGACCAGCCACGCAACCTCGCCAAGAGCGTGACCGTGGAGTAGGAAATGCAAGACAATAGCAGAATGAATGCGACGGGTTGCCCTGAACTGACTGGAGAATCAGGATTCGAACCTGGACTAACCCCGTTGACTGAGCTGTTCTCCAATTACACTACTCCCCGAGCCCCGCACTTTGGACGCGCACGGGCCGGCACCGCTCGCCGGGAATGACCAGGGACGGTGTGGATATCGCGCCGGCGTGCTCAACGCTGCAATTCAAATTCCGATGAGGGCGCGGCAGGCTCATCCGGAGCGTAGTCTCTGGTGGATAGTGGAGCTTGTGGCCGATTGACCGATAAGAAGGGCATGACCAAGAGGGCCGTTCCGAACGCTTGCCGTTATGAGAGGTCCCTCCAGCAGATGTGCTCAAGCCGAAGGTCCGCCTGTTGGTGAGGAAGGATGGAGGAGCGGGAGAGTGCGGGCAGTTTTTTGCAAGATCGCCGGTGTGGACCCAGTAATGCTGGAAGACTGCCCGGCCACCGATCGGGTGTGGGCGGCCCAGCTCGGATTTTCCCTGCTCCTGAACTTCGTCGTGGTGTTTGGCCTCGCCTACTACTCGATCGGCTATTTCCTCGGCGAAATCTATGCTCGTCTCTTCGTGGCCTTCATGGTTGCAGCTGTCGTCACGACGTTCGATCGTGCGTTGTTTCAGTTCGATTGGTTCACGGTCTCTTTGCTTCACGAAGCGCGTGGGTTCGATCGTGATCACAGTACGTCATGGCGCCGCTTGGTGGCTTTTGCGCGACCCTTCTGGAGGTTGTCGTTTCGTCTGCTCATCTCACTCGCCATAGCCTACACGCTGTCGGTATTTGCTGAGCTTGCCGTGTTTGACGGGGCCATTCGTGAAAGGATGGCTGTCGATAACTTTTCCCAAAATGCCCCGTACCGCCAAAGGGTCGCCGATTTCGAAAAAGGCCTCGATGAGAAAGGCACTGCGCAGCGTGCCGTCGTCAGCCGATTGGAAGGCGAGCTAGCCGTGCTGCAAAGGGGCTTCGCCTCTCATATCGATCAGGATGAGTACGATCTCCTCCGGCGGGATTCTGCGGACGCACGCAGCCGGATTGCGACAATCGACAGCACGCTCACAGACAACGAAAAACGGATAAGGGCTTTGAATGAGGACATTTACGCAGAGCGTTATGGACTCAAGGACAAGCCCTATCGCACAGGTCGACCTGGCTGCGAAGCGCCAAGCCTTTGCTACAATCTGGTTGTTACAGTTCGCGAGATACGTGACGCCAACGACAAGCTGCGTAGGGAGGCTGACACTCTTCGCGCCAGAGCGACCGAATTGGATGGTAAGGCCAGCGAGCTTGCCAAGCGGCGAGCTGAAGGTGAGGTCGTCAATACCCGGCACAAGGAACTTGAGACGCTGCGTGCCGAGTTGGCCGCCTTCGAAGCTCGGAGACCTGCTCTAGTTGCTGACTATGAAGCGCAGCTGAGGCGAGATGGAGTGTACCGCCCTTTGCGTGACGATCCCATCATTCGCTTGGGCGTTATGGATGAGCTCCGCCACGATCCAGTGAGAGGGTCAGCATTCACGCAGATGTCATATCTAATCAAGGCCTTCATCGCGTTTCTCGAGCTGGCGCCGGTTCTGGCCAAAATCTTGTTTGCCCCGCCTACGGTGTACTCGGCCAGGATCAGGACGGCTGTCGCTCTAGGACAGAGGGATGCCTTTCGCGAGATCGACGATCGCGCCAACATTGCCCCTTTCGGCGTCATCAACGTTGTTGGCGTGAGCCAATCGGACAATTCTCGACTCGTTGTCGGTACAAATGCCACGTCGCCAGGGCTCGACGTGCCCCAGTCAAAGGCTCTGGCGTCGCCACGGCCGAGTCCCCCACCTGAGCCCTTGCCACGCTCCGACTTTGGCTCATTTGAACAGGCCGCAATCGCCTGGCTGATGAAATGGGTCGAGGCAAGCCCCGACCATAGACGCGCCGCAGGTGATTATTACACGACGAGGTTGCCAAACGGCCCGCTATTCGTCGCATCCGACATGGCGATTGTTGACTACAGCCGCGCTCATTTTCTGAGGCAGGCGCGGTTTTTCGAGCTTGGCATAGGCTTCGGTGAACTCAGCCTGTGCCTAGCCGTGAGCGGATTTCGAACAGTAGGTTTCGAGTCTGATGCGGGTCGCTACGAAGCGGCTACTGCGCTGACTGCCGAGATGTCGCGACAAGGTTTCAATACCACCCAACTGTCTCTGCTCCGTGGTTTCTTCCCGAATGTCTTCCAGCTCGACCGGACCGATATCAGCGGTGAGGCTGTGTTCGTCTCCACCAACGTCACCAGCAATCTGATGATGGAAGCGATCGACAATGTTATCTGGTCTTTACGCTTTTTTGACCATCTAATCATTGATCTGTCGCGATTTGGCGAAGTGCGGGATTTGCCGTCGCAAAGAGCCTTGATCATCAAGCTGCAGGAGCTCGGCTTCAGGGAGATCGCACAGGTCTACGCGATGGGCGATACGGATATACGGCATTTCGCGCACAAGCAAAGCTCTAGCCGTAGCTTTCGGGGATCGGAGCCTATCTAGACGGTGATTTGCGATCAGGGTGCCTGACTGACTTCTCAGGATAACGGATAGATCACGGGCGACGCTGTCGGGAGGAAAATTGTGGGAACTATCCTTTGCTCCGTGGTAAGTAACGAAAAGAAGTGGGGTTGCCCGAAGCTTCGAAATGACGGCCCAAACGACTCTATTTCGTTTGCATACAAGATAATCGCCATGCGACGCAGGCTCGACCTTTTGTCCACGCCGTAAATCACTAGGCTGTGGTGACAATTTGAGGATAGCCTTCGGACGGCAATTCTGATTCAACGCTGGCTTTTGGAGAGGCTGGCGTGGAAGGCGAAGTGTTGAGGGACGATCAGTGGGCACGACTGGAGCGGTTCGTGCCTGGCGGTCGCAAGGGTAAGCGCGGTCCACGCAGTGATGGTCGTCGTTTTCAGGATGCAGTGCTGTGGGTGGCGTTCTCTGGGGCCCGTTGGCGCGACCTCCCTGAAGATCGGTTTGGTCCCTACCAGACGGCCAAGCGGCGTACTATCGATGGATCGAGGCCGGTGTCATTTATCGAATATTCGAGGCCGTCGCGGGCAGATCGCGATCTGGAATGGCTCTCGATCGACGCCACTTGTGATACGCGCCAATGCGCGAGCCGCCAGCGGGCGGCGTAAAAGGGGGGGGCCGCAAGCCCAGGCTCTCGGGCGCTCGCGCGGGGGGGGGGCTTCGGCAGCATCCACGCGGTAGTCGATACGCTCGGCCTGCCGGTCCGCTTCGCGCTCGGACCGGCGCAACAAAACGATATGGCACCGGCATGCGACTTGATTCGCGGCCTTCCAGCCCATCAGGTTATCGCCGACAAAGCCTATGACGCTGCTGTGAGCCCAGTCTCTCATCCAGCTGATGCCAGAGTCCTTGGGTGATTTTGA